>DATNEY010000057.1:0-258209 GCA_035606665.1 Vicinamibacterales bacterium | reverse complement strand
TGCGGCGACTTCTGAGCCCGTGTTATATTCGTCAGGTTCTGCTGGAGCTAGGACACCCTATCTAGCTCCACCGCTATGGAATAGCGTCTCCCGGTAATTGCCGGTAAGACCTCATTCACGCGAATAACCCGTAGGGTTTTCAGGCGCCAAGCTTCTCACGAAGCTTTTAGGCCTGAAGCAGTTTGCTCACTTCGCAGCCTGGTGTCTGCGATTGGGCGGTGTTTTTGTTTTCGGAGTTCTATGCCGACTATCAGTCAGCTCGTGCGCGCCGGACGAAAGAAGATCGTCAGCAAGACGAAGAGTCCCGCGCTCCAGAACAGCCCGCAGAAGCGCGGCGTGTGCGTGCGCGTCTTCACCCAGACGCCGAAGAAGCCGAACTCCGCGCTCCGCAAGGTCGCGCGCGTCCGCCTGACCAACGGCATCGAAGTGACGACGTACATCCCGGGCGTCGGCCACAACCTGCAGGAGCACTCGCTCGTGCTCATCCGCGGCGGCCGAGTCAAAGACCTGCCGGGTGTGCGCTATCACGTGGTTCGCGGCACGCTCGACGCGGTCGGCGTCGCGGGCCGGATGCAGGGACGTTCCAAGTACGGGGCCAAGAGACCCAAGAAGTAGTTGGCGATTCGGTGATCTGGCGATCGGGTGATTTCAAATCACCCAATCACCAAATCACAAATCACCAAATGCAAGGATCACTGAGATGCCGAGACGCAGAGAAATAGCCAAACGCGAAATCCCCGCGGATCCGATTTACAGCAGCCAGCTGGTGACGAAGTTCATCAGCACCATCATGCGTGGCGGCAAGCGGTCCACGGCCGAGCGAATCATGTACAAGGCGCTCGAGATGGTGAAGGAGAAGACGCAGGACGATCCGCTCAAGACCTTCAAGAAGGCGATCGACAACGCCAAGCCCAGCCTTGAAGTGAAGTCGCGGCGCGTCGGCGGCTCGAACTATCAGGTGCCCGTCGAGGTCAATCCCAACCGCCGCCTCTCCCTGGCGATTCGCTGGGTCGTCAGCTACGCCACCGAGCGCGCCGACGGCAAGACGATGCAGGAGAAGCTGGCCAACGAATTCGTCGACGCGGCCAACATGCGTGGCGGCGCCGTCAAGAAGCGCGAAGACACGCACCGGATGGCGGAAGCCAACAAGGCGTTCGCGCACTACCGCTGGTAATTTCGAATGGCACGCACCGTTCAACTCGCTCGCTGTCGCAACATCGGCATCATGGCCCACATCGATGCCGGCAAGACGACCACGACCGAGCGCATCCTTTTCTACACCGGCATCACCTACAAGATCGGTGAGGTTCATGAAGGCACGGCCGTCATGGACTGGATGGAGCAGGAACAGGAGCGCGGCATCACGATCACGTCGGCCGCGACCACCTGCACCTGGCGCGATCACCGGATCAACATCATCGATACGCCCGGTCACGTGGACTTCACCGCCGAAGTCGAGCGGTCACTACGCGTCCTCGATGGCGCGGTCGCTGTGTTCGACTCGGTCGCCGGCGTCGAGCCGCAGTCCGAAACCGTGTGGCGCCAGGCGGACAAGTACCGCGTTCCACGTATCTGCTTCGTCAACAAGATGGACCGGATCGGCGCGAACTTCATCCGGACCTACGAACAGATCAAGAGCAAGCTCCAGGGCAATCCCGTCGCGATTCACCTCCCCATCGGCATCGAAGACAAATACTCCGGCGTGGTCGACCTCATCAAGATGAAGGCGATTCGCTGGGTGGACGAGACGATGGGCGCCGACTACGTCGTCGAGGAAATCCCGGCCGACATGCTGGACCTCGCGAAGGAGTATCGCGAGCAGCTCATCGAAAAAGTCAGCGAAGTCGACGATTCGATCCTCGAGAAGTACCTGCACGGCCAGGACATTCCCGAAGAGCAGATCAAGGCGGCGTTGCGCAAGCGGACGATCGAGTCCGTGCGCAAGGAAGACGCGGCATTCGTGCCGGTCATCTGCGGGTCGGCCTTCAAGAACAAGGGCGTGCAGCCGCTGCTCGACTCGGTGGTGGACTTCCTGCCGTCGCCGCTGGACATCCCCGCGGTCACCGGGATCGATCCGAACGGCGCCGAAGGCGCGACCGCGGAGCGTCACGCGAAGGATGACGCCCCGCTGTCGGCGCTGGCGTTCAAGATCATGACCGACCCGTTCGTCGGTCAGCTGACGTTCATCCGCGTGTACTCGGGCACGATGACGTCCGGCATGGCCGTCTACAACTCGACGAAGCAGAAGCACGAGCGCATCGGCCGCCTGCTCAAGATGCACGCGAACAAGCGCGAGGACATCAAGGAAGTCCTCGCCGGCGACATCGCGGCCGCGGTTGGAATGAAGTCGGTTTCGACGGGCGACACGGTGTGCGACGAGAAGCTGCCGGTGATCCTCGAGGCGATGGACTTCCCGGCGCCGGTCATTTCCCTCGCGATCGAGCCCAAGACCAAGTCCGACCAGGAGAAGCTCGGTGCGGGCCTCGCGAAGCTGAAGGCCGAGGATCCGACCTTCCATGTGAAGACCGACGAGGAAACCGGCCAGGTCGTCATCGCCGGCATGGGCGAGCTGCACCTCGAAATCATCGTCGACCGCCTCAAGCGGGAGTTCAGCGTCGAGGCCTCGGTGGGCGCGCCGCAGGTCGCCTACAAGGAGACGATCACGCGCGCGGCCGAAGGCGAAGGCCGTTACGTCAAGCAGACCGGCGGCCGCGGCCAGTACGGCCACGCGAAGATCCGGATCGCGCCGCGCAAGCCCGGCGAAGGCTACCTGTTCGAGAACAACATCGTCGGCGGCAGCATCCCGAAGGAATTCATCAAGCCGATCGATCAGGGCATCAAGGAGGCCATGACCACCGGCGTCCTGGCCGGCTATCCGATCGATGACGTGGTGATCGACCTGTACGACGGGTCGTACCACGACGTGGACTCGAACGAAATGGCGTTCAAGATCGCCGGATCGATGGCGTTCAAGGACGCCGCGAAGAAGGCGCATCCCGTGCTGCTCGAGCCGGTCATGCGCGTTGAGGTGACGGTGCCCGAGGAATACATGGGCGACGTCATCGGCGACATCACGAGCCGGCGCGGCCATCTGCAGTCGATGGAAGCCCGCGGCGGCACGCAGATCATCAACGCCCGGGTGCCGCTCGCCGAGATGTTCGGCTACGCGACGGACATCCGGTCGCGCACGCAGGGCCGCGGCGCGTACTCGATGCACTTCGATCGGTACGAGCAGCTGCCCCCGTCGAAGGCGGAAGAAGTCATCAAGAAAGTTCAGGGACGTTAATCATGGCGACTCCATTCAGCGAAAAAATCCGCATCCGCCTCAAGGCGTACGACTACCGCGTGCTGGATCAGTCGACGACGGAAATCGTCGACACGGCTAAGCGCACGGGCGCCAGGCTCGCCGGGCCGGTGCCGCTGCCGTCGGAGAAGAACAAGTGGACGGTGCTCCGTTCGCCGCACGTCGACAAGAAGTCGCGCGAGCAGTTCGAGATCCGGACGCACAAGCGCCTGATTGACATCTTCGAGCCGACGCCCCAGACGGTCGATGCGCTGATGAAGCTCGACCTCCCGGCCGGCGTCGACGTCGAGATCAAGGCCTTTGGCAAGGAACACAAGTAAAGCAAAGTCCGCGCGAGGTGCGAGCGTCGCGAGCCACGAGCGCGGGCGAGCGGGGGTGGGGCCCCCGCGAGCGAGTAAGAAAAATTGGCGGGCGGCTGGGGTGGGGCCCCAGCCGAACTAAGTGAAGTTGGCGGTAAAGATGGCTGTAACAGGGATCATCGGACGAAAAGTAGGAATGACCCAGGTCTTCGAGGCCGACGGCACCGTCGTGCCGGCGACCGTGGTCAAGGCCGGACCGTGCGTGGTGGTGCAGGCCAAGAGCGCGCAGACCGATGGCTACGAAGCCGTGCAGATCGGCCTCGTCGGCGACGTGCCGGCGAAGGTGACGAAGCCGCTCGCGGGCCACTACAAGAAGGCGAACGTGCCGCCGACCGCCATTCGCCGCGAGGTGAAGGTGGCACCTGGCGGTGACGCGCTCAAGGCCGGCGATCAGATTCTCGTGGACATCTTCAAGGCCGGCGATCGCGTCGATGTGATTGCCACGAGCCGCGGCAAGGGCTTTCAGGGCGTCGTCAAGCGGCACCACTTCGGTGGCGGCGCGGCCACGCACGGGTCGATGTTCCATCGCGCGCCCGGATCGATTGGCGCCTCGTCGTTTCCCTCGCGCGTCGTGAAGGGCATGCGCGCGGCCGGCCGCATGGGCGGCGATCGCATTACGACCCACAACCTCCGGGTCGTGAGCGTGGACCTCGAGAACCACCTGCTGGTGCTGCGCGGCGCGGTGCCAGGCGGGCCGAACGGGATCGTCGTCGTCCGCCGCGCCATCAAGCGGAAGCCGGATCCGCAGCCGCAGGCTGAGAAGAAGAAGGGCAAGAAGTGATTTGGTGATCTGGCGGTTTGGCGATCTGGTGATTTTGCAATCACCAAATCACAAATCACCACATCACCAAATGCTGGGGACTTATGACACTCGATGTTGTGAACAGCGACAACCAGAAGGTCGGGTCGGTCGACGTGGCCGAAGCGGTCTTTGCGGGGCCCATCAAGACCGATCTGATCTGGGAATCGGTCGTGCGGCAGAACGCGTCCGAGCGGCGCGGCACGCACAAGGCCAAGAACCGCGCGCTCGTGAGCGGCGGCGGCAAGAAGCCCTACAAGCAGAAGGGCACCGGGCGCGCCCAGGCCGGATCGACGCGGTCGCCGCTCTGGCGCCACGGCGGCACGGTGTTTCCGCCTCAGCCGCGCAGTTATTCGTACGACCTGCCGAAGAAGGTCGAGCGCGGCGCGCTCAAGGCGGCGTTTGCGGCGCGCATCAAGGACGGCGTCGTGACGGTGGTCGACGAGCTCAAGGCCGCGGAGAAGAAGACGAAGCCCACGGCCGAGCTGCTGCGGCGCCTCGGCGCGGGCCGGTCGACGCTGGTCGTCGATGTGAAGCTCGATCAGAACTTCGAATCGTCGGCGCGCAACATCGCCGGCGTGCGGCTCGTGGCCAGCGGACGGCTGACCGCGCGGGATCTGATGAACACGTCGCGGATCATCGCGACGCGCGCCGCCATCGAGCGGTTGCAGGAGGTGCTGGGATGAAGCCGACAGACGTCATCCGCCGGCCGCTCGTGACGGAGAAGACGACGATCGCCCGGGAAAGCAACGCCCAGGGCGAGGTGGTGGTGTTCGAGGTGGCGCGCAACGCCACCAAGATCGACGTCCGCCGCGCCGTCGAGAAGCTCTTCGGCGCGAAAGTCGCGTCCGTACGCACGCAGATCGCGCACGGCAAGTTCAAGAGACAGGGAAGATTCGAGGGGCAGCGCCCGGACTGGAAGAAGGCCTGGGTGCGGCTCAAGGCCGGCGAGAAAGTGCCGGACTTCATCGAAGGCACGTAGGTTCGCAATAGATCGATGGATCGATAGATCGATTTATCAATACAGGAATCAGCCATGCCGATTCGGAATTACAAACCCACGTCAGCGGGCCGGCGCTTCCAGAGCGTCCAGACGTTCGACGACATCACGACGTCGAGGCCGCACAAGCCGCTCGTCGAGACGCTCGAGCGTTCAGGCGGCCGCAAGAACACGGGACAACTGACGTCCTGGTGGCGCGGCGGTGGTCACAAGCGGAACTACCGCATCATCGACTTCAAGCGGGACAAGCTGAACATCCCGGGCAAGGTCACGTCGGTCGAGTACGACCCGAACCGCACCGCGCGGATCGCGCTCGTGACCTACGCCGACGGCGAGAAGCGCTACATCCTTCACCCGATCGGCCTGAAGGTCGGCGATCCGGTGATGTCTGGCGCCAACGTCGACATCCTTCCGGGCAACTGCCTGCCGCTCAAGAACATTCCGCTCGGCACGATGGTGCACAACGTCGAGCTGAAGCAGGGCAAGGGCGGCCAGATCGCGCGCTCGGCCGGATCGTCCGTGCAGGTCGTCGCCAAGGAAGGGCTCTACGCGACGGTCAAGATGCCGTCGGGCGAGCTCCGGCACATCAGCATCGAGTGCCTCGCGACGGTCGGCCAGGTCGGCAACATCGACCACGAGAACGTGTCGATCGGCAAGGCGGGCCGCAGCCGCTGGATGGGCAAGCGTCCGCACGTGCGCGGCGTCGCGATGAACCCGGTCGATCACCCGCTCGGCGGCGGCGAGGGCAAGACCTCGGGCGGCCGGCATCCGGTGACGCCGTGGGGCCAGCCGACGAAGGGCTACAAGACGCGCCGCAGGAAGTACACCGACAGATTCATCGTTGAGAGACGGAAGAAATAGCCATGGGCAGATCATTAAAGAAGGGTCCCTTCATCGACGTCCACCTGCTCGAGAAGGTGGAAGCGATGAATCAGGCCACCGACAAGAAGGTCATCAAGACCTGGTCGCGGCGTTCGACGGTGATTCCCGAGATGGTGGGCCACACGATCGCGGTGCACAACGGGAGGAAGTTCATCCCGGTGTACATCACCGAGAACATGGTCGGCCACAAGCTCGGTGAATTCGCGCCGACCCGTCAGTTCAAGGGCCACACCACGAAGGCCGAGAAGGCCGCGCAGGTCGCTGCGGCAGCCGCCTCGGCCGGTCCGGGCGCCGGCGGCGGTGCCGCGCCGGCCAAGGGAGGTGCGTGATGAGCGGAACGTCCGGGGCCAACGCAACGACCCGCTACATCCGCACGTCGGCGCAGAAGGCCGGCCTGGTGCTGGATCAGATTCGCGGCCGGGCCATCGGTGACGCGCTGGCGACGCTCCGGTTCTCGCGCAAGATGATCGCGCGCGACATCGAGAAGCTCGTGCGATCGGCGGTGGCGAACGCGCAGCAGAAGCCGGGGTTCGGCGGTGACGTCGATCAGCTCTACATTGCGAAGTGCTTCGCGAACCAGGGCCCGAGCATGAAGCGGATCCGCCCGGCCCCGATGGGCCGCGCCTTCCGCGTCGTGAAGCGCATGGCGCACCTCACGGTGGAGGTCGCCGAGCGGCAGGTGAAGGCGAGCGCGTCGGCCGCGGCGGCCCGTGCACGCCGCACAGGCAAGTCTGCCAAGCCGGCCCCTGAAAAGAATGAGAAGACTGCCAAGACTGAGAAGGCGGAGTAGCTATGGGTCAGAAAGTTCATCCCTTCGGGTTTCGGCTCGGCTTCAACAAGACCTGGCGCTCGCGCTGGTTCGCCGACAAGGACTACGCGAAGCTGCTCCACGAGGACATCAAGCTCCGCGATGACCTCAAGACGCGTTTCGCGCACGCCGGCGTCTCGCGGATCGACATCGAGCGCGCGGCGAACAAGTTGAAGATCGACATCCACACGTCGCGGCCGGGCATCATCATCGGCCGCAAGGACACGGAAGTGGACAAGCTCCGGCCGGAGCTGCAGAAGTCGACGGGCCGCGAGGTGTTCATCAACATCCTCGAGATTCAGAAGCCCGAGCTCGACGCGCAGCTCATCGGTGAATCGGTCGCCATGCAGCTCGAGAAACGCGTGGCGTTCCGGCGTGCGATGCGCAAGGCCGTCGAGTCGGCGCTGCGCTTCGGCGCCAAGGGCATCAAGGTGCGGGTGTCCGGCCGCCTGAACGGCGCCGAAATCGCGCGCTCCGAGTGGTACCTGCACGGCCAGCTGCCGCTGCAGACGCTCCGCGCGGACATCGACTACGGCTTCGCGGAAGCGCGGACGACCTACGGAAAGATCGGCGTGAAGGTGTGGCTCTACAAGGGCGAGCGCCTCACGCCAAAGACGGGCCGCGAGGAAGAGTATCGGCAGCCGCGGCGCGCGGCCGGCGGCGGCAGAGAGAGATAGATCCATTGACCGATTGATCGATCGATCAATTGATCGATTGATCAATCCATCAATACAGGAATGCATTTATGTTGATGCCGAAGAAAGTTAAGTACCGCAAGCAGCAGCGCGGTCGTATGCGCGGGCTCGCGTGGCGCGGATCGTCGGTCTCGTTCGGCGACTTCGGACTGATGTCGCTCGAGCCGTGCTGGCTCACCGATCGGCAGATCGAGGCGGCGCGCGTCGCGCTCACGCGCGGCATCAAGCGCGGCGGCAAGGTCTGGATTCGCGTGTTTCCGGACAAGCCGGTCACCAAGAAGCCGCAGGAAACCCGAATGGGCAAGGGCAAGGGCGCGCCCGAGGGATGGGTGGCGGTCATCAAGCCGGGCCGGATCCTGTTCGAGATGGAGGGCGTCTCGGCGACTGAAGCACGCGAGGCGATGCGCCTGGCGTCCGCGAAGCTGCCGATGAAGGTGCGCTTCACGACGCGGTTTGGCGGGGAGCAGGTGTCATGAAGACGGCGGAACAGTTGACGGATTTGCGCGGGCTCAACGCTGACGAGCTCACGAAGCGCGCGAGCGATCTCGAGGAACAGGTGTTCCGGCTCCGCCTGCAGAAGTCGATGGGCCAGGGCGAGGCGGGCAACAAGATCCGCCCACTGCGCCGCGAGCTGGCGCGAGTGAGAACGATCCTGGGCGAGAAGGGCGGCAAGAACTAGTCATGGCCAAGGGCGAAATCGTCGGAAGAGTTGTCAGCAACAAGATGACCAAGAGTGTGGTCGTCGCCGTCGAGCGGCAGGTGCGCGACGACGTGTACGGCAAGCAGATCCGCCGGACGTCGAAGTTCATGGCGCACGACGAGAAGAGCGAAGCGAAGCCGGGTGACACCGTGGTGCTCGTGGAATCGCGGCCTCTGAGCCGCCGCAAGCGCTTCGTCGTGACCCGCATCGTCGAGCGGGCGAAGGAGGTCTAGCCATGATTCAGATGCGTTCGATTCTCGACGTGGCCGACAATTCCGGCGCCCGTAGGATCGCGGTCATCAATCCGATCGGCGGATCGACGGGCCGGTACGCGCGGATTGGCGACATCGTCACGGCGTCGGTGAAGGAAGCCACGCCGGATGCGACGGTCAAGAAGGGCCAGGTCGTGAAGGCCGTGATCGTCCGCACCCGCAAGGAGCTGCGCCGCAAGGACGGCAGCTACATCCGCTTCGACCGCAACGCCGCGGTCCTCATCAACAACGAAGGCGAGCCGGTCGGCACCCGCGTGTTCGGTCCGGTCGCCCGCGAGCTTCGCGAGCGCAGGTTCATGAAGATCATCTCGCTCGCGCCGGAGGTTCTGTGACGACCGGTGCTGTGTACGCGCTCAAGAAGAACGACAGCGTCATCGTGATCAGCGGCCGCGATCGCGGCAAGCGCGGCCGGGTGCTGCGCGTGCTGCCGGAGAAGCGCCGCGTGATCGTCGAAGGCGTGAACTTCATCAAGCGCCATACGCGCCCGAACCCGCAGAAGAACGTCAAGGGCGGGATTGTCGAGCGCGAGGCGCCGCTTGCCGCGTCGAACGTGCAGCTCGTCTGCCCGGAGTGTTCCAATCCGACGCGCGTCGGCCGGAAGCTCCTGGAGACCGGGCGCCGGGTGCGGTACTGCGTGAAGTGCAAGGGAGTGGTGGACAAATGAGCCGGCTGAAAGAGCGGTACACCAAGGAAGTCGTGCCCGCGCTCCGCAAGGAGTTTGGCTATTCGAACGTGATGGCCGTGCCCAAGGTCACGAAGGTCGTGGTCAACATGGGCCTCGGCGAGGGCACTCAGAACGCGAAGATCGTCGACACGGGCGCCGAGGAGCTGACCAAGATCACCGGCCAGCGCGCCTGCGTCACGCGCGCGACCAAGTCGATCGCGCAGTTCAAGGTGCGCAAGGGCATGCCCATCGGCGCGATGGTCACGCTGCGAGGCGAGCGGATGTACGAGTTCGTCGACCGCCTGATTTCGATCGCGCTGCCCCGCGTCCGCGACTTCCGCGGCGTGTCGGCGCGCGGGTTCGACGGCCGCGGCAACTACACCGTCGGCCTGCGCGACCAGCTCCTGTTTCCGGAAATCGACTACCTCAAGGTCGACAAGGCCCGTGGCATGAACATCTCGTTCGTCACGACCGCGAAGACCAATGAGGAGGCACGGCGGCTGCTCCAGCTGATGGGCATGCCGTTCAGACAGAACTAGGGCACGAAGTTCGAACGTCGACGTTCGAACTTCTGCGAGCAAAGCGAGCAGAGATATGGCGACTACAGCAAAGATTGTCAAGGACCAGAGAAAGCCGAAGTACGCAATCCGCCACCGGAACCGCTGCAGGAAGTGCGGCCGGCCGCGGGCGTACATGCGGAAGTTCGCGCTGTGCCGTCTGTGCTTCCGCGAGCTCGCGCTCCGCGGTGAAGTGGCGGGCGTCATCAAGAGCAGCTGGTAAAGGCAAGTTCGAAGTGCGAAGTGCGAAGTGGGGGCGAGGGCTCCCCGGAGTTGAGGAATGACAGACCCTATCGCAGACATGCTCACGAGGATTCGTAACGCGGTGCACGCGCGGCATCAGCGCGTGGACATTCCGGCGTCCACCTTCAAGGTCGAGATCGCGAAGATTCTCGAGCGTGAGGGTTACGTGCAGGGCTACAAGGTCGTGACCGAGGACGGCGCCGTCCAGCAGACGCTGCGCATCGCGCTCAAGTACGGTCCGCGCGGTGAGAACGTCATCACCGGCCTCCAGCGCGTCAGCCGTCCGGGCCGCCGCGTCTACTTCGGCCGCAACGACGTGCCGAAGGTCATGGGCGGTCTCGGCACCAGCATCCTGACGACATCGCGTGGCGTGATGACGGGACAGGATGCCGCGCGCGCCGGGGTCGGCGGCGAAGTGCTCTGCAACATTTGGTGATTTATGTCGCGAATTGGAAAGAAACCGATCGCAGTGCCGAAAGGCGTCACCGTGGCCGTCAAGGCTGACGGCGTCGAGTTCAAGGGCCCGAAGGGCACGTTGAAGCAGTCCGTGCCGCCCGGAATCAAGTTCGAGGTCAAGGGCGCCGAGCTCCTGGCGTTGACCGAGCGGCCGGACGCCGAGCTGGGCAAGTTCCACGGCCTGGCCCGCAGCCTCATGGCCAACGCAGTCGAGGGCGTGACCAACGGTTTCAAGAAGGAGCTGGACATCGTCGGCGTCGGCTACCGCGCCGAGGTCAAGGGCAAGCAGGTCCACTTCGCGCTGGGGTACTCGCACCCGGTGGTGTTCGACATCCCGGCGGGTATCGACGTCGCCATCGAAAAGCAGACGCACGTGACCGTCACGGGCATCGATCGTCAGCTTGTCGGTCAGGTGGCGGCGGACATCCGCGGCCTGCGCCGGCCGGACCCCTACAAGCAGAAGGGTGTTCGTTACACGGGTGAAGTGCTCAAGAAGAAGGTCGGCAAGACCGGAGCCTAATCATGAAGATCAGGACCAAGAAAGATCGCATTCTTCGCATCCGGCTGCGTCAGCGGAAGCGGATCCACGGGACGGCCGAACGGCCGCGCTTGGCCGTGTACCGGTCGGTCGCGCACATCTACGCGCAGGTGATCGACGACATGGCGGGCAAGACGGTCGCGTCGGCGTCGAGCACCGAAGCAACGCTGAAGAAGGTGTTCAGCGGCAAGGTGCGCGGCGGAAACATCGCCGGTGCCGAAGCGATTGGCGAGACGATCGCCGGCCGCCTCAAGGAAAAGGGCATCACGCGCGTCGTGTTCGATCGCGGTGGCAACCTGTATCACGGCCGCGTGCGCGCGGTCGCCGACGCGGCCCGCAAGGCCGGTCTGGAGTTCTGAGGAATCTATGCAGTCCCGAGAAAAGATCGACGCAAGCGAGTACGAACTGAAGGACACCGTGGTGGCGATCAGCCGCGTGACCAAGGTCGTCAAGGGCGGCAAGAACCTGAGCTTCAGCGCGCTCGTGGTCGTGGGCGACGGGCATGGCGTGGTCGGGTTCGGCATCGGCAAGGCGAAGGAAGTGCCGTCGGCCATCAAGAAGGCGATCGAGGCGGCCAAGAAGGTGCTCGTGCGCGTGCCGATGAAGGGCACGACGATCCCGCACCCGATCCTCGGCAATTTCGGGGCGGGCTCGGTGCTGCTGAAGCCGGCGCCGGACGGCACCGGCATCATCGCCGGCGGGGCCGTGCGCGCGGTCGTCGAATCGGCGGGCATTCACAACGTGCTGACCAAGTCGCTCGGGTCGGCCAATCCGCACAACGTCGTGCGCGCGACGTTCGCGGCGCTCGGGCTGCTGCGGGATCCGCAGGCGATCGCGCGGCTCCGCGGCAAGGACGTCGAAGAGCTGACGGGCGCGGGAGCGGGCAGGTAAGTCATGGCGAAAAAGACGGAAGCACCGCGCAAGACGGTCAAGATCACGCAGATTCGCAGCACCATCGGCTTCGACACGCGCCAGGAAAACGCGATGCGGGGCCTCGGCCTGCGCCGCATCCGGCACACCGTCGAGCGGGTGGACACGCCCGAGACCCGGGGGTTGATCCTGCAGGTCCGGCATCTCGTGAAAGTGGAAGGTGAGTGATGGGTCTCAATAATCTGCGCCCGCCGAAGGGCGCCAAGCGCCCGAAGAAGCGCATCGGCCGCGGTCCCGGATCGGGCCACGGCCACACGGCGTCGCGCGGCCACAAGGGCGCGAAGTCGCGGTCGGGCTTCCGGTTCAAGCGCGGCTTCGAGGGCGGCCAGATGCCGCTGCACCGGCGCGTGCCGAAGCGCGGCTTCCACAATCCGTTCCGCGTGGAATACGCCGTGGTGAATCTCGACACGCTGGCCGAGGTGTTCGAGGCCGGTTCGTCGGTGACGCCCGACCTCCTGCGCGAGCGCGGCCTGGTCCGCAAGACGGGCGCCCGCATCAAGGTGCTCGGACGCGGCGACATTTCGAAGAAGTTGACCGTGCAGGCCCACAAGTTCAGCGGGTCGGCGGCGGAGAAGATTGCGGCAGCCGGCGGAGTCGCCGAGGTGCTGCAGTAGGCCGGGGCTCGAGCCCCGGCAACGTGACAGGAGCGTAATGGACAGTCTCAAGAACATCTGGGCGATCCCAGAGCTACGCAAGCGGGTGCTCTTCACCTTCGGCCTGCTCGCGGTCTATCGAGTTGGAGGTCACGTCCCGACGCCTGGCATCAACACCCAGGCGCTTCAGCTATGGGCGGAGCAGGCGGCGTCAAGCAATCTGCTCGGCCTATACGACATGTTCTCGGGCCGTAACCTCTCGCAGATGACCGTGTTCGCGCTGGGCGTGATGCCGTACATCAGCGCCTCGATCATTCTGCAATTGCTGACGGTGGTCTGGCCCTACCTCGAGCGTCTCTCGAAGGAGGGCGAGCTCGGCCGCCGGAAGATCACGCAATACACACGCTACGGCACGATCCTGCTGAGCTTCGTTCAGGCATTCGCGATCGCGTTGTACCTCGAGGCCAGCACGAATGTCGTGGGCGGCCTGCCGCTCGTGTACGACCCGGGCTGGTGGTTCAGGTTCACCACCGTGCTCACACTGACGACGGGCTCGGTGCTCGTCATGTGGATCGGCGAGCAGATCACCGAGCGCGGGATCGGCAACGGCATGTCGCTGCTGATTTACGCGGGCATCGTCGCGGGCCTGCCGCGGGCGTTCTGGGCGACGCTGGCGCAGCTCGAGACCGGCGAAATGGGCCCGATCCGTCTGCTGCTCCTGGTCGCGCTGATGGTGGCGGTCGTCGCGGCGGTCGTCTTCGTCGAGCGCGGCCATCGCCGCGTCACCGTGCAGTACGCGCGGCGCATGGTCGGCAGACGGATGTACGGCGGGACGAGCACCCACATCCCGCTGAAGGTGAACACCGGCGGCGTCATGCCGGTCATCTTCGCGTCGTCGATCCTGGCGTTTCCGAAGTCGATCCAGTCGTTCTTTCCGGCCGGCGGCTTCATGGACCGCGCGATCACGCAACTGGGCATGGGGTACCCGCTGTACAACGTGTTCTACATCGCGATGATCATCTTCTTCGCGTACTTCTACACCGCGATCATCTTCAATCCGGATGACGTCGCGGAGAACATGCGGAAGTACGGCGGGTTCGTGCCGGGCATCCGCCCGGGCAAGCGGACCGCCGAGTACATCGACACGATTCTGGCGAGGGTGACGCTCGCGGGCGCGCTCTATCTGGCAGCGATCGCGCTGCTGCCGGAGTTCATGCTGACCGGCTTCAGGGTGGCGCCGATTCCGTTCATCGGAGAGCGTCTCGACGCGATTCTGCCGACCTGGTTCACGCAGGGCCTGAACGTGCAGTTCTACTTCGGCGGCACGTCGTTGCTCATCATCGTCGGCGTGGCCATGGACACCGTGCAGCAGGTCGAGTCCCAGCTGATCATGCGGCACTACGACGGCTTCATGAAGAAGACGCGGATCCGGGGGCGCCGCGGCTAGGCATGGCGAGAGACAGTCAGCCGGTCCGTCTCGTGATGCTGGGTGCGCCCGGTGCGGGCAAGGGCACTCAGGCAGAGAGGTTTGGCCGCACGCGCGGAGTGCCGAGGATTTCGACCGGCGACACGCTGCGTGAAGCGGTCAGCGCGGGGACGTCACTCGGCCGGGAAAGCAAGCAGATCATGGATGCCGGCCAACTCGTGGGCGACGACATCATGATCGCGCTCGTGAAAGAGCGGCTGTCGCGGCCGGACACGCGGCCGGGCTTCGTGCTCGATGGGTTTCCGCGCACCGTGGCGCAGGCCGTCGCGCTCGACGCGATGCTCGACCAGATCGGTCCGGTGCTCGTGGTGAGCATCGAGGTGCCCGAGGAAGTGCTGGTGGAGCGGCTGACGTTGCGCAGGATCTGCGCGAACTGCGGCTGGAACGCCGTGCCGGGCCTGACGGCGTGCGCGCAGTGCGGCGGCCCGCTGGTGGTCCGACGGGACGACGGGGCCGAGATCGTGCGGGAGCGTTTGCGCGTTTACGGCCGGGACACGCAGCCGCTCGTCGAGTTCTACCGGACCCGCCCGACGTTTCGGGTCGTCGATGGCGACCAGACGCCCGATGCGGTGGCCGACGACATCGCGGCGGCCGTGGCTTCGGCCGGGGGAGCGCACCGGTGATCATCTGCCGGTCCGCGGCGGAGATCGAGAAGATGCGCGCGGCCAATCAGTTCGTGGCCGACGTGCTGGTCGAGCTCGAAGCGGCGGTGGCGCCGGGCGTGACGACGGCGGATCTGGATCGGCTCGCCGAGAACCTCATGCGCGAGGGTGGCGCGGTGCCGGCATTCAAGGGCTACCGCGGGTTTCCCGCGACGCTCTGCGCGTCCGTGAACGAAGTCGTCGTCCATGGGATTCCGTCGGCGGCGAGGGTTTTGAAGGACGGCGACATCATTTCGCTCGATGTCGGCGTGAAGCTCGGCGGGTACTACGGCGATTCGGCCGTGACGGTGCCGGTCGGGACCGTGCCCGAGTCGACGACCCGGCTGCTGCGCGTGACGCGCGAGGCGCTGGATCGGGCGATCGAGCAGGTGCAGGCCGGTGGCCGGTTGTCCGACATCGGGCACGCCGTGCAGCAGTGGGTCGAGGCGCACGGATATTCGATCGTGCGCGAGTTCGTGGGCCACGGAATCGGCGAGAAGCTCCATGAGGAGCCGCAGATTCCGAACTACGGACAGCCCGGGCGCGGGCCGAAGCTGGCGGAGGGCATGGTGCTCGCCATCGAACCGATGGTGGCGATGGGCCAGCCGGAAACGAAAGTGCTGTCCGACGGGTGGACGGCGGTGACGCGCGACGGCAGCCTGGCCGCGCACTTCGAGCACACGGTAGCCGTGGGCGCGAACGGGCCGATGGTGCTGACGGCGCGCAACGGCGCGGCCACCGCGGCGAGGCGATAGTCCGGAGCCGAGAGCGTCAGGCGCAGGTGGATGAAGCGCGTCACGGTGAACGGCACGGTGCTCGAGGTGCTGCCGCGGGCGCTCTACCGGGTGGCGATCAAGGAAGGCGGCGGGCGCGAGGTCGTAGCGCACGCCGGCTCGGGGACGGGAAGGAATTTCATCCGGTTGCTCGTGGGCGACCGGGTAACGGTGGAGTTGAGCCCACAGGATTCAGGCCGTGGGCGAGTCGTCAGGAAGCATTGACGGATTGACTGATTGACGGATTGACGGATTGACGGATTGAGGTAGGCAATGAAGGTCAGAGCGTCAGTGAAGAGAATTTGCGACAAGTGCAAGATCGTGCGGCGGCAGGGCGTCGTCCGCGTGATCTGCCCGAACCAGAAACACAAGCAGAGGCAGGGTTAGTCAATGGCACGCATTGCGGGTGTGGACCTTCCGCGCGACAAGCGCGTTGAAATCGGTCTGACGTACATCTACGGCATCGGCCGGAAGAAGTCGAACGACATCCTGTCGTCGGCGGGCGTGAGCGGGGGCATCCGCGTCAAGGACCTGTCGGAAGACGACGTGCGCAAGATCAGCCGCGTCATCGAGGAAGTCGGCGGCGTCGAAGGCGATCTCCGCAAGGAGATCTCCATGAACATCAAGCGCCTGGTGGAAATCGGCAGTTACCGCGGATCGCGGCATCGCCGGAACCTGCCGGTGCGCGGCCAGCGGACGCGGACGAACTCGCGCACGCGGAAGGGCCCGCGCAAGGGCGCCATCGCGAAGAAGAAGACTGAGTAGAGACGAACATGGCCAAAGAAAAAGCGCAGGACGCCGCGGCAGCAACCCCGGAAGGCGGAAAGCCGGACGGCAAGAAAAAGAAAACGTTCAAGAAGCGCGGCGAGAAGCGCGTGGTGCACCACGGCGTCGCGCACATCCAGGCGTCGTTCAACAACACGATCGTGACGATCGCCGACATGGATGGTCACGTGATCGCGTGGTCGAGCGCCGGCGGCATCGGTTTCAAGGGATCGCGCAAGGGCACGCCGTTCGCGGCGACGCAGGCGGCGATGGCGGCGGGCAACGCCGCGAAGGCCTACGGCCTGCGGTCGCTCGAGGTCCGCGTGACCGGCCCGGGGGCCGGCCGCGAGTCCGCGGTGCGCGCGCTGCAGACGGTCGGCATCGACGTGAAGTCGATCCGGGACGTCACGCCGATTCCGCACAACGGGTGCCGTCCACCGAAGCGCAGGAGAGTCTAGGCGCCTCGGCGGACGAAGTTCGAAGTTCAAAGTTCGAAGTTCGAGCGCGGCAGGAAAGAACGCGAGTGCGGTAGCAAGAGATTGTTTTCGAACTTCGAACTTCGAAGTTCGAACTTGTGGAGCGAAGGAAACGAATGGCTCGATATATTGGTCCAGTCTGTCGTCTGTGCCGGCGCGAAGGCATGAAGCTCTTCCTGAAGGGGGAGCGCTGCTACACGGACAAGTGCGCAATCGAGAAGCGCAACGTGCCTCCCGGCCAGCACGGCCGGTCGCGCAAGGCGAAGATGGTCGGCTACGGCGTCCAGCTGCGCGAGAAGCAGAAGGTCAAGCGCACCTATGGCGTGCTCGAGAACCAGTTCCGCCGGTACTTCGAGGCGGCCGACCGGCAGAAGGGCGTCACGGGCGAGCTGCTCCTGCAGTTCCTGGAGCGCCGTCTGGACAACGTCGTCTACCGGCTGGGCTTCGCCACGTCGCGCGCGCAGGCGCGCCAGCTCGTGCGGCACGGCCACTTTCTCGTGAACGGCAAGAAGGTCGACATTCCGTCGTACTCGGTGCGTTCGGGCGACACGGTGACCGTGCGCCAGGGCAGCGCGGAGAACGCGACCATCCTGCACGCCATGGAAGAGGTCAAGGGACGAGGCATCCCGGAATGGCTGCTGTTCGACTCCGCCTCGGTGTCGGGCCGTGTCTCGCAGCTCCCGACGCGCGAGCAGATCAACCTGCCCGTGCAGGAGCAGCTCATCGTCGAGTTGTATTCGAAGTAACGCAGCTTCAGTCGAAGCACCACCGGTCCGCAGCCCTCAGGCCTGCGGCGTGAGACCGGTGGCCATCAGCAGGCCTGGCGAAAGGTAGAACGCTATGTTGTGGAAGGGTTTTCAGCGTCCGAAGCGGCTCGAGTTCGAACGGGAAACGTTGACGGACCGGTTCGGCCGGTTCTGGGCGCAGCCGTTCGAGCGCGGATTCGGCACCACGGTCGGCAACGCCATGCGGCGCGTGCTGCTCTCCTCGATCGAGGGCGCGGCGGTCACGGCCGTCAAGATTGAAGGCGTGCTGCACGAGTTCTCGCCGATCCAGGGTGTCGTGGAGGACGCGACGGACATCATCCTGAACCTGAAGCAGATCCCCCTCAAGCTCCACACGGATCAGCCGAAGACGGTGACGATTCGCGCCATGAAGCCGGGCGAGGTTCGCGCCAAGGACATCGTCGCCGACGCGGACGTCGAAATCCTCGAGCCGGAAGCGCACATCGCGACCGTGAGCGAGGGCGGCAAGCTCGAGATGGAGCTGCGCCTGAAGCGCGGCCGCGGCTACGTCGCCGCCGACAAGAACTTCGACGAGGATCTGGGTATCGGCTGGATTCCGATTGACTCGGTCCATTCGCCGGTGAAGAAGGTCAACTACGTCGTCGAAGCGGCGCGTATCGGACAGACGACCGACTACGACAAGCTGACGATCGAGGTGTGGACCAACGGCGCGGTGACGCCGCGCGACGCCGTGTCGCTCGCGGCCAAGCTCGTCCGCGATCACTTCACGATCTTCGTCGGCCTCGACGAGGCGGGCGATCAGGTGCTCGACGGCGGCGCCGAGCCGTCACGCTCGGTGAACGAGAACCTCGACAAGAGCGTCGAGGAGCTCGAGCTCTCCGTGCGGTCGTACAACTGCCTGAAGAACGCGAACATCAAAACCCTTCGCGAGCTCGTGCAGAAGACCGAAGGCGACATGCTGAAGACGAAGAACTTCGGCCGCAAGTCGCTCAACGAGATCAAGGAAATCCTGACGACGATGGGCCTCAGCCTCGGCATGAGGCTCGAGGGCGCTTCGCAGGACTGAGCAATTGAGAAATTGAGGGATTGAGAGATTGAGGAATTGACGGATTGAGGATTTGCAATCCGTCAATCCGTCAATCATCAATCGGTCAACAGTGAGAGTCATTTATGCGTCATAACGTTGCTCATCGCAAACTTGGCCGGGTCACGGAGCATCGCATTGCGATGCTCCGCAACCAGGCATCCAACCTGATCCTTCACGAGCGGATCCAGACCACCGTGCCGAAGGCGAAAGAGCTCAGGCCATTCGTCGAGCACCTGATCACCGTCGCCAAGCGCAGTCTGGACGCGCCCGCCGGCAGTTCCCGGGCTGTCGTGGCGCGCCGCCGGGTCGCGGTGGACATCGCGGACCGCGAGGTCGTAACGAAGCTGTTCACGACGATCGCTCCGCGCTACACCGAGCGCAACGGCGGCTACACACGGCTGCTCCGCTTGGGTCATCGGCGCGGCGACGCGGCCGACATCGCGTCGGTCGAGCTCGTCGGCAGCGAATACAACCCTGCCGAGGACACGGAGAAGTCGACCGAGGGCGCCGAGAAGCCGAAGAAGAAGTCGATGGGCGATCGCCTCCGCGGTGCGCTCGGTGGCCGGAAGAAGGACGACGGCGCCAAGGGCAGAGTGGACGCCAAGGGCGCGGGCAAGAAGATCAGCACTCCGCGCAAGGCCGGAGGCAGCTAGCCACCGGTTCGCGTCATGCAGCCGGTTACGACGGCCGAATTCCTCGAAGCACGTGCGCGCATGGGCGCGCACGTGTACCACACCCCGCTCCTCACATCACGCATTCTCAGCGAGCGCACCGGCTTCGACATCCGGATGAAGGCGGAGCTCTTTCAGCGCACCGGCTCGTACAAGATCCGCGGTCCGATGAACAAGTTCGCGCAGCTCTCGGACGAGGAGAAGCGGCGCGGCGTGATTTGTTCGTCGGCCGGCAATCACGCGCAGGGCGTGGCCTTGGCGGCGAGGATTCACGGCATCAAAGCGGTCGTCTGCATGGCGGCGAACGCGACTCCTTCGAAGGTCGAGGCCACGCGCGCCTACGGCGCCGAGGTCGTGCTGCACGGCAATATCTGGGACGAGGCCAACGAGAAGGCGAAACAACTCGTGGCCGAGAAGGGCTACACGTACATCCATCCGTTCGACGATCGCCAGCTCATGGCGGGGCAGGGGACGGTGGGCCTCGAGATTGCGAAGGACTGGCCGGACGTCGATGTCGCGGTCGTGCCGATCGGCGGCGGCGGCCTCATCTCCGGTGTCGCGATGGCGCTCAAGGCGCACAACCCGAAGGTGCGCATCGTCGGCGTCGAGTCATCCGACGGTCCCGCCATGAAGCGCAGCGTCGAGGCTGGCCAGGTCGTGACGCTCGACAGGATCGACTGCATCATCGACGGCCTGCGCGTGAAGCGCGTCGGCGACCACACCTTCGACGTCGTCCGCAACTTCGTGGACGAGATCGTGACGCTTCCCGACGCGCAGATCTTCGACGCCGTCGTCTGGACGATGCACCACATGAAGGTGGTGCCGGAGGGTGCGGCGGCCGCACCGGTGGGCGCGCTGCTCCAGGGGCTCGTGAAGGCGCCGGCCGGATCGCGGGTTGTCTGCGTCCTCTCCGGCGGCAACGTCAATCTCGATCAGCTCAAGGGGCTTCGCTGGAATTAGCTTCGCGGTTCAGGGTTCAGGGTGCCGGGTTCCGCCCGGTACGCGAGTAACGTCTTCCGAAGGCCTGAAAGGAAAGGAATAGATCCCGGCGGCTAAGGCTTGGGCTGAAGAGATCGTTATGCCTGGAGGGACATGACGTGCAACCAAAGGATTGGATACCGCTTCTTCAATCGCTGGTGTGGCCAGTCGTTCTTTTCGGGCTTGCCATCTGGTTCAGAGGCGCGGTCAAACAGATACTCAACGCCATCAGTGACCGGATCAAGGGTGGAGCTCCATTTGAGGCTGGTCCCAGCGGCATCAAGATAGGTGCCGTCCAGCTTCCACCGTCTTCCGCAACGGGACTGACAGGGGCCGAAGATACGCGCGCGGTCGACGATCTACCGCACCCGATCTACATGACCCACACAGCTGTCCGCGATTCGAGCCTCGACCGGGGCGGCCAACCGTACTACCGGCTCAGGATCGCGGTGGAGGCCGATGAGCCCGAGATTCTGGATGATGTCGAGAAAGTCATCTACCACTTGCATCCGACCTTCCGCGATCCTGACCGTACGGCTACCGATCGTAGGTCCGGCTTCGAGATTGGCACCGCTGGATGGGGAGATTTCAACATGACAGCCGAGATCTTCTTCCGAGGTGGCGGGCCCAAGCTCGTCGTCGAGCGATACATCAACCTTCCGGCTTGATGAACTCGAATCCTCTCTTCGGACCCAGTCACGTGCGGCCGCTCGCGGACGGTACGAACTCTTCGTCGAGGCGGCCGCACGTGCGATTAACGACGCCGATCCGATGAGCCTCCTGGAATTCGATGCACCGCCCGACGAGTACTCTCCAGAAGTGGGAACGGTCGTGCCTCGCGTCGTCAGAGCGTCGAGCCCAGACGAAGTACGCGCGATCCTGCACGAGGAGTTAGAGCGCTGGTTCGGCGAGGGTTCGGTGGGCCGGCCCGAAGGCTTCCAGGCGCCAGCAGATTCCATCTGGAAAGCCGTGCTTGCCTTTCGGCAGGTGGACTAGCCGGATGGTCTTCACCAAGCGCCTTCGCGAGCGCATTCGAAGCGGCCGGATCCGATGCACGATCCGCATCTGGATGAGGCCCCAGGTGAAAGAGGGTGGTCGTTACCGAATGGACGAGGGGCACGTTGTCGTCGATTCGATCAAGCCGATTCGACTCGCGGATATCACCGACGACCTGGCGCGCGAATCGGGTTTCGACGGTGTGAAGGACCTGCTCGAAACGGCGAAACACGGCCGCGGCGACAATGTCTACCTGATTCGATTCCACTACCTGCCCCCAGGCGCCTGGGACGTTCAGCGCCAGCCCGGCGCCTGTGTCAAAGGCTCCAAGAGATCGAGATGAACAGCACGGCCAGGATTCCGTTCTGCACACTCCGGCACACGTACAGTTTTGGTGAATTGACGCTCGGCTTTTCAGGTGCCACGATGATTCGGCATTTATCTCCCGGAGGGGGAATATGACTCGCAATCTGACCGGTGCCGTCGTGGCACTATTCATACTGATTTCCGGCGTCTCCGGTTCCGCTCAGCGCCAGGCATCCTCGTTCGACGTGATCGTCGTCTTCAAGAAGAACGCCGCTGTGAGCCAGTTCAGAGGCAACTTCAAGAAGGACGCGCGCTACCAGGAGGATCCTGACAGCTGGGAGTACCTCGATCAGGACGTTGTCGGCGCGACGATGGCGCTCGAGGGTAAGCACAGGTTCAAGGCGACCAAGGCGTTCAGCCATACGATTCGCGGTTTTGCCGCGCGGCTGAACAGCACGCAGCTGTTCGAACTCGACAACGATCCGATGGTCGACTTCATCGAGCCGGACGCGGAGATGAATGCCATCGCGCAGACGCTGCCGTGGGGAATCAATCGGATCGACGCGGATCTCAGTTCGACGCATGCAGGCGACGGATCCGACGCGGTGTCTGGCGTGAACGTCTATATCGTTGACACGGGAATCGACGACAGGCACAGCGACTTGAATGTCGTCCGCCATGTGAACTTTGCCGGCGGGCAGAACCGCGATTGCCACGGCCACGGCACGCACGTTGCCGGCACGGTCGCGGCTCGCGACAATGCGATCGATGTCGTCGGTGTCGCTCCGGGCGCCGCTCTCACCGGCGTCAAGGTGCTCGGGTGCAACGGCTCGGGGACGACCTCTGGCGTCATAAAGGGTGTCGACTGGGTACGCGCCAACGCGGTGCTGCCGGCCGTCGCAAACATGAGCCTGGGTGGCAGCGTCAGCACGGCGCTGGACGACGCGGTGAAAGCCGCGGCCGACAGCGGCGTCCTGTTCGCTGTAGCGGCTGGGAACTCCGGCGCGCTGGCCTGCAGTTCGTCACCCGCTCGCGCTGGCACCCACAACGGCGTTGTGACGGTTGCGGCCACGGCGTCGAACGACACCGAGGCCTCGTGGAGCAATTACGGCAGTTGCGTCGATATCTGGGCGCCGGGCGTGAACATCCTATCGACGGCTCGCGGCGGCGGTACAACCACGATGTCCGGCACTTCGATGGCGTCGCCGCACGTGGCCGGCACCGCGGCACTGGCGCTGGTCACGATGCCGGGCGCGTCGGCCGCCGCCGTCGAAGCCGATCTCAAGACCAAGTCGGTATCGACCGGCACGGTGAGCAAGGACGGCCGGCCGCTCCTGCTCGTCTACGCCAGGAACTACTAGGAGAAGGGCATGACACTCGCGACGTTCGTGACCGCCGCCGTCCTGCAGGCGATTCCGTTCACGACCGTCGCGGGTGGCACCGCGAGCCAGATCGACGAACCGCGGCGCGTCATCGTTCGGACGGCCGAGGAATTCCAGGCGCTCTGGAAGACGCACTCGAGCGCGCCCCTCCCCAAAGTCGACTTCACGCAATCCATCGTGGTCGGTGTCTTCCTCGGGACGCGTCCCACTACAGGCTACGGCGTGGCGGTCACGGGCGTGCGGCGACAAGGCAAGTCCGCGATTGTCGAGTGGCAGGAGTTCTTGCCCGACAAGACGAAGATGCTGGCGCAGATGCTGACGTCACCGTTCCATCTCGTTGCAATCCCTCGCGACAGCGCGCCGGTTGAGTTCCTCAAGACCGCAGGGGGCGGCTAGTTCGTGAGCGCTCCGCGATAGCGTCAGCGGCCAATGCGGAGCGTCTTCCGCCAGGGAACTTGCAGCCGGCGTGCTGCTTGCGGCCGTCGTGGCCTTGTGGCTGACGGTAAAGAAGTCCACCTGCGCCACAGTCCACGCGGGATTTTGGGTTGACGACGCCGTCTACGACTCTCAGCGTCTCGGGATATCGCTCACACGAGAGGAAATAGATCGTGTCGCGGCGGTGGCTCGCGGCGAGATCGCCCTTGCGTTCAGAGGACTGAACATCGCATTCAGCGACAGCCGGAATCCCAGCTACCGAGTGCGCGTGGTTGAGGAACTCCGCGATCTCAGGTTCAAGTGGCAGATGTCGGTGCCGGCGCAATCACGTGCGGTGTCCGGCATGGGCGGTCAGGGAGCCGTCAGTCTTTCATGGATGGCAAGCGCAGCCGCCGGCTTCGTGCCTCAGGGTGCCGGCCGGACAGCGCTGTTGGACGCGATTGGCACGGGCGTGGGCCGTGCAGCGGTTCATGAGTTCGCTCACATCCTTCTGCCCCGCGCGCCGATTCACGATTCCATCGACAGAGGCAGCTACGAATACGACACCGCCTCGAGACGGGAGCAATTCGCCGGCGACATGCACTGGGATCTTGCCTGGCGGTTCCTGCAGAAGCGGTTGGCACCCTGTGCGCCGCCGGTGCCCTGATCAGCCGCGCAGCCGCAACGCCTAGTTCGTCAGCCGATCCGACAGCAGTCCGACCGTGACGGCGTAGCTGTGCGCGCAGTTGTACGCGAGCAGGGCCTCGTAATTGCGGTACACAAGGAAGTTACGGCTGCGGCCACGGACGAGGGAGGCGTTCGACGGCGCCGTCGGCAGTTTGACGCCACCGGCGAGAGTGACACCCAGCTTTGCCCACTCACTGAGTGGCCGGGCGACCGTCATCTCGCGAACGGCACGGCAGCCACTTGTCCGCATGGGCACTTCGCGATCGACTTTCGTCATTACTGCGGTTGTAATCCGGACCTCACGGCCCCAACGCTCGCCGGCGCGCCAGCCCGAGTTCCGGAGATAGTTCGCCATCGAAGCGAAGACGTCGGGTAGCGACGTCCAGATGTCCGCCTTGCCATCGGCGTCGAAATCGACGGCATGCGTGAGGTAGCTGGAGGGCATGAACTGCGGCTGTCCCATCGCGCCCGCCCACGATCCTTTGAGCGCCGAAGCGTCGGCCTTGCCCTGGTCGACGATTCTCAGTGCCTCGAAGAGTTCGGTCCTGAACAGCGGGCGGCGCGCGTCCCAGGCAAGGGTGGTAAGAGCCGCGATGGTCGGGTAGCTGCCGGTGAAGGCGCCGAAGTTCGATTCCATCCCCCAGATCGCCACCATCGTCGCCGGCGCGAGCCCGTAGGCTTTTTCCACGCGCGCCAGGAGTTCGCGGTGCTCCGCGGTGAGCGCGCGGCCCTTGTCGACGCGCGACGGTGTCAGGCGCTGCTTCAGATAGTCATCGAGGCTCTGCGTGGTCTCGGGCTGCGAGCGGTCGCGGGTCACGACGACTGCGAGGGGTTCGATGCCGGCGAATGCCGCGTCGACGGTCGCCGCGCTGATTCCCTTCGCCAGTGCTTCGGCCCGGAGATCCGCGACGAATGCGTCGAACGGCTGCTGTGGCTCCTGCACTGGCGGGGCCTGCTGCTGTGCCGCCACAACAGCCACCGCGAGCACCGCTATCGCCAGGATCTTCATTCGTCTTCTTCTTTGGCCTGCCCGCGCTCCGCTTTCGACGCTGCGATGATTTTCGCATGCAGGTGCCCGGGCACCTCATCGTAGTGCGAGAACTCCATGTGGTAGGCGCCGCGGCCGCCGGTCGTCGATGTCAGTGTCTGCTCGTAGGTCAGCATCTCGGCCATTGGGACCGTCGCGCGAATCACGGTTGAGGCACCGCGCGTGTCCATCCCCGCGATCCGCCCGCGCCGGCTGTTGAGGTCGCCCATGAGGTCGCCTGCGAAGTCCGACGGCGCGTAGACCTCGACGTTCATGACGGGTTCGAGGAGGATCGGGCGCGCTCGCGTCATGCCGTCGCGGAACGCGAGCCGGCCGGCCAGACGAAACGCCATTTCGCTCGAGTCGACGTCGTGGTACGAGCCGTCCGTGACGGTGACTCGAAAATCCACAACCGGATAGCCTGCCAGATAGCCCCGCAGGCGGGTGTCCTGAATTCCGCGCTCCACGGCCGGCACGTACTGCCGGGGGATTGCGCCGCCGAAGATGTCGTCCACGAACTCGAAATCCGAGCCCCTCGGCAGCGGCTCCATCGTGATCTTGCAGTCGCCGAACTGGCCGTGCCCGCCGGTCTGTTTCTTGTGGCGCCCGTGTGCCTCGACCTTGGCCGTGATGGTCTCTCTGTACGCGATGCGCGGCGGTTTGAGCGTGACCTCGACGCCGAACCTGCGGCGGAGCTTCGCTACCGTGACTTCGATGTGTAGCTGGCCCTGTCCGGCGAGCAGCAGCTCCTGCGTCTGCGGATCGCGGACGTAGCTGATCGACGGATCTTCCTCGTGCAGCCGCTGCATCGCGGGGCCGATCTTGTCCTCGTCGTTCCGCGTCTTCGGCTCGATGGCGTAAGAGAGCACGGGCTCGGGGAAGGCGATCGGGGGCACCGTGAAGCCGGCGTTCTTGTCGCCGAGGACGTCGTTCGTGCGCGTATCCTTGAGCTTCGCGACCGCGCCGATATCGCCTGCCTTGAGCTCCGGCAGTTGCGTCTGCGTCTTGCCCTGCATCGCGAAAATGTGCCCGAAGCGCTCCGGCTGGTCGCGGGTGATGTTCTGGACCGTCGAGTCCGCCTTGAGCGTGCCCGAGATCACGCGGAAGAGCGTAATGCGGCCGGCGAACTGATCCGCGATCGTCTTCCAGACCCAGAGCACCAGCGGCGCCTTGTCATCGGCGGTCCGCTCGATAGCGTCGCCCTTCACATCGGTACCGCGGAACGGCTGTTCGGCGGGGGAGGCCACGTACGTGTTGATCGCGTCGAGAATTGGCTGGATTCCGACGTTCTGCAGGCCGGACGCGCAGAAGATCGGGAAGATCTTGGCCGCATGGATTGCGCGGCCGATCCCGGTCGCCAGCTCTTCCTGCGTCAGCGTGCCGTGCTCGAAGAACTTCTCCATCAGCGTATCGTCGGCTTCGGCGACCATTTCGATCAGGGCATCACGGGACGACTTCGCGTCGGCCGCGAGCGCCGCCGGGACGTCGCCCTCGGTCATCTTGCCGGACGCGTCCTCGGCGAAGGTGTACGCACGCATCCCGACGAGGTCGATCACGCCCCTGAACTGCCGTTCTTCGCCGATAGGCATCTGCACGGGGACGCAGCCCCGCCCGAATGCGGACTGAATCGATTCGACCGTCCGCGCCAGGCTGGCGCGATCGCGATCGAGACGGGAGCACACGATGAGGCGGGGCAGTTGCAGCTCGTCGGAGGCGGCCCAGATCTTCTCGGTCGAGACCTGCACGCCTGAGACGGCGTCGACCGCCACCAGCGCGGCTTCCGCGACGCGGAGGGACGCCTTCGCGTCCGTCAGGAAGTTCCCCATGCCAGGCGTGTCGATGATGTTGATCTTCTGCTTGTTCCACTCGAGGTAGGCCGCCGAGGCGGCCAGTGTGTGCTTCCTGGCGATCGCCTCTTCGTCGTAGTCGGTCGGGGTGGTTCCCTCGTCGACCTTGCCAAACCGGTTCACGGCTCCGGCATCGAGCAGCAGGGCTGACACCAGTTGCGTCTTGCCGGCGCCGCTGTGTCCGACCACCGCCACGTTACGAATGCCGGCCGCGTCAAAGACCCTCATAAACGACTACCCCCCCGATACGCGAAACATATCAAGGGCAAAGGTCAAAGGGCAGAGGGCAGAGGGAGGGAAGAGGGCCGCAGGTCATAGGTGCGCACCAAACCGACCTCTGACCTCTAGCCTCTGGCCTTCCTCTGCCCTCTGCCCTGTGCCCTCTTCCCTTTGCCCTGATCAGGTTACTCGTATCTGAGCGCTTCGATCGGGTCGAGCCGCGAGGCCCGGATGGCGGGGACCATGCCGAAAAACACGCCAACGCCGGCCGAGAAGCCGAAGCCGATGGCGAACGACCACCAGGGCAGGGAAACGGGGAAGCCCGTCAGCCAGTTGACCAGCAATGCGATGGACGTACCGGTGATGATGCCCAGGACGCCCCCGACCGACGTCAGGAAGACCGACTCCAGCAGGAACTGCCAGAGGATCTCGAGGCGGCGCGCGCCGAGCGATTTCCGGACGCCGATCTCGCGCGTGCGTTCCGTGACGCTGATGGTCATGATGCTCATCACGCCGATGCCGCCGACCATGAGGGCGATGGACGAGAGGACGACCAGCGCGAGATAGGCCGCCTGCGTGATCTGATCGAAGAACGCCATGATCGCGTCCTGCGTAACCACGTCGAAATCGTTGGGCTGATGCAGCATGAGGCCGTGCCGGATGCGCATGAGTTCTTCGACGTCGCGCATCGCCTGGTCGCGGTGCACGCCCTCAGCCGGCACCGCGGCGACCTGAACGCTGCGCATGACGCCGCGCGCCACGACGTTCGCGCGAATGCCCGTGATCTTCTGGTACGTGGTGTGCGGGATCACCACGAAGTCGTCCTGGCCGGCGTCGAAGCCGCCTGGGCTCGGCCGCTTCGCCATCACGCCGATGATCGTGAACTGGTACAGACCCAGCCGCACGACCTTGCCGATGGGATCTTCCACGGGAAACAGCGCCACCTTGGCGGTCTGTCCGATGACCGCGACGTTCTGCCGGCGCTGGAACTCGCCCGTATTGAAGAATCTGCCTGACTCGACCACCAGCTTGTTGACGAACGGCCATTTCTCCGTCGTGCCGAAGGTGAACAGCGGCTTGGTGCGCTGGTTGCCGTAATACAGCCGATCCTGCTGCGGGCCGGTCGGGCCGCCGCCGCCCATGAAGACGTCGGTCATCGCGATCGACGGCAATTCCTCGATCGCTTCGGCGTCGGCCGGCGTGATGTTGGGGCGCCGCATGATCTGCTCGAAGTCCGCCCCGCTCGCGCGCGTAATGCCCGAGAACTTCTGCACGAAGATGGTGTCCGGGCCGATCTGCCGGATCAGATCCTTGAACGATTGCTCGAAGCCGCGTAGCAGGGAGGTAATGCCGACGATCGACGTGATGCCAATGACGATACCCAGCACCGTCAGGCCCGACCGCAGCTTGTTGCTGCGGATCGTGTCCCACGACATCACGAGGATTTCCGAAAACAGCCCCCACCGCACGGTGCTATTCCCTCCTCAGCGCTTCGATGGGATCGAGCCGCGCGGCACGCATCGCCGGGTACATGCCGAAGAAGAGGCCGACCACGCTCGTCATCGAGATGCCGAGCAAGACCGACCACGGCTCCACGATGGCCGGCAGCGGGCTCACCTTGCTGATGATCCAGGCCACGGTAAAACCCAGGCCCGTGCCGATGATGCCGCCGAACGTCGACAGCGTGATCGACTCGGTCAGGATCTGCCACATGATGTCCCGGCGCCTCGCGCCCAGCGACTTGCGCAAACCGATCTCGCGCGTCCGTTCGGACACCACCATGAGCATGATGTTCATGATGACGATGCCGCCGACGACGAGCGAGAGTGACACCACGCCGATCAGCACGGCAAAAATCATCTGCGTGCCGCTGCGATAGATATTCAGGAACGTCTCCGACGAGACGATGCCGAAGTTGTCGTTCTGTTTCGGGCGCAGCCGCCGCTCGGTGCGCAGCGCCACGCGCGTCTCGTCCATGGCCGTCTGCACCAGGTCGGTCTGCGTCGGCCGCACGGTGAACCGCAGCGTCAACCGTGTTCCAAACACGCGTTGGAGTGCAGGAAGAGGCACGACCGCGAATTGGTCCTGAGACTGGCCGAGGATGGTGCCCTTCTTCGCCGCGACGCCCGCGACCTGGAAGCGAACGCCTGAAATCGTGACCATCTTGTCGATCGGGCTCACCTGCGGAAAAAGCTGATCGGCGACTTCCCAGCCGAGAATCGTCACGAATCGGCCGTTGTCGAATTCCCCGGGCGTAATCGGCCGGCCCACCTCAATTTGCGTCGACGGGATGTCGTTGTATTCCTTCGAGACGCCACGAATCTGGACGCTGTTCAGCTTCTGGCCGCGGTAAGCGACTTCGGCTGACGCGGTCGACTCGGCCATGACCATGGCGACGGACGGCCCGGCCGCCCGGATGGCCTCGCCGTCGCGCATGGTGAGACGGGGATTGCCCGCCTGCTTCTGTTGTTCCTCTTCCGTTCTCGCCGGCGCGGTGCGCGACACGGTGAAGGCATCCGCGGCGAACTGCGACTGGATCATGTCGGTGACGCTCGCGTTGAGCCCCTGCACGAGAGACACGACCGCAATGATCGACGTGACCGCGACGATATTGCCGAGGACGGTCAGAAGCGACCGCAGTTTGTTCGACCAGATCGCCTGAAGCGCGATGGTCGCCGCTTCGAGGAACTGATTCACTTACTTCGAACCGCCCGGGCCAGGTGTTGTTGTAGCGGTGGTCACCCGAATCTGGTCGCCCTCGCGCAGGGTGCGCACGGATGCGAACGGTCCGGTGATGACTTCCTCGCCGGCCTTGAGGCCGGACAGCACTTCGAAGTACTTCTCACCGGCGATACCTGTCTTCACCGCCACGAACACCGCGCGGCCATCCTTGGGCGAGAACACGCCCTCGATTTCCTTGCGCTTCTGGCCCGGCTTGAGCTCCGCCGGTCCGGCGGCGCGGCCGAGGGTTGCTGCCGCGGATCCTGGAATCGGCGTCGGCGTGGGAACGACCTCGCCCTTCTCGTCGACGACGATTTCGCGGAGCGTCATCGCCTGGATCGGGACGCTCACGACGCTCTTGCGCGTGGCCGTCGTGATCACGGCCGTGCAGGCGAACCCCGGCCGGACGTTCGGCACCGCGCCATCGATCGTCACCACGACTTTGAAGTTGGTCGCGCGCTGCTGACCGGCGCTGGCCTGGATCGGGCTGTTGCCGACTTCGGTCACCTTGCCCGGAAACTCCTGATCCGGCAGGGCGTCGATCTTCACTTTGGCCGGCTGGCCGATCTTGATGAACGGGATGTCGGTCTCATCGACTTCGATCTCGGTTTCGATGACCGAGAGATCCGCGATGGTCAACAACACCGTGCCGGCGTTGTTCATCGTACCGACGACGGCGGTTTCGCCCTCTTCGATGTTCCGGCGCGTCACGATGCCGTCCATGGGAGCGATGACGCGCAGTTTGTTCAGGTCGTACCTCGCGCTTTCGAGGTTCGCTTCCTCCTGCTTGATGCGCTGCTCCTGCGTGCGCATGCTCTGCTCGCTCACGATCAGGTTGGTCTTCTGCCGCGCCACGTCGTTGGTGACGCGCTCCCACTGGTCGCGCGGCAGCAGGCCGTTCTTGAACATCTGCTCCTGGCGCTTGAGCGTGTCCTCGGCCTCTTTCAGGGCAACCTTGGAGTTGTCGATCTGGCCGCGCGTCTGCTCCAGCTGAAGCTTGGCCGAGGCAAGGCTGGCCTCGCGGTTCTGCACGTTCGTCTCGAGGTTCTTCGAGTCGATCTGCAGCAGCAACTGGCCCTTCTTGACCAGGTCGCCCTCGCGGACGTGCAGGTTCATGACCTTGCCCATCGTTTCCGCGCTGATGTTGATCGAACGCTTGGGCTGGATCTTGCCGCTGGCCGAGACGATCGACTCGAGGTCGCGCGCCTCGATCTTCTCAACCGTGACCTGGGTGCCAGTCGGGCGGTTGAGGCCCATGTTGGCGTACGCCAGCGCAGCCAGCACCACGATGATGCCGATCCCGATCAGCCATTTCTTTTTTCGAGTCATTCAGTCAGGGTCCTGATTCCTAGCCACCCATGAACGATCCGAAGATCGCGGTCATGGCATAAGTGAACAAGAGCGAAAAGATGAGGAGGACGATCGTGATGGTCGTCGAGCTGCGACGGTAGAGCACCGCGAGGCCGATGCTGACGTTGGCCCAAGCCCACAGGCTGAACAGGTTCACGCCGGACAGAAAACGGTGGAGCGTCGAGGCCGGGTCGAGAAATGGCGCGAGCGCACCAAGATTGAACGGGCCACCCATCGCCAGCTTGAACTTGATGAGCAGTACCGGCAGAGCAGCGATGGCGCCGAGCGCCGTGATCACATAGGAATGTGAAGTCACCGCCAGCACCTGTTTGAACGTGGCAGTGCCGCCAAGGATGGCGTTGAAGAACGCCCAGAAGATGGCCGTGAGAATCAGCGCCAGGATCGGGAACATCACGAGTGACCAGACGATGCCGATCACCTTGGACGTCATGCTCTTCGATGACGCCTCCATGCGCTGGTACACCTCCGGCGTCACCGTGACGCCGAAACGCTCCATGCCCTTGACCTGGGCTTCGAGCATCTGCGTCCGCGCGCTTTCAGTCATCTGCGGAATGATGGCCGCGACGCTGAACAGCAGAATCGAGGCGAAAAGAATGCCGAAGGGACGTGGAACGGCGACCACGTTTTCATAAGTGGCCCGCGGCGCCGTAATGATGCCCATGAACCGGGCAACGAGGCTCATCGGTTGTACAGGGGGCGAAACTGCGTCGGTCATGGCTGGGCACTCCAGTAGACGGGCCGGAAACAGGGCCGCGATCCCGCCAATTGTAAGCCCGACTCACATTACGCAATTGAGAGAGGCAGGTTCCGGACGCGGGACGTAAGTTGATACGCTGGCGGACGTGCGAGCGACGCTGATAATCCGGCCGGGAATCGTGAAGATCGCGGTTCTGGCGGTCTGCTGTTTCGCCGGTCGTCCGGCAGAGGCGCAGGTGGCATTCGAGGTCGTGGGTGCCCGGGCCCTTGGCATGGGTGGTGCGTTCACGGCTGTCGCCGACGATCCAAACGCCACGTTCTGGAACCCTGCCGGACTGCTGAAAGGGCCGGTGGCGGGCCTGACAATCGCGGGTGATCGGTTTCACTTTCGTGATCCAAACGGCCCCCCAGTCGTCGGCGCCAGCCGCCTGAACTCCCAATCCGTAGCGTTCGGGGCCTGGCCCGTGGGTGTCTCGTTCCTGCGCGTCTCGACAGCAGGTGTCGTGCGAGATCAGGCGGGAGTTGAAGGCGTCTACTCCCTCTCCACAACCCAACTCGGCTTCACGGTTCTGCAATCACTTGGAGACTTTGTCGTGGTTGGCGCCACCGCCAAGTACATTCGCGGAAGCGCCGGGTTTTCGGCTCCCGCCGCAGCCACGGCGGCGGAGGCCCTGGACGCCGCTCTTGACGCCGCGAGCGACTCACGGGGAGCGTTCGACCTCGATCTCGGAATCGTTGCCGGGACCGACCGCGTCCGCGCCGCGGCGGCATTTAAGAATCTCCAACGGCCGGGCTTCAAGACCCTTGGAGGAAAGGCCATCTATCTTGAAAGACGCGTGAGATTTGGCCTTTCTGCGAGCCCCCGGGATGGCCTGACCCTTGCTATTGACGTGGATCTGGACACGGCCGACCCCCTGGTCGGACTACGTCGAACGGTTGCCGTGGGCGGAGACGCCCAGCTCTCGGCCAAGGTCTTCCTGCGTGCCGGCATGCGGTGGGATCGGCGAGAGGTCAAACGGCCAATCGGAGCATTTGGCGGAAGCATCAGCGTCCGTCGCGGCTTGTGGCTCGATGGGTATGTCACCCGCGGGCGCTCGAGGAGTCAGGGGTTCGGACTAGCGTTGCGTGCAGCGATGTAGCGTTCACGCGCCGGCCGTGTGCCTCAGGTGCTCATGGCTGTACGCCTCGGCGAGTTGTTGCTTCGCGAACGTCGTGTTACTCCGACCCAACTGCAGGAAGCGCTGACTTATCAGCGCGCCAACGGTGGCCGGCTGGGCACCAGTCTGGTCAAGCTCGGCATCCTTTCAGACGACGACATCAGCGATGTACTCAGCCGCCAGTACGGCGTAGCGGCGGTTGACCTCAAGGACTTTGCGTTCGACCCGGCGCTGCTGCGCCTCATTCCGGCCGAGACCGCCGCCAAGTACAACGTGATCCCGGTCGGACGATCGGGCAACACGCTCACCCTCGCGATGACCGACCCGACGAACGTCTTTGCGATGGACGACATCAAGTTCCGGACCGGCCTGCACGTCGAGCCTGTCGTCGCGTCCGAGACGGCCATCCAGGCGGCCATCACCCAGTACTACGGGTCGCCCAAGGATAAGAGCGCCGACAACGGCAAGGGCATCGACATCGTCAACAAAGCCCTCGAGGACCTGAACCTCGACATGCAGGAGGACCTGCAGGTCGTCCAGGGCGCGGAGGAGATCGACTCGGCGTCTCTCGAACGGCAGAGCGGCGAAGCGCCGGTCATCCGGCTGGCCAACGCGCTCTTCCTGGCGGCGATTCAGCGGGGCGCGAGCGACATTCACATCGAGCCGTACGAGAAGGAACTGCGCGTGCGGTTCCGCATCGACGGCGTGCTGCAGTCGGTGATGACACCGGCGCTCAAGTTCCGCGATCCGCTCGTGTCGCGAATCAAGATCATGGCGCGCCTGGACATCGCCGAGAAGCGGTTGCCCCAGGACGGCCGCATCAAGGCGCGGTTCAACGATCACGGCACGCTGCGCGAGATCGACTTCCGTGTTTCAGTGCTGCCCACGCTGTTCGGCGAAAAGGTCGTGCTTCGACTGCTCGACGCCAAGGGGCTCCGGCTCGACATGAGCCTCCTCGGATTCGACACCGAAGGTCTCAGGCGCTTCGATGGCGCGATCCGCAAGCCGTGGGGCATGGTGCTCGTGACCGGTCCGACAGGCAGCGGCAAGACGAACACGCTGTATTCCGCCCTCTCCCAGATCAATCAACCCGGCGTGAACATCATGACGGCCGAGGATCCGGTCGAATTCAACCTGCCCGGCATCAACCAGGTGCAGGTCAAGGAAGCGATCGGCATGACGTTCGCCGGCGCCCTGCGCTCGTTCCTTCGTCAGGATCCCAACATCATCCTCGTCGGCGAAATCCGTGACGCCGACACGGCCAGCATCGCGGTCAAGGCCGCGCTGACCGGGCACCTCGTGCTGTCGACTCTGCACACGAACGACGCGCCGAGCAGCATCAGCCGCCTCGTGAATATGGGCATCGAACCGTTCCTCGTGGCGAACTCGATCAACCTGCTCGCCGCGCAGCGCCTCGTCCGCAAGGTGTGCGAGGGGTGCAAGGAGCCTCACCAGATTTCGGAGTCGACCCTGCTCGAAGCCGCGATGCCCAAGGACCAGCTGCCGCACGTCAAGGCGATGAAGGGCCGGGGCTGCGACCGTTGCGGTGGCACCGGGTACAAGGGCCGGACGGGCGTGTTCGAAATCATGGAGATCACCGAAGGTCTCCGTGAGCTCGTGCTGAACAACCGTCCCGTCACCGAGCTCCGCGAGCACGCCGTCAAGGAAGGCATGTCGACGCTCCGCCAAAGCGGCCTCGCAAAGGTTCGCGATGGGGTCACGACGCTCGAAGAAGTTGTCCGAGAAACGATGTAGAGGCTGTCATGTCAAACCAGTTGAATCTTCCCGACCTACTCAAGGCCACCCAGGAAATGGGCGGCTCGGACCTGCACCTGTCGATGGGCTCGCCGCCGCAGGTGCGCGTGGACGGCCACCTCGAGCGGCTCGAGTATCCGGACCTGACGCCCGATGTAATCAAGGCGCTGGCGTACAGCGTCCTCACGGACGTCCAGAAGAAGAAGTTCGAAGAGACGTGGGAGCTCGATCTGGCGTTCGGTCTGCGCGGCGTCGGCCGCTTCCGCTGCAACGTGTTCAACCAGAAGGGCGCCGTTGGCGCCGTCTTCCGTCTGATTCCCGAGAAGATCCGCCCGCTCGAGGAATTGGGCCTGCCACCGGTGCTCTCCGAGCTCGCCGATCGTCCGCGAGGGCTCGTGCTCGTCACCGGCCCGACCGGCAGCGGTAAGTCGACCACGCTCGCGGCGATGGTCGACCGCATCAACATCGCGAAGAAGGCGCACATCCTCACGATTGAGGACCCGATCGAATACCTGCACCAGCACAAGACCGCGCTGGTCAACCAGCGCGAGCTTCACGCAGACACGCAGAGCTTCAGCATGGCGCTTCGCGCGGCGTTGCGCGAGGACCCGGACGTCGTTCTCGTCGGCGAGTTGCGCGATCTCGAGACGATGGAGGCCGCGCTGAAGCTGGCCGAAACGGGCCACCTCACCATGGCCACGCTGCACACCAACTCTGCGGCCCAGACGATCACGCGAATCATCGACGCGTTTCCGGCGCACCAGCAGGCGCAGATCCGGACGCAGCTCTCCCTCGTCCTCGAAGGCATCGTCTGTCAGGCGCTGCTGCCGAAGGTGGGGGGCAAGGGCCGGTGTGCGGCGCTGGAGATTCTCGTGGCGACGCCGGCCATCCGCAATCTCATCCGCGACGACAAGATCCACCAGATCTACGGCACGATGCAGACCGGCCAGGAAAAGCTCGGCATGCAGACGATGAATCAGTCGCTGGCCAGGTTGGTGGAGAAGCGCCTGATCACCAGGGACGCAGCGCTTGCGACCACGTCGCTCCGCGATGAGCTTCTCTCGATACTCGAGCGTCCGACGCCGGCCGGAGCGAACGGCGCACCGGGAATGCCGCCACGAAGAATGCCTGTGGCTCAGGGGGTTAGATGACAACGTACGCATGGGTCGGCCGCACCCGTAACGGCCAGATCGTCAAGGGCGAACGCGCGGCCGAATCCCAGGACGCGCTCAACGCGATCCTCAAGCGGGAACAGATCCAGGTCACCAAGATCAGCGCGGCGGCGCGCAAGGAAGAGCGCTATCGGCGCATTCCCGCCCGCAGTCTCGCGATCTTCACGCGACAGTTCTCCGTCATGGTCGACGCGGGCCTGCCACTCGTGCAGTGCCTCGAACTGCTCGCCAAGGAAGAGCCGGACAAGCGGCTGGCCGCCGCCATCGATCAGGTCCGCCTGGACGTGGAGGCCGGCTCGACGCTGGCCGACGCGATGCAGAAGCGGCCGTACGCGTTCGACGCGCTCTTCACGAACATGGTGGCCGCCGGCGAAGCGGGCGGCATTCTCGATGTCATTCTGCAGCGCCTGTCGACGTTCATCGAGAAACAGGCCAAGCTGGTCTCGCAGGTGAAGTCGGCGATGATCTATCCGGTCGCCGTTCTCAGCATCGCCGCCATTGTTGTCACCGTGATCATGGTGAAGGTCGTACCGACCTTCACGACGCTGTTCGAAGGTCTCGGGGCAACCTTGCCGTTCACGACACTGGCCGTGATCTGGATGAGCAAGAAGACGATCATCGCCCTGCCGTTCCTGGCGGGGGGCGGCGTCCTCGGCGGGTATATGTTCAAGCGGTACTACGCCACTACGGCCGGCCGTCTTCGCGTGGACGCGATCATGCTCAAGCTGCCGATGCTCGGCGTGATCTTCAAGAAGGTTGCTGTGGCCCGGTTCTGCCGGACGCTGTCGACGCTCATCAGCTCGGGTGTTCCCATCATGGACGGCCTCGAGATCACCGCGAAGACCTCGGGCAACGCGATTATCGAAGGCGCCATTCGCATGGTGCGCAGCCGAATCGAACGCGGCGAGACGATTGCCGCGCCGCTGCGGGGAACGGGAATCTTTCCCCCGATGGTCGTCCAGATGATCGGCGCCGGCGAGAGCACGGGCGCCTTGGACGCGATGCTCGCGAAGATCGCGGACTTCTACGAAGACGAAGTGGACGTTGCCGTGAAGGGATTGCTGACGGTTCTGGAGCCCATCCTCATTGCCGTCCTCGGCGTCATCGTCGGCACGATCGTCATCGCGATGTATCTGCCGCTGTTCGATTTGATCAACCAGCTGTCGTAACCAAAACCGCGAGGCGGCCTGACAGAAGTGTCAGGCCGCCTCAATCCGAAGAAGGCAACCGGGGGCGGGCACTGCGCGCGCCTGCCGCTAAACGACTGATTACACACTGGTTATCTCGGCCGGAGATCGCCCGCGCCTGTGGCATCTGCGTTGCCTAGTCGTGGACCCGGTAAGAAAAGCGCAATCGTTTTGCATTGAGGAGAGATTCGAAAATGAAACGCACCAGCGACCAGGGCTTTACGCTCATCGAACTGCTGATCGTCGTCGCGATTATCAGCATCATTGCGGCTATCGCGGTTCCCGGACTGCTCCGCGCGCGAATGACCGGTAACGAGACATCAGCGATTGCGTCAATGAAGGTGACGACGTCGTCGCAGGTGGCGTACTCAGCGGCGTGCGGCAATGGTGCCTACGCTGCCACCTACGTAGTTCTCGGCACGCCTCCGAACCCCGGCGGCGAGGGCTTCATCTCGAAGGACCTCGGCTCCGTGGCGGCTCCCCAGAAGAGCGGCTACAACTTCACGATGGCAGCCGGCGCGGGCTCCGCGGCGGGTCCGAACGACTGCAACGGCACGGCGACGATCACGGCCTACTACGCGACGGCTCGTCCGCAGACGAACGGCACGACGGGCACGCGTTCGTTCGCGACGAACGCCGGCAACACGATTTGGCAGCTGTCGGGCGGCACCGCTCCGACGGAGCCTTTCGGCGCGCCGGCGACCCCGATTCAGTAGGTCCAACAAAACATGGAGCGGCCTGACGCTTTCGTCAGGCCGCCCATCCGGCCGAGGCCGGTCCAGGGGTCGGGAAGGGAATGGCGAGGGGTCGTAAGTCATTGCAGCAGAGTCAATTACCCTGACGCGTTCCAAACCGGGGGCAGCCTGGTACCAACGTTGCCTATAGAGGGGACGGCTAGACGGTCCAGGGAATCCCGGTGCCGGGGAACGCAGGCACTTGCACAGTGAGTTTGGTGAGCGGTTTTTTTTTCTTCGAGGAGAGAGTCAAATGAGAGGCAAGAACGAACAGGGTTTTACACTCATCGAGCTGCTGATCGTCGTTGCGATCATCAGCATCATTGCGGCGATCGCGGTTCCCGGACTGCTTCGTGCGCGTATGACCGGTAACGAGACGTCGGCGATTGCGTCGCTCAAGGTGACGACGTCGTCTCAGGTGGCGTACTCGGCGGCGTGCGGCAACGGCGCCTACGCAGCCAGCTACGTCGTGCTCGGCACGCCCCCGAACCCAGGCGGCGAGGGCTTCATTTCGAAGGACCTCGGCTCCGTGGCGGCTCCGCAGAAGAGCGGCTACAACTTCACACTCGTGGCGGGCACGGGTTCCGCGGCAGGTCCGAACGACTGCAACGGCACGGCGACCATCACGGCCTACTACGCGACGGGCGTTCCGCAGACGAACGGCACGACCGGTACGCGTGCGTTCGCTGTGAACGCGGGCAACACGATCTGGCAGCTCTCGGGCGGCACGGCTCCGACGGAGCCCTTCGGCGCCCCGGCGACCCCGATCCAGTAAGCACGCGGAGACTCATCAGACCGGGGGTCAGGTTTCAACGCCTGACCCCCGGTTTGTTTTTGTGGCGTCCGGGAAACGCGGCGCCTGTGGTACAAACGACGCGTATGTCCGCTCGATCCCGCTGGCTCATTCTCGTCCTGGCGCTTGTGGGACTGGGGTTTGCGTCAGCCTCAACCTGGGTTCACTACAAGCTTCTGACGGACGCGTCGTACACGAGTCCCTGCGACATCAACGCGACCTTCAACTGTTCGCAGGTGTACCTGAGTCCGTACGGGTCAATCGGCGGCGTGCCCGTGGCGATCGGCGGGATGTTCTGGTTCGGTCTCGTGGCCCTGGTCGCCGCCTTCGCTACGACGGGGAAGGCCTCGCCGGCCGGTACGTATCTGTTTCTGCTCGGCACCGTGGGGCTTGCGGTCATCCTCTATATGGCGTTTCGCTCCTACCAGCTCCAGACTGCGTGCGTGCTTTGCCTGGGCACGTACGCTTCCGTCGCCGCCATTTTCATCGTTTCAGGCTCAGCATCCTCGGTACCCATGACTCAGATTCCTGCTCGTCTTGCCGGTGACATTGCCGCTGCGCTCCGCCGGCCGCTCGTCACATTGTTCGCGCTGTTCTTGATTGCCGGTACGGTCGGCATGGCGGCGACGTTCCCGAAGGAGGGCACCAGGCCGCAGCCGCAGTCCGCCGCACCGACGGCCCAGGCGACACAGGACTTCACGACAGCCTGGAACGCCCAGCCCCGCGTCGATCTCGGCATTCCAGCCGACGGTGCCAAAGTCGTCATCGTGAAGTTCAACGACTACCAGTGTCCCGGTTGCCGCGAGACGCACGAGTGGTACAAACCCGTGCTCGCCAAATTCCAGCAGAGCAATCCCGGCGCTGTGAAGTACATCCTCAAGGACTGGCCGTGGAGCACGAACTGCAACTTCAACGCAGGCAGAACGCTGCATCCGGCCGCGTGCGAAGCGGCCGCGGCGGTGCGGATGGCTCGAGAGCAGGGTAAGGCCAAGGAAGTTGAGATGGAGGAGTGGCTCTACGGTAATCAGCTGGCGAATCCCGCCGCGGTCAAGTCAGCGGTGCAGAAGATCCTCGGCATTACTGATTTCGATCGCCGGTACCCCCAGAAGGTTGCCGATATTCGTCGCGACATCGCCGACGGCGGCGCGCTGCGCATCCAATCGACGCCGACGCTGTTCATCAATGGCGTGCGCATCGAGGCCTTGATGCCGCCCCAGTACTTCGAACTCGCGATTCAGATCGAACTGAACAAGAAGTAAGGTACCGCGCCCACGGCATGGCGACCGTTGTCCGCACCGACGGCCTGACCAAGGACTTCAAGACGGGGTTCTGGCGCCCGCGATCTCATCGCGGGCTCGATGGACTCACGCTTGAAGTACCCTCCGGAGGCGTGTTCGGCCTGCTCGGTCCCAACGGTGCCGGCAAGAGCACGACGCTGAAGCTCCTGCTGAATCTGCTGCGTCCCACCTCGGGCCGCGCCGAAATCCTCGGTCACGCGCCCGGAGATCCCCGGGCGCACGCGCGCATCGGCTTTCTGGCCGAGAACCCTGTTTTCTACGACTACCTGACCAGTGAAGAACTGCTGGTCTATTTCGCCGGCCTGTGTGGTTTCAGCGCCGCGGATTGCCGCGCGCGAGCTGCCCGCGTGTTGGACATGGTCGGGATCGGCGCGGATCGCCGGCGGCCTATGCGCCAGTACTCGAAGGGCATGGTGCAGAGGGTCGGGCTGGCCCAGGCGCTCGTCGGCGACGCCGAGTTCGTGATTCTGGATGAGCCCATGTCCGGGCTGGATCCGATCGGCCGGCGTGACGTCCGCAACATCATCATCAATCTCAGGGACGAAGGGCGAACCGTCCTCTTCAGCTCCCACATCCTTTCCGATGCGGAGTTGCTCTGCAACCGTGTCGCGATACTCGCGAAGGGCAAGCTCGTGGGCGCGGGCCTGCTCTCGGAGCTCACGGCAGGCGGCAGCCGCGGCTGGGAAATCGTCGCGACCGGCGTGCCTGCCGCCTTCGTCGCGCGCCTGGCACACCGGGGGATCAAAACGTCCGGAATCAGCGATGGGAGATATGCGTTCGAGCTGCCGGCGGACTCAGCACCGGAGCCCTTCATCGCGGAGATGGCCGCGGCAGGCGGCGCACTCGTCTCGGTGACAGGTTTGCGCACGACGCTCGAGGACGTATTTCTGGAGCGTGTCCGATGATCGCCAGGCGCATAGGGCTGGTCGCGTGGCACGTCTTCAAAGAGAGCGTGCGCGATCGCGTGCTCTACGGCATCGGGGCGTTCGCGCTGCTGCTCGTCATCGGGGCCATCGCCATCGGCCAGATCACGGCCGGGCAGGATGTGAAGATCATCAAAGATCTGGGACTCGCCACGATCGAGATCGCAGGCGCGGTGATGACGATCTTCATCGGCGTCGGCCTGGTCGCCCGTGAGATCGAACGCAAGAGCATCTTCGGTCTGCTTGCCAAACCGCTTCCTCGGTGGCAGTTCATCGTGGGCAAGTACTTCGGCTTGCTGCTGACGATCGCCGTGAACATCTGGGTCATGGCCCTGGCGCTCATGGGTGTGCTCGCTTGGATGGCCTGGTCGTCGCCGGAGAGTGTGCGCCTCAGCTGGAGCGCGCCCGCGGTGGATCCACGGCTGCTCCTCGTCGTCGCCATGGTGACGCTCGAGATGGCGCTGCTCACCGCGGTGGCGCTGTTCTTTTCGACCTTCTCGTCGAGCGCGCTCGTGTCCGTGGGGTTGACGGTCGGCATCTTCGTCGCGGGCCTGCTGAGCCAGGACCTGCGCCACTTCGGCGACATGGTGGTCGCACCGCCGTTCGTCATTTCACTGGTGTCGTCCATCGGCTGGGCGCTTCCTGCGTTTGCAGCCTTCGACATCAAAGGCCAGGTCGTTCACGGGTTGCCCGTGGCGAGTGGCTTCGTGTTGCACACGGCGCTCTATGCCGTCATCTACTCCGCGGCGATGCTCGGGGCGTCCGTGTACGTATTCAGCCGCCGGGAGTTCAAGTGAAGCGGCAGGCCACGGCTCTGCTTGTGGCTGCGGTGACCGCCTCCGGCATCGGATTGGCGGGGATCACCCTTCGTGCTCGCGACGAGCACTTCGCACTGCCGCCGATCGACGACCGCCTGATGTACCTGCGGTCGGGCCGTACGGCGGGCCGGCTGGCACTGTCCTTCGACAACCTGCTTGCTGACGTGTACTGGATTCGCACCATCCAGCACTACGGACGCGACTACAAGAACCGGAAGCGCGAGAACAGGTTCGAATTGCTGCCGTCACTCCTCGACATGACGACAGCCCTGGATCCGCAGTTTCTGATCGCGTATCGATTCGGGGCCATCTTCATGGCGCTTTCGCCGCCGGATGGCCCGGGCAGGCCGGATCTGTCGATTGCACTCCTCGAAAAGGGGCTGGCCGCGAATCCGGATACCTGGCAGCTGGCGCACGATCTGGCATTCACGCACTACCTCTACACCGGCGACTTTGCGGCCGCTGCCGCGTGGTTCAAGCGCGCCGCCGCCATGCCCGGAGCGCCTGAGTGGATCGGTCCGCTGGCGGCAATCACCGCCGCGCGCGGCGGCGATCGCCAGGGCGCACGGCAGATGCTGAGTGAGCTCGGCCGCACGCAGGAGGACTACATCCGGCGTGCCGCTCTGCGAACGCTGGCCCAACTCGACGCGCTCGATCGTATCGACCTGGTCGAGCAGGATGTCGCGAGATTCCGTGCGATGACAGGACGTGATCCGGCCGGTTGGGCCGAGATGATCAGGGCGGGCGTGATCCCCAGCGTGCCCGTGGACCCCGCGAACACGCCGTTTGTCTACGACGCCGTCACGCGCCGAGTGACGCTTTCAACGGAATCGCCGCTGATGCCGCTGCCGCCGATGCTGAAATCCAGATGAACGCCATCCTTCTGCCGATCCTCGGTGTCTTCGGGCTGATGATCGGCAGCTTCCTCAATGTCTGCATCGCGCGGCTCCCGGCGGGTGAGTCCATCGTCTCGCCCGGATCGAAATGCCCGAAGTGCGGGAAGCCGATCGCGTGGCACGACAACGTACCGGTGCTGAGCTGGATGCTGCTTGGCGGCAAGTGCCGGGACTGTGGCGCAGGTATTTCGATCAAGTATCCAATCGTCGAGGCCATCACCTCACTGTGTTTTCTGGCCCAGGGCGTTGTCTATGGCGACGATCTGCCGCTGCTCGGCGCGCGGCTGCTTTTCACCGCCATGCTCATCGTGCTCTTCGGCACGGACCTCGAGACGATGAGGTTGCCGAACGTCATTACGTACCCGGGAATCGTGATTGGCCTGGGTCTGAGCGTGGTGCTTCCGCCGGGGATCGTCGCGGCCGCGATCGGCGCGGCCCTCGGCGCCGCGATTCCCTGGACGATCCGCTGGATCTGGGAGCGCTTGCGTGGCGTCGAAGCGATGGGCCTCGGCGACGTGAAGATGCTCGCGATGATCGGCGCCTTCCTCGGCTGGAAGCAGGTCTGGGTCGTTCTGTTCCTCGCGAGCCTGACCGGCGCGATTGGTGGCATCGTGATTCTGAAGCTCCGCGGCCGGTCGATGGCCAGCCGGATTCCGTTCGGGACCTACCTGGCGGTCGCCGCGTTCGTGGCGTCGCTCGTCGGCGAGGATCTCGTGACCTGGTACGTCGGCCTCTACAACTACTGAGTCATCTCCCTTTCTCCAACGCGCATTGAGTTCGCCGTTGGAGATTCTCCAACACGCTGGTGGCGATCGTGCGGTTTGCACGGCGATTCGGCTGGATCGCGCGTTGCAATAGATCGGCGTCATGCGCCATCGGACCGATGCGGGAATGACGTTGATCGAGGTGTGCCTGGCGATGCTGGTTCTCGGGACCGCTGCGTTGGCATCGGCCCACCTGTTCGCTCTGACGCTGAAAATGGTTGCGGGCGCGCGGATGCAGTCAGTCGCCACGATGCTAGCCGCGCAGAGGGTCGAGCAGCTCAGGGCGTCCGGGTGGCAGGTTGCAGGCACCATTGCGACCCTGCCGTCGTCTCCAGCGAACTCGCTCGGTACGAACTCCGCGGGTTTCGTCGAGTATTTCGATCAGAACGGTCACTCAGTGGGCAGTGGCGTGATCCCGCCGTCCACCGCGGTCTACATCTGCAGGTGGTTCGTCGACTCCCATCCCTGGAATCCCTCGGAGATGCGGGTGATACGTGTCCTCGCCACGTTTGTCACCCGGGATCAGCAGGCACAGCCGGGCGCACTCCGGCGCCGGCTCGCTGACGAGGCATTGGTCACCACGATGCTGACCAGAAAGGTCCAGTGATGTTCTCTCTCGTTGAGTCCATGGTCGCGCTCGGATTGACGATGGTGTTGATGGGATCGGTAGTGCCGCTGGTGTCCATGAATGCGAGAGGATCTGCAGTCGCGCCGGAGCTGCTTGACGAACAGCAGCGGGCAAGGCTCGGCGCAGACGCCATCGCGTGGGATCTGATGGCCGCAGGCAGAGGCCTCTCTGTGAGCCCCCACGCAGGACCGCTCATTGCCAGCTTCCCGCCGGTGCTGCCGCGCCGCCTCGGGCTTACAGGCGCGGACCCGTTCAACGTCGCGCGTGCCGACGCAATCACGATCATCGCCGCATCGGCTTCACAGGCGCAGTCGGTGCTCTTGCAGCCCGTAACGGGTCCCAACGACGTTCTTACGCTTGATGCAACCGTGGGTTGTCCCGCGGGCACGCAAGTCTGCGGTCTCCAGCAGGGAAGCACGGCCCTGCTGTTTGACGGCGCGGGCGCGTTCGATCTCATTGGAATTCTCGGATTGCAGGGACCCACGGCCACGTTTCAACTTCACCAGGCCGGGAACCCCGGTCTCGCGTACGCCGCGGGTGCAGCAATCGCCGAGGCAGAGCAGCACACCTACTATTTCGACGCGGTCAATCGGCAGTTGCGCCACGCGGACGGCGCGCATACTGATGTGCCGGTCGTGGACAACGTCGCATCGGTCGCCTTCGAGTACTTCAGCGAGGGTCTCACCAGTCTTCCGCTGACGGCATTCACTGACGGACCGTGGCTGGGATCCGGCGGCAATCAGTTCGACTCGGACTTGCTGCGTGTGCGGCTCGTGCGCGTGACGCTCCGCGTGCAGGCCGGGAATCCTGTCCTGCGCGGCGCCCATGCCGTGCCCGACTACACACTCAGGTTCGACGTAGCTCCGCGCAACATGAATCCTGGGAAATAGCACGATGACCAAATTGAAATCCGGCGGGCGAGAGAGGGAGGAGGGTAGCGCGCTCCTGATGGCTCTGCTGGCCGCAGCCCTCCTGGCTGGGCTTGGCCTGGCTCTTGCGGGTCTTGGGAGCGTGGAGACGGTCATTGCGAGCAACCACCGGGCCGCCGGTCAGCTGGTCCTGGCGGCGGACGCGGGTGTGGAGGCCGTTCTTGGTGAGCTCCCGCCAGTCTCTGACTGGACCGACGTTCTTAGCGGTCTCGTGACCTCTCAGCTTGCGGGCCATGCAGTGCCGCCCGTCGGGCCGGGCGAACCGCCGCTGACGCTGGCGCAACTGACTATGGCAATTCAGACCGAATTCGGCAGGTTGGGATCGTGGGGATCGAACACGCCTCAGTGGCGGATGTTCGGCCACGGCTGGTTGCGGGAACTCGTGCCGGCCGCGGCTCCCGACGGCGACGAGTTCATTGCGACTTTCGTCGCGGATGACGTGGGTGAGTCCGACGCCAACCCGATGGCCGACAGCAACAATCGGATCCAGATCGCTGCGCGCGCGTCCGACAGCCGAGGCGCGCATCGCACGCTGCTCGTCACCGTTGAGAAAACTCTTGGGACGTCGGGGATCCCCGGCGTCCGTGTGCTTTCGTGGAAGGAGTTGCAATGAACATCCTCTGGCAGATGCCGGCCGTGGTCCTGGCCGTGCTGGCGTGGCTCTCGTCGCCGACGACCGGTCTCGTAGACATCGCGCAACGCGAGGCATTTCGCCGGGCCGCGATGCCGAAGGCACAGGCGTCGTTGAGCAACCTCGGACTTCCGAGTGATGCGGTGCCCTCGTCGGCGGTGTCGATGCCGCCGTCGGAAGTCAAACCCGCCGGCGATCCGGCGGCGAAGCCTGCGGACGCGGCTGCTGTTCCGGAGAAGCCGGAGAAGAAGGATCCGCCCCGCGAGGAGAGCTGGTGGCGAAACAAGATGAACGAGCTGCGCGCGGCCGCCGAAAAGGACCAACTGTCCGCGGATGCGCTCCAGTCGCGGATCAACGCACTGAAGACGGACTCCGTGAACATCGACGATCCCATCAAGCAGACGAAAGCCAGGATGGATCTGGTGAAGGCGATGGACGAGTTCGACAAGACGAAGAAGCAGGTCGAGGCCGACAACCGGGCCGTCGCGGCACTGCAGGAAGACGCGCGCCGCTTCAATATTCCGCCCGGCTGGATTCGCTAGCCGGCGGCCCGGCTTCTCGCCCGGTGTTCAGCTGAGGCCGATCGCGCGAAGAGCCGGTTCGAGCTCGGCTCGCGTGACGTCCTTGACGATCTGCGTCTGACCGATACCGGCGCTCAACACGAAATGGAGGGTCCCGGCGACGCGCTTCTTGTCGTGCGTCGTTGCGTCAATGACATCCGCGACCGTCAGGTCGGCAACGCCGGGTAGTGGCCCCAGCCGGTGGACCAATTCCGAGACAGCGTCCGCGTCGCCCTGCGGCATCAGACCGCGCGCCCGTGAGATGTGCGCGGCCGCCAGCATGCCGTAACCAATCGCTTCGCCGTGACGGAATCTCCGGTAGCTCGTCACGGCCTCGAGTGCGTGGCCAATCGTGTGACCGAAGTTCAGCACGCGTCTGGGGCCCGCCTCGAATTCATCCGCGCTCACAATGTCCGCTTTGATCCGGCAGCATTCCGTGATGACAGGCGCCAATGTTTCGGCGTTTCGTGAGAGCAGTTTTCTCACCTGAGTCGCGACACGTTCGAACAGCGGCCGTGACGCAATCACGCCATACTTCACGACTTCGTAGAGGCCCGCACGGAACTCCCGGCGCTTGAGCGTGCCGAGGACGGTGGGATCTGCGATCACGAGCGCCGGAGGGTGAAATGCGCCCACCAGGTTCTTGCCGGTGGGGAGATTCACGCCGACTTTTCCACCGATCGCGCTGTCGACCTGGGCCAGAAGCGTTGTCGGGATCTGGACGTACGTCAGGCCGCGCAGGTAGCTGGCGGCCGCGAATCCAGCGACATCGCCCACGACGCCGCCTCCGAAGCCGATGATCGTGGCCGCGCGGTCGATACCGCGGCCGGCAAACGCATCATAAAGACCCGAGAGCGAGCGCAGCGTCTTCGCCCGTTCGCCGTCGGCCATCAGCACGGGATCGCCGGCCGTGAGGGAGGACACGCGATCGCCTTGCGCGGTCCAGATAGGGGCCGACGACACGACGGTTGCGGGCAGAGAGAGAGAGGCCGCCTCCATCAGCGAGCGCGCCTGCTGCAGGACGCCGGCGCCGACGATGACCGAGTATTTGTGGCGGGCGCTCGTGACTTCTATCCGAACGGACGAGGCGGATTCGTTTCCCGGAGCCAAGGGTTGCTAGGATAGCAGGATAGCGAGGTCGCCTTTGTCCGAGCAGAAGAAGGATTCGTTCGTCACGGAGATCACTCCCCGATCGGAGGATTTCTCGCGCTGGTACCTGGACGTTGTTCGTCGAGCCGAGCTGGCCGACTACTCGCCCGTCAAGGGCTGCATGGTCATTCGTCCCTACGGCTACGCGATCTGGGAGCACATCCAGCGGTTGCTCGACCGCCGCTTCAAGGACACCGGGCACGTCAACGCGTACTTCCCGCTGTTCATTCCCGAGTCGCTGCTCATGAAAGAGAAGGAGCACGTCGAGGGATTTGCGCCACAGGTGGCTTGGGTCACGCGCGGCGGCGACGAAGAGCTCGAGGAGAGGCTCATCGTCCGGCCGACATCCGAGGTCATCATCGGCACGATGTACGCGAAGTGGATCAAGTCCTGGCGGGATCTGCCTGTCCTGATCAACCAGTGGGCGAACGTAGTCCGCTGGGAGAAGGTCACGCGTCCGTTTCTGCGCACCACCGAGTTCCTGTGGCAGGAAGGGCACACGGCTCACGAAACCGCTGACGAGGCCGAAGAGGAGACGTTGAAGATCCTCGGCATCTACAAGGAGTTCGCGGAAAACGAACTGGCGATGCCCGTCGTGGACGGCATCAAGAGTGACAGTGAGAAGTTCGCGGGCGCATCACGCACCTACTCGATCGAGGCGCTGATGGGTGACGGTCGCGCGCTTCAAGCCGGGACGTCGCATAACCTCGGCCAGAACTTCGCAAAGGCGTTCGAGATTCAGTTCCAGGGCCGCGACAAAACCGTGCAGAACGTCTGGACGACTTCGTGGGGCGTTTCCACGCGTCTCATCGGCGGCGTCATCATGACGCACGGCGACGACAGCGGCCTCGTGCTGCCGCCCAACATCGCGCCCTATCAGGTCGTCATCATTCCGATTCCTCGTGGGAACTGGAAGGAGACGGTGCTGCCGAAGGCCGAGGCCATTCGCGCCGAGCTCGCCGCCGCCGGCATCCGTGTGAAGCTCGATGCGAGCGAAGAGAACTCGCCCGGCTGGAAGTACGCCGAATGGGAACTGCGGGGCGTCCCCCTGCGCGTCGAGATAGGGCCGAAGGACATCGAGAAGGCGCAGGTCTTCTCCGCCCGGCGCGACACGCGAGAGAAGGCCGCGATTCCGTTCGACGGCCTCGTAGGACGCGTGCAGGAGATCCTGCAAGAGATTCAGGCGAACCTCCTGGCGCGGGCGCGTCAGTTCAGAGAAGAGCACACTACGGACGTCGCGTCGTGGGACGAGTTCGTCGCTGCAATGTCAGGCCGGCCGGGTTTCGTGATCGCGGCGTGGTGCGGCGAAGCAGACTGCGAAGCGGCGATCAAGACCGAAACTCAGGCCACGCTGCGGAACATTCCGCTCGCGTCTCCCAGAGTCGAGGGCACCTGTGTGAAATGCGGGAAGCCCTCGCACGTCAGGGCCTGGTTCGCGAAGGCCTACTGAAGCAAAAAGGGCGCCGGGGTTTCCCCTGGCGCCCTTTGTTCTGAACTTCGAAGTCTGAACTTCGAACCTGCTCTTACTGGAGCCGCACGACGAGTGCGGCACGGCGGTTGAGGCGTCGCGTCTCTTCGCGGTCGTTGTCGAACTTCGGCCGCTCCTCGCCATAGCTCACGACCGTCAAGCGCCCCGCATCGATGCCCCGGCTTGTGAGGTAGTCGCGCACTGCCTGTGCGCGGCGCTCGCCGAGCGCCTGGTTGTACTCGGTCGTGCCGATGTTGCAGGTGTGGCCTTCGATGGTCAGTCGCAGCGTGGAGTCCGCCTGCATCGCCGTCACCGCGTCACCCAGGATCTGCAGCGCGTCCGCCCGCAGCGTGTAGCGATCGAAGTCGAAGTGCACGTCCTCGAAGGTGTATTCCTTGCGGGGTGGCGCGACGACCGTGACCGTCACGTTCGAGCTCGCCGTGCCGCCCTTGCCGTCGTTTACCGTGACGGTGAATTGCACGGGACCGGTCTGCTGCGGCGCTGTCCACTGGCTCTGCCGTGCGTTTGGGCTGGCGAATGTTCCCGCGCCGTACTTCCACGCGTAGGTCAGAGGATCGCCGTCAGGATCCTGCGCATCTGCGGAAATCATTGAGGTTCGTCCGATTTCCACGCGGCATGGATCGCAGAGCGCCTGGACGACCGGCGGCCGGTTTGCCGGCGGCGGCGGTGGTGGCGGTGGCGGCGGTGGAGGAGGCGGGGGCGGTGGCGGTGGTGGCGGCGGAGGCGCTGCATGACGCGCGCTCGACCCAGGATGGAACCCGATCCTCACCTGCACGCCGGTCTTGTCCCACTGCGGACCGCCGAAGACGCCCAGCGCCGGCACTGCCGCCGCATCGTCGCGGCTCGCCATGTTGAAGTTGCCGCTCAGCGCGGCGCCAAAGTAGAAGCCGTTTGCTGCGCGCCAGGTGAGTCCCACCTTGCCGATGACAGGGCTCCGAACGGTTGACGTCGCCGGGGCGACGGAGTTGTCCTCACCGATGAGGCTGGCTGGCGCAGTGATTGTGTCCTCGAAGTAGCGCTCACCAAAGAGCTCAGTAGAGACATACAGCCCCGCCGGCGCCCCGAAACCAGCGCCCACACCCCAGCGCAGGCCGTTGGTGAGGTCGTACCCACTCGGGTTGCCGCGCACCATCAGGCCCGCATAGCCCGAGAAGTCCGTCGTCGACTTGCGTGTCGACACGATGCCGTCGAACTGCGCGTCGAGTTTGCCGGACGATGCGCCGCTGTCCTTGTCACCGGTCGGCAGCTTGACCTGTCCGCGCAGGGCAAACGCGAGAGGCTTGGGACTGGAGGCGAGAAGGTTGACCTTGCCGCCGACCCAGAAGTCGCCAAGCTGATTGCCGATCCAGCCCTGACGAACGCGCGGGTAATCGACGACGATGCCGCCGCCTGTGCCGGTCTTCGCCTCGGACGGTCCGCTGGTGAAAAAGATCGGCCGGACGTCGCGGTCGATTCGGGTCAGGATCGTCCAGCTGCCGAATAGCTCGACGCGATTGTTCAGACCGTAGGCGAACGTCGCTGGGAAGCGCGAAATATCCGTGAAGCCCTGCCCGTCGTCGACGTTCACGTACTGGAAGCTGATGGCCCACTTCTTCTTCAGCAGAACTTCGGCCGTAGGCACGAACCAGATGCCGGTGTCGCCCTGCGGCGTGCTGAACCCCGGGCGGCGCTCTTCGGCAGCTGGCGGGGGCGTCTGCGTGCCCTGAGCACTGGCAGTCGTAGCCCCAACGCCGAGGACCAGGACTGAAACCAACCCTGCAGAAGCCATGTTCCTGATGGTGAGCATTTTGAGTTCCTCGGGCGCCAAATAGGGCCGGCGGATTCACATTTCCGGCTGAAAGAGCCGATGACTACGCCGTCTGCAATGGTAGTACCCGGCGCGACGTAGAGTCAACGAAAACGGGCGCCGGGCGGTATACTCGAATGGTCTTTACGCGGTTCTAGGAGTTATCCATGGGTCCAATTGGCCTTCCCGAAATGCTCATCATCCTCGTCGTGGCCCTGATTTTCTTTGGCCCGAGGAAGCTGCCGGAGCTCGGCCGATCGCTCGGCCGGAGCATCAACGAGTTCAAGCGGGCGTCCAACGACCTGCGCAATACGCTCGACGATGAAATCCGCGCTGAGGAGCGCAAGACGGTCGCGCCCCCCAACCCGACCGATCCGGCAAACCTGCCGTCCCCAGCGGCGCCCGAGACCGTCGCGCGCCAGCAGGGCTCCGAGAGCTAGCCGCCCGTCCACCCCATGTCTGATCCCGATATCGTGGCCCTCGACGAGGACCTCGAGCAGTCGTCCGAGGGAGCGGAAGACCGCTCACGGATGAGTTTTTTGGACCACCTGGATGAGCTGCGCAAGCGCATCATCTACTCGCTCTACGCCCTGATCGCGTGCTGCCTCGTCGCGTTCTTCTTCTGGCAGCCGCTCTTCACCTACTTCGTCAGGTTCTTCGGCGCCTACGGCGGCAAGCTCGTTTACACGGAGCCGATGGCCGGCTTCATGTTCAGCCTGCAGTTGACCGTCCTGCTGGGAGTGATCGCAGCGGCGCCATTCATTTTTTCGCAGCTGTGGCTGTTCGTTGCGCCCGGCCTCTATACCCGCGAGAAGCGTGTCGTGATCCCGTTCGTGCTGTGCTCGTCGGCGTTGTTCTTCGCCGGCGCGTACTTCGGGCACCGGCTGGGGTTCCCGGCCATGTGGCAGTTCTTCGCCAGTTATGAGATTCCCGGGCTGACGTACATGCCGGCCCTCGACATCACGTTCGGGTTCTACGTGAAGGTGATTCTGGGACTGGGGCTTACGTTCCAGATGCCGATGCTGGTGTATTTCCTGGCGCGGTTCGGTATCGTCTCCGCGAAGTTCCTCGCCAAACAGTTCAGATATGCCGTGCTGATCATCTTCATCATTGCGGCGGTCATCACGCCGAGCGCGGATGTCGTGACGCAGGCGATTTTTGCAGCGCCCATGCTCGTGCTTTACGTGCTGAGCATCGGCGTCGCGTGGATATTCGGCAAACCGAAACCGAAGGAGTCGTAATGCGGACCAAGGGGATACCAGCGGCGGCCGGAGTGGTCGTGCTGTCAACGCTCGCAGGCGGCCTCGTTGGGGCAACCTCGCACGCGGCGACGGACCGCATCGACGACAGGCTCCGCATGTACACGAGCGCGCTTTCCGCGATCGAACGCGAGTATGTCGAGCCGGTGGAGAGCTCCAGGCTCGTCTACGGATCCATCGACGGCATGCTCAGGACGCTCGATCCGCATTCGAGCTTTCTCGAACCAAAGCAGTACGAGCGGCAGCGGGAGCAGATGTCCGGGCGCTATCCCGGCATCGGAATCAGCATCCTTTCGCTCGACGGACAGATCACGGTGACGAAACTGTTCGAGGGTTCGCCCGCGTACCGCGCGGGTATCCGGCGCAACGACGTCATCGCGCGCGTGGGCCAACCAGTTCCGGGCAAGACGCCGCGCACGATCGCCTGGGAAGATACAAAGGGCTGGGGGACCGAAGAAGTCGTCAAGCGCGTTCGCGGACCGAAGGGGACGACGGTCGAGATTTCCATCCGTCGTCCCGGCGTTGACACTCTGATCGATCTCACCGTCGAACGCGATCAAATCAACATGAGCACAGTCACGACGGCGTTCATGATTGCCCCCGGGACCGGATACGCGCGGCTGCAGGACTTCTCGGAGACGACCGACGAGGAGTTGGGTGAGGCTCTGAAGAAGCTCAAGGTTGCCGGCATGCAGCGGTTGATGCTCGATCTGCGCGACAACCCCGGCGGCCCGCTCGATCAGGCGATCGCCGTGTCCAGCCGGTTCCTCAAGCGCGGTCAGATGGTCGTGCAGACCAAGGGACGCATCCCCAACTCGGATCACGAGTACCGCACCGAGGTCGAGGGCGGCTTTACTGACGTCCCGATGATCGTCATGACCAACCGCAACAGCGCCAGCGCGGCGGAAATCGTTTCAGGGGCGATGCAGGATCACGACCGCGCGCTCCTCGTGGGCGAGACGACGTTCGGCAAGGCCCTGGTGCAGGGGGTGTACACGATCAGCTCGAACGCAGGCCTCGCGCTCACCACCGGGCGGTACTACACGCCGAGCCAGCGCATGATTCAGCGGCCGTGGGACGGCTCGTTCGACGAGTACCTCACATACTCGTACCGCGACCAGACGCCGTCGCGCGAGCACGCCGCCGTCGACCTGAAATACACCGATGCCGGCCGCAAGGTGTACAGCGGAGGCGGCATCGAGCCCGATCACTTCGTGCCGGGCCCGGTCGAGGGCTTCAATCCGTCACGTTTCTCTCGGATGCTGCGGGATCGTGGCGCGTTCATCAGCTTCGCGGAGCGATTCACGAAGGAAGGGGACAAGCGCCCCGCCGCGAAGTCCGCCGCCGCTCACAAGGTCGCGCCCGGGTGGCAGGTCACCGACGCGATCGTCGACGAATTCAAGCAGTTCGTAGCGTCCGAGCGCGTACGCATCGACGAGGCCGCATTCAAGAACGACGTCGCCTTCATCAAGGCCATGATCAGGTTCGAGGTCGATGCCGACCTGTTCGGCATTGAGGAGGCGAGGCGCAACCTTTCGAGCATCGATCCGCAGGTCCAGACCGCCCTCGGGTACTTCGAAGGGGCCAAACAGCTGCTGGCGATGAAGCGGACGGACAGGTAGCCCAACATCTAGGGGGCAGGTTTCGGCTTGCCCCAACGAAAAGCGCTTGTTAGACTGCCCGGCGACCGGTTTCGCCATGGCTTCGGTCTAACGAATGCGACTTTCCAAACTTCACATCAACGGATTCAAGAGTTTCCCCGACCGGGCCGAGCTCGGTTTCGACGTCGGCGTCACCGCCATCGTCGGTCCCAACGGCTGCGGCAAGAGCAACGTCGTCGACGCCATCACGTGGGTGCTCGGCGAGCAGAGCGCGAAGAGTCTGCGCGGCGAGCGGATGGAAGACGTCATCTTCAGTGGCAGCGACGCCCGCAAGCCGACCGCGACCGCGGAAGTCAGGCTGAAGCTTACCGATGTCGCCCGGGCCGCGCTGCCGGTAGAGATTCCGGCGGACCCAGCCACGGTGCTGCTCGACGAGTTGCCACTCGTCACGCGTGACGTCGAAATCGGACGCCGCCTCTATCGATCGGGCGAGAGCGAGTACCTGATCGACGGTGAAGTGTGCCGGCTGCGCGACATCCACGATTTGCTCATGGACTCCGGCCTCGGCGTGAAAGCGTACGCCGTGATCGAACAGGGCAAGATCGGCCAGATCCTGTCCTCGCGTCCCACCGAGCGACGCGCGTTGATCGAGGAAGCCGCGGGCGTGACGAAGTACAAGGCACGCAGGCGTGCAGCCGAGCTCAAGCTCGAGGCGGCGCAGCAGAACCTGACGCGCGTCGACGACATCATCTTTGAAGTAGAGAAGCAGCGCGCCGCGCTGAAGCGGCAGGCGGCACGGGCACGGCGGTACAAGCGCCTACGCGAGGAGCTGCGCCGCTGGGAGCAGGTGCACCTCGCGCACCGGCATGCATCGCTCGCCCGGCAGGTTGACGAAGCCGACATGCAGCTGACCGATCGGCGAGCGAGAGAGGCGGGCGCCGCGGCGCACGTCGCGGAGCTCGAAGTCGCGCTCGAGACGGTCCGGCTCAATCTCACGCAGGCGGAGTCCGGCGCCACGACCGCGCGCGAGGAAGCGCACGCGCGCGAGCTCGATTTCGGCCGCCGCCAGCAGCAGGTGCAGTTCGACAAGCAGCAGATCGCGACGCTGGCGGAACAGGCCGCGTCTTTCGCTGCCGAGGTCACCGACCTCGAAACGCGCCGCGAGCCCGCGCGCGCGGCCATCGAGACACAACGTGGCGCCGCCGCCCGGGCACAGGAGGCCCTGGACAACGCCGCCGCCGAGCTGGCCTTGCGCGAGAGCGCCTACAGCGAGAGTCAATCGGCCGTGCAGCGTATCGAGCAGGACTCGGACACGACGCGCGCGTCCGTCCTCGCCGCCGCGTCCACGCTGGCCGCGCTGATGCAGGCGCGCGACAACGCCGCCGCGGTGATGAATCGCGTCGCGGCTGAACGCGAGCGCTTCGATCTGGAAAGCCGCGAGCTCGACGCAGAAAGAGCACGGCTTCGCGACGGGCTTGCCGCGGCCGAGCGTGAGCTGGCTTCGGCCAGGTCGGCACTCGAGTCTCTCGCGCGCGATCGACAGCACGCCGAAACCAAACTGGCCGATCTGCGTTCGAACCGGGAACGCGTCGGACAGGCGCTGAACGAACGTGGAAGTGAAGCGGCCTCTCTTGCGGCGCGCCTGCAGTCCCTCGAGGAACTCGACGCCAGCCGCGCGTCGTTCGGCGACGCCGCAAAACTGCTGCTTGGAGAGGGCAGCGCGCATATTCGGGCGCATGGAGCCGTTGCCGACCATCTGAACGTCGAACGTCCGTACGAACGGGCCGTCGATGCGCTTCTCGGCGACCTCCTGCAGCACGTCGTCGTTGAACGAACGGCCGAAGTCCAGGCCGCGCTCGCGCTTCTTTCCGATCGCGATGCCGGCCGCTGTGGCTTCGTGGTGCTCGAAGAAGCGGCTGCCGCACCGGCTCCGGCTCCGCTCGTCGTGCCTGGCGGCACGCGATCGCTTGCCGACGTGGTGCGCGCCACCGGTCCCCACCGCCAGGCCATCGAGCGCCTGATTGGATCGGCGCTGATTGCCGACTCGCTCGAGGCCGCGGCCCTGCTTGCGCGTTCGACGAACGTGCCGGTTGCGACGACGTCCGGCGAAGTGTTGCGCCGCGCGGGCCTGGTTGAGGGCGGGTCGCGGCGCGACGCGCGCGGCATCCTGGAGACCCGCGCGGAGATCCAGTCCCTGCGCGACAAGGCCGAAGCCGCCAGGCAGGAAGTCGAGGCGCTCAAGTCGGAAGACGGCGCCCTGGCGCTCGCGATTCCGGCCGCCGAGACGGCACTGAACGAACTCGTCGAGAGCCATCACGATCGCGGAAAGACGATCGTCTCGCTGGAGTCCGACGTCCGCCGCATCGCGGACGAACAGGCCCGCGCGTCCCGCCGGCTCGAAATGGTTCGATCCGATCTTGGGCGTGCTGAAGAGGAAGTCCGCGGAGCGGAATCCCGGCGGGACGAGTCGATTGCCGCGATCGCGCTGCAGGAAACGCAGCAGCGCGACGCCGAGGGCCGTCTGTCTGGTGTGGCAGCCAGCCTGCAGACCGCGCGGGAGGAAGCCGAAGCCAGGCTACGGCTGGCGAGCGACGCGCGGACGGCGCAGGCGACGCACAGCGAGCGCCTGAACGCCCTGCGCACGGAAATCGCCCGGCTCGAAGAGTCCGCGAGCGATCTTCAGACCCGCATCGGCCAGCGCCGCGACGACATCGAGCGGACCCGCGTTCGGCGCGACGAACTCGAACAGTCGATTCGCGACACCGAACAGCTGCTGAACGAAGACGTCACGGCGATCGAAACGATGCGCGCGAACATGCGCGGTCTCGACGAGCAGGTCGTGAACCTGCGGGCGGAGTTCTCGGCCGCCGACCAGCGGATCCGGTCCGCCCGCCACGTGCTCGAGGGCGTTCGCGCCGACGTGTTGAAGGCGGAGGTCGCGCGCACATCGGCAATGTCCGACCTCACCCACCTGGCGGAGTTGTGCCTCGAGACGATTGGCATCGCGATCGATCAGGTCGTCGAGGAAGTGGCGCGCATGGAGGATGCCGGGGAGCTGGCGTCGCCCAGCCGGCGTCTTGCGGCTGCGTCCATGCCTGACGACGGTGACGAGGGCGAAGACGAGACGGATGCGGCGCTGGAAGCAGGCGCCGCGCCGGCGCAGTCCGAGGTGGAGCCGCGCCTCACGACGCCTGAGGACGTCATTACGGACCTGAAGAAGAAGATCGACAGGCTCGGCCCGGTCAACATGATGGCGATCGAGCAGTTCGACGAGCTCGAATCCCGCCACACCTTCCTGACGACGCAGCGCAAGGATCTGCTCGATTCAATCGCGCTCACAGGCGAGGCCATCCGCAAGATCGACAAGACAACGCAGGAGCGGTTCGAAGAGGCGTTCCGCGTCATCAACGAGCATTTCGAGAAGACGTTCACGACGCTCTTCGGCGGCGGCCGCGCCGGCCTGCATCTGATCGATCTCGAAAACGATCAAGAGAGCGGCATCGACATCATCGCGCAGCCGCCCGGCAAGCGGCTGCAGAACGTGCAGCTGCTCTCCGGCGGCGAGAAGGCGCTCACGGCCATGGCGCTGATGTTCGCGATCTTCAAGTACCGGCCGAGCCCGTTCTGCCTGCTCGACGAAATCGACGCACCGCTCGACGACGCGAACATCGGTCGCTTCGTGGAAATGCTGCAGGGCCTGCAGACGAACACGCAGTTCATCCTGATCACGCACAACCGCAAGACGATGGAGATCGCCGACAGGCTCTACGGCGTCACCATGGAAGAGCCAGGCGTCTCGAAACTGATCTCAGTCCAGCTCAACTAGACGCATGCCCTGCGAACGAGCCGCGCGCGTGAGCCGCCGGAGCGGAGCGGGGCGAAGGGGCCCCCGCGCGCGACGGCGCGAGGGGGGCTGGGGGACGAAGTCCCCCAGTCAATGAACGAGTCCAGGGCGGCCCGCCACCAGCGGCTGCGCCGCCGCGGACAGACTGTCGCCGCCGCCGGTGGAATCGTCCTGCTCGCCGTTTTGGCCCTCACGCCGGCGGGCCGGAGCTTGGCTGAGTGGGCGGATGGAGTCACGGCAGGGCTGCCGGGCCTTCTGGCGCCCGCCGCCGGCCTCGTGCTGTTCGTCGCCGTCGTGGTGTCGGGCTGGGAAGCCGCCACGCTGCCTGCGCTTCTGGTGTCCGGACCGGTACGTGCGGGGGATGGGCTTCGCGGCGGCCCCATGCTCTCGGGTGCGGCCGTCGGCCTCGTGGTCGCGTTTCCCGCGGTGCTTGCGGTGGCGGTCTCGATTCAGTTCGCGGCATTCGTCTCTGGAACGACCTGGTGGCTCACGGCGGGCATCCTCGTTGCCACGGCCCTTGTCGTTCTCATGCACTCGCTGCCGGGTCTTCTCGCGCGCCTGTCCGGCGCGCGTCCGGTCACGCGGCCGGCATTGGTCGAACGGCTGGGCGCGCTGTCACGCCGCATTCACGTGCCCATTCACTCCATCGACGAACTGCCTGCCGGGTCCGCGGCCACGGGAGCCGCGCTGGTGGCCGGCGGCGGTTCCGGACGCCGCGTGTTCATTGCGGCGGATCTGATTCGGGACTGGAGCGACGAAGAAGTCGCCTTCGTCGTGGCTCACGAGTTTGCGCACCACGCACACCGGGACCTCTGGTACACGCTGGCCCTGGACACCGCGTTGCTGATTGCGAGTTTCTTCGTGGCCGACCGGATGGTTTCGCTGCTGGCCGCGCCGCTCGCGCTCCCGCCAATCGGCAGCCATGCGGTGCTGCCATTCGTGGCGCTGGTGGTGGCACTCGTGTGGACGGCTTCAGCGCCCGTTCGTCACGCCGTCTCGCGCGGTCAGGAACGCCGCGCCGACGACTTCGCGCTACGTCTCACCGGCAGCGCCGACGCCTTCAGAACGGCCCTGCGCCGGCTCGCCTCGCAACACCTCGCCGAGGAGAGCCCCTCGCGGATCACGCGATGGCTGTTTCACCGTCACCCGTCGGTCGCCGAGCGATTGGCGACGGCGGACCAGTACGACAAGACCGCGTATCGATGATCAAATGGATCGAGACATCGGTCTCGACTTGTCGCTACTTGCCGACAACTATCAATTTGGCGTGCATTTCGCGCTGGCAGCGTTCGTCGATGGTCAGAATGCAGTGGATCTCGAACTGACCGGGCTTGTCCGCGCGGAAGCGGAACGAGACGGGTTTGCCGGGCTCGGCGCGTCGGTCGATTCGGTAGTGCTCGTCGCTGATCGTGAAGCTGTGGGCAATGTCGGTGGCGGCGAACGTGATGTTGACGAGGTCGTCCTGCTGCACGCGAATCTCAGCGGCGTTCGAGTCCGACACCGTGAATGCGTACCTGCGGGCCGTGACGTTCACGTCCCGCTTGCTCTGGGCGACGAGACCCGCCCCCGTCAGAACGAGGGCGGACAACAGCACAGCGATTCCCGAGGCAGGCCAGGAAATACGCACGTCTGCCAGCATAGCAGAGCGGTTCAGGGTGCAGGGTTCCGGGTTCAGGGCGCGACAGCCGGCACGGAAGCGAGCGAGCACGACGAGTGAGCGTGTCGGGATCCGGGGGCAAAGCCCCCGCATCAAGTCTAGTGCCGGCGAGGCGGCCGTCCGCCGCGGTCGCGGCCACGATCGCCACGGTCGCCGCGATCGCGGTGCTCGGGCGGCGGGCCGTCGTGCACTGGGCGCGGATCGCGCGGTGACGTGCCCTCGTCGGGCGCGAGCAGGGCCTTGCGGCTCAGCCGCACCTTGCCGGATGGGTCCACGTTGATGACCTTGACCATGATCTGCTCGCCTTCCTTGAGCTCGTCACGGACGTCCTTCACGCGGTAGTTGGCGATCTCGGAGACGTGGAGCAGTCCGTCCACGCCGGGCATGATCTCGATGAACGCGCCGAAGTCGGTGATGCGCTCCACGCGGCCCAGATAGCTCTTGTCGAGCTCCGGCGTCGCGGTGAGCTGCTGGATCATCTCGATCGCCTTCTTCGCGGCGTCCTCGTCGGCTGACGCGACATTCACGCGGCCGTCGTCTTCCACGTCGATCTTGACACCCGTCTTCTCGATGATCATGCGGATGGTCTTGCCGCCCGGTCCGATGACGTCGCGGATCTTCTCGGTCGGGATGCGGATCGTCACGATGCGCGGCGCGAAGGACGAGATCTCCTCGCGCGGACCGGCCAGAGCGGCCGCCATCGTGTCGAGGATCTCCAGGCGGCCCTGGCGCGCCTGTTCGAGCGCCTTGCGCATGATGTCCATCGTGATGCCGCTGACCTTGATGTCCATCTGCAACGCCGTAATGCCCGCGCGCGTGCCGGCGACCTTGAAGTCCATGTCGCCGTAGTGGTCTTCGGCACCCGCGATGTCGCTGAGCACCGCCCACTTGCCGGTCTGTTCGTTCATGACGAGGCCCATCGCGACGCCGGCGACCGGCGACTTCAGGGGCACGCCCGCGTCCATCAGCGCCATGGCGCCGCCGCAGACCGACGCCATCGACGAAGAGCCGTTGGACTCGAGAATGTCCGAAACGACGCGGACCGTGTACGGGAATTCCTCCTCCGTGGGAAGGAGCGGCACGAGCGCGCGCTCCGCGAGCGCGCCGTGGCCCACTTCGCGGCGGCCGGGGCCACGCAGAAACTGCACTTCACCGACCGAGAAGGGCGGGAAGTTGTAGTGGAGCATGAACCGGCGGTAGGTCTCGCCCTCGACCGTCTCGATCTTCTGGGCGTCGTCTTCGGTGCCGAGCGTAGCCGACACGAGGGCCTGCGTCTCACCACGGGTGAAGACCGCCGAGCCGTGCACGCGCGGCAGCACGCCGGTCTCGATCCAGATTGGGCGAATCTGATCGAAACGGCGGCCGTCGAGCCGCTTGCCGCGCTCGAGGATCTCGTCGCGCAGGATCTTCTCCTTGAGTTCCTTGATCACGTTCTTGGCATCGGCGCGGCGCGGCGCGTCGTCTTCCGGAATGCCGGCGATGATCTCCGCGATGACCTTGTCGACGGTCGAGTAGTTCTCGAGCTTGTCCTGGATGCGCATGGCGTCGGCGAGCGGGCCGTAGGCCTTGCCCTCGACTTCGCTGACGATGTCCGCCGCGATTGTCTTGGCCGCCACAGTCTTCTTCGCCTTGCCGCACTCGGCTTTGAGCGAATCGATCTCGGCGACGATCTTCTTGATCGCCGCGTGCGCCGCCTCGAGGGCGCCGATCATTTCCTCTTCGGTCGCCTGCTTCGCGCCGGCTTCGACCATCATGATCGCGTCAGCACTGCCGGCCACGACGAGGTCCATCTTGCTCAGCCTGCGTTCGGAGTAGGTCGGGTTGATTAGGTACTGGCCGTCGACGAGTCCGACGCGAACGCCGGCGACAGTCTTGACGAACGGAATGGACGAGAGCGAGAGCGCCGCCGACGCGCCCGTGATTGCAAGCACGTCGGAATCGTTCTCCGTATCGGCGGAGATCAGCAGGCCGACGATTTGCGTCTCGAAGTACCAACCAGACGGGAAGAGTGGCCGGAGCGGCCGGTCGATCAGGCGGCTGGTCAGGACTTCTTTCTCAGCCGGCTTGCTCTCGCGCTTGAAAAAACCGCCAGGGATGCGGCCCGAGGCGTACGCGTACTCGCGGTAGTCCACCGTGAGCGGCAGGAAATCGATGCCGACGCGCGCATTGGCCGCGTGACACGCGGTGACGATGACCATCGTGTCGCCAGATCGGACGATGACGGCGCCGTCGGCCTGCTTGGCAAGTTTGCCGGTTTCGATCGACACCGTACGGGCGCCGACCTGGATGTCTCGACGAAAAATTGTTGGAATCATCGGTGGATTTCTTACTTACGAATGCCGAGTTTCTTGATGAGCTCGGCGTAGCGATCGACGTCCTTCCGCTTCAGATAGTCGAGCAGGCGCCGGCGCTGCTGGACGAGCTTCAGCAGGCCGCGGCGTGAGTGATGGTCCTTCACGTGCGTCTTGAAGTGCTCGGTCAGGTAGCTGATGCGCTCGCTGAGCAGCGCGACCTGGACTTCCGGGGAGCCTGTGTCCGATTCGTGTGTGCGGAAATTGCCGATGACTGCGGTCTTACGGTCGTTGGTCAGCACGTCGTGCCCTCCACGCACGGCCCAGCTCCAGCCCGCGAAGGCCAGCCCAGACCGCCGTTGTACTACGCCGCTCCAGAGGGGAGCAGCAAAGAAATGATGTTAGCCGAGTACCACGGCCGGATGCAAAAGACCGCCTCTGCTGCCGGCCAGGGCCACTAGGCGGCCGTCAGGGCCCAGGACCCGCACGTGACCGGCTTCCGATGAACCCGGCGGCGGCACGAATCGCCGTTCGAGGTGCTCCGGTCCGAGTGGATTTCCGTGCACCGCGCGCTTCAGTCCGGCCTCTGTCACAGTGACCGCCGGCAGGCCATCGAGTGCGTCAGCGGGCGAGATGAGGTGCGTCTCGACACCTGGTCCCAGCCGTTCGGCCTCCGCGAGCGAAATCGCGCCCGCAAGGTCGAAGCGTCCGGCCCGCGTCCGGCGGAGCGTATCGAGGTGGCCGCCGCATCCCAGCGCCCGCCCGAGGTCCCGCGCGAGCGCCCGCACGTAGAACCCGGACGTCACCGTGACCTCGAGCCACACAACGCCATCAGCATAGGCGCGCCGCTCGAGGCGCCGCACGGTGACGGTCACCGGCTTCAGCTCGACCGCGACGTCACGGCGGGCGAGATCGTATGCTTTCTCGCCGCCGATCTTCTTGGCGGAGTGGGCAGGCGGAGTCTGATCGAATGTGCCGCGGAATCTCGCGAGCGCTTCGTCAATCCGTGACTCGTCCGGCAGACTGCCGCCGAAACGTTCGACTTCGATGCCGTCGGCGTCGTCAGTGGTCGTGGACACGCCGAGCCGTATCGAGGCTTCGTACGTCTTGTCGCCGCCGGTCAGCACCGACGCCAGCCGCGTTGCCCGGCCGAGCACAAGGGGCAGGAGGCCTGTCGCGCGCGGGTCCAGCGTGCCTGTGTGTCCGACGCTCCGTTCCCTGGTGACCGATCGGATTCGCGCGACGACGTCATGCGACGTCGGGCCCGAAGGCTTGTCGATGAGAAGGACCCCGTCCAAGGACTTACTTCGCGGCGTCGATGGCGCGGGCGAGCTCGGTGACGACCGCGGCCTTCAAGGCATCAAAGGATCCGGACAGCGTGGCGCCCGCGGCGTTGCGATGGCCTCCGCCGCCCCAGTGCGCGGCCACGCCGCGGACATCGACGCCGGCCTTGGATCGCAGGCTCACGCGGCAGGTCCCGTCCGCCTGGCACTTGAAGAGCGCGACGGCGAGTATTTCGTTCGCACCGAGCGGGAGGTTCACGAGGCCCTCGGTGTCGTCCACCGTGGCACCGCACCGCGCAAGGATCTCGTCGTCGAACCCCAGCACGGCAAGCGTTCCGCCGTGGTGCAGTTCCATGTGCGAGAGCATCTCGCCCGTCAGCTTCACGCGGCCGATGCCGAAGCTGTCGAAGATCTCCCTGGCGAGCGCCGCCGGCTCGACCCCGGCGTCCGTGATGCGGCGGCAGGCCTCGAAGGTGCGTGCCGAGATGGGACCGTGCCGGAAGCCGCCCGTGTCTGTCGCGATACCGAGGTACAGGTGCTGCGCGATGTCGAGTGTCCAGGGCACGCCGAGCGCGTCAATCACGTCGGCCACCATCTCGGTGCAGGAAGCCGCCGTCCCGTCAAACCAGTTGACGCCGCCGTACATTTCGTTCCCGAGGTGGTGATCGATGTTGATGACGAAGTACTTCTCGAGACCGTTGAGGCCCGGGCGCGTGATGTCGCTGCACTCGAGCGTCACGACCGCGTCGGCGGGGCCCGTGACCTCGGTCGCGAATTCGATGTCGCCGACGGAAGGAAAGTGCTTGTAGGGAGCCGGGACCGGATCGCGGTTGACGATCCGCACGGTCTTCCCGATCGCGCGAAGCGCCAGAGCCAGCGCCATCTGGGAGCCGATCGCGTCCCCGTCCGGACGCGCGTGCGACGTCAGAATGAATGATCGTCGCTCCTTGAGAGCGGCGGCAACAACGACAGCGGACATTATTTCTCCTGCTTGTTGTCCTGCGGCTCCGCCGAGGATGATGACGTTGACGAGGCTTCGCGCGCATCGCGCTCCGCCTGAAGATCGATCAGAATCTTTTCGACGCGGTCCTGGGTCTCGACGCTGCGGTCGAACTCGAAGCGGATTTCCGGCACGCGGCGCAGCCGGATGCGGGCGCCGATCTGGCGCCGGAGGAACGGCGTCGCGCGCGCCAGCGCGCGCTCGGTGTCGCGGCGCTGCGCCTCAGTACCGAGCATCGTGTAGTAAACCCTGGCCAGCTGGAGATCGGGGGACACCTTCACGCGCGTGAGTGTGACGAACCCGATGCCCGGATCCTGCACCTCGCGGCTGAGCATCGTCGCGAGCTCGTGGCGAATTTCCTCGCCGACCCGATCCGGACGCGACCCTTGTGCCATCTAGCGCAGGTACTCCACCTGATGTGCGGTAACGAGACCGGGTTCCACCCGGTCGATTTCCTTCAGCGCGGCTTCGAGTGTCGATCCCGCGATGTCGTCCGAGACGCCGACCGTCACAATTCCGAGCCCCGCGCGCTGCCAGAGGTCGTGGTGCGCGACCTCGGACACGGCGACGTTGTGCGACTTGAGCCGATCCTTCACCCGGCGCAGCACCATGCGCTTGTCCTTGAGCGACTGCGACATCGGCAGATAACACTCGATCGAGAGCAACGCGATGGTCACTTAGGCAACCTGCAACCCGCAACCTGCAACCAACAAGTCGGCCTGCGGGACGCGCGCCGTGCAGGTTGCAGGTTGTAGGTTGTAGGTTGCATGGCTCTAAACCGTCTGCGCGATCCGTTCCACCGAGAAGATCTCGATGATGTCGCCCACCTTGATGTCGTTGAAGCGGTCGAGCGAGATGCCGCACTCCGAGCCGGCCTTCACCTCGCTCACGTCGTCCTTGAACCTGCGGAGTGACGCCAGCTTGCCGGTCCAGACGACGACGTTGTCACGCAGCAGACGTGCCGTGGACTCGCCGGAGCGCATGATTTTTCCGTCGAGGACCATGCAACCCGCAATCGTGCCGGCCTTCGGCGCCTTGAACGTCTGCCGCACTTCCGCCGCCCCGAGTCGCGATTCCTTGATCGTCGGCTCGAGGAGGCCCAGCATGCCCTTCTTGATCTCGTCCGTCACGTGATAGATGACCGAGTGGTGGCGGATGTCGACCTTTTCGCGCTCGGCGACTTCGGCAGCGTTGCGATCCGGCCGCACGTTGAAGCCGATGATGATGGCGTTCGAGGCGGTCGCGAGCAGCACGTCCGACTCGTTGATCGCGCCGACACCCGTGTGGATGATGCGGACCTTCACGCGCTCGTCCGTGAGCTTCGCGAGGGTGTCCGCCAGCACTTCCGCCGATCCCTGCACGTCGGCCTTGATGATGAGCGGCAGCTCCTTCATGCCGCCTTCCGCCATCTGCTGCTGCAGTGACTCGAGCGTGAGCCGCGAGCTCTTGCCGCCGAGGCTCTTCTCCTTCTGCTGCGCCTGCCGGTAGGCCACGACCTGCCGGGCCTTCGCCGGATCGTCGATGACCTGGAACGTGTCGCCGGGAAGGGGCAGCGCGGAGAGTCCGAGCACTTCGACCGGCGTCGCGGGGCCCGCCTTCTTGATCTTGCGGCCGAGGTGGTCGAACATCGCGCGCACTTTGCCGTCGATGACGCCGGCGATGAACAGATCGCCGTCCGACAGCGTGCCGTCCTGGACGAGCACCGTCGCGACAGGCCCGCGCCCGCGATCGAGCTTTGCTTCGAGCACCGTGCCCATGGCGCGCCGCTTCGGATTCGCCTTGAGATCGGCGATATCGGCAACCAGCAGAATCATTTCCAGCAACTGGTCCAGGTTCTTGCGCTGGCGCGCGGAGACTTCGACGGTAACCGTCGTGCCGCCCCATGCTTCAGGCATCAACCCAAGGTCCGACAGCTCGCGTTTGACGCGTTCCGGGTTCGCATCCCCCTTGTCGATCTTGTTCACGGCGACCACGATGGGCACGTTCGCCGCCCGCGCGTGGTCGATGGCTTCCTTCGTCTGCGGCATGACGCCGTCGTCGGCCGCGACAACGAGGACGACGATGTCGGTGACCTTGGCGCCGCGCGCTCGCATCATCGTGAACGCTTCGTGACCCGGCGTGTCCAGGAAGACCACGCGGCGGCCGTTGACGTCCACCGAATAGGCGCCGATGTGCTGCGTGATGCCACCGGCTTCGCGCTCGGCGATCTTGGTCTCCCTGATGGCGTCGAGCAGCGTCGTCTTGCCGTGATCGACGTGGCCCATGATGGTCACGACCGGCGCGCGCGTCGACAGGTCTTCGGGTTTCGACGTCTCGGTTTCGACCTCGGTCAGTTCTTCCTCGAAGCTGCGGATCAGGACCTCGGCACCGAAGTCGCGCGCGAGCAACTGCGCGGTGTCGGAGTCGAGCGTCGAGTTGATCGTCATCATCATGCGGCGATCGAGGATCTTCTTCATCAGATCCTTGACCTTCACCTCGAGCTTGTCGGCGAGGTCCTTCACCGTCATGCCTTCGGCGAGCGTGATGAGCTTGGTGACCGGCGGCAGCGGCTCCTGCGGCGGCATCTGCGACGGTCGATCGTCGCGACGCGCGGTCCGCGGACGTGCCGGCGGACCAGCCGGGCGGAACTGATTGCCAGGCGGCCGGCTGCCGGGATACGGCGGCCGGGGACCGCCGGGTGATTGTGGCCTGACCGGCTGCGAGGGCAGCGGGCGCGGGCCGCCAAGCGGCGGACGCGCCGATGGCATGGCTGGACGAAGCCCCGAGGGCCGAGCCGACTGCTGCGCCGCGGTCGCAGGACGTGTCGGCGCCGGTGGCGCCTGCTGTGGTCTCACGACCGGGCGCGCAGCGACGGGGCGTGCCGCGGGCGCTTCACCCGTGACAGGGTCTTCAATGCGAAGACGCCGTGTTGGCGGAACGACCCGGCCAGGGTGACGCAGTACCGGTGGCGGCGGCTTCGGCGCTGGCGGCGGTGCCTCTTCCCGGACAGGCGGCGGCTCAACCGCCACCGGCTCGGGCTCCGGCTGTGGCTCGGGCACTGGCGGCGCAACCGGCTCCGCGACGACCTCAGGTTCTGGCGCCGGCGGCGGCGCCTCGACGACCGCGACCTCGATTGCGGCATCCGGCTCGACGACCGGTTCCGCAGCGGGTGCCGCCGCTTCGGCGACGGCCTCAGGCGCCTTGGGAGCGGCCTTGACGAGCCGGGGCCTCAGCGCCGGTGCGGCGGGCTTCGGGGGCTCCGGCACCTTACCGGCTTTGCCGGCCGGCTTCTTGGCGACAGGGTGGTCCGCGAAAATGTTGCCGTGCGGCAGCTGAATGTTCCGCTTGCGCGCCTGACGTTCGACGAACTGCCGCGCGACGATCTCTTCAATCGAGCTCGACGCGCTCTTCACATCGATGCCCGTCTCTTTCTTGAGCAGATCGATGGCGTCCTGGCTCGCGAGACCCAGCAGTTCGGCGACCTTGTAAATCCGGACAGTGGCCAATGTTGCTCCTTAATATCCCGGGGGGCTTCGCCCCCGCGGCCCCCCTACGCCGTCGCTCGCGGGGACCCATTCGCCCCGCTCCGCTCCGGCGACTCACTCACTGCGTTCGTTCGTCGGACGGTGGCGTGTCCACTGCTTCATCCGCACCACCTGATGGCGCGGCCTGTACTGATTTCGCCGCCGCGACGACGGCGTCCACGGTGTCTTGATCGAAGCCCGGGAGCGCCAGCAGCGACTCCTGCGGCGCTTCGAGCACTTTCTCGACCGTGTCGAAGCCGCCGGCGCGCAGGGCGGCCAGCACTTCCTCGTGGATGTCGGGTAGCGTCAGCGCGCGCGCGACTTCGGCGCCGCTGCCGAAGTCGATGCCTTCGAGCTGCAGCTCGACTTCCTTTTTCTTGTCTTCGTCGCTCTTGATGTCGATCTTCCAGCCCGTGAGCTTGGCGGCAAGCCGGACGTTTTGCCCTTTCTTGCCGATCGCGAGCGACAGCTGGCGATCCTCGACGACCACCTCCATCACGCGCGCTTCGTCGTCGACGATGCTGACGCGCTGGACGCGGGCGGGGGAGAGCGCCTTCGTGACGAAAGTGACCGGATCCTCCGACCACTCGACGATGTCGATCTTCTCGCCGCGGAGCTCGCGGATGATCGCCTGGACGCGTGTTCCGCGCATGCCGACGCAAGCGCCGACCGGATCGACGTCGCGCTCGCGCGAGAACACGGCGACCTTGGCGCGATCGCCCGCTTCGCGCACCGCGCCGCGAATCATGACCGTGCCGTCGTAGATTTCCGGGACTTCCTGCTCGAAGAGCTTCACGAGCAGCGCCGGATCCGTGCGGGACAGCACGACCTGCGGGCCCTTGGCGTTGCGGTTGACGGCCTTGATCACCGCGCGGACGCGGTCGCCGATCGCGTAGTTCTCGGCGCGCGACTGTTCCTTGCGCGGGATCTGGCACTCGACGCGGCCGATCTCGGCGATGATGTCGCCGCTCTCGAACCGCTTGACCGTGGCCGTTACGACTTCGCCGATGCGCTCGCCGAACTCGCCGTGGATCTTCTCGCGCTCGGCCTCGCGCACGCGCTGCGCGATGACCTGCTTGGCGGTCTGCGCCGCGATGCGGCCGAGCTTCTCGGTTTCCTTCGGAAACTCGATTTCCATCCCGACTTCGGCTTCCTCGCCGTAGAGCTCTTGCGCTTCGCCGAGCGAAATCTCCCGCGCCGGGTTCGTGACGTCCGTCACGATCGACCGCACGGCATACAGCTCGACCTGGCCGGTGTCGGTGTTGAAGCGGGTCCGGAGGTCCTCGTCGCTCTTGAAGACCTTCCGCGACGCCGCAAGATATGCGTCCTCAATGGCGCCGATCACGATGGTCGGGTCGATGCCCTTGTCCTTCGCGACGACGTCGATCATCTGCTGCAGTTCAGTCGCTGCCATTCTTTTACCCGGGGGACTTCGTCCCCCGGACCCCCTTACGCCGTCGCTCGCGGGACCCCTGCGCCCCACTCCGCTCCGGCGGCTTACTCGCTGACGCTCGTTCGCGGCGTCAGCTTCTAGAACTCCACTTCCAGTCGCGCGCGCTTGATCGAGCCAAGCGGCAGGCGATGCGTCCGGCGGCCTTCCGCCAGCACCACCACCCCGTCCTCCACGCCTTGCAACCGTCCCGCGAACGCCGTCTGGCCCTCGACCGGCACGGTGGTCACGATCTTCGCCAGCCGGCCCGCGAAGCGCCGGTAGTCCCGCTCATCGCGCAACGGACGGTCGAGGCCCGGCGACGACACCTCGAGGGTGTAGGCGCGATCGATCCCACCGACCAGCTCCGGCTCGACGTCGAGAATCACGCTGACGTCCTGGCTGACCTTGCCGCAGTCGTCAACTGTGACGGCCTCGTCGCCAGTGCCCGGGGTGCCGCCCGCTTCGTCGGGCGTCCACGGACGATCGATCACCACTCGCAGCACCCAACCATGCGATTCCCGGCGAAACTGCAGGTCGAAGAGATCCAGGCCGTAGCTTTCCACGACCCCCGCCACACGGGTGCGAAGGCGATCCGACTCATCAACTCGCGGCGTGTTCACCAGACCGGCTGCCCGAAATGCCCCTAAAACACGAAAAGTGGGCACGGGCCCACTTACCTTGTTCAGTCTTTCCCGCCTAGACCGCCTGAAAGTATAGCGTAGCGGTGGGGAGGCATCAACGCCCGCGCCGTCAAATGCGCGCCGGCCGGGCGATCAAATCGTAGCCGCGCGCGCCGGTGATGACGGCATCGAGCAGGTCTCCCGGCCGGTATTCGGACGGATCGCACTCATCGAGGTACACGAGGGCGTCAATGTCCGGCGCCTGGCCAGCCAGCCGGGACGTCAGCACCAGGTCCGACTCCGGGGACGGGCCGTCGACCATCACCCTGACGCGGTCGCCGGTCCGCTTTCGCAACCGTGCGGCGACGATGTCGCGCTGGAGCCGCATCACCGCGTCACGTCGGGCCGCCTTGACCTCGGCCGGGACGTCGTCGGTCATGGCGTACGCGCGCGTGTCTTCTTCGTGGGAGTAGGTGAAGACGCCGACGTGGTCGAAGCCGGTGTCACGAACAAACGACATCAGCTCCTCGAAGTCCTGTTCGGTTTCCCCCGGGAACCCGACGATGAAGGTGGTACGAAGGGTTACACCCGGTACGCGTGAGCGGATCCGCGCGAGCAGCTTGTCGTAGGCCTCGCGGTTGCCGGGCCGCCGCATCCGTCGAAGCACGTCAGCCGATGCGTGTTGGAGTGGCAGGTCGATGTACGTGCAGACCTTCTCGCACTCCGCCATCGCATCCAGCACATCGTCGGTAATCGTCGTGGGATAGAGATAAAGGAGACGAATCCACGAAAGGCCGTCGATGGTGTTGAGCCGGCGGAGCAGCCGCGCAAGCGCGCCGCGCTGGCCGCGATCGATGCCGAAGAACGTCGTGTCCTGTGAGATCAGCAGCAGTTCCCGAACGCCGCCGGCCGCGAGCCGCTCGGCCTCGGCCACGATCGACTCCTCCTCGCGGCTGCGGTACTTGCCCCTGAGCGTGGGAATGATGCAGAACGCGCACGTGTAGTCGCAACCCTCGGCGATTTTCACGTAGGCGTAGTGCCGCGGGGTTGTCAATAGGCGTGGAGTTGCCGCGTCATAGAGATATGTGGGCAACTCGGTGTTCACGTTCGAGGTTCGAAGATCGAAGTTCGCAGGCCGGCCTGCCGCGGCATCAGTCGACGACTTGAAGAACGGCAGCGCGGCGGGCTTCGGCTGAACGCCGTTCAACGCGCCGACGATCTCCGGCACGTCGCCCGTGCCGAGCACGACGTCGATTTCGGGGATCTCGGCCTTGAGCTGGTCGCGGTAGCGCTCGCCCAGGCAGCCAGTCACTACCAGCCGCTTGCACGCCCCGTCGCGCTTCAACTGCGCCATCTCGAGGATCGCGTTGACGGACTCTTCTTTCGCCGTATCGATGAACGCGCACGTATTGACGACGATGACTTCGGCGTCGGCGGCGTCGGTGGTCACTTCGTGACCCGCCTGGCGCGCGAGCCCCAGCATCACCTCGCCATCGACGAGGTTCTTGGGGCAGCCGAGAGAAACGAAGCCGAGTTTCATGACGTGATGGTGCCTTCTTTACTTTAGTTCGCGTGGGGCCCCACCCCCACGCGCTTGTTCTCGGACGCTCAGCGCGCTCGCTACGCTCGCGGCTTCGCGATTACGGATACAGCCTGTACAACATCCGCGGGTAGGGAATTGCCTCTCGCAGGTGATCCAGACCGCAGATCCACGACACGACGCGCTCGATGCCCATGCCGAATCCGGAGTGCGGAACGCTGCCGAACCGCCGGAGATCGAGGTACCACTCGAAGGCGTCCTTCGGGAGCTTGTGTTCCTCGATCCGCTGCAGCAGCAGGTCGTAGTCCTCGAGGCGCTGTCCGCCGCCGATGATCTCGCCATAGCCCTCGGGCGCGAGGATGTCGCATGACAGCGAGACCTCGGGACGCCCGGGCTGCGGCTTGAAATAGAACGCCTTGATGGCGCTCGGATAGCCGGTCACGGCCACCGGACCGTTGAAGTGTTCGGACAGCGCTGTTTCGTCCGGGCTGCCGAAGTCGCCGCCCCATTCGAACGGCATGCCCTTGTCCTTCAGCAGCTTCGCGGCGTCGTCGTACGTGATGCGGGCGAATGGCGCCTTCACGCTCTCGAGCTTGCTGGTGTCGCGGTTGAGCGCGGCGAGCTCGCGCTTCCGGCGCTCGAGGACGCGGCCCACGACTTCTACGACGAGTCCCTCTGCCAGTGCAATGGCGTCTTCGAGATTGGCGTAGGCCATCTCCGGTTCGACCATCCAGAACTCGGTGAGGTGGCGTCGCGTCTTCGATTTCTCGGCCCGGAACGTCGGGCCGAAGCAGTACACCTTGCCGAGCGCCATCGCATTGGCTTCGTTGTAGAGCTGGCCGCTCTGCGTGAGAAACGCGGTGTTCTCCTCGAAATACTGCACGGGGAACAACGTCGTCGTGCCCTCGCACGCGGACGGCGTGAAGATAGGTGTGTCCGCGAGAATGAAGCCGCGGCTGTTGAAGTAGTCGCGCACCGCGTCGATCACTTCATGACGCACGCGGAGAATGGCCTGCTGCCGCTGGGACCGAATCCACAGGTGCCGGCGATCCATCAGGAAGTCCACGCCGTGTTCCTTCGGCGTAATGGGGAAATCCACCGACGGGCTCACGATCTCGAGGCCGCCGGCCTCGATTTCGAAGCCGCCCGGTGCGCGCGAATCCGCACGGACGAGGCCGGTGACGACGATCGCGGATTCCTGCGAAAGATGGTCGGCGGCCTTGAAGACCTCTTCGCCGACCGCGGCTTTGGACATCACGGCCTGAATGAACCCTGAACCGTCGCGGAGCTGCAGGAAGTGAATCTTGCCGCTCGAGCGCCGGTTGACGAGCCAGCCCTGGATGGTGACCGTCTGACCCTCGTACTTCGCGATGTCTTCAATCCGCGCGTGCATCACTCTCACTCCGGGGCGCTTCGGCCGCGCCAAGCTAACGAGTATCGCATGACATTCGTAGGCGGCGGGCTTTAGCCCACCGCGCCACCGGCGGCCTGAAGGCCGCCGGCTACGTCAGTCATCGCAGTTCGGCGATCTGCGAGGAGAGCAGGGCTGACAGGCGCTCGAACCGCGCGTAACGGCTGAGGTTTTCGCGGACGTAGTTCAGCGTGCGCGGGATGTACTGAATGTAGACGGGATTGCCGCGGGCCGCGGTCTGGTACCCGAACGTGCCAAGCGCTTTCAGGTTCCGTTGGAGCGCCATGAGATCGAATCGCCGGCGGAACTCCTCGTGCTCGCCGGCCCGGCCTTGCAGCGCCAGGAAATACGCGATCAGGTCGTCCACCACTGACCATGGCAGGTCGACGTAGGAGTCTCTGAGCAGCGACGCGAGGTCGTACGTGTCCGGACCCATGCGCGCGTCCTGGAAGTCGATGATGCAGAGGCGCTCACCGTTCAGCATGAGGTTGCGGCTGTGGTAGTCCCGGTGACAGAGCACCGGCGGCTCCGCCGCCAACTCGGCGACGATCGCACCGCACTCGGCGCGGAGCGCCTCGCGATCGTCTGGCGCAAACGTCACGCCCCGGTACGCCTCGAGGAAGTGCTTGATGAAGAAGTCCATCTCCCACGTGAGCTTCTCGACGTCGAAACGGACGTTGTAGGGGAGGTACTTGGGATCCGCCAGCTCGCGTCCCCGGCGCTGAATCGTGTCGATGTGCGAGACCGCCTCGCGGTACAACGCAGCGTGGCGCCCCGGTGACGCGGATCCCAGGTGCGCCTGCAGCGTGACGTCCCCAAGATCCTCGAGCGCCAGCACGCCAACGTCGTCCGCGTGTCCCAGGACGCGCGGCACCGGCACCGGCATCGAAGCGAAGAGACGCGCCGTATTGACGAACGGGAGCGTGTTCACATCGAACGGCGCCGAATAGACCGCAAGCACGAACGAATCGGATCCCGGCAGTACGCGGAAGTACCGGCGATCCGACGCATCGCCGGTCAACGCGACGACGCGAGCGCCGCTGATTCCATTGCGGTCGAGATAGGTCTGAACGGGAGCAGGCAGCGTGTCGGACACCCGGGACAGTTTAGCGAAATGACGGATGGATTCACCGATTGACCGATTGACGGGCGATCAGCGCTTCAGGGGGAATGCCGCGATACCGTGCGCGACCGGGGCGCTGTCGCCTGCCCGAACGGTGCCGGCAGGAACGAGCACGGCGCCGTGCGTTCGGAAGCCGTCAGGTATCCGGACGCCCGCCACGACGCAATCGTCGAGGATGGCACGGGCGCCGACGGCTGCGTCGCTCCACACGACGCATCGCGATAAGCGAGCGGCGGGGCTGACATCGGCCCCGGCTTCGATCGCGTTGCCGAGGCCCTGCGCCCCTGCGAGGCTCAAGGCGGCGTCGAGGTAGTCGCGGGGCGTCCCGACGTCAACAAAGGGCAGGTCGAGGCAATGGCAGCGAATCCTGCCATCGCCGGCGGCGATGCGATGGCGGTAGATGCCCGACACCGTCTCCTCAGGCACCCCATCGGAAAGGTCCGCGAACACTCGCGCCTCGACTACTTGGACGCCGATGAAGTGCCACGTGCCGTTCGCCTGTCCGCGCGGCGCAAACGACGTCACCCACCGGTCGTCGTCGATTCGAATGCCGTTGTAGTGGTCGGGGGCCGGGTTCGGCACGACCGACATCGTGACATCGGCGCCGCTCGCCTCGTGGTCGTGAATCATGGCCGCGAGGTCGATGTCGCAGAGCGTGTCACCGTTGACGATGAGAAAACGATCCGCGTCGATCAGCGACAGCGCCCGTCGCGGTCCACCGGCCGATCCGAGAATCGGGGACTCCCACGAGTAGCGGACGCGCATGCCGAAGCGCGCGCCATCGCCGACGACGCCTGTGATGCTGGCAGGGAGGTGGTGCAGGTTGAGTACCGCGTCGGTGACTCCCTGATGCGCCAGGCGCATCAGGGAGCGTTCAATCAGAGTTTGTCCTGCGAGCGGAACTGCGGCTTTGGCGACCAGGCGCGTCAGCGGATCGAGCCTGGTGCCAAGGCCGGCTGTGAGGACGAGCGCTGTCAGCACCCGTCGTCAGCGCTTCCGCACGAGCGCCAGTACCTCGCGTCCGTCACGGAAGATCACGATACGTGCGGTCCGACCATCGCCGACTGCTTCAAGCGCCTTCGTGACCTGGTCGACGGAGGTGACCTTCGTTCCGTTCACTTCCGTGATGACATCGTTCGGCCCGATGCCAGCGCGCGCTGCCGGGCCCGCCGGTTCCACGTCGCTGACAATCGCGCCGCCCATGCCGTTCGGCAGGTTCATTCGTCGCGCCCGATTCGGCGTGAGCGCCTCGACCGACATGCCGAAGGCGGTGTCCTTCGGTTCCTCGACCTTCGGCGCCGGTACCTGCGCCAGTGGGTCGTCACGCTCGGTGTCCACGTTCAGCTCTTCGATCGTGACGTTCAGCGTCACCGGCTTCTTGGCGCGCATCACCTTCACCGGGACCGTGCTGCCAGGAGCGGTGGCGCTGACCATCGAGACCAAGTCGTCGCTGTTCTTCACCGGTTTGCCATTGAATTCGAGGATGACGTCGCCGATGTGCATGCCGGCCTTCTTCGCGGGGCCCTCCTGAATCTCCTTGACGAGCGCCCCGGTCTGGCCAGCGAGGCCGAATTCCTCCAGGTCCGACTTGGTCATCGGGATGCGGTCGACATACACCCCGATGCGGCCGCGCGTGACCTTGCCCTTCATCAGTTGCGGCAGGATGTTGCGAATCGTGTTGATCGGCATCGCGAAGCCGATGCCGAGATTGCCGCCGCCGTCGCTCACGATCTGCGTGTTGATGCCGACGACTTCGCCGCGGACGTTGAGCAACGGACCGCCGGAGTTGCCCCTGTTGATGGCGGCATCGGTCTGGATCATTTCAGACGAGCGGTTCGGAATGGCCGTCTGCTGCTGGCGTCCGACGGCGCTCACGACACCGACCGTCACGCTGTTGGACAGCGTGAATGGGTTGCCGATCGCCATCACCCAGTCGCCAGGCGCGATCTGCGAAGAGTCGCCGAACTTCGAAGCCGTCAGCGGCTGTTCAGGCATTTCCGTCAACTGCAGAAGCGCGCTGTCCGTCAGGATGTCCGTGCCCACGATCTTCGCGGTCAGGCCTCTGCCGAGATCGTCCATGCCGGCCAGCCACACCTCGATTTCGGTGGCGCCCTCGATGACGTGGTTGTTGGTCAGGATGTAGCCGGCCTTGTCGATGACAAAGCCGCTGCCCGCGCCCATGACGAGTTGGGGAGCCTGCTGGCCCTGGCTGCGTCCCGGTCGCCCCGGCATGACCCGGGGCTGGAGCCCAAACAGCTCTTCGAGGCCGCCCGAGCCAGCCTGTCGCTGGGACTTCGTCCTGATGCTTACGACCGTGGGGCTTGCCTCGTGCGCGATGTTGCGGAACGTCGCGGCGTCGATCGGCCCGTTGAGGGGCGCGCTGTTCGTCTTGGGGATGTCCAGCGGGCCCGCACTCGAGATGGGCGCCAGTCCGAGTCTCGACGCCAGGACCATCCCGACGACGAGCGACGACAGCGCGATCATCATTGAATAGAAGATGGTTGATTTTTTGCCTGCCATAGCCAGCTCCGTTGCTCCTTCAGAATTAATGAATGCCGTGTTGTCCCTAAGAGCCTGTCTGATTCGCCTGATTCCTTGTTGCGATCCGCACCAGCGTCTTCTGGCACGGCCCGGTCACTTCCGCCGAATGCTCGGCGACCACCATGTTGACTTCCGTTCTGACTCCGAACGCCGGCGTATAGACGCCAGGTTCGATGGTAAAGCCCGTACCTGTGACGAGTCGACGGTCGTCGTGGGTTTCATAGTCGTCCATGTGGACCCCGTTCCCGTGCACTTCCTCGCCAAGACTGTGGCCGGTCCGGTGGATGAAGAACTGCCCGAACCCGGCCTCGGTGATGACGTCGCGCGTCACGCGATCCACCTCAAACCCCCGGACCGCCTGGCCCGAGGCAATCCCGTCCTGTACCTTCGCGATGCCGGCATCGCGGCCGGCCACGATCGCCGCAAAGGCACGCGCGATTTCGTCCGGCGGATCGCCGGCGAAACCCGTCCAGGTGATGTCCGCGTAGACGGAACCTGGCCGCTCGAGCTTGCCCCACAGGTCGAGCAGCAGCAGCTCGTTCGGCCTGATGGGGCGCGAGGATTCCCGGGTCGGCGCGTAATGAGGATTGCCGGCGTTCTCCTGCGCGGCCACGATCGGCGGCGCGTCGGCGAACAGGCCTTCCTCCCTAAACCAGCCTACCATCTGCTGTTGCACTTCGAATTCGTGCACGGCGTCGCCGCCCGTCAGCTTCGCGCCGACGTAGTCAAAGGCGCGGTCCTTGATTCGATACAGCTTCTCGGACGCGGCTCGGTGCGTCGCGATTTGCTCGGCATTCCAGGCCGCTTCGAAGCGGCCGACCAGATCCCCTGATGACACGACGCTCATGCCGAGCCGGCGGATGAAGTCCACCGTGCCCGCGTCCACACGCGAGAGGTAGGGAATGGCACACTCGGCCGAATACTCCATCGCGACGGTCCGTGACCCCCTCAGGATGTCGGACACGCCCTCTTCAAGCTGCAGCCTTCCCGCGTAGATCCGCTTCTCGCCGGGAAGGGCGTCCAGCATGAAAGGCTCGATGGCGTGAACCAATTTGCGCGGGGTGCCTTTACACGGGATGAAGTAGTACCAGCGCCGCGTGGTGTGCCGGCCCGCGAGACCTGCGAGGTTCACTGCAATCGGATTCGAGCCGTGAAAGTCGTACCACAGCCAGCCGTCAAGTCCTTCACTGACAAGGGTTTTCTGAATACTTGCGAGGTCGAGCGTCATTGTCGGGAAGTATAGCCGTCCGTCCGGTTGGACGAGGACGCCGCGTCCGTGGTTCTTAACAGGACCTTAACGATCCTTAATGATCAGATTGCCAACGATTAGATTTCGCCGTTCCAATCGTCGGGATCGGGAGCGGTCGATCGGAAGACTTCCAGGTGCCACTTGCCGCCGCCCCACGGCTCGATGACATCGGCGGCGATGACATCCACGAGGACTTCGGCGAACGACCGGTGCTCGGGATCGTTTTCGAGGTGATAGGCGGGCTCGTCCCACGCGAATGTCGGATAGATGATGACGGTCAGAAAGAGGTCGTATCCGTCATCGACGACAAGGACGAGGCCGATGGGCCGCTTTTGCGTGGAATGGAAGACGAGATATTTCTCCGCGCTTTGCGCGCGGATGTAGCGCTTGAGCGTGAACTCACGGGCGACAATTTCCTCGACGGCGATCTTCTTGTCCCAGCACGCGCGGCAGTATTTCTCGTCGCCTCGCGGCTCGGTGACGTCCTTGGCGCCGCAGATCGCGCACCGTGTGGTTTCGACCGTCTTCCGGGCCATCAGCTTCGCTTCCTGAACGCCGGCAAATAGGCGCCCTCAGCGTATTCTTTCATCATCCTGCGGCTGGAGAAGCGTGGCGTGACCGTCAGAATCGCCTGCTTCACCATCGCAACCCAGCGCTTTGGAATGCCGCGCGCGTCGCGCTCGTAGAACGCCGGGGCCACGTCGTTCTCGATCAGCGCGTACAGCGCCTCGGCGTCAGCGGCATCTACCGCGTCCGTGTGCTCCGACTGCGGCTTGCCGGAGATCACCCAGCCGTTCGAACCGGTGCAGCCCTCGGCCCACCAGCCGTCGCCGATGCTCAGATGCAGAGTACCGTTCATTGACGCCTTCATTCCGCTCGTGCCGCTCGCTTCCAGCGGCTTCCGCGGCGTGTTGAGCCACACGTCGCAACCCTGCACCAGCAGGTGGGCGACATGCAGATCGTAGTCCTCGACGAAGGCAATGCGTCCGGCGAGCCTGGGATCGAGCGCGCGCCGGAAGATGTTCTGGAGGTGATGCTTGCCGGCCTCGTCGGCGGGATGAGCCTTGCCCGCGAAAACCAGCTGCACGGGATGGTCTGTGTTGGTGACGATGCGCGCCAGCCGATCGAAGTCACGGAAGACGAGATCCGGCCGCTTGTAGCCGGTGAACCGGCGCGCGAAACCGATCGTGAGTGCCGTCGGGTCTAGAATTGCGCCCGACGCGACGACGCGTGCGCCGCCGGCCTGGTCGGCGGTCCATCGCTGCCGCGCGCGTTCACGGACGAACTGGAACAGCGCGGCGCGCAGACGTCCGCGGGCGGCCCACAGATCCTCGTCCGGAATCTCGAGGATGCGGGCCCAGAGCGCCGCGTCCTCATACTGATCGCGCCACGCCGGGCTCAGGTGGCGTTCGAAGAGGCTTCCGAGCTCGGCCGACATCCAGGTCGGCACGTGCACGCCGTTCGTGATGGCGCCCACGGGCCGCTGTTCGAGCGGCAGCTCCGGCCAGAGCGGCGCGAACATGTCACGAGTGACGATGCCGTGGAGCTGGCTGACGGCGTTGATGGCGCCCGACGACCTCATCGCGAGCGCCGTCATGTTGAACTGCGGCCCCTGGCCCGAATCGTACGTGCCGAGCGCGAGGAATTTTTCGCCGTGTCCGTTCATCGAGCCCCAGCTGCTCGACAGGTGCTGTTCGACCATGTGAAACGGAAACGCGTCGTGCCCCGCCGGCACCGGCGTATGCGTCGTGAAGACCGTCGTACGCCGGACATCGGCGAGCGCGTCGTCCCAGGGTTTGCCGTTCGCCAGGAGATCGCGCATGCGCTGAAGGACGACAAATGCGGCGTGGCCTTCGTTGAGGTGCCACACCGCGGGCGTGAAGCCCATCGCGCGTAGCGCGAGGACGCCCCCGAGGCCGAGGACGATTTCCTGCTGCAGCCGCGTCTCGCGGCCGCCCCCGTAGAGGCGCGCGGACAGTTCACGGTCCCACGGCGCGTTCTGCGGCAGGTCGGTATCGAGGAGCAGCAGCCGCACGCGGCCGAGGCGCACGAGCCAGACCTGCACGAGCACCGATCGATCCGCGATCGGCACCAGGACGACGCACGGCTGTCCGTCGATCGTCTGAGCCCGCTCGATGGGCGCGGCGTCCCAGTCGATGTGTTCGTAGTGCTCTTCCTGCCAGCCTTCGGTCGACACGCGCTGCCTGAAGTACCCCTGCGGATACATGAAGCCCAGGCCCACGAGCGGCAGGCCGAGGTCGCAGGCCTCCTTGCAGTGGTCGCCCGCGAGGACGCCGAGGCCGCCCGCGTAAATTGGAAGCGACTGATGGAGTGCGAACTCCGCGCAGAAGTACGCGATGACCTGCTGTGACGGCGCCCCGAGCCTGGTCTGCCACCACGTCGCGGCCCCCGGCGCGCGATTCGCGTCCATCGCGGCCAGCGCCGCATCGTAGGCGGCCAGGAACGCCGGGTCGGCCGCCGCGCGTTCGAGGGCGGCGGGCGCGACGCGCGTCAGCATCATCACCGGGTTGTGCGCGGTCTGCCGCCACAACGCGTAGTCGAGGCGCCGGAACACGTCGCGGCCTTCGTTCCAGGTCCACCAGAGGTCGTGCGCAAGGTCGGTCAGCCGGGACAAGCGCGCCGGCAAAAGTTCGTTCATGAATCAGCCTTCACAAATACCCGTGAGCGACGCGAACCGGGCGAGGTCGATGTTGCCCCCCGAAACCACGGCGACCACCTTTCGATGTCCGGCGGCCTTGATGCGCGGGGAACGCGCGGCGGCGACCGCACATGCCGCGGCGCCCTCGATGATGACGCGCGCGCGTTCCGCGGCGAACTTCATCGCGGCGGCGGCCTCATTCAACGTGACGACGATGGAGTCGCTCACGGTCGATTCCAGCAGTGGCCACATCGAGGGGAGCACGGACTTTCCGCCGGCGCCGTCCACGAACGACGCCTGCCACGCCGGGAATCTAACGGGGGCTCCGGCCTTGAGCGATGCCGCGAGCGGCGCAGCTGTCTCGGGTTCGGCGGCGTACAGTCGCGCGTCCGGCCGGAGGGCCGACAGGACGGCGCCGAGGCCGGACAACAGGCCGCCACCGCCGATGGGCGCGATCACCGCATCCAGGTCCGGCAAGTCTTCGAGCATCTCGAGCGCGGCCGTGCCATTCCCGCTGATGAAATCGTCGTCGTCGAACGGATGCACCAGACGGCCGGGCATGCGATCGGACGTCCGCGTCTCCACGGCCTTCCAGCACTCGTCGTAGGTCGCCTTCACGATCGAGGCGCCGAGACGCTCGATGGCCGCGAGTTTCGTGGCCGGCGCGGTGTCCATGACGAGCACGGTCGCGCGCGCACCGGCCTCACGCGCGGCCAACGCGACCCCCTGCGCGGCATTGCCGGCGCTCACGGTCCAGACGCCGTCCGCCATTTCGGCGGGCGAGAGCCGCGCGACCGCATTCATCGCGCCGCGAATCTTGAACGACGCGATCGGCTGGAAGATCTCGAGCTTCAAATAGATCTCCGGCGAGTCCTTCGAAACGGGATCGAGCCTGACGAGGGGCGTCCGGCGCGCCACACCGGCAATGCGAGGGACCGCGGCGCGGACGGTATCGATGTTGATGTTACGAGTCATGCGTGCAACCTTGAGATCGTAGATCAGTTCGCGCCCAGCATGGTTCCGTCCAGTACAATGGCCTGCGATTCGTCCGACGCTGGCACGCTTCGCTCCCTCCGCAGCGATTTGGTGTTGCACCGCGGGCCGCCTCGGATTCGGATTCGCGCCGGTCCAGCGCATCGTCGACGAACCGCAGGCCTCGAGGAACCCTGCCACCTTCGGTTGAGCCACGGGCCGGCCATTCAGCTGTGATCCAGCGAAGCGCCCCGATCTAGACTTACGCGGCGAGGGCGCTCCCATGGACAAGATCAACCGGCGGGACTTCATGACCACAGCAGCAGGCGCGGGGATTCTGGCGGCGGCGCAGCCGCTGGCGGGTTCTAGCGGACCCGCGATAAGGGTACAGAGCGGCAGCCGGCCCGTTGTCATCGCGTCGAACAACGGGCACCGGTTCCGGAACGGCGGCACGAAGACCTGCATCGAGACGGCGTTCGAGAAGATGATGGCCGGCAGCGATGTGCTCGACGCGCTCATCGCCGGCGTCAACATCGTCGAACTCGACCCTGACGACACGAGCGTCGGTTACGGCGGATTGCCGAACGCCGACGGGATCGTCCAGCTCGACGCGTCGTGCATGCACGGTCCCACGAAGCGCGCCGGGGCAGTCGGCGCCCTCGAAGGTGTGAAGACGCCATCGCTCGTGGCGAAGGCCGTCATGGAACGGACCGACCACCACCTGTTGGTGGGAAAAGACGCGCAGACGTTTGCGCGGAATCTCGGCTTCGAGATTCTCGCGGACCTCAACACGCCCAGATCGCGCGCCGCGTGGCTCGAGTGGAAGAAGCAGACGGATCCCCTCCGCTGGATCAAAGACCCTGCGGCCCGGTCGGCGGCGGAGCGTGACGTGCTGCTCGACATGGTGAAACAAGGCATCGTCGACGAACAGCACGTCTACGGCACCATCAACTGCAACGGCGTGAACGCGAAGGGCGAGATCAGCGGCACGACCACCACGAGCGGGCTCGCGTGGAAGATTCCGGGCCGGCTCGGGGATTCGCCGATTCTCGGAGCAGGCGTGTACGTCGATGGGGAAGTGGGTGCGGCCGGCTCAACCGGGCGCGGCGAAGCCAACCTGTTCGGCCTCTGCTCGTACCTGGTCGTCGAGGAGATGCGCCGGGGCAAGTCACCGAAGGATGCCGGTCTCGAGGCGTGCCGCCGCATCAAGGCCAATACCGTTGCGCCGCGCCTGCTGAACAAGCGTGGCGAGCCCAACTTCAACGTCAATTTCTACGTGCTCAACAAGAAGGGCGAGCACGCCGGCGTGGCGCTCTACTCACAGAACGTTCGCTACGCTGTGTGCGACGAAAAGGGCGCGAGGATGGAAGCGGTCGAGGCCCTGCTGCCCGGCGGCCCGAACGACTAACGGCCGGATTGCATGTTGTCGGGTGCAGGTTGTCAGTTGCTTCTGGCGAGTAGCCGCCTCAGCTCATCCGGATCGATTGGTTTCACGAGGTGTTCGTCGAGGCCGGAAGCGCGGCTGCGGCGCTTGTCTTCTTCCTGTCCGCGGCCTGTCAATGCGTAGATTCGCGTCGACCCTGCCCAGGGCTGCCGCCTGAGCTCTTCAGCAAGCGCATAGCCGTCGAGATCCGGCAGGCCGAGATCCAGCAGGACCACCTGCGGCTCAAATCCGGCCGCGATTGTCTTCGCTGTCTGGCCGTCCCCCGCGGGCAGAACTTCATACCCCCACTGGCCAAGCATCGTTGTCAGCATCTCCGCGGCATCGGCGTTGTCGTCCACGACGAGCACGCGCAGGCGGGGCGGCGTGGCCGCATGTTCGATCGCGTCGGGGGGCACGAACCCGGCAGATGCGATCACCGCGGGAGGAAGCCAGATTGTGAAGGCGGAGCCGCGGCCGGGACCGTCGCTATTGGCCGTGAGACGACCGCCGTGCATCTCCACGAGGCGGCGGGCCAGCGCGAGCCCAATCCCGAGACCGCCGCTCCCCAGCCCGTCCGCGCGATCGACGCGGACGAACAATTCGAAAATCGTCGGCAGGACGGCCGGATCGATGCCGATGCCGGAGTCGGCGACGCGAATCGTGACGCCGCTCGTGGCGGCCTCGACCTCCACGCGGATCCGCCCGCCGGCCGGAGTGTATCGGGCCGCGTTGGTCAGGACGTTGGCGAGGACCTGCGACAGCCGTGCGGCATCGGCGACGAGGCACACGCTCTCCTCGGGCGCCGAGACGGTGAGCTGGTGATCCCGTTCGGTGATCACAGGCCGGCTCGTCTCGACCGCGGACGAGATGATCGACGACAGCTCGACCGGCGCGGTCCTCAGCACGAACCGATCGCTCGTGATCCGTCCGACGTCGAGGAGATCGTCGATGAGACGCACCATCTGGCGCACCTGCCGCCGCACGACCCCCCGCGCCTGCACGTGCGTGCTCTCGGGCGACGTCGGTTGCATGACTTCGATGGCCGAGAGGATCGGCGCGAGCGGATTGCGAAGCTCATGGCCCAGCACGGCGAGGAACTCGTTCTTGCGCCGGTCGGCCAGTTCGAGTGCCTGCGTGCGATCCCGCACGCGCCCTTCGAGTTCCTGATTCGCCACACGCAGCGCTTCCTCGGCCCGCTCCCGCTCGGCCATTTCCGAACGGAGCGCCTCGTTCATTCGTGCCAGCTCGCGGTTCTTGCGGAACAGCTCGATGAAGACTCCAATCTTCGAGCGCAGGATTTCCGCATGGACGGGCTTCGTCAGGTAGTCCACGGCGCCGGCGCCGTAACCCCGAAGCACCTCCCGCTCGTTGAACATGTGCGCCGTGAGGAAAAGAATCGGGACGTGTCTCGATCGCGGCCGCGCCTTGATGAGATCGGCGAGATCGATGCCGTTCATGCCCGGCATCTTGATGTCCAGCACGATCGCGGCGAAGTCCTGTTCGAGCAGCGCGAGGAGGGCCCCGTCCGCGGATGACGCTCGGACGAGCCGGCAGCCGGTCTGTGCCAGCACCGCGTCGATGGCGTCGAGGTTCATCGGCTGGTCGTCGACGACCAGGATCGGCACGCCGTCCTCCGGACCGTGGTGGAACCCGGGGTCGGGCGTCCAGGGCGTCGTGCCGTGAATCATGGTCATGGATCCCGGGCTAACGATGCAGCCAGACGCGGAGCAGGGAGAGCAATTGATCGGTGTTCACCGGCTTCGCGATGTAGTCGGACGCCCCCGCGTCCAGGCACTTCTCGCGGTCGCCCTTCATGGCTTTGGCTGTGAGGGCGAGAATCGGCAGCGTCCGGAATCTCGCGTCGCGCCGGATTTCGCGCATCGTCTCGTAGCCGTCCATGCCGGGCATCATGATGTCCATGAGCACGACGCTGAGGTCATCGCGATGCTGGAGGATGTCGATGGCGTCGCGGCCGTTCGTCGCCGTCACGACTTCCATCCCCTGTGTTTCGAGCAGTGATGACAGCGCAAAGATGTTGCGCACATCGTCGTCCACGACCAGCACGCGGCGGGAGAGCAGCGCTTCGTTCGATCCATGGAGCTTCGCGAGCAGGTTCTGCTTGCTCTCCGGCAGTTCCCCGACGATTCGATGGAGGAAGAGCGCCGTTTCGTCGAAAAGCCGCTCCGGCGATCGGACGTCCTTGAGCACGACGCTCTTCGCAACGCTGCGCAGATGCGATTCTTCAGCCGGCGTGAGGTCCTTGCCGGTGAATATCACGATGGGAAGGCCGGACAGCGCCGGCTCCGACTGAATCAGATCCAGCAGCTGAAAGCCGGACATGTCCGGCAGCCGCAGATCCACGACGCAGCACTCGAACGGCTCCGCGAGCAGCGCGGTCATCGCATCCGCGCCGGTGCCCACGCCGACGATTTCGATGTCCGAGTGGCCGAGGAGCTCGACGATACTGTCACGTTCGACGTCGTTGTCCTCGACGACCAGAAGCCGTCGCGTTCTGGGTCGAACGTAGGCTTTGATGCGATCGAGCGCCGCCTCGATGTCCGTCGTCGTCGCCGGCTTCACGAGGTAGGAGAAGGCGCCGTGCGACAGCCCGTGCTGGCGCTCCTCTTCGACCGACAGCATCTGCACCGGGATATGCCGCGTGGCCGGATCCATCTTGAGGTTGTTGAGCACCGTCCAGCCGAGCATGTCCGGCAGGAACACATCGAGCGTGATCGCCGTCGGCACGAACTCGCGCGCGAGCGAGAGCGCGGTGACGCCGCGTGGCGCGACGATGCCCTTGAAGCCCTTTTCGCGCGCGAGGCCCAGGAGGATGCGCGCGTAGTGAGGGTCGTCCTCAACGATCAGCAGCGTCGCGTCGCTTGGTTTGATCGACGTCCGATCGTCCACGATCGGCTCTTCGGTCGCGGCCGGCCGCGAAGGCACGGGGACGGCGGCCACGGGCGCGGTGGACACCGCGGAGTCCGGTGCGGTCGCCGGACGCGCGGGGCCCATATACGACGAGGGCAGGTACAGCGTGAACGTACTGCCCTGACCGGGGGCGCTGATCAGCCGGATGTCGCCGCCCAGGAGCGTTGCCAGCTCGCGGCTGATGGCCAGACCCAGTCCTGTGCCGCCGTACTTGCGGCTCGTGCCTGCATCGGCCTGGTGGAATGCCTCGAACACCAGGCGCTGCTTGTCTGGCGCGATGCCGATGCCGGTATCCGTCACCGCGAACGCAACGGCCGACTGCACGTGACGCAGCACCGGATGGTCCGCGGGCCAGCCCTCGGACACCGCCCTGATCGTCATCGCAACGTGGCCCTGCGCCGTGAACTTGAAGGCGTTCGACAGCAGGTTCTTCAGAATCTGGTTGAGCCGCTTCGGATCCGAGACGAATGCGCGCGGCAGGCCGGCGTCGATGTCCACGTGGAAGGCCAGGTTCTTCGACTCGGCGACCGAATGGAATGTGCGGTTCACCGCATCGCGAAGCCCCGCGAACGTAATCTCCTCGGCCTCGACGGTGACCGTGCCGGACTCGATCTTCGAAAGGTCGAGAATGTCGTTGATCAGGGTGAGAAGGTCGGCGCCGGCCGAGTGAATGTTGCGGGCGAACTCGACCTGCTTTGGCACCAGGTTGCCGCCTGAGTTCTCGGCCAGCTGCTGTCCGAGAATCAGAATCGAATTGAGCGGCGTGCGGAGCTCGTGCGACATGTTCGCGAGGAACTCCGACTTGTACTTGGATGTGAGCGCCAGCTCGGCCGCCTTCTCCTCGAGGGCGCGCCGCGCCTGTTCGACTTCCGAGTTCTTGCGCTCGACTTCGGCGTTCTGTTCGGCGAGCTGCTTGGCCTTGCTCGCCAGTTCCTCGTTCGTCTGCTGCAGCTCGCTCTGCCGCGTCTGCAACTCGGTCGTGAGCTGCTGTGACTGCTGCAGCAGGTTCTCCGTCCGCATCGTCGCCTCGATGGTGTTGAGGACGACGCCGATGGACTGGGTGAGCTGCTCGAGGAACGTCAGGTGCGTCGTCGTAAACGGATGCAGCGACGCCAGTTCGATGACGGCGCGCGTCTCGCCCTCGAACAGCACCGGCAGCACGACGATGTTGGCCGGGCGGGCGCCGCCGAGACTCGAGCGGATCTTGGCCTCGGTTCTTGCCGCGCCGCGCGTGTAGGACTTCGGGACGTGGTTGAGGAGAATGCGCTGCTTCTCAAAGGCGCACTGTCCGACCAGGCCCTCACCGAGTGTGAGGCGATCGGGCTGGCCGGGGCCGCACGCATAACTCGCCAGGAGCCAGAGGCCCGGCCGATCCCCGGCCGTCTCCATCTGGTACATGGCGCCCTGCTGGGCGTCGACCAGAGGTGCAAGCTGGGAGAGCAGCATGCGGCCGACCGTCACCAGGTCGCGCTGGCCCTGAAGCATGCCGGTGAACTTGGCGAGGTTGGTCTTCAGCCAGTCCTGCTCTTCGTTGCGCTCCGTGGTGCCACGGAGGTTGTTGATCATCGTGTTGATCGAGTCCTTGAGGTCGGCGACTTCTCCGCGCGCCTCGACCTGGATCGATCGCGTCAGGTCACCCTTGGTGACGCCGGCGGAGACCTCGGCGATGGCACGGACCTGATTCGTGAGGTTGGCCGCGAGCAGATTTACGTTGCCCGTGAGGTCCTTCCACGTGCCGGATGCGCCAGGCACGTGCGCCTGGCCGCCGAGCCGGCCCTCGACGCCGACCTCGCGCGCGACGTTCGTCACCTGTTCGGCGAACGTCGCGAGCGTGTCGGTCATGTCGTTGATCGTCTCGGCGAGCGCGGCGACCTCGCCCTTGGCTTCGACCGTGAGCCGCTGCCGCAGATTGCCGGTGGCCACAGCAGTCACGACTTTCACGATGCCGCGGACCTGGTCAGTCAGGTTGGCGGCCATGACGTTGACCGAGTCGGTCAGGTCCTTCCAGGTGCCGGCAACATCTGGAACTTCCGCCTGGCCGCCAAGCTTGCCTTCGGTGCCGACCTCGCGCGCGACGCGCGTGACTTCCGCGGCGAACGCGCGCAACTGGTCGACCATCGTGTTGATGGTGTTCTTGAGCTCGAGAATCTCGCCCTTGACGTCGACCGTAATCTTGCGCGAGAGGTCGCCGCGCGCGACCGCCGTCGTGACTTCGGCGATGTTTCGCACCTGGGTCGTGAGGTTGCCGGCCATCGCGTTGACGGAGTCGGTGAGGTCCTTCCACGTGCCGCCGACGCCGGGCACCGCGGCCTGCCCGCCGAGCTTGCCTTCGGTGCCGACTTCGCGGGCGACGCGCGTGACTTCGGCGGCGAACGACCGCAGCTGTTCGACCATCGTGTTGATGGTCTCCTTCAGCTGCAGAATCTCGCCGCGAACGTCGACCGTGATCTTGCGGGACAGGTCGCCGGCGGCCACGGCGATCGTGACATCCGCGATGTTGCGGACCTGAGCCGTGAGATTGCCGGCCATCTGATTGACGTTGTCGGTGAGGTCCTTCCACGTACCGGCGACGCCGGGGACGATGGCCTGGCCGCCGAGTTTGCCCTCGGTGCCAACCTCGCGCGCGACGCGGGTCACTTCCGAGGCGAACGCGTTGAGCTGGTCCACCATCGTATTGATGGTGTTCTTGAGCTCGAGGATCTCGCCCTTGACGTCGACCGTGATCTTGCGGGACAGGTCGCCGTTCGCAATCGCGGTCGCGACGTTCGCGATGTTGCGGACCTGGCCCGTGAGGTTCGACGCCATCGAGTTCACATTGTCGGTGAGGTCCTTCCACGTGCCGGCGACGCCTGGCACCGCGGCTTGGCCGCCGAGTTTCCCGTCGGATCCCACTTCGCGCGCGACGCGGCTCACTTCCGAGGCGAAGGAATTGAGCTGGTCCACCATCGTGTTGATGGTGTTCTTGAGCGCGAGGATTTCGCCTTTGACGTCGACCGTGACCTTGCGCGACAGGTCGCCGCGCGCGACGGCCGTGGCGACCTCGGCGATGTTGCGCACCTGACCGGTGAGGTTCGACGCCATCGAGTTGACGTTGTCGGTGAGGTTCTTCCAGGTGCCGGCGACACCGGGGACGTCGGCCTGGCCGCCCAGCTTGCCGTCACTGCCGACTTCGCGCGCGACGCGCGTGACTTCGGACGCGAACGCATTGAGCTGGTCCACCATCGTGTTGATGGTGTTCTTGAGCTCGAGGATTTCGCCTTTGACGTCGACCGTGATCTTGCGCGAGAGATCCCCGTTCGCGATCGCGGCCGAGACCTCCGCGATGTTTCTGACCTGGCCGGTCAGGTTCGCGGCCATCGAGTTGACGTTGTCGGTGAGGTTCTTCCAGGTGCCGGCGACGCCCGGCACGTCCGCCTGGCCGCCCAGCTTGCCCTCGGTGCCGACTTCGCGCGCGACGCGCGTGACTTCCGAGGCGAACGAGTTGAGCTGGTCCACCATCGTGTTGATGGTGTTCTTGAGCTCGAGGATCTCGCCCTTGACGTCGACCGTGATCTTCCGCGACAGGTCGCCGTTCGCGACGGCGATGGTCACGTCCGCGATGTTGCGCACCTGATTCGTCAGGTTCGCGGCCATCGAGTTGACGTTGTCGGTGAGATTCTTCCACGTGCCGGCGACGCCGGGCACAACCGCCTGGCCGCCGAGCTTGCCGTCGGTGCCGACCTCGCGCGCGACGCGCGTGACTTCCGACGCGAATGCGTTGAGCTGGTCCACCATCGTGTTGATGGTGTCCTTGAGCTCGAGGATTTCGCCCTGGACGTCGACCGTGATCTTGCGCGACAGGTCGCCGCGCGCGACGGCGGTCGTGACCTGCGCGATGTTCCTCACCTGCGCGGTGAGGTTCGTCGCCATCGAATTGACGTTGTCGGTGAGGTCCTTCCAGGTGCCGGCCACGCCGGGGACGCGCGCCTGGCCGCCAAGCTTGCCCTCCGTGCCGACCTCGCGCGCCACGCGGCTGACTTCCGACGCGAATGAGTTGAGCTGGTCCACCATCGTGTTGACGGTGTCCTTGAGCTCGAGAATCTCGCCTTTGACGTCGACCGTGATCTTGCGCGACAGGTCGCCGCGTGCGACGGCGGTCGTGACCTGCGCGATGTTGCGGACCTGCTGCGTCAGGTTCGACGCCATCGCGTTCACCGAATCGGTGAGATCCGCCCACGTGCCGGCGACGCCCGGGACGACGGCCTGGCCGCCGAGCTTGCCTTCGGTGCCCACCTCGCGCGCGACGCGGGTGACTTCGGCGGCGAACGATCGCAGCTGATGGACCATCGTGTTGATGGCTTCCTTGAGCTGCAGAATCTCGCCACGGACATCGACGGTGATCTTTTTCGAGAGGTCGCCGTTCGCGACCGCGATGGTGACCTCCGCGATGTTCCTGACCTGCGCGGTCAGGTTGCCGGCCATCTGGTTGACGGAGTCGGTGAGCTCCTTCCAGACGCCCGACATGCCGCGGACCTGCGCCTGGCCGCCGAGCTTGCCTTCGGTGCCCACCTCGCGCGCGACGCGGGTGACTTCCGAGGCGAACACGGACAGCTGGTCGATCATCTTGTTGACCAGCTTGGCGGAGCGGAGGAATTCGCCCTCGAGCGGGCGGCCTGCGACTTCGAGGTCGATGGACTGAGAGAGGTCGCCCTTCGCGACGGCGCCGACCGCGCGCGTTACCTCGGTCGTCGGCCAGACCAGGTCGTCGATCAGGGTGTTGAGAGACGTGATCTCGTCCGACCGGGCGCCCTGGCCCGGCGTCACTGTGATGCGTTCCTTGAGCTTGCCTTCCTTGCCGACCATCCGGCAGACGCGGCCGATTTCCATGGCGCGCTGCTGATTGAGGACGGCCAGGTCGTTGAACACGCCGGCCACGCGGCCCTCGAGACCGAGCAGGTCGTTCGGCAGCCGAACGTCGAAATTGCCTGCCTTGAGCGCTCCCATTGCGTCGAGCATGAGGCGCAGAAACGCCTCTGAGGACATGGGATCGGGAGGGGGTGTCGTGAGCGCGGACGGAAGAATCTGTTCGGATGTTGCCATCGCGTGCGCACGGTGCAACCAAGAGCCGTGCCACGCGATTTGAGTAGATTCGGTCCGTTGATACCTCACGCGCTACCAATTGTTGGCAGCCGACTACCCAGCAAGTGAGTCGCCGGTGACCACATCGGCGGGGCGCGCGTCGGTGACAACGCGCATAGGATCAGTCCCCATGCGACGCCACATTATTACTAGATGGATAGCAGCAGGCCTGGTGGCGGCAATCGCCTCGTCCATGGCCCTGGCCAGGGAGTCGCAGCGCGGATACGACGACCTCACCGCACTTTTCGAGGAGTTCCTCGCCTTTGACCGGCCAAAACTGATCAACGGCGCCCCGGACTATTCGGCGCCGTCCATTGCAGGGCGCCGTGCCGGGCTCGCAAAGCTCCAGGCCAGACTGAACGCGATCGATCCGGCACGCTGGCCAGTCGCGCAGCAGGTGGACCACGCGCTCGTGAAGGCCGAGATGAATGCGCTGGACTTCGATCTGCGCGTGCTCCGGCCGTGGGCGCGCGATCCGGCGTTCTACCAGACCATCTGGACCGAACAGAGCGACACGCCCGCCCACGAAGGGCCGACGCATCACGCCATCATCGACCTCTGGCAGTACGCATTCCCGCTGTCGCCGCCGGACGAAGCCAAGCTCGCGCAGCAACTTGCTTCGATTCCACCGTTGCTGAAGCAGGCGAGAACCAATCTCACAGGGAATGCACGGGACCTCTGGATCACCGGCGCAGGGACGATGCGGCAGCAGGTGGCCGATCTGAAGGAGCTTCAGAGTTCCTGCAAGTGCCGCCCTGAGCTCCTGGAAGCGATCCGGACGGCGGCGGTCGCGACGCAGGAGTTCGTCGCCTGGCTCGACAAACTGGCACCGTCGAAAACCGGGCCGTCGGGCATCGGCAATGCGGAGTACTCCTGGAATCTTCGCAACGTGCATCTCGTTCCGATGTCGTGGGACGACGAGGTGGCGCTGCTCAAGCGGGAACTGGCGCGCGCCCACTCCTCGTTGAAGCTCGAGGAGCAGCGGAATCGCGGCCTTCCGCAGCTCAGCGCGGCGGCCACGCCCGAGGAGTACACGCGACGCGCGAACGCCGCGATTGCCAAATACATCGCGTTCCTCAGGGACCGCGAAGTCCTGACCGTGCAGCCGTACCTCGACCCGGCCATGCGCGCCCACGTCGGCAGTTTCGTCCCTCTCGAGCGGCGCAATTTCTTCGGTATCGCGAGTCACTACGAGCCGATGACGCTCTTCGCGCACTGGTTCCACTGGTTCGATCACGAATGGATGCGGCGGATGCCGCACGCGAGCGCGATCCGGCGCGGCGCGCGGCTCTACAACATCTGGGACAACCGCTCCGAGGGCATGGCGACGGCGATGGAGGAGATCATCCTGCACGCCGGGTACTACGACGACAACCCGCGCGCGAAGGAGATCGTGTGGATCATGCTGGCCCAGCGCTCCGCGCGCGGGCTCGCGTCGCTCTACGCGCAGGCGAACCAGTTCGACATCAGGCAGGCGAAGGCGTTTCAAGTCGAGTGGACGCCACGCGGGTGGATGCGTCCGGATCTCGATCTGCTTGGTTTCGAGCAGCAGCTCTACCTTCGGCAACCCGCCTATGGCACGAGCTACGTGACGGGGAAGCACCTCGTCGATGAACTCATCAAGGACCGGGCTCACCAGCTTGGAGACACGTTCACGCTCCGCGGGTTCTTTGACGAGTTCATCGCCGCCGGCATGATGCCGACGTCTCTCATCCGCCGGGAGTTGACTGCGCAGAAATAGCGCCCTAAAGTTAACCCCTCCAGAAACGAAGGTCGGAGCGCCGGACAGCCGTCCCGGCTGCACGAGCGGCTCCGCCCCTACGAGGTCTAGCTCTATGCGTCGTGCAGGGTTCGTCTCGTTCTTACTTGTGATGCTGTCCCTCGTCGCGAGCGCCGCCAGCGCTCGGCAAACTACTTCTTCAATCACCGGCGTGGTTCAGGACTCCGCCGGCGGCGTAGTCCCGGGCGCGGCGGTGGTCGTCCTCAGCCCGAACGGCACGAAGTTCGAAGTCGTCAGCAACTCGTCGGGCGCGTTCAACGTGCCGGCGTTGTTGCCGGGCGTTTACTCAGTCACGGTCAGCCTCCAGGGCTTCAAGACCGCCGTCGTCAAGGACGTGCGCATTCAGCCGGGCGTGCCGGCCAACCTGAAAGTGACGCTGGAAATCGGCGGCATCACGGAGAAGGTGACGGTGTCGGGCGGATCGTCCGAGCTCGTCAACACGCGGACCGCGACGGTCTCATCCACCCTGAACGTCGACCAAATCGCGCAGTTGCCGACCGCGACGCGCGATCTGCTGCTCGGTGGTGTCACGATGCTCACCGGCGTCAACTTCACGGGAGCGGCGCGCGGCAACGCGACGGTGAACGGGCTGCCGGAGTCGTTTCTGAACATCACGCTCGACGGCGTGACCAACAACGACAACTTCAACAAGTCGACGGACGGCTTCTTCGCGCCGGTTCGTCCGCGCCAGGACGCCATCGAGGCTGTCGTCGTCACGACCGCCGCGGGCGCGGCCGATCAGGGCGGCCACGGCGCCGTCACGATCAACTTCGTGACGCGCTCTGGCACGAACCGCTTCAGCGGCAGCGCGTACGAGTACTACCGCGACACGTGGATGAACACGAACTACTGGTTCAACGAGAACCGGGACAACCTGGCGCGCAACGACGTCCGCCTCAACCAGTTCGGCAACCGCATCGGCGGACCGATCATCATCCCTGGGCTCTACGACGGCAGCGGCAAGGCGTTCTTCTTCTACCACCACGAAATGCTGCGCCTTCCGAACGACGCCTCGCGCACGAGGACCATCTTGCATCCCCGGGCGTTGCAGGGGTTCTTCCGCTACAACTCGACCGTCAATGGCCAGGTCATCACCCAGGAAGTCAACGTGCTGACGCTCGGCGCGCCCTTCTCGACGCCCGACCCGACCGTGATGGCGGTGCTGAACGGCATCCAGGCGGCCGTCCAGAAGACGGGCACCGTCGCCAACACCAGCGACCCGATGAACCTCTCGTACAGCTGGCGTAGTCCGGCGATGCAGTCCGAGCACCAGCCGGCGATCCGGATCGACTACAACCTCACGCCGAAGCACCGGTTGTCCGGCACGTTCAACAAGCTCTTCCAGGATCGGAAGCCTGATCAGTTCAACGATCTCGATCAGCGTTTTCCGGCCGCCCCGAACTTCTCACATACGGTCGCAAGGCGGCCGTCTCGATCGATCACACTGCGATCGACGCTGTCGCAGTCGCTGGTCAGCGAGTTCCGGGTCGGCATCACCGTCGGCGAGACGATCTATTTCGGTCAGGTCGCGACCGGGGGGCCCGACAGCTTCGCCGATCAGGGCGGGCGCGCGCTCACCCTCGGCATCGGTCAGACGAACTGGCACACGAGCAACACGCTGTCCGGCCGCAGCGCCGGTGCGTGGTCGTTCGACGAGTCGATGAACTGGCAGAGAGGCAAGCACGTGCTGACGTTTGGCGGTCAGGTGTTCCTTGGCCGGTTCTGGGACGTCAGCCAGATGCAGGTGCCCGGCATCACGTTCGCGCTCGATCAGACTAACGACCCTGCCAACGCCATTATCAGCAACACCTCGAACTATCCCAACAACCCGGGGCTCGGAAACGCGCGGGCGCTGTTCGCCCTGCTCACGGGACGCGTGGCGTCCATCACGGGGCAGGCGGCGCTCAACGGCCTTACCAACCAGTACGAGTTCCTCGGCAACAGGAGGCGCGGCGGCAAGCTCAACAACTACGCGATGTTCCTGCAGGACTCGTGGCGAGTGAAGCCCACAGTCACGCTCAACGCGGGCCTGCGGTGGGATGTGCAGACACCGTTCGCGTCCAACAACGACATCTTCTCGTCCGTCACGTTGGCGGATTTGTGCGGCGTCTCCGGGCTTGGAGATGGCAGCATTTACCGCGCCTGCAGGTTCTTCACGCCGGCCGCTAGTGGCGGAAAGGTACCGGTGTACTCCCAGCTCGTGCGGGGCACGAACGGCTATAACACCGATTTGAACAATCTGTCGCCGAACGTGAACGTCGCGTGGCGCCCGAACGTCCAGAGCGGCTTCCTGCGCACTCTACTGGGCGATCCGGAACAGGCGACGCTGACCGGTGGATTCTCGGTCCAGTTCGAGCGCCAGGGCTTCGGCGCGTTCACCGGTGTGTACGGCGGCAATCCGGGCAGCACGCTGACGCTGAATCGCAACGCGAACAGCGGCCTCGTGCCGGCCGGCGAATCGTGGCCGATTCTTCTGTCGCAGTCGTCGCGCCTGGGTCCGGCCTCGTTCCCGGTCTCTCCGGTGTATCCGATCGCGCTCAGGGCCAACCGGCAGGACAGCATCAGCGGATTCCATCCGGACATCCAGGTTGCCTCGGCGAGGTCGTGGACCGTCGGCTTGCAGCGCGCGGTCTCGAAGGACATGGCGGTTTCGATCCGCTACGTCGGCACGAAGGGTGTCGATCAGTGGCAGACGCTCAACTACAACGAGCGCAACGTCATTGACAACGGCTTCTACAACGAATTCAAGGTTGCGATGAGCAACTTCCAGGCGCACCTGGCGCAGGGATGCGGCCAGACGGGCAACCCGGCCTGCACGTTTGCCTATCGTGGTCCCGGCACCGGCAGCAATCCGCTGCCTATTTATCTCGCGTACCTCAGCGGCAAGACCGGCGCTGATCAGTGCTCGAGCACCGCCACGTGCGCGACGTTGTACTCCGGCACGGGCTGGACGAACTCAGGCCTGCTGGGCCGGTTCATCCGTCTCAACCCGAGCCCGTCAGGATCGGCGGGCGACCTCGATGGCGATTCCACTCGCCGCGCCAACGCAATCGCGGCCGGACTTGCGGCGAACTTCTTCGTCGTCAATCCGGACGCGAATGCCGTCAATGTCACCGACAGCGGCGCCTACAGTGACTATCACGCGCTGCAGCTCGAAGTGCGCCGCCGGCTCTCGAAAGGACTGTCGGCGAATGTCAGCTACCAGTACGCCCGGGAAGGCTCGGCCGCGTTCCTTGGGTTCCACTACGGTCGCCAGATGGATCCGTCGGACAACTCACCGCGCCACGCCATCAAGGGACAATGGGACTGGACGCTTCCGGTCGGCCGGGGTCAGCGCTATGGCAGCGACATGAATCCGATTCTCGACGGCGTCCTCGGCGGCTGGTCCTTCACGGGGTCGGCGCGCATCCAGGCGCGCATGATCGACTTCGGCAACGTGAGGATGGTCGGCATGACGGCGAAGGACGTGCAGTCCTGGTTCAAGTACCGCATCATCGAGGACCCGAACAATGCGGGCCGTAAGCTCGTGTTGATGGCGCCCGATGACGTCATCCTGAACACGCGCCGCGCCTTCAGCTTCAGCACGGCGACGCTCACCGGCTACAGTGGTCTCGGCGAACCGACGGGTGCGTACTTCGCACCGCAGCAGAGCTCGACGTGCATCGAGCTCAAGATCGGTGGCGGCGACTGCGGCCCGAGGACGCTGCTCATTCGGGCACCGTTCTTCACGCGGGTCGACATCGGCATGACCAAGCGGTTCAAGATGACGAGCACCAGGAACATCGAGATCCGCGTTGATGTGCTGAACCTGTTCGACAACATCAACTTCAACCCGAACGGCAACCCGGGTGGCGGCGCGACAATCTTCCAGGTCGGCAGCGCGTACACCGACATCGGCAATAACTTCGATCCAGGCGGCCGGCTCGGGCAGTTCTCGGTGCGATTCAACTGGTAAGGTACTGAGAAGGGCAAGCGTCAGCGAGAAGTCGAAGGCACGAAGGTCACAGGGTTTCGGCCCTGTGACCTTTTTTCTTTGGGCTCGTCGTCCCGCGTGCTGGCGCCGACAACAAGCCGATGGGCGGTCAAGCTAACAGCTAGCTGTGACCGCACCGGCATGCTATGCCGAACGCTATGATCGACTATTTTTTAGCTACAGCCATGCTAGCCGCTCGCCACAGACATGCGGTTGTATCAGAATCACAACTTCGGTAGACTACGGGCCTAAAGGAGGAATCCCATGAAAGTCCTTTCAGTTGCGAGATGGGGATTTGTCGTCATTACGCTATGTGGAATGCTGGGTTGGAGCGACCTGCGGGCCTCTAGCTTTGGTTGTCCTCCTGAGGAGCAGGGGTGCTCCCTCCCCGAAGAAGCACAGTTTTGCGGCAGAACCGCTCAGCTCATATGTGGTTTCCCATCAAGTTGTTGCTACGGAGTGTGCGACGGACCGCAGTACCCAAGCAACGATTGCGACAACGACGGCAACCAGTGTTACTGCATTCTCGTCCAGTGACCGGACGGAGTGCCGCCGTGAACCCGCGCAGTCCTCGAGGAGGAACGCCATGAAAGGCCATTCAGTAGCGAGATGGGGATTTGTTGTCCTCACGCTCTGTGCAATGCTGGGTTGGAGCGGGCTGAGCGCCTCAACCCTGGCGCAGTGTCCCCCTCCGGAGCAGGGGTGCTCCTACCCCGAACAGGCGGAGTACTGCAGCCGAACCGCTTTGCTCATGTGTGGTGCGGCATCGAGCTGTTGCTACGGCGTATGCGAGGCACCGCAGTCAGGGCAGCAATGCGACGACGACGGAAATCAGTGTTACTGCATTCTCGGGGGCTAAGCTTCCCGATCATCGGTTGATAGGAGTCCTTGGGAGGCGCGCTGGCTGAGGTCGGCGCCCATCCGAGGAGGTGCCATGAAGATCACGTCGGGTACCGTCGCCAATGTGCTTTTCTCTCTCGCCTGTCTGGTCGTAATCGCCGTCGGAGTCACGCTCCTTCTCGAGAGGTTCACCGGTCCCGCCTCTCCTTCGGCCGGAGATGCAAGCGCTAGCCGAGCGCTGACCGAATTTCCAAAGGACCTGACAATTGATATTGCACAGGCAAGTGTCAGCGTTCGAGGCGCACCGAAGGTTGCCTTGATCGAGTTCTCCGACTTCCAGTGTCCCTATTGCGGACGGTATGCGCGTGATACCCATTCTAAGATTGAACGTGAGTTTGTGGACTCTGGACTCGTTGCCTACGCATTCTTCAACTTTCCGCTCGAGCGCATTCACCCTCTCGCATTGCGGGCGAGTGAGGCAGTCGAGTGCGCGGGAGTTCAGCGCAGGTTCTTTGAGATGTACGTGAGATTGTTTGGCGACCAGGACGCCCTCGGGGAAAGCCAGTTGTTCGAACATGCGCGGGCACTTGACCTCCGCGAGCCCGAGTTTAGAACCTGCTTGGCGGGACAGGTGTTACCTAGGATTCGGGCGCAGATGGACGTCGGAGAGCGTTCTGGCGTCAAGTCAACTCCAACGTTCTTCGTCGGCGTGATTGCGGAAAACGGTGCAGTGCGAGCAACGAAGAAGATAGTGGGACCGCAGTCGTATGCGACGTTTGCCAGTGCTCTCAAGAGTGCAATTGGCGGGAGTTAGTCCTGCAACCGCTGAAACCGAAGCAACTGGAGCGACCGACTCGTAGCTGATCAGCAGGGAATCCTTGGTGTCGTTGTAACTAACGTCCGTACTTCTTCAGGATTGTCCTCAACTCAGCCGCCGGCAGGGCGCGCACGGTGCGTCCGTTGCCGGTCGTGGTTGCGGCCTGCAGCAGCGAGTTGTAGACCGCCTCTTCGGTCGCATCCAGGGCGGCCTCGAACAATCCGGACACAGCATCGGTCGGCGGGACCGAACGCGTCTGCGGCCCGTTCGTCGCGGTCAGACGATTGACGGCGTTCGTCGAGAACGCAATCGCGAAGTCACCGCTTCCATTCGAGTACGTCGATCCGGTTCGCGCGAGCGCGAACACCGCGCGCGCCGCCAGCCGCTTCAGGTCGCGCGCATCGAGCGGCGCATCGGTTGCGACGACGATCATGCAGGACCCGTCAGCGGTAGGGGCCCCGCCACCGCCGGGCCGGAGTTCCTTCCAGATCGGAACGCCAGCGATCGTCAACCTTCCCCCGAAGTTCGTCTGCACGATCACGCCAACCGTCCAGTCGCCCGTCTTCCGTGACGAGGTGCCGATGCCGCCTTTCCATCCGAAGGCGATGGTGCCGGTACCGGCGCCGACAGCGCCTTCGGTGACGGCGCCTGACTTCGCCGACGTGACGGCCTGGGCAACGTGCTCGGCCGTCACGTGGAAGCCCCGGATGTCGTTGAGCGTGCCGTCGTTGGTTTCGCCCACGAGGCCGTTGACCGAGCGCACGTTTTCATTGCCGGGTTGTGCCACCGTCCAGCGCGCGATGCCGTCGAGAGCGGCGCCGACGGAGAGGGTGTTCGTCAGGACGATCGGTGTTTCGATCGTCCCGAGTTCCTCGACTTGCGTGCTGCCGGCAAGTTTGCCGAACGCATTGCCGACGAACACGGCGCCCGGAACTTTCTCCCTGAAAACGTTGCCGCCATGGGGAACGATCGCCGTCACTCCCGTTCGCACGCGATCGCCTGACGACAACGTGACGTGGCCGATCTTCACGCCCGCGACGTCGGTAATCGCGTTCAACGGTCCCGGTTCTCCGGCGCCGGGCGCGATGCCGAGGTCCCGCGCGCGGAGCCGTTCCTGCCCGGAAGCGAGTCCGCCGGCCACAACGATTACCGCCGCTGCCGCCGTAAGTCGCATACGCATGCCGCCTCCTTGCACCCCTCGAACAATGGGCATAATATCCGCCCAATTCACCGTGTTCCCCCTGAGGTTGCTATGAGAATGCATCAGCGTCGGTTCGTGGCGCTTCTGTCTGTCGCTCTGGTTGCGGTGGCGTGGTCGACCTGGCCCATCTCCGCGCAGGTCCGTGCCAAACGACCGCTCAGCTACGACGTATTCGAATCCTGGAAGTCGATCGGCGGCGCGCGCCTCTCGGACGACGGCCAGTGGTTCGCGTACTCGCTCACGTCCCAGGCCGAGGACGGCGTGCTCGTCGTCCGCAACGTGAAGTCGGGGCAGGAGTTCAAACACCCTCGCGGCACCGGCGCGCAGTTCACGCCCGACGGCAAGTTCGTGATCTTCACGATTGTGCCGCCACGTGCTGACAACGACGCCGCGCAAGCGGCGGGTGGGGAAGCCGCGGCACCAGCGGCGCCCGCGGCCGCACCGGCTCAGACCGCCAACCGCAATTCGGTCGGCATCATGTCCCTTCCGAGTGGTCAGGTGACAACGGTGGAACAGATTGCGTCGTTCCGTCTCGCGACGGAGTCGTCGCAGTGGGTCGCGCTTCAGAAGGGCCGCGCCGGCGGCGGGGGCGCCGGCCGTGGGGGCAATCGCGGAGGCGGCGGCGGCCGGCAGGGCGGCAGTGCTCCCCCTGCGGCTCAAAATCCACCTGCGCAGGCCGCGACTCCGCCGGCAACCGGCCAGCCGGCGGCGACCGGCGGGCGCGCCGGCGGCGCGCCGGGTACGGCGGCGCCGCAGGAGAAGCGCAAGGACGCCGGCAACGACCTGATCGTCCGCAACTTATCGACCGGCGCCGACATCACGATTCCTGAAGTCACCGAGTTCCAGTGGGACGACAAGGCGAACTGGCTGGTCTATGCCGTGTCTTCGACCGACGCTGCGAAGGACGGTGTTTTCGCCCGCCGCATGAGCGACGGCACCGTTCAGCCGCTCAGGACCGGGCGCGGCCACTACAAGAGCCTGGCCTTCGACGATGCCGGCAACCAGCTTGTGTTCCTCAGCGACGCCGTCGATTACGACAAGCCGGTGTCTCCGTACCGGCTGTACTACTGGAAGACAACGGACGCGGCCGCGCTCGAAATCGTGTCGGCGGCGACGCGCGGGATGCCTCAGGGCATGGTGGTGGCGGATGCCGCCCCGAGCTTCAGTCTCGATGGTCAACGGATTTCGCTGGCGACCGCGCCGCCGCCCGCGCCGCCTCCCGATCCGAACGTACGGCGTCCCGCGCCCATTCCGGTTGACCTGTGGAGCTACAAGGACCCGCTGATTCAGCCGATGCAGAAGGTGCGGGCGACGCAGGAACAGAATCGCAACTATCGTGCGGTCTTTCACGTCGGCAGTAAGCAATTCGTACAGCTCGCGGCGCCCGATCTGCCGACGGTCAATCCGGGCGCCGATGCGAACCGCGCGATTGGCCTCAACGACATCCCGTACCGTCAGGAGATCTCCTGGGACGCGACCTACAACGATGTGTACCTGGTCGATCTGAAGACCGGCGCGCGACGGAAAGTGCTCGACCACCAGGGCGGCGGCGTGTCGATGTCGCCGGGCGGTAAGTACCTGTTGTTCTTCGACCAGAAGTCGCTGAACTGGATCACCCAGGACATCGCCACGGGCGTGCGCGTGAATCTGACTGAGCGGTTGCCCGTGAAGTTCTACGACGAGAGTCACGACACGCCGAACACGCCCGGCAGCCTCGGCAGCGCGGGATGGACCGACAAGGACGCGTCCGTGATCCTCTACGACCAGTTCGACGTCTGGGAGATCAGCCCGACGGGCGCCAATCCGCGCATGATCACCGCCGGTGAAGGGCGGAAGCAGAAGCTCGTGTTCCGGTATCGCGCGCCATTTGATGCCGAGCCCGCCCCGGGTGGTGGACCGGGCGGAGGCGGTGGTGGCCGCGGCGGCGGTGGCGGCAACGCCGGCTTGATCTCGACGACCAAGCCGATGTTGCTGACCACGACCAACGACGAGACAAAGGCGAGCGGGCTCTATCGGGTCCCGTTCACCGGCGGTGCGCCCACGAAGATCGTGATGATGGACAAGGCGGTGGGCAACATCAGCAAAGCGAAGAACGCTGATGTGGTCGCGTTCACCGCGTCGAAGTTCGACGAGTTCCCCGATTACTGGCTCACCGACATGGCCTTCTCATCGCCGAAGAAGGTGACGGATGCGAATCCGCAGCAGGCGGAGTTCGTCTGGGGCAAAGCGGAGAACATCAAGTACATCAACGGCGACGGCAAGGTACTCAATGCGATGTTGATCAAACCGGATAACTTCGACCCGACGAAGAAGTATCCGATGATGGTCTACATCTACGAGGAACTGACGCAGGGGTTGCACGGCTACCGCGCGCCCAACGTCGGCACCAGCATCAACATCACGCGTTACGTGAGCAACGGTTACGTCGTGCTGCAGCCGGACATCTCGTACGAGACGGGCTATCCCGGACCGAGCGCGATGAAGTGCGTCATTCCGGCGATCAACACCGTTGTGGCCCAGGGTTTCATCGACCCGAAGCGGATCGGGATCCAGGGCCACTCGTGGGGCGGGTACCAGATCACGTACATGATTACGCAGACGAACATCTTCGCGGCCGTCGAGGCGGGCGCGTCGGTGGCGAACATGATCAGCGCCTACGGCGGCATCCGCTGGGGCACGGGCATGGTGCGGCAGTTCCAGTACGAGAAGACGCAGAGCCGTATCGGCGAGACGCTCTGGGATGCGCCGCTGCAGTTCATCGAGAACTCGCCGATCTTCTGGGTCGAGCGCATCCACACGCCGTACCTGACCATCCACAACGACGCCGATGACGCCGTGCCGTGGTACCAGGGCATCGAGTTCAACCAGGCGATGCGCCGGCTGGGCAAGGAAGCCTACATGTTCAGTTACAACGGGCAGGGGCACGGCCTCAGCAACCGTGACTACATGAAGCACTGGACCGTGCACATGGACGAGTTCTTCGATCACTACCTGCTCGGCAAGCCGCGCCCGGAATGGATGGACAAGGGCGTGTCCTTCCTCGACCGCGGCACGCGCGACGTGAGCGGACTGTTCAAGAAGCCGGTCTCGCCGGCGCCGGCCACGAAGCCCGGCGGGGGCGGCGGCCAGTAGCGACGAAGGATTGGGCGCTTGCGTGATTTGGTGATCTGGCGATTTGTTCCGCCAGTCACCAGATCACCAGATCGCAGAATCACCAGATTCAACCGTGCTCGTATCAATCCACCGGCTCGATCCAGCAGTTACTCTTCCTAGATACGAAACCGCCGGCGCGGCAGGCTTCGATCTTTCCTCCAGCGCCGACATCACGATCGCCGCGGGCGCGATTGCCCTGGTCCCGACCGGTCTCGTCATCGGCGTGCCGCCCGGCCATTTCCTCGGCGTCTTCGCGCGGAGCAGCACGCCGCTCAAGCGCGGCCTGATGGTTGCGAACGGCGTGGGAGTGGTGGACAGCGACTACCGCGGGCCGAAGGACGAGATCAAGATCCAGGTGCTGAACTTCACGAACGCGCCGGTGTCCGTGAAGAAGGGCGATCGCCTCGCGCAGGGTGTGATTCTGCCGTTCGTTCGAGCCGAGTTTCAGGAAGTCGCAGAGGCGCCCGGACAGACACGTGGGGGATTCGGATCTACGGGCTAGTTGTTGACGAAGAACGTCACCGAGAATCCGCCCCTCGTCTTCGCCGGCACCATCGTCACTCTTCTCGGGCCGTGCGTCCTGGCCACCGTGCGGCCGGAGATGACGCCGATGGCCGCGCCGAACGCAACGTCACTCAACCAGTGCCTCCGATCGCGGATGCGCGTCCAGCCGACGAAGGACGCGGTCGCAAACGCAGGTGCGCCGGCTTTCCATCCGTAGTGGGCTTGAAGGACCGCGGCAGACGCGAACGTCGCGGACGTGTGGCCCGACGGGAATGAGTGGATTCCGCCCGAAGGCCGCTGCCTGTTCACGGCGACCTTGATGGCGTTGGTCACGAGTCCGTTGAGCGCCTGCGCCCTGATCAGGTCGCTGCCGACATGCGCAACCTCCGGCTTGCCTGCGAGTCTGCCGGCCGCGTAGGTCGCGATGGCGCCGCCGGACTGGATCCAGCCGTTGCCGAGTACGCTGCCGGCCCTGGTGTACGACGGTTTTCCCGAGCGTGCGCTCCAGTTGGAGATGCGCGCGTCTGAATCGTAGCCAGCAAGCGCGCCCGCGCTGCCAAGAGCCAGCCAGTTGGCCGTGTCGATGGACGGCACCGCCCGCATGTCTTTCGCGAGGTTGGAAAAGAGGCCGGTGAGCGGACGATCCGTTCGCGGCGTCGCCTGGACGCCTGCGGACTGGAGCGCGAGCGCGACCGCGAGCGTCCACGCTGGGCCGAACACGACGCGAAGGCTATCAGCGGCCGAGGCCGAACGCCAGACCGAAGGCGAATTGGTGTGTCGCAGCGGTGGTCCGTCCGGTACCGCCGGCGACCGAAATCTCCGGGCGGGCGCGCGTGAACTTGTACTCCGTGACGAGCGACACCCGGCTGCCAAGCGCGAGACTGAGGCCGGCCGCCGCATGGACACCGAATCCGGCGCGCTCATATTTGTCGACCGCGCTGTTCAGCACGGTCGTTTCCGTGTGCGCAACGGTCGATCCCGCGCCTGCGCGAACGATGACCGCGGCGCGCCCCGAGCCGATGGGCACGCGCGACACCGCGTTCAGCAGCAGGAAGTTGAGTCCGTGAGACATGGCGTACCGCTGAACAACCGTCCGCATCGGTTGTCCGATCGCGAACGGCACGACTCCGCTGGTTCCCGAAAAGAGGTACACCGCGTCCGTCCGCGCATACATCTTCAGGTGAATGAACTCACCCTCGAGGCCGAATCGTCCGTGGAAGAGCTTGCCCAGCCGCCAGCCGTAGTACTGCGGCGACTCGAACGGATGGGCAGCGAACTTCACCTTGCTGAATTCCAGCGACAGGCCGGACGCCGGCACATCGACCGAGACCGTCGCGGCCTTCGTCACATTCGCTCCGAGATACCCGACGAAGTACCACTGCGCCTCAGCCGGCCTTGCGGCCGCGAGGCCGGAGATGAAGAACACTGCACACGCAAAAGACGATGCACCACGATTCATTACGGAGCGCATCTTATCAACCTGTTGGAGGAGGCCGGGCCTTTCGGCCCGGCGCTCTGCTATCGTCAGGCGTTCGGAGTTCCGCGACATGTCCAAGGCCCTTCTCGAGAAACTCAACATCGTGCCCGTGAACCAGGGCGCGTCGACCGGATCAGGTGAGTGGTTCGCTTCCGGCGGCGCGACGCTCGTGTCGGCGAATCCGTCGACCGGCCAGCCGATCGCTTCGGTCACCATGGCGTCGCCCGAGGACTGCGACCGCGTCGTCTCCGCGGCGGCGCGCGCGTTCGAGTCGTGGCGCGAGCGGCCGGCGCCGAAGCGCGGCGAACTGGTCCGCGATCTCGGCAACGCGCTGCGCGAGCTCAAGGAACCGCTGGGCGATCTCGTTTCGCTCGAGATGGGCAAGATTCGCGTCGAGGGCCATGGCGAGGTGCAGGAGATGATCGACATCTGCGACTTTGCCGTCGGCCTGTCACGGCAGCTCTACGGCCTCACGCTCGCGTCGGAGCGGCCGGGGCACCGGATGATGGAGCAGTGGCACCCGCTCGGCCCCGTGGGCGTCATCACCGCGTTCAATTTTCCGGTCGCCGTCTGGTCCTGGAACGCCGCGCTGGCCGCGGTGTGCGGCGATCCTGTTGTCTGGAAACCCGCGGAACCAACGCCGCTCACGGCGATTGCAGTTCAGCACATCGCGAACGTTGTCATGGCCGACCACGGTGTGTCCGGTGTCTTCAACCTGATCGTCGGTCCCGGCCGGACGGTCGGCGAGCGCATGCTGCAGGACGCGCGTCTTCCGCTCATTTCGTTCACGGGCTCCACGGCGGTGGGCCGCCACGTATCGGCGGTGGTGGCCGGCCGGTTCGGCCGGACGATTCTCGAGCTGGGCGGCAACAACGCCATCGTGGTCACGGCCGATGCGCGGCTCGATCTCGCATTGCGCGCGATCGTGTTTGGATCGGTCGGCACGGCGGGCCAGCGGTGCACGAGCACGCGCCGGCTCATCGTGCACCGGTCGATCGCACGCGACCTCACCGCGCGGCTGGCGAAAGCCTACGGCCAGGTCAGCATTGGCGACCCGCTCACGGATGGCACCCTGATGGGGCCGCTTGTGACGTCCGACGCCGTGGACGCGATGTTTGCGGCGATCGAACGCGCCCGTGACGAGGGCGGTGAGGTCGTGTGCGGAGCGAAGCGCCGGCCGGATCTCGGTGCGCAGTTCGTCGAGCCGACGATCATCCGCATGCCGGCCCAGTCACCTGTCGTCGAGCAGGAGACGTTCGCGCCCATCCTCTATGTGATGGAGTTCGACGATCTGGATCAAGCCATCCGGCTGCACAACGCCGTTCCGCAGGGGCTCTCGAGCGCGATGTTCACGGAAAGCATGCGCTCGGCCGAACGCTTCCTGTCGTCGGGGGGCTCGGACTGCGGCATCGCCAACGTGAACATTGGCACGTCGGGTGCGGAGATCGGCGGCGCGTTTGGCGGCGAAAAAGAGACCGGCGGGGGCCGGGAGTCCGGTTCCGACTCCTGGAAGGCCTACATGCGGCGCCAGACCAATACCGTCAACTGGTCGGAGTCGCTGCCACTGGCGCAAGGGATCACGTTCGACGTGTGACACTTGTCAATAAAGCTCAACATGGAGGCCATGGAGGACCGTGGAGAGCCATGGAGGTGAGCCGAGCCTGATAGCTCGGCTCGTCCTCCATGCCCTCCATGTTGCGCTTTGCGTAGACAGGCTAGAATCTTTCACCATGTCCGGCAGGTTGTTGAAGGTCCTGCTCGTTTCGTGCGGCACGCTCTGCGTGGCGCTGGGTGTGATCGGCATCTTTCTGCCCCTGATGCCGACGACCGTCTTCCTGCTGATGGCGGCGGCGTGCTACGCGCGAAGTTCCGACCGGTTTTACCAGAAACTGATCAACCATCGGCTTCTTGGCGAATACATCCGCAACAGCCGCGAGGGTCGAGGCATGCGGCGCCGCGACAAGACCGTGACGCTGGCGCTTCTCTGGATCGGCATCGGCGCGTCTATCGTCTGGACGGCGCACACGCTCTGGCTGCGGCTCCTGCTGCTCGCCATCGCAACCGCCGTGACGGTGCATGTCGCCCGTTTGCCCCTCTTCAATCCAGCTGCGCAACCACAGCCCGACCGCGCTCAGCCGTAGTCGGCGGCCTTCAGGCCGCCGATCGGCGGGCAGTACACTTTCCGAATGCGGCCTGCAGTCATCGTCGCCTGTCTCGTTGCGGTGTTCGGCGGGCTGAACCACCTGCGCCAAGGCTACGGTGGTCCGCCGAAGCTTTACGCGAAGGCGGAGCCCGCCGACTACGGATCAGCAGCGCACGCCGACGGCTCGCAGGCAGCGCCATTCGATTCGCGGCTGTTCTCCGAATTCAGATGGCGGCCCATCGGGCCGTTTCGCGGCGGCCGTACGAAGGCCGTCGATGGCGTCGCGTCCGCGCCGCACCTCTTTTACGTCGGCGCTGTGAACGGCGGCGTGTGGAAGACGACGGACGCGGGCCGGACCTGGGCGCCAATCTTCGACGACCAGCCGGCCGGTTCCATCGGCGCCATCGCGGTCGCGCCGTCCGATCCGAATGTGATCTACGTCGGCACGGGCGAAGGCATGCAGCGGCCGGATCTCTCGACCGGTGACGGCCTGTACAAGTCCATCGACGCGGGCGCGACCTGGACACATCTCGGCCTGCGGGATGGCCAGCAGATTCCGCAGATCGTTGTCGATCCCGCCAATCCGAACCGCCTCTTCGTCGCCGTGCTCGGCCATCCGTACGGACCCAGCACGGAGCGCGGCATCTACCGTTCAACGGACGGCGGCCGCACGTTCGAGTGCGTTCTCTACAAGGATGAGAACACCGGCGGCGTGGATCTCGCGCTCGATCCCGCTGATGCCAACACCATCTATGCGTCGCTCTGGGAGTCACGCCAGGGCCCGTGGGAAAACGCCGCGTGGACGGGACCCGGAAGCGGGCTGTTCAAGTCGGAGGATGGCGGCTCGACGTGGCGGCAACTGACGCAGGGCCTGCCGTCCTTTGCTGACGGTCTCGGCCGTATCGGCATCACGGTGGCCCCGACGCGACGCACCCGGCTGTTCGCGGTCGTCGATGCAGGCGCCCAGGGCGGCATCTATCGATCGGACGATGCAGGTGCGACGTGGTCGCGAGTGAACGCGGATCCACGGCTCGTCGCGCGGGCGAGCGATGCCGCCGACATTCGCGTCGATCCCGCGAACCCGGACGTGGTCTACGTGCCGACGATCGTTGCGTGGAAGTCGACGGATGGCGGCCGCACGTTCACCGCGCTCCGCGGCGCGCCGGGCGGGGATGACTATCAGAAGATCTGGATCAATCCGCGGCAGCCCGGCGTGATGATCCTGACTTCCGACCAGGGCGCGGTCGTCTCGTTGAACGGCGGCGCGTCGTGGAGCTCCTGGTACAACCAGCCGACCGCGCAGTTCTACCACGTGAGCACCGACAACGCGTTTCCGTACCGTGTGTGCGGCGGGCAGCAGGAGAGCGGATCGGCGTGCGTCTCGAGCCGCGGGCCGCACGGCCAGATCACGATGCGCGAATGGGCTCCTGTTGGCGTCGAGGAGTACGGTTTCGTCGCGCCGGATCCGCTCGACCCCGACGTGGTCTATGGCGGCAAGGTCACCCGTTTCGACCGCCGCACCGGGCAGACGCAATTCGTCGGTCCGCCTACGGATGGCGACTACCGCGTGCTTCGGACGCAGCCGCTGATGTTTCTGCCCACGGATGCGCGCTCGATGCTCTTCGCGTCGAACACGCTCTGGAAGTCATCGAACGGCGGCACGAACTGGGCCGCGATTTCCCCCGATCTTTCGCGCGCGACGTGGGAGCCTCCGCCGACGATTGGCGTGTATCGCGATCGCGCGAGCGCGCGACCGTCCCGGCGCGGCGTGATCTACGCCGTCGCACCGTCACCGATCGACGCCAACGTCATCTGGGCGGGCACGGACGATGGCTTGATTCATGCGACGCGCAACGGCGGCGTGAACTGGGTCGACGTCACGCCGCCGGCGCTTGTCGCGTGGGCAAAAGTAGCCGGCATCGAAGCGTCGCACTTCGATCCCGGTACCGCATATGCCGCCGTCAACGCGCTGAGACTCGACGATCTCCGGCCGCACGTCTATCGCACTCGGGACGGAGGGCAGCGGTGGGTCGAGATCACGCAGGGTCTTCCTGACGGTGGCGTCATCAATGTCGTGCGCGAGGACCCTCAGCGACGCGGTCTGTTGTTTGCCGGCAGCGAGCAGGCGGTCCACGTATCGTTCGACGACGGCGATTCGTGGCAGCCGTTGAGGCTGAACATGCCGGTGACATCCATCCGCGATCTCGCCATCAAGGATGCCGACCTCGTCGCCGCGACGCACGGCCGCGGATTCTGGATCCTCGACGACATCGCCCCGCTCCGGCAGATCACGCGCGACATCGCGCGCGCGCCCGCGTATCTGTTCCGGCCGCCACAGGCATGGCGCGTACGGTCGAACACCAATACCGACACGCCGCTGCCGCCGGACGAACCGGCCGCGCCAAATCCGCCGGAGGGTGTCGTCATCAGTTACCTGCTTGCCCAGCCCGTGCCGGCGACGGTTGAGATCGAGATTGCCGATGGCGCCACGGGCGAGGTGATTCGGCGCCTGTCGAGTGCGGACCCACCCGAAGCCCCCGTCGCCGGCCGCAACATTCCTGACTATTGGCTCAGTCCGCCGCAGCGAGTCGCAACCTCGGCCGGATTGCACCGCATCGTCTGGGATCTTCGGTACGGGCCGCCCCCGGTGGAAGAGCGCGGGTATCCGAGTGCGGCCGTCAGAGGGAACACTCCGATCGAACCGCGAGGCTTACTCGTCATGCCGGGTACGTATCAGGTGCGGCTCAGCGCCGGAGGCCAGGTATTCAGGCAGGCGGTCACCGTACGGATGGATCCGCGGGTCCGGACCTCGATTGCGGATCTGACCGTGCAGTTCAAACTCTCCAAGGGCGTAGATGCGATGCTGCGGCGCCTCTCGGCGGCGCGCGCAGCCGGGTCGGCGCGCGCCGCCGAGATCGCCGCCGCGATGTTGCAGATCGCGTCGCTGTTCCCCCTGCTGCAGGACGCCGATGCGCGTCCCACGCCGGCGCTCGAAAGCGCCGTGACCGCGGCGCTTTCGCGCGCGGAAGCGCTACTGCGGCCGCGCTGACAGCACGCCGCCGACCTGGACGCCCAGGCGGCCGGCTTCGCCGGCCGCCATTTCGATCGCCGCGAACGCGCCCCACGCGACGGCGAGCCGTCGCGGGCGGACGTTCGCGGCGATCTTCAGGACACGGCCGTCGCGATCCGCAAAGATCACGTCAATCGCAAACCGCATCCCGAAGGTGTGCACCGCGCTGCAGGGCGCGATGACGAGCGCTGCGCCGGGCGGGAGCCCGTCGCGGCCGAGGAGACCGCGCTTGCGTGCGGCCGAGTCGCCGGCGATTTCGACCTGGCCGGCTACGACTGCGCCCGTGTCAGCGTGAGCGAGCGCGATCGCTGCACGCGAGTGTGCGCGCCCGGCCTCCGTCGCAGTACTGAGAAAGTGCCCGCCGGTCATACGATCGGCGAGTGTAGCGTCGATGTCCATATTTGCGCGGTTCGTCGTGATGGCTCGCGGGTGAACGCTTCGCTCCGCGCATTTGTGACAAGTCCGCGTCGGCATGCGCAATCCTGGTCGCTCGCCAAGCCTAGTGCGGCCAGAGAGTTAGGGGATTATCCGAATCGATACACCTGGGCCTCTCGCTCGAGCGTCGTACGACCGAAATGACATTCTGGTATCTGAAAGGGGGGGTGGTAAGCTCCCTGTTGGCAGATACCAAGGGGCTCGGAGGCAATTGACGGCGAGGTCGCCGTCAAGTCAGGTCCGGGCTGGTACCTGTGTAGGGGAGATGACAACATGGCCGCTCTGAAAACCCTCGCTCTGCGCCTCATCAAGGATGAGGAAGGGCAGGATCTCATCGAGTACGCATTGCTCGCGACGTTCGTCAGTCTTGTCGCAATCGCCGGCGCCACGCTGCTCGGCAACGCGCTGAACAGCTGGTACACAACCGTCGAGAGCCGCGTGACCAGCGCGTCGTCGACGGCGGCGAGCTAGACGGAAACCGCTGAGATCAAAGGGTTGAGCGGACCACCGCGGTCCGCTCAACATCGAGTTCCACATGGGTGAACGCGTGCAAGACCTCGTTGAGAGGCTGCTCCATGACGAGTCGGGGCAGGACCTGATCGAGTACGCGCTTCTCACGACCACAATCGGCTTTGCCGGAATTCTCGTGTGGTCGCTGGTGGGGAACGCGATACGCGGAACGTATTCGAGCTGGGTGTCCGGTGTGGACAGCCTGGCAGTTCCGCCAGCGCCGTCCGGCGGCGGGTCGTGAACCTGTCGTCGTTTGCCGCCATTGTCGTCTCGCTCGCGGCCTGCCTGACAGATCTACGGTGGCGCCGCATCCCGAATGTGCTGACGTTGGGGAGCGCGGCGGCTGCATTGCTCGTGCATGGAGCGATGGGCGGGACTGCCGGCCTGGGACGGGCGGCAGCCGGATGGGCGGTCGGATTGGTGTTGTTCCTTCCGATCTTCGCGTTGCGGGGGATCGGCGGCGGCGACGTGAAGCTGCTGGCCGCGCTCGGCGCGTGGATTGGACCGATGCCCGCAGTGTGGCTGGCGCTCTGGACGGCGCTGGCAGGTGGAGTGTTCGCGGTCGTGGTAGCCGGCATGCGCGGCTACACGGGTCAGGCCGCGCGGAACGTTTGGGGAATGTTGAGTTATTGGCGGGTGATGGGACTGCAGCCGCACCCCGGGGTGACGCTCGAAAGCTCACCGGGGCCGAGACTGCCGTATTCACTGCCAATCGCAGCCGGACTGGGGTTGACGTTATGGCTGGGTTGAAGTGCTTGTCCTGGATGAGGGGCTCGCGAGAAGGCCGGGACAACGAGCGTGGCGCTGAGTTGATCGAATTGGCAATCGTGCTGCCGATTCTCCTCCTGTGCTTCGCCGCGATTCTCGATTTCGGATTCCTCTTTCAACGGTACGAAGCGATTACCAACGCCGCGCGCGAAGGCGCGCGCATCGCGACGCTTCCCAACTACAACAGCACCGACGTCCAAAGCAGGATCACGAGTTATCTCGCCGCCAGCGGCTTGAGCATGAGTGGGGTCCCGGCCCCGTACGTGAGTCAGACGGCGACGAGGCTTATGCCGAACGGGCAGACCATCAGCGTCTCGGAGGTCGTGGTGTGGTATCCCGCGGGGATGACCTACCTCGGCCCAATCGCAGGCCTCATAGGCGCGAGCGGACACGGTTCGCTGATGCTCAGGGCAACATCGGTCATGCGCAATGAGGTTGCGGCCGGCGGGTCGTAATCGGAGCTTTTATGGATAGACGAACACGAGCACTCATCGTCGTCGGCCTCGCCGCTGTGTTGGCCACCGGGGCGGCCTATGGCGTGTACCGCGCGATTCAGACGCGCCCAGTCGAGCGAGTGCCAATCGCGTCGCGCTTCGTTGTCGTGGCCGCGCGCCCGCTGCCCGTCGGCGTGGCCATCGCACCCGACATGATCCGCGTCACCGGCTGGCCTGCCGATGCCCCGGTCGCGGGTGGTTTCGAGAAGCCCGAAGAAGTCCTCGGGCGAGGCGTGACGGTGGCGCTGGTGGAGAACGAGCCCATCATCGAATCCAAGCTTGCCGCAAAAGGCATGGGCGCTGGCCTCGCGCCGGCGGTTCCCGCCGGCATGCGCGGGATCGCGGTTCGAGTGAATGACGTCATCAGTGTCGCGGGCTACACGCTGCCAGGCAGCCACGTCGATGTGATCGTGACGTTCCGGCCGGGGACCGAGATGATCTCGAAAGTCGTCCTGAGCAATGTTCTGGTGCTCAGCACCGGTCCGAGCACCGACACGAACCAGGCGCGCGAGGGCAAGCCCGCGACGAACCCGCCGCTGGTGACGCTGGCGCTGACCCCGGCGGATGCGGAGCGCTTGACGCTCGCGACGTCGCAAGGCCAGGTCACGCTTGCGCTCAGAAACCCGATGGATACCGAGCAGGTCGTGACCTCAGGCGCGCGAGTGGCGGGCCTGATGGGTGTGGCTGTGGCAGAGCCGCGGCCCGCGCCAACCGGAAGGCCGCGCGCCGCAGCGCCGCCGCCTGCCGCGCCGCCACCGCCGCCGAGGCCGTCGTCGATCCGCGTGATCATGGGGACGTCAAGCAAGGAGCAGATCATCAAGAAATGACTGAGATGCGACGCACAACAGCCGCCAGCGTGCGGATAATCGCGGCCGCGGCCGCGCTCGTTCTCGCGCTTGGTGACGGTTCTTCCGTTGGCGCAGTTCAGTCGGCGCAACTTCCGGCGCCCCAGGCCCAGCCACAGGCGGGTCCGGCCGTCGAACGCCTGCTCCTCACGACCGGCCGTTCACTGCCGCTCGACTTCACGGCCGACGTCGACACGATCATGATCACGGACCCGGAGATTGCCGACGCCGTCGGCATCTCGCTTCGCGAAATCATGATTCACGGCAAGAAGGCCGGCATCACCAGCCTCTTTGTGTGGGTCGGCGGGCGCCGGGTCGAGTACGAGCTCGTTGTCAGTCCGGCAACGACGAACCTGCAGACGCGCCTGCAGGCGCTATTTCCCGGTGAAGACATCACGATCGACGTGCTCCAGGGCGCGGTGATTCTGTCCGGCCGCGTCTCGAGCAACACGATCATGCTGCGCGCGGCGGAGATCGCCGAGCTGAGCACGCCGAATACCAAGGTCATCAACATGCTGCAGGTGCCGGGTGGCGGCGGCAGCCAGCAGGTCATGCTCCAGGTGCGGTTCGCCGAAGTGAACAGCCGCCAGGTGCGCGAGCTCGGTGCCAGTCTGTTTACGACGCGCACCGGGTTCACCGCGCGAAGTACGACGGGGCAGTTCTCAGCGCCCAACTTCGAAGACAACGCGAACAGCGGGTCACAGTCCGTCCAGGGCCTGGTCTTCGCCGACTACCTGAATCTGTTTTTCTTCCAGCGCAACGAGGGCATCGGCGCCGTTGTTCGCGCGCTCGAGCAGAACGGCTGGTTCGAGAGCCTCGCCGAGCCGAACCTGATCGCCTACAACGGGCAGGAGGCGAGCTTCCTGGCCGGCGGCGAAGTGCCAGTGGTCTTCTCGACGGGCCTTGGCGCGAGCAGCGTCCAGTGGAAAGAGTACGGCGTCAAGCTGAAGTTCAAGCCGACGATCGCGGGCGACGTGATTCGCCTTCACGTCCGTCCCGAAGTGAGCGCCCTGGACTTCGCCAACGGCGTCACGAACTCGGGCACGCGCGTGCCGGCTCTGACGACGCGCTACGCGGAGACGGAAATCGAGCTTCGCGACGGCCAGTCGTTCGCCATCGCCGGTCTGCTCGACAACATCGGACAGGAAGATCGCGCGAACATTCCGTACCTGAGCAAGATTCCGATCATCGGCACGATCTTCAAGACGAAGGCGAATCGTACGGAGCGCAGAGAGTTGCTCGTGCTGATTACGCCGCGCCTCGTGCGGCCGCTCGATCCGGACGAGGTCCCGCCGCTGCCGAGCGTGCGGCCGCCGGCCGGCCGCGGACGGGGCGGTGGCGGCGTCGGGGATTTCCTTTCCGGTGGAGCAGGCCTGCTCGACGTTCCGCAGGGAAGAGGGGGCGGGCGGTAGCAGCAAGTTCGAAGTCTGAAGTGTGAAGTCCGAGGGCGGTGTAGCCATGACGAAGACGACAACAGCTCACGCATCCGAACGGGGCGCCGTGCTCGTGCACGTCGCGCTGGCGTTGCTCGCGCTGATGGCGTTTTCGACCTTTGTCATCGACTACGGCGTGCTCTGGACGGCGCGGCGTCAGGCGCAGAACGCGGCGGACGCCGCGGCCCTGGCCGGAGCGGTTGCGCTCGCGTTCGACAACCCGAGTGACTTTTCGAATTCGGGGCCCGCGAAGACCAGTGCGTACCAGGTGGTGATGAGCCATCCCGTCTGGGGACAGCAGCCGGTCGTCAACATCACCACCGACATCACGTTCCCAGCGTGTCCAGATGACGCGAGTTCGAACTGCATCCGGGTCGATGTGTACCGCGATGCTTCGCACGGCAATCCGTTGCCCACGATTTTTGGGCAGCTGGTCGGGCTCGGCCAGCAAGGCGTCCGGGCGATGGCTATCGCGAAAGTGGCTGTTGCGAACTCGACCGATTGTCTGAAACCGTGGGCCGTCGTTGACAAATGGGAAGAGCGGTGGCCGCTGCCTCCGGTGGCCTGGACTCCGAACTCGGTTTACGACAAGTACATAAAGGTCGGGGGGAACATCATCGTCGATCCGTCCATCATTGAGCCCGACCGTTACATTGCGCCAACGACAAGCAGCACCGGCACGGGCTTCTTCCCATTCAATCCCGACAAGAGCTATTCCGTCGACTACGGGCGCCAGCTGATGCTGAAGGTCGGAGACCAGAACGATTTTCAATTTGTTGGAGGCTGGTTCGGCGCGCTTTCGTTGGGAGGCGCGGGCGGCAAGACGTACAAGGAGAACATCAAGGGGTGCGTCGGTATCACCTACAAGATTGGTGACGATCTCCAGTTCAGCACAGAACCCGGCGAGAAGGTCGGTCCTTCGAAGCAGGCGGTGGCCGATGAGCCGCAAGGCGACGCCGACTCGCTCTTCAATCAGGATCCCACCGCTTATTGGGATGCCGCGATGAATGGCGGCAGGGGCGGCGTGGCAGGCAGTGCGTTCTCGGTGAGCCCGAGGATAGTCGCAGTTCCGCTCATCAACCCCGAAGCCGTGGTGTACGCCAACCAGAACGGCCGGACCACCGTTCCGATCTCGAACATCATGGGTTTCTTTGTGGAAGGCTGGGACGACGCTAACAAGGCCATCGTTGGGCGCCTCGTCACCACGGCAGGCCTCCTGCAGGTAGGTGGTGGTGGCACGGTTGGCCCCCAGTCCGGGTTTCTGCAGGCGATTATTTTGGTTCGTTAGTTAGTCAGAGGAGTCAGTGGCAGCCAGTATCGTCATAGTCGAGGCCGATGATCGGCAGCTGGGTGCGCTCGCGCGGAGCGCGGGCCTCAGTGTCGTGTCGGCCGCTGATATCGCGTCGCTCGAGAGCGGCAAGAGTGTTCCGGATGTGCTCGTCGTCGATCTCCGCGGCCAGGCGGGATTTCCGCAGGAGCTCGCGGCGTTCAAGCGGCGTCATCCCCGGACGGGTGTCGTCATCGTCGTTCCCCAGCTCGATCCCGCCATCATGCTGGCGGCGATGCGCGCCGGCGTCACTGAAGCGCTGCCCGATCCCGTGTCGCCGGCGGATCTCCGTGCCGCCGTCGAGCGTCTCTCGGGTGGAGAGGGCGCGACCGCCGGACGCGGTCGCACCTTCGCGTTCATCGGGGCCAAGGGCGGCGTGGGGAATACCACGCTCGCAATCAACGTGGCCGCGCTGCTCGCCGCGGGCCGGCGCGCCAACGTGCTGATGGTGGACATGCACATCACCGGACACGGTGATGCGGCGCTGTTCCTGGGCGTGGAGCCGAGATTCTCGATTGTGGACGCGCTCGAGAACGTGAATCGGCTCGACGGCACCTTCATGCGAAGTCTGGTCGCAACGGCGAAGAGCGGCGTCGATGTGCTCGCGTCGCCCGCGCTACCGTCGGTGAAGCACCCGGATGGGCGTGACCTCCGGCAGCTTCTGGAACGGCTCTCGTCGCAGTACGACTACGTCGTGCTCGACATGCCGCGATCCGATCTGGGCGTGGTGGATTCGATCGAGCCCGTCTCGGCGGTGTGTCTGGTGCTGAACCAGGAGCTGCCGACCGTTCGCCGGGCCTCGCAGATTGCGTCGCTCCTGCGCCAGCGCTACGGCAAGGACCGCGTGGGCGCCGTCGTGAGCCGCTACGACGCGCGCGCGGACATCGGACAGGACGACATCGAACGCGTCGGCGGCCTGCCGGTGTGGGCCGTGCTGCCGAGCGACTATCGCCGCGCCGTGGCCGCCGCCAACGTCGGGCGTCCGATCGTGGCGGAACCAAACAGCCGGCTCGCATCCGCGATTCAGGATTTGACCCGCAAGCTGGCGGGTATGGCGCCGGAGGAAGCCGCGGCTGCCGCCACCGCGCGGCCGAAACGTAGGGCCGGAGGCATCTTCTGATGTTGCCGATCAGATCCGGCGCGGAAGCCCGCCACTCCCAGTATCAAGAGGTCAAGCAGCGCGTGCACGAGCAGCTGCTCGGCCGTCTGAACCTCGAACGCTTGTCGCAGGTGCGCCGCACCGAGGCCGAGCCGGAAATCCGATCGGTCATCGCTTCGCTGCTGGAGAAGGAGACGGAGAAGACGCCGCTCAGCCTCTACGAGCGCGAAGCGATCATCGTCGATGTTCTCAACGAGCTGTTCGGCCTCGGTCCGCTCGAGGCGCTGCTCGTCGATCCGGACATCTCGGACATCCTCGTGAACCGGTACGACCAGATCTATATCGAAAAACACGGCGTGCTCGAGCCCGTGGCCGCGGTGTTCCGCGACGACCGCCACCTCATGCGCATCATCGAGCGCATCGTCAGCACGGTCGGCCGCCGCATCGACGAGTCGAGCCCGATGGTGGACGCGCGCCTGCTCGACGGATCGCGCGTGAACGCGATTATTCCGCCCCTGTCGATCGACGGTCCGGTACTTTCCATCCGCCGTTTTCGGACGGACAAGCTGGGCGGCTCGGACCTCGTGCGCAGCCAGTCGCTGACGCAGCCGATGCTGACGTTTCTCAAGGCGGCAGTGGCGGGACGGCTGAACATCCTCGTGTCAGGCGGCACGGGCGCCGGCAAGACGACGTTGCTGAACATTCTGTCGAGCTTCATTTCGGATCGCGAGCGCATTGTCACGATCGAGGACGCCGCCGAACTCGTGCTGCGCCAGCGGCACGTCGTGCGTCTCGAGACCAGGCCGGCCAACATCGAAGGCAAGGGCGCGGTACGGCAGCGGCAGCTGGTCATCAATGCCCTCCGTATGCGTCCCGACCGCATCGTGGTGGGCGAGGTCCGCGGTGACGAGGCGCTGGACATGCTCCAGGCCATGAACACCGGCCACGACGGATCGCTCACGACCGTTCACGCCAACACACCGCGCGACGCGCTGTACAGGCTCGACACGATGGTGGCCATGGCGAACCTCAACCTGCCGGAGCGCGCCATCCGGAACCAGGTCGCCTCCGCGATCCACCTCATCGTCCAGATCGCGCGGCAGTCCGATGGCCGACGTTACGTCACCCAGATCGCCGAAATCACCGGCATGGAAGGTGACGTCATCGCGATGCAGGACATCTTCCTGTTCGAACGCACCGGCCTGACGCCCCAGGGGCGCGTCACCGGCCGGTTCCGATCGACTGGCGTCCGTCCCAAGGTGAGCGAGCGCTTGATCGCGTCCGGTGCGGAACTGCCGGCCGACCTGTTCGAGCACCTCGAAGTCGTCCGGTAGATCGTCCATGCTGCTGCCTTCCATCGTCTTCGTCGGCGTCTTCCTCATCATCTGGGGCGCGTACTACGTCGCGGTCATGCGCGACGAGAACCTGATGCTCGCGCGGCTGCAGCCGAAGCGCCAGCGCCGCGACCGGCGCCCCGAGGTGCTGAAGCCGGAAGAGTCGATGAGCTCGGTCGGCTCGGTGAACGAGATGCTCGTGCGGCTGCGTGTCGCGGGGCCGGTGCAGCACTTCCTCTATCAGTCCGGCGTCAAGATGACCGTGAGCGTGTACGTCCTGCTCATCGGATGCGCGAGCGTGCTCGGCTTCTGGTTGACGCTGCTGTTCGCGAAGATCACCGCGCTCGCAGCGATCGCAGGCGTTCTGACCGGCAGCATCCCGTACCTCTGGGTGCGTTGGAAGCGCGCGAAGCGGCTGCGCAAGTTCGAGGATCAGTTCCCCGAAGCGATCGACCTGGTCGCGCGCGCGCTTCGCGCCGGTCACGCGCTGCCCACCGGGCTCGGCATGGTGGCCGACGAGATCGCGGCCCCGGTCGGCACCGAGTTCCGCATCCTGTTCGACGAGCAGAACTTCGGGTTGACGCTGCCGGACGCGCTGCGGAATTTCGCGAAGAGGATTCCCGTGCTCGACGCGCGGTTCTTCGTCACCGCGGTGCTGACGCAGCGCGAGGCGGGCGGCAACCTCGCGGAGGTGCTCGACAACCTCGGCTCCGTGATTCGGGAGCGCTTCAAGGTGCGACGGCAGGTGGCCGTCCTCTCGGCGCACGGCCGGATTACGGGATGGGTGCTCGGGGCGCTGCCGCCGGCCCTCGCCGTCGCGACGTTCGTGCTCAACCCGAATCACCTGGGCGGCCTGATGCACGATGCGCTCGGGCAGCGGATGATTGTCGCAGCCGTCGTCCTGCAAGTGCTGGGCGTGCTGTGGATCCGCAAGCTCGTGGATATTGAATACTGATTACTGATTACTGACGTGACTCCCGACCTCTGGCTCACCGTCGCTGCCGTCTTTGGCGCCGTCGCGCTCCTCACGGGCGTGGGCGCATCGCGGCTCCTGCGTGACGTCACGCCCGAGCGGCGCCGGCTCATGAAGACCGTCACGGCGTCTGCCACCGGCGTTGTCCTCGAGCAGGTCTCGCTGACGCCGGAAGAGTCCAAGTTCGTCAAGCAGCTGACCGGGCTCGTGCCGCGCTCGCCGAAGGAACTGGGTGCGCTCAGGCGGCGCTTCCAGCGCGCGGGGATCTACACGCTGGGCCCCGTCGCAGGCTACACGCTCGCACAGGTGATCTCACCGATTGTGGTGGGTCTGCTGCCGCTGATCTGGCTGCCGGTCAGGCAGGGATGGCCCGTGGCGATCGTCGCCGCGCTCCTCGGCGCGCAGCTCCCGGGGTTCTGGCTGCACCGCAAGATCGGCGCGCGGCAGCGGGCGGTCGACAATGGGCTGCCGGATCTCCTCGACCTCTTGATCGTGTGTCTCGAGGCGGGGTCCTCGATGGATCAGGCGATCATCAAGTCCACCGACGAGCTCGAGATCTCGTACCCGGCGCTCGCGCAGGAGTTCCGTCTGGTCGTGACCGAGACACGTGCCGGCAAGCCGCGCATGGAGGCATTCAGAAACCTCTCCGCCCGGACCGGGACGGACGACATCCGGTCGCTCGTGGCGATGCTCATCCAGACAGATCGATTCGGCACGAGCGTGTCGCAGGCCCTGCGCACCCACGCCGACGTCTCGCGCACCAAGCGGCGGCAGCGGGCGGAGGAGCGGGCCCAGAAGGTCGGTGTCAAGCTGGTCTTCCCGTTGGTCTTCATGCTGTTCCCGGCCTTCTTTGTCGTTACACTAGGGCCGGCCGTCATTCAATTCGTCCGGGTGTTTTATCAGCAGATCGGCCAGTAGCCGGCGTGCGGCCAAAGGAGCTTGCGAATGGAGACGTATCAGATTGTTCTGCTCGTGCTTGCCGGTGTCTTCTTCCTGCTGTACATACAGCGGCGCAAGAGCCGACTGAGCCGGGAGGACTGAGCTGCATCGCCGGTCCGCTGTTCTTCTGATTTTGGTCGTCACGGCGGGTGGCGCGTGTGCCGCCCGCCGTGCGCCGTTTTCTGCAGCCTCCAAAACGAGCGTGCAGGCAGGCGGCGACCTCGAATCGACCGACCCGGGTCTTACCGCCGCGCTCAAGGCCGAGGCCAGCCGGCCGGCCGCTGACACCTACAAAGCCGTCGCCGACGAGTACCTGAGGCTCGGCGTCTACGACCGCGCCATCGCCTTCCTGACGCGTGCGATCGACCTCTCTCCCCGTGATTCGATACTGCTTGCCGCGCGCGCCCGTGCCCGCAGGGACTTCGGGCAGCCCGACGCCGCGCTTGGGGATGCGCACCGCGCGGTTTCATTCGCGCCAACGTCCCCCGACGCCCACAATACGCTCGGCACCGTCCAGTTCGCGCTCGGACAGCCCGTGGAGGCCGTCGCCAGCTTCGAGCGCGCTCTGACCCTGGCGCCGGATGCCACGTGGGCGCTGAACAACCTCTGCTACGTCGCGCTCATCGACGGGGATGAGCAGAAGGCGCTCGCGCGATGCCGCGCGGCGCTCGAACGGGACCCTGGTTCGAGCATCGCTCGCAACAACCTCGCGCTCGTGCAGGCGGCGGCCGGGCGGCTCGACGACGCCCGCGATACGCTGATGGCGTCAGGCAACCGCGCCGCCGCGCAGTACAACTTCGGCATCCTGCTGCTGTCGCGGAAGGATTACGGACCGGCGGCGGCTGCGCTGACCGAGGCGTGCCGGCTCGCACCGGCATTCGAGGCCGCCTGCACGCGCGCGTTCGAAGCACGCACGCTCGCGGCCGGCGCCAGACGGATACCCCGATGAGCACGCTGACCGCTCAGACCTACCGCTCGCCCGATCTTCCGATGCCGGCCTCGCTCGAGGCGACGGGTCTCCGCCTCGACATGATCGTGCAACTGCTCGTGAAGACGCTTCACATGACGGGTGAGGCGACCGGGACCGAGTGGGCCGAGCGGCTCGGGCTGCCGTTCACGGCGATCGAGCCCGGGGTGGAAACGCTCAAGGCCGAGCGCCTGTGCGAGATTGTCGGCGGCACCTCCCTCGGGCCCCTGACGTACAAGTACCGGATCTCGACGCTTGGCCGCGAACGGGCCGCGATTTTCCTCGATCGCAGCCTCTACGTCGGCATCGCCCCGGTGCCGCTCGACCAGTACCGACGGTACATGCATTCGTTCGACGAATCGGTGCCGAAGCGTGTCTCGCGGGCCGACGTTGAGCGCGGTTTCTCGCACCTCGTGCTGAGCAAGCAGATGCTGGAGCGGCTTGGTCCGGCGGTGAATTCCGGCCAGTCCCTCTTCGTGTACGGGCCGCCCGGGAACGGCAAAACCGTCATCTCGCAGGCGATTCGGAACATTCTGCACGGAGACATCTGGATTCCGCACGCCATCGAGGTCGATGGATCCATCATTCAGGTGTTCGACCCGATCAATCACGACGCGTTTCCCCGGCCCAGGGCCTCGGAGACGTTCGAAGCCACCAACCTCTACGACCGCCGCTGGGAACGCTGCCGGCGTCCGCTCGTCACGGTCGGCGGCGAGATGGTGCTGGAGTCGCTCGACCTCACGTACAACCAGACGTCCGGCATCTATCGTCCGTCGCTCCAGCTCATGGCGAACGGCGGCGTGCTCGTGATCGACGATTTCGGCCGCCAGCGCTGTTCGCCGGTGGCGCTGCTGAATCGCTGGGTGCACCCGCTCGAGAGCCGCGTGGATTACCTGGTGCTACAGTCGGGACAGAAGGTCGAAGTGCCGTTTCTCACGCTGCCGGTGTTCGCGACGAACATCAAGCCGGCCGAGCTGGTGGACGAGGCGTTCCTGCGCCGCATCCAGTACAAGATCCGGGCCGAGAACCCGACGCCGGACGAGTACGCCCGGATCTTCGAAAAGGCGTGCATCGAGCGGGGCATTCCGTACGATCCCGCGCACGTCCGGCACCTCCTCGACAACGTCTACACCGCTCGTGGCATCCCGTTCCGCGGCTGCCATCCGCGCGATCTCATCAGCCAGGCGCTGGCGCTCGGACAATATCTCGGCGAAGCCAAGGCGCTGACCGTCGCGCTTCTCGACGCCGCCGTCGCGACGTACTTCATCGAAGGCGGCGACGAATCGGTCTCATGAAGACCAGGGCATTGATCGGCGTGCTGGCCGTACTTCTGGCCGGCGCCGGTACGGTACGTCCCGCCGCGCAGAATCCCGCTCCGAAGGCACTGACCGTAAAGATTACGTCGCCGCTCGGCCGTACCGGCGTCGCCGGCGCCACGCGCATCGTCGCGCGCATCACGTCCGCGCCCGGCACCGTCCTGAGCGTCGTGCAGTTCTTCGTCGACGGCAAGCTCGTCGGCGAGGACAAGGACGGTGCGCCGTACGCCATCGACTGGGTGGACGACAATCCGTTCCTGCCGAGGGAAATCGTCGTGTCGGTCGCGGACTCGAGCGGCGAATCCGCGCGCGACTCGGTGTACCTCAGGCCGCTCGAGCTGTCGGAGGCGGCCTCCGTCTCGAGCGTCGTGCTCGAGCCGACCGTCGTGGACAAGACGGGCCGGCCGGTCAACGGCCTGACGGCGGCGGACTTTACCGTGCTCGAGGACGGCGTGCCCCAGAAGCTGGATCTGGCCAGGCCGGACATCGAGCCAGCGACGTACACGCTGCTCGTCGACAGCAGCCAGAGCATGGCGCGGCGCATGGACTTCGTGCGCGACGCCGCACGGCAGTTGCCGGACCATTTGCGGCCGGGCGACAAGGTCATCATCGCGCCGTTTACGAAAGTGGTCGGCACGGTCACCGGGCCCACCAACGACCGCCAGACCATCATCGATGCGATCGATGGCATCCAGCCGGGCGGCGGCACGGCGATCCTGAACGCGCTTGCGACGGCGGCCGCGACGCTCGGGACGATCGACAGCCGGCACATCGTCGTGCTCATCACGGACGGCTACGACGAGCACAGCAGCGTGGCGTTCGAGCGCGCGCTCGACGCGATCAAGAAGACGAAGGCGACGGTCTACGTCATCGGCATCGGCGGCAGCGCCGGCGTGTCGCTGACGGGAGAGGGGTTGCTCAAGCGCCTCGCGGCGGAGACCGGGGGCCGGGCGTTCTTTCCGGCGCGTGAGTTCCAGCTCACGGAGGTCCACGGCCTGATCGCGGCCGACGTGCAGCAGCGCTACGTGATTTCGTACACGCCGTCGAATCAGGCGCTCGACGGGACGTGGCGGGCGATCACCGTGAAGACCGGCACGCCGACCCACGTGGTGCGCGCCCGATCCGGCTACTTCGCGCCCGCGCCGCCGCCGGTGCGGCCGCAGATCGAGCTGACGATTCGTGACACGAGCCGCCGTCAGGTGGACATCAGTCTCGAGGACCTCATCGTCACGGAAGACGGCATCGAGCAGCAGGTCGAGGCCTTTCAGGAATCGACGGCGCCCGTGTCGGCCGTGCTCGTGCTCGACGCGAGCGGGAGCATGAGACGCGACGTGGCGGCCGTGATCGACTCGGCCAAGTCGTTCATCGACGCGCTGCCGCCGAAGGATTCCCTCGGCGTCATGTTGTTCGCGGACCGGGCGTCGATGACGCACGACCTGTCCACCGATCGCGAGGGCGCAGCCGCCGCGATTGCGAAGTACCAGAGCGGCGGCGGGACCGCGCTCTACGACGCGCTCTACGACAGCGTGTCGCGCCTGCGCAATGTCGCCGGCCGGCGGGTCGTTGTCGTCATGACGGACGGCCGCGACGAGGACAATCCCGGCACCGGACCGGGATCTGAGCACAAGCTGGCCGACGTGCTCGGCCTCCTCAAGGACGCGAATACCGCCATCTATTCGATCGGTCTCGGTCCGAAGGTCGATCGCGAGACGCTGGAGAAGATCTCGCAGGCGTCGGGTGGCGAGTCGTACTTTCCGCTCGAGATCTCGTCGCTCGCCGGTGAGTTCCGCCGCGTCCTGGAGGATCTGCGCCGGCGGTACGTGATCAGCTATACCTCCACGAACTCCGCACGCGATGGCGGCTGGCGCAAGGTCGAAGTCCGCTCGCGCCGCGAGGGTATCGTGATCGGAGGACAGACGGGTTATCGGGCGCCGGCGAAGTAGCTATTTCCGTCGCAGGCAGTGAGGGCAGTGCCGCAAGGGCGCTAGGTTCGGCCCCGCATCACCGGACTTCAAACACCATGAACCTCGGGTCGCGACCGACGTATCTCGGGACAAAACGGTCCGGCCACGTTCGCCTGAGTTCCGCCACCAGTTCCGCGAAGGACAGTTCCGCCTCAAAGCCCGGGATCGGCAGCACGACGAGGAACTTGGCTCGATTACCCGTGAGGGCGCTCCACACCTCGCCGGCGGTTCCGCTTTTCGGACCTTCTGCGAGATAGAAGAGCCGTTCGGGGTAGTGACGGAACGGTCTGAATGATTGGCGGCCTGTGTAGAGGAAGACCATGCCGTCCAGAGCGGAGGCAATGCGATCCGATGGAAGCGTGTTTGCCCTCAGCCAGCTGAACACCGATTCGTAGGATCGCCACTCGACAGTGCTGTCCGGGACGCCGGCGAATGGGTACTGTGTCTCCCTCACGACCGAACCCATCTTGAAATCAACGACGAGGTTGCTGCCGAGAATCAAGATCACGAGAATCCGAAAGACCCATGGGTGCAGCGTCGGCAGCGCTCTTCGAATAGGTCGCCCCAGGGACTCTCCGGCGAAGGTCAGCAGAAACGGAAGTATTGGCAGGATGAACCTGGCAGGGGGCCAGGGCCAAAGCAGAAGTAGTGCGCCGTAAGACGCAAGGAACACGGCGAGGAGCCGGACCTGGAGTGCCCGCCATAGGATGAGCAACCACGTCGCAGTTCCCAGAAGCAGCAGGATGGTGGCCAGTCTCCAGCCGAAGAGCCACTTGGTTCCCATCAGCAATCCGAGCAGACTCGTCCCGAACGTCGAGATGGGGAGGTAGACCAGGTTCCAGCCTATGAACCTCCCGGGCTCCGAAGCGACAACCGACCAGCTCCCTACGTAGTCCGTGTAGTAACCGACCAAGTTGTCCTGTTGCCATTGTCCTAGCGCCGTCAGGCTCCAATACAGCCAAGGGCCTACGGCGATCGCGATTCCAGCGATTGTGGCGGTCAGTGGCCGACGGCGGATGGCGAGAACAAGCAGCGCTGCGACAGGGAGAACGATCCCGGCTGACCGACAAAGGTACGGGAGACCAACAATGACACCGGTGAGCACCTGCGACCGCCAGTTCGCGGGCGAGCGCACGGCCAGTTCCACCCGCCACAACGCAGCGGCCAGCAGCACCGCAAACGGCATCTCGGAAAGCAGGCGGCTGTTGACGAAAAGTAGCAGGGGGGTCGTCACCGCAATGGCGGTCGCGGCAAATGCCAACTGACGCGAGGCGTACCTGAAACGAACGAGGTACGCGTACATCAAGGTGGTCGCCAGTCCTCCAAGGCAGACCGTCAATCCCTGCATCAGCCACAGATTCTCGGGAAACCTGGGCCAGACCTTCCAAATCACGGCCAACAGCAGTGGATACAGGACCGGGTACTTCGTCTGTGCCGGACTGCCGGGCAGGTTGATTTGATGGTAGCCACGACCCTCTGCCAATGACTTCGCGGTACTGAGGTAGATCGCGTCGTCGTGAAAGCTGCCGCACGCGGTCGCAACGAAAACCGTCGTGAGCGTCAGCACGATGAAGGCCGCACCCAGAGCAATCGCCATCCGCCAGTCTCGCCGCTCGAGATTGACGACTGCATCCGCGGACTGCCCGGTCATCCGTCTACGCAGGCCTCATGAAGCGCATTTCAGGGATCAGGTCGAACTGCGTCGCATACCGCGAGATCGCCTCGCCGCGGTGATCGATTCGCGCATTGTTCGCATTCCCCAAAAGGCCGTCCGCGGTGTGCAGGTACCCAATCTTCGCCGGATCCAGTCCGATGATGCGCGCGCATGTCGCATCGACCGCCACGGGATCGGCGCCCATCGCGATGAAGCCGAGCGGCCGCGGCTTGCCCATGATCGGCCCGTCGCCTTCCATCGCCGTGATGGCGTCGACGATCGCGAAGTGCGGGCGCACGGTGGCCGTGAGATCGAGAATCGACTCGTAGATACCGCGGATGTGGAGGATGTTCTTCGGCCAGCCGTAGACGGCGCCGGGCACCACGCCGAAGAGGTTCTTCATGCTGCAGGTGATGCCGGCCCAGTGGTGTGTCTTGAGCTTCGGCATCGAGATGACGAAGTCCGAGGCGAGGAGCGTCGCGGGCAGGGCAATTTCCTGGAGCTTCGTGAATCCGTTGCCGATCGGCACCATCCTCACGTCATCGTGGTTGAGATCGGTGAAGGGCAGCTTCAGCTCACGCAGGTGATTCGCGAGGCCGGTCGCCGAGAGCAGGTACTCGATGTCGCGCCGATGGCCGGGGCCTTCCGCGACGGTGACCGAGGCGGCGCCGGCGCGGCGGCATGCAACCGCAGCTCCCGCGACGACGAGGGGATTCGTATTGATCGAGGTGCCGGGCTCGTACTCCACCATGTTCGGCTTGAGCAGCACCCGGCGGCCACGAAGGTCGACGCCGAGATCCTGGAAGCCGCGGAAGATCACGTCGGAGAGATCGACCGCATACGTCGAGGCAGGGAACAGCCCGACCACCGATCGCGGCAGCGAGGCGGACGAGCCGCCGAAACGGATGCGCTCGCAGGCGCCGGCCAGAAGAGGCAGCGACACCGTGGCGATGAACTGCCGGCGCGAGACGTCAGAGCCTGAACGCGTCTTCGCCATGGGTTGATCCTGACAGGGCATAGAGCGAGGCCGCCAGGCCGACGACACCGGCGTCCGGAGCAATCGTCTTCACGTGATCGGTGAGCGACTGTATCAGTGCCGGCAGCGGCGAAGCGTGCACCCCGAGCGCGATTGCTGCGAGCGACATTGAGTGCGCCGAGCGCTCGGACGCGGCGTCCTTGCGCAGCCACTCGAGGGCGCGATGAACGATTGCATCCGAGGCACGATCCTGCATCGCAATCAGTCCGAGGGCGGTTGTCGGGACGTAGGGAAAGAGCTCCTGTCCGTATACATTCGAACCGCCGTAGTTCCAGCCGCCGGCCGAGCACGCGCGGTCGAGCAGCACGCGCTCGCCGATGTCGATGCGATCGGCGACTGCGGCGGCCGGCAGATCGCGCCGGAGTTTCTTCGCCAGCAGAAGGCAGAGGCAGGTCGGCTCGATCCAGCTGAACGTTCCATCGATCCACGACCAGGCCTGCAGGCTGTTGTCCTGCCGCATCTCCTTGCCTTGCGGGAACTTGAGGCCACGAACGTCGAGCAGCCGCGTCGCGACCTGCGTTGCCTCCGTCCGGCCATCGCGTGAGGTGAGCAGCGTCAGGGCCGCGAGAGCATTGAAGGCGTAGTTCACGGGAGCGCCGGGCACATCAATGCGCCAGCCGTTGTCGATGGGCCACTTCAGGAGGACGTCGAGCGAACCCGGACGGGCCGCGCCTTTGGACAAAGCGAGCAGCGCCCAGCACGTCGGCTCGAGCCGGCTGGTCCTGCCGGCCGAATAGCCCCATCCGCCGTCGGAGTTACGGCGCTCGAGGAGTGCGTTTCGCAACGTCGGAAGCGACGGCAGCGTCATTCGGTGTTCCAGCACCTATTGGACAGCAACCACGCCGCGCTCGCCAACCAGACCCCGCAGGCCGCCATGCCGCACAACACCGGCGCGACGCCGGCAATACGGCCGGCGAGCACGATGCCTGTCGCGGCAACCAGAAGCGCACCTGGATCGACTCGTCGCGCCGGTGCGGCGCCCGCGAGCGGGACAAGGGCCACCAGATAGTGGAGCCAGAGCACCGGCGTCGCGGCGAGCCACCCGATCCAGACCGCCGCTGCGCGCCGGGCGGGCGCGCGCCCGCCGTCGATCACGGCGCGCACCGCGAGACCGGCCACGACCAGCCGTAGCAGCCACGACATCACGATCACGAGCGTGCCCGGCTCAGTGAAGAGACTGGTGGTGCCCGCAGTCAGCCTGAGCAGTGCGGCGTCAAACGACGCGTTGTTCCAATCGCTGATGCCCACAGTCGCGAGGCGTTTGACCGTGGCAAAGAAACCAGCCCAGCCGTTGCCAACGAAGGGCAGGGTTGCAACGCAGGCGATCGCGGCCGTGGCCGCGGCGATGGCAGCGAGCCGCCGTCGGCCACACATCCAGAGTCCTGCGATCACGAGGATAGGAGTCGCCTTGAAGATGACACCGAGTCCGAGTGCCACGCCGCCCGCCATGTCGCGTCCCAGCGTTGCCGGCAGCATCGACATCGCAGCGACGACGAACAGCAAGCTGGACGGCTGCCCGATGTAGACGGCGTAGCAGAGCACAGGCGCCGCGGCCAGACAGATCCATGACCATCGTGCGCGTGACTGAAGGTTGGTCGCCGACGCGCCGACCAGAAGCAACGAAAGCACGACGGGGATGGCCAGTGTCAGTCGCCACGCCAGCGTTCCTGATTGCCACGAGAGTCGAGAAAACGGCACCGCGGCGAACGCAGCCGGCGGCGACGACAGGAACGCGGTCAGCAGCTCGCCCGCGAATGCGGGTTGCCCGCCTTGCGAGATCATCGACCGCGCAACATCCCTGTATCTCTCGGTGACATCGAAGAGACTGCCGGCTCCAGCAGGCGGGTACACCGCCTCCCATTCGGCTGCGCGCGCGAGGCGTTCGGCGGCCTGAAACGGGATCCAGTCCTGCGCCGGACTCGCCGTGACGGCGGTCATGACGAGCAGCACCGCCGTCGTCAGCAGTCGCGCGTTCGTCCAGAACCCCGCCCTCACGCCGGCGCCGCGCTCCGACGGCGTCGCGACTTCCGCGGTCCATGGAGGTACCCAAGCCCCGCCAACGGAATGAGTGGAGCGACGATGAAGCCCCAGTACCAGTTATCGGGACGGCCGGCGATCATGAAACACAGGAAGTAGGTTGTCAGTGTCGCCGCGACGCGCCGGCCGGTGCCGTTCGCCCAGTACCAGCCTCCGGCCCAGAGCAGCGGGACAAGGAGCGCCACCAGGTACTGTTCGAATCTCTCCGGGAACAGCATCAGAAAAATCGACGCGTGGCTCGCTTCGAGCACGAACGGCCAGCCGCCTCCGACGAGCCAGGCGTTCTCCAGTCCCTTTTCCGGCATTACGCCGAGGACCTGCGACAGGTGCCACGCCCAGAACGCCATGAATGCGGCAACCGCCGCCAGCCACGTGACGGCCTCGCGGCGCCTCGATTCGATCCACGCGGCGGCCGCCATGATCAACACGTAGGGAAGTACGAGCTCCCGGATGAACAGCCCGCCCGCGCCCAAGGCGACGCTTGTCCTCCACCAACCCATACCGTTGGCTGCGAGCGAGGCGGCGACGCAGAGACCCGCCCAGACTTCATAGAAATCCACCGAAGCGTCCATCGTGAGCAGCGGTGCGGTGCCGAGGAGCAGGATTGGCACCGCGAGGGGAACCGCTCGCGGTGAGGTTCGATGCAGCGTCACGAGCCAGACCATGATGCCGAGGAGTCCGACGCCAGCAAGAAGGATGCGACCCCAGAGATGGGCCGGCGGCAGTGCGTTGAGCCACACCAGCGTGGGGAGGCGCCAGTTGAACACCGGCCTGATGGCGTACCCGCGCGCCGGAAGTTCGGAGGCGAGCACTGGGTAATAGCTCTCGCCAGCGGCGACGCGCGTCGCAATCGCGCGGTACATGACGAGATCGCTCGTGCCGCCCTCACGAATCGGCGGCAGGCCGCCCTTGCCCTGGGACGCGCCGATAAGGCCCCAGACGACGAGGATCGCGACAGCAGTCCAGAGCCACTTCTTGCCTGCCGCTGGCACGGGCTGAATTATCTCCGAATCAGACGGCACGAGCGGCCAGCGAGGACCGCACGCGAACGGCGCGGGGCGTCTGGGTCCCCGCGAGTAAGCGTGGCGGGGGCCGCGGGGCGAAGCCCCCGGACAAAAAAAGATAGAATCCCCCGCGAAGTCGTTTGTTCTGGAGCAGAACCCCATGAAACGTGTCCACGTCGTCGTGCTTTCCGCCCTGATTGTGTTGACCGCGGCCCTCAGCGCCCGCCAAGCGCCGTCCGCCGCCGGCCAGTTGAACGCGGACGTTTTCGCGAGTCTCAAGATTCGAAACATTGGCACGCCGCTCGTGACCGGCCGCGTGCAGGACGTCGAGATCGATCCGAAGAACCCGAACGTCTGGTACGTGGCGTCGGCGTTCGGCGGTCTCTGGAAGACCGAGAACCGTGGCGTCACGTTCGAGGAAATTTTCCCGAAGAGGGAATCCGGCGAAGTCGAGGGCTTCAACCTCTGCTGCGTCGTCGTCGATCCGAAGGACTCGAATGTCGTGTGGCTCGGCACGGGTGAGAACGCCAGCCAGAGAAGCGCGCACTTCGGGACCGGACTCTACAAGTCGACGGATGCCGGGAAGACCTGGAAGCGCGTGGGCCTGGCCGACTCCGAGCACATCGGCAAGATCGCCATCGACCCGCGCAACTCGAACACGGTGTTCGTCGCCGTGCAGGGCCCGCTGTTCCGCCCCGAGGGTGGCGGTGAGCGCGGCATTTACAAGACGACGGACGGCGGCGCGACGTGGAGCCGCGCGTTCCATGTGAACGATGTGACAGGGTTCTCTGACATCGTCTTCGACCCGAAGAATCCCGACATCATGTTTGCCGGCACGTATCAGCGCATGCGCCACGTGGGGCAGATGATTGGTGGCGGTCCCGACGGCGGCCTGTTCAAGACGATGAACGCGGGCAAGACGTGGACGAAACTCACCGCGGGACTGCCGCCGGGCGAGGTCGGACGCATTGCGCTCGCTGTTGATCCGAAGAAGCCGGGACGGGTGTACGCGTTGATCGATGCGAAGCTCGGGATCGATGCTGAGCCCGGCGGTCGCGGCGGTGGACGCGGCGCCGGCGGACAGGGTGGAGGCCAAGGCGGGGGCCGAGCGGCTGGACGGGGTGCGCCGCCCGAAACACCGGCGGCCGCGGCGGCGGCCGCCCCGCCGGCGTTGCCACCGGCGCCGACTGCAGACGACGGTCGTGGGTTCTACCGTAGCGAAGACAACGGCGTGACGTGGACCCGCATGTCGACGTATCGCGGCGGCGGCCCGGCGTACTACTCTGAGATCTTCGTCGACCCGTGGCAGGCGGACACCATCTGGTCCGTCGACACCTTCATCGGCTGGAGCCGCGACGGCGGCCGAACCTGGTCCAACGTCGGCATCGATCCGCAGGGCTGCGGCGCGAACTGCATTCACGTCGACTATCACGACGTGATCTTCGATCTGACGAACAAGGAGCATCTGCTCCTCGCCAACGACGGCGGCGTGTATGAGACGTACGACCTCTCGAAGATCTACGCGAATCCGGGGCAGCGCGGCACCGAGAACATCGCGCAGGTCCGGTTCTTCGCCAATCTGCCGATCACGCAGTACTACCGGGTGTCAGCCGGTAACGAACAGCCGTTCTACACGGTCTGCGGAGGAACGCAGGACAACTTCTCGATTTGCGGACCGTCGCGCACGACGCACACGCTCGGGATTCGCACCAGCGACTGGTACATCGTCAACGGCGGCGACGGTTTCTTCGCCCGTCACGATCAGGGCGATCCGAACATCGTCTATGCGTCTTCGCAGGATGGAAACCCAGTCCGATTCGATCGACGCACGGGACGGCAGACCAGCATCCGTCCGAATTTCGCGAGCGCGCCTTATCTGTACGGAACGACGCCCGCGCCTGCTCCCGCCCCCGAGCCGGCGGCAGCCGGTGGTGGTCGTGGCGGCGGCCAGGGCGGCGGACGTGGCGGTGGTCCCGGCGGCGATCGTCCGAACTGGGACGCGCCGTACATCACGAGTGAGCACTCTCCGACACGCCTCTACTGGGGCAGCCAGTACCTCTACCGCACCGACGATCGCGGCACCTCGTGGACGCGCATCAGCCCGGATCTCACGCGGAACCTCGATTGGCGGGCGCTGCCGATCATGGGCAAAGTGTGGCCGGACGGCTCGATCGCGTTGCACGAATCGACGACGGCGCTCTCGAACATCGTGTCGATCGACGAGTCGCCGCGCTTCGAGGATCTGCTCATCATCGGAACAGACGACGGCCTCGTTCAGATCACGGAAGACAGCGGCAGGAACTGGCGGAAGATCGAGGACTTCCCGGGCGTGCCGAAGTGGGCGTACGTCTCCGACGTGCTCGCCTCACCGGTGGATGCGAATGTGATGTTCGTGACGCTGAACAACTGGCAGCGCGGCGACTACAAGCCGTACGTGGTGAAGAGCGTCGATCGCGGGCGCACCTGGACGAACATCACGGGCGACCTGCCTGCGATGCATGACGTCTGGACCATTCAGCAGGATCACATCGCGCCGAATCTGCTCTTTGCCGGCACCGAGTTCGGGCTCTTCTTCACGGTGGATGGCGGCTCGCACTGGGTGAAACTCAAGGGCGGCATGCCGCCCGCGCAGGTGCGCGACATCCAGATCCAGAAGCGCGAGAGCGATCTGGTGATGGCGACCTTCGGCCGCGGCTTCTGGGTGCTCGACGACTATTCGGCGCTGCGTGAAATCAGCGCGCAGGCGATGGGCGAGGAGGCGCGCCTGTTCCCGATGCGGCACGCGTATCAGTTCCAGCCGTGGGGGCTCGCGCAGGACGGATCGGCCGGTCTCGGACAGCTCGGCGGCAACTACGTGATGCAGAATCCGCCGTACGGCGCCGTGCTCACCTACAACGTGCGCGAGACGCTGCCCGAGAACACGACGCTCGTGGCAAACATCCTGAACGCACAGGGCACGCAGGTGCGCCGGATCACGCTCGACAAGACCACGGGCCTGCACCGGACGTACTGGAATCTCGGTGTCGATGCGGGCACGGGCCGCGCGGGCGGCCCGGGCGCCGCGCTGGCCGAAGGGCCCTCGACCGACGAGGAGCGCGAGCGCATAGAGGATCGCGAAGCGCGCGAGGCACGCGAGCTTGCAGCAGCTCGGGCTCAGGCTGGTCAGGGGCAGGGCGGAGGCGGGCAAGGTGCTGGTGGCCAGGGCGCCGGCGCGCAGGGCGCCGGACGCGCAGGGGCGCCGGCCGGTCCGCCGGCGGGGGTTCAGCAGGGCGGCCGCGGCGGTCGCGGTGGCCCGCAGGCCGATCCCGGACGCTACCGCGTCGTCATCGGCAAGCTTGTCGGCGACACCTTCACGCCGATCGGGCAGCCGCAGTTCGTGCAGGTGCTCGAGCTGCCTCCGCAGAATTACGTGCTTTACCGATAGATACAGCCGGTTCAGGGCGCAGGGTTCAGAGTTCCAGGGTTCGCCTGTCTGGTTCCGGGTTTCCCGGTTCCAGGCAGGCGAACCCTGAGCTATTTGCGGCGAATGTGGAACCGAAATGGCGAACCCGGAACCCTGCGCTCTGAACCCGGAACCGCGAAGCCTGAACCGCCAGGTCACTGGCGGAGTCTTTATGCTGAGCGCCGATGAATGACCTGGCCGACCGGCTGCCGCAGGCCCTCGGGGCAGTGACAAGCGAGACAGCACCAAGCCTGACCGAGGAGTTCGAGGCCCGCTTGGCGGACTCGTCGAACCTCGCCTTCCGTGTCGCCTATTCGGTGCTTCGCCAACGGCAGGATGCCGAGGACGTCGCGCAAGAGGCGTTCGTGCGAGCGCACCGGGCATTCGCCGACCTGCGCGACAAAGAGAGATTTCGTGCGTGGCTTGCGCGCACCGCGTGGCGGCTTGCGCTGGATCACCGCCGCGGGGAGAAGCGCCGCTCTGTCCGTGAAGAGCGGGCGGCGGTGCCGGACTTCGAGCCGAGCCACGAAGCCGCCGCGCTCGCGAGAGAACGGTCCGAGCGTTTGTGGAAGGCGATCGATCAGCTGCCGGAGCGGCTCAGGATTGTCGTCGTGCTCGCATCGATCGAAGAGCACGGTCTCAAGGAAGTCGCGGCAATCGTCGAAGCGCCGGAAGGTACCGTGAAGTCGCGGCTCTTCGAGGCCCGGAAGATGTTGCAGGAGTTACTGCGATGAATCAGGACGCTCACGATCCCATTGACGCGATTGTCCAGCTTCGAGACGAGCTCGGACGCGTGACGGTGTCCCGGAATTTCGCCGAGCGCGTGCGCGAGCGGTTGGCGGATGAGCTCGAACCGCTTCGAGCAGAGCTTGCGGACGTCGCCGTCTCGCCTGAGTTTGCGGTCCGCGTGCGTGAGCGTGTCGAAGAGATCCGGCGGCCGTACTGGGGATTCAATTGGCGCCTGGCGATGCCGTTCGCCGCGGGCCTCGCCGCGACGATCGCAGCCGTCGTGATGTGGCCCCGTCAGGCTACGGAGCCCGTGAGTCCGGCCGCCACCGTCGCAAGTGTCGCGCCCTCGGGCGGGTCACAGGAGGCCGGGTCTTCAGACCCGGCGCGACCGCCGGTGGCGCCGCTCGTGGTGACTTCCTCCACACCGCGGGTGGCGCCACGGCGCGTGAGTCCTGCGCTTCAAACAATCGCGGCGAAGTCGGATCCGTTCCTCGAAGTCCTCACGGATCAGCCTGAGCTGCTGCGCCGGCTGCATGTAGGGATCGATCGGTCGGACGTTGCCGTTGACTCCACTGAGTCTACGGCCTTGTTCGAAGTGCCTGTCCTCGAGGTTCCGAAAGTTGAGGTGAGTCCGATTTCCTTGTTCGTGGTGCCGAACCCGCGGTTGCCGCTCGGCGTCTCTCCAATGATTCTTCGAATTGCGGCCGAGGCGGCCGAAAGGAGCTCCAAGTGAGGTTTTCAAGACTGTTCGCTGTAACCTGCGTGGCTCTGGGGTTGATCGTGAGTTCGATGCCCTCAGTGCGCGCGGCCACGGCCCAGATGGGTCAAGTCGTCGTACCCGTAACCGTGAAGCTCACGGTCGTCCTCTCCCGATTCACCGGCGACAAGAAGACCGGGAACCTCCCGTTCCTGTTGATGGTCATTCCCGGTTCGGGCGAGAGGGATGGAGAGTCCACTGACCTTCAGACCGGCGCACGCGTGCCGGTACCGACGACCACCTTCAATCAGGACAAGTCGTCGCCGACGACGTCGTATCAGTATCAACAGTTCGGGACGAACATCAGAGCGCAGGCCCGCGTAATCGACCCATCAGCGGGAATCTACAGCGTGAGTCTGGCGGTGACTGACAGCCAGTTGCTCAGCGACTCGCCCGAGCAGGTGCAGTACGCGCAGGGCGTTCGGCTGCCGCGCTATCAGTCGTTCACATCAAGCAACCGCCTGATTCTCAAGGACGGCCAGACGATTCAGTACACGGCCGCGACGGACAAGACGAGCGGGGAAGTGATCAAGCTGGACGTGACGCTGAATGTGATCAAGTAATTGGTGATGTGATGATTTGGTGATCTGGTGATTGAAGGCCGTTCTTCAAGATCACCAGATCGCCAAATCTCGAAATCACCAAATTCCCGTCACCTCGCCAAACTCTTGATCATCGACATCAACATCTCCACCGCCACTTTGTTCTCCCCGCCCTCGGGAATGATCACGTCCGCGTAGCGCTTGCTCGGCTCCACGAACTCCAGGTGCATCGGCTTCACGGTGGCCTGATATTGATCGATGACTGAGTCGACCGTTCGGCCGCGCTCCGCGACGTCGCGCTGGAGCCGGCGGATGAATCGCGTGTCGTCGTCCGTGTCCACGAACACCTTCACGTCCATGAGCGACCGCAGCGCCTTGTCCGTGAAGATCAGGATGCCCTCGACGATGATGGCCGAGCCCGGACGGACGGGCGTTGTTTCGGCTCGGCGCGCGTGCAGGGAAAAGTCGTAGACGGGAATGTCGACCGTGCGGCCGGCCCGCAGCTCGCGCAGGTGGGCGACCATCAAATCCGTGTCGAGTGAGTTGGGGTGATCGTAGTTGAGCGCCGCGCGCTCCTCGAGCCGGAGCTCGGGATGATCGCGGTAGTACGAGTCGTGTTCGAGGACGACGACGTCCGTCTCGCCTAATGCCTCCATAATCCGGCGAACGACCGTGGTTTTCCCCGATCCGGACCCGCCAGCGACGCCGATGATGAGTGATGCCAAAGTGCCTTGGATTCTAAGCGAGTGACGCCGACGTGATACGCTTTTGAGTCGTTCTGGAGGCAATGATTGGCGTTTGAGGGCGTCTACTCGGTGCTCCCGACACCGTTCCGCGGCGGGGGGGACGTCGATACCGAGAGTTTGAAAAGTGTTGTCGACCTGATCGTTGGCGCCGGTGTCAACGGCGTGACTGCGCTCGGCGTGACCGGTGAGGTCTCACGCCTGAATGAAGGCGAGCGGCGCCTCGTGGTCGATACGGTCGTGAGGCAGGTGGCCGGCCGCGCGAAGGTCATCGTCGGCGCGTCCGCGGATGGCCTGAGAACTTGTGTCGAGTACACGCGCGAAGCGAAGTCGCTCGGCGCGGCGGCCGTGATGGTCAGCCCGCCGCGGGCGCTGAAGCTCAACACCGAGTCGGTCGTGAATCATTACAAGGCGCTGGCCGACGCCGTTGACCTGCCGATCGTCGTGCAGGACTACCCGCCGATTTCCGGGTTCGCGATGGAACCCGCCCTGCTGGCCAGGATTGCGAAGGAAGTACCGAGCGCGCGGACCATCAAGCTCGAGGATCCGCCGACGCCATTCAAGACGACCCGCATCCTCGCCGCGGCGGGTGACACGAATGTCGCGATTCTTGGCGGACTCGGCGGCGTGTTCCTGATCGAGGAGCTCATGGCCGGCGCGGCGGGCGTCATGACGGGTTTCGCGTACCCGGAAGTGCTCGTGAAAGTCGTCACGCTGTACCGGGCGGGCAAGGTCGACGAAGCTGCCGACGTCTTCTACCGGTTCGTGCCGCTGATGCGATTCGAGTTCCAGGAAGGCATCGGCATGGCGATACGCAAGGAAGTGTTCCGCCGCCGCGGCGTGCTCGCGGATGGATCGACGCGCGCGCCGGGCGCCGTGCTCGATGCCTCGACGCGCGCGGCACTCGACCAGGTCCTGCAATGGACCGCGAAGCAGCAGGGGGCTGAATGGATCTCGGGTTGAAGGGCAAGGTCGCGATGGTGGCGGGCGCGAGCCGCGGGCTCGGTTACGCCGTCGCGCGTGGCCTGGCCGCCGAGGGCGTATCGGTGTCGATCGCGTCACGGGCACCCCAGGCGATCGAGGACGCGGCGTGTCGAATTACGGCGGAGACCGGATCGACCGCTCTGGCCACGCCGCTCGACGTGCGATCGGTCGAATCCATCGGCGCATGGCACGAGCGGACAGCGTCGAAGTTCGGCGGTGTCGATTTGCTGTTCGTGAACGCGGGCGGACCGCCGGCCGGCATGGCGCTCTCGTTCGATGACGCAGCGTGGCAGGGCGCGTTCGAACTCCTCGTGCTGAGCGCCATCCGGATGGTGCGCCTGGCGGTGCCGTCCATGAAGACGCGCGGCGGCGGCGCCATCGTCGTGTCCACGTCGTCGGCGGTGAAGGAGCCGATCCCGAACCTTGCGTTGTCGAACATCGTGCGGTCGTCGGTCTCCGCGATGTCCAAGACGCTCGCCAACGAGCTCGCGGCTGACGGCATCCGCGTCAACCACCTGCTGCCGGGCCGCATCGCGACCGACCGCATCATCGAGCTCGACACCATCCGCGGCAAGGCGTCCGGGGCCTCGGCCGACGACGTGCGAGCCACGTATTCGAAGACGATCCCGCTTGGCAGGTACGGCGAACCGTCCGAATTTGCCAATGCGGCCGTGTTTCTGTTTTCCGACGCCGCGCGGTACATTACAGGTGCGTCCCTCCAGGTAGACGGCGGCCTGATCCGCAGTGTGGGCTAGGCCAGGGGACGCGGCGTCTAAAGAGCTGAGGTTGAATGAGGGTTTTTTTAGTCAATCCGAGCAACGTGTCGTTCGGCATCGCGGTCATCACGCCCCGGTGGCTGTTTGTGCTGGCCGCCGCTACTCCTCGCAAGTTCGGCGATCCCATTCTGGTTGACGAGACGCTCGAGCGGATGGACATGTCGCAGGTCAAGCCGGGCGACATCGTCGGCATCAGCGTGCATACCGGTAACGCCCTGCGCGGATACGAGGTCGGGCGCGCCGCCCGGGCCGCGGGCGCTACCGTCATTTACGGCGGCATTCACGCCACGCTGTTCCCCGAGGAATCGCGTGAGGTTGGCCAGGGCCACGCCATCGTTCGTGGTGACGGCGATCTGGTGTGGGGCCGCGTCATCGAAGATGCGGTCGCCGGCAATCTGCAGGCCCAGTACGAAGGCGGCCGTGTGCCCGGCGATCAGTTCTATCCGGCGCGATGGGATCTGCTGCCGGCCGGCAAGTACATGTGGGCCTCGGTGCAGACCGTCCGCGGTTGCCCGAAGCACTGCTCCTTCTGCTCCGTGTGGCGCACGGACGGCCAGGAGCCGCGCATGCGCAATGTCGACGCGGTCCTCCAGGAAATCGTCGAGCTCAGGCGGAAGGGCTTCCGCTTCCTGGCGCTCGCCGACGACAACTTCTATCCCGTGGCGAAGAAGGACCTCGAGATGGCCGCGCGCCGCGCGGACAAGACGCATCTGCACGAGCTCGAGGAGATGCGCGCCGAGCGCTTCGAGCTGATGGCGAAGCTCGCCAAGCTCCCGTCGGACACGATCTTCTTCACGCAGATCACGATGGAAGCGGCTGAGGATGCGGAGTTCCTCGAGGCGATGCGCAAGGCCAACATCAAAGGCGCGCTCGTCGGCGTGGAAGCAGTCACGCCCGAGGGCCTGAAGGACATCTACAAGGACTTCAATTTTGCCGGCGACGAGCTGGCGAAGCGGCTGCGTGCGTTCAAGGAGCACGGCGTTCACGTGCTCGGATCGTTCATCTTCGGCTTACCGTCGGACACGGCCGCGACGTTCGACGCTACGGCCGCGCTGGCCGAGGCCGCCGAGATCACGTTCGCGCAGTTCGTGATGCTCACGCCGTTCCCGGGCACGATCGACTTCGACAAGTGGGAGAAGAGCTTCGTCCAGGGGCCGCCCATGTTCGAGGGCACGCCGCTGACGCGGCACTGGCTGATTCCTGCCGAGCGGCGGCCGAAGTACTACATGCCGCATCCGACGATGAGCCCGGAGGAAGTGCGGTCGCGGACGCAGCAGGTGTGGGATCGTTTCTACAGCCTGCCGGTGGTCTGGAAGCGCAGCCGGTGCATCCGCAAGCTCAAGGGGCGAGTGATGTTCGTGCTGATCTCCAAGCTGTACAGGCAGATGTACGCGAACACTGGAATCGCCAGCGACAGCGCACGCGCCTCGAGCGCTGAACGCTGGGCGCGCCTGATCTCGAAGCCCACGGCCAAGCTATTTGCCGGCCGGCCGATGCCCGATCTTCAAGTGCCGTAAACTTACGGGCTATTGAAGCCTTCGTACCGTTTCGGTGAGTTCGACCTCGATGGCCGGGGCTACCGGCTCACTCGGGGTGGCTCGTCCATCGAACTGCCGCCCAAGGCGCTCGATCTTCTGTTTCTGCTGGCCGCGCGATCCGGCGCGCTGGTATCCAAGGACGACATTCTCGACGCGCTCTGGCCCGGCGTGTCGGTCACTGACAACGCCATCACCCAGGTGGTGTCCGAGTTGAGACAGGCGCTCGGGGACTCGCCCGGGGAGCCGCAGTTTATACAGACGGTGCCGCGCCGTGGATACCGATTCATTGCCGAGGTCGCGGAGACGGCCGGAGGCAGCGGAGCGGAAGAGCACGGAGGGGAGGCCACCGCGGTTTCGTCAACTCCGGCCCCTGCTCACACACGCGCGGCGGCACCTGTCAGAGGCGCCCCCGACATCGCGGGTCTGCGACGCCTCGCCGTCACAGACTTCACCAACCTCAGCGGCGAATCGAATCTGAACTGGCTTGCGGCCGGCATTGCCGAAACGATGACGCACGACCTGCGCGCCGTGCGCGAACTGGCCGTGATCGATCGCATCAGCGCGATTGACATTGATGCGGAGCGCGGCGCCGCATCCGGCGCGCCCGCGCCCGATCTTCTCGTCGTCGGCAGCGTGCAGCAAGCGGGTGATCGGCTTCGCATCACGGCGCGCGTCGTCGAGGCGGCGACCCGCCAGGCGGTCGCGCACGCGCGGGCCGACGGGACGATGGCGGAGCTGTTCGATCTGCAGGACGCCATCGTCACGCAACTGTCCGCGGGATTGCAGCTGACGGTGACGCCCGCTGCGGCGGCGAGGATGCGCGCGCGCGAGACCTCGAGTCTCGATGCGTACCGGGCGCTGACTGAAGGCCGCCTCAAGCTCGAGACACTCGATCCGTCGGCGGTGCCGGGGGCCATCGCGGACTTCGAGCGCGCGCTCGCGCTCGATCCCCGGTATGCGCTCGCGCACATCGGTCTCGCGCACGGCTGCTTCTGGCGATTCCAGGCATCGCGGGCCACCGCATCGCCCGCGATCGACCAGCTCGCGCAGGCGATCTCGCACGCCCGGCGCGCCGTCGATCTGGATCCCGATCTGGCCGAGGCGCATTCGGCGCTGGCGTTGTTTCTGTCGTTCACCGATCGATCGCCCGACGCCGTGGCGGCAGGCAGGCTGGCGGTTGCGATCGAGCCGGCGAACTGGCGACATCAGTTCCGCTACGGAATCGCGGCATGGGGCAGCGAGCGGCTCGAGGCGCTCGGTCGCGTCAGGGACATGTTTCCGCCGCTTGCGTTCACTTATTTTGCCGCGGCGATGGTCCACATCGCGCGCCGCGACCTCGACGCCGCCGACAAAGCGCTCGAGATCGGGATTGGATTTGACGCAGCCAACGACGGCACGAACGCGCGGTTGCCCGGCAACGGCTTGCACTGGCTTCGCGGCTTGCTACGGTTGTCTGCCGGGGACGATGCCGCAGCTCGCGCGGAGTTCGATCGCGAGCTCGGCCGAGCGTCTCGGGGTCTCTTCGGGATGGAGTACGCGATGGATGCCTGCATGGGCCACGGATACGCCGCCATCGGGCGGGGCGATCTCGACGCCGCGGCGCACATGTTCGAGCAGGCGATCGCGCGCTTTCCGGAGCACGCGCGCTCGTGGCTCGGACTTGCGGACGTACGCTACCGGCAGAGCCGCCGCGCGGACACGGAGGCCGCGCTCTCGCGCGGCCTCGACGCCGTCGATGCGCTCAAGTCGCAGGGGCGTACCGCGGAGGCCGGACTGGCATCGGCGACGGCGGAACTCATCGCCGGCCGGCCCGCCGGCGCCGTCGCGATGCTCGACCGGCTCCTCGCGGACTCGACAGTCGCGAGTGCCGGCTGGACGATTCCGATCGAGCCTGCATTCGCGGCGCTGGCCAACGAGCCGGGATTTCAGACGGTGCTCGAGCGGCTCTCGGCGCGAGCAGAGTAGGCTGTTATAATCCTGTGTTCCTGCCCGAGCCGGGGAAGTCACTGGCACCGGGTCGTGCGGAAGTGGCGGAATTGGCAGACGCGCAAGCCTCAGGAGCTTGTTCCCGCAAGGGAGTGGAGGTTCGAGTCCTCTCTTCCGCACCAGTTTCAGAAAGGCCCGAGGTCCGATGACGACCGGGCTTACCGGGCTGGCCACGAAACTAACGCTCGGTGGCCTCGGCCTCCTGCTCCTCGTTGTGACGCTGGCCAAAGTCGCGTCGACTCTCACGCAACAGGACGATGCGGGCTATCCCGACAGCTACGTCCTCTACGACGTGCACAGGTATGTCGCAACGGGCACCATCTACAAGGACTTGTCCGTTCCGCCGTACAACCCCACGGTCTATGGCCCGTTGCTCTACTGGGCTCTCGGAAAAGTCGCCGGTGGCAATAACCAATTTCTCGGCCCTCGGCTTCTCGTCTTCGCAGCTTGGGCCAGCTGTGTCCTGCTGGTCGGCTATCTCACGTCTATCCTGGTCCGAATGCCCTACGCGTGGGCGTGGGCAGTACTGGCCGCCTGCATACCGGCCGTCCAGCCGTGGATCCTTCAGCTTCGATCCGACTTCTTCGGCATTGCCTTCAGCCTGCTTGCCATCGTCCTCCTGCATCGCAAGCGCCGATGGAGCGTTCTCGCAGCCGGCTGCTGTGCCGGTATCGCAGTTGTCTTCAAGCTAACCCTGGCATCCGCACTTGGGGCCGGGATCCTGTGGCACATCCTCTGCCGTGACTGGCGTGGACTTCTCGTCTTTGTTGCGGGGGCCAGCGGCGCCGCTGCCATGATCTTCGGCTGGTTCTGGCAGACAGAACCGAACATGTTCGCCCAAATGACGGCTTTGCGGAACGTCGTCTACGAACCCCGGGGCGCTCTACGATTGATCGGAGCCGCCGCAACACAACCGGTTCTGCCATTGGCGGTCGCTTCTCTCCCGTGGGTATGGAGGAGCGCGGCCCGATGGTGGGGGCTCCTGCTTCTGTTCTGTGGACTCTCACTGGCAATCGGCGCAGTTACCGTGCTGCAGGCCGGCGCAAACATCAACCAGTTCTTCGAAGGACTCTGGGCAGCCGTACCGCTTGCCATACTCACCTTGCTCAGGCTGTTGAACCTGCTACGGCGCCAAGCCGTTGCAGACATCGCGTTAGCAGTGACGATCACCGCCCTGATCCTGGTGCCTGTCTCGCTTGATGCGATCAAGCTCCCAGAGTTGCTTGGTGAATCCGTCAGGAGGAACCACGAATTGCGGGTGATAGATGGGGTCCTGACAGGGCGGGAGGTGGCATCGACCATTCCCCGGTTTGCGCTCATGACGACGAGGCCACCCTTGACGGATCCGTACATATTGGGGCTTCAGTTGACAGCCGGAAGCGATTCTTACGACCGGTTCTTCGAACCGCTGCGCAGAGGTGAATTCCAGTTGGTCGTTACCAGTCTGATCGCAAAAGAATGGCGAGGCATCCCGCACGTTCTTCCCGAGATGAAGGCCGCTCTGTCGGGCGCTTACCGACCGTACTGTGTGTACGGCGGCGCGGTGTTTCACTTGCCGCCGCGGGAAGAAGGCAGCCCTCTTGCCCGTGAACTGATAGGCATCGGGTGTATGCCCGTTGCACGGTAGTGAAGGCGCGGCGTCGGACTTTCTGGCGCCAGAGTCATAATTCCCAGCGTGGCTGACGTCGATGTCTCCGTACTCGTTGATCGCTGGGCCTCCGGCGATCGCGATGCGCTCGACGAGATGCTGCCGGCCATCTACGGCGAATTGCGTCGATTGGCTGCGGCGTACCTTCGACGGGAAGGGCCCGGCCACACGCTTCAGCCGACAGCGCTCGTGCACGAAGCGTACTTCGCGCTCGTCCAGCAGCGTCAAGTTGATTGGCATAACCGGGCGCAGTTTCTCGGCGTCGCGGCCGGGGCGATGAAACGAGTGCTCCTGCACCATGCGGAGCGACGTCACGCCGGCAAGCGGGAAGGGGACCGGCAGCGGGTGACGCTCGACGAGGCACTCGCGGCTGTCGAACGATCTTCGGACGTGGATGTGCTCGATCTGCACAATGCGCTCGACAAGCTTGCCGTCATGGATGGCCGCCAGGCGCGCATTGTCGAGCTGCGTGTCTTTGGCGGTCTCACGATCGACGAAGTTGCGGATGTCGTTGGCGTGTCACCGGCCACGGTGAAGAGGGACTGGGACGTGGCGCGGCTGTTCCTCCGGCGCGAGCTGGCATGACGCCCGAACGCTGGCAGCGCATCAAGGCGATCGTCGCTGACGCGCTGGCGCAGCCGGCGGCCGATCGCGACGCGTTCGTCGCCGGACGCTGCGGGAGTGACTCGGACCTGCTAGAGGAGGTGCGGTCACTCCTTGCGATGGAGGATCCGGCCGGCGCATTTCTGGAAATCGACCGGCCACCCGACCGCGTGGGCCCGTACCGGATCGTGCGCGAGATCGGCCGCGGGGGCATGGGCGCCGTGTACCTGGGCGAACGCGCAGACGGCCAGTTCGATCAGCAGGTCGCGATCAAGGTCGTCAAGCGCGGCATGGACTCGTCGGCCGTCGTCCGGCGCTTTGCCGCGGAGCGGCAGATTCTCGCGCGGCTGCAGCATCCCAACATCGCGCGGCTCTTCGATGGCGGCGTGATGAATGACGGCCGGCCGTACTTCGTCATGGAGTACCTCGATGCCGTCCCGATTGCCGAATACTGCCGCAGCAACGGACTGGGTGTGCCGGCCAGGATCGAACTGATGCGGACGGTGTGCGACGCCGTCGAATACGCGCACCGTCACCTTGTTCTCCATCGCGATTTGAAAACCGACAACATCCTGGTCGACGCCACTGGCACGCCGAAGCTGCTTGATTTTGGAATTGCCAAAGTGCTGAGCGCGGATGACGGCAGCGCGGTGACCGAAATCGGACAGCGTGCGTTGACGCCGCAAGCGAGCAGTCCGGAACAGATTCGTGGCGAAACGCTGACGACCGCGAGCGACATCTACGCGCTGGGTCTGATGCTGTACGAGCTGCTGGCGGGACAGCCGGCGTACGACGTGCCGCCGGGTTCGGCCGTGGAGCAGGCGAGGGTCGTGACCGAGTCGCAGCCGCGCAAGCCGAGCGACGTCGCGCCGGCCGGCGATCGACGCGCTATTCGCGGCGACCTCGACACGATCGTCTTGAAGGCGCTCGAGAAGGAACCCGGCCGTCGCTATGCCAGCGCCGCCGATCTGTCGCAGGATCTGCGCCGCGTCGACGAAGGCCTTCCCATTCACGCCCGCCCGGCGGGCCTCGGATACCGGGCAGGAAAGTCTGCCCACCGGCACTGGCGGGCGCTCGGCGTCGCGGCCGTCGTGACCGGGGCGATGAGTTGGGCGATCGGCGACGCGCTCGTCCAGGGCCGGAGGGCCGAACGGCACTTCCGGGATCTCCGGACACTCGCCAATTCGTTCGTGTTCGAGTTTCACGACGCCATCGCGCGCTTGCCGGGATCGACGCCGGCGCGTGAGCTCGTCGTGTCCCGGGCGCTCACGTATCTCGATGGCCTCGCGCGCGAAGCGTCCGGCGACATTGGCCTGAAGAAGGAACTCGCTCAGGCCTATCTTCGCGTCGGTGACGTTCAGGGTCTGTACTACGAATCGAACCTCGGCAAAACCGCCGATGCGCGAGCGAGCTTCGAGAAGTCGCTCACACTCTTCTCGGACGTCACGCGGGCGTGGCCCCAGGATGTCGAGGCAGCGACGGGGCGGGATACCGCGAAACTGCATCTCGCGAGTACCTATCAGGCCACCGATCCGGCCCGGGCACGGACGATGCTTGACGAGATCCTGCGGGACCTTTCGGAGACGCCACTCGAGGCCCGGCCGCCGAGACGCCGATTCACCGAGGCCATGACGTACGTCGGCATCGCGGAGAACCGTCAGACGATTCCGGCGGAGGCGGCGCGGGCACGTAATCAGGCCATCGACCTTTTCGCGCCGCTGTCGCGCGAGCACCCGGAGTTGGCGGACGCACAGCGCTTCCTGTCCATGACACTCAAGCGCCGGGCGGCTGGCGGCATTGCCCGACCCGATCAACTCGCGCGGGCGGTCGAGGATCTCAACCGCGCTTCGGAAATCGACGAAAAGCGGGTCGCTGCAAATCCAGCGGATGCCGTGGCCAGACTCGATCTGGCTCTGGGACAGGGCTACCGATCCGCCGCACTTCGACGTTCCGGTGATCTCGCTGGCGCTGCCGCGGCGTTGACCAGCGCGATGGATGCGCGGCAGAGCATTCTCGACGCCGATCCCCTCAACCTGCGTGTGCGAACGCAGCTCATCGGCGACTGCGCGAAGATGGCCGCCCTGGCGATCGAGCGCCGGCTGCCCGACGTGGCCAGGGTGTCTCTTGAAAGAGGAGAGAAGTTGGCGGCGGCAGTCACAGGTCCCGCCGGCCACAATCCCGATCTTGTCGCGGCTATCGAAGAGCTGCGGAAGGTAAGACAGGGTCCGCGGAAGGTGTCCTGAGCCGATCGTCGCCCGTTTCCGGCGTTCCGGTCATGCGCACTTTCCTGACCCTCGCCGTTGCTGTCGGACTCCTCACTGCCGCACCGGCCTCCGGCCAGACGGCAGGCGCGCCTGCCGGGCTTGTCGCTTCATCGGCCACTCGTCGTGCAGTCGCCCTCACCTGGACCGCTCCTGACTCGTCCACCAGTTCCTTTGTCGTCGAGCGGAAGCCCCTCGGCGCGTCGTGGACTCCACCAGCGCCACCCGCGGTGTCACCAATCGTCTCCACGCCGGTCACGCAGGCGGCGTTCACGGATTCGACCATTGGCCCCTTTGCGACCTACGTCTACCGCGTGCGGCAGCTTCCGGCCTCGAAGACACCGGGTCCGCCATCGAATGAAATCACCGTTGGTCCACCGCCCGTTGGCTTCAGCCAGATCCTGACGCCGCCGGCCAGCCTGAAAGATCCGAATCAGTTCGCGGACTGTCTGAGCATGACGCTCGACGCGAACGGCGATCCAGCCGTCGTCTATTTCACGTTCGATCCTGACAACAACGCCGACAACGCCGACAGCACACTGCATTTCGTGTCGTGGAGCCGCGCAAAGTATCGCTGGAATCCGCCGGTGAAAGTCGCAACGGTTGCTGACATCGCAAGCAACGGCCTCCGATACGGATTCAGCCTGACTCGCGATGCCTCGACCGGACAGTTCGGCATCGTCCACATGACGGGCTCGCGGGAGGTGCGACTTGCACTGTCCGCCGACGAAGGCGTGACGTGGAGTGACGTAAGCGTGCAGATGGTGGACGAGCAGTCGACCCTGGGTGAACCGACGCTGGCGATGGACAAGGGCCGTCTGTGGATCGTGTACACCGGCACCGACCGCGACGTGGTCCTGGTCACCGGCGCCGCGACCGAGACGCCAGACAAGTGGACCCGATCCCAGGCGCCGCTGTTGCCGGAGACGTTTTCACCGAAACGCGCCGGCCTCCAGGTGACGCTCGACGCTGCCGGGAAACCTGCCGTCCTCTACTGGCTCGATCCGAACAGCGGGTACAACGCGTCACTCGCGCTCTGGCGTCCGGACGCGAAGACCGTTGTGAAGATCGCAGACACGAAGGATTCTCAGAGCGACGTCGTTGACTCGCGGATTGTCTTCAACGGATCCCGCGCCTCCGTCGCGTTCCACGCTCGCCGGGACGACCAGTACTTCGACAACAAGCATCAGATCTGGGTCGCTACATCTGCCGACAATGGCGCGACGTGGTCCGGAGTCGTGCCGCTTCCAAACGATGGCGGCAATAGTGTGGGGCCGCCGGTGTCGATTGCCGTCGATGGACAAGGTAACCGTGTGGTCGTGGCGCCGGTCGATGGCGGCAACGACGGTGACAGGAAGTGTGGCTCGCCGAAACTGTTCCGGGAGAGCGCGGCGGGATGGACCGTATGCGCGCCTGACTCTCGCGGCACCGCCGTTACCGGGTCCACTCAGCCGCGCATCGCCTTCGCGGACAACAACAAGCTGTACATCGCGCTTCGCATCTACCAGGACGGCGGTGGCCTGAAGAGCGGGCTCCTGTTGTGGAGGGAACGGTGAGTCGGCTTCACCCCGCAGCAGTTTCAATTGCGATTGCGTTGAGCTGCTCGGTTGCCGCCGGGTCCGCGGGGAGTCCCCAACAGGGGAGCTGGCGGCCGTTTCCGGTCGATCGCGTTCAACGCCGGCCGAACTCGCCGGCCTGGGTCACACCGGCCATGGTGAAGGAGTTCGGCACGCATCTCGTCGAGATTGCGGAGGTGTTCAAGCGCACGCCGTTCCTGGCGGCCCCTCAGGGATGGGTCATGTTCCAGCATCCGGACGTGCACTCGGCCGAAGAGTGGTCGCATCCGCGCGGCGATCGCCATTGGCCGATTTCGGGTGCGCTGCAACTGAGGGCGTCGAACTTCGAGCCCGACGGCCGCACCGTTTACGACACCGGCACCGCGTTCGTGATCAACATCGGTGTCAACGATTTGTCCTGTGCTCTCGACAACAACGGGCCCTGGGCCGAGGATGCGGCAGGGACGATGTTCCGCGAGGTGGAGACGCCGGCCGAGAGCGAGCACGGTTTCCCTGCGTACCAGCAGTGCTTGTTGATCACGCATCGCACGGAACCGATGTTTGTACCGGTGACACTCGAGCGCGTGATCCGCGTGCGCATAGCGGCGATTCAGAAACGCGTCACAGAGCTGAAAAGCGTGATGGACACCTCGGCATCCGAAGCCATCGCCAAGCAACTCGAGACGATGCTCGCCGGGCTCGGCGCACCGGACCGCCGCGGAGCTGCATTCGCCCAAGGCGGCCTTCTGGACAACCCGTTGTCGTTTCGAGAAGGCCGGCGTGTTGTGGAAGCCAATCCAGCATTCTTCGATGCCGCGCGGCCGTCGGATGTTCAGCTTCTGACGCTGTTCGTCGATTGCATGCGTGAGGGCTGCACGAGTCGACCGGCAATCGACAACATCATCCGGCAGCTGGACTGGAAGGCAGTGGACGCACTGGTCCGGTAGGATTGGTCAGTTCGCGCCGCGTTCCGTTTTGGTCCCACCGCGCCTCGTCGCGTTCCTGAAGGCCGCGATCGCCAGCGCCGCCATGACGCCGGCGGCTTCGACGGCGCGCCGACGGTATGGAATGCCAGCATGCCGGCGAGCATCGCGACGACGGTTATTCCCGCCAGCGAAGCAGCGAGCACGCGGCACACATTCGGGTGCGTGACGCGCAGTGACATGCGGACTTCGCTGAGAAACCGATCGAGCCGGCCGGCGTCGCGCTCAACTTCCGCCGGCAGGAACTTCAGCGCGACCGACTGGCCGACCTTTAAGTCATCTGCGCGGTAGACTTCGCCCATTCCGCCGCGGCCGATGAGTCCGACCATGCGATAACGGCCGCCGATGACGACGCCCGGAAGGAACTGGCCGGAGGAAGGCGTGGCAGCGCGTTGTCGGAGCGTGTCGATGGGCACCGCCGGCCGGCAGCCGTTTCGTCGTCGGAATTGGCCACGACGCCGCGATTTTATGGCAACTGGATTACAGAACCAGCGGTCGTCGTTGATGGCGTTCGCGTCGTTGCAATCGAAGCACGTTAAGGTAAACTTACGCCGCTTTTGAGCCATGCCCATTTCCGGCGCACTTGACCCAACCGCCCACGTCTTTCGCACCACGCTCTCGGGGCGCATCAGCATCACGGATCTGAGCCAGCACATCACGACGGTTCGCCGGCTGAGGGCGCACGAGTACCCGGGGCTGGTTGATGCGAGGGGCGTGCACACGCTGACGTTCAATCGCCGCGAGCTGATGCGGTTCGCTCAGGATCTGCGCACGCTCTTCGGAAGTGCGAGCCCGGCGCCGCGCGCGGTGGTTGTTGACGGACTCGTGTACTTCGGGATGGCGCGCCTGTTCGCCTCGCTCGTGGCCGGCTGGATTCGGATCGGCGTCTTTGACGATGTCGCGGCCGCCGAGGAGTGGCTGGCGGCCTTCATCTCCGTTAGCTGATAATCCCCTCGTGAATCGCCGGACGTTCCTCGCGGGAGGCGCGGCGTGGCTTGGTGCGGGCCTGGTGTCCCGCCTTGCTGCGCAGGCACAGCGGCCGCGCCCATCGCCGTCTCAGCTCGCCTGGCAGCGCGACGAGCTCGCGCTGTTCCTCCACTTCGGCGTCAACACGTTCACCGATCGCGAGTGGGGCGACGGAAAGGAAGATCCATCGATCTTCGCGCCTTCGGCGCTCGATGCGCGCCAGTGGGCGCGCGTGGCGCGCGCGTCTGGATTCCGGGCCGTCATCCTCACCGCGAAGCACCACGACGGCTTCTGTCTCTGGCCGACACGGACGACGAAGCACAGTGTCGCGTCGAGTCCGTGGCGGGCGGGGCAGGGTGATCTCGTCAAAGAGTTCGTCGCGGCGTGCCGCGGCGAGGGACTGCGTCCGGGCTTGTACCTTTCGCCATGGGATCGCAACAATCCGCTGTACGGGGACTCGCCGCGCTACAACGATCTCTACGTCGATCAGTTGCGCGAGCTCCTGACGAACTACGGCGATATCCACGAAGTCTGGTTCGATGGCGCGAACGGTGAGGGTCCGAACGGAAGAAAACAGGAATACGACTGGCCGCGCGTCTGGGGCGAGGTCAGGAAGCTGCAGCCGAAAGCTGTCATGTTCTCCGACGCGGGACCGGACGTTCGCTGGTGCGGCAACGAGAGCGGCTCGGCGGGAGATCCGAACTGGTCAACCGTCGACGCGAAGATCGTTCCCGTGCCCGGCATGCCGGGGAAGCACATCATCGACGCGCTGCAGCACGGCCAGGCCGACGGCCCGGTGTGGCGGCCGGCGGAATGCGATACGTCCATCCGGCCGGGTTGGTTTCATCATCCTGCAGAGGATGGGCGCGTGCGGTCCGCGGACAGGCTGATGGACCTGTACTTCAGGTCGGTCGGGCACAACGGCAAGTTGCTTCTCAACGTTCCGCCGACGCGCGATGGCGTGCTGCACGCTACCGACGTCGCCAGGCTTCAGCAGTTTGCGGAGCGGCGCCGCGAGGTGTTCGCCAACGACTTCGCTCGGGCGCGGCGCGTGCGCTGGTCTCGCTCCGGTCCCACCACTGCCAGCGGCGTTCTCGACATTGGCCGCCCTCGTTCGTTCAGCATCGTCCGCCTCGAGGAACCGATCGAGGAGGGACAGACTGTTGCCCGCTATTCGATTCACGGCGCCGGCAGCAATCGCGTGTTCAAGCCGCTCGCCAAGGGCACGACGATCGGATACGCGCGGCTCGATCGTGTTGTCGCCACCGACGTCAGGTACGTTCGTGTCGACATCGAGGAAGCCGTTGCCGCGCCTGAGCCGTTGAGAGTTCGACTTTTTGCCTGATTGCCTGATTGCCTGATTGCCTGATTGACAGGTTGATCGATTGACCGATTGACCGATTGATCGATTGATCGATTGACCGATTGACCGATTGATGGCTTGGGACATCGCCGGCAAACGCCTTTGGGAAATCAGCGACCTGCGGACTGGCGTAGTATCTGGCCCATGAAATCAGCAAAACTGATGGTGCTCCTGGCGGCTTTCGTGTCCGTCATCGCGATACCACGGGCGCAGCAACAGACTGGCGCTCTGGCAACACCGAGGAAGCCGCCGCTGTTTGCGTCATTTTCCCGGGCGATGATTTCCGAGCCGCCCGCGGAACTCGGGCTCGATCCTTTCTACAAGAAGTACACCGATGCCTTCGGCATTCCGGTGGTTTCGTCCGAGAAGGTTCCCGACGATGCGCTGCTGGTGGCGCGTGACATCGTGAACTTCATGCTTTCGAAGCGTCCCGATGCGCGCGAGGTCATGATTGGCCGGAAATCTCGCCTGTTGATCATGGCGGAAAGCGAGTTCGAGACCGATCTGCCCGAGCGTCGCGACTGGAAGAAGCCCGCGAAGGACGATCCCCGGCTCACGCCCGGTGAACGTGAGCGCTACGATCTACCCGGCGGCATCGCGAGCATGACCGATCGCGAGTACTGGAACCGTCGCGCACGCGGCATGGGCGGCAACGTCACGTCGTGCGCCGAGGAAAACCTGCTCGGCTATCCAGACAACCCGCGGTACTTCGGCGAGAACATCACCGTCCACGAGTTCAGCCACAACATCATGGGCGCGCTACGCGTGTCGGATCCGACGCTCTACAAGGAGATTCAGGATTCGTACGCCGAAGCGAAGAGCAAGGGATTGTTCAAGGGGCATTACGCGGAGAACACGGTCGCGGAGTACTGGGCCGAGGGCACGCAGTGGTGGTTCTGGTCCAACTACGAGGCGACGATCGGCGGCGTGCGTTTGCAGACGCCGGACGACTTGAAGGCGTACGACCCGCGCCTGTACGCGATCTTTGAGAAGGTCTACGCCGGTCATCACATTCCCGCGGACGTGTACCACGGCAAGAATCTGCGGCCGAACCGGGGAAGGGGAGCGGCTGATGCTCGGTAGGGGTGCGCTCCTCACGACGCTCTTCGCACTCGCGTCGTTCCCGTCGTTCCCGTCGTTTCAAGCGCCGCAGGCGCACTCCCTCATGCCTGTACCCGCCTCGATTGCGTTCACGCCCGGCCGGGTGCCCATCTCAACCACCACAACGATCGCGGTGACCGGCGCGGTCGACCCGCGGCTGTATGCAGCGGCGGATCGCGTGATGCGCAGGCTCGAGAAGCGCACGGGTCTGACGATGTCCCGAGCCTTCGCGACAGAGATGGACGCCGCGACGTTCGTCATCCGGGCATCGGCGGCGAGTCCGAAGGTGCCGTCGCTCGATGAGGACGAGTCGTACTCGCTGACGGCTTCCGGCTCGCAGGTGCGAGTCACCGCGCCCACGACCGTCGGCGCCATGCGCGGGCTCGAGACGCTGCTTCAACTTGTCTCAGGCGACCGCGAGGGCTTCTTCATCCCGGGCGTTCAGATCCAGGATCGCCCGCGGTTCAAGTGGCGCGGGCTCCTCATCGATGCCGGACGTCACTTCGAGCCGGTGGCAGTGATCAAGCGCCAACTCGATGCGATGGCCGCCGTGAAGCTCAATGTGCTGCACTTTCATCTGAGCGAGGACCAGGGTTTCCGCGTCGAGAGCCGGAAGTTCCCGAAGCTGCACGAGCTTGGCTCGGACGGCGACTACTACACGCAGGCCGCTCTCGCGGACATCATCGACTACGCGGCCGGGCGCGGCATCCGCGTCGTGCCGGAGTTCGACATGCCCGGGCACGTAACGAGCTGGGTCGTCGGCCATCCCGAGTTGGCCAGCGCTCCGGGGCCGTATCAGATCGAGCGCAAGTTCGGGGTCTTCGAGGCGGCGTTCGACCCGACGAAAGAGTCCACCTACAAGTTCATCGACACGTTCATCGGCGAAATGGTGAAGGTGTTTCCGGATCCGTACTGGCACATCGGCGGCGACGAGAACAACGGTAAGCAATGGGCGGCGAATCCCGCGATTCAGGACTTCATGAAGAAGCGCGGTCTCAAGGACGCGCACGCGTTGCAGACGTACTTCAACCAGCGGCTGCTCGAGATTCTGAAGAAGCACAAGAAGCGGATGATGGGCTGGGACGAAGTCTTCCAGCCGGGTCTGCCGAAGGAAACGGTCGTGCATTCCTGGCGCGGCCAGAAGTCGCTCTTCGAGTCCGCGAAACAGGGCTATGACGGTGTGCTGTCGGCGGGCTACTACATCGATCTGCTCGAGCCCGCGTCCCGTCACTACGCCGTCGATCCGTTGCCGGCCGGCAGCGGGCTGACCGACGCCGAGGCGGCGCACATCCTTGGCGGCGAGGCGACGATGTGGGGCGAGTGGGTCGGGCCGGAGACGGTCGAATCACGGATCTGGCCGCGCACGGCCGCGATCGCAGAGCGATTCTGGTCGCCCCGCGAGGTGGCCGATGTTGACGACATGTACCGGCGTCTCGATCGCGTGAGCATCACGCTCGAGGAGCTGGGCCTGGAGCACGAGCGTAGCCGCGACGTCCTGCTGCGACGGCTGGCGGGCGAACGCGAGATCTCGTTCCTCAAGGTGTTCGCCGGCCTCGTGGAGCCCGTGAAAGGGTACCAGCGAGGCGGTCAGCAACGCTGGACGACGCTCGGGCCGTTGACGCATCTCGTGGATGCAGTGAGCGTGGACAATCCGCGGGTTCGGGAAGTGCGTCATCTCCTGGATCGGCTGCTGAACGACGCGCCACGATTCAATGAAAACCGGGAGTGGCTGCGTGTGATCTTCGGTGAGTGGAGGCAGTCCGTTCGTCCGATGAGGCAGCTGATCGAACGTGCGCCCGCGCTGCGCGAGGTGGAGCCGCTCGTGACGGATCTCGAAGATCTGGCGGCGCTGGGTGACGAGGCGCTCATGGCGCTCTCGATCAACGCGACGCCGCTGCCGGAGTGGCGCGATCGCATGGTCGCGATACTTGACCGTGCCGCGCGCCCGAAGGCCGCGCTGGAATTCCCGTTGGTGCCCCTCATGCGCGAGCTCGTCTTCGCCGCCATGTCTCAAGCCGAAGCCCGCGCGATGTCACTGCCTGACTGGAGGCAGCACGTGCGCACGCTCGCCGCACCGCCAAGACGCGGACGTGGGTACTGACGCTGAATTGACGGATTGATGGATTGATCGATTGATGGATTGAGTGATGGATTGATTGGCCGATTGGGTTGACGGATTGGATTGACGAAGACCTGCCAATCATTCAATTCCTCAATCCATCAATTCCTCAATACAATCATCCCCAATGTCCAAGACTCTCGTAGTAATGGCCGCCGGTGCGGGTTCGCGGTTTGGCGGACCGAAGCAGACGACGCCCGTGGGGCCGCACGGAGAATGGCTGCTCGAGTACGCGATGTTCGATGCGAAGCGCTCGGGCTTCGATCGCGTCGTCTTCATCGTCAATAGCCTGGTTGAAGAGGACTTCAAGGGCCTGATTGCGCGGGGCGCGATGGGGTTGAAGGCGGACGTGATTGTCCAGCGCAGGGAAGACGTGCCGGCGGGTTTCAGTACGGCCAGGCGGGAGAAGCCGTGGGGCACGGGACAGGCGGTGCTGACGGTTCGCGATCTCGTCACCACGCCGTTTGCGATCATGAACGCCGACGATTTCTATGGCCGCGGCGCGTATGAAGAAGGCTCGCGCGCGTGCGATGTAGCGGCTCGAGAGGGTGCCGCCACCGTCGTCGCCATGCGACTCGACCGCACGCTCTCGCCCTACGGCCCCGTGAAGCGCGGCTGGTGCCAGACCAAAGACGGCAAAGTCACGCGCCTCGAGGAGGTCATGGGGATCGAGCGGAAGGACGGTGTGTACGCCGCGGCCGGCCGGCACGCCGGCGTGCCGTTCGATGGCAGCGAGCTCGTTTCCATGAATTTCTGGGTGTTTGCGCCAGCCGTATTTGGTCTTCTTGGCGAGAAGTTCCGTACCTTTCTCGCGGAGCATGGCGCCAACCCGGACGCGGAGTTTCTCCTGCCCGAAGTCGTGAACGAGCTCATCGCCGAGGGCCGCGTCGAGGTACGCGCGACCGAGGCGCCGGGGCCGTGGTTCGGGCTCACGTATCGCGAGGATCTGCCCGAGGCGTCGTCCGGCCTGGCCGATCTCACGGCTAAGGGTGTTTATCCGGGCTCGCTTCGCTAGCGGTTCAGGACGCATGGTGCAGGGTTCAGGACGGCGGCTCGGCCGCACCGACATGGTCGTATCCCCGATCAGTTTCGGGGCGTGGGCCATTGGCGGCTTCTGGGGCAAGGTCGACGACGACACGTCGATGGCCGCGCTGCATGCGGCCGTGGATGCCGGGGTCAACTTCATCGACACCGCGGACGTTTACGGTGACGGCCGCAGCGAACGCCTGGTTGCGCGGCTCAAGCGCGAGCGGCCGGGCGAGACCATCCACGTCGCCACGAAGGCCGGGCGCAAACTACCGGAGCAGACGCCTGACGGTTACTCACGCCGGAATCTCGAGGGCTGGATCGACGAGAGTCTCGCCAATCTTGGAGTGCATGCACTCGATCTACTGCAGCTCCATTGCCCGCATCCCGCCGTGTACGACCGGCCTGAGGTGTTTGGGTATCTCGACGAGTTCGTCACAGCGGGGAAGCTCCGTTACTACGGCGTCAGTGTCGAGACATGTGACGAGGCATTGAGGGCCGTCCGCCACCCGAACGTGCAGAGCGTGCAAATCATCTTCAATCTGTTCCGCATGAAGCCGGCCGAGGTGTTGTTCCCGATGGCGGCGATGAAAGAAGTCGGAATTCTCGCCCGAGTGCCGCTCGCGAGCGGCCTGCTTACCGGCAAGTTGACCGCCGGCTCTGTTTTCGCGGACGACGACCATCGCCAGTTCAACCGGCACGGCGAGATGTTCGACCAGGGCGAGACGTTCTCGGGCGTCCCGTTCGACGTGGGCCTGCAGGCCGTCGACGAGTTGCGCACGATCGTTCCAGCAGGCATGACGCTGACGCAGTTCGCGTTGCGCTGGATCCTGATGCACGACGCCGTCACCTGCGCGATCCCCGGCGCCAAGACCCCGGCGCAGGCGCGCGACAACGTCAGCGCGGCTGCGTGCCCACCGCTCGACGACGCGACGATGACGAAGGCGAGGGAGATCTACGACAGGCTGATACAGCGACACACGCGTTGGTAGAGCGCCGGGCCTAAAGGCCCGGCCTACGCGGTGGGCCCGGCCTACGCAGGGCGGCCCTTCAGGGCCGCCGTTACCGCCCGAACGTGAATACCGTCTGAGACTTGTACTCCTCCCCGGGCTTGAGCACGGTCGAGGGGAAGTTCGCGTGGTTGGGAGAGTCTGGGTAGTGCTGCGTCTCGAGGCAGAAACCGCTGCGATGCGGATACACGCGGCCGCCCTTGCCCGTGAGATCGCCCTTCAGGAAGTTGCCTGAGTAGAACTGGATCCCTGGCTCCGTCGTGCTGATCGACATCGTCCGGCCGGTGACGGGCTCGGTGACCTTCGCGGCTTCGACGAGTCCCGGCGCGGTACGCGCCAGCACGAAGTTGTGGTCATAGCCCTGGCCGTACTTCATCTGCACGTGGCTGTCGTTGATGCGCGCGCCGATCGCCGTCGCCTTGCGGAAGTCGAGCGGCGTGCCCTCGACGGACTCGATCTTGCCGTTGGGAATCAGCGTGTCATCGACCGGTGTGTACTGCGGCGCATTCAGCATCAGTTCGTGGCCGAGGATGTCGTTCGCCTTGGATCCCGCAAGATTGAAGTAGCTGTGCTGCGTGAGGTTGATCACCGTCGCCTTGTCGGTCGTCGCCTTGTAGTCGACGATGAGCTGGCCCATGTCCGTGAGCGTGTATGTCACCGTCGCCGTCACGGTTCCGGGATAGCCCTCTTCGCCGTCCTTGCTCGTGTAGGTCAACACGACGCCAGAACCTGTCGCGTTCTGGAACGGCTCCGCCCCCCAGATCACCTTGTCCCAGCCCTTTACGCCGCCGTGCAGATGGTTCGGCCCGTTGTTCGTGGCGAGCTTGTACGTCTGGCCATCGAGCGTGAACCTGCCCTTGGCGATGCGATTGCCGTAGCGGCCGATGAGGCAGCCGAAATAGGGCGACTTCTCCTCGTACATCTTCACCGTGTCGAAGCCGAGCACGATGTCGTCGAGCGCGCCGGAGCGGTCCGGTGTCTTGAGCGACGTGATGATGCCGCCATAAGTCAGGACCGTCATCTCGACTCCGCTCGGACTCCTGAGCGTGATGACGTCGACGAGCTGTCCGTCCGCCGTGCGCTCGCCGGGCGTCTTCGTCACCCTGGGTTTGGGTTCCTGTGCGGGCACTTTAGACTCCTCCCGGCCACAACCACCTGCGAGTACGACCGCCGCAATCGCGGCAAGACGAGAAATCCTACGAATGTGCGACATCATCGGCCCCTTCCGAACTCCGAACCCGCTCCAGGAACCCTGAACCAGACGCACGAACCCTGCGCCCTGCGCCCTGAACCCGCGTTCGCGAGGCATATCGTATTACGATGACGGCCGCGCCGTGCTGTGACGCCGGCACGTTATGGCCCGACTCGAAGGCAAATCACTGCTCGTCACCGGCGGAGCCCGTGGCATCGGCCGGGCTGTAGCCGAGAAGTGCGCGGGCGAGGGTGCCAGGGTTTCCTTCTTCGATCTCAACGAAATCGCCGGCAGGCGGGCCGAGCAGGAGCTCCGAGCCGCGGGCCTGCCCGTGGACTTTCTGCGGATCGACGTCACGAGCGAAAACGATGTCGCGCGGGGCATCGCGCGCATCGAGGAGCGCCACGGCCACATCGATATCCTCGTCAACAACGCCGGGGTCAACGCCTACTTCGACCCCGTCGAAATGACGGAAGCCCAATGGGATGAGGTCTTTGCGGTGGATCTCAAGGGCGCCTGGCTGTGCGCGAAATACGTGTTGCCGGGCATGCGCGAGCGTCGCTCCGGATCGATCGTCAACATCGCGTCCATCCACGCGTCCCTGACGATCGCCGGAATGTTCCCGTACGCGGCTGCCAAGTCCGGACTCGTCGGCCTGACGCGCAGCCTCGCCCTCGACTGCGCCCCGCTCGGCATCCGCGTGAACGCGGTGTCGCCGGGCTGGACGCGCACGCACCTGGTCGAAGAATGGTTCGGCCTGCAGCCGGATCCGATCGCGGCTGAGTTGAGCGTGATGAAGGTGCATCCACTCGGCCGCATTGCCACGGCCGCGGAGATCGCCAACGTGGTTGCGTTCGTGGCGTCCGACGAAGCGTCGGCGATGACGGGCGCGGCCGTGAACGTCGATTGCGGCCTCGGTATCCAGTTCTCCACGTAACCCATGCCGACATCAAGAGACATCCTTCGATCGCTGTCACTGCCGGTTCGAGACGCCCACGATTTGCCTGCTTCGACGAAGCGGTTCAGCGACGGCGCGCCGTACCGGATTGAGATTCCGTCCTGCGAGGGGCCGAAGGCCATGCAGGCGGTGATCGCCGAAGCCAAGACCAGGCGCGTGACCGTGCATCGTGTCAGCCAGGGCAGCGGCATCATGCTGCAGACCGACGCGGAGATCGCCGAGATGCTCGCGCTTGGTCGCGAGAACAACATCGAGGTCTGCCTGTTCGTCGGTCCCCGCGCGAACTGGGACACCGGTGTTCAAGCAGGCACGTCTGGCGGCAAGGTCCTGGGTTCGTCACTCCGCGGCGCCGATCAACTGGCGTACGGCATCGACGATGTCCTGCACGGCGTGTCGCTGGGCCTGCGATCGATTCTGGTGGCCGACCTCGGCCAGCTGCAGATCTTCGGCGAGATGAAGAAGCGCGGCGATCTGCCCGCGGACTTTGTGCTCAAGGTGTCGGTCACGCTCGCGGCGGCGAATCCTGCCACCGCGCGGCTGCTCGAAGATCTCGGCGCCACGTCGATCAACCTGCCGGTGGACCTGTCGCTCGCGCAGATTGCGGCGATCCGCCAGGCCATCGACGCCCCGATCGATTTCTACGTCGAGGCCCCTGATGATTTCGGTGGGACCGTCCGGCACTACGAGACGGCCGAGCTCGTCCGCGTCGGGGCGCCGATCTACCTCAAATACGGCCTGAGGAATTCCCCGGGGCTCTATCCGAGCGGTCAGCACATCGAAGCGACGGTGCTTGCGCTGTCCCGCGAGCGCGTCCGCCGCGCGGCCATCGGCCTGGCGATTCTTGCGCGGACGGAAGGACACGGAACGACATGAAGGTCACGCGCGCTGTCACGACCATCGTCGGCACACCATGGCGCGAGCTCGTGTTTCTCGAGCTGCACACGGACACGGGACTCATCGGCACCAGCGAGGTCCGCATGGTCAGCCGTACCGCTACCGTCGATGCCTGCATTCACGAACTGGCGCCCCGGCACGTCATCGGGCGCGATCCGTTCGACGTCGAGCGGCTGGCCTGGAACATCCAGCGCTCCGAATACGACCGGCCCGGTGAAGTGTCGCAGTCCACGCTCGCGTGTTTCGAGGTGGCCTGCTACGACCTGATGGGGCAGTCACTCGGTGTGCCGGTGTGGAAGCTTCTCGGTGGCAAGTTCCATGAGCGCGTGCCGGCCTACGCCAATGGCTGGTACCAGACGGAACGGGAGCCCGCGAAGATCGCCGCGCTGGCCCGTGCCGTCGTGTCCCGCGGTTATCGCGGCATGAAGCTGGATCCGTTCGGTCACGCGAGCGCGGAGCTCGACGCGCCGGAACGCCGCAAGGCGGTGGCCATCGTCGCCGCCGTGCGCGAGGCCGTCGGGCCCGACGTGAAGATCATGCTGGAGATGCACGGGCGCTTCACGCCTGCGACGGCCAGCGCGATGGCAAAGCTGCTCGAGCCGTTCGATCCCGAATGGATTGAAGAGCCGACGCCGCCGGAGAATCCTGTCGCGTACCGTCCGGTGCGTTCCGCGACGCACCTGCCGATTGCGACGGGCGAGCGCGCGCACACAATGGAAGACATCCGCGGTTTCATCGAAGGCGGTCTCGTTGACGTCGTGCAGGTCGATCTCACGCACTTCGGCGGGTTCCTGCCGATGAAGCGCCTCGCGGGCTGGGCCGATGCCTATGGGCTCGTCCTCGCTCCGCACAACGTCTGCGGCCCCGTCGGCACGATGGCGAACCTGCACTTCGCGGTGTCGACGCCGAACTACAAGGTTCTCGAGCATTTCAACGACTTCGCGGACAGTTGGGTCCACGAACTGGTCGATCACCCGCCCCGCGTGGATCGGCGCGACGGCTGTTTTGGCGTTCCGGATCGACCAGGACTCGGGCTGACGCTCAACCATGACGTGTGCGCGAAGCACCCGCGGAGCGGCGGCCGCATCAAGCTGTTCGAGGAAGGCTGGGAGCGCAGGAGAGACGAGTCCGGATGAACTGCGAGCTCGTCTTCGATGTGCGAGTAGAGTTGGGCGAGGGACCGCTCTGGGACGATCGACGCCAGCGGCTGCTGTTCGTCGACATCATGCGTGGCCACATCCACGAATTCGACCCGGTTGCGAGGGCGGACCGCATCATCAACGTCGGCCGGCCCGTCGGCGCCGTGGCGCTGACCGAGAAGGGCGACTGGATTGCCGCGGCCGCGGACGGCTTCTACCGCGTCGATCCTGCGTCCGGCAAGGTTGCGCTGCTCGTGGCGATCGAGGCGAACCTTCCTGACAACCGAATGAACGACGGTTACGTCGATGCGCGCGGCCGCTTCTGGGCGGGGACGATGGGCATGGCCGGCCGTCGCGAGAAGGGCACACTGTACCGCCTCGATCCGGATGGCAAAGTCCGGCGCATGCTCGGACCGGTGTCGATCTCGAACGGGCTGGACTGGAGTCCCGACAACCGGATCTTCTATTACACGGACCTGGCGCTCGGCCGCGTCGATCAATTCGATTTCGAAGTCGCGAGCGGCACGATCAAGAACCGGCGTCCCTTCGTGGAGTTTCCGACGGAGATAGGCTATCCCGACGGACTCATCGTCGATGCGGAGGGCTTCGTCTGGGTGGCGTTGTGGGAAGGCGGATCGCTGCATCGGTACGCGCCTGACGGCCGGCTGGACGTCATCGTCCCCGTTCCGGCGTCGCAGACGACGAAGTGCGCATTCGGCGGTCCCGACATGAGGGACCTGTACGTTACGACGGCTTGGATCGGCCTTGACGCCGCCGCCCGCGCCGAGCAGCCGCATGCCGGCAGCCTGTTCAGAATCCGGCCCGGCGTCCGCGGCAAGAACATCAATCGGTTCGCAGGCTGAAGCGATGTCCGCGCTCGAGTTCCTCGACGTTCGCAAATCGTTCGGCGCCGTGCAGGCGCTTCGGGGCGTGAGCTTTCGCGTCGACGCCGGAGAAGCGCACGCCGTTGTCGGCGAGAACGGCGCGGGGAAATCGACGCTGCTGAAGATTCTTGCGGGAATCACGCGTCCGGATGCAGGGCAGATCGTGCTTGGCGGCCGGCCGTTCGATCACGCCAGCCCGCGGGAGGCGCTGGCTGCCGGCGTCGGCATGGTTTTTCAGGAGCGCCTCGAATTTCCGAACCTGTCGGTGACGGCCAATATCTTTGCCGGACGTGAGATCACGAGGGCGTTCGGCCGGCTCGATGAGGCCGCGATGCGCGCGCGGACCGAGTCGCTTCTGCGCGATCTCCGCGTCGGCGTCTCACCCGATCTGCAGCTCGCGCATGCATCGGCCGCGAATGCGCAGCTCGTGCAGGTGGCGCGTGCCCTCGCGTTCGACTGCCGCGTTCTGGTGCTGGACGAACCCACGACGTCGCTCACCGACGCGGAAGTCGACCATCTCTTCAAGATTCTGTTCGAGCTCAAGGCGCGCGGCGTGACGCTGCTGTTCGTGTCGCATCGGCTGCCGGAGGTCTTCCGGCTGTGCGATCGCATCACGGTGCTAAGGGATGGATCCCACGCCGGGACGTTTGATCGTGCCGGTACGACGCCGGCGGTCGTCGTCCGGGCGATGGTGGGCCGCGAGCCGCCTGCGCGGACGGCGCGCACTGCCGGCGCGCCCGACCAGCCGCCGATCCTTTCGGTGCGGGACGTGTCACGCGCCGGCGCGTTCCGGAACGTTTCATTCGAGCTGCGAAGCGGCGAAATCGTCGGCGTGTTCGGCCTTGTCGGATCAGGCCGCACCGAGGTCCTTGAAACCGTGTTCGGCATCGCCCGCGCGTCGGGGGGCCGGATGGAGGTCGCCGGCCAGGCGTACGCGCCGGCGTCACCGCGGGATGCGATGCGCGCGGGTGTCGCGCTCGTGCCGGAGGATCGCCAGCGGCTTGGGCTGCACTTCAACCTGAATCTCCGGCACAACCTGGCGCTCGCCGCCGGGGCCCGCGCCGGCTTCGGGCGGCTCGACTCCGGCCGCGAGCGCGCGCGAGCCGGCGAACTCGTCCAGAGTCTTGCGATTAAGACCACGTCGGTCGAACGGTCTCCGGATACGCTCAGCGGCGGCAACCAGCAGAAAGTGGCGACGGGCAAGTGGCTGGCAACGGATCCGAAGATCCTGCTGCTCGACGAGCCGACGAAGGGCGTGGACGTGGGCGCGAAGTTCGAGATTCACAACCTGATTCGCGCGCGCGCGAACGCCGGGATGGCCTGTTTGATGGTGTCGAGCGATCTGCCGGAAGTGCTGGCGCTCGCCGACCGGATTCTCGTCATGCGCGAGGGAGAGCTTCGCGGAGCGCTCGCCGGCGCTACCGCGACCGAGGAAGCAGTGATGCAGCTGGCGACGCACGATGAGTCCGAAGACGGCGGGCGCGAACGAGTGGAGCGAGCGTCGCAGCGCGAGCGTAACGAACGTGAGCCAGGCGGGGTGCAGGGGGGGCCGCCGATAAGCCAATGAATCGCCTCTGGCGGCAACGCGAGTTCAGCACCGTGGCGATTCTGCTCGCCGAGGTGCTGTTCTTCTACTGGTACCTGATGCCCGAGGCCGGACGGTCGCATCCCTTCCTGAATCTCGGCAACATCCTCCTGATCTTCAAGTACTCGTCGATCTACGGTATCGCTGCGATTGGCGCCGCCATCGTCATCATCGCCGGCGGGATCGATCTGGCGCCAGGCGCCGTCATCGCGCTCACCACCGTCATCGTCGGGTATCTCTTCGTCGAAGCGGGCTGGCCGCTTTGGGCGTGCGCGCCCGTGGGCCTGCTGATGGGGGCACTTGCCGGACTGTTGTCGTCGTGGCTGATCGTGCGTGTCAAACTGCCGCCGTTCATCGCGACGCTCGGCGTGATGGGCATTCTTCGCGGCACCGCGTTCATCGTGACCGAGGCGCGGTTCTACGACCTGTCAGCCAAACTTCCGCAGGATTGGCACGTCGCGGGCGTGTCGATCGACTGGCTCGGACCCGTGGTCATGATTCTGCTGGCGATTGTCTTCCAGCGGCTCATGACGGGCTACCAGTGGGGCCGGAGTATCTGCGCCGTGGGCGGGAATGAGACGGCGGCGTTGTTCTCGGGCGTACCGGTCGGCCTCACCAAGACCAGCGCGTACGTCATTTCGGGCCTGCTCGCCGCGGCGTCAGGCGTAGTGCTTGCCGTGGTTCAGGGCCAGGGCAAGGCCGACCTCGCGAGCGGGTACGAATTGGATATCATCGCGTCGGCCGTTGTCGGCGGGGCGAGTCTCGTCGGCGGACGCGGTTCGGTGGCTGGTGCGGTGCTGGGCGCGCTGATCTTCGGCGTCCTGCGGAACGCGCTCCCGCAGATTCCCGGCGCCACGTTCTACGACCGGTTGATCGTCGGTGTGGTCGTCATCGGGATTGTCGTGATGGATCAGGTCCTGACGCGTCGTCAGGCGTCGTGATGAATTGGCGGGCTGACGCCCGCCGAACGTAGGCCGGGGCTTTAGCCCCGGCAATGGAGCATCTCAATGAAACGGTTTGTCCTGGTCATGGCGGCGGTGACGGCGATGTGGGCTTGCGGTGGAAGCGCCCCCGCGCCCGAGGGCCCGAAGAGGCTGCGCTTCGCGTTGATTCCGAAGGCACTGGACATTCCCGTCTTCAACTATGCGAACCAGGGTGCTCAGCGCACGGCCGCCGAGCTCGGTGACGTCGAAGTGATCTACCGCGGGCCGGACCACGCTGACGAGCTCAAGCAGAAGGAAGTGCTCGAATCGTTTATTACGCAGAAGGTGGACGGCATCGCCATCTCCGTCCTGAACGCGGAGTTTCTGACCAGCACGATCAACAAGGCCGTGGATGCCGGGATTCCGGTCGTGGCCTGGGATTCCGACGCGCCGAACTCAAAGCGCTTCGCGTTCTACGGCGTCGACGACTTCAAGTCAGGCCAGGAGATGGGGAAGGCCGCCGTGGATCTCCTCGGCGGCAAGGGCACCGTGGCGTTCATCACCAGCCTCGGCGCGACGAACCTCGCGCGCCGTCTCGACGGGGTCAAGGACGTGCTCAAGGCACACCCGGGCATCACGGTGGTGGAGACGTACGACGTCAAGGAGGACCAGGTTCGGTGCGCAGAGCTCATCGCGTCCGGCACGAACCGCTATCCGAACCTCGGCGCCTGGATTTCGGTCGGGGGCTGGCCGGTGTTCACGCAGAATGCGCTCGCGCCGGTGCCGAAGACGACGAAAGTCATTTCCTTCGACACGAATCCGCCGGCGCCGGATCTCATCAAGACCGGCAAGGCCCAGGTGCTCATCGGCCAGAAGTACTTCGGCTGGGGCAGCGAGACCGTGAAGCTCCTTCGCGACTACATCAGGGGCACGAAACCCGCGAACACCGTCATCGACTCCGGCGTCGACGTCGTCACAGCCAAGAACGTGGACGAGTACATGGCCCTGTGGAAAAAGATGGAAGGGAAGTAGCGCGCCTCAATGTCGCTGGCCCTGTCCTTCGTCATTCCTCTCTACAAGAGCGCCGAGACGATTGCCGGCGTCGTGAAGGACATCGAGGGGCTGCAGATCGAGGGCGGTCACGAGATCGTCCTCGTCAACGACGGCAGCGGCGACAGCACGGGAGACGTCTGCCGCGAGCTCCTGAAGACCACTCGCGTTCCGATTACCTACATCGAGCACGCGCGCAACTACGGCGAGCACAACGCCGTACTCACCGGCTGGCGCCACGCCGCAGGCCGGCACATCGTGAACCTGGATGATGACGGCCAGAATCCACCGGTGGAAGCGGCGCGGTTATGGCAGGAAGCGGTGCGTACCGGCCACGACGTCGTCTTCGGTCACTACACGGAGAAGCAGCACTCGGCCTGGCGAAACTTCGGCAGCCGCTTCACGAACCGCATGACTGACTGGGCGCTGGACAAGCCGGCAGGCTTCTACCTGTCGAGCTTCCGCTGCGTCACCGCCTTCGTCGCGCAGAAAGTCGTGAGCTACGCCGGTCCGTATCCCTATGTCGACGGCCTGCTTCTTCAGGTCACGCAACGGATCGGCTCGATTGAGGTACGGCACGAGCCGCGCCGCGCCGGGCAGAGCACCTACACGCTCCGGCGGCTGATGCAGTTGTGGCTGAGCGCGTGGATCAATTTTTCGGTGCTCCCACTGCGGGTCGCCACCGTGCTCGGGCTCATCATCGCGGCCGCCGGCGTGGCCGCGCTCGTCATCGTCTTCGTGATGTGGCTGAACGACACCGGCCCGGCGTACGGATTTGGCTGGGTGATGGGTGCGCTCCTCGTGTTCTCCGGCACGCAGCTCGTGCTGCTCGGTCTCATCGGCGAATACGTCGGCCGCATGTTTCTCGCGGTCAATCAACGGCCCCAGTCGATCGTGCGCGAGGTTGTGAAGAGTTCCTCATGACCGACCTGAATTCCCAAGGGCCCGCACCGCCGGCCACAGGTCGATCGACGGTGTATGCGCCACGCGGGGTCATTGCCACTAGCCAGCCGCTTGCCAGCGCCGCCGGCCTCGAGGTGCTTCAGCGAGGCGGCAACGCGATCGATGCCGCGGTCACCGCCGCGGCTGTGCTCGCCGTCACCGAGCCGCACATGACCAGCATGGGCGGCGATCTGTTCGCGATGGTCTGGTCCGCCCGCGACCAGAACCTGCACGGCTTGAACGCGAGCGGCCGGAGCGGATCGCTGATGACGCGCGACACGCTCGCGTCGCGCGGACGAACGAGCATCGCGCAGGGCGTTGAGGCCATCACCGTTCCGGGCGGGTTGTCGGGATGGGCGGCGCTTCTCGAACGCTTCGGAACTCTGAGCCTCGCACAAGCGCTGGCGCCGGCGATTCGAATCGCCGACGAGGGGTTTCCCGTCACGCCGATCATCGCGGAGGACTGGGCGAGCGACGTGGATCTGCTCCGGCGCGATCCGGGCGCGGCCGCGACATTCCTGCTCGCCGGCGCGCGCGCGCCGAGAGCAGGCGAATGGTTCCGCAATCCCGATCTGTCAAAGACGATGAGCGAGGTGGCGGAGAAGGGGGCCGCGCACCTGTACGGCGGCGAATTGGGCCGGCGGATCGCGGCGCACGTCCAGAAGCAGGGCGGGTTCCTCACGCCCGAAGACCTTGCCGGCCACCAGGCGGACTGGGTGCAGCCGGTGTCCGTCCCGTATCAGGGCTATCGCCTGTGGGAGCTGCCGCCCAACAGCCAGGGCATTGCCGCCCTCGAGATGCTGCGGATCCTCGAGTCCTACGACCTCGGATCGATGGGTCACAACTCGGCGCCGTACCTGCACCATCTCGTTGAGGCCAAGAAGCTCGCGTACGCCGACATCGAGTTCTACGTCGGCGACGAAAGCAGCACGAAGCAACCGCCTGAATACTTCCTGTCGGACGAGTACATCAAGTCGCGGCGGGCGTTGATCGACCCCGCCCGAGCCATGGCCCGGACGGAACCCGGCCGTGAGGCGACGCACAGCGACACGATCTATCTCGCCGCCGCGGACTCGCAGGGCAACATGGTGAGTCTGATCAACTCGATCTTCGACAACTTCGGCAGCGGCGTTGTCGTGCCGGGCACCGGGTTGCTCCTGCACGATCGCGGCATCAGCTTCACGATGACCGAAGGGCGGGCGAACACCGTGGGACCGGGGAAACGGCCGTTCCACACGATCATCCCGGCGTTCGTGACGAAGACGGCCAGGCAGACCGGCGTGCTGCGTGATGCGACCGGCGAGGAGCCGTGGATCGCGTTCGGCGTCATGGGCGCGGCGATGCAGGCCCAGGGGCACGTGCAGGTGCTGCTCAACATGCTGTTGTTCGGCAAAGATCCGCAAGCCGCCATCGAGGCGGCGCGGTTCCGGCACGTATCGGGCCCGCAGGTGATGATGGAGGCGCCAATCGGTGAGGATGCCCGGGCAGCGCTGCGCGAATGGGGGCACGACGTCGGCATCGCCGGCAGGAGCGCTTACGGCGGCGCGCAGATGGTTCTGAAGCTGCCGAAGGGCTGGGCCGCGGGATCGGATCCACGGAAGGACGGACTCGCCATTGGGTGCTGAGCCGCGACGTCTTCGCTTCGGCGTGCTCGGTGTGGCCAAGATTGCCGTGGACAAGGTCATTCCCGGCATGCGCGGCAGCGACCTCGTCGAGGTCGTCGGCATCGCGTCGCGCGACACTGCAAAGGCCGATGCCGCGGCCCGGCGCTTGGGCCTCGCCAAGTCGTACGGATCCTATGAGGCGCTGCTCGATGATCCGGACATCGACGCCATCTACAACCCGCTGCCGAATCATCTGCACGTGCCGTGGTCGATTGAAGCCGCGCGCCGCGGCAAGCACGTGCTCTGCGAAAAGCCCGTCGCGCTGTCCTCGGCCGAGGCGCGCGCGCTCCTGGCCGCGCGCGATCGCCACGCCGTCCTGATCGAGGAAGCGTTCATGGTCTGGACGCATCCGCAGTGGCGGAAGTCCGTTGAGATCTGCCGTTCGGGCAGGCTGGGCAAGCTGCAGTCCTACGTCGGGGAGTTCAGTTACTACAACGACGATCCGGCCAACGTCCGCAACGTGGTGGAGTGGGGTGGCGGCGCCTTGATGGACATCGGCTGCTATCTGGTCATCACGTCGCGCATGCTCTTCGGCGAGGAGCCCACGCGCGTGGCCGGCACGATCGCGCGCGATCCCGCGAGCGGTGTGGACATCCTCACCTCGATGGCGATCGAGTACCCGTCGGGTCAGGCGGTCGGCACCTGCAGCATGCGCATGGCGGCCTACCAGCGGGTGCAGATGTTCGGGACACAGGCGCGCCTCGAGGTCGAGATCCCGTTCAACGCCCCACCCGATCGGCCGTGCCGGTTGTTCGTGGACGACGGCCGTGACGTCTTTGGAACGGGTGTCGAGACGATCGAGATTCCGACGTGCGATCAGTACCGCATCCAGGCGGACGAATTCGCCCGGGCCGTCCGGTCCGGCGCGCCCGCGCCGTACCCGCTCGAGATGTCCGTGAAGAACATGGAGATTCTCGAGGCGATCGTCAGGTCGGCTGAGACTGGCCGTTGGGAGAGCCTTGAGTCTGAGCCGCAGTCATCGAACCCCGAAGACTGAAGCATTGAACACATGAAGATTGAAGAACTGAAGGGTTGGTTTGGTCTGCCCCCAAAAAGCCTTCAGCGTCTTCCCCCTTCATGTGATTCCATGCTTCAGACTCTTCATTTTCATCGGGACATAAACCGCCCTCGCTGACAGATCGGCGATACTCTGCGAACGATGTCCCGACATCGGTTGCTGATTGGTCTGGTCGCCGGTATGTTCGCGATCGCCGGCGCCGGCAGCGCGCGGCAGGCGGCGCCTGCGACGGGCCGCATCGCGATCGATTTGTCGAAACCGGGCGCGGCCATTCCGCCAACGCTGTACGGAATCTTCTACGAAGAGATCAATCATGCCGGCGACGGTGGCTTGTACGCCGAGCTCGTTCGCAATCGTGGATTCGAGGACGCGAATCTGCCGCCAACCTGCGTCCGCGACGGCAACTTCATCGTCCCGCCCCGCACCCCACACTTCGATACGGGCAAGCCGAATGACTGGCGCCTGAGATGGGATGTCGACAATCCGTACCCCTCGTGGCGACTCGTCACGACCGGCGGAGCGCAGGCAAGCATCGATCTTTCGACGGACGTGCCGCTCAACGATGCGACACCGCACTCACTGGCGGTGAACGTCTCGAGTACCGGCACGGGCAGGGCCGCCGTGGTGAACGAAGGGTACTGGGGCATCGGAGTCGTTGCCGGCGCCGAGTACCGGCTCTCGTTCTTTGTCCGCACCGACGGTTCGTATCGCGCGCCTGTTGTCGCGGCACTCGAATCAACGGACGGGCAAGTTCTCGCGCGCCAGAGTCTGATAATGACTCCGGCGCCGCCGGCAACGGCGCGCGGGTGGCAGCGCATGAACGCGGTCTTGCGCGCGACGGTGACCGATCCGAAGGCGCAGCTCGTGCTCGCGTTTCCCGGCGCGGGGCGTGTCTGGCTCGACATGGTGTCGCTGTTTCCGGCGAGGACATTCAAGGGCCGTGAGAACGGGCTGCGCCCGGATCTCGCGCAGCTTGTCGCGGACATGAAGCCGGGCTTCATTCGCGGTCCGGGCGGCTGTTTCGCCGAGGGCATCACGATCGAGAGCCGGCCGCAGTGGAAGCGATCGCTCGGGCCGATCGAGACGCGCTCGGGCACCTACAGCCCGTGGGGGTACTGGAGCACGGACGGCTTCGGCTATCACGAGTTTCTGCAGTTTGCCGAGGACATCGGCGCCGACGCGCTCTGGGTCGCGAACGTCGGCGTGTCGTGTTCGTTCCGCAGCGGCACGTTCCTGGCTGATGAAGAGGTCCCGGCCCTGATTGAGGACACGCTGGACGCGATCGAATACGCGATTGGGCCCGCGACGTCGACGTGGGGCGCCGTGCGCGCGAAGCGCGGGCATCCCGCGGCGTTTCCTTTGAAGTACATCGAAATCGGCAACGAGCAGCAGGGCGCCCGCTACGGTGAGCGCGTCGCGCGCTTCGAACGGACCATCAAGGCGCGCTATCCGCGGATCAAGACGGTGCTGAGCTCGTGGATCGCCGGCCTCGATCGCCGCGCGATCGACGCGGCCGGGAAGGTCGATGTCGTCGACGAGCACGCCTACAAGCCGCTCAACTGGGCGATCGAGAACTTCGACAGTTTCGCGTCGTACAAGCGCGAGGGATGGGACCTGTACATCGGCGAGTTCGCCACGAACGCCGGCGTCGGGCGCGGCAACTGGGCGGCCGCCATGAACGACGCGGCTTACATGATGAGCGTCGAGAAGAACACCGACCTCGTGAAGATGGCGAGCTACGCGCCCCTTCTCGAGAACGTGAACCACCGCGACTGGGAAGTGAACATGATTCACTTCGACTCGAGCCGCTTGTTCGCGCGCGCGACCTATTACGTCCAGAAGCTGTTCGCCGAGCACCTGCCTTCCCGCAGTGCTGCGACGAGTGTCACGTACACCCCTGCGTCCGCGCGGCCGATTACGGGACCGGTCGGCGTCGGTACCTGGAACACCGCGGCGGAATTCAAGGACGTGCGCGTCGAGCGCAATGGCAAGACCGTCTATCAGTCGGACTTCGGCGTGGGCGCGCGCGGCTGGACGCCGATCACCGGCCGCGGGCAGGGTGGCCGCGGCACGTGGTCGGTGGAGGAGGGCGCGTACCGCCAGTCCGCCAACGCCGTCGCGTTCTCTTTTCTGGCGGATTCCAACGGCCAGGACGTCACCATTTCCCTCAAGGCGCGCAAGCTCTCCGGCGCCGAAGGCTTCCTCGTCTTCGGCGGGCAGGTCGACGAACGCCGCGTGCAGTGGAACGTCGCGGGCTGGAACAACACGCAGTCGGCGATTCAGGCCGGAGACGCCATCGTCGGCCGCGCCGTGCGCGGCGGCATCGAGACCGGCCGGTGGTACGACCTGCGACTCGACGTTCGCGGCCGTACAGTGCGGGGCTATCTCGACGGCCAGTTGCTGAACGAGGCGACGTACCCACGCATCGACACGGTGCTCGCGATTGCCGGCCGCGATGCGCGGCGTGGTGACGTGATCGTCAAGGCACTCAACACGAGCGATGTGCCCGCGGCGATGACATTCGAACTCGGAGGCGTCACAACGGTCTCGGCCACAGGGACCCTCACCGTTCTGGCGTCGGCCAGCCTGCTCGACGAGAACTCTTTCGAGGCGCCCGCGAAGATCGTGCCTGTGACGACGTCCATTGGCGGCCTTGGCCGCAGTTTCACGAGAACACTGCCGCCCTACTCGTTGTCGATCATCCGTGTTCCCGTTCGCTGAATCGACGCTACCATTGCGCCGCCGATGACAGAGGCGGCGCTGACCGCGGTTGAATGGAGATTGTTCATGTCGAAGAGATCGCTCCTCGCAAGTCTGCTGCTCGTAGTAGCCGTCGGGTCTTCCGCTTGCGCCCCGGCGCCGGCAAAGAAGTAGCCGATGCGCCGCGGATTCGCTCTCGCCGCCGCTCTGGTCGTTCTGGCGTTCGCGTGGGTCCCCGGACCTGTCAGGACGGCTTCAATTCGCATCAGTCCGGCCACGGTGAACCACGCCGTCGCGGCCGATCGATCGCGTCCCCTGCGCGCGATGCACCAGGGACAGGGGCAGGTGACCACGACACCCACGCCGACGCCCACGCCGCAGCAGGCGCCGCCGCGCCGCAGTGAGGGAGCGCCCGCGGAGGCACCGAAGAACGCCGCGGGTGCGAAGGTGGAGCAGACGTCGATGGGCACGAAGCCCGCGGCAGAACTCGTCGCGAGTTTTGACGGACTCGGCGTTGGCCTCGAAGGCCCGCACGGAATGCTCGTGGTCAGGAATCCATCCGACAATAGTCTCGCGGTCGGACCCGACCACATTGTGCAGACCGTGAACACGCGCCTCGCGATCTTTACGAAGAAGGGCAGCAAGTACGACACGACCGGCAAGGTGCTCTATGGCGCGGTCCAGAACAACACGGTCTTCAACGGATTCGGCGGCATCTGTGAGGCGACGAACAACGGCGACACGGTCGTGCGATACGACCAGCTGGCGGATCGCTGGCTGGTCGTGATGCCGATCTTCCGACGGGCCGCGGCGCGTCCCGATCAACCCGAGGAGTGGAAAACCGGAAGCACCGTCTGGTCGGCTCCCCCTGGTGTCGCCGGGCAGCCGGGTCGCGCGACGAAGCTGTTCGTTCCTCCGCCTCCGCCGCCTCCCGCGCCTCCACCGCCTCCCGCGGCCGGCGCCGCGGGCGCTCCTCCTGGCGCCGGTCGTCCGGGCGGCGCAGGCGGCGGCCGTGGCCCACAGGCCACCGGGCCGTACTCGATGTGCTACGCCGTGAGCACGACGCCGGATCCACTCGGCGAGTACTACCGGTACGAGTTCCTGCGCCCGCTGTTTCCTGACTATCCGCGCCCAGTGGTATGGCCGGACGGTTACTACCTTCCGACGAGCACGAGCGACGACTTCATTCAGAAACACACGTGCGCCGTCGATCGCCAGCGCATGCTCAAGGGAGAGCCCGCCACCGAACAGTGCGTGGTCATCGACGGCGTCAACTTCCTGAACAACGTGGACCTGGACGGCAAGCGGCTGCCGCCTGCCGGTGCGCCGAACATCGTACTGGCCGCTGGCGGATCGCAGCTCAACGGGGTTTTTGGGGACGACGGAGTGTACGTGTGGCAGTTCAAGGTGGACTGGGCGAATTCGAAGAACACGCGCGTCACCGGTCCGGAAAAGATCGCCGTCGCGCCGTATCAGTACCTCTGCCGCGGCCAGCTCACGAGTTGCGTGCCCCAGCCGGGGACGGATCGCCGGCTTGACGCGCAAGGCGACAAGTTGATGGCGCGGGTGGTGTACCGAAATCTCGGCGGGCGCGAATCAATCGTCGCCGTGCACTCCGTGAATACCGAAGCCGCGGGCGGTGGCGTCCGCTGGTACGAGTTCCAAGTCGCGCGCGATCGCAAGGTCACGCTGCGCCAGCAGGGCACCTACGCGCCGGATGGTTTCTATCGCTGGATGGCGAGCCCGGCGATCGATCGGCTCGGCAACATCGGCATCGGGTACTCGTTCGGCGGTACGCCGAACTTCGCCGGCCAGCGGTTCGCGGGCCGTCTCGTGAACGATCCGCTTGGACAGCTGACGCTCAAGGAAACTGTGCTGGCTGAAGGCGCAGCCGCGCAGACGTACGGTCTGCGCTGGGAGGACTACTCGCAAACCGCGGTGGATCCGTCGGACGACTGCACGATCTGGTACGTGGGCGACTACTACAAGAAGGACGCGACCAACTACTCGACGAAGATCGGCGCGTTCCGGATGCCGGGCTGCACAGGACGCTGATCTCGATGCGACTCTTCGGCCCGAGCAAGAAGGAACTCTGGCGTCAGCTGAGCGCGCAACTGGGCGGCCAGTTCGTCGACGGCGGTTTCTGGAAGGGCGACAAGGTCCTTGTCGAGCACGGCGACTGGACGCTGACCCTCGATACCTACGCGGTCTCCACGGGCAAGGTGACGATCGTCTACACGCGCATGCGCGCGCCCTTCGTGAACCCGGGCGGGTTCCGGTTCACGGTGTACCGCAAGAGCGTGTTCAGCGGCATCGCCAAGTTCTTCGGCATGCAGGACGTGGAAGTCGGCGATCCGCAGTTCGACGCTGACTTCATCGTCAAGAGCACCGACGAAGCACGGGCGCGTCAGTTACTCGCGAACGTGAGGATTCGCGATCTGATCTCGAAACAGAAGGACATCAACTTCCTGGTGAAGGACGACGAGGGCTGGTTCGGGACGAAGTTCCCGGACGGCGTCGACGAGCTGCACTTCACCGTGGTCGGCATTGTGAAGGACATCGAACGGTTGAAGCTGCTGTACGAGCTGTTCTCCGAGACGCTCGACGAGCTGTGCCGCATCGGCGCCGCGATGGACACACCGCCCAATGTGAAGCTGAAGTAGGAGGCCGGGTCTTCGGTCCCGGCGGGTGCTTACGCGTTGTCGGGCAGCGGGGCGGATCGTACCTCGAGCAGCGACGAGACGATCTGATTCCATTCCTCGTGCATCGCGTCGTCACAGAACTGCCGGCAGGCCCGGCGATACCAATGACGGGCGTTGCCTGAGTCGCCTTCCTTGCGATGCAGGTAGGCGTGGACCCACGCGCCGTCTTCATCGTCGACACTCTGTGCGATCCGGTGGGCTTCTTCCCAGTCGCCCTTACCGTCGTGCCAGAGCGCGATCAGCGCCCGCGAGCAGCCGTCGGGCGGCCGGGCATCATTCAGCGCGAGGCGGAAGTCGTCGAGTGTCACAGGCAGCGCTCGGCGTATTTGGCCATGATAGCGTGTCTCTCGTCATGACGGTCCGTGCCGTCGCGGAACATCGGGAACACCGCCGCCGCCTGTTCTGGCGGCGCATGAGGCTGCATTCATTCCTGGCCGCCGGCGTGGTCGTGCTGTCGCTCGTCATCGGAATGCTCGGGTACGAGCACTACGAGAACATGACGTGGCGCGATGCGTTCGCGAACACGGCGATGCTGCTGAGCGGGATGGGACCTCTCAGAACGGACCTTTCCGACGGCGGCAAGGTCTTCGCCGGGCTTTATGCCCTCTATTCGGGTCTGGTCTTCATTGCTGTCACCGGCTTGCTCCTGGCGCCCGCGGTCCATCGGCTGATGCACAAGGTGCACTGGGACGATCGTCCCTGAGTAGGGCCTGACGTGTCCTGGCTCCTGGCCCGCGCGCTGCTGGCGTTTCTCGCGCTGCCCTTCGTGATGGGCTTCGTGATGCCACTGTTCGTCATCGAACCGCATTGGCGGGAGCGGCCATTCGAACTCCTCGCGCTCGCACCGCTCGTGACCGGCGCGCTGATGTTGCTCGCCTGCGTGCGCGAGTTCTACGTCCGCGGCAAGGGCACGCTTGCACCGTGGTCACCGCCGGTCCATCTCGTCACATCGGGTCCGTACCGGCGGTCGCGCAACCCGATGTACGTCGCGATGTCGATCCTGATCCTGGGGTGGGCGCTGGCATTCCACTCGACTGCGATTCTCTGGTACGCACTGGTCATGGTCGGCGCATTCCACGCTCGGATCCTTCTCGGCGAAGAACCGCGGCTCGCGCGCGTGTTCGGTGAAGCGTGGACTGCCTACCGTGCGCGTGTTCCGCGCTGGTTCGGGCGGATATGACCAGCCCCCACACACACACGAAGACCACTAATTAGTGGTCTCCCGTGCTCTTCGTGATCTCAGTGTGCGTCTGAGGCGGGTATACTGACGGCTCTTCTTTCAGCTGGAGGCGGGGCATGGTCGCGAAGATCGGTCTGGTTGCCGGACTGGTGCTGGTGCTCGGCGTCGGCGCCCACGTCGCGGAGCAGGCGAGGCCCGAGGCCGGGATGGCGCGGGCGGCCGGCGACTTCCTCAAGACGCTGGACGATGCCCAACGGGCGAAGGCGACGTTTGCGTTCGACTCCGAGGAGCGCTTCAACTGGCACTTCATTCCGCGCGAGCGCAAGGGCCTGCCTTTGAAGGAAATGACGGCGGCGCAACGCGACGCCGCGTTCGCACTGCTGAAAACCGGATTGAGCGCGTCGGGCTTCTCACGCGCGGAGACGATTCGAAGTCTGGAGCTCGTCCTGCGCGCCATGGAGAACCGCAACTCGCGGGATCCCGAGATGTACTTCTTCTCGATCTTCGGCAACCCCGGCGACGCGTCGTGGGCGTGGCGCTACGAGGGTCATCATGCGGCGCAGAACTGGACCATTGCCCGCGGCAAAGCTGTAGCGACATCGCCGGCGTTTTTCGGTGCGAACCCCGCCGAGGTGATGGACGGGCCCCAGAAGGGCACGCGCGCGATCACGGCCGAAGGGGACCTGGCCTGGGCGCTCCTGGACGGCCTGGTGGGTCGTTCCCGGGAGGTGGCCATCGTCTCCGCGACAGCGCCGACAGAGATCGTGACCGGCAATTCACGCAAGGCCGCGGTGCAGGAGAACTCCGGCGTGCTGGTCCGGGAGATGTCCGCCAAGGAGCGCGGGCTGTTCATGGCGCTGCTCGATGCGCACATCCATACGCAGGCGCCGGCCCTTGCCGCGGAACGGCTCGCCCGCATCAAGGCAGCGGGTATCGAGAACATCAGGTTCGCGTGGATGGGCGCCATCAAACGCGCGCCCGGCGCTGCGCACTACTACCGGATTCAGGGACCGACGTTCCTCATCGAGTACGACAACGTCCAGAACAACGCCAACCATCAGCATGTCGTCTGGCGCGACTTCAAGGGAGATTTCGGCGACGATCTACTTGCCATGCACTACGCGGCGTTTCCGCACCAGCGCTAGGCTGGGCGCCGCTCTGGAACAATCGTCGCAGCGTCTTCGTCTGCCGGGTTGACGTTTTCAGGAGGAATTCATGATCAAGCGTTTCATTCTGCTCGCGCTTCTCGCCGTTGCCCCGGTGCTCCAGGCGCAGACGGACCTGACCGGCACATGGAGCGGGCCGTTCGTGATGACCGTTGATGGCGATACCCACGACGACACGGCACTGATGGTGCTGACGCAGAAGGGCGCCGAACTGACCGGCACGGCCGGACCGACGGCCGAGCAGCAGTGGCCGATCCTCAAGGGCAAGGTCGAGGGCGCGGCCGCCGAGTTCGACGTGCAGTCCGACGGACCGCTGGTGCACTTCGCGCTCAAGCTGGTCGACGGACACCTGAAGGGCGACGCCAAGGCCGAGATGGACGGCCGCAAGATGTCAGCGACGGTCAATCTTCAGCGGAAGCCGAAGTAGATCGGAATGAAGCGCTGCGCTCGGCCTCCAGGTCGTGCGTGTCGTCGACGACGACCAGCCGTTTGGCGCCGGGGGCTGAAAGCCCCGGGCTACGTGCACTCAGCGAACCGTTGCCTTCCTGATGTAGTCGAGCCTCGGAAACTCCTTCAGCAACCACGCGTTCCCGCCCTCGAAGTACGGATCCTGCTTGCCCGCGCGGATGCCGCCCGGGCCTTCGCGATACTCCGCGTTGGCGTTGTCGATGAGCTCGAGTCCCGCGAGAACCTTGCCGAACGGCGTGAACGGCTCCTTGTCGTGCGTCGGCGAGTTGTCCCTGAGGTTGAAGAAGATCTGGGTCGTCCTGCCGTTCGGTACCGCGAACGCGAACGCCACAGTGCCGCGCACGTTTGATTCCTTGAAAGGGTCGTCTTTCAGCGTCCTCGGCCGCCAGGCCTTGGCGACTGCGGAATCGCCGTTGATGCCGAACTGCACCCACTGTCCCGGCGCGACGCGGAAGAACCGGTTGTCGTCGTAGTAGCCGGCGCGCACGAGGTTGACGAAACGATCCGCGCCAATCGGCGCCCACGCGCGCGTGACCTCGATGTCGACGTCGCCCTTGTTCGTCTCGAGCCGTACGACGCACCGATCCGGAGCGGGTTTCGTGAACTCGGGCGAGTCTGGCGTGAGCAGCAGCTCACGCTGAGCGTGCAGTCCGATCGCTGAGAGCAGCAGCGCACCTGCAATGACCACCTGTGGCTTCACATCGCCTCCGTCGTGTGTATTATCCGCCCAACGGGATGATGGGGTCAGGCACGGGTCAGACACGGATCGGGCACGGGCCGGACGCGGATCGGGCCCAGTTACGTTTTGTCAACGCGTGTGCGGTGCTCGAATCTGCGCTCGACAGTCCGCTTCGCCGCGACGTTGCGGCCGCGGCAGCGAAGCAGAAGTCGATGCGGCACGGTCTCGACTACCTCGCCGAGCGGATGCGCTCGCACACGTGGCGGGCGGGTGAGCACGAGGCGCGGCTTGGCACCGTCATCGATGAGCTGGATCGCGCGACGCGCGCTGAGGGACTGCACGTCCTGCACGACTGGAACGGCAAGGAAGATCGCGTCACCGACGATTCGATTGCCGTCGATGCACTGAAATTTGCCGCCGAGCACATCGGCAATCGCCCGGCCGGCGCCGCCGCGCTGGCGGTCGCGCTCGACTACTACTTTCTCTACCTGCTCGCGCTCGTGGCGATGCGGTCGTGGGACGGTGACGAGCCGGGGGCGAGCCTGGATCGAGTTACGCGTCTGGTCGGCCATCTGCAAGGGCCGCACGGCAGCGGCCAGCGATTCGCGAACGACGCCGAGACCCTGCTGCTCATAGCGACCTCGCATTTCGAGCCGAGCGAAGCCGGCTACGACCGGCTCCTGGCGCGCGCGCGCGCGTTGCCGGAGAGCAATCGTCTTGCGATGGCACTGACGCACGCTCAGGCGATGGGCGGGCATCTCCGGTTCGGCTACGAGGTCACGTACGGCAAGGACTTCAAGGCGATGCGCGACGACAACGGCGCCGATTACCCGTGGCTGCTGTTCGGCCTTGCGGAACTGATGGATCAATATGCGCGCAACAAGGAGCGCGATGCGCCGTCCGCGGTGCGGATCCCAGTCGTCGAAGGCCTCATCAACGGCCTGACGCCCGATCCGGCCTCGATCCTCGGCCGGCCTGTGTCCTGGTTTGCACCGCAACAGGCAGAGCTCGAACGCTTCCTCGCGACGCTGGACGAGTACCGCGCGGAATTGCTTCCCGCCATGGAAGTGCATCGCCCGCGCGACCACGGCTACTGGCCGATCGCCCTGTTCTTCAACTTCTCGCAGAACGTGCTCAAGGGCGCGGTGGTCGACGCGATGTTCCGCGAGGCCCCCGCGCCCATCGGGCTGAACGAGATGTTCGGCGGAGAGATGCGCGACGCCGCTGACGCAGAAGCCCGCGCCGCGTTGGCCCGGCGCCTCACCGCCTACGCCCGAATCCAGCCGGACACCATCCGTGGGCGCCTCTCTCCGGTCATCGTCTACGACCCGGTCGTCGGGCGTCAGCACTTCGGCGGAGCGATCAGAGCCCTCAAAAGCCGGACATGACTGGCACAAGTGTCGGAGCGGCACCCGCACACACTGTCGTCGAGTGCGCGGGCCGCTCCACCAGACAAACTACGACGTAGTCGGTTACACACATAGAGTTGACTACTTCAAGCAACATAGTTAGTCTATGTCACCATAAAAAATGACTAAGGTGCCAACGGCTCTAACTAAGGCACTCGACGTGATTGCGCCGGTAGCAATGACGACGGCCGCGATTGTGTTGATTTGGGCGGGCCTGCGGCTCGGGGGATCGCCCGCAGGCAAACCACAGTCGGCCAAGAACAAGCTGCCGGAGTATCCAGTGTCGATCGCTGGATCCGTCGTCAAGGGCAACCAGGACGCGGCTGTCGCGATTGTGGAGTTTTCAGATTTTCAGTGTCCGTTCTGCTCGAAATTCGCGACGCAGACGATGCCGCTGCTGGATCAGCGATATATGGCAACCGGGCGCGTCAAGCTCATCTTCAAGCATCTGCCTCTCGACAAGATTCACGCACTGGCCGGCAACGCGGCCGCCGCTGCTGAGTGTGCTCGGAACGCCGATGGGTTTTGGCGGCTGCATGATGCGTTCTTTTCCCGGCCCGGGGTAATCAAAGAGGCGCCGGCCGTCTGGGCGAGGGAAGCGAATCTTGATCCGAAAGCGCTGTCTGGATGCTTGGATGGCGAGGAAGTCAAGCAAGTGAAGGCCGATCAGCAGCAGGCCCGGCTGCTAGGGATCACGTCGACTCCCACCTTCCTGATTGGCCAGGTCGTTGAAGGCCAGAAGGTGAAGGTTACATCCAGGCTTTCCGGTGCTCTTCCATTCGATGCGTTCGAGAAGCCGATTGAGGCGCTGTTGAAGGGTAACCGCTGACAGGTACGAGTGGGTACGGGGGGCGCATATGAAGAGGTTTAGGCTTTTCAGTCTGGTACTGCTGGTCGCGGCCGTCGTATTCGTCAGCTCCCGTGACACCGTGCAAGCACACATGTGGTGCGAGGGAGACGGTTACGAGGGCGGCTTCGACGCGGGTTGTGACGGTTACATGTGTGGGGACTGCTACTGTCTCTGTTACGAGGCCATGGGCCACGAACAGTGCGATCCTCCCGTAGACTGCGACAGCTGGTGCAGCGGCGAGTATCCTGCCCTGCCGGGAGAACCGCCGGTGTATTGCCGGGGAGACTTCTCCTGCGATGTCGGTGGCTACTACAGTTCGTGCGATTACTCCTGCACTTGCCAGATCGTGGTTGGCTGACACCGCCGTTCCGCGCCGTCACCCGGGCCATCGGATACCGAGAGGCCCAGGTGCCTGGCCGGGCTTGCCTGAATCCCCGGGCTTGCAGAAGCTGCTGACATGAACGCATGAGTTCCACTTTGGTGGGACGAAGCGGCAGTATGATTCCTCCGCTCGGAGGAATATCCATGCGAACGAAGCACCTGACGCTCTTGGCGTGTGTCGCGATCACCGGTCTTCTCACGATGCGCGGCGGCGCCGCCCAGACGCCCGATGTCAGGGCCGACTACGACCGGTCCAACGGCCTCAACACCCGCATCGCCAACAAGATGATCGATGTTGCCGACGCGCCGAACTGGATTGAGAACGCGTCGAAGTTCTCATACCGGAAGTCGGTTCGGGGCGGGTTCCAGTTCGTCCTCGTCGATCCCGTCGCGAAGACGAGAACAGCTGCGTTCGATCACGCGCGACTTGCTGCCGCGCTCGTCTCCGCGCCTGGCGGCCCGTTTACGGCCACCACGCTCCCGTTCAGCACGTTCACATTCGCGGACAACATGCAGGCGATCGAGTTCACCGTCACCGTGACAGGAACCGGGGGCGGAGCCGGTCGTGGAGGCGGAGGCGGTGGTGCCGGAGGACGCGGTGGCGCACCAGCGGCTGGTGCCCCACAAGCGCCGCGCTATCGCTGTGCGCTGACCGACTACACTTGCGCGCGTCAACAGACGCCGCCGGCAGCCGGTGGGCAGGGCGGTCAAGGTCAGGGCCGCGGCGGCCGGGGAGCAAACGCAGGCTTGGCCAACGATCCGTTGGCTGGACCGCCGCCGTCACCCTTCAGGCCCTCGCCCGACGGCAAGTCGGAGGCGTTCATCCAGAACTACAACGTCTACATCAGACCCGTTGGCGGTCCGGCCAGCCAAGCGGTCGCGTTGTCGACCGACGGTTCGGAAGGTAACGCCTACCGGATCGAGCCAGGGGGAGGCGGTGGAGGCGGCGGCAACTGTTGCGTCTACTGGTCACCCGACGGCAAGAAGATCGCCGCGATGCGCCGCCGGCCTGGCTACAACCGGCTGGTGACCTACGTGCGGTCGTCGCCAGACGACCAGCTCCAGCCGAACACGTTCACCCGCTCCTATCGCAAGCCCGGCGACGTCATGGACTTCGATCAGCCCGTGCTCTTCGACGTGGCAACGAAGAAGCAGACCATCGTGGACGGCGCGCTATTCCCGAACCCCTTCAACAACACCCGTCTGGAGTGGCGGCGCGACAGCACCGGGTTCACGTTCGAATACAACGAGCGCGGTCATCAGACGCTCCGGGTCATCGAGGTAGACGCCGCGACAGGCGCGTCGCGCGCGGTCATAGAGGAGACGAGTAAGACCTTCATCTATTACAACCGCCAGGCCCAGGGATTGTCATCGGGCCGGACGTACCGTTGGGACTCGCCGGACGGGAAGGAAATCATCTGGATGTCGCAGCGGGACGGCTGGGCGCACCTGTATCTCTACGATCGCGCCACGGGCCGGGTGAAGAACCAAATCACGAAGGGTGCCTGGCAGGTGAACTTCGTCGAGCGCATCGATGAGACGGCGCGCCAGATCTACTTCCAGGCGAACGGCATGGACGCTGGCAAGGACCCGTACTACATGAACAATTTCCGCGTGAACTTCGACGGAACGGGTCTGACGCGCTACACCGTCGGGGACGGCACGCACACGATTGCATGGTCTCCCGATCGGCAGTACTACGTGGACACCTATTCCCGCGTCGACATGCCGCCGGTGAGCGATCTGCGCAAGGCGAGCGACCAATCGCTGGTCCTCAATCTCGAGAAGGGTGACGCGACCGATCTGCTCGCGACCGGCTGGAAGTTGCCGGAAGTCTTCGTGTCGAAGGCGCGTGACGGCCAGACGGACATCTGGGGCATCATCATCAAGCCGACGAATTTCGACGCGACGAAGAAGTACCCCGTCATCGAGAACATCTACGCGGGGCCGCAGGGCTCCTTCGTTCCGAAGCCGTGGAGTACACAGGCCGGCATGATGGCGCTGGCCGAGCTCGGGTTCATCGTGGTCCAGGTCGACGGCATGGGCACTGCGAACCGCTCCAAGGCCTTCCATGACGTCGCCTACAAGAACCTTGGAGACGCCGGTTTCCCGGATCGCATCCTGTGGCACAAGGCGATCGCGGCGAAGTATCCGTGGTACGACATCACGCGGGTGGGCATCTATGGCACGTCAGCAGGCGGGCAGAATTCCACGGGCGGCGTGCTGTTCCACCCGGACTTCTATAAGGTCGCCGTGTCGAACTCGGGCTGTCACGACAACCGCATGGACAAGATCTGGTGGAACGAGCAGTGGATGGGCTGGCCCCTCGGCCCGCATTACGGCGCCTCGTCGAATGTCGACAACGCGAAGAATTTGAAGGGCAGCCTGCAGCTCGTCGTGCCGGAACTCGACACGAACGTCGATCCGTCGTCTACGATGCAGGTCGTGAACGCGCTCGTCAGGGCCGGCAAGGAGTTCGAGCTTGTCGTGATTCCGGGCGCCGACCACGGCGCCGGCAGCCCGATCACCGCTCGCAAGCGCAATGACTTTTTCGTGAAGCACCTGCGGGGACTCACGCCGCCGAACTGGAACGACCTGCCACCGAACGCGACCCCGGGCAACGGCGACGACGAGCCTGACTATGTGGCGATGGAGATCGAGGCGTTCTTCCCGGAAGTGAAGGCCAGAGTGATCAAGTAGACGGGCTCGAGCCCGCCGCCCGTTCGGCTACTTCCGCGTCGCCTCGACCCGTTTCGGGTCAACCCGCCACACATGGGTCGGCGTCGCGTTGAGCCAGATCGACTTCTGAGCGATCAGAAACACACCGCCGCCTGGTCCAGTGAACTGCTGGGCCAGGCGGTTTGTTTTGGGATCGATCCGCGAAAGCGGGAAGCCCGGCGTGCTCAGCCACACGGATCCTTCACCGACGGCGATCGTGCCCGTCGTGCCGGCGGCGCCGGTCTTGATCGTTTCGATGACCTTGTTCGTCTTGGGATCGATGCGCGACACGCTGCCGTCGCTGTTGAGCACCCAGATACTGCCTTCGCCCGACGCGACCGCCAGCGGTGAAGCGCCGACCTTGACGGTCTCCTCGACGACGTTCGTATGGCCGTTGACGCGGGAGACCATCGCCTTCGTTTTCGAGGCCACCCAGAGCGTGTCGCCCGATACGGCGAGAGCGGTGGCGCCGTTTGCGATCGTCACTTCGGCGACCACCGCGTTCGTGTCCGGATCGATGCGCACGAGCGATCCCGCGGCGTCCGTGATCATCCAGATACTGCCTGTGGCGGCGACGAGCGGACCGGCGCCACGGACGGCTGTTGTAATGGTGACGGGCTTGTCCGGATCGGTGGGAGTCACTCTGCGCAGGGCGCCTCCGGCACAGATCGGCGACCAGAGCGACTTGAACGCGAAGACGAGCGACTGGCACGGTTCGTTGCCGATCGACACCGGCTTCTCCGGCTTGTTCGTTTTGGGGTCGATGCGAACGGCCGTGCCGGTGGTTCGGCTCGAAATCCAGACACCGTCCGGTCCCGACGCAAACGAGGTCTCTCCCGCGATCTCGATCGTCGCGTCTGGCACGAGACTCGTCAGCAGGAGCTTGATCGGGGGAGCCGCCGGCGTGGGCGTGGGCTCGGGCTTCGCCGATTGCGCAAGTCCGGCCGCGGTCGTGCCGAGAACTACAATCAGTGCACCAAGATGGAGTTTGCCGGGCAATCGCATCGGCGACCATAATACCTAGTCTTTGCTGAGGGTTACGGATGATTGAGCGTTCGCGGTCCGCGCACACGGCGTGGATCGGCGTATTTCTGTCGAGCATGCTGGCCGGTGCCGTCGCGGCGAGGCAGGCTTCTGCCACCGATCCCCAACAACCCTCTCCGTTCGCGGCAGCTGCCAAGGCGCCGGACTTCTTCGAAACGCGCGTCCGGCCGATCCTCGCTGCCAACTGCTACGACTGCCATACCGAAGACGCGAAGGGCGGCCTGCGGCTCGATTCGCGCGAGGCGCTCCTAAAGGGCGGGGAGTCGGGGCCCGCGATCGTTGAAGGCGATCCGAAGGAGAGTCTGCTGATTCAAGCGGTACGGCAGGATCCCGGCGCGCCGAAGATGCCGAAGGGCAAGTCGAAGCTCAAGCCGGAGGACATCGATGTGCTGACGGAATGGGTGCGCGCGGGCGCGCTCTGGCCCGCAGGCTCGAAGTCCGCGGCCTCGGCGGCCCCGGTCCGCGAGATGGCCCTCACGGCCGAGCACCGCAAGTTCTGGTCGATCGTGCCGCTCGCGTCTCACACGCCACCGGTGGTGCGAGATCGCGCGTGGCCGAAGACCGACATCGATCGCTTCATCCTTTCGAGGCTCGAAAAGGACGGCCTCCATCCGGTGGGTCCGACCGACAAGGTCGCTTTGCTGCGCCGGGCCACGTTCGATCTCACCGGCCTGCCTCCCACGCCCGAGGAAGTGGACGCGTTTCTGAAGGACTCATCGCCCGCGGCGTTTTCGAAGGTCGTGGATCGGTTGCTGGCGTCACCGCGCTACGGCGAGACGTGGGCGCGAATGTGGCTCGATGTCGCACGCTATGGGGAGGACGACTACCGCAGCCTCGATCCGAAAGGACGCGGACTGAATCCCTATCCGAACGCGTATCTCTACCGCGACTGGGTCATCAAGGCCTTCAACGACGACCTGCCATACGACCAGTTCGTGAAGGCACAGCTCGCGGCGGACCTGATGGACGAGTCCCTGAAGGTTCGGAACCTGCCCGCGCTCGGTTTCCTCGGCCTCGGGCCGTGGTACTACGACAACGGCGCTGTGGAGGTCACGCGCGCGGACGAGCGCCACGATCGCGTCGATGCGGTGAGCCGCGGCTTTCTCGGCCTCACCGTGGGCTGTGCGCGGTGTCACGACCACAAGTACGACCCGATTCCAACGACCGACTATTACGCGCTGGCCGGCGTGTTCCTGAACACCGAGTACCACGAGTATCCGCTCGCGCCGAAGGCGCTCGTCGATGACTTCAAGGCGCAGGAGAAGAAGATCGAGAAGAAGAGCGATCTGCTCGGCACCTTCATGTTCAACGAGGGACAGCAGCTGGCCGAGACGCTCGCGTTTCAGGCCTCCAAGTACATGGTCGCGGCCTGGCGCGTGACCGGCGAGCCCAAGGAAGAGAAGACCCGCACAGTCAACGCCCAGAAGCTCGACTACGAGCTCTTCGACCGGTGGCTCAGATTCCTCGAGAAGCCGCCGACGTTCTATCCGTATCTCAAGTCCTGGCAGGACATGATCAGGAAGGGCGGGACCGAGGCGGAAGCAAAGCGCCTCGGCGAAGAATTCCAGGAACTGCTGATCGACGTGTTGATCGCGCGCCGCCAGGTCAAGGCCGAGAACGACATCATCCAGGCGAAGGCGCTGCCGACGACGAAGCCGCGCGTGTTCGCGAACAAGCCCAACGAGTTCAAGACGAACGACGACTTCTGTCCCGGCTGCGGCCTCGAGCTGAAGACGATGCCGATCGAGCGGACGAACCTGTGGACGGATGTCTTCTCAAACGATCTCGAGAATCCACCGCCCGGGATGCCGAGGAAGCCCGCGTTGCTCCTCTTCAGCGGCTGGGGCCTCGAGCGGCAGCTCGGTCCCGATCGCCGGGCGCTGATTCAGGCGCTACGCGACGACATCGCCGCAATGGAGAAGGCGATGCCCGAGCCCTACGCGTACGTCCACGGCGTGCAGGACATCGAGAAACCAGAGAACCTGAAGGTCGCCGTTCGCGGGAGTGCCTATCGGCAAGGCGCCGAGGTTGCGCGCGGGTTTCTGACCGTGCTTGGCGAGACCGAGCGGCAGAAGTTTTCGAAGGGCAGTGGCCGCCTCGAGATGGCCGAGGCCATCGTCCGGCAACCGATTGCTGCGCGCCTCATCGTGAATCGGGTCTGGAAGAAGCACTTCGGCACGGGCCTCGTCGACACGCCGAGCAATTTCGGCGTGAACGGCGAGCGGCCGAGTCATCCGGAGCTGCTCGATTACCTCGCGCAGTTCTTCGTCAGGAACGGCATGTCGATCAAGGCACTGCACCGCGAAATCATGCGGAGCGCCGTGTATCAGCTGAGCACGGCGGACAACAAAGCTGCTTTCGACAAGGACTCGGGCAACCGGCTCTACTGGCATGCCAATCGCGCACGGCTGTCGGCCGAGCAGTTGCGGGATTCCGTCCTGTCCGTGGCCGGGTCGCTCGACGACAAGATGGGTGGACCGTCTATTGCGCTGACGCCGCTCGCGACGCGGCGTACCATCTACGGCCGCGTGAGCCGGTATCGGCTCGACGAATTCCTGCAGCTCTTCGATTTCCCGAGCCCGATGCAGTCGGCCGAAAAGCGATTTACGACGAACGTTCCGCTGCAACGGCTGTTCCTCATGAACAGCGACTTCATGCAGCAGCAGGCCGAGCGCGTCGCCGAGCGCGTGATTGCCGAGCCTACGGACACCGCGCGGATTCAGAAGGCGTATCGCATTCTCTTCGGGCGTTCGCCGGCTCCCGCCGAGCTCAAAGCGGGCCTCGACTTTCTCGAAGCGGAGCCGATGAAGCAGTACGAAGAAAAGAAAGCGGAAGAGAACAAGGCGAAGGATGCCGCGGCTGCGGCGATGAAGGACGGAAAACCAGCGCCTGCACCAGGCGCGCCCGCACCGGCAGCAGCACCAGCCGCGCCTGTTGAGGGCATGATGTCCGGCGTGACGGCGGGTGCCTCCGCGCTGGCCGACAGCAAGGACAAGAAACCGGTGACGGCACTGGGCCGGTACATCAAGGTGCTGCTGAGCTCGAATGAGTTTCTTTTTCTGAACTGATTTGCCGGGGCTGAAGCCCCGGCCTACGTAGGCCGGCCCTTCAGGGCCGGCGAGTAGCAGGTTGTAATTGATGCATAAGAGTCGTAATCCTCCAACGCGCCGCGACGCGCTCTGCCGGATGGGCAGCGGTTTCGGCATGCTCGCATTCGCGAGTCTGGTGGGGCAGTCGCTCCAGGCGGCGGGCATCCTCGACCCACAGCAGGGAATGCTGGACCCGCGGAAACTGGATCACCCCGCGCGCGCGAAGCGCGTGATCTTCCTGTTCATGAACGGCGGACTGTCGCAGGTCGACTCCTTCGATCCGAAGCCGATGCTGGAGAAGTATCACGGGCAGCCGCTGCCCGGCGGCTACGTCGCGACAGAGCGGAAGACAGGCACGCTTCTCAAGTCGCCGTTCACGTTCAAGAAGTACGGCCAGTGCGGGATGGACGTGAGCGAGATCTGGCCGAATCTCGCCGAGTGCGTGGACGACATGTGCTTCGTACGATCGGTCTACACCGACATCCCGAATCACGAGCCGTCGATGCTCATGATGAACACCGGCCATACGCAGGCTGGCCGTCCGTCGCTCGGAGCCTGGCTGACGTACGGGCTCGGCTCGGAGAACAAGAACCTGCCCGGCTACGTGGTGCTGTGCCCCGACATGCCGACCACCGTCGGGCCGCCGCTGTGGAACAACTCGTTTCTGCCCGCGGTGAACCAGGGCACGTTCATTTCGGACAAGCCCGAGAAGCCGGATCAGCTCTTTGGAAAAGATTTCGATCCAAAGAAGCTCGTGTCGTTCATCAACAACAAGGACTTCACGCTTCCCGAGCAGCGGCGAGAGCTCGACCTGCTCGAGAAGCTGGACAAGATGCGCCAGGCGGGCGAGGCGCGGGATCCGCAACTCGAAGCGGCGATCAATTCCATGGAAGTCGCCTACCGGATGCAGACCGAGGCGCCTGAGGTGTTCGACATCCGGAAGGAGAGCGAGGCGACGCAGAAACTCTACGGCATTGGCAGCACGGCGCGGGGCTGCCTGATGGCGGTGCGTCTTGTCGAGAAGGGTGTCCGGATGGTTCAGGTCTACTACGCCACGGGCGATCCCTGGGATCACCACAACGACATTCAGTTGCACCGCAAGAACGCGAAGGACTCGGATCAGCCGTATGCCGCGGTCATCAAGGACTTGAAGTCGCGCGGCCTGTTCAAGGACACGCTCGTCGTCTGCGGCTCAGAGTTCGGCCGGACGCCGGTCGTCGAAGTCGGCGGCGGCGCCGGGCCCACGCAAAACGGCCGCGATCACAATCCGTTTGGCTTCACGATGTGGCTCGCCGGCGGCGGCGTGAAGGGCGGCATGACCTATGGCGCGACCGACGACTTCGGATTCAAGGCGATCGAGAAGCCCGTCCACGTTCACGACATCCACGCGACGATCCTCCACCTCATGGGCATCGACCACACGAAGCTGACGTATCGCTTCAGCGGCAGGGACTTCAGACTGACTGACGTTTCGGGCAACGTTATTCACGACATCATTGCTTGATCGGGTGGAGCCCGGGGTCTTCAGATGTGATCGATGGAGCCCGGGGTCTTCAGACCCCGGGAGCGCGAACGCCGGGTCTAAAGACCCGGCCTCCTACTTGCCGTCGGCGCACGCGCGATTGCCGGCCGCGTCGGTCGCGCAGACCTGCACCGAAGTGGCGCCAGCTGACAGTTCAGCGCGCCAAAGGTACTCGCCGTACCACTTCATCGGCACGCGCAGAGGCTTTCCGCCGGCCTGAGCCTCGACATAGACCTCCTTCAATTCACCCGGCAACAGCGGGCTCTTGCGATCGTGAACGCGGGCGCGGACGGTGTGCCGTTCGCCCGTGACAGTGCCACCAATCGATGCGATCGTCGGCGGCGCCGTATCTCGCGCGAGCCCAGTCCCCATGAACACGCGCTCCTGAATCGCCTTCGGGTGCTCGCCCTGCGCCTGCACGACGTCCATGCGGCGGTCGCCATCGAGGTCGGCGAGCGCGATGCCGAGCGTGCCGGGCGTTTCTTCGCCCTTGAAGACGTCCGTTGCCACGGTCAGATGTCCCTTGCCGTCGTTGATGAGTAACCGATCCGGTCCGCTGAGCGATCCGATGACGAAGTCCGCGTCGCCGTCCGAGTCAAAGTCGAGGAACGCCACCATGTTGTCGTCCTCACCGACGTTCTCCGACGCGGGCCACCAGAGCGACGTCGCGTCGCGGTAGCGGCCCTTGCCGTCGTTACGGAACACATGCTCCTGGCGGTTGCTTGACTGTTCCTTGAGAATCTCGCCGTCGTTGATCGTGACGATGTCGAGGAAGCCGTCGCCGTCGAGGTCCATCGGCTCGTACTCGTAGTTGTTCGTGTACTGCGGCAGCGCGCCCACTTCAGCAAACGTTCCTTTGCCATCGTTCCTGAACATGTAGCCGCCAGGGCAGCGCTTGCATGAGACGAGGACGTCGAGGTCGTAGTCATTGTCGGTGTCCACGAATTCCAGGTCCCACGAGAAGCGGACGAGCACATCCGGCATCTGCGCGGCGGTTGCGTCCGTGAACTTCGCCGCGCCGTCGTTCAGCCACAGCTTCGTCCGTCCGCCCAGGTTGGTCATGTTGTTGCCCGCACCCCAGTCGGCGAGCACGATGTCCAGGTCGCCGTCGGCGTCGACGTCGCCGATCTCGAGGTCGCCGATGCTTGCCGGCGACTGGGGCAGGTTCGCCGATGTCACTTCTTTGAAGGCGCCCGCGCCCGTCCCGAGGTAAAGACGGCTCTGCGTCTGAAATGTCGCGCCAACGACGATGTCGGTGAGGCCGTCGTTGTTGAGGTCGCGGGCCTTGATCACGCGCGTCAGGCCCGGCGTCGGGCCGAAGACGTCCGCGCTCCTGTTCTCGAACGGTTTGCCGGAGCCGCGGTTCAGGAAGGCCTGGTTGAACTCGGGCTTGCCAGGCGTGGAGTAGTCGCCGCCGTTCGCAAACAGCAGGTCCAGCAGGCCGTCGTTGTTGATGTCCGCAATCTCGACCTTGTTCGTCCAGCCGCCGGTTTCACCGATGGTCGTGGACGTCGCCTCCGCCCAGAGGATCCCGGGCTTGCTCTGTGAAGGCGCACCGGGAGTTTGTGACAGTGCGACGGTACTGGCCAGACAAACGGCGGCGACGACTGTGGGCGGGATGCGCATGCGACCGATCCTAGTCGAGATAACATCTGCCCGTCCGGGAGGACGCCATGAGAGTGAAACATCTTGCCTCTGTTTTCCTGATTGGATTCGCCGCGGTCGCGTTGTCGGCGCAGGAACGTGAGGACCGCACGCTGCTGACGCAGGATCAGATGACCGCCATCATCAACGAAGCATCCGGCGAGCGCGCGATGCATCACATCCTGGAGCTCGTCGGGTATCAACGCGTCCGGCTGCCCGTGGAGTACGAGGGCAACTTCCACGAGAGCGAGGTCATGGCGCGCTTCGCGCGGGAGTACGGCTACAGCAACGTCACGATTGAAAAATACGGCCAGACGAACGCCCAGGGCCAGCCCAACACGGCGTGGCAGCCGACGCAGGGCGAGCTCTGGATGACCGCGCCGCAGAGCCGGAAGCTGTTCGACATTCACGACATCGCGCTCACGCTCGCGACGATGAACGCCAACGGCGACATCTCCGGTGAGCTCGTCGACGTCGGCCAGGGCCGCGCCCAGGACTACGACGGCAAGGATGTGACCGGCAAGTTCGTCCTGTCGTCAGGCGCGCCGGGTGCCGCGTACACCCAGGCCATCGCCCACGGCGCTATCGGGGCGCTTGGCACGAGCTCGATCGGCTACCAGCGCGCGAGTGATTTCCCGAATCAGATCGTGTCGCAGCAGACCACCGCGACACAGCCCAACACCGTGGCCTGGAACATCACACCGGAGGTGAACCGGAACCTGCAGGCGATGCTGCAGCGCGGGCAGAAGATCGTCATGCGCTCGATCACGAAGAGCGTGCAGGTGCCCATGCATTCCGAGTACGTGCATGCGGAGATCCCCGGCGACGGCAGCACGACGCAGGAAGTCGCCATCAGCGGTCATTTGTACGAAGGCGTCATCAAACAGGGCGCCAACGACGACAACTCCGGGTGCGCGCTCACGCTCGAGATCGGCCGGACGATGATCAAGCTGATCAAGGAAGGCAAGCTGCCGCGCCCGAAGCGGACGATCAACTTCCAGTGGGTGCCGGAGATTCAGGGCACCAATCAGTACCTGAACGCCCATCCGGAAAAAGCGAAGGTCATCATCGGGACGCTCAACTACGACATGGAGGCGATTCGTGTCGCCGACAGCCGCAGCTTCTGGATTCTGCAGCGCACGCCGGACACGTTCCCGTCCTACATCAACGACATCGCGCAGAGCATGATGGAGTACGTCGCGGACATTTCGCGCGAACGCGTGCGCTTCCGCGCGGGTGGCTACGCTCCGACGCAGCCGGTCGAAGCACCGCGTGGCAGCAAGGACGCCTTCTACATCAAGATCGACAAGCACTACGGCTCGTCCGATCACGTCACGTACATGCAGCATGGCATTCCCGCCGTCATGTTCATCACGTGGCCGGACATGTGGTACCACTCGTCGGAGGACACGCCCGACAAGCAGGATTCCACGCAGTACAAACGCGCCGCAGTGGTCGGCACCGGCGCGCTCGCGGTGCTGGCCAGCGGCACCGACGAGACGGCCGCCCGCGTGCTCAATGACAATCTGGGCCGCGGGCTATCGCGGATGGGGGAGTCGCATACGAAAGGCCTCGGGTATATGGCCGACGCGACGCCGGCGACGCTGTCGCAGGCCTACAAGGAGGCGCGTGTCGCGATTCAACATCAGGCCGGCGTGGAAAAGGGTGTCGTTCGCTCAGCCAGTGTGCTGTGGACCAACACGGCCGAAGGACAGAAGCGGACGGCCGCGTTCGAGCCGCTGATCGATCAGCGCGCCAATTCGCTCCTGAACGAGGTGCGCGCGGCCTATCAGCTCCAGGCGTTGCAACGCGGGACGCAGGCGACTGAATCCGTCATGACCGCGGAAGAACGTGAAGCCGCCAACCTCGTCGTGCAGAGCGTTGCTGGTGCAGGCGGAGGACGCGGAGGTGGCGCGGGGGCTGGTGGAGGGCGTGGCGGTGGGGCCGGTGCAGTGGGCGCCGCTGGCGGTGCCGCCGGAGGCCGGGCGGGTGCCGCTGGTGCGGCTGGCGCAGGCGCCGCGGGTGCAGCAGGGGCAGCGCAGCAGCCTCCTGCCGGTGGACGAGGCGGGGGTGGCGGCGGTCGTGGCGGCGGCGCGGCCGGCGGACCGAGTCTCCCGCAGGAAGTGAACGCCGAGTTCAGCATTCTGCTCGGCAAGAACTTGACCGCGCTCGAGATTCGCGACTTCATCAGCGGCGAGTTCACGCCAGTGCCGCTCGCGGACGTCATGGCCGTCCTGCGTGCGCGCGAGGCGGCGGGGACGATCAAGCTCGTTCCTAAGAAGTGACTCTCTGAGAAGGGCAGAGGGCAAACGGAGGTCCTCTGGCCTTCCTCTGCCCTTTGCCCTCTGCCCTGTGCCCTGACATGATCACCCCATGGCTGTCCGCCGCGGAGTCCTCATCGTTTTCATTCTGATCGGTCTCGCGATGATGGCGTCGTGTGGCGGTCTGCTCGTGCTGGGCCTCGTGGTCGGCGGAAGTACGCCGATGTCGGTGCCCGACAACGCGACGCTGTACCTGCCGCTCAATGCGCCGTTCGGCGAGCTTGCGCCCGTGAGCGTCTTCAATCTGGTCAACCGGCGGCCGACGGTCGCGATGACCATCGACGCCATCCGTAAGGCGAAGCGCGACACGCGCGTGAAGACACTTGTCATCACACCCTCGGCGGCCGGGGCGCTCTGGGGCCAGGTACAGGAGGTTCGCGCCGCGCTGGAGGATTTCCGGCAGTCCGGCAAGCCGGTCACGGCCTACCTGGAGTTCGGCGGCGCGCAGGAGTACTACCTGGCATCAGCGGCGGATCGAGTGGTGCTGATGCCGGCGGGGCAGCTCGATCTCACCGGCATCGCGACCTATGAGCTCTTCTTCCGCGGGGCCTTCGACAAGCTTGGCGTCACGCCCGATCTGCTCCACATCGGCGAGTACAAGACCGCCGCCAACACCTTCACGGAGCGCAACTTCACGAAAGCTCACCTCGAGATGACCAAGTCGCTCAACCGCGACTGGTACGACGAGCTCGTCCGGGCCATTGCCGCCTCCAGAAAGAAGAGCGTCGAGGAGATCCGGAAGGTCATCGACTCCGGCCCGTTCCAGCCGGAGGCCGCGCTTGCGGCTGGCCTCATCGACCAGGTCGCCTACGAAGACGAGCTCGACGACAAGGCGCCGATTCAAGGCACGCGGCGGCTCGAGGCGAGCTCGTACCAGCAGGCCTACGTCGCCGGCGCCTCATCGACGGCCGGTGCGAAGATCGCGGTTCTCTATGCCGTCGGCACCATCGCCTCCGGCAAGAGCACGCTCGATGGCTCGGGCGGCGTGGTCGGATCTGAAACGTTCGTCGACTGGCTGCGCAAGGTGCGCGTCGATTCCGCTGTCCGCGCGATCGTCATCCGAATCGACAGTCCTGGCGGCTCCGCCATCGCTTCCGAAGTGATCTGGCGGGAGCTGATGCTCACGCGCGACATGAAGCCGCTCATTGTCTCCATGGGCGACGTCGCGGCGTCCGGCGGGTATTACATCGCCGTGCCCGCGCACGCGATCGTGGCGCAGCCGGGCACGCTCACGGGATCCATCGGCGTCGTGACGGGGAAGTTCGCGCTGGGCGGCGCGCTCGACAAGATCGGCGTCGGCACCGGCGTGGTGAGTGACGGGAAGTATGCGGATATCTACTCGCCGTTCCGGCCATTCTCGGCCGAGGAACGCGCGCGCATCGAAGAACAGCTGCGGTCGACCTACGAGCTGTTTCTCTCCCGCGTCGCCGAGGGCCGCAAGACGACCAAAGAGAAGATCGACACCATCGCGCAGGGACGGGTCTGGACGGGCCGGCAGGCGCTCGAGCGCGGACTGGTAGACGAGCTCGGGGGGCTCGACCGCGCGATTCGCCTTGCCAAAGAGCGCGCGAAGCTCGACGTCAACAAGGACGTCGAGCTCCTGGTCTATCCGCAGGAGCCGTCGATTTTCGACATTTTCGAAAACTCGTTCGGGGGCATGACATCGGCGTCCGCGCGCATGTCAGCGGCCGCGAAGGTTGGAGGCGCCGAGGAGCAGGCGCGGACGATCGAATCCCTTGCCTCAGTGCTCGGCCGCTTCCGTCGCGGCGAAGCGCTCATGCTCATGCCAAACGTGTTCGTTCGTTAACCTACAACCTGCAACCAACAAATGCAGGTTGCAGGTTGTTGGTTGCAGGTTGTTATTTGATGCCGAGCACTCTGCGGAATGCGTCGTCCGAGTACGTGATCTTCATCTTCTCGCGTGCCTTGCCCATGTAGGCGGCGAAGAACTGGTTCTGGCGCTGCTGCTTCAACTCGCCTGCGAGCGACGTCTTGGCGGTCTCGAATTCGCCCGGCTTGGGATCCTGCCGTTCCTTCACTCTGGCCACGACGACGGCGTTGTCGGTGGCAATCGCGCCGGTCGCTTCACCTGTCTTGAGCTTGAAGACGACGTCCTCGACAGCCTGATTGACGCCAATCTCCGGCAGGGCCTGTCCGCGCGTGATGAGTTCCGTCGTCTTCACTTCGACGCCCGCCGCTTTGGCTGCCGCCGCGAAGTTGGCGGCCGCACCCTTGGCCATCGTTTCCGCTTTCGCCCGCGCGACGTCCACCGCCTTCACGCGAATCACGTCGTCCTTGACCTTCGTCTTGACCTCCTCCAGCGTCGGAAGGACAGACGGCTTCGTCTCGACGACGGTAATCCAGGCGAAGCCCTGGCCGGTCTGCAGCTTCTCGCTGACCTTGCCCACTTCGAGCTCGAACGCCTTCGCCGCCACCGCCGGCGCGAATCCGATGCCCGCGAGTGGCTCGTCGCGGGAGAACAGGCCTGAGTCACCAACCGCGAGGCTCTGCTCGCGCGCGACGCGATCGAGATCCGCGGGCGTCTTGATGCTCGGGGCCAGTTCGTCCGCCTTTTTGGTGGCCTCCGCCTGCGCCTTCTCGGTCTTGATCTGATCTTCGAGCTGCGGCCGGACGTCTGTCATCGTCCGCTTGTTGGCCGCCTTCCTATCCACGAGCTTGATGATGTGGTAGCCGTACTGGGACTTGACGAGCCCGCTCGTCTCGCCGATCTTCAACTCCCACGCGACGTCGTCGAATTCCTTCACCATCCCGCCACGGCTCGAGTAGCTGAGGTCGCCGCCCTGATCTTTTGAGGAGTCCTCGGAGTACTGCTTCGCGAGCGCCGCAAAATCGCCGCCGGCCTTGACCTTTGCGAGCACGGCCTCAGCCGCCTTCTTGACGGTCGCATCGTCCTTGCCTTCGGTCTTGAAAAGGATGTGGCTCGAACGGATCTGCTCGGGTGTCGAGTACATGGCCTCGTTGCGCCTGTAGAGCGCCTCGATTTCCTGATTCGAGGCGGTCATCCGGCTCTTGAGGCTGTTGGCATCGACCGCCAGGAACCGCACGCGGCGCTTCTCGGGCAGCCGGTACTCTTCCTTGTTCGCCTCGAACCGGGCCGCGATTTCCGCGTCAGTCGGCTGAATCGTCTTGCGGAATTCGTTTGCCGTGAAGACCGCGAGTTCCAGCTTGAGTTTCTCGTTGCGGCGCGTGAACTCGCTCTGGATCTCGGAATCCGGCACGTGAATCCAGCCGGTCACCTGCGCTTGGAGCTTGTCGCCGATGAGCTGTTTGCGGATTTCGTTTTCGAACTCATCCGGCCGCACGGGCGGCCGCTGGCGCTGCAGCATCGCCCGGTACTGATCCCAGCCGACGAACTGGCCGTTCTGCTGGAGTCCCGGAATCGTGAGGATCCGGTCCCGCAGCTCCGTGTCGGAGACGCGTATGCCGAGGCGCTCGGCCTCGATCAGAATCGCCTCGTCGTTCACGAGCTGGTCGAGGACGCGCGGTCCGATGCCCAACTGCTGCAGCATCTGGTCGTTGAATTGATCGCCGTAGGCCGACCGGATGGCCTGGGCCTGTTGCGTGTAGGCGCGCTGAAATGTCGCGACCGGAATCTTGCGGCCGTTGACGGTGGCAATCGCGCCGGTTGGCGCGGCCGTCACGCCCATGTCAGAGAGGAAACAACTCGGTACGTAGAGGGCAACAAACGTCACCACGACAATGCCAAGGCTCCACTTGAGCCAGCCTTTGTGGCGCCGCATCCGATCGAGCATCGTCACGTCAAATATCTCCTGTCACCTGTCGTTACCCGTCGTCACCTGTCGTGACCCGTCGAAGAGGACAATTATGCCATGTAAGAGACGTTGGGCCGCGCCGCCAGCTCAAAGTGTCTGCTCCGGGGCAGACTGTTGGGCGCCGAGTTTCAGAATCGTTGGCGACGATCGCGAAACCGCGGAAGACGCGCTGGATCCGGCTAAATCACTCGCAGAGGCGATGTTATAGTTTCGCGTCCGACTGCCTTGGCTGCGACCACATCCTCCACCATGCTTCGGATCGCCGTCTTCCATCGAAGCGAAGATGTCCACGAGCACGTCGCGCCTCTGAAGCTCGTCAAGGACGTCGAGCTCCTGCTCATCTGGCAGGGCGTCACCTGGATTCGCCCACGCAATCTCGACGGTCTGCTCTGGGAACTCTCGGCGGAGGACACGGCTGACTCGCGCGTCCGCGAGCTCATCGAAGGCGGCGCTGCCGCGTCGTACAGCCTTGCGAGCAACCCGTCGCTCGTGCAGCTCTCGCGATCGATGGGATTCCGGCGTCACCTCTCGACGCCCGTACGTCTCGTCGACGTCGAACGCGCGCTGAGCCTGCCGCCGGTCATCGAGCTTGCGGATCGTCTCGACGCGGCGTCCCCGCGTCTGGATCGTCTGTCGCACAGGACGGAGGCCGTCAGCGAGTTGATGCGCGCCGTCAACGCGTCTGCCGAGCCGGGAGGCGTGGCGGCCGCGCTGGCTGCGCGGGCCAATGAATGGCTGCCGCTCACCGAGTGGAGCGTCATGTCGGTGGAGCCGGACGGCAGTGTCCGGCGGCTCGATCAGCCCGAACCGGAGACGCCGCCCCGGACGCCGGCCCACGAGATTGCCGAGATCGTGGCTCGGAGCGGCAGGGCAGCCCTCCGTACAACTACGTACGTCAGCGATCGGCTCGCCGCGGCGGCTGACCGCGAGGGTAAGGGCGAGGTCACAGTGCTTGGCTGGCCGCTTGTGGTCGGTGGGGATGTCGCCGGCATTCTGGTGGGCCTCGACCAGGGCCGGCTCAAGCGATTGCCGGTCCTTTCGCAGGAACTGGCCGGTGCATTGACATTGCTGGTCGAGCCAGCCGCCTTTGCCCTGGCCCATGCCCTCCGGGTGGCCCGGGCCGAGGCCCTCTCGGTGACCGACGACCTGACCCAGCTGTACAACTCCCGATACCTCAATGACGCGCTTCGCAAAGAAACGAAGCGTGCCATGCGCGGCGGCTGGCCCCTGTCCCTGCTCTTCATCGATCTGGATGGTTTCAAGCAGATCAATGACGTCCACGGGCACCTGCTTGGTAGCCGGGCTCTTATCGATGCCGCCCAAATCATCCGGAGCTGCGCCCGTGAAACGGACGTCGTGGCCCGGTTCGGGGGCGACGAATTCGCGATCCTCCTGCCAGAAACGGGTCTCGAGGGCGGCCATGCCGTGGCCCGCCGCGTCCGGGACCGCCTCCAGCGGCATGTCTTCCTCGCCGAACATGGTCCGGGCAACCGGATCAGCGCCTCGATCGGACTAGCGACCCTGCCCGATGTAACCGATACTGCGGAAGGTCTGCTGCAGGCGGCGGATGCCGCTATGTATCGTGTTAAGGTTTCTGGGAAGAACGGGATCCACGTCGCTGGCCACGATGAGACCCGACGGAACGACGCGGAAAACGCATAAAAGGCGGCTTTCCGCCAATCAAGAATAGGACTTTTCGTTGAGTCTGCGTTCGTTGTTTTCGCTGTTTTCCAGCGATCTCGCTATCGATCTCGGTACTGCCAATACGTGTGTCTATGCGCGCGGCAAGGGCATCGTCGTGAACGAGCCGTCGATTGTCGCGATCAACAAGGTCACGGGAAAAATCGAAGCCGTCGGCAAGGAAGCGAAGGAGATGCTCGGCCGCACGCCGGGCAACATCGTCGCGATCAAGCCGATGAAGGACGGCGTCATTGCCGACTTCGAGGTGACCGAGAAGATGCTCGCGCACTTCATCAAGAAGGCGCACAACCGCACGATGTGGGTGCGGCCCCGTATCGTCATCGGCGTGCCGTCGGAGATCACCCAGGTCGAAAAGCGCGCGGTCAAGGACAGCGCCTACCGCGCCAAAGCCAGTGAGGTCTACCTCGTCGAGGAAGCGATGGCCGCCGCTATCGGCGCGGGCATGCCGATCGAGGAAGCCTCCGGTAACATGGTCGTCGACATCGGCGGCGGCACGACGGATATCGCCGTCATTTCGCTCGCCGGCATTGTCTACAGCAAGGCGATTCGCGTCGCCGGCAACGAAATGGATGAAGCGATCATCCAGTTCATCAAGAAACAGTACAACCTGCTCATCGGCGAGCGCACCGCAGAACAGATCAAGATGGAACTCGGCTCCGGCTACGAGCTCGACGAGCCGCTCAGCATGGAGATCAAGGGGCGCCATCTGATCGAGGGCGTGCCGAAGACCATCACGATTTCCGACGCCGAGATCCGCGAGGCGCTCGCGGAAACCGTCAATGTGATCGTGGACGCCGTGCGCGTCGCGCTCGAGCGCACGCCGCCCGAGCTCTCCGCGGACATCGTCGATAGGGGCATCGTGCTCACCGGCGGCGGCGCGCTCCTGAAGAACCTGGATCGCCGGCTGCGCGAAGAAACCGGCCTCCCGTGCTCGATGGCTGAGGATCCGCTCTCGACCGTCGTGCTGGGCGCCGGGAAGATGCTGTCCAACTTCGAGCTGCTCAGGAAGATTTCCCTCGACTAGTTCCTCCCATGTTGTCCCGACGCCGCACCTTTACGCTGTTCGTGGTGCTGTGCCTCGGACACATTCTGCTGATTTCCGCGCAGGTTCAGTCGGGCCAGGGCCGATCCGTGCTGCACGCCAGCGCGTTCGGCGCGGTTGCCGCCGTGCAGGGCGGATCGGCCGCGGTGACCCGCGGGGCGGGCGGGATCTGGTCGCACTACTTCGCGCTTGTAGGCGTGTCGCGTGAGAACGAGGGTCTCCGTGCCCGGGTGCTCTCGCTCGAAGGCGAATTGCAGGCCGAGCGCGCCCGGACCGCGGAAACGGCGGCGCTCGAGGAAGCCCTGAGTCTGAAGCGCAGCGTGATTGCGCCGACCCTGGCCGCCAGGGTCATCGCCGGCAGCCCTGTTCCCGGCACCATGACAGTCACGATCGACCGTGGCACGAGCGATGGCGTGACCATGAACATGGCGGTGATTTCTGGCAGCGGCGTCGTCGGCCGCATCATCGGCCCGATAACCTCACACGCGGCGCAGGTCCAGCTCCTGATCGGCCGGAGCGCCAACACGGGCGCGATGGTGGAGAAGACCGGAGATGCAGGCCTCGCGGCCGGCGGCTTTGCAGATGGCATGCTTCGGTTCGAGTTGCTGTCGAGCGCGGCCACCCTCGCCAAAGGCGATCGCATTGTCACCTCCGGCCAGGACGGCATCTATCCTCGGGGTTTCGTGATCGGCCAGGTGAACGAGATCATTGGCGCCGGCAAGGCGCGGGAGATTGCCATCGCGCCGGCGGTCAATTTCTCTCACATCGACGTGGTCCTCGTGGTGCTCTCGCGTCCTGCGGCCGAACCGGCCGCCACTCCCACCCCGACGCCGCCCGCAAAAGGGGCCGGCCGATGAAAACCGCGGTGGTCGTGGCCATCGTTCTTGGGTCCGTGCTCCTGCAGGCGTTGCTGGCGCGATTCGCGATTGGAGGTCGGCTGGCGTTCGACCTCGTGCTCGTGGGCGTGGTCTTCGTGGCACTCCAGTCGGGGCCGGTGGCCGGCATGCTGGCCGGCACGATTGGCGGTGTGTTGCTCGACCTGACGGCGGGCGGCCTGGTCGGCATCGGCGGACTTCTCAAGACGATCGTCGGATTTGGCGCGGGTGTCATGGGAACGCGCCTCGTCGTGGCGAAGCCGTATGCGCGCGCATTGATTGTTGCGGCGGCGACGGTGCTTCACGGGTTTCTGTCGATGGCCCTCCAGGCCGCGATCGACAAGTGGCCGGGTCTCGACTGGGCGGCTATGCTCAGTGAGACCGGTTTCAACACGCTGGCGGCGTATATCGCGTTTGCCGCCATCGAAGGCGTGCCGGGCGCCCTTTCCCGCGGACGAGGCCGGCAGCGAACCGCGTTCAGCCGGCGGCAGTGGTAGTGACAGCGCGAGCGAGCCGTGCGAGTGAGCGTGCAAGGGGTCCGGGACGAAGTCCCCGGTGTGAGTAATGCTTAATCCAGGAGCCTTCGAAGATCGCCGCGAATTGCAGACGCGTCTGACGGCGCTGCGCATCGTGTCGATCGTACTCTTCGTGCTCCTTGCGTTCGCGTTTTGGATCCTGCAGGTCGTCCAGCACGACAAGTACGGGCCGTGGGCCGACAAGAACTATCTCCGCACCATTCCGCTGCGCGCCCCGCGCGGCGTCCTCTTCGATCGCAATGGGCGCGTTCTCGTCGAGAATCGCGATTCCTTCACGATTGCGTTCCTGCGTGAACGCACGGCCAACATGAACGAGGCCGTGCGGAAGCTGGCGGAGGCCGTCGGCCTCGACGAGGCGCGCGTCAGGGAGCCCATTCAGCGTGCGATTTCGAGACGGGATCCGCAGTTCCGGCCGATTCCGATCGTCGAGCACGCCACGCTCGCGCAGGTAGTCGCCGTGAAGGCGCGACAGCTCGAGCTGCCCGAGGTCGTCGTCCAGCAGGTGCCGGCGCGCAAGTATCCGGATGACCGGATGGCGGCGCACCTGTTCGGGTATGTCGGCGAGATCCAGGAGCGGCAACTCGGCCGTCCGGAGTTCGCCGGTCTCGAGATCGGAGCGGTTGTCGGGCAGTCCGGTCTGGAGAGTGTGTACAACGCGCGTCTCCAGGGCGTGGACGGAAGCCGCAGCGTGGTCGTCAACAGTGTCGGCCGTGAGATAGGCGATCCCGTAGGTGAGGAGCAGCCGCGGGAAGGCCTGCGGATGCAGCTCTCGATCGACTACGACGTCCAGAAGGCGCTCGAAGACTCCTTCAAGTCGTCGGGATTCGACGGTGCCGGCGTGTTCCTCGATCCGCAGACCGGCGAAATCATCGCCCTCACCAGCCTTCCGGCGTACGACCCGAATGTCTTTGCGAGCGGTATGGATCGCGCCGCCTGGTCGAGTCTGACCACCGATCCGCTCAAGCCGATGATGAATCGGCTTGTCCAGGGGACCTACTCGCCGGGCTCGACCTTCAAGATCGTGATGGCCGTCGCCGGGCTCATGGAGGGTGTCATCACTCCTGAGACGACGCTGTTTTGCCCGGGCCATGCGACCTGGTACGGCCGCACGTTCAAGTGCAACGGCGCGCACGGAACGATGGACGTCCGCCATGCGATCGAGCGGTCCTGCAACGTCTTCTTCTACAACGTCGGCAGCAAGCTCAGCATCGACACGATCAACAAGTACGCGACGATGCTGGGCCTCACCGGTAAGACTGGAATCGATCTCCCGAACGAGGACTCGAGCCTCGTACCGTCAACCGAATGGGCCAGGCGGTACCGCAAGGAGCAGCCGAAGTGGTATCCGGGCGAGACGATCTCGGTTGCGATCGGCCAGGGCGCCGTCAGCGTCACGCCTCTGTCCCTGGCGACGATGATCGCGACGGTGGCCAACGGCGGCACGCTCGTGACTCCGCATCTTGCCCGCGCCATCGATGAAGGTAAGGGCTGGGTGCCGATTCCCGCGCCGCCGGCCAGGTCCGCGATGCACATCAAGCCGGAGTTCCTGCAGGCGATTCGCGACGGGCTCTGGGCCGTCGTGAACGGCGAGTCCGGCACCGCGCGACGGTCAAAGATCGTGGGCCGTGACGTCGCCGGCAAGACGGGAACCGCGCAGGTCGTTTCACTCGAACGCAAGGCGCAGGCCGCGCACTCAGGGATGGACGTGCGGGATCACGGCTTCTTCGTCTTCTTCGCGCCGCGTGACAACCCACAGATTGCCGGCGTCGTGTTCGCGGAACACGGCGGTCACGGATCGGACGCGGCCTGGATCGCAAAGCACGCGATCGAAACCTACTTCAACAAGAAGGACGGATTGCCGCTGCCCGTACTGCCGCAAAAGGCAATCACGACTCCAACAGCGGCTCAGAACCCTGCGCCAGGAACGCCGCGGAACCAGACAGCCGAACCCGGCACCCTGCGCCCTGCGCCGGGGAGACGTCAGTGATTGTCGAGCGCCGTCTTTCCGCGCACCTCGATTGGCCCCTTATCGGGGCCATCCTGGCGCTCGTCTTCATCGGCCTGCTGACGATTTACTCCGTCACCTGGGACTTCCGCCCCGGACACGATCAGCCGGGCCGCGAATTCTGGACGCAACTCTACGCGTTGCCGGTCGGACTGGTGGCGATGGCAATCTGCCTGGTCATCGACTACCGCACGCTCACGCAGCGCTCGCTGATTCTGTTTGGCCTGTTCGTGGCGTCGTTGGTGGCCGTGTCCGTCTTTGGCGAAATCCGATACGGCGCGCGACGGTGGATCGCGTTGCCGGCGTTCTCGCTGCAGCCTTCGGAGTTCGGCCGTATCGTTCTGGCGCTAGTCCTGGCAGGCATCTATGGCGAGGGAAGGCGGGGCGCGCGCACGATTCCGGACCTCGCGATCGGCGGCATCGTCCTGGCCATTCCGCTGCTGCTGATCCTGCAGCAGCCCGATCTCGGAACGGCGGTGACACTCATACCGGTCTACTTGGGCGTTGTTTTCGTGACCGGACTGCGTTTGAAATGGCTGGCGATAGCCGGCCTGATCGCGGCGTTGCTCTCGCCGCTGGTCTGGACGTTCGTGCTCGAGGACTACCAGAAAGAGCGCATTCAGACGTTCATCGATCCGTCCAAGGATGCGCGCGGCAAAGGGCTGCAGCAGATTCAGGCCAAGGTCACCGTCGGTTCGGGGGGCCTGTTCGGGAAGGGATTCCGCCAGGGAACCCAGGGCGGCTACGGCTTTCTGCCCGTCGCCCACAACGACTTCGTGTATTCGGTCTGGGCGGAAGAGCACGGTTTCCTGGGGGTACTGGTGGCTCTGGGCCTGTATCTGTTCGTATTGATGAGGAGTTTCGACGCGGCCAAGCTGGCGAAGGACAGGGTAGGGGCCTGCCTGGTGGTCGCAATCATTTCGGGTTTCGCCTTTCAGGTGGTGTACAACATCACGATGTCGGCCGGGTTGGCCCCCGTGAAAGGGTTGACCCTGCCCTTGATGAGCTATGGCGGGTCGTCGCTCGTGTCGACGCTCGCCGCGTTTGGACTCATCCTCAACGTGAGGATGCGACGGTTTACGAACTAGTAATGGGGCCGAGTGTGATCGCGATTTCGCAATCACACCCGACCCGGATTTAGGGGCACAGGTGCTGTTCGACGGACTGGGACTGATGATCGCGGTGCTGCTCGGCGTGCTGATGCACGCGACGGCTATCCGTGTCGTCCGCCCAACGGTCGCTGTCCGCGCGCCCCGTTGGAGTTGGCAGCATGAACAAGGAGATGATCATCTCCTCGACGCCGCACGAAACCCGTGTGGCGATCCTCGAGGACGATCAGGTAGTCGAAATCTTCATCGAACGGGAACACTCGCGGGGCGTGGTCGGCAATGTCTACAAGGGCCGCGTCTCGAAAGTGCTTCCTGGAATGCAGTCGGCGTTCGTTGACCTCGGTCTCGAACGCGACGCATTCCTTTACGTAACCGACGTCATCAGCCCAACCGAGGAAGCCCTCGAGGACGACGAGGAGATCGTCCCAGCGGCGCTGCCTGAGCCGGTCGCCGACGCCGGGCCTGACGCACACCACGAGGACGACGGCGCTCACGCCGCTCACGCCGCTCACGAGTCGCAGAACGGCGACGCGGCGCCAGGCGCAGGCCCCGGCGAGTCCGCCGGCCCCGAGACGCCGGCCTATGGACTTCTTGCGGAGCCCGCACCGGCCGTTGCCAGTGCGCTCGTCACCGACGTCGCGCCGCAGACAAATGGCAGGCCCCAGGGACAGAGCCAGCCGCAGAACCAGAGTCGCGACCGCCGGCGTCCCGAACGGCAGCCGCCAACTGCGAAGATCGAAGACCTCCTGAAAGAGAAACAGGAGATCGTCGTCCAGGTCGTGAAGGAGCCGCTCGGCACAAAGGGCGCCCGCATCACGAGCCACCTGAGCCTGCCCGGACGATTCCTGGTCTACATGCCGACGGTCGACCACATCGGCGTTTCTCGCAAGATTGAATCGCGCGACGAACGGCGGCGCCTCCGGACGATCGTCCAGCGATTCCGCGAGCAGTCGGGACTGCCGGGTGGCGTGATCATCCGAACGGCCGCCGTCAACCGCTCTGAAGAGGACATCACGGCGGACCTCACGTACTTCCAGCAGGTCTGGACCGACGTTCAGCGGCGGCGCGAGAACGACCGGACGCCGGCCGTGCTCTTCCGCGAGGAGAGCCTCGTCACGAAGCTCCTGCGCGATCTACTGAACGAGCAGTTCACCGCGATCCGGATCGACGACGAAGTCGAGTACCGGCGGGTGATGGGCATGATGAGCCGCATCATGCCCAACATGGCGCCGCGCGTGAAGCGTTACACGAAGGACTACCCGATTTTCGACGAGTACGGCGTACAGGGCGAGATCGACAAGGCGCTCCGCAGCAAGGTCTGGCTCAAGAGCGGCGGCTACATCGTCATCAACCAGACCGAGGCGCTCGTGGCGATCGACGTGAACACGGGGCGCTACGTCGGCAAGAAATCAGCCGGCCGTCTCGAGGACACCATCGTCAAGACCAACCTCGAGGCGGTGAAGGAAATCGTCAGGCAGGTTCGGCTGCGCGACCTCGGCGGCATCATCGTCCTGGACTTCATCGACATGGAGGACAAGAAGAACCGGCAGAAGGTGGCTCAGGCCGTGGAGCAGGAGCTCCGCAAGGACCGCGCGCCGTCGAAGGCCGTGCAGGTGTCGGATTTCGGCCTGATCATCATCACGCGCAAGCGCGTGAAGAGCAGCCTCGAACGCACGCTGACCGAGCCTTGCCCGTACTGTTCGGGCACCGGCACGATCAAGACGAGCGCGACGATCTGCTACGACATCCTGACCGAAGTCCGGAAGGTCAGCGCCGACCTTGATGGCTACAGCCTCGTGCTGCGGGTCAATCCCGAAATTGCGCGGGCACTGAAGGACGAGAGCCACGGTGTATTTAGGGAACTCGAGACCGCTGTTGGGCGGCCGGTTACCGTGCGATCGGACGACCAGCTTCACCACGAGCAGTTCGACCTGATGGCAATTTGAGGCGGTCCAAAGGTCCAAGTTTTGCTACAGTCCTGATAGGAGGCATCCATGCGGTCCTTGGTTCGCACAATCGGTGTGGTGGTTGCGGGCGCGATTCTCGCGGTGCAGCCGCTTGCGGCGCAGGGCACGGGCAAGTCGCTCGGCAGCGTGAACGTGAGCCGTAAGGTCGTGGCCAACGGGCAGCCGCTTGCTGCCGGCACCTACACGCTTCGCCTGCTGCCCGAAGACCTGAGCAAGGTCGTGGGGCAGACACCTGCCGAGTCGCGCTGGGTCGAGTTCGTGAGGGGCGGGAAGGTGGCTGGAAAGGAAGTGGCCACTGTTCTCACGGGTCCGGAAGCCAAGACCGTGGCCAAGGGCGGTACGCCGGCGTCAGGTTCTTCGAAGACCGAGTTGCTGAAGGGGAACGATTACCTACGCATCTGGGTGAACCAGGGCGGCACTCAGTACCTGGTCCACCTCGCTATCGCCAAATAACTCAGACAACCTACAACCAACAACCTGCAGTTCGAATTGCAGGTTGCAGGTTGCTGGTTGACTAGCGTCCGCGTCCCTTCGGCATTTCCGGCAGCGTCTTGACGAGGCGCACATGACCGCCGAATGTGGTGGCCTCGACGGACGCTCCGCCGCCTGCGACCGTTCCCTTCACTGACTGGCGCCGTGGACCAAAGCCCGCGCGCTCGGTGTTCGGCTGCGGCTTGAGCCCCACCGCGGGATCCACCTCGACCTGGCCGTTGAACGTCTGACCCTCGAAGTCGAAGCCGCCGGTCAGGGCGAGGTGGATCTCGCCGTTGTGCGACTGGAACTCGTACCTGCCGCCCGCCGACACCGGGCCCGAATACTCGATCGTGCCCGTCATGCACGTGACTTCGGCCTCTCGAGCCTGCATGTTGCGGGCGCTCACCATCGCAGTCACACCGCTGACCTCGAGGCGGCGCGCCTTGACGTTGCTGAGCTCGACCGGGCCGCTCATCGTGCCGACGTCGAGCGCGTCACCCTGCGAATCACGAATCGTGATCTTGCCCGTCGCCGTGTGCGCCGCGGTCAGGGCGCTTGCCTGCGACACGTCGATGGCACCCGTCGTCGTGTTGATGGACGTTTCTCCCTTGATGCCGGTGACCGTCACGTCCCCGGTGATCGAGATGACGTTCAACTGTGTCCCGGCCGGCGCGGTCACGGTCATCGCGACCGACACCGCGTAGTTCGGGCGCCGCTCGTCCGGATACTCCGCGATGACGGAGCCCCGATCGCCCCGCGTGGACACCTCGGCCGTGACGCGTGCAAGGCCCTGCTTCGCATCCGCGTCCGTGCGGCCGCGCGAGACGCGCACGATCTCGACCGTCGCCTCCCGGCCGCTTCCGGCCTTCACCGTGATGTCACCGACGACGTTGCGCAGCTCGAGCGATCCGCTGGCGCCAATCGCCAGCGTCTTCGTCTGCTTGTCCGTCTGCTCGGCGCGGAAGTCCCGGTTCTGCATGATGACGCCGTCGGCGAAGCCGGGACCGGCGAAGTGGCCGAGCTCGCGGCTGAGATCCTGCATCGCGCGCGTCAGGTCCCGGCTCAGATCGCCGAACTGGATCTCGCCGAACGCTTCGCGCGCGATCCGCTGGAGCTCCATCAGCACCTCCTGCGGAATGACGACCGTGCTCTTGCGCTGATTGCGCGACTCCTGGGCGCCGACGGTCACTGATCCGACGATCACAGCCGCGGCGGCGAGCACTGAAACAACTTGGGATCTACGCACGATGCACCTCTTGTCCTTCAAGACTTCTTCGTAAAGACCGCTGCTGCCTCGACGGCGCCGGTCTGGTTTCCTTTGCGCATTTCATTCATGAGGTTGACGGTTGCCTGCAGCACGACGACTTTCCGCCGCAGCGCTTCGAACAGGCTCTCCCGGGCAGCGTTGCTGTCCGGGTTCTGCTCGAACGCCGTGCGGCTCTCGTCGATTGCGGCATTCACCGTCTGGATGTTCTGGCGCAGCGCCTCCGTCATCTGCGGATCGAGTACGTCCTTGTTCGCTTTCGCGAACGACTCGAGCTCCGTGATTGCGTTGTCGTAATGCTGCATCGCCAGCGCCAGTTCGTCGGCAATGCGTTTGACGGACGCTGTCCCAGCGGCGTTGCCCGCGCCGCTCGCGGAGTCGTCGACCGGCACGCTGCGCACGAAGTAGTAACCGAGGGTGACGACGACGAGCGCGGCGGCGAGACCGAGCCACTGCGACAGCGCCGCGCGTCGAACCGGGCGCGCGCCGGACACCCGCGATGCCGGCCGATCGAGCCGCGTGAGGCCGGCGACTTCCAGCCAGACATGATCGGGCGGCGCAACGGGACCGAGTGCGGCTGCCGCGCGGCGCAGGCGCTGCAGATCGCTCAGCACGCCGCGGCAGAGGGCGCAGCCGTTCAGATGCGCATCGACCTCGGCGCGCTCGTCGGGGGCGAGGCCGCCGTCGATGAGATCGGACAACCGGGATTGAGCGTCTGTGCAGGTCATCATGTCTGCCGTCCTTGCGCGACGGGCGTGGCGAGCAGCGCCCTCAGGCGCATGCGCGCCTTGTGCAACTGTGACTTCGACGTACCGTCGGACACGCCGAGCGCGTCGGCGATCTCGCGGTGCTCGCAGCCTTCGATGTCATGCAGTACGAAGACCGTCCGGCAGCCCGGGGGTAGCGCGGCGAGCGCGCGCTCGAGGTCCAGCCGATCCACGACGCCGAGCACGCTGCCCGCCCCGCGGCCTTTGTCGTGCGGTTCGTGGTCGATCGCGTCCGTGAGAAGCGCGAGCTTGGCGCGTTTGCTTCGCAGGTAGTCGAGGCACTGATTCGTGGCGAGGCGGAACAGCCACGTGCCGAGCGACGACTCACCTTTGTAGAGCGCCATCTTTCTGTGGGCGGCCAGGAAAATCTCCTGCAGCAGATCCTCGGCTTCGGTGCGTCCGACGAGCCGGCAGGCGAGCCCGAACAGACGAGGGGCGTGTTGCCGGTACACCTGTTCGAAGGCGCCCGGCACGTCCTGGCGGCAACGCTCGGCCAGCGCCAGATCGGCGTGCCCTTCCGCGGGGCGCGGCACTACCTGCAAGTCACGTAACAACCAGCGCTTACGACGCGCTTCGGGAACTTAGACGGGGTCATTTCCGGAGGCGTTGCCGTCCTGCCTGATCTATTCGATGACGGTTGAACTGGCGAATCCGGCCGCGCGCAATCGTGAGTCCTTCGGCCGCGAGCAGCGACACTTTCAGTTGTGGAAACGCGCCGTACCCGCCCACGCGGCCGCCCGCAGCCACGACGCGGTGGTAGGGAAGACCCGGCAGCGTGATCGTGCGCATCAGATTGCCCACGGCGCGCGCCGCCCGCGGCCGTCCCGCCATCGCAGCGACGTCGCCGTAGGTCGCGACCGAGCCGGGCGGAATCCGCCGCAGTACCTGAATGACCCGCTTCCTGAACGAGTCCGCCTGCTTTGCTGATCGCGCGGCCATAAACGGTTCAATTACTCAATCACTCAATCAAGCAATCACTCAATTACGCCATCACAGGAATTCACCGAACGATCGCGTCGGTGAGGGGACGCCCCTGGGCGCGCGGCAGTTTCGCGCCGGCAAGCTCCATCAGCGTCGGCGCCAGATCGGCGGGCGACGCGGGCGCGTCGTACTTGCCGGGCTTGATCCGCATGCCGAAGAAGATGAGCGGCACGCGCTGGTCGTACGGATTCAGCGTGCCGTGCGTGGAGCCGGAGACCGTGCGCAGGATCCAGTTCGGCTTGGGTGTCATGACGAAGTCACCGCTTCGGCCGGCGACGTAGCTGAGCCGCCACGCCTTGATGCGCGCGTCCGTCGAGTCCGCGCCATGGACGATCTCGTCGGCGGAATACACCGCCGCCAGCCCCTTCACGCTCAAGATGGCGTCCTTCACGGTCTTGAAGCCGTTGGGACGCTGCCTGAGGATGTCGTTGAGCCCGGGCACGAGCGCCACCTGCGAATCGTAGACCGCGGCAACGTGCGGGCGCGGCGTGCCGAGGAACTTCTCGAGCGCCGCGTCCACCGCGTTGCGAATCTCCGTCGTGCTGATGCGCCCCGCGTCGAGGCCGTCGGCCGTCGCCTGTTCCGGAAGCAGGGCCACGCCGTGGTCGGACGAGAATCCGATGGTGTAACGCGGGCCGACCTGCTCGTCGATCGCGTCAATCAATCGTCCGATGTTCACATCGGCGCGCGCCAGGATGTCCTGCACCTCGTGGCTGCGCGGCCCATAGTCGTGACCGTTGTGATCGAGCGACGGGAGACTCAGCGTCAGCACGTCGGTGCTCGTTCCCGTGCCGAGACGGCGGCTCTTGAGCAGATGGATCGCCAGGTTCGTCAGGAACTCGTCGTCGAGCGGCGACTTTTCCCACGCCGTGACGAACTCGTTGTCCGGCACGCCCTTCGTGCTGTTGATCGGGTGAGGGAATACCTGCGTCGATGGCGCGACCCTGCTCTCGCCGGGCGCGTTGTCGGCGAACCGGTAGGCCGACGCCGGCAACAACAGCTGCCAGATCGCGCCGTAGGCGGCCTTGATCGGATGCGCTCGTACGAACTCGTCGACGTCGGGCCACGGCGCCGGCGTGAACGCGTCCGACGTCGCCCAGGTGCCGTCGTCTTCTTCGAAGACCGCGACGGTGTCCGCGTGCCCGCGCCCGGCGAACGTGATCGACGAGCGGGGTTTCTGGGCGATCGACACGATGCGCGTCGGCGTGCTGGTCTGCCTGCGCAGCTCTTCCGGGAACGACGGAATCAGCAGATTGCGGCCGCTGTGTCGTTCCTTTCCGGGGCCGCCACCGAACGGCACGGACGTGACCGCCGGATCGAATGCGCACGGGACGAGTCGCCTCAGCGTCCGGTCGTAGAAGTCGTTGCCCGCCATCCCGTGCACCGCCGGGTAGGCGCCGGTGGCGATCGTGGCGTGGCCGGCGCACGTGTACGTGGCCGCGTACGGATACGCGGCCTGCGTGAACACCGCACCCTGATCGACCAGACGCCGCAGGCCTTTGGTCCATTGGCGGCCGTACATCTCGATGTAGTCCGCCCGGAACTGGTCGAGGATCAGCACGACCAGCAGGCGCGGCGCGTTGGCCGGACGCGGCGACGGAGGCGGCGTGGGCGCGGGCGTGGGTGTCTGGGTTTGCGCGCCCAGCGCGACGGTCAATGCCAGACCGGCGGCGAGAAGTCGAAGCATGTCTCTCAAATGCATTGGTGTGACACCTACCGCCGCTGGACCCAAAAGCACAATGCCGCGAGGTAGACATCGTATGCCGCGCAGCCGATGGTGAACCAGCGTGGGGCCAGGCCGTCCGAAAGCCAGCCCGGGCGATGAGCGACGTCGAGCAGCGCGTGCACCAGGAACGCGATGCAGAGGAGCATCAGGCCCTGGCGCGTCTCGCACTGCAGGGTCCACCCCGCGAAAAGAATCGTCGTGACCGCGAGCGTGACTTCCACCCCGCTGTAGCCCGCCGGCGCGTAGATGGCCGCGCCTCCAAGCCACGCGCCGCCCACGGCGGCCAGCACGAGAGACATCCACTGCGAGAATCGCAGCTCACCGATCAACCGGTCGGGTCCGGTGGCGTCGAGGCGCGACAGCCGCCACACGAACACGGCGAGTCCCGAGCCCGCGAGCGCGGCGGCAACGACGAGCGCACGGACCGTCTCCGGCACGAATCCAATATACTTGCGCCGCGATGCGCGCGGTCGACGTAATCCGGAGAAAACGGGACGGCGGCGAGCTCATCGATGACGAGGTGCGCGCCTTTGTCGCGGGCGCGACCGATGGCTCCTGGCCGGACTACCAGGTCAGCGCGCTCCTCATGGCGATTGTCTGGCGCGGGCTCACCGAGGGAGAGACCGTGGTGCTGACGAACGCCATGGTCATGTCCGGCGAGCGCCTGGATCTTTCTGAATTCGGTGGCACGCCGGTCGACAAACATTCGACGGGCGGTGTCGGCGACAAGCTCTCGCTCATCATCGCTCCGCTCGTGGCGGCGTGCGGCGGCCTGGTGCCGATGATGTCGGGCCGCGGTCTCGGTCACACGGGCGGCACGCTCGACAAGCTCGAGTCCATTCCGGGCTTCACCACGCAGTTGTCCCTGCCGGAGATGCGCGCGGTACTGAAGAAGACGCGCTGCGTTCTGATCGGCCAGACCCGTGAAATCGCTCCCGCCGACAGAAAGCTCTACTCGCTTCGCGATGTGACGGGAACTGTCGAGAGCATTCCGCTGATTTGCGGATCCATTCTCAGCAAGAAGATTGCCGAAGGCATCGGCGGCCTCGTGCTCGACGTGAAGGTCGGATCGGGCGCGTTCATGAAGACGCGCGAGGATGCGCGGCAGCTCGCGACCTGGCTGGTCCGGATCGCGGAGCGCAACGGCGTGAGAACCGAGGCGATCCTGACGCCGATGAATACGCCGCTCGGCAGGGCCGTCGGCAACGCGAACGAAGTGGCCGAATCGATCGAGACGCTGAAGGGCCGCGGGCCAAAAGAGATCGAGGAGCTGTCGCTTCTGTTCGCGGCGAGGATGCTCGTGCTCGCTGGGATTGCCGCCGGCGAAGCGGACGGCCTGTCGAAAGCCGGTGACGCGCTCTCGAGTGGCCGGGCTCTCGAATCGTTCGCCGCCATCATCGAAGCGCAGCGCGGCGATCCTCGCGTCATCGACGATCCGGGACGCCTGCCGCAGCCGGCCGCCCAGGAACACTGGACGGCCACCGCCGACGGCGTCATTTCGGCGATGGAAGCCGAGCTGGTCGGCAGGGCGGCCGTCGCACTCGGTGCCGGCCGCGATCGCGCCGACGCCGCGGTTGACGCCGCGGCGGGCATCACGATTCTCGCGCCGGTCGGCGCGAGAGTGCGGCGAGGGGAACCGGTCGCCCTCCTCGCCTGCAGCGAGAGTTCAAGAATTGCGGGCGCCAAGGCGCTGTTTGGCGAGGCAGTTCAGATCGGCACGCACGTGACGGCCCCGGAGCCACTGGTCATCGATCGCGTCTCAGGGACCACCCCCCACTGAGGGACAACCCGGCATCACCGGAAGGGAACATGGAGCGACTACAACCACTCGTCGGCCTCGCACTGATCGGCCTCATCGCGTACGTGCTGTCCACGGATCGCAGAGCGATTCGCGTGCGGACGATCGTCTGGGGATTCGGCCTCCAGTTCGCCTTCGCGTTGATCGTGCTGAAGACGTCGCAAGGGCAGTACGTGTTCGAGGTGCTGGGCGAGAAGGTGCGGGCGCTGCTCGCCTTTGCGGCGGTGGGTTCGTCCTTCGTCTTCGGCCCCATCGGGAACCAACCCGTGTGGGCGAAGATCATGACCACCGTCCTCGGGCCCGAGGGCGCGCAGTACGGCGTCATCTTCGCGTTCCAGATCGCGCCGACGATCATCTTCATCGCGGCGCTCTTCGCCATCCTCTATTACATCGGCATCATGCAGCTCGTCGTCCGGCTGTTCGCCGTGGTGATGAACAAGGTGATGGGCGCAAGCGGCGCCGAGTCGTTGAACGTCGCGGCGAGCATCTTCATGGGCCAGACCGAGGCGCCGCTCACCATCCGGCCCTATCTGCCGCGCATGACCCAGTCCGAGCTGATGACCGTCATGACGTCGGGCATGGCCCACATCTCGGGCGGCATCATGGCTGCCTACATTGCGTTTGGCATCGAGCCCAAGCACCTGCTCACGGCCGTCATCATGACGGCGCCCGGCACGCTGATGCTGTCGAAACTCTTTGTTCCCGAGACCGGGACGCCGGAAACGATGGGGACGGTCAAGCTGGACATGCAGAAGACCGACGTCAACATCATCGACGCGGCGGGCCGCGGCACGGGCGAGGGGCTTCACCTGGCGATGAACGTCATTGCGATGTTGATTTCGTTCATCGCCCTCATCGCGCTGCTGAACGCGATGATGTCGGCGGCCGGCGGCTGGTTCGGCCATCCCGAGTTCAGTCTGCAGATGGTGCTCGGCTGGGCGTTCGCGCCGATCGCGTGGAGCCTCGGCGTGCCATGGAAGGACGCCGGCACGATAGGAAACCTTCTCGGAACGCGAATGGTCCTGAACGAGTTCATCGCATTCGCGCAGCTTGGTCCCATGAAGGCGCAGCTCGACCCACGTTCCTTTACGGTCGCGACGTTCGCGCTCTGCGGGTTCGCGAACTTCTCGTCGATCGGCATCCAGATCGGCGGCATCGGCGCACTCGTGCCGGAGCGCCGCCATGACCTCGCCCGCCTCGGCCTGCGGGCCATGCTCGCGGGCACGCTGGCCAACTTCGTGTCCGCGTGCATCGCGGCGCTGCTGCTCTAGACCGTCATGTCCTCATATTTCGATCGCGTCCACGAGGCTGCGGACTTCCTTCAGCGCAAGCTGGGCCGCGTCCCTGACGTTGCAGTTGTACTCGGCTCCGGGCTCGGCGCCTTCGGCGACTCCCTCGCGGACCCGGTCGTCGTTCCCTACGGAGAGATCCCGCATTGGCCCGCATCGCGGGTCGTCGGCCACGCCGGCAAGCTCGTCGCGGGCAACGCCGGCAACCGGCGTGTGCTGGCCCTCTCGGGCCGCGCGCACTTTTACGAGGGGCACGACATGGGAACGGTGACGTTCGCCATGCGCGTGCTCGGCCACGCCGGCGTGCGCACCGTCATCGTCACGAACGCGGCCGGCGGCATCAATCTGAAGTTCGGATCGGGCGCGCTGATGTTGATGGACGATCACATCAACCTGATGGGGACCAATCCGCTCATCGGCCCGAACGACGATCGCCTCGGCCGCAGGTTTCCGGACATGTCGGAGGTCTACTCCAAGCGGCTTCGGGGGATAGCCGAGGAGGTGGCCCGCGAGCAGGGCTTGTCGATCGAACACGGCGTGTACATCGCCGTCACCGGTCCCAGCTACGAAACGCCGGCAGAGATTCGCGCGTTCAGGACCATGGGCGCCGATGCGGTGGGGATGTCGACGGTACCGGAGGCGATCGTCGCGCGCCACATGGGCATCGAGGTGCTTGGCATTTCATGCATTTCGAACATGGCGGCAGGCATTCTGCCGCAGCCGCTGACTGAAGAGGAAGTGATCGAGACGACGGGCCGCGTTCGCCACTCGTTCATCGGTCTGCTGGAGGGTGTCATTGCCCGCCTCTGATCTCGACGCGGCCGCGCTCGTCGAGGCCGCGCGCGACGCGCGGACCCGCGCGGTCGCGCCCTACTCGCACTTCAAGGTCGGGGCGGCCCTGCTCACAGCTGACGGGCAAGTCGTCAAGGGCTGCAACGTCGAGAACGCGTCGTACGGCCTGACGGTATGCGCCGAGCGCGTGGCACTGCTGAAGGCGCTCTCCGACGGCCACCGGACGTTCGTCGCCATCGCCGTTGTCGCCGACACGGCCGAACCGACTCCGCCCTGCGGTCCCTGCCGTCAGCTGCTCTGGGAGTACTGCTTCGACATCCCCGTCGTGATGGCAAATCTCACTGAGATCAAGGCTCAACACCAACTCAGCGCGCTGCTTCCGCTTCCGTTCGACGGAAGACTGCTGACGTAGCGCCTCCGCGCTCTCCGATTTGTTCGCGTCGTTCCCGTTCGTTCGCGTCGCCCGCGTCGTTTCAATAGAATCACTTCATGTTACCGACGATCGAGTGGCAGCCGGATGCCGTCGTGATGATCGACCAGCGCAAGCTGCCCGGTCAGGAAGTCTACGTGCACTGCAAGACAGCCGCGGAAGTCGCGCGCGCGATCAAGACGATGGTGATCCGCGGAGCGCCGGCGATTGGCGTGGCGGCGGCCATGGGAATTGCGCTCGGCATGGGCCGCAGCAAGGCACAGGGGACGAAGCAGTTCGCGGTCGAGTTCAACAAGCTGTGCGACCTCATGGCGGCGACGCGACCGACCGCGGTCAACCTGTTCTGGGCGATCGCCCGGATGAAAAAGGCGTTCTCAGCCGCGGTGATGGCGGGGAAGTCGGTGCAGGAAGTCCAGGCGGCGCTCGTGGCCGAGGCCCACGCGATTCACGACGAGGACGTCGAGAGTTGCAAGGCGATGGGCCGCTTTGGCGCCGACGTCGTGCCGGCCAACGCGCGAATCCTGACGCACTGCAACGCGGGCGCGCTTGCGACGGCCGGCTACGGAACGGCGCTGGGTGTTATCCGTGCGGCCGCCGAGCAGGGCAAAGTGACGCAGGTGTTTGCGGATGAAACGCGTCCGTTCAACCAGGGGTCGCGGCTGACGGCCTGGGAACTGGTCCGCGACAAGATTCCGACCACCGTGCTGACCGAGAGCATGGCTGGTCCGCTGATGCAGCGCGGTGGCATCGACTTCGTCGTGGTCGGCGCCGACCGCATCGCGGCGAACGGCGATTTCGCCAACAAGATCGGCACGTACACCGTCGCGATGATGGCGCACGCGCACAAGGTGCCGTTCTACGTCGCGGCGCCGCTGTCGACGATCGACCTCGACGCGTCGGACGGCTCCGCGATACCCATCGAGGAACGCCCGGCGCGCGAAGTCACGCATGTCGGATCGATCCGTCTCACGCCTGAGGGCGCCAGCATCTGGAATCCGGCGTTCGACGTGACGCCGCACCATCTGGTCGCGGGCATCATCACTGAGAAGGGCATCGCGCGCGCGCCGTTCACCGAGAGCCTGGCGAAGCTCTTCGAATAGCCGCCACATGCGCGTTCTTGGAATAGAGACCTCGTGCGACGAGACCGCTGCGGCCGTGGTGTCGACAACGGGAGATTCGGCACGGCCCTGGCGCATGGACTCGAACGTCATCGCCTCGCAGGTGGAGATCCATCGCGAGTGGGGCGGCGTCGTTCCGGAGATGGCGTCGCGTCAGCACGTCCGCGACATCTGCGGCGTCGTGGAGCGGGCGTTCGCCGACGCCGGGACGTCGTGGGCAGGTATTGACGCTATTGCCGTGACGCAGGGGCCCGGCCTGGTCGGATCGCTCCTGGTGGGTGTCTCGTTCGCGAAGTCCGCCGCGCTCACCCTGAAGAAACCGGTCGTGGCGGTTCATCATCTTGCCGGCCATATCGAGTCGGTCGTGCTCGAACACGGTGAAGTTCCGCTTCCTTGTCTCGTGCTCGTTGTTTCAGGCGGACACACGAGCCTCTATCTCGTCTCCGAACCCGGCCGGTACGCGCTTGTGGGCCGCACGAGAGACGACGCCGCTGGTGAGGCCTATGACAAGGTGGCGAGGCTCTTGGGACTGGGATATCCAGGCGGTCCGGTTATCGACAGGATGGCGCGCGAAGGTCGTGACGATGCGGTGGAGTTGCCGCGGCCGAGGTTCACGCACCGCGATCGCAATCAGCTTCCGGCGGAACTCGCCGCGCGGGCGGCCAAAGGCGAGCTGGTGTCGGAGTTCAGCTTCTCCGGCTTGAAGACCGCCGTCGTGAGGCTTTTGCAGGAGCGCGGTGTGCCGATCGCTACGGGCTTCGCGGTGCCTTCCGACGCGGGCCCGCTGTCGAGGGCCGACGTGGCGGATTTCTGCGCGAGCTTTCAGCGGGTTGTCGTCGAGAGCCTGGTCGAACGCACGTTCGAGGCGGCCGCGCGACTGACCGCAAAGAGTGTCGGGATTGCCGGCGGCGTGTCGGCGAACAGCCGGCTGCGCCACGACGCGACCGCCCGCGGTGAGGCCGCCGGGATTCCGGTCTTTATTCCAAGGCTGGCGCTGTCCACGGACAACGCCGCGATGATCGCGGCGGCCGGCCTGCGGCGCCTCTCGAGAGGCGAAGCGTCGCCGATCGATTTCAACGCGTTGGCGAACCTCGAGATCGGCGGAGCCGCATGAAGGTTCACACGGACTACCTGTGGTTCGAGACGAAACAGCGTCAGGAGTTCGTGCGCATCACGGATGAGCTCGCCGGCATCGTGTCAGCGAGCGGCGTGCGCGAAGGCATGGTGCTGGTGTCGGCGATGCACATCACGGCCGGCGTCTACGTCAATGACTGGGAGAGCGGACTCATTCACGACTTCCAGACGTGGCTCGAGAAGCTCGCGCCATCAGGCCTGCCGTACCGCCACCACCAGACCGGCGAGGACAACGCCGACGCGCATCTGAAGCGGACCATCATGGGCCACCAGGTCATCCTGCCGATCACAAAGGGCGCGCTCGATCTCGGGCCCTGGGAACAGGTCTTCTACGCCGAGTTCGACGGTCAGCGACGGAAGCGGGTCGTCGTCAAAGTGATGGGCGAGTGAGCACCGACGCGTTCGACGTCGTCCGCGCACTGTTCAGCGCCATCAATCAGAACGACGCTGACGCTGCCGCCGCGTTGTACGACGTCAACTGCCAGGTCGAGCGAGTGTTCCCGGAGTCTGGTGAGTACTGCGTCGGCCGGGAGTCCGCGCGAAGCGGATGGGCTCGCGTCATGGCCGAACGAGCCGGTGGACTGCCGGGCGGATTCCGGTTCGACGTGTCGCGGATTGCGGGGATCGAAACAGGGTGGGGCTGGGTGCGCGCGGACTGGCGCAGCCTCACGTCATCGACCGATGGCGGCGACCTGCGCGGCGCCGCCGGCTATTCCTATTTCTGGATTGAAGACGGGCTCATCCGGCGGCAGCGCAACATCGCCCGTGAGCTCCCGCCCGAACGGATCGGCGAACCGGCGACGCCATCAGAACGGCGCTACCCGTCGAAGCCGCTCGTCGGCGTCGGCGCGGTTGTGTTGTCCGATGACGGCAAGGTCCTGCTGGTGAAGCGGCGGCACGAGCCGCTGGCTGCGCAGTGGAGCCTGCCCGGCGGCATGCTCGAGCTTGGCGAGTCGCTCGAGGCAGGAGTAGCGCGGGAGATCGAAGAGGAAACCGGGCTCAGCGTCGGGGTCGGTGCGGTCGTCGATGTCTTCGACCGCATCCTGCTCGACGACACCGGCCAGGTGCGGTACCACTTCGTGCTCGTCGACTACATCTGCCACGTGCGCGGAGGATCGCTCGCCGCGGGTTCCGATGTGTCCGATGTCGCGTGGGCCGATCCCCAGGATCTCGATGGGTATCACCTCGCCGCGAAGCCGCGTTCAGTGATCACCCGCGCGATAGAATCAGCACCCAAGGAACCCAAGTCATGACCGACCCGATGCTGTCGCGCGATCGCGCCTGGGCGCTCGTCACCGAACACGTGCAGAGCGAAAGCCTGCGGAAACACCTGCTGGCCGTCGAAGCGGCGGTCCGCGGCTACGCGCGTGCCGGGGGACACGACGAGGACGACTGGGGGTTCGTCGCGCTTGTGCACGATTTCGATTACGAGAAGTATCCGGACCGCGAAAACCATCCGTACCGCGGCGTCGAGATCCTCACGTCGATGGGCTATCCCGAGTGGGTGACGCGTGCGATTCTTTCGCACGCGGATTATTCCGGCGTCACCCGTGAATCGGCGCTCGAGAAAACGCTGTTTGCCTGCGATGAGCTGAGCGGATTCATCACGGCGGCCGCGCTCGTGCGCCCGTCGAAGAGCGTTCTTGACCTCGAGACCGCCTCCGTCATCAAACGGATGAAGGACAAGGCGTTCGCCCGCGCGGTGCCGCGCGAGGACATCCGCAAGGGCGCCGAGGAGCTGGGGCTGCCGCTCGAGACTCACATCACGAATGTGATCGGATTCCTGCGTCAACGCGCCGATGAATTGGGTTTGCGCGGTTCGATTACGGCGAATGCTCAGTAGTGCATCCGAGGGAGCCATCGCGAGCGAGCGGCGGAGCGGAGCGGGGTTGCGGGGCCCCGCGAGCGACGCCGTCGGGGAGCTCGCAGGGGCAAAGCCCCTCGAATTAAGGTTAGACTCACGAACCACATTGAGAGCGTCTCCGTATATCGTTCCAGCCTGAACGCATGGCAAACGCGTCTGTCATCCTCGACAAAGTCAGCGTGCAATACGGCAAGAATGCCGCCCTGCGCGATGTGAGTGTGTCCTTTCCCAAGGGCGCGGTTGGCCTGCTGGGGCCCAATGGCGCAGGGAAGAGCACGATGCTCAAGTCCCTGCTCGGGTTCATCACCCCCAAGTCCGGCCGGCTCGAGGTGCTGGGCCTCAACGTCGCCGAGAAGCCGATGGAAGTCCGCGCGCGCCTGGGCTACATGCCGGAGAGCGACGGTCACATTCCGGGCATGAACGCCGTGACGTTCGTGGCCTACTGCGGCCAGCTCGCGGGGCTGCCCAAGGCCGACGCGATGCAGCGCGCGCACGAAGTCCTGTACTACGTCGGGCTTGGCGAGGCGCGATACCGGAAGGTCGAGGAGTACTCGACCGGCATGAAGCAGCGCATCAAGCTCGCGCAGGCCCTCGTGCATGATCCGGATCTCCTCTTCCTTGACGAACCAACCAACGGCATGGATCCCAAGGGCCGCGATGAGATGCTCGAACTCATCCGCGACCTGGCGCACAACAAGGGCGTGGATTTGATCCTGTCATCGCACCTGCTACCGGATGTCGAGTTCACGTGCGATTACGTCGTCGTGCTCGACAAGGGCGCTATCGCGACCTCCGGCTCAATCGATCAACTGAAGGGGCCGTCCGGCCGCGTCTTCGAAGTGCGCGTCAAGGGCGACCTGCAGCCGTTCATCGCGGCGCTCACCGGCGTGGGCATGGAGTGCCACGAGACCGATGAGGACGTGATGCGCGTGTTCGTGCCCGGCGCCGTTGGCGGCCGCGGCGACGATCAGCGGCGTATCTGCCAGATCGCGAAGTCAACGGGCGCGCAGGTCCGGCATCTGCGGACGAGCGTCCCGACGCTCGAGGACGTGTTCGCGAGAGCGATAGGCGAGTCATGAGCCCGATTCACGATCAGAGCTACCGGCGCTACGCCGGCACGAAGCGGCCGCTTGGCCAGTCCTGGCAGGTCATCGCCGGCGCCGGCATTCGCTCGCTGCTCAGCCGGAAGCTGTTTCTCGCCGTGCTGCTGTGCGCGTGGATTCCGTTCATCGCCCGCGCGGTGCATCTGTATTTCGTCACGATGTATCCCGCCGCGGGCCAGATCCTTCCCGTGGACGCGAAGTACTTCATGCTGTTCATCGACCAGCAGGGATTCTTCATCTTCATGGTGACGGTGTTCGCGGGTTCCGGGCTCATCGCGGCCGATCGCCGTGCGAACGCGCTTCAGGTTTATCTCTCGAAGCCGCTCATGCGGACCGAGTACATCGCGGGCAAGCTGGCAATCCTGATGACGTTCCTGACGTTCGTCTCGGTCGTGCCGGGCATTCTCCTGCTCGTGCTGCAGGTGACGTTCGCGGCGAATCTGGACTTCCTGCGCACGTATCCGTATGTGATACCCGCCGTCCTGCTCTCGAGCATGGCGTGGGTGATCGTCTCGTCGTTCGCGATGCTGGCGCTCTCGTCACTGTCGAAGAGCACCCGCTACGTCGCAATTCTCTACGCCGGAACCGTGTTCTTCACCGAGTCGGTATTCGGCGTGCTCAGTGCGATCACCAATTCCACGCGGCTGGCATGGATCTCCGTCGGCGCGAACATCGAGATCGTCACCGACGTGATGTTCCGTCAGCCACCGCGTTACGAAACGCCCGTGACGGTGGCAATCCTGGTGTTGGTCGGCCTGATCGTGCTGGCCGTTTCGGTGCTCGAGCGGCGCGTCCGCGGTGTCGAGGTGGTCGCGTGAGCGCGCCGATTCTGAGCGCCGACCATCTGTCCAAGTGGTACGGGCAGGTCATCGGCCTGAATGACGTCACGGTCTCGGTGCCCACGGGCATCACGGGTTTGCTCGGTCCGAACGGCGCGGGAAAGAGCACGTTCATGAAGCTCATCACCGGCCAGCTGCGGCCGAGCAAGGGCACCGTGAACGTACTCGGCGAGCCCATCTGGGGGAATCCGAAGCTGTTCTTCCGCATCGGGTTCTGTCCCGAGCAGGATTCGTTCTACGACCGAATGACCGGGCTGCAGTGGGTGACGGCGCTCGTACGGCTGAACGGGCTGGACGAGAAAGCGGCGAAGGACGCCGCCGAGCGTGCCCTCGGCCAGGTCGATCTCCTCGAAGCGGCCAACAAGAAGATCGGGGCCTACAGCAAGGGTATGCGGCAGCGCGTGAAACTCGCGCAGGCGCTCGTGCACGATCCCGAACTGCTGATTCTCGACGAGCCTCTCAGCGGCATGGATCCATTGGGACGCCGCAAGACGATGAAGATGATCCGGGAGTGGGCGAAGCAAGGCAAGAGCATCCTGGTGTCGAGCCACATCCTCCACGAGATCGAATCGATTACGTCGAACATCCTCTTGATCAACAACGGACGGATCCTGGCCGAGGGGAACGTCCACCAGATCCGGGACCTCATCGACACGCACCCGCACACCGTGTATATCCGCGCGGATCATCCGCGGGAGCTCGCCCGCGAATTCCTGGCGCGGGCCGACGTGATCAGCATGCGTTTTGAGCCGGGCGCGGTTGTCGTCGAGACCGGCCGGCCCGACGAGTTCTACGGCAACCTCACCGACCTCGTGGCCTCCGGCCAGTACGGCTCGGTCGAGGAAGTCACGTCGCCTGACGACAACCTGCAGGCCGTGTTCAAGTACCTGGTGAAGCAATGACGGACAAGTCGCCGAGCTTCATGTACGCCGCGATGCGGGTTTTCGATCTGTCGATCGGAGAAATGCTCTGGTCCCGGCGCACCGTGTTCATGGGGCTGGTCGTCGGCGTTCCGGTCGTCATCGCCTGCCTCCTCCGTGCGTTGTTCGAGCTCGGAGCGCCGGTCATCAGCGTGAACAACTCGACCATGACCGGGCCGTTGATGTTCGGATTGATCCTCTGGTTGCTCTACATCCGTTTCATCGTGCCCGTGCTTGGAGTCTTCTACGGGACGTCGCTCATCGCCGACGAGGTCGAGGACAAGACGATCACCTACCTGTTCTCGCGGCCGATTCCGCGGGGCGCGGTCCTGATGGGCAAGTACATCGCGTACCTGGTCTGCACGGTCTTCGTCGTGCTCCCGTCCATCGCCCTCGTCTGGATGCTGGTGGTGCCGATCAACGGCTCGCTTGGACCCAGCTTCCCGGATCTGCTGAAGGACCTGGGCCTGCTGGCTCTGGGCCTCGCGGCCTATGGGGCGGTGTTTGCCGTCGCGGGCGCGGCCCTGAAGCGGCCCCTGCTCATCGGCCTCCTGTACGTCCTCGGCTGGGAGCCCCTCGTCATGCTGATTCCCGGCTACCTCAAGCGGCTGTCAGTGGCCTACTACCTCCAGGGGCTCGTACCGCAAGCCATGCCGAGCAACTCGCCGCTGAGCCTGATTCAGGAGGTTTTCCGGGAGTTTCCGTCGTTGACGCAGAGCCTTGTCTGGATCGGCGTGATCATCGCGGTCAGCCTCTGGTATGCCGCCAGGACCGTCACTCGCCGAGAGTACGTCCTGGAACAGTAAGAGGGCTCGCATCCGTATAATGCAATTGAGGTTAGGTCCCTATGTCCAGAAGCACCCGTAACTTCCTGATTGGCGCGGCGACGGTCGGCCTCCTTTGTCTCGGGACGGGCCTGGTTGCGTTCTACAACGGCGCGATGCCCGGCTCCGGCCAGGCCTCTGATGCCGATCTGGCCTATTTGCCCGCAAATGCCGCGGCGGTGGGTTACGCGGATGTCCGGACCATCATGGCCTCGCAGCTGACGCAGAAGATCCGCCAGATGCTGCCGACCGGCGAAGAAAAGGAAAAGCTTCAGGCTGAGCTGGGCGTCGATATCGAAAAGGACATCGACTCGGTCGCCGTGGCCTACATCGGCAGCTCGGCCTCTCCGCTGGACGGCGCCCTCGTGGTCGTCCGCGGCCGCTTCAACACGGGACAGATTGAGGCCCTCGCGACGCAGCACGGCGCGACGGCCAGCGATTACAGCGGCCGCAGGCTCCTGCTGATGCCGACGGGGCATGAAGTGCACGGAGTGGGTGCCGAAGCCGTCGAGCACAATCGCCAGGCAGGTATCGCGTTCCTCGAACAGGGCGCCATCGCGTTCGGCGAGGAAGCCACGCTCAAGGCGGCCATCGACGGCGCGACCACCGGCAACGACATTCGTAAGAACACCGCTCTGATGGCCGTCGTGAACGACGTCCGGAGTTCCGGCAACGCGTGGTTCGTCGGTAAGTTCGATGCGCTCACCGGCAACGCGATTCCCGACGCCGTGCGGGATCACATTCCCCCGGTCGACACGTTCGCGGTCAGCCTGCACGTGAACGGCGGGCTGCGCGGCGCGGTTCGCGCTGACGCGCGCGATGACAAGGCGGCTGAGCAACTGCGCGACGTCGTGCGCGGCGCGATCGCCGCGGGCAAGCTGATGTCGGGGCAGAACAAGGACGTCGACACGATGCTCAACTCGCTGCAGATTTCGGGCAGCGGCAAGACGGTGGGCGTGTCGTTCTCGCTGCCGGCGGAATTCCTCGACGTGCTGAACGGCATTGCCGCGGCGCGCGGACTCACCGAAGGCTCACTTACGGCGCCCGGCACCAAGAAGCACTGAGAAGTAGAGCGGCTATGATCGCCGCATGAGTTCTACCGCGGCGACCGGCGTCGTCATCCTCGGGGCAGCACGTACTCCAATCGGCCGCTACGGCGGCACTCTTCGCGACACACATCCCGCGGAGCTCGGCGCGAGCGCGGCGAAAGCCGCACTCGCGCGCTGTGGCGTCGCGCCTGACGCCGTCGACGAGGTCCTTATTGGCCACGGCCGCCAGGCCGGATCCGGTCCGAACCCAGCGCGGCAGACGGGCCGCCGCTCGGGTCTTCCGGATTCGGTGCCGGCTCAGACGATCAACCAGGCCTGCGCGTCCGGGCTCCAGGCCATCGCCCTCGGCGCGCAGGCGATCCAGACTGGCCAGTCCAGCGTGGTGCTCTCAGGCGGCATCGAGTCGATGAGCCGGATGCCGTACCTCATGGACAGCGAGGACGCGCGCTGGGGCCACAAGATGGGCAACTTCACGCTCGTCGATGCGATGTATCGCGACGGCTTCTTCTGCCCGCTGTCGCAACTCGTGATGGGCCAGACGGCTGAGGTGCTCGCGCGGCAGTACGGCATCACCCGCGACGAATCCGATGCGTTCGCGTTGTCCAGCCAGAAGAAGGCCGAGGCGGCGATCGCCGCGGGCCGGTTCACCGAGGAGATCACGCCGGCTCCCGGCAAGGACGCTAAAGGGAAGCCGGTGGACCTGACGTCCGACGAACATCCGCGTGCAGGGGCAACCATCGAAGGCCTCCGCAAACTGCCGGTCGTCTTCGAGCCCGTCGAGGGCGTCTCAGGAATCATCACGGCGGGCAGCTCCTCCGGCGTGACGGATGGCGGCGCCGCGGTCGTCCTCTCGAGCGAGGCTGGCGCCGCGAAGCGCGGCCAGACGCCGCTCGCGCGCATCCTCGGCTGGGCGACGACCGGCGTGGATCCACGAATGATGGGGATTGGGCCGGTGCCCGCCGTGAGGAAGCTGCTGCAGAAGACGGGACTCGGGCTCGAGGACTTCGACCTCGTTGAAATCAACGAAGCGTTTGCCCCGCAGGTGCTCGCCGTGCTGCGCGATCTGCCGATTGACCCTGCCCGCGTCAACGTCAATGGTGGCGCGATCGCGCTCGGTCATCCCATCGGCTGCACCGGCACTCGCATCGTCGTGACCCTGTTGCACGAGATGAAACGGCGCCAGGCGCGCCTGGGCCTGGCGACGCTCTGCGTCAGTGGCGGACTGGGGATGGCGATGGCGTTCGAGTCAATTTGATTCCGAGGGGCTTCGCCCCTGCGGGCTCCCCGACGAGCTCACTCGCGGGGGGCCCCCAAAGCCCCGCTCCGTTCGCTCGGGTCACTCGCTATCGCTCGTGACCTGCCTGAGCACGGCGTGCACCTGGCGTACCCCTTCGGTCAGTGACGCTGGTCCAGGCTGAAGGATGTAGGTCGATTTGATCTCGTAGACATGCCCATTCGCGACCGCGGGCACGTTGGACCATCCTGGCCGGCCCTCAATCGTCGCGCGACGGACTTTCTTACCGCACCATGACGCAAGAATGACCTCCGGCTGGCGCTCGCGGACCGCGTCAGCCGAGACGATTCGATCCCGGGCCAGTCCAGCGCGGCGAAGCTCAGGGAAGACGGGTACGCCCCCCGCGATCTCAACCAGTTCCTCGACCCATCTGATTCCCGAGATCAACGGGTCGTCCCATTCTTCGAAGAATGTCCTTGGACGTGCAGCAAACTGCGCCGCCGACCGCCGAATGTCCTCGAGTCCGCGCTCCAGGTCGTCCGCCAGGCGTTCGGCTTCGGGCTGAAGGCCGACGAGACCGCCCAGCATCCGGATCATCACGAGAATCTCGGCCACGCTGCGCTGATTGAACGTCACGACCTGGCAGCCTCGCCTGACGAGCTCGGCGGAGATGTCGGCCTGCAGGTCTGAAAACGCGAGCACGAGATCGGGCTCGAGCGCGAGAATCTTGTCGAATCTCGCGTTGATGAACGCCGAGACCTTCGGCTTTTCGCGAGCTTCTGGCGGCCGAACGGTATAGCCGGAGACGCCCACCACACGATCTCCTGCACCGAGGAGGTAGAGCGTTTCTGTGGTCTCCTCAGTGAGACAGACGATCCGGCTCGGATAGCGCGGCATGAGTCGTTCCGATTATCATCGGTAAATTGTGCGTATCGCAGTGATTCCCGGTGATGGTATCGGCAAGGACGTCACCACCGAAGCCGTCAAAGCCCTCAACGCCGTCTCCGACGCCACCGGCAAGGCCCTCACGCTCGAGATGCTGCCGTGGGGAGCGGACTATTACCTCGAGACGGGCATCACCATTCCGCCGAACGGCTACGACATGCTGCGGGATGATTTCGACGCGATTCTCGTCGGCGCGCTTGGCGATCCCCGCATTCCCGACATGCGGCACGCCCGGGACATCCTCCTCGGCACCAGATTCGAGCTGGACTTGTACGTGAACTACCGACCTGTCCGGCTGCTCGCCGATCACCTGTGCCCCCTCAAGGGGCGCGGCGTGAAAGACGTCAACTTCGTCGTGTTCCGCGAGAACACCGAGGGCGTGTACGTCGGCGTCGGCGGCCGCTTCAAGGCGGGCACGACGGACGAGATTGCCGTCCAGGAAGAGATCAACACCTATAAGGGCGTGCGCCGGATCATCGTGGCCGCGTTCGAGCACGCCGTCGCGGCCGGGCGAGCCCAGGTCTGCATGGCCGACAAGAGCAACGCGATGTCGCACGGCCATGCGCTCTGGCAGCGTGTGTTCAGGGAGGTCTCGGCGGAATACCCGTCGATTGAGGCGTCGCACATGTACATTGACGCGCTGGCGATGTCGATGATCAAGGACCCGTCGCAGTTCCAGGTCATCGTTACGAACAACCTGTTCGGCGACATCATCACGGATCTCGGGGGCGCGCTCCAGGGCGGCCTCGGCATGGCGGCGTCCGGCAACATCCACCCGGGACGGACATCGCTCTTCGAGCCCGTGCACGGGTCCGCGCCAAAGTACGCGGGACGGAACGTCGCGAATCCGATCGGCGCGATTCTCTCCTCGGCACTGATGTTGGAGACCATCGGCTGGCGTGACGAGGCCGCGAAGATCGAAGCCGCGGTGTCGGCCGCGGTCGCCGCCAGTGAGGTGACGAAAGACGTCGGCGGCTCGCTCGGCACGAAGGAAACCGGGGATTGGATTGCTGGGTACATTCGGAAGAATTGACCGATTGAAGGATTGATCGGATGAACAACGAAGTCTTCATTCTCGGCGGCGCACGGACTCCGATGACGGAGTACACCGGCGCGCTCAAGGACGTCTCGGCGCTCGAGCTGGGCGCGATTGCCTCGCGGGCGGCATTTGCGAAGACCGGTATGAAGCCCGAGTGGGTGGATCACGCGGTATTTGGCAACGTCCTCCAGACCAGCAGCGACGCGATCTACGGCGCGCGGCACGTCGCGCTCAAGGCCGGTGTCCCGAACGAAGTGCCGGCGCTGACGGTCAATCGCCTGTGCGGATCCGGTATCCAGGCCGCCGTGAGTGGCGCGCAGATGATCCGTCTCGGCGAGGCCGGCATCGTGCTGTCGGGCGGCATCGAGAACATGAGTCAGGCCCCGCACGTGATTCGCGGCCTGCGCTCGGGGCTCAGGCTCAATCAAGGCAAGCTCGAGGATTATCTCTACGAGGCGCTGCTCGATCCGTACTGCGGTCTCTTCATGGCGCAGACGGCGGAGAAGTGCGCCGGCAAGTACGGCATTTCACGCCAGGAGCAGGATGCCTACGCCATCCGGAGCCAGCAGGCCGCGGCAAAGGCCTGGGCCGAGGGCAAGTTCAGCGATGAGGTCGTACCCGTTGAGATCAAGACCCGCAAAGGTGTCACCGTCGTCGACCGCGACGATCACCTGCGGCCCGATACGACGATGGAGGGGCTGGCCAAGCTGCCGGCGGCGTTCTCGAAGGACGGGACCGTGACGGCGGGTAACGCCAGCGGCATCGTGGATGGAGGCGCGGCGATCCTGTTGGCGTCGGCCGATGCGGCGAAATCGCGGGGCCTGGCGCCTGTCGCGAAACTCGTGGCGTGGGCGTCAGTCGGTGTCGATCCGTCGTTCATGGGTATGGGGCCGGCGCCGGCGACGAGGAAGGTGCTCGAGATGGCGGGTCTGAGGCTCGATCAGATGGACCTGATCGAAGTCAACGAAGCGTTCGCCGGGCAGTACCTGGCGGTGGAGAAGGAACTCGGTCTCGACCGGAACAAGACGAACGTGAATGGTGGCGCGATCGCGCTGGGACATCCGCTGGGGATGACCGGCACGCGCCTGATTCTCACGCTGACGCACGAGCTGCGCCGCCGTGGGCAGCAGTACGGGCTCGCCACTGCCTGCATCGGCGGCGGTCAAGGCATCGCTGCAATTATCGAGAGAGTTTAGAGATGAGCATCAAGACTGTCGGAGTGATTGGCTGCGGATTGATGGGCTCGGGCATCGCGCAGGTGTCGGCGGCCGCGGGTTTCCGGACCATCGTGCGCGAGGTGAATCAGGGTGCGCTCGACAAGGGCCTGAGCCGCATGCGCAAGTTCCTGGATGGCGGGGTCGAGAAAGGGAAGATGACGGCGGAAGCCCGCGACAAGACGTGGGGCAACCTCATGGGCGTCACGGACTTCGAGGCGATGGGCGACTGCGACCTGATCATCGAAGCCATCATCGAGAATCTCGACGAGAAGACGGCGGCGTACCAAGCGCTGGACAAGGTCGTCGGCGATCACGCGATCTTCACGTCGAACACGTCGTCTCTTTGCGTCACCGAGCTTGCCGCCAAGACGAAGCGGCCGGACCGGTTCGGCGGGCTGCATTTTTTCAATCCCGTGCCGCTGATGAAGCTTGTCGAGGTGGTGCGTGGACTCTCCACGTCCGACGCGACCCACGCGGCGCTCATGGACTACTCGCGCGCGATCGGGAAGGAACCGATCACGGCGCCGGACAAGCCCGGCTTCATCGTCAATCGTCTGCTCGTGCCGTACCTGCTCGACGCGATTCGGTGTTACGAGCGCGGGCTCGGTACGATCGAGGACATCGACAACGGCATGAAACTCGGCTGCGGCCACCCGATGGGGCCGCTCACGCTCCTCGATTTTGTCGGGCTCGACACGACCTACTACATCGCGAACATCATGTTCGACGAGTACAAGGAGCCGATGTTCGCCGCGCCGCCGCTCTTGAAGCGCATGGTGCTGGCCGGCAAGCTGGGCCGGAAGTCGGGTGAGGGGTTTTACAAATACTGAGTTCGAAGTGCGAAGTGCGAAGTTCGAAAAGCCACCCTCGAGGTCCGCTGCCTTTTGAACTTCGAACTTTGAGCTTCGAACTTAATTAAGATTCAGTGATGCAGGAACTCGTCCGCAAGCTGTTGGCGGCGCTCGGCGAGGATCCGGAACGCGAGGGGCTCGTCGAGACCCCGCGCCGGGTTGAGAAGTCTCTCGGCTTTCTCACGAGCGGTTATCGCGCCAACGTCGATGACATCGTCAACGGCGCGTTGTTCACCGTCGAGTACAACGAGATGGTGATCGTGCGCGACATCGATATGTACAGCCTCTGCGAGCATCACCTGCTGCCGTTCTTCGGCAAGTGCCACGTGGCTTACATTCCGGACGGCCGCGTGATCGGCCTGAGCAAGATCCCACGCATCGTCGATGTCTTTGCCCGCCGGCTGCAGGTGCAGGAGCGGCTGACCACCCAGGTTGCCGAGACGCTCGAGGCGAAACTGCATCCGCTGGGCGTGGCGGTGGTCATCGAGGCGACGCACCTGTGCATGGCGATGCGCGGCGTCGAGAAGCAGAACTCCGTCACGGTGACGAGCGCGATGCGTGGTGTCTTCCATCGGGATCCGCGGACGCGGGCCGAGTTCCTGGAGCTCATTCATCGTGGCGGCCCCGGCCACCCGTCGCCGTGGCAGGAGCGCGAGAAAGGCGACCGTGATCGGCGCTAGAGGCGTCGCGTCGGCCGCCGTCATGGCAGTTGCGGCGGGCTGCCTCCTGGCGGGAACGGCCGGGGCGGCATCGGCACAGCGATCGGGCCGAGGCGGCACCGTAACGCGCGCGCTCACGAATGCGGCCTGTGCATCCGATCTGGGCATGGGGGTGAAGTCGCGGCGGCGGTTCTGTGACGTCATCATCGCGTCCACGCCGCGCGAGAGCGTCTCGATCGTTATTCCGCCGCGGACCGGTGTGGCCACGCTCCTCTTCGACCTCCACAACCGGTTCACCGTCCCGCCCGCCGGCACCGATCTGTCACAAGCATTTGTCCGGCACACCGCTGTCGTGGCGGTGATCAGGCCGACCGGCGAGGTCATCGAGCGCGCCGCCGTGAGCCGCGAATACCGCACGGTCGGCGACTTGTTCGATCGGATCGCCGGACCCGGGCGGGGGAGCGCGCCCCGGATCGTGGCGCCAGGCCAGGCGCAGGCGGTCAGTATCGAGATTCCTTCAGGAATCGCCAGCGTGGGGATCGTTGCCGCGCGCCTCGAGGAGTGGCGCGCCGGCGGTCGCGGTACCTTCGACAATCCCAACAAGCCGATCGCGCTGGTGAGCAATCTCAGGCTCGAGTTCACGCCCCGCTGACCGGCGGGCGTCGCCCACATCAGTCATGTCCGAATCTCTCGACGTTCTCGACGTTCTAATCATTGGCGCCGGTCCCGCAGGTCTGGCCGCCGCGATCGCGGCCAAGCAGCGGGGGCTCCGGTACGTCGTCCTCGAAAAAGCCGCGCTCGTGAATTCGCTGCTGCACTATCCGGATGACATGGTGTTCTTTACGACGCCCGAGCTCATGGAGATCGGCGGCCTGCCGTTCGTGAGTCCGCACGACAAGCCGACGCGCCAGGAATCACTCCGTTACTACCGCCGCGTGACGGACACGTTCGCGCTCGACGTGCGCCTGTTCGAGCCGGTCACCGCGCTCGAACGGGCGAGTGAGGGGCGGTTCTCAGTGACCTCGCAGCCGTCGGACGGCCCGGCGGTGACTCGAACGGCCGCCGCTGTCGTGCTGGCGGCCGGCGCCTACGACATTCCAAATCGCCTCGGCATCCCCGGCGAGGACCGGCCGCACGTCTCGCACTACTTCAGGGAGCCTCACTCCCACTATCGCCGCCGCGTCGTGATCGTCGGCGGCAAGAACTCGGCGGCGGAGGCTGCGCTGGAGCTCTACCGGGCGGGCGTCCAGGTGCTCATCGTCCATCGGGGTCCCGCGCTCGGTGACAACATCAAGTACTGGGTCAAACCCGACATCGAGAATCGCATCAAGGAGGGATCGATCCGCGCGATGTTCGAGACACGTGTCACCGACATTACGCCGACAGATGTCGGGCTCGACGGGCCAGGTGGCGTGCTCCGTGAACGGGCGGATGCCGTGTTTCTCCTCACCGGGTTCAAATCGGATCCGGTGCTGATGCGCAGTGCCGGCGCCGCCATGGATCCCGAGACCGGCGCGCCGATTCACGACGAACAGACGTTCGAGACGACGGTGCCGGGCCTCTATGTCATCGGCGCGTACGTCGCCGGCAAGCAGAGCGGAAAGATCTTCATCGAGAACGGCCGCTTCCACGGCGAGGTCGTGATCAGAGAGATCGACCAACGACGCCAACGACGCCAATGACACTGACGACGCCAACGGGAAAGCGCGGAGCCGCTCCGTGTCCTCCCATTCCCGTCGTTCGCGTCGCTACCCGTATCAGTGAATTGTCTTCGTCTTGTTGGTGAGAAAGTCCTGCAGCACGTACTGGCCGAGCGTGTAGGGCGTTGTGAAGTAGGCCTTGCCGCGTGAGATGCGGGCGACCCGGCGCACGAACGCCACGAGGTCGTAGTCGCGCGCCAGCATGAAGGTGTTGATCATGATGCCGGCCCTGCGGCAGGCCGCGACTTCAGCGAACGTCTCGCGCAGGACGAGCGGATCCAGGCCGAAGGCGTTGCGGTAGATTCGCCCGTCCGGCCTCGTCACGGCGGAGGGCTTGCCGTCGGTGATCATGACGATCTGCCGCATGTCTTTCCGCTGGCGTTCGAGCAGGCGCCGGGCGAGGCGCAACCCCTCACAGGTGTTCGTGTAGTACGGCCCCACTTTGACGCGACCGAGGCGCGCCAGCGGCACTTCCTCGGCCGAATCGTGGAAGAGCACCGCCTGCAGCGTGTCGCCGGGATACTGGTGCCGGATCAGGCTCGAGAGCGCCATCGCCACGCGCTTGGCCGGCGTGAATCGATCCTCACCGTACAGGACCATGCTGTGGCTGCAGTCGAGCAGAAGCACCGTCGCGCACGAGCTCTGATAGTCACCCTGGTTGACCATCAGATCTTCGTAGTCGACGTCGATGCCGCCGCTGCCGCTTTCGTAGGGCGGGGCTCCAGCCCCGCCAGACGCGCCGGGCCTGAAGGCCCGGCTTCCGCTCATCGATCTCTTCACCGCATTGAGCACCGTCGCCGCCGCATCGAGATTGAGTGTGTCGCCGAATTCGTACTCGCGCGGCGGACCGCCCGCGTCGATGCCGGTGTCGAGGTCGCGGGTATCGTGCCGGCCCGCGGCGCTCCGGCCCATCGATCCGAGAAGATCGCGCAGCGCCCGGTACCCAAGGAAGTCGAGCGCCTTGTCCGTGACTTCGAAGCGTGCCTGCCCCGACTCGCCCTCACCGCCACCGGGACCATCGAGCTGCTGCCGATCGGGCTTTCCAGTGAGACTGATGTAGCCCTGCTCGCCAAGCCGCTCGATCAATTGCTGCACCAGCTGGTCGATCTGCTGGCGCTGCCGCTCGATACCCTCCGGCGTGCCGTCGTGCGAGAAGAGCCGTTCGGCCATCTCGTCGGACAGCGCTCCGCCATTCAACAGCGCATCGAGGATCGCGTCGTATAGCGCCTGCATCGCCCGGTCGTCGTCGCTCTGGGGATCGTGCGGATTCCCGAAGCCACTCGACAGAAACAGGTCGGACAGGCGCGACATCAGCTTGTCGATGTCGACGTCGTCGGCCAGGCTGGCAATGAAGCGCGAGTATCGGTATTTCATTTCAGTTGTAGAACTTCTTCTTGCGGCCCCGTGACTGCTCGTCGTCGTCGAGCAGCTCCTCGAGCGTGCGCGGATCGGGCTGGCGATCGCGGGACTTGGCCTGGGGCGGCGACGCGAAGAGCTGGCCGCCCTCGGTCCGGCTGATCTTCCGGAGCGCGCAGAGGCCCTCGAGAATGAAGTCGGCGACCGCGGCGCGCGTGGGCGCGTCGCCGCCCTCTCCGCCTGCGAGGGTGTCGAGCACGTCATCGAAGCGATCGATGTCACTGACGGCTTCGAGCAGCTGTTCCGCCGAGGACGTATCCGAGAGATCGAGCGTGCCGCCGTTCTCGAACCACGTGACGATGGGACGGGTGTTGATGTTGACCAACGAGGCGTGGGCGTCGAACACGGTCGCCGCCGCCGCGCGGACCAGCTCACGCGCCACCTGTTCCGCGCCCTTGAGTTCGCCTTCGTACTCGAGCTCGATCTTGCCCGTGAGGGCCGGCAGGGAGGTGTACACGTCCGAGACTCGCGGTACGGCTGGCGCCTCGCCGTGCAGCATGGCGCGACGCTCGGCGTTCGAAACGACGCTCTCGAGCACGGTGATCGGCAGCCGCTGACTGACGCCGGACCGCTTGTCCACCTTCTGATCGGCCCGCGCCTGGAACGCAACTTCCTCGACGACTTCCCGCACGAACACCGGCACTTCGATCGCCGCACCCACGGAACCCAAGGAACCCGCTCTCTTCGTCCAGGCCTCCTGTGCCGTGATGGTCATGGCTTCTTCCCGGGAACGGGCGTAGTGCGTGCGGATCTCCGACCCGATCCGATCTTTGAGCGGGGTGATGATCTTGCCGCGCGCGGTGTAGTCCTCGGGATTCGCGCTGAACACGAGCGCCACGTCGAGGCGCAAACGGACAGGGAAGCCCTTTATCTGGACGTCGCCCTCCTGCAGGATGTTGAACAGGCCGACCTGTACCTTGCTCGCCAGGTCAGGCAGCTCGTTGATGGCGAAGATCCCGCGGTTCGCCCGCGGTAGCAGACCGTAATGCATGACCAGCTCGTCGCCAAGTTCGCGGCCGGAACGCGCGGCCTTGATCGGATCGATGTCGCCGATCAGGTCGGCGATCGTCACGTCCGGCGTCGCGAGTTTCTCGACGTATCTGCGATCTCTCGTGAGCCATGCTATCGGCAGGTCACTGCCCTCGACAGCCACACGCGCCCGGCACGCCGCACAGAGCGGGTTCAGCGGGTCGTCGTGGATCTCGCAGCCGGGCACCACGGGGATTTCGGCATCGAGCAGATCCGTGAGCGCGCGCAGCATCCGCGTCTTCGCCTGCCCACGCAGGCCGAGCAGGATGAAGTTGTGTTTCGAGAGCAGGGCATTGATGACCTGCGGCACCACGGTGTCCTCGTAGCCGACGATGCCGGGGAAGAGGCGGCGGCCGTCACGCAGGGAAGCGATCAGGTTGTCCCTCAATTCATCCTTCACCGGTCTGTGGGGAAGGCGGCGGGCGGCGACAGCCTCGCGCAAGGCACCGAGAGACGTGATGGTCGATGGAACGGGCATACGACAATACTACCTGCATGTCGCTCGGTCATCTGTTCCCGACCGGCCGCGCCGCCGCCATCGCGCATCGCGGCGGCTCGAAGCTCCGCCCGGAGAATACCCTCGCGGCGTTCGATCACGCCGTCGCCCTCGGTGTCGACGGCATCGAGTGCGACGTGCACCTCTCACGAGACGGCGTGCCGGTCGTGATTCACGACGCGACGCTCGATCGAACGACAGACACGACCGGGCTCGTCGTCGAGCGCACCGCGGCGGAGCTCGCGGATATCGATGCCGGATCGCGTTTCGACGCGGCCGCCGGCGCGCCGTACCGGGGCCGGGGCGTCGGCGTGCCGACGCTCGCTGAACTGCTCGACCGTCATCCCGACACTCCGATGGTGGTTGAGATCAAGGGAGACGATCCCGCGGTCGTTCCCGCGATTGCCGGCGTCCTTCGATCGGGCCGCCGGCCGGACAGGTTCCTGGTTGGCGGGTTCAGCCAGGCCGTCCTGGATGCGGTGCGCGCGCTGACGCCGCCTTACGCGACCGGCGCCTCGCGTGAGGAGGTCGTGGCCGCGATCCGGCGCTCGTACTTCCGGATACGTCCGCGCGCTGCCGGCTACGCCGTCTTTCAGGTGCCGTTCGTGTTCCAGGGGAAACAGATCTTCCGCGCGTCATTCGTACGCACGGTCGCTCGCGCGGGTTTTGACGTGCAGGCATGGATCATCGACGACGAGGCGACGATGAAACACCTGATGGGATGGGGCGTGCGCGGCCTCATCAGCGACCGGCCGGACGTCGCGGTACGTGTCGTCCACGGTGGCAGGTACAATCCGGTCGCATGAAAGCGGCCGTTCGCCATGCTGATTAGTTGCGTCGCCTACGAGAACGGCCGCCGCACAGGCGACATTCCGATCTCGGAGATTCGAGCGGCCCGGGGGCGGCCCGGCTGTTTCGTCTGGGTCGCCATTCGAGATCCGGACCCGGGCGAGATCGAGGCCCTGCAGTCCGAGTTCGACCTCCACGACCTTGCCGTCGAGGACGCCCAGCGCGGGCATCAGAGGCCGAAGCTCGACGAGTACGGTTCAACGCTCTTCGCCGTGATCCAGACGATCGAGCCCGCCGGCAGTGAGCTCCACGCGGGCGAGGCGGCGATCTTCGTGGGGCACGACTACGTCCTGAGCATCCGGCGGGCCACCCGAGTGGGATTTGCCGACGTGCGCACGCGCACGGAACTCGAGCCGGAGCTTCTCCAGCATGGACCGGCCTACGTCTTCTACGCGCTGCTCGACACGATCGTCGATCGCTACTTCCCGGTCGTTGGCGCGGTGTCCGACGAGATCGAGGAACTCGAGGAGAAGATCTTTTCAGGACAGACCTCGCGCGGTCACATCGAAACGATGTACGGCATCAAGCGCAAGCTGATGACGCTGAAACACGCGGTGCATCCGCTGCTCGAGGTGACGGGCAAACTGTTCGGCGGCCGCGTGCCGCCGATTTGTTCAGGCCTGCAGGACTATTTTCGGGATGTTCACGACCACCTGATCAGACTCAATCAGGACATCGACGATCTGCGAGACATGATTACCACGGCGGTGTCGGTCAATCTGTCGCTGCTCACGATCAGCGAGAACGAAATCACCAAGCGGCTCGCGGCCTACGCCGCCCTCGTCGCGGTGCCCACGATGATCGCGGGGATCTACGGCATGAATTTCCAGTACATGCCGGAGCTGCAAAGCAGGTGGGGTTATCCCATCGCCCTTGGGATCATGGCGGCGATCGATGCCTACCTGATCTATCGCTTCAAGAAGGCGCGCTGGTTCTAGACCGGCCGCCTGGTCACCGCTTGGCGCCGGCCGCGGTCATCCATTCGCGCAGTTCATCGAACGTCTGGGCGCCGAGGCGGCGATCGATCAGGCGCTCCCCCCGGAACAACAGCGTCGTCGGCATCTGGTTGCGGCCTTCCGTCAGCGCAAGGCCCGCAGGCGTGATCGAAATCGACGGCAGCGTGGTGCCGCTGCGGCGACGAAGTTCGTCGATGTCGGCCGTGAGCGACGCCGGCTCGGCGGCGGTCGTCACTCCGACGTTGAGTCCTTCCTGCTGGAAGTAGTCACGGGCTCGCTGCAGGTCCGACAGCGCGACGGGCGAGTGCGCGCTCCACGTGCTCCAGATCAGGACCATCGTCAGATCCGACTGCGGCCTGGCCGTCGCCGGGAAGATGTCGGACCACGTGCGCTCGGCCGGGAGTCCGCCACTCGTTTTGGGCAACGGCGATTCCGGAGCGCTGAGGACGTTCATCGCGAACATGAAGCCGCGATAGTCCGGTGAGTCGTAACGGAAGGACAGCCGCCCGTCCTTCGTGAAGTTCGGGAACAGGCTGGTGCCGGGCAGGCCGCCGGTGATGTTGCGTACGGTCCTCTTTTCGATATCGACCACCAAAATGTCGTAGTGGCGCGTGTTCGGACGCTGGGCATGGAAGGCGATGTAGCGGCCGTCGTAGGAAAAGTCGGCCTTCTGCCCGGCGATTCCCGTGTCGAGCACGAAGGAACAATCGGTGCGGCTGCGCACGACGATATTGCCGCGCACGAACGTGGTGATCCGCGCGCCGTCCTTCGACACGAGCGGGCGATCGCCTGTGCCAATTTCCGGGCACGCGGCGACGTGGCCGGCCGGCAGTACGGCGTGGTCGCCGTCGAGGTAGTAGTAGTTGCTGGAAATCGTGAGGATCAGATTGCGTCCGTCGTGAACCGCCCAGCTGTAGTAGTCGCCGAGGTTTCCCGGCGCGACACTTCGTGAAATCTCGCCGGTGGATCGATGCCAGATGCTGACGGACGGTCCCGAATAGATGATGCGCTCGCTGTCGAGCGACCAGTACGGATCGATGCCGCGCTCGGTGAACAGGATCTTCTTCGTGTTGAGGTCGACGACGGTGACGGTCTGGCTGGTGATGCTTCCAGCCGGCCCATAGAGGTTCTCGGCGGATTGCGGCCGCGGCTTCGTCGTGTCGAACGCCTGTGACGCATACGCCAGATAGTTGCCGTCCGGCGAGATCCGCGAATAGGCGAAGACTCCTTCGGTGGCGGCAAGCGGGTAGGCCTGCACGAACTCGACTTTCTGGGCCCCCGAGACCGTGCCGAGAAAAGCCGTCGCGAGCGCCGCGGATGCGGCAAATCCTATAAGGCCTTTTGACATGGGCGGATGGTAGCGCAAGTGTTAGACGCCGGCGTGCCCGGTCCGGTTGACGGTGGCGTACCATGTTCGGCTATGCGAAGCCGCCTTCTTCTTCTCGCGTGCGCCATCATCCTGATTGCCGCTGCTCCGGTTCGTACCGCACAGCAGCGGCTCATGACCGATAGCGATCTGCTGAAATTCGTCTGGGTCGCCGACCCTCAGGTGTCGCCCGACGGATCGCAGGTGGCGTTCGTGAGGGTCGTGGTCAATGAAAAAACCGACGATTACGACACGGGCCTGTGGATCGTGCCGGCCGATGGGCGGGAGGCGCCGAGGGAACTGACGACCGGAACCCGGGATACGACGCCGCGCTGGTCGCCCGACGGTAAGCGCCTGGCGTTCGTCCGCGCCGCCGGCGGTCCGCCGCAGATCTACATGCTGTCGTTCGGCGGCGGGGAGCCGCTGCCGATCACGGATCTGCCCCGGGGGGCGAGTGGGCCGGCATGGTCACCCGATGGGTCGAAGATTGCTTTTTCGAGCGGCACGAAGGACGAGGACTTCGCCGCAAAGCCGGCCGCGCCCAAGTCGGACGTTCGCGTGATCACCTCTGCAACGTATCGTGCGAATGGCGGCGGCTGGACGGATCCCGAACGGCCGTCGCATGTGTGGATTGCTGATACGACACCGAGCCGGCCCATCACGCGCGCGCGTCAGCTGACCTCGGGAAAGTACAGCGAATCGCTCGCGACGTGGTCGGCGGACGGGTCGCTCGTCTACTTCACGTCCACGCGAGTTGACGAACCGTACTACCAGCAGTCCCGCAACGAGTTGTTCGCGATTGAAGCGAAGGGCGGCCCAACGGTCAAAGCGGCGTCGTTTCCAGGATCCATCGGCGCCGCGAGATTCTCACCGGACGGCAGACGCCTCGCATACACATGTACCTTCAACGGGTCACCCGAGCGCTCGTACGATCAGCCCGACTTGTGCCTTGCCGGTAACGAGGGGCAGGCGCCGCCGAAGAACCTGACGGCGGAGTACGACTTCGACATCAATGGTGGTGTCGGGGGCGACAACGCCGCGCCGCGAGGCGGCCGGAGCGCCGGACCGATCTGGTCGGCTGACGGAAGGTCGATTGTGATTGTCGCGGGTGAGCGCGGGAACGCGAACCTCGTCCGCGTCGACGTCGCAAACGGCGCAGTGACTCCCGTGCTCAAGGGCGCTCAGACGGTCCAGTCCTACTCGGCCTCGGCCGATGGCAAGGCGCTCGTCGCCGTGGTGTCCACTCAAACGTCGGTCGGCGAGTTGTTCCGCATCGATCTCACGGCGGCGTCGCCGACGGCCCGGCAGATTACGCATCTCAACGACGCGCTGTTCTCAGGCCTGAAGCTGAGCGAACCGGAGACGGTGATTTGGAAGAGCGTCGACGGCAGGCAGATTGAAGGCTGGCTGATGAAGCCGCCGAACTTCGATCCATCGAAGAAGTACCCGTTCATCCTCGAGATCCACGGCGGGCCCCACAGCGCGTACGGCAACGTGTTCACGCACGAGTTTCAGATGCTCGCGGCGAAGGGCTACGTGGTGCTGTTCCCGAATCCCCGCGGCAGCAGCAACTACGGACAGGAGTTCGGCAACGTCATCCAGTACCACTACCCCGGAGACGACTACAAGGATCTGATGGCGGGTGTCGACGAGGTGGTGAAGCGCGGCTTCATCGACACGACAAAGCTCGGCGTCACAGGCGGCAGTGGCGGCGGACTCCTCACGAACTGGACGGTGACGCAGACGTCGAGGTTCGCCGCGGCGGTGTCGCAGCGGGACATCGCCGACTGGTACGGCTTCTGGTTCAGCGCGGACTTCACCCAGTTCACTCCGTCATGGTTCCGTAAGGCGCCGTGGGAGGATCCGGAGGACTACGCGGCGCGGTCGCCAATCACGCACGTCGGCAAGGTCAAGACACCGATGCTCTTCGTGCTGGGAGACGACGACCTGCGGACGCCACCCTCGGACGGCGGCGAGATGATGTTCCGCGCGTTGAAGTACATGCACGTTCCCACCGTGATGGTGCGGTTCCCGGCCGAGACGCACGAGCTGTCACGTTCCGGCAAGCCAAGCCACCGGATCGAGCGCCTGCGACACATCGCGGGCTGGTTCGATCGGTGGCTGATGGGGAACACGGAACTCTACAAAGACGTGAGGTAGCCGGCGGACCGCAGGTGCTAAACTGCCCGCTCACCGCCGGAAATTGTTGGTTGCAGGTTGTAGGTTGCAGGTTGAGAAGAGGAGCCGCCATGCGGTCCAGTGTCAGATTCGTCCTGTGCGGCGCGGCATTCGCGCTCGCGTTCCTGTCCGCGCGCATTGAACTCGGCGCGCGTGTACCCGCTGAACTCGCGCAGTTCGGCGGCGCCGTGCTTGTTGGCGACGGCGAGGTGTTCGCCGGTGAGTCCGCCAATCAGTTCAGGCCAGGCACCGTGTACGTCTACCGGAAGAACGGCCCGAACTGGATGGAGGCGGCGCAGATCGTCGCGCCCAAATCCGCCGTCGGCGACGGCTTCGGCGCCTCGCTGGCGATGGATGGCTCGACGTTGTATATCGGCGCAGGGACGAGCGCGGTGCACGTCTTTACAAAGCGCAACGGCAATTGGACCTTCGCATCGACGATCGATGCGACGGTCGTGCCGATGCCGCCCGCCCCGCCGGCGCCAGCGCCCGCGAATCCACCGCCGGCCGGAGCACCTGCGCCCGTCCCGGCGCCGAATGTGGCTCGCTTTGGCGCCATCACCGCGGCTGGTGATTGGCTGCTCATCGGCAAGGACGCCGGGAGAGGGGGCCGCGGCATTCCCGTCGCGCAGGCCGGAGGCGGACGCGGCGGTCCCGCACCGGTCCAGCCCGCCGGAGCGGTCTGGGCGTTCAAGCGCGGCGCCAACGGCGAGTTTGCCTATCACTCCACGATTGCCTCCACCGCGGACGCCGCCGCGACAGCGGGAGATCGTTTCGGCTCGTCGGTCGCGCTGTCCGGCACCATGGCCTTGATCGGCGCGAGCGGTCAGAACGCCGGCGCGGGCGTCGTCCACGAATTCGGCCTCGACGGCGATGCCTGGAAGTCCGTTCGGACGTTCGCGCCGAACGGCGCGCAGGGCACGACGGCGGCATTTGGCTCGGTCGTCGCGATTAACGGTCCGCAGGCGGTCGTCACGGCGCCCGGTGATTCCGGCGGGTACGGCGCAGTGTACGTGTTCGGCAAGCAGACCCAGCAGGCCGGACGAGGCGGTGGACCGCCTCCAGCCGCGGGCACGAACGCTCCCGTGAACATCCAGTGGGTCGAAATGACGCGGCTGGCCGCGCCGGCTGCAGGCCGTGCCGATCGGTTCGGCACCTCCATCGCCGCGAGCGATCGCGAAGTGCTCGTGGGCGCGCCAGGCGCCGCCGGCGCAGGACGCGTCTTCGTCTTCAACGGTGGCGCGACCGGATTCCAGATCGACGGCCTTCGCTTGCTTGGCCCCGCGTGGACGGATCCGATTCAGGCCGGCAATGCGATCTCACTGCGTGGCAACGTCGCGGCCGTAGGCGCGACCGGCGCGAACCGCGGCGGCGGCGGTCTCCTCATCTACGAACGCGACGCATTCGGCAGCTGGCGCGAGCAGCCGATGATGACCACGCCGCTCGACGAGCTGCCGGCCATCACCGGCGGCGAGCGTAAGTGCGGGAGCACCGGCAAGGTCGAAGTGTTCGACTGCGCCGCCACCGATCTCCAATCGTTCCTGCCGCCGTCGTACATGACGCCGGATGGTCATTACATCGGCCTCTCGAGTCTGTGGGGCTGGACCGACAGCGTCACGAAGACGGAATGGGCGCTTGTCGGTCTCCGCGACGGCACGACGTTCGTCGACATCACGAACGCCACACAGCCGCGGGCCGTCGCGTACCTGCCGATGACCGACGGCGCCCGCGCCACGTCCTGGCGCGAGATGAAGACCTACAAAGATCACGCGTTCATCGTCTCCGACGGCGCGGGTCCGCACGGCATCCAGATCTTCGACATGACACGGCTCCGGACGATGAAGCCGCAGCCGAACGGGCGTCCGTGGAAGGTCGAGGCCGATTTGATCTACCGCGATGTGAACAGCGTTCACGACATGGTGCTCAACGAGGAGAGCGGATTCGCGTACGCGGTGGGATCGAGCGGCGGCGGCAACTCGTGCTCCGGCGCGCTTCACATGATTGACGTGAGGAGCCCGAAGGAGCCGAAGTTCGTCGGTTGCTTTGCGGATACGGAAAGCGGTCGCGCGCGCAATGGCTACATCCACGACGCGCTCTGCGTGAACTACAAGGGGCCCGACAAGCGCTACAAGGGCCACGAGATCTGCATCGGGTCGAATGAAACGATGCTGAGCCTCCAGGACGTGACCGACAAGAAGGCGCCGAAAGTCATCTCGCGTGGGCTGTACCCGAAGATTGGCTACACGCATCAGGGCTGGCTCACCGAGGACCACAAGTACTTCTATCTGGACGACGAGCTGGACGAGACCGGCGGCATGGTCGACAAGACGCGCACGCTCATCTGGGATTTCAGCGATATGGAGAATCCCAAGCTCGTGAAGGAGTACTTCAGCAAGGAAGCCGCCTCCGACCACAACCAGTACGTGAAGGGTGACTATCTCTACCAGTCGAATTACCGCGCCGGTCTCCGCGTGCTCAACATCAAGGACCCGGTGAATCCGAAAGAGGTGGCCTACTTCGACACCGATCCGTTCCGGCCGAACACGCCCGGGTTCAATGGCGCGTGGAACATCTATCCGTTCTTCAAGAGCGGGTCGATCATCATCAGCTCGATCGAGCAGGGCCTGTTCGTCGTGAAGACAGAGGGCCGCGAGAAGTGATGAAGGCCCGGGTAATCGCCGCCATCGTCGCTGCTGCCGTAGCCGGCGGGCTTCAGCCCGCCGCCCGCGCGCAGCAGCCCGACCTCCTCTACGTCTGCGTTCAGGACGAGGCGAAGGTCGCCGTCGTGGACATGGCGTCGAAGACGGTGCTTCGCGCGATTGATTTTCAGAAGCTGGGGTTCCCGGCGACCGCGAAACCGCACTACGTGCAGGTGGAGCCGGATGGCTCGTTCTGGTACGTGTCGTTGATCGGCGCGAACCGCGTCGTGAAGATCGATCGACAGGACAAGATCGTCGGCCAGTATGAGATGGATACGCCCGGGATGCTGGCGCTGGCCGGCGCGGAGACGCTGATGGCGACGCGGTCGATGAGCGCGGTGAACCCTCCCAAACGGGTCGCCATCATCAACCGCAAGACGATGACCGGTGGAGAGGTCGAGGTGTTATTCGCGCGGCCCCATCCGATGACCGCAACGGTGGCGGGCTATGCCTATACGGGCAGTCTCGGCGTGAACCAAGTCGCAAGCATCTCGCTCGCCGATCAGAAGGTGAGCATCACGAACGTGCCGGGACCGACGCACTCGTTCGTGCAGTTCACATCGACGCGCGACGGCTGGTTTCTCGTGGCCACCGGCGACGTCTCCGGGCAGGTCACCATCTTCGACCTCGCGACACCCGCCTCGCCAAAGGTCTTCAAGACGATTGATGTCGGCAAGATGGCCTTCGATCCGGTGCTGACGCCTGACGAGAAAACGATCTGGGTGCCGGTGAAGAGCACGAACGACATCGCGATCATCGACATCAAGAGCGGCCAGGTCACCGAACGCATCGCCGACGCCAGCTTCAAGCAGCCGCAGCAGATCGTGTTCTCGGCTGACGGCGCGTTCGCATTCGTGACGAACAACAACAAGATGGACCACATGGCCGATCCCGCCATGGCCGGTCATGCCATGCCGGGCGCCGACGAGACGGCGTCGCTGGTGGTCGTCGATGTGAAGACACGCAAGGTCGCGAAGACGATTCCGCTCGGCAAGAACCTCACGGGGATGGGGACTCGCGCGCGTCGCTGACGCGACGCGCGCTCGTTGCTTCTCGTATTGATCCATTGATTCATCGATCCATCGGTCCATTGATTTGGGGATTGGCAGGCGTCCTTGCGCTTGCCGTCGTCGTCGGCGGTCGGGCCGCCGAATCCCAGGCGCCTCCCGCGCTCTCGCGCGCCGTCGCACCCTTTCCGGTCGCGGACGAGTCAGGCCGCCCGTTTGACATTCCCTTTCTGGGTGGTCTCGACGTTCCGCGCCCGCAGTTCGTGGACATCGACGCCGATGGGGACAACGACCTCTTCATGCAGGAGTTCCGGAACGAGGTCTGGTTTTTCGAGAACACCGGCTCCGCGAAGGCACCGAAGTTCGAGTGGCGAACGAACCGGTACCAGAACCTGGACGTGGGGGAGTGGTGCCGCTTCGTCGATCTCGACGCCGATGGCGATTTCGATCTTCTGGCCGAGCAGCCGTTCAGCAACATCCGTTTCTACCGGAATGTCGGCACACGTCAGGCCGCGCGGTTCGAGTCCGGCGGCACGCTCGTCGACACCGACGGTCAGAACGTCTATCTCGATCGCCAGAACCTCCCGGCCATCGTCGATATCGACTGCGACCAGCGGCTCGATCTCTTCATCGGGCGGATCGAGGGGCTCGTCATTCACTACGAGGCCGAGGCGCCGGGATCGCTGCGGTTTGCGTTCCTGACGGATCACTGGGAGAACATCGAGATCATCGGCCGCGGCGGGGTCAGACCGGGGTCAGACCACATTGGAGAATCTCCAAAGTGGTCTGACCCCGGTCTGACCCCGTCAACCCCCTCAACAATCCCCTTTGCGCGGCACGGCGCGAACGCGCTGTCCTTTGCCGACTTCGACGGCGACAAGGACCTCGACCTGCTCTGGGGCGACTTCTTCGAGCCGGGCGTGCTTCTGATTCAGAACATCGGCGCGACGTGCAGCACGCCGTCGTTTCAGACCGAGCCGGTGGCCTTGCCGTTCGCCGACACGCGGACGTCCGGCTACAACGCGCCTGTGCCGGTTGACTTCGACTTCGACGGTGACATCGACTTCTTCATGGGCGTGATCGGCGGCGCGAACAATCCGGTGACCACCGCCGCCGACAATTTCTATTACTACGAGCGCACGGCGAAGGATCACCTCGAGTTGCGCACGAAACGGTTCCTGAACGGCATCGATCTCGGCAGCGAGACGGTACCGGCGGCCGGAGACATCGACGGCGATGGTGACCTCGATCTCCTGGTCGGCAGCAAGATCGACATGTCCGGCGACGCCGGACGATTGACGGTGTTTCGCAACGTGGGCACGAAGGCCGCCCCGTCGTTCAGGCAGGAAGCCCCTCTGAAACTGGTCGATGACTTTCACCTCGCGCCGACGCTGGGCGATCTGGACGGCGACGGCGATCTCGACCTGCTCGTCGGCACGTGGAACAAGGACATCCGGTACTTCAGGAACCAGGGCACGTCGCGGCAGCCAACGTGGGTCGAAGACCCGGCGCTCACGATCAAGCCGCCCAGGACGAGCCTTGCCTCGCCGCTGCTGGCGGACGCCGACGGTGACGGAGATCTGGACCTGCTCATCGGGACCGCGACCGGCGCAATCGTGTTCTACCGCAACGACGGGACGCCCAAGAACGCGAAGTTCACGATGGCGACCGAGCGTCTCGGCGACCTCAGCCCCGGCCGGCGCAGCCGGCCGGCGTTTGCGGACTTCACCGGCGACGGAATACCGGATCTCCTTGTTGGCCGCGAGTCCGGAGGCGCAGCGCTCTATCGCAACGCCGGCACGCTCCGCGCGCCGCGATTCATAGAGGACGCATCCATCTCGCTGGCGCTCCCGCCCATTTCGACGCCGTTGGCCGTTGATCTCGACGGCGACGGCCGCATCGAGCTCGTCGCAGGCGCCGCCGGCGGCGGTCTCATCTACCACCGGTAATCGAACCCGGTCCCCCTCGAATCCGTCTCTTCACTTGGCACCGCAGTGGAAGGTGCAGGAGCTTTTACTGGCATGGCAGGTGAACGAGTCGAACTACTGCAGGGCACGCTGGAGCTGATCGTGCTGCGCGCGCTGTCCACCATGGGCCCGCTCCACGCGTACGCTCTCGCCAGCCGGCTCGAGCAGGTCTCGGACCATCCCTTGTCACTGAACCAGGGCACGCTATATCCCGCGCTCGTTCGGCTCGAGGATCGGGGCCTGATCAAGGGCGCCTGGGGGACGACGGAGAACAACCGGGAAGCGAAGTTCTACCGCATCACCAGGCCGGGCGAGCGGGAGCTGAAGCGGCAGGCCGAACGGTTTTCCCGGCTCACCGGGTTGCTCGACAAGCTGCTCGAGGCGCGTCAGTGAGGGCTGTCCGGCGTGCGTTCAGGCGTTTGTTTCGCATGGGCGACCCGGAGGCCGATCTGGCGCGGGAAATCAACGCGCATCTCCGGCTGCTCGAGGACAAGTTCACGGCGCAGGGCATGAGCCGCGACGACGCGCGCGCCGCGGCGAAGCGTGCGTTCGGCGGTGTCGAGCAGACCAAGGAGCAGCAGCGCGATGCGCGATCGTTCCGCTGGCTCGCCGGCTGGTCGATGGATCTGAAGCTGGGCATCAGGATGCTCCGGAAGTCGCCCGGACTCACGGCCATTGCATTGATCGCGCTGACTGTTGGCATCGGCGGTGGCGCGGCGTTCTTCGAATTCTCCAATGACCTCGTCCGGGGGCGGTTGCCGTTCGAAGGCGGCGAGCGCCTCGTCGGTATCGTGACGTTCGACACAAGAACGGCCGGGGTCGAACGCCGCACGACGTACGAGTTCTTTCAATGGCGCGGTCACCTGAAACTGATCGAGGATGTGGGCGCCGCCCGACTGATTGAACCGAATGTCACGACGCTGGACGGTCAGACGGCTCCTGTGAGCGGGGCCGAAGTCAGCGCTTCGATCTTTCACGCGATTCCGACACCGCCGTTGTACGGGAGGACGCTGTCCGGCGAGGATGAGCGGATCGGCTCGACGGACGTGGTCGTGCTCGGATACGACGCCTGGCACAGGTTACTCGCCGCGAACCCGGCGGTCATCGGCACGACCGTGCGCCTTGGCAACACGGTCTACGAAATCGTGGGTGTCATGCCCAAGGGGTTCGGCTTTCCCAGCACTCAGTCACTCTGGACGCCGCTGCGCCTCGATCCTGCCGATCTCGAGCGCGCGGCCGGCCCCGCCATCACAGTCTTCGGCAAACTCGCGCCTGGAATCGCGGCCGCGGCAGCGCAAGGCGAACTCGACGCACTTGCTGCGGCGGCCCCCGATGCCGCGGTCCATGCGCACCTGAAGCCGAGGATTTATCCCTACATCGAATCGACGTGGGCGGATTCTGGACCTGACGACGGTACGTTTCTCTACAGTTTGAATCTGCTGTTTCTTGGGTTGATTGGCATCTGCAGTGCCAATGTCGCCACACTCGTGTTCGCCCGGACGATGACCCGCGAAAGCGAGATCACGGTCCGTTCGGCGCTCGGCGCGAGCCGGGCGCGCATCGTTTCGCAGATGGTTGCGGAGGCGCTGGTCCTCACCGGAATGGCAGCCGTCGTTGGCCTGGCCGGTGCCGCCGCATTGTTGCGTATGGTTCGCGATCAGTGGACCGTGTCCATGGGGCCGCTGCCGTTCTGGTGGGACGCGCAACTGGAAGTCGAGACGATCGTCTACGTGGCGTTCGTCGTGATCCTTGCCTCGCTGCTCGTCGGCGCGGTACCGGCGCTCAAAGCCACGACCGGGCGAATGCAGGGACGCTTGAAGACCGCGGGCTCGACGGGCGGCACCAGAGCGTTTGGGCGCTTATGGACCGGCGTCACCGTGGGCCAGGTCGCCTTCACAGTGATGTTTCTCACGATCGTCGCCGGCTTGACCTGGAGCACCTCCACGACGAGCAGCCAGTATGCGGGCCTGCAGTTCCCCCGCGACGAGTACTTGTCCGCAATGGTCGAGGTGGCTGACGACGGTCCCAAGGGGCAGTCCTATCGCGTCCTCCGCGAGCTGCAACGCCGGATGGCAAGCGAACCCGGCGTTCGTGCCGTGACGTATGCATCGTCGCTGCCGGCGATGGGCGGCGATGTGTTCCGGCCAGAATTTGCGGACGGTCACGTTCCGCCGGTCGCGACGACCAGGAGTGGCCTGCTCGAGGTGCGCAGCCCCCGGGTGGCATCGAACTACTTCGACACGTTCAAGCAACGAATCGTCGCCGGACGGGCATTCAGGGACGGCGAGGCAGGCGAAGGCCGCGAGGTCGCGATCGTCGACGAGTCGTTCGTTCGGCTCGTGCTTGCAGGGCGGCCGGCCGTCGGCCGGCTGGTGAGACACCGGTCGCGGGACGCGGAAGGAACTCCAGGACCGTGGCACGAGATTGTCGGCGTGGTGACTGACATCGCGCAGGATTCGTCAAAGCCGGTGGCGCAGACCGTTATCTACCGTCCCTTGGACTCCCGGTCCGACTGGCAGCACTTCCTGATCGTTCACACGGCAGGCGATGCGGCGACCGCGGGTGGGTCGTTGCGGCGCGCGGCGTTCGCGGTCGATCCCGACGCACGCCTGCAGGACGTCAAGACGCTGCGACAGGTCATGGACGAAGAGGTCAGCACATATAGGTACCTCGTCTCCGGCTATGCCACGGTGGCAGCAGTCGCGCTGCTCCTGGCGACTGCCGGTATCTACGCGCTCGTCTCGTTCACGTTGTCCGTGCGGACGCGGGAAATCGGCATCCGGATGGCGCTGGGCGCAGCGCCGCGACGCATGTTGACGAACGTGCTGTCGCGCTCGCTTCGACAGGTTGGCGCGGGCGTGGTCCTCGGCGCGATTCTGGGGGTCGCCTTTCTCGCGCAAGGCATCCTCGACACTCAGGACTTCCGCCTCTCCATGCAGACGGAACTCACGACTGTTGTGACGGCAGGCGTCGCGATATTCGTGATCCTGGTGGCGGCCGTGTCGTGCTGGGTACCACTCAGACGCGCGTTGCGCACCGATCCTACCCAGGCGCTTCGCGCCGATTAGTTCCCTTTGCTCCTACGGCGTGCGCCGGCGCGGCGTTCGCCGGATCGCGCGGCGGAGGTCCGCGAACATCCGCGCGAAGTCCGCGGGGCGGTGATTCGCGTTCAGCCCGCTGGTGTTCGGCAGAACCCAGACACGGGCGCCGGCGAGCCGTTCGGCTTGCTCGCCGAGCGCAGCGTCAGGACGATCGAACGCGACCCGGTACGCGCCGATTCCCACGACGGCGATGAAGCGCGGCCGATTGCGCCGTACCTTGCGTTCGAGCCGGCGGCGGCCGGCGCGCAGTTCCGCCGGAGCGAGCTCGTCAGCGGCGACCGTGGCCCGCCGGACGAGATTGGTGATGCCGCAGCCAAAGTCGAGCAGTCCGTTCTTCTCGGATGGATCGAGCTGCCGCGAGGTGAATCCACTCGCGTGAAGGGCCGGCCAGAACCGATTGCCCGGTCGCGCGAAATGGTGGCCCGTGGCTGCCGAGTACAGGCCGGGATTGATGCCGACGAAGAGGACATCGAGATCCGGACTGATCACGTCGGCAATGAACGCGCCCGTGGCGGCCTTGAGTTCGGCGGCCGTCGGCCGCTTCGTTATCGCAGCGGATCTCGACCTGGCAGCCATGCGGAGTAAAGTAGACTCTCGCAACCGGAGGAGATCCGCAATGGCAATTCGACGATCGTTTGTCGCGGGGGCGGGCCTTGCGTTGGGAACGGTGGTGGCACTGGCTGCCACGCAGGGGCAAGGGCAGGGACAGCCAGCGGCCCAGGCTCCGGCCGCGCCCGATCCAGTGCAGATCCTCGTCGATCGGCTGAGCCTCGACAGCTACAAGGCCACGCTCAAAGGCCTGACGCAGTTCGGCGATCGACGGGAAGGTACCCAGCGCAATCGCGACGCCGTGGCGTGGATCGAACAGCAGCTGAAGAACTACGGATGTCAGACCGAGCGCATGACCTACGAAATCACGCCGCGCAATGCCGGGGGCGGCGGCAATCGCGGCGGCGGAGCAGGCGCCGGAACTGGTGCCGGTGGTAGAGCGGGCGCGGCAGGCGGTGCCGGGGGCGGTGGCGCGGCTGCTGCCGCAGGCGCGGGCGGACAAGGACGTGGTGGAAATCGCGCGGCCGGCCCGGGCGTTCTCGCCGAACCCAGACGGAGCCAGGCGGGCGGATCCACCTACTACGGCATCACGCGTTCAACTGGCGTCAACAACGATCCCGAGAAGCAGCCGAACGAAAAGCTACGCGCACTGAATTCAGGTCCGGTGCTGCCGGACCCGATCCCGCAAGTGTGGTGCACGAAGTGGGGGACGTCACGTCGCGGCGAGATGTACATCGTCAGCGGGCACATGGACGGCATCGGCTGGGGCGAAGCGGCGAATGACGATGGTTCAGGCACGGCGCTCGTCATGGAGCTCGCGCGGATCTTCAGCATGCCCGACGTCACGACCGACGTGACGATTCGGTTCGCGCTGTGGAACGGTGAAGAAACCGGGCATGGCGCGCGCGCGTACGTCGATCAGCGCAAGGATCTGCAAGGGCAGCCGAATGAGCCGAAGTGGCTCGGCATGGTCCAGCACGACATGATGATGTGGGACCACGGCATGCCGCGGGCCGACGGGACGCTCAATCCTGAGCAGCGTGCCGAAGCGGATTTCAACATCGAGTGGCAGTCAACGTCGAAGCAGTCGGACGGTGCGATGAAGCTGGCGCTTGCCGTCAAGCTCGCCGCCGACAAGTACTCGAAGAACTACCCGGGCACGCTCGGTCCGCACATGACGGCCACTGACTCCAGCGCGTTTCAGGACATCGTTCCCGCGATCAGCCTGCGCGAGAATGAGCGCGGCATGAACACTGGAGCCGGCTGGAATCCGCACTGGCACCAGCCAACGGACGTGTTCACGACGTTCTCGGACAAGGATTTTCTTCTGGGACTGAATTCGGCGCAGGCGACGCTGTCAGCCATTGCGCAGCTGACGATGGCGAAGGTCAAGTAGGACACGGAGGAAGGCAATGAGTTTTCGACGTAACGCTTTGGTCGCGATGGGAGTGCTTGCCGGGACTGCTGCCCTGTTGGCGGCTTCGCAACAAGGAGGTGGCGGCGCACAGCAGGCCGCGCAGGCCACGGCGGCGCCGGATCCTGTCCAGATCCTTGTCGACCGGCTCGATCTCGAGAAGTACAAGGCCACGATCAAGGGCCTCACGCAGTTCGGCGATCGCAAGGAAGGCACGCAGCGCAATCGCGACGCGGTCGCATGGATTGAAGCCCAGCTCAAGAGCTACGGCTGCCAGACTGAGCGCATGACCTACGAGCCAGCGGCCGCCCGAGGCGGCGGCGCTGGCGGTGGTGGCAATCGCGGTGGCGGCGTGGGCGCAGGCGGTGGCGCAGCCGGCGGAGGCGCCGCGGGTGCGGGTGCGGCCGGAGCAGGCGCGGCTGGTGGTGGCGCAGCAGGTGCAGGTGCTGCGGCAGCCGGTGGCGGCGCGGGTCGGGGCGGCCAGGCAGCAGGCGGCGGTGGACAAGGCCGTGGCACGACGCTCGGGCCTCTCGCGGCGCCGGTCCGGAGCACGGGAACGAACAACGGCGGTGCCACGCTGTACGGCAATCGCGCACGCACGGGCGTGAACACCAACCCGGAGCTTCAGCCAAACGAAGCCTTGCGCAAGCTCAATATGGGTCCGGTACTGCCGGAGCCGTATCCGCAGGTGTTCTGCACCAAGTGGGGCACGACGCGGCGCGGTGAAATGTACATCCTCGGCGCGCACATGGACGGCCACGGCATGGGAGAAGCCGCGAACGACGACGGCTCCGGCACGGCACTCGTGATGGAGTTGGCGCGCATCTACAGCATGCCCGACGTCACGACCGACGTCTCGATTCGATTCGCGTTGTGGAACGGCGAAGAGAGCGGCTTGCGCGGCGCCCGCGCGTATGTGGCGCAGCGGGAGATGTTGCAGGGACAGCCGAACGAGCCGAAGTGGCTCGGCATGATCCAGCACGACATGATGATGTTTGACCACGGCATGGCGCGCGCCGACGGCACGTACAACCCCGAGCAGCGGCCCGAAGCCGATTTCAACATCGAGTGGCAGTCCACGGCGAAGCAGGCCGAGGGTGCGGCGAAACTCGCGCTGGCCGTGAAGCTCGCGGCCGACAAGTACTCGAAGAACTATCCGGGCACGCTCGGCCCGCACATGACCAACACGGATTCACACGCGTTCCTGGACATCGTCCCGGCGATCAGCCTTCGCGAGAACGAGCGCGGTATGCACACCGGCGCCGGGTGGAATCCGACCTGGCATCAGCCGATCGACGTGTTCTCGACGTTCTCGGACAAGGACTTCCTGCTCGGCCTGAACGCCGCGCAGGCCACGCTGTCCGCGATCGCGCAACTAACGAACGCCCGAGTGAAGTAGCGCGGCGGTCAGTTCCGGCGCGGACAACAGCTCATCGATCCTGGCGGCCCACACGGCGTGGGCCGCCGGGCCCATGTGGGCGTCCCAGCCTAGGCTCCACCTCTCGAGCAGGCCCTTCCACGTGTCTGCGTTCAGGGCGGCAATCAGATCGAGGCTCCGGACGTTCTCCGAGGCCGCGAGCGCCTTGAGCGTCTGACGCCACGGCGCCGGCGCGGCGAACGTCACGAGAACCACAGCCGCGCCCTTCGCGCGCGCGTTCCGCACCATCGCGGTCAGCGGCTCGTACACACTGGCGCGGAGACTTTCATCGATCGGTCCCGAGGTGGTGTCGCCCTTGAGGGAGGTCAGGCCCGCATTAACCGCAGCCTCCATGGTCGTGGCGGCCTGCCGCATCTGCCATCTCAGTCTGAGTATTCGCACCCAGGTCAGGAAGCGGCTCGTGCTCAACATGCGGCGCTGGAACCAGCTGTAGGCCTGCTGGTGCCGGTCCTGCCAGATGTCGATGTCGTCCGGCTTTCCCTTGACTCCTGTATGAAGGAAGCCCTCCGCGTCGACTTTGAGGGCCGCGTCATTGTCGTTACTCGAGACCTGGATGACGACCAGGTCGGGCGCCAAAGGGAGTGCAAGCGCTGTCAGTACGGCGGCTTCCTGGCGCGAGTTGTACCCGTTCACGCCGAAGTTCATTACCTCGACATTGCGGCGGAGCCGGGCCGCAAGCCGTCCGCGCAACAGCTCGCCCCAGGTCTGATCGAACTCCACGCCGAAGCCGAAAGCGTGGGAGTCCCCGATCAGCGCGATACGGACGGTGTTCGCCGGCCGCTCGCGTGTCCAATCGGATCCACGGAAACCCAGTGAGTTGGTGCGGAGCCCGGCGCCGAAGGCGCTGCTCACGAACGTTCGCCGGTACGTGTAGCCGATCTCCGCGTCGGGATGCCGCTCGAAGACGTCCGACAGAACGCGGAACGTCGAGTCAGCGACGAACAGCCGCGTTCCGATCTCGAGGATCGCGAACGCGACTGAGGCAGAGAGCGCCATCGCGCCGAGCCGGTACAGCCACGGGCGCACGGCCGGCGGCAGCGTCACTTGCCGGAGAGTTGCTTCGCCGTGACGAAATTCGGTTCGATGTCGACCGGCACGTCCTTGAGCTTGTCCAGAATCCTCTGGACCTCGGGCCGGATCACGACCATCTTCTTGAGCAGCGCCTGGGCGCCCGCGTAGTCGCCCGTGGCCTGAAGCATCATCAAGTCGCGTGTCAGATCCGCGACGGCCTGGCGGATCTTCGCGTCCACGACCGCGAACGTGCCGTCGCTGTTGACGATGAACGCGCCCGCGTCGATGAGGTAGTTGAGCTGCAGCGCGATGCCCTTGCCGTGCGCCTCGGTGATGCCGAAGCGGATTGAACGGAACGCCGAGGCCAGGAACGTCGTGTACATCGTGTCGGCAATCTGTTTCGACACGACGCCCTTGTCCGCCAGCTGTTGCAGGGCCCAGAGGCCGGAGATATCGGCCTTCGCCTCTTCGATGGCTGAATAGGTGTCCTTCAGCGCCAGCCGGACCGCCCGGCCCCCCGGCGTCACCTGGTGGGGGCCCAGTCCGTGCATCAGCTCGTGCATCAGGATGTGCGTGAAGAAGGCGTCGAATGAGACCCGTGCGCGATCCGCCGCGCCGAGGGCCACGCCCCCGATCGGCACCAGCACTTTCTGGAACTTCGCGTCCTGCACGTTCTTCAGCATCACGCGCTTGGAGCCCTTCTCTTTGATGACGCGATCGTCGTTCGGGAGGTTGAACGCCGCGGTCTGGACGCCGCGGTTCCCATCACCGGCCGAGAACACGACGTTCACCACGCGAATCGGCGCGAGGGCGCCCAGCTTCTTGTTGCGGTACTTCGCGTCGAGCGGCAGAGCGTTTTCCAGGCCCTGCAGTTCCGACGAGAACATGCCAAGCTTCCGGGTCTCGGCATCGTCCTTCAGCGTCACGAATGCTTCGAACGCGGCCTTGTAGCCGAACCATTCGTCCTCGTAGGTTTCGTACGGACCGATCGTGGGCTCGATCGACGCATCGAGTTCCATCCACGCCATGTCCGACGCGAAGTAATCGTTGGATTCAAACGCAGCGGCGCGGAGCTCGAGGAACTTCTTCAGTTTCGGCTGCGTGGTGAGTTTCGCCGCCTCGCGCAGATGAGCAGCGGCCTCGGCCAACGGCTTCTGATACTCGGTGCTGTACGGTACCGTCGTCAGCTTGCCGTCAGCGCCGCGCTTCACCACTGTGAAGAAACCTGTGGCCGCCTCGTGCGCCGGGCCCTTCAGCGTACCGACCCACTTGTCGACCTCATCACGCGTTGCGTCGGCTGGGTAGAAGTTCGCCTGTTCGGGCTTGGCAGGAACGTTGAATTCTGGACGGACGAAAACGGCGTTGTGGTCCAACCGCGACCACGGGCCCTTGTTGATCAGAAAGTTGTGGAGCTCTGACTTGCCGGTCGCCGCGGTGTCCGCCTCAAGCCGCTTCTGCAGGACGGCGTTGCCGGACCAGACCTGGTTCAGAAAAAGGTCGTCCATCACTCGCGCGGCCGCGATGATGTGGCGAAGCGCGTCCGCCTCGTTCGCGGGAAGCCCGTCGATCGGTGCGCTGATATCGACGGGAGCGAAGCGGGCGATCTGCTGATCGAGCGCGCTCACGGCTGGCGCTGCCGCGGGTGGCGGCGGCGGGGAAGACGTTCCACAGGCGTTGGACATGGTGGCAGCGAGGAAAAGCAAGGAGAAGACGGCGTGGTGCGGTCGGCGCGTGAATGAAGTCGGCATTCGCACATTGTACGTGCGCGACTACCTTCCGATAAGGCCCAGGAATCGCCGCAGCCGGTCGTTGATCGACACCTCGGCGTGCGCGGTGCAGGAGTCGACGGGTTCGGTCCCCACGCGGAAGTACTCCATTCCGACGAATGACTTCTCGACTTCGTACCCGTCCTTGTCGGTCGTCCGGACGCGGCGGCACCCTTCGACGGGCAGCGCACCGGTCATGCGGCAAATCTCGACGCCGACGATACCCGAGGGCTGTTTGAGCCAGCCCGCGTTCCTGTTTCCTGTCGCGTCCTTCATGAAGCGTCCCCAGATCGGGGCCGCCAGTTCGCCGGCGTACCCTCCTGGAAGAATCGTCTGGGGCTTGTCGAAGCCGACCCACACACCGGCGACGAGTTGCGGCGTGAAACCGATGAACCACGCATCGCGGTAGTCGTTCGTCGTTCCCGTCTTGCCGGCAGCGGGGGCGGTGAAGCCGGCCTCGCGCGTGCGATATCCCGTGCCGCTGTTGACCACATCGGCAAGCATTTGCGCCATCTGAAAGGCCGTCTGTTCGCTGATGGCCTGCCGGGCGGAAGGTGGTTGAGTAAACAGCAACTTGCCGTCCGCGTCTTCGACTCTCCTGATAAAGACCGGCTCCCTCAACCAGCCGCCGTTGGCGAATGCGCCATACGCGGACGTTATCGAAAGCAGCGTGACGTCGCCAGAGCCTAAAACCAGGGACGGCACGGACGGCGCTTCGAGGCCGAGCCGGGCGGCGTAGCTCACCGCACGTGGAATCCCGACGGCCTTCAGGACCTGAACCGCGGCACGGTTGCTCGACGTCCTCAACGCGGTGCGGACGGTCATCGACGTGCTGGATGAGTGTCCGTCTTCAGGTACCCAGGCGCCACCACTGGCCATCATCGGATCGTCAAGGTTTGTCAGCAGCGTCGCCGGTGTATAGCCGGACTCCATCGCCGCGGCGTAGACAAACGGCTTGAACGCGGACCCTGCCTGACGTTCGGCCTGGATCGCCCGGTTGAACTGACTGTCATCGAATTCGCGGCCGCCCACCATGGCGCGCACTTCGCCATTCGAGGGATCGATCGCCACCAGCGCACCCTGCAGATAGGCTGGTTTCCCCACCACCAGAGGTGATTTCGCATCGCGGCGCAGCGGAGGATGCGACCGGGTGAAACCTGGTAGCTTCTCCGCGCGACTGAGTCCGGCGGCGACCTGGACTTCCGCGGCTTGCTGCATCGCGGGATCGACCGTTGCGTACACGCGCAGGCCGTCGCGCGACAGCCGCTCCCAGCCAAACCGCTCGACGAGGATTCGCGTGATGTGATTCTTGAAATACTGACCCTTGCTGTCCGGAGGGAATCCGTTCTGCAGGCGTACCGGCGCGGCTTCCAGGGAAGTTGCCACCGTCTTCTCGAGGAAGCCGGCGTCAACCATCTGGCGGAGCACGATGGTGCGTCTGGCCACCGCGCGGTCGAGATGGGTGGTAGGGGAGTACGCGGACGGCGCCTTGATCAAACCTGCGAGGAGCGCTGCCTCCTCCACGTTGACGGCCTTGGCCGGTTTGCCGAAGTAGCCCATTGAGGCGGCCTCGACGCCGTACAGCCCATCGCCGAAGTAGACACGGTTCAGATATAGCTCGAGGATCTGGTCCTTCGTGAAGTGACGTTCGATCCGCATCGCGAGGAACATTTCCTTGAACTTCCGGCGGAACGTCTTGTCGTCGGTGAGGAAGCTCTTCCGTGCCAGCTGCTGCGTGATCGTGGATCCGCCTTGCGCGCGTTCGCCCTGCCGGACGTTGGCCACAAGGGCACCGCCAATCCGCCATACGTCCAGACCCTCGTGGCGATAGAAGCGCTGGTCCTCGATCGCCAGCACCGCCTGTACGAGGTGCTTCGACACCTCGGTCAGAGGTACCTCGATTCGGCGCTCCTTGAAGATGGTGAACACCGGCTTGTTGTTGACGTCGTAGACCGTTGTCAGCTGTGGCCCGCGGACACGGCTTTTGAGCACGGCCGGTGACGGCGTTCCGATCACCACGTCTGCCATGAGGACCGTGCCGGCGGTCGCGAATAGGATGGCCGTCAGCCGCCAGAGGCCGAAGGTTCTGAGTCTCTGCAGGGCCTCGCGGATGTTCACGGCACTGATGGTGTTCAAATGGCGGACCATCCGCATGGCGCGTGGTCCGTGGCCGGTGCGCAGGAGCCGGCGGAATGGTGAGGCAGGGTTTGCTCAATGTGTGTCGTACAATAGGCAGCTGTTCATTGAGCGAAAGGCGCCTTCCTAGATGAAGAACATTGCACCGGCCGACGCGGCAGCCCAGGAAGCTGTTGAGACCCGTGAGTGGATCGAATCCCTCGACTACGTCATCAGTCAGGGCGACAAAGGGCGGACGGTTCGCCTGCTCGAGACCCTTCGGGCGCGCGCCAGGCAATCCGGCGTTCGCGTGCCTTTTACATCGACGACGCCGTACATCAACACGATTTCGACCGACGACGAACTGGCCTACCCGGGCGACCGCGACATCGAGCGCCGGATCAAGAGCCTCGTCAGGTGGAACGCGCTTGCGATGGTCGTGCGGGCCAACCGCGAGTCGGACGGCATCGGCGGCCACATTTCGACGTACGCATCAGCGGCGACGCTCTACGAAGTCGCTTTCAATCATTTCTTCCGCGGCAAGGAAGCAGGGCCCGACGCCGACCTGATCTACTTCCAGGGCCACGCGTCACCGGGCGTTTACGCCCGTGCGTTCCTCGAAGGCCGCATCACCGAAACCCACCTTCGCAACTTCCGGCATGAGCTCCGCAAGGAAGGCGGCCTCTCGTCATATCCGCATCCATGGCTGATGCCGGAGTTCTGGGAGTTCCCGACCGTTTCGATGGGGCTCGGCCCGCTCCAGGCGATCTACCAGGCCCGCTACGTCAGGTACCTCGAGAACCGAGGTCTCAAGGCGCCGTCCGATCAGAAGATCTGGGCCTTCCTCGGCGACGGTGAGACGGACGAGCCGGAAGCGCTGGGTTCGATCTCGCTCGCGGCCCGCGAGAAGCTCGACAACCTGATCTTCGTCATCAACTGCAACCTGCAGCGGCTCGACGGTCCGGTCCGCGGAAACGGCCAGATCATCCAGGAGCTCGAAGCGGTGTTCCGCGGCGCCGGATGGAACGTTATCAAGGTGCTGTGGGGCTCGGAGTGGGACAGGCTGCTCGAGCACGACAGCGACGGCCTGCTCGTCAAGCGCATGGGCGAAGTCGTCGACGGCGAGTACCAGCGCTACGTGGTCGAGGACGGCGCCTACCTCCGTCAGAATTTCTGGGGCGCGGATCCGCGGCTGCTCGAAATGGTGAGTCATCTGAGCGACGGCGAGTTGAAGCACCTTCGCGTCGGCGGCCACGATCCGCAGAAGGTCTACAACGCGTATCGCAGCGCGGTGACGACGAAGGGCATGCCGACCGTCATCCTCGCGCGCACCATCAAGGGCTACGGCCTCGGCGAGGCCGGCGAGGGCAAGAACATCACGCACCAGCAGAAGAAGATGAACGAGGGCGACCTGCGGTCGTTCCGCGATCGCTTCGGCGTGCCGATCCCCGACGACCGCATCGCTGATGCGCCGTTCTATCGCCCGGACGAGAAGAGCGCCGAAATCGCGTACATGCGCGACCGCCGCAAGACGCTGGGCGGGTTCGTGCCGAAGCGTGAGGTCGTCGCGCCGGCCATCCATCCGGAGATGCCGGACGTGTTCGAGGAGTTCCTCACGGGCACGGAGGGCCGCAAAGCCTCCACCACGATGGTGTTCGTCAAGCTGCTGGCGAAGCTCCTGCGCGACAAGGAAATCGGCAAACTCGTCGTTCCGATCGTACCGGACGAGGCGCGTACCTTCGGCATGGAGTCCCTGTTCCGCGCCGTCGGCATCTACTCGAGCATCGGTCAGGTGTACGAGCCGGTCGACATGGATACGCTCCTGTACTACAAGGAAGCGAAGGACGGCCAGATTCTCGAAGAGGGCATCACCGAAGCGGGATCGATCTCCTCATTTATCGCCGCGGGCACGGCCTACGCGAACCAGGGCGTCAACACGATCCCGTTTTTTATCTTCTATTCGATGTTCGGCTTCCAGCGCGTCGGCGACTTTATCTGGGCCGCCGCGGATGCGCGGTGCCGCGGATTCCTGCTCGGCGGCACGTCGGGCCGCACGACGCTCGCCGGTGAAGGGCTGCAGCATCAGGATGGCAACAGCCACACGCTCGCGCTGACGGTCCCGACGTGCCGGGCCTACGACCCCGCGTACGCGTACGAGCTCAGCACGATCATCCAGGACGGCATCGCGAGGATGTACGGCGATGGCGAGGCGGCGTTCTACTACCTCACCGTCATGAATGAGCAGT
>DATNEY010000046.1:0-5683 GCA_035606665.1 Vicinamibacterales bacterium | reverse complement strand
GGCGGCGCCAATCCTCGGCGACATCACGGTGAACCGGCGACGGATCAAGGCGGTCATCCAGGTGACGAAGCAGGCGTTCACGTTTGTCTTCGACCGCGTGACCGGCGCGCCCGTGTGGCCGATCGAGGAACGGCCCGTGCCCGCGTCGACCGTGCCAGGCGAGCAGGCGTCGAGGACGCAGCCGTATCCGACGAAACCGAAGCCGTTCGACCGACAGACATTCACGGCGGACGATCTCATCGACTTCACGCCGGCGCTTCACGCGGAAGCGGTCGAGATCGCGAAGCGGTTCCTCCTCGGTTCGCTGTTCACGCCGCCGACCTTGACGAGCGACGATCCGAACGGAAAGCAGGGCACTGCCTATCTTCCAGGCTGGGTGGGCGGCGCGAACTGGACCGGGGCCGCCTTCGATCCCGACACCGGGATTCTCTACGTTCCGTCGGTCACGTTCCCGTGGGTGGGCGGGCTCGTGAAGGGCGACGACCGTTTTGCGTATCGAAACAGGAGTGACCGAGTCGCCGAGAAAATCGGACCTCAGGGACTCCCGCTCGTCAAGCCGCCGTACGGGCGGATCACGGCGATCGATCTGAACACCGGCGACCACCTGTGGATGGTGCCGAACGGCGACGGCCCCCGCCATCACCCGGCGCTCGAGGCGCTCAATCTTCCGCCCCTCGGCAACCCCGGACGCGCAGCGCCGCTGCTCACCAAGACGCTCCTGTTCATGGGAGAGGGAAGCGCCGCAGGCCTGAGCGTTCCGCCGCACGGCGGCGGCAGGATGTTCCGGGCGTACGACAAGAAAACGGGCAAGGTCATCGCCGCGATCGAGCTGCCCGCCGGCACCACCGGTGCGCCAATGACGTTCGTCCACAACAAGACGCAGTACATCATCGTCGCCGTTGCCGGCGTCGATCACGAGCCGGAGTTCGTCGCGTTGACTGCCGGGCGCGCGGCCGGGTCGCAATAGTTGACGGAAGAAGCGCGCTATTCGGGCTCGAGTCGCAGCAGCATGCCGTCCGTGTCGTTGTTGCCGCGGGAGCGGCCCTCCGTCAAAAAATAAAGGAGCTCGTCGGGTCCCTGACGAACGTCGCGGAAGCGCACGTTGAGCTCGTGCAGCATTGAATCGCCGCTCACGACCATGCCCCGCGTGAGCGTCATCTGGACAACCTTTTTCGATCCCGCCCCGGCGACGATCGGGCTGTTCGTCCACTTCGCGAACTTGCGACCGGTATAGAAGATCATGTTCGCGGGGTTGATCACCGGGTTCCACTGGAACACCGGCATCTCCATGCCGGGACGAAACCACGGCTGGTCCGACACCGGCGTCCCGGTGTAGTTGCGGCCGGTGGACACGAGCGGCCACCCGTAGTTGTGCCCGGCGACGAGGACGTTGATCTCGTCGCCGCCTCTCGGACCGAATTCCGCTTCCCACAACGCGCCGGTCTGCGGGTGAAAGGCGAGGCCGTACGGGTTGCGGTGGCCGTAGGTGTAAATTTCAGCCTTCGCCTTCGGTTCCGTCACGAACGGATTGTCGGCCGGCACGCTTCCGTCGTCACGCAGGCGCAGAATCTTGCCGATGTGAGTGGCCAGGTTCTGCGCTTCCATCCGGATGTGCGGATCGTCGGTGCTCACCAGGTCGTCGCGATCGCCGACTGCGAGGTACAGCAAACGGTCGGGACCGAAGATCATCCGGCCGCCGTACGTTCCTACTTCGCCCGCCCAGGCATCGGCGACGAAGATGTCCTTCACATCGGCGAGACGGGTCCCGTCCAGACGCGCGCGGGCGACCGCGAGCGTGACGCCGCGATCGCCCTCCTTCGAGTAGGAGAGATAGAGAACGTGATTGGTCGCGAAATCCGGGTGCAGAACGAGGTCCTGCAATCCGCCGAGCGACACGTTGTTCAGCTTCGGCAGCTCCAGGATCGGATTCGGATCGAGCACCTCGTCCCTGACGATCCGCAGGCGGCCGGGGCGTTCGGTCAGAAGCATGGTGCGGTTGTCGGGCAGAAACACGAGGCCGTCGGGATGGGACAGTCCACGGGCGATGGGCACTACTCGCACGCGAACGCCGGCCTCGGTGGTGAGGACCATCGGCTTCTCGACCGGGACGGCCGTCAGCGGCACGGCCGGCGGCGCGGGCGGCCTGGGCCTTTCCTGCGCCACACCCACGATGCCGAGGGCGGCGCAAAACACCGAGGTCAGCGAACGACAGGAACGATTCACCGTGGCCTCAATGCCTCGACACGCTACTTGGATGCGATCGTCGGGTTCACCCAGCCGTTCTTCATCACGCCATGCGACGGACGGAAGCTGAGATAGTCCACGTGATCGGGAATATCCGCCCAGCCGTGGATCACGCCAGGCGGAACGATCAGCACGTCTCCGACCTTCAACTCGATCTTGCGCGCGCCAACCGCCAGGCCGCCGCAGCCCGGACCGTTCGGTCCGCCGTCAGGATTCGCCGTGCTCTTCCGGCCATTCACGACCTTGCCATCGATGAACGCGGTGCCGCCGCCGGAGACGATGTAATAGCCTTCGGTCTGGTTGTCGTGCGTGATGGCGCCGGGAATCGCGTCCGCCGGCGGCGTTGCCATGCGTTCTCCGCACGGGATGACCTGCGCATTGGCCGCCGCGGCGGCAGGGGCGGGCGGCGGGGTCCGGGTGGAGGCGCGATGAATGATGCCCAGCTCCATGCTCCAGCCGTCGCCGATATCGACAACCCTGGCGTTCTCGTCACGCGTCCGCTGCGATTGCAGGGTGGCGCTGATCTTGTCGATCTCGGCCTTGGTGATCACGGTCGCCGTGGTCGGATTCCCCGGCCTGGGCTGCGCGTAGACGACCAGAGGAATCAGAACCGCCGCCGTCAGCAGAACATTCAGCGCAACGCTTTTCATGGTGTTCCTCCTGCAGGTGCAGTCGCGTCAGCATCCCGGATACTCGGGATCCGGCGAGATGGGAGACTACTGCATCGCCGCCCCCTGATCCAGCCCGCGTCTTCGCCGAAGCGTCTGCGCGTTGCTGCCGGTGTGGTCGTAGCGCTGTGGATATTCAGGAGGTACTTGGTCGGCTGCGGCGAGACGCTTTAAACCTTGGAGACGGTGTCCCTGCAGAGCGCGCGTCTCGCGAACCCTCTTTATGTGCGCCGTCTAACGGCAGGCATCAGCGGCGGCGCACTGTGCCGTCCGCTGCATGCCAGGTTGGGCGTCACGCAAATCCGGCTCGGTCAGCTACTTCTCATCGGTCCGTCGTCGGGGAATGATCCGTGGAACCTCCCGTTGATACTGCCGATACTCTTCTCCGAAACGGTCGACGAGTTCTCGCTCCTCGAGCACCAACATCACGTATCCCGCCGGGAACAACCAAAGGATGAGGATATACATCCCTTCGTAGTTGATGACGAGCGCGTTGGCAATGGTCCCGATACCCGCGCTGAGGTACCGAGGATGTCGTACCACCCGATAAATTCCATCCTGCAGCAGTCTGCCCCTTCGATGCTCAGAGGGTGACAACTCCGGTACTCCTACCAATGTGGAGATGCTCAAGTGCCTCCAGTATTGAAGCTCGAGACGAGTCATCATGCCGTAGAGGAGCAAGGCCATCGCCATCAAAGGCCCGTTCGTTCCGAGATCCGCTCCTAGAAGCGGGCCGCGGAATCGAAACAGCAACGCACCAAAACCGACGACCAGCGGAAGAACGATCGCGTATGTTCGAATCGGGCCCTGTGTTCTCCACCAACGAGCCCAGGGGTGGATGACAAACCAAAAGAGCAGCCCCGATGGAAGGACGATGACGCTGACGACCGCGAGCAAATATCGAATGCGATCAATCACTTGACCACCAAGAGGGCCATGGGCCTTTGACGCCTAACGCCCAGAGTTGAGCCGCGGCGCAAGGTCGGTGGTCGTGCCGACGGCTCCAACTCGTGTTTTAGGTGGCTTCACTTGTATAGAACGTCTCCACCTCACCGTCACGGCAATCGCGACCGCTTTGTGATCGCCACAAGTTCGCTGCCGCCCATTGCCGTCTTCGACACCGTCAGACCAACGAGAGAGTAACGATCTGGCGACGACCCGCGCCGAGCGGGCCGCGAGCGCTGCTCGCGCGTCGTCGGGTCCATCGCCTGTTAGGCCGCCACTTCTACTGTGGCGTAAAAGTCGACTTGCCGCGGCCTCCGACGAGGCGTGACCGTGCGATGGCTTGGTCGCGGAACCGGAAGGCCGTCTTCGCGAAGCCCGCGCACGTGGATCTCGATCGCGCGCGCGATCCGGCGCAATGCACTATCGATTGTCTTGCCCGTTGCGACACATCCCGGCAAGTCCGGAACGGACGCCCCCCAGTCGCTGCTGGGATCACGATTGATGCGGACGAGATACTGGACCCTTCTCATGATTTCGGCACCTTGAATCCAGCCTGTCGTTTCACTGATGCGAGCGTCCCTTTGGGCATATCGTCGCCAAGACTTCCGCTCACGGTAACCCGGCCCGGCTTCGTTGGATGCTTGAACTGACGGTGGCTTCCTTCGGTACTGACCAGGACCCAGCCATCAGTCTCGAGCAACCGAATGACTTCGCGCACCTTCACAAAACGACGCTAACACAGACGACGCGACGCGTCCGGGGTGCTGCCAACACATCGGCGCAATTTCTTGGCGGCCTGACGCTCCGGCTTCAGCTGCGGCGGCCGCGCGCGGATTGTGCCACAGAAGCGCGCCGCCGCCGGCTGCGAGCCGTAGTTACGCTGCATCTGGCTATGTGTCTCGATCCTCGGACCACCAGAACGCATCGAGGTGCACCACCCGAAGTTTCCGCGCTCTGGCAATCTGAGTCGCAACGGCTTGGTAGTGCGCGCTGACTGTCGGAGTCAGACGTCCAACACCCGGCCACGCCGGCAACGCGGCCCCGTCGGCCGAGCCGCGGAGTTTCTTGGCGGTGATGGAGTCGAGAGGCACCTCGCAGAACGGCTCGATTTGCCCCAGGCTGTAAGCCGACCGAAGGTGTGCGCTGTAGACGCAATCACGCAGGTAGATATTGAGAAGCTTCCGTGCCACGCCCCATCGTCGGCCTCGTGCTGGCAGAGCGGCTTGCAGCCGAGTGGTTTCGCGATCAAGGGACTTTACAAACGCTACGCGGTTGCGTGCGCGGAACGAACGCAGAGGAACTTGCGCCAAGAAGCGGCGAGCCGCCTGTGCGGTCCCGCGAGGAGTCCCACGCACGGTGGACGGACCCACGGCTACTCGCGCAATGCGACTCCGGATCTCATGCAAGCACCTCAATCGAAGAGTGGCGTTGCTCATTGGGTGCGCGTAACGATCCGGACTGACCCGCGGCGCGTTCGCGATCAGCGCTCCGACGGTCCAGTCCGTCGTCAGCCGGAGTTCGGTAGGCTGGAGTTACGCCTGCGTGGCAGCCGCGCTGCCAGTGGCGAGCGCGCCAAGCTGTTGCAGCAGCTCGTACTTGTTCCAGGCAAAGTGCGCTTCGGTGATCCTGCCGGCATCGAGCCGGTAGATGGCAATGCCGTTCGGGACATCCACGCGCTTCCCGCTGGCGGGGATGTCGGCGAACGGACCGAGCTGCGTCCCGGTGAACCTCCATCGCACCACCACTTTGTCTTCTTCGGCGACGAGATCGTCGATCGTCAGGTGGAAATCCGGGAAGGCCGTCGAGTAGGCCTTCAACAGAAACGA
>DATNEY010000025.1:0-11728 GCA_035606665.1 Vicinamibacterales bacterium | reverse complement strand
TGTACTCGGCCTGCATGGTCCGGCTCGACCAATATGCGGGACACCTGCGGATCGCGACGCGCGATCGATCTAGGCGAGGATGTCGTGGACGACCGTGCCGCCTTGAGGGCCAGTCAGCCGCACATCCAGACCCTGATACTTCACGGCGAGCTTTGCCGCGTCCACGCCCAACAGGTACAGCATCGTCGCGTGGAAGTCGTGCACGCTGACCGGATTTTCGACGGCCGCGTAGCCGAGATCGTCGGTGGCGCCGTAGGCGAGGCCCTTCCTGATGCCGGCGCCGGCGAGCATGAACGAAAACCCTTTGATGTGATGATCGCGGCCGCCGCGTCCCTGCGACATCGGCGTTCGGCCGAACTCGCCGCCCCAGATGACCAGCGTGTCGTCCAACATGCCGCGCTGTCCGAGATCCGTGATCAGCGCCGCCGTCGCCTGGTCAACCTCCTGCGCCTTGAAGACGAGATTGTTCCTGACGTCGGCGTGATGATCCCAATCGCGGTGATAGAGCTGGATGAACCGCACGCCTCGTTCCGCCAGCCGGCGCGCGAGCAGGCAGTTCGACGCGAACGATCCGTCGCCCGGCTTCGCGCCATACAGGTCCAGGATGTGCGCCGGCTCGGTGCTCATGTCCATCAGTCCGGGGACGCTGGTCTGCATCTTGAACGCCATCTCGTACTGCGCGATGCGTGTTTGCAGCTCCGGATCGTGCAGCGACCGGTCCGCGACCGCGTTCAGCGCGTTGATCGTCTGGATCGAGTCCTTCTGCATGTCCGCCTTGATCCCGCGCGGGTTCGTGATGTACAGCACCGGGTCGCCCACCGAGTTGAAGCGCACGCCCTGGAACCTGCCGGGCAGGATGCCGGCCGACCACTGCCGCGCAGCGATCGGTTGCATCTGGCCGCCCATGCCTTGCGACACGAGGACGACGAACCCGGGAAGGTTGTCGGTTTCCGCGCCCAATCCGTACAGCACCCACGAGCCGATGCTCGGGCGGCCGGTGATGATCGAGCCGCTGTTCATGAACGTATGGGCCGGGTCGTGGTTGATCTGCTCGGTCCACATCGACCGGACGATGCAGGTCTGGTCGATGATGCTGCCGATGTGCGGAAACAGCTCACAGACCAGTTGTCCGGACTCGCCGAACCGTTTGAAGCCGTGGGTCGGACCGAAGCAGGTCAGCTTCTGGCCCTGGAGTTGGGCGATCTGCTGTCCTCGGGTGAGCGACTCCGGCATCGGCGTCCCCGACATCTCGGCGAGCTTCGGCTTGTAGTCGAACGTCTCGAGATGCGACGGCCCGCCTGCCTGATACAGGAAGATGACGCGCTTGGCCTTCGGCGGAAAGTGGAGCGGATTCACCACGCCGCGCGACGCCAGCGCGGTCGCCTGCGTCTCCGCGAGCAGACGAGGGCCGAGCAGTGAGTTCAACGCAACGACGCCGAGCCCCGCCGCTCCGCGGCCGAGGAAGGTTCGCCGGCTCATCTCGCGCACGAAGGCTTGCCCCGCCGAAGCTCTGTCGGCGAAGCGTGAGCGGAGGCGGGCTTCGTTCATGGCGTCAATACCTGGTAATCAGTTCGTGCAGGTTCAGCACCGCCCTCGTGACCGCGCTCAGGGCCGCGATGCGGACGGCATTGACATTCGGCGGCGGCGGCGTTTCGCCTTCGCTCAGCAACTCACGGGCGATCGACGGATCGGCCGTGAACCGTTTGAGGCTGCGTTCGTAGAGGCCGCGCAGCAGGGCGCGCTCTTCAGCCGCCGGCGCGCGGTTCAGCGCGCGGTCGAATATCCATGCGAGCTGCGCGTCGAACGTCGCCGGCCGGGCGCCGGCGCTCGCGACTGCCTGCTGGGCGAAGACGCGCGCGGCTTCGACGTAGATCGGATCGTTGAGCAAATCGAGCGCCTGGAGCGGTGTGTTCGACGTGCTGCGGCTGACCGTGCACTCCTCGCGCGTCGGCGCATCGAAGTTCAACAGGCTCGGGTGCAGGAACGTCCGTTGCCAGGTGGTGTACACGCCGCGCCGGTAGAGGTCCTCGCCGTAACTCGCCGAGTACTCGCGCTTCGGAAAGTTCAACGCGGCGAGATAGCCAACCGGCTCGAACGGGCTGACGCTGGGACCGCCGAACTTATCGTTGAGCAGGCCCGACACGCGCAAGATCACATCGCGAACGTTCTCGGCGTCGATGCGGAATCGATTCTGATGCGCGAACAGGCGGTTCTCGGGATCCTTGTCATCGCCCTTCGACTCCGCAAGCGACGCCTGCTGGTAGGTGTCGCTCGTGACGATCAGCCGGATGACGTGCTTGATGTCCCAATCATGCGCCGCCTGGGCATCGAACTCCGGGTGCATGAACTCGGCGGCGAGCCAGTCGAGCAGCTCGAGGTGCGTCGGCCACTCGCCCTGCGATCCGAGATCGTCCAGCACCTTCGACAGTCCGGTTCCGAATAGCTCGCGCCACGTGCGGTTGACGAATGTGCGCGCGGTGAGCGGATTGTCGCGTGACACCAGCCAGTTCGCGAGATCGAGGCGCGTCGCGCGCTCGCCCTTCGTGTCGAGCGAGCCGAGGAATCGTGGAATCGCCGGCTCGACGATCGGGGCCGACTCGTCCATCCAGTTTGCGCGTGGCAGGATGCGCGTCTGCGCCGGCTCCACCGAAACCGCCGTCACGACACGAGGGATCGACGCGTCGACGAGACCGCGCTCGGTCTCCAGCAGCTGCACCTCTCGATAGCGCTCCGCCACCGCCGGGTTCGAAAAGATCAGATACTCGCGCACCGAGGTGGCTTCCGCGACATCACGGTCCTCGGCCGGCCTGCGCAGCGCTCTCATCACGTCCTCGGGAAGACCGCTCGCCCAGGTCGTGCGGCCGCTGGGATCCCGGCTGCGGAGTCGCCTGCCGGCGTCGGCCGTCGGCGGCCAGGCGAACGCGTCGGCGGCGAGCGCCAGGCGGAAGCGTCCGATGACCGCGCGCCGCAGCGCTGATTCGTGCCGCAGCGTCACCACGATCGTCGTGTGTTCGGTGGTCTGCACCGCGTCAGCGAATCGCAACGCGATGAACGGGTTCCGCGCCTCGCCGAAACGAATGCCCCACGCGGTCGCAAGATTCCCGTCGATGGCGGCGAGCGGCGGCATGCCCGGATCGTTGATCGTCGAGACGGCCGGCGGCGTATCGTTGACGGTCGCCATCGTGAACGGCACCCGCCGCGCCGGCTGATCGTTCTCCACGAGCTCGGCCTCGACCTCGCTCAACAGGAACCTGTCCGCTCCGCGCGCGTAGCGTGCGCCGGGCAGGCGTTCATCCTGCACGACGTCGAGACCGAGTTGATGCCACGTGCCAGCCCCGGGCTTCAGCGTGACGACGTAGGTCTCGCGATCCGGATTGGCGCCGCCGGCGACGACGAGGCCGTCGCCGGGCCTGGTGGCGGTATTCAGACTGCCATCGAGATAGAAATGGCTCACCACCGGCTCCTGGTCGTAGATGGTGAGCGTCGCGCCGCCGAGCGCACGCGCGGCAATCGGGTGCTGCCACGTCCAGGCCAGCTCGCCCGCTTGCCAGCGCCGGTGCAAATCGGCTTCTCTCGCCTGTTCCTCGACCACCGGCATCGCGGCCGCTTCGTCGAGGTGCGACCGGGCGGTGGCGATCTTCGTATCGAGCCGCGCGATGTCGAGGCGTTGGGCCTCGGTCGGCAGCGCCAGCGTCGGGCCCCACGCTCGGGCGCCGCGATCCGGCACGAGCCCGGTCTCCTGGATGTCGGCAAAAAACGCCTTCATCGCGTAGAAATCCTTCGAGAGAAACGGATCGAACTTGTGGTCGTGGCACTCGGCGCACCCGAGCGTGCTGCCCATCCACACCGCGCTGAGCGTCCGCACGCGGTCCGCGCCGTACTTGGCGAGGTATTCCCTGGGTTGCAGCCCGCCTTCGGCTGACGTCCGATTGAGACGGTTGTAGGCCGACGCGACGCGCTGCTGGACGGTCGCGTCTGGCAGCAGGTCGCCGGCGATTTGTTCTCGCGTGAACTCGTCGAATGGCCGATTCTTCAGAAAGGCCTGCAGCACGTAGTCGCGGTACGGCCAGGCGGGAATCGGATTGTCGCCGTGGAATCCCGCGGTGTCCGCGTAGCGGACCGCGTCGAGCCAGCGGATGGTGCGCTGCTCGGCATACTGCGGCGAGGACAGCAGCCGATCGACCACCTTTTCGTACGCATCCGGCGTCCCGTCCGCCAGGAACGCACGCATCTCGTCCGGCGTCGGCGGCAGCCCGGTCAAATCGAGTGTGACGCGGCGAAGCCGCGTGCGTTTGTCAGCTCGGTGTGCCGGCATCAGCCCTTCGCGGCGCAGCCGATCCTGAATGAAGCGATCGATCGGGTTCTCGATGCGCGATGCGTCCGCGACGGCGGGAACCGCCGGACGTGTCACCGACTGATAGGCCCAGTGGCCTTCGTAGACCGCGCCGTCCGCGACCCAGCGGCGAAGGGTGTCCTTCTGTGCCTGCGTCAGTTCCTTGTGCGCGGCCCTCGGCGGCATGACGGTCGCGCCGTCCGCGAACACACGCTTGATGATCTCACTCTTGTCCGGATCGCCAGGAACGATCGGAATACGTCCCGAGCGCGTTGGCCTGGTCGCTTCCTCGCGAATGTCGAGGCGCATGCCAGCCTGGCGTGCGTTCCTGTCGGGACCGTGGCAGCGGAAGCACGTATCCGACATGATTGGCCGGATGTCGCGGTTGAACGAGGCGCGATCGGGCTCGGCGGCCGCCAGCGCCCCAACCGCCGCGGTGCAACCAGCGACGAGGCACAGAATCTGACGCATCATGGAGACACTCACACGATGCGCCATGCTACCCGATCCGCACGAGATTGGATGCGAAAAGTCGGCTTGTCCATCGCCAGAACCTCGCGCCGCCGGTCCTCGACCAAGACCACGAGGACGAAAAGGATCCAGTAGATGAGCGTCGATGAATCTCCACCGACACGCGTTGGGAGTATGCTGCCGCGTCGGAGGAGAGATGGGATTGGCCTCGATCACTGATCGGTCGATGAAGAGGGTTCTCCTGTGTGGCGTCGTGATCTCGTGTGTGTCGGGATTCAGCGCCACCGAGCGGGCAACGACGCAAGAACCAGACGCCGCGAAGCAGACCGTACCCACGCCGCGAATTCCGTCGACCGGCTTTGCAGGATTGGACACCTATCGCGCGTCGCGGATTGCGATGTTCACGGACGACTTTGGGCAGCTTGCGCGCTATCGTTCGGCCAACGATACGTTGGCCAAAGGCGCGCCGGCGAAGGGCCGCGTCGTGTTTTTCGGCGACTCGATTACCGACAGCTGGAAGTTGGAGAACTATTTCGCCGGCAGCGCCTACGTGAATCGCGGCATCGGCGGCCAGACAACGCCACAGATGCTGGTGCGCTTCCGTCAGGACGTGATCGATCTGGCCCCGAAGTCGGTCGTGATCCTCGCCGGAACGAACGACATCGCCGGTAACACCGGTCCGATGCGCAATGAGGACATCGTCGCCAATGTGGCCACGATGGCCGAGCTCGCAACGTCCCACCGCATTGCGCCCATCGTTGCGTCGATCTTGCCGGTTCACAACTACACGCCGCGCTCGCAGGACTTTTTCGCGCAACGGCCGGTACAGCGGATTCTCGACGTGAATCGAGCGTTGAAGGATTACTGCGCGAAGAACAGAATCGTGTACCTGGATTACTTCTCGGCGATGGTGGATGAAAAAGGGTTGTTGAGAGAAGGTCTGGCGGAGGACGGACTCCATCCGAACGACTCGGGCTACAAGATCATGGCGCCATTGGCGGAAGCCGCGATTGCGAAGGCCTCGGCCGCCCGGTGATTCAGAAACAACCGAACGAAAGGCCCTGGAAACAGGGCCTTTCGCGTGTACGCCCGTGACCTTGACAACGGGACCGCGCTCACGCGTTGGCGCGCGAACGCGGCCCCGGCAACAGCACAAAGAGCCTAGTGGACGAAGCGGCGCGTGATCGTCAGAGCGAGCCCCATCACGAGCGACATGATGCTCGCGAGCGCGAGCAACGGCCACGAACTGGCGGTCTTCGGCAGTGTCCTGGCCGCAGGAGCCGCTGATCCTGATGATGCCGTCGCCTGCGGGGCCTGTGCCTGCTGGCTCGCGGATGGCAACGGCGCGCGTGCCGGGGCCGCCGGAGGCGCGCCTCCGGATGGCGCGCTGGCAGCCGCGAGCGTCGCGTTCACTTGCTGCTCGGTCATGACCCGCGGCGGCTTCGATGTGATGATCGTCGCGCTCAGCCGATCGCCTTCGCGAAAATCCGTCAGCTGCGCCGGTTGACCGTTCTTCACCATCTTCACGCCGCGCTTGTCCACGTCCCCTTGAGAGAACATCTTGATCCCTTCGTCCGTTCGCACGATGATGCTCGAACCGGAGCGCTGCAGGACGGTGCCGTTCTTCACCTCGGTGACGGTGACGGGCGTGACGGTCGTTCGCGTCGTGATGGTGGCGGTGCCCTTCATGCCCGCCTTCAACTCGCGCACGGAGAGCTGCTGTCCGTTCACGGTGAAGCGAAAGTCATCGGCGACCGTCAGTTCCCTCGTCCCTTCCGGCAGCGTCACGACCAGCGTGTTGCCGTCCACCGAGAGTACTTCGAACGTCTTGGTTGCCGTCGAGGTCGTCGTCTGCTGCGCCAGCGACACGCCGGCGGTGAGATAGAGGACCGCCGCGGCCAGAACCACTCGACTCATTGCACGTGCCATAACACTCTCCATTCAAAAACTCGATACGCGATCGATGACGAGCCGTTCAAGCGGACGGCTGCTAGGGCGGCGGTTTGTCGACACGCAGGGCACGAACGATGAACCGGCGGGGAGCGGAGCCCACGAAGTAGAAGGGGTAGCAGGTGACCAGCGTCAGCGCCCGTGTCGACGTCGGGTCGAGCACCGAGACGTCCTCCGGGTCGACCACCCACGTCCGCTCGACGCGATAGGACTCCTTTCCATCGAGCGTGTCGAGTTCGATCGCGTCGCCCGGGCCAATGTCTTTCAGTCCCCGGAAGAAGCCATCCCTGTGCCCGGCGATGCCCGAGTTCCCGTCGGTGCCCGGTGGTGCCGTGTCCTGGATGTGACCGACGGCACGATCGAGGGTGCGGTCGTCGGTGTCGGGGAGGACGGGCACCTCGAGTCGAATCTTCGGGATCCGGAGCACCGCGAGCGGCGGGGGAGCCGGCTCGTTCGACACCTTGAGCCAGGCGTTGATCCGAACTGGCGACCACAGCGACTGGTCCGGCGTGGCACGAGGTGCCGCCTCGACCTGGAGCGCGGCAAAGCGATCCAGATCGTGGCGCGTCCGGGTGGCGATCCCGATATGGAACGCGACCCAAACTGCCAAGCCGACAAGGCCGATCGCCCAGCTCACTCTCTCGGCGAGCGTCAGAAACTGGCGACGTACTATTGCCACCGCTGGTCGGCCAGAGGAGCCGCTTTCGTGCCGTTCGTGGACAGGGCTGAACGGCCGGATTCATTGACGTTTTTTGCGAAAGCCACCGGGGCTGTGCCGATCCGCCGGCGCAGTTGGTCCAACCTGTTGGAGGTGTTCCCAAATGTCGGGGCCGTGGAAGAGACGTTTCTATTGACGAGTTGCGCGCTCTTTCACGCGGCAGATGGGAAAGACGGGGCCCCAGGACGGTAGTTTCCGACGGATTGGCAGAACGATCAGGGTCAAGCAGCCGTGCTCCACCGTTGCAAGTACTGCCGGTAGGGCCGCCGGCTCCGGGCCGTGAAGCCTACACACCGCAGTCCTTGTACCGATCGAACATCTTGTAGCCCGTCTTCCGCGAGATCCCGAACTCGGCGCAGAGGGGCGCCATCTTCTCGCCCTCGAGCAGAAGGGCGACAAACCGGAGCCGCTCGTCCAGGCTCATGCTGACCGGTCATTGGTGACGCCGATGCTGTTCTATCCTCAACAGCGCAACGGGCGACGGTTAGCGAGCCATCGCCCGTTGCGCCGGTAACGCGAATCAACGAAGGAACGACTTCACAAAGTCCAGCACGTCGCCTTTGTCGAGGCGGAACACACCGCCGGTTCCACCGCAGCTGCCATTGAGGCCGAAGGACGTGACGCCTGCGACGACGTTGCTCGTGCCGAGATAATTCGGCCCGCCCGAATCGCCGAAGCAGGTACCGCCGGTGGAGGCATTGTTCGACAGGAGCAGTGAGAAATCGCCGGTAAAGCCCGTGTCGATCTGGATGAGATGCGGCTGCGCAAACATGCGTACCTTTTCAGCCGTCAAGAAGACCGGATTGATCCGCTGAACACCGTAACCGACCGATGTGAACACCGTGCTGGACCGGGGTTGCAACGAGTCGAGCTCCCCTTCGGTCGGGAGAACGCCGTAGCTGCCGGCCTTGAGCTTCACCGGCTTCTGCAGGACGACGACACCGACATCATGGAGGAAGAACTGTGCTTCCGTGAAGAGGGGATGGGCGCTCCAGGTAAGCGCCTCGATGCTGTTCCGACCGGCCAACGGGTAGTTGTTGTTGCCGTTCTGAACGTCCGACTCGGTGAACACCCTCATGCCGCTGAATTCGCCTGGTTCTCCGGCGCAGTGACCAGCGGTCAGGAACACGGTCGGCGAAATAAGCGTCCCGCTGCAGCGGAATGCCGGTGCGCCGTCCACGTCCATCACGAGCAGGAGCACCGCAGGATGTCGGCTGCCGTCGATCTCGCCATGGGTGACGGCGCTGATCGGAACGAACATCGCGAGCGCGATTGCGCAGATCGACGCCAACGCTGCAAAAGGTTTCTTCGCCGGAAATGTCGACCGTGCAAGTGTTCGAAACATTGGTTCCCCCCGTGCGTCGGACAAGCCGGCGCTGATTGAGTAGACGTCGACGTGCTCTCGGCGCGTTGTCGGCGGAGTCTATCACGCGGAAGCGCGTGCTCGTTGTCGACGCTAACGCTGGTGCGGAGCGCGGATGGTCCGCAAAACAACCAACGACGATCGCCGGTTGCCGCACGACCTCCAAGTCGGTCGTTCCTCCGGTAGAATCCGGGCCTATGCCGGTTCGAAGCGTTCACTGCGCCGCATTGACGTCGATCCTCGCCGCAGTCATGACCCTGGGGCCCGCGCTCGAGGCGGGCCAGGCAGGCGTGCAATCGGTGCAATACCGGTCACCCGAGGGCGTGGAATATCGCTCGCTTCCCGATACGGACGCCGTCAAGAACGCGCGAGCCGCTCTCGAAGCCGACCCGAGGAACATCACGCGCATCATCGAGCTCGGCGTGGCCCAGTCCGGTGCGCGCCAGTTTCGCGAGGCCATCGCGACGTTCACGCGCGGGCTCGAGATCGAGCCGGACAACGCGCTGCTTCTCCGATGGCGCGGGCATCGATATCTTTCCGTGCGTGAATTCGATCGCGCCTTCGCCGACCTCACGCGCGGCGGAGCGATCGACAGCACGATCTACGGCATCTGGTACCACCTCGGCGTCGTCCAGTTCCTGCGAGGAGAATTTGCCGAGGCAGCCGCCTCGTTCGCCAGGGCGCAGCCGATCGCACCGGACGCCGGCGAGCTCGCGGGTTCGACGGACTGGTTGTGGATGTCGCTCAGCCGGGCCGGGCGCGGCGCGGAGGCGAAGGCGATGCTCGATCGGCGGCCGGATTCGAAGCCAGTCACCAACGCGTACACGCGGCGGCTGCAGCTCTATCGAGGCGAGATCGGTCCGGAAGCCGTACTCACCGACGCGGATACAGACGACGTGCAGGTGGCCACGCTTGCCTACGGCCTCGGCAACTGGTACCTCGTGCAAGGCGATGCGGCGCAGGCGCGCAAGTGGTTCGAGCGATCGGTCGCGTCGGGCGGTTGGCCGGGGTTCGGATTCATCGTCTCGGAGGTGGAGCTCCGGCGGCTTCGGTGAGGTCGTAGCGCTCGGACTCTTCAGACGTCTGGCGGAGGTTCGAGCGGCACCGCTTCATTCGCCAGGCGGGTTGCGGCGTCGAGAGAAGCCGGATCGCACCACTCGATGCGCTGACGGCTGCGAATCGTCCCTCCGAGAACGATCCGGCAATTCAAGCCCGAGCGGTTGATCAGCGGTTTGAAGACCTTCTTGCCAAGCAGCGTCTCCAGGTAGAGGCACGGGACGTTCAGCCGCCCACCGTAGAGCACACAGTCGCCAACGCGAAAATAGTGCCCCACCAGATGCCCGAGCGGCACGCCCCGCGTCGTCAGGTTGCGCCGGTGCTCGTGTGGCGCCAGTGGAATCCCGCGGTCGCGAGCGAGTGCTTCCAGCACCTCGACTTCGATCAGCGTCACCTGACGATCGATGTGGGGTTTCTTCGAGTAGGTCCCCAGCCCGGTCGCATAGCGATCACCCTCGATGCCGACGCCACCGACCAGTCTCGCCTCGGGGAGCTCCGCCATGGCGGCCGACGCGGCCGATGCCACGTGAATGTGGAGCAGCTCGCCCTGCCACATCACCCGGACATCATCAGATGAAACACTTCCGACTTCCTGAAATCCGCCGTATCAGAAGGTCTTCCGGCTCTCCAGATTCGCCTCGATATCCTTCTTCAGCCGCCACATCGGCCGCATCTCTTTCCGCGACGCCAGCGGCAGCTGATCCTCGACGTGCTTCGAGCCTTTCTTCGACCAGTTGCCGTAGTTGAGCAGCACTTCGGCACGCTGCGGCGTCGAGAACTCGATCACCGCGTAGAACGTGTCGCCCGACACCGCTTCGACCTTGCCGTTCTTGAACGGCGACGTGCCGATGGTCCGGATCGCGCCGAGCTGTGACGGCGCGCCGTTGCCCGGGAGGTCGGCGTTGCCGCGGCGGAAGCGCAGCACATCGCCCCACTTGACGCGGAGCGAGCCGTACTCCTGCTCGACCTCGCCGGCGACCTTGTCGAGGATCGCCATCGCGCGTGCCGGGTCCTTGAACCCGCGCGGCGTCTCGAGCGGACGGCGATCGTCGGTCGGCACCTTGAAGCCGCCGATGGCGGCGAAGTTCTGCCCGGCCGCCGACATGAACTTGAAGAAGAGCAGGGTGCCGTCGCTCGTCACCTCCGCCTCGCGATCCCATTTCGCCAGGACGTCGGCCGCGCGCCTCGCGCGTTCGGTGCCCAGGGCCTTCGCAGTGGAGACGATCTCGTCGACGAACTGATCGGCCGTTTCGACCCTGGTGGAGAGCTTCCACCGCTTGATGTCGTCGAAGGTCATCTTCGCCGGCGCGGTGCTGAGGATGCGGGTGCCGCGCTGCGCGCGCTGGGTGATGCCCTGCGGCGCGGCGAAGCCGGCGGCGAACTTCGTCGAGTCGAGCAGCATGGGATACACCGACGTCCACGGCATGTCGTTGGAGTTCTGCACCCATCCCGTCGGCGGATCGATCACCTTCGGAATCGCGTCATAGGGCACGATGGCGGTGGCGATGAGATCGGACCGATCGCCCGGCACGACGCCCTGCCAGAAGCGATAGTCGCCGGTCGGATGCACCGGCAGCGTCGCGTTGTAGACGTAGGCGATGTGGCCGTCGCGATCGGCGTATGCCGTGTTGAACAGCGGCAGCTGCTGCATCCGCATCGCCGCCTCCCACTCCGAGAAGTTGCGGGCCAACCCCATCTTCCAGAATTGCTCGAAGAGACGCGGCCGATCGATGGCCACCACGCGCATCGCGACCGTCATCCCGTTACGTTCCGCCACCACTGGACCGTGAACCGTCCGCCGGACCGTGATTGGCTCGTCGCGCATCGTGCCGTCCTT
>DATNEY010000022.1:0-115873 GCA_035606665.1 Vicinamibacterales bacterium | reverse complement strand
CTTGCTGCGCATCGACAGCGTCCGCCCCGCGGCTGACTCCCACAGCCGCGTCTCCTGCACTACCCGCCCGCCGCCCTCGAGCAGGTCGATCTGGCGATCGATCTCGTACTTGAGCGCCTTCTCCAGGTAGCGGAACGAGTTGAGGTTCTTGACCTCCGCCTTGGTGCCGAACCGCTCCTGGCCCGCCGGCCGCACGGAGACGTTCGCGTCGCAGCGAAGGCTCCCCTCTTCCATGTTGCCGTCGTTGACCCCGAGCCACACGAGGATGTCGCGCAGACGCTCGAAGAACTCCGCCGCCTCGGCCGCCGAGCGCATGTCGGGCTCGGAGACGATCTCGATGAGCGGCACACCGCTCCGGTTGTAGTCGATGTAGGTGCGCCGGTTGGAATCGGGAAAGCCCTCGTGCAGCGACTTGCCCGCGTCCTCCTCCATGTGGATGCGCGTCAGGCCGACGCGCTTGCCGTGGCCGTCAACGCTGATGTCGAGCCCGCCGCCGAGCGCGAGCGGCCGCTCGTACTGCGAAATCTGATAGCCCTTCGGCAGGTCGGGATAGAAGTAGTTCTTGCGCGCGAAGATCGAAGTCCCGTTGATGCGGCAGCCGAGCGCGAGCGAGGCTCTAATGGCGAACTCGACGGCGCGCGCGTTCAGCACCGGCAGCGCCCCTGGCAGCCCGAGACAGACGGGACACACGGCGGTGTTCGGTGCAGCGCCGAACGTCGTCGCACAGCCGCAGAAGATCTTTGTGTTGGTCAGGAGTTGAGCGTGGATCTCGAGACCGATGACCGCTTCGAAGGCCATCGCGGGATCTTAGTTCACACATGAAGCAGTGACGCCAATGAAGTGTTCTTTGGGATTTCCCAAAGCCTCTTCACTACCTCCCTTGCTTCATGTGTTCTCTTGCACTAGCCCTTTGGCCCCGCGGCTTTGACCGCCGGTGACGCCGTCGCCTCGAACGTCTTGAAGTTATCCACGAACATCTTCGCGAGCTTGGCGGCCTGCGCGTCGTAGGCCGCCTTGTCGGACCAGGTGTTCCGGGGATTGAGGACTTCGGCCGGCACACCAGGGCAGCTCACCGGCACGTCGAGATTGAAGATCGGATCGCGCTCGACGGCAACGTTGTCGAGCGCGCCGGAGAGCGCCGCATTGATCATCGCGCGCGTGTGCGCGATCTTCATCCGCTTTCCGACGCCAAAGGCGCCCCCGGTCCATCCCGTGTTCACGAGCCAGACGTGGCTCTTGTGCCTGGCGATGCGGTCGCCCAGCAGCTTCGCGTATACGTTCGGATCCCACACCATGAACGGCGCGCCGAAGCACGTGCTGAACGTCGCCTTGGGCTCGGTGACGCCGCGCTCGGTCCCGGCCACCTTTGCGGTGTAGCCGGAGAGGAAGTGGTACATCGCGGCCTCCGGCGAGAGGCGCGCGATCGGGGGCAGTACGCCAAACGCGTCCGCGGTCAGCATCACGACGTTCGTCGGATGGCCGCCGCGGCCGGACGGCACCGAATTGCCGATGAAGTTCAGCGGATAGGCGCCGCGCGTGTTCTCGGTCGCCTTGTCGTCGTTCAAATCGAGCGCCCGCGTCACGGGATCGAACGTGACGTTCTCGAGCACCGTCCCGAATCGCTGCGTCGTCGCGTAGATCTGCGGCTCGGCCTCGGCCGAGAGTCGAATCATCTTCGCGTAGCAGCCGCCCTCGAAGTTGAAGACTCCGTCCGCGCTCCAGCCGTGCTCGTCGTCGCCGATGAGGCCGCGGTGCGGATCGCTCGACAGCGTGGTCTTGCCCGTGCCCGACAGGCCGAAGAACAGCGCGACGTCGCCCTTCTCGCCGACGTTGGCCGAGCAGTGCATCGGCATGGTGTCCCGGAGCGGCAGCAGGTAGTTCATGACGGTGAAGATCGACTTCTTGATCTCGCCCGCGTAGTTCGTGCCGCCGATGATCACCAGCTTCTTCCCGAAGTTCAGCAGGATGAACGTCTCGGAGTTGGTCTTGTCCGTCGCCGGATTCGCTTTGAAACCCGGCAGATCGATCACCGTGAACTGGGGCTCGTGCCGGGCGCGCTTCGCGGCATCCGGCTCGGGAATGAACATGTGCCGCGCAAACAGGTTGTGCCAGGCGCGCTCGGTGATGATGCGCACGGGCAGCCGGTACGCGGGATCAGCGCCAGCCCAGCAATCCTGCACGAACAGTTCCTTGCCCTGGGCGTACGCCTGCATCTTCGCGAGAATCGCGTCGAACGACGCTTCGTCAATCGCGCGGTTGACCTTGCCCCACGCCACGTGATCCTTGCTCGATGGCTCCGAAACCACGAACTTGTCGTTGGGAGAGCGCCCGGTGTGCTGACCCGTGCTGCAGATGAGGGGCCCGTCTATCGAGATGACGCCCTCGCCGCGCTTGACGGCTTCTTCATAGAGCGCTGCCACGCCGAGGTTCCAGAAGACCTTCGACGCCCCCTGCAATCCGACTGCATCGAGTCCCACTTTCCTATCTTCGGCCCGCTCCATCTGTGACACCTGCGACATAACTCTCCTTCAGCCCACCGACAAACGACCCATGATAACCAACCTTGCCGGAGGCCGTCATCTGCTTGTCCTGACTAGAGTTGTCGGCACTCCTTTCCGATACAACAGGTGATGTCGGCCCGTTCGATCCGGATCCTCCCCGCGGCCATCGTCGCCGGTTTGGCGACCCTCGGGGCGGCATGCGCCGCGGGACCTGGTACGGCACCGGTATTCTTGAGGCCGGCCTCCCGCGTGGTTCTTCCCGAACGCGTCCTGGTCCGCACGGGGGGCAGGATTGTTTCTGTCGACCTCGAGTCCTACGTGGTGGACACGATCCTCTCGGAGGTCTCCCCGCTCAACGAGCCTGAGCCGGTCGTCGCCGGGATCTTCGAGGTGCAGGCAGTCGTCGCGAGAACGTATGCGGTCTCGCGGCTCGGCCGCCATCGCGACGAGGGCTTCGACTTGTGCGACTCGACGCACTGCCAGATCTACCAGCCGTCGCGACGCCAGTCGTCGAGATTCGCTGCCACGGCGGCGCAAGCCGTGCAGCGAACGCGCGGCCTGGTGTTGACGTACGATGCGCATCCGATTGAGGCGCTCTTCCATGCGGATTGCGGCGGTGCGACCGCATCCGCTGACGCAGTCTGGGGAGGGACGCCCGTACCCTACCTCCACACGTCCGTCGACGACCTGCCGGAACCAACGCATCGGCCGTGGCGCGTCACCGCAAAGGCCGAGCAGATCCGGAAAGCGCTGAACCTCGATCAACGGACATCCGTCGGTGCGAAGCTCGAGTCTATTACGGTTGCGTCGCGCGACTCGTCGGGACGTGCTGCGACGTTGGCCATACGCGGCGCGCGCACGGTCAACGTCCGCGGCGACGTACTTCGCGCGGTATTGAACCGGACGCTCGGCGACCGCGCTGTCCAGAGCACACTGTTCACCGTTCAACGCCAGGGCGCGGACTACGTCTTCGCCGGAGCCGGCTTCGGTCACGGCGTCGGCCTCTGCCAGCGCGGCGCCGCCGCCCGCCTCAGGCGCGGCGACTCGGTCGAAGAGGTGCTTCGGGCCTACTACACGGGCACCAAGGCGCTGCGCGGACAGTAGCGACACACGGCAACCAGCAACCTACAACCTGCAAGTTCGGGCAGAACCCGGAACCAGACACCCGAACCCGAAACCCTGAACCTGGCACCCTGAACCGGTAAACGCTAGTACCCTAGAGCCGTATCCCATGTCAGGAGCGGGAGACGGCTTGAACGGCCGAGAGGCGGACGCCAGGGTCGCGGTGGAGATTAAAGCCCTCCAGGCCGCCGGCCGATTGGAGGAGGCGCGCGACCGATTCGCGGAGCTGGTGACCCGTCATCAGCGTCGCGCGGCGCGGATTGCCTACCATTACGTCCGCGATTCGGCCGACGCTGATGAGGCGGTGCAGGACGCGTTCGTCAAGGCCTACACCCACATCGGCACGTTCCGCGAGGAGCTGCCCTTCGAGGTGTGGTTTACGCGCATCCTGATCAACGGATGCCTTGACCGCCTCAAGCAGCGGAAGCGCCGGGAAAAGTGGATCGCCCCGGTGACCATCGATCCGTCGGGCGTGGAGAGGAACCCGGCCGAGTTCGTACCCGCGCGTGGGCCGAGCCCCGAGGAGCACGTCCTGCGCGAGGAGCGCCGGCGTCGTCTGCACGAAGCACTTGGACAGCTGCCAGAGCGTCAGCGTCTGGTGTTCATGCTGAGTCAGTTTGAAGGTCGTTCGTCGCGTGAAGTGAGCGGACTCACCGGACTCAACGAGTCCACGGTTCGCGTGCATTTGTTCCGTGCTATCCGGCGGTTGAGAGGCATTCTCGGAAAGACGTCCTCGAAGACCGGCGTGCGTGGCGGGAGGGTAAGTCGTGCGGCTCATTGATTTCGTTGTGCGCCAGGGACATCTGTCCGAACAGGCATTGATCGAAGCAGTCGCGGGTGGCGAACGCCCGGCTCACATCGATCGATGCGACATCTGCGCCGAGCGTGCGGTGGCCATCGGCCGCTGGATGGATGAAGTGCAGCGCGAGGGCGCCGAAGCCGCTGACGCGGTGTTCACGCCGGAGCGGCTCGCCGCCCAGCAGTCCCAGATCCTTCGCCGGCTCGAGCAGATCGACAACCCGGGCCGGGTCATCGCGTTCCCGGCTGCCAGCCGCTCAGAACGTGCGGCCGGCGGCCGCCGCGTCTCCGCGTCCTGGGTCGGCGTGGCCGCCGCGGCTGGACTTGTCATCGGAATCGTCGGCGGCCAGATGAGTGCCCGCCTGAATCAGCCCGTCGTCCCGGTACCGCAGACGGCGGATGCCCAGGGTGCGCCTGTCGATTCGCAGTTCCTGGATCAGTCCTACGACCAGAGCACGATCTCCGCATTCGAGGCTGTGGACGAGATGACCCCGCGACTGATCCAGGCCTCGAACCGGAACGGAGGGTAAAATAGGCGGCTGGTGCCGCCAATCATCTTCCGCAAGGGCCTCGACCTCAAGGAGGCCGTCGCAGCGGACCTTTCCGCGGCGTACCACTCCTCAATCGTCGAAGAAGTGCGTGCCGCCGGGTTTACGCGGAAGACCGGCCGGCTGACCGTCCATCTCGCCCGCGAATTTGGGTTCTGCTACGGAGTCGATCGAGCGGTCGACTACGCGTACCAGACACGCAAGCGGTTCCCGGACAAACAGGTCTTCCTGACCGGCGAGATCATTCACAACCCGCACGTGAACGATCAATTGCGCGGCAAGGGCATCCGCATCCTCACGGATCCCGGAGAGGACCGCACGACGCTCAGCCCGGACGACGTGGTCATCCTTCCCGCGTTTGGCGTCTCGATCAGTGAGCTCGCGTCGCTTCAACGCCAGGGCTGCACGTTGGTTGACACGACGTGCGGATCGGTGCTGAACGTCTGGAAGAACGTCCGGCGCTACGCGCAGGAAGGCTTTACCGCGGTCATTCACGGCAAGGTGCATCACGAGGAAACTCGGGCGACCGCGTCGCAGGCGACCGACTTCCCCAATGGCCACTTCCTCATCGTTCGCGACCACGCGGAAGCGGAGGTCGCGTGCGACTTCATCAGGCACGGCGGCGACTCGGCCGCGTTCATCGCGCGCTTCGGTGACGCACTCTCGGCGGGGTTCGATCCGGTTCGCCATCTGGAGCGCGTCGGCTGCGCCAATCAGACGACGATGCTGATGAGCGAATCGCTGGAAATCGGCGAGATGTTCCGCAAGGCAATGCGCGACCGGTACGGCGAAGGCGAACTCCCGGCCAGGTTCCGCGCCTTCGACACCATCTGCAGCGCCACGCAGGAACGGCAGGACGCCGTCGTCGCCCTGCTTGACGCCGAGGCCCTCACGATGGCGGTGGTGATCGGGGGCTACAACAGCAGCAATACCTGCAATCTCGCCAGAATCTGCGCTGAGCGCGTGCCGACGTACCACATCTCGGACCCCGACTGCCTGGTCTCAGGCGACAGCATCCGGCACCGGCCAATCGGGGCGCCCTCGACGGCGTCCGTTCACGAGGAAACCAGCACCGGCTGGCTGCCTCCGGGGCCCCTGGTGATTGGACTCACGGCCGGGGCGTCCACCCCAAATAACATCGTCGGACAGGTCATCGAGCGCCTGGAAACCCTGGCTGGAGCCGCCGGGTCCGTAAACATCGCCCCGAATTCCGGCGTAAACCGAGCGTGAAGTTGAGACTCCCGCAGGCCGTTCGTTTGCTCGCCGTTTTCGGCCTGTTTGCCGCGGTTCCCGTGATTGCGTTCGAGCAGCGGTTCATCGGGGCACCCAATGCCCAGCGCGGCGGCAACGTCCAGTCCCAGCAGCCTCCCCCGGCCCAGACCCCGGCCCCGCGGCCGGCGGCTGAATCCGCCCAGAACCAGAGTCCCGGCTCCTGGGAATGGTGGAAGGACGAAGCCATCAAGAAGGAGCTACGGCTCACGGACAAGCAGGTCCGCGATATCAGCCGGATCTACGACTCGCGCGTCCGTGACATGAAGCCGGTGAATGACGCCTTGCAGAAGGAACGCGCCGAGCAGGAGAAGATGGCGAGTGAGCGGCTGGTCGACGTGGCCGTTTTCGCCATCCAGGTCAACCGTGTTGAAGCGCTGCGGACGGAACTCTTTAAGTCGCGCAACGTCATGCTCTACGCAATATCGCGACAGTTGACGGCCGAACAGCACACGAAACTCGTTGAAATCCGCAGCCGGCGATTCGCCGCAGGCCGCCGGGGTGGCGGCGCCCGCTGGTAACAACTTCGCGCGTCGAACATGATACTTTCTCGCGGTTCGGCACCATGTCGCCGGCCCGCAATTACTGGAGCAGACAGGCAATGACTCGAACGTTCCGAATGTTGAACGTATTCACCTTGGTCGCCGTGATGACCGCATCCGTCAGCGCAGCCGGCCAGCAACCCGCCGCGACCACAGCTCAGACCCAGGGACCGGCGGCGAGCGTACCCGCCCCGATCCAGGCGCAGGCCACCGACCGCTATGAAGTCGGTCAGGCGCGCCCGCCCATCGTCGAGGGCTCGAAGCTTCGGGAGCTGACGCTCGATCAGGCTTATGCCATCGCGCTCGAGAAGAACCTCGACTTGAAGAGCGCGCGGATGAATCCGCAGCTGGTGGACTACCAGTTGCAGGGCGCGCGCGCGGCGTTCCTGCCGACGTTCAATAGTGACTACAGTTACCGCAATTCACAGTCTCCCTCGAACAACGCGCTCGAAGGCGTCGCCAACCTGACAAACACCACGCAGGGCTACAACGGGCGGTGGAATCAGACGCTGCCCTGGTACGGCACGACGTTCTCGGCACAGTTCACCAACGGACGATCGGCTACGAACGACATCACGCGCCGGGTCAACCCGTCGTTCTCGTCAGGCCTCTCGTTCTCGGCCAGCATGCCGCTGCTTGCGGGCTTCAAGATCGATGGCACGCGCAATCAGCTGCGCACGCTTCCGGTACAGCGGCAGATCGCGGACATCAATCTCGTCGCCTCCATCGAGAATACGAAGAACAGCGTGCGGACGGCTTACTGGTCGCTTCGCTCCGCGATCGAGCAGATTGAGATCAACCGTCGCGCCCTCGAGATCGCGAAGAAGTCGTACGACGACAGCATGCTGAAAGTGGAAATCGGGACGATGGCGCCGATCGACACGACGCAGTTCGAGACGGCACTGGCCAATGCCGAACAGTCATACCTCGCCTCGCAGATTGGGTGGCGCACGGCCGAGCTCAACTTCAAGCGCCTGCTCGTGACCGGTATCGACGACGAGCTGTACCTGATGACGATCAATCCGACGGACAAGCCGTCGTTGTCGGTGCAGAGCGTGGACATCCAGGCGGCGGTCACGAAGGCGCTCGCCGAGCGCACGGACATCGTCGTCGCCCGCCGCAACGTCGACATCAACCGGTTGAACCTCGAAATCACGCAGGGCGCGCTCAAGCCCAACCTGAGCCTGAGCGGTGGATACAGCGCCTCCGGCCAGGGCGGACCGACGAAGACCACGACGGGCGGCGTCACCAGCGTCATTCCCGGCGGCTACTTTGACGCGCTGCGATCGGCTTCGACGTTCGAACTTCCGACCTGGAACATCGGCTTCAACTTCACCTACCCGCTGGGTATGCGGTCGGCCAAGGCCGCCTACGCGCGCGCCGTCCTGCAGATCGATCAGACGCTGGTCACGATTAAGGCGCAGGAGCTGACGATTTCGACGGCGGTCATCAATGCCGGGCTTAACGTCGAGAACACCTACAAGCTCTACCAGGCGTCGGTGAAGTCGCGCGAAGCGGCTGAGAAGAACGCCGCCGCGGCGCAGGTGCGCTTCGACAACGGCATGCTGACGAATTTCGAAGTGGTCACGATCCAGAACCAGCTGACCCAGTCTCGCCTCACGGAGCTCGGCCGCCTCATCAACTACGTGAACGCCATCGCCGAGTTCGAGCGTGTGCAGAAGGTCGGGGCCGGCGGCTAGTGCGAAAGGCTCTCGTCGTCCTGTTGCTTGCCGCCGCCGGATCGGCCGGCGTCTGGTATTACCGGTCTTCATCTGACGCCGCGGCGGCCCCGGCCGCCGGCGGCGCGGGCGCCAATGCGGGCGCGGGCGGCCGCGCTGGCGGAACTCCCGGCCGCGGCGCCGGCGCGGGCCGCACTCCGATGACCGTCGAGCTGGCGCCGGCGACGCGCCAGGAAGTCGTCGACTACATCACCGTCGTCGGCAATCTCATCGGCGAGGCGACCGTCGACATCGTTCCACGCGTCGCCGGACGCATCGATTCGATGAACGTCAAGCTCGGCGATCGCGTGGGAAAGGGCCAGCCAGTCGCCAAGATTGAGGATCGGGAGATCCGCGAGCAGATCAATCAGGCGCAGGCGACCCTCGACGTGAACAAGGCCAACGTCGCGCAGCGCGAGAACGACGTCCAGGTGCAGCAGCTCGCACTCGATCGCGCCAAGACGAGTCTCGAGAAGGGCCTGACCGCACGGCAGAATTTCGAAGACGCGGAAGCCCGCTACAACAACAGCATCTCGCAGCTCAACGTCGCGAAGGCGCAGCAGTCGCAGACGCAGTTCCGCATCGATGAGCTGCGCATCACGCTCTCCAACACCACCGTCGTTTCGCCCACGGGCGGCTTCATCAGCCGCCGGATGCTGGACCCGGGCGCCTTCGCGAACGCCAACACGGTCCTGCTGACGGTCGTGGACATCGACACCGTGCGGCTCGTCGCGAACCTTGTGGAAAAGGGCTTCAAGAAAGTCGTGCCGGGCGTCGAAGCCAAAGTCCAGGTGGACACGTTCGCCGGCGAGGACTTCACCGGCCGCGTGAGCCGCGTGGCGCCGGTGTTCGATCCGGCCACGCGCACGGCGCAGATGGAAATCGAAGTACCGAATCCCGGCTTCCGCCTGAAACCGGGCATGTACGCGCGCGTGCGTCTCACCGTGGAGCGTAAGCCGAATGCCTTGACGGTTCCGCGCAACGCCGTCGTCGATCTCGAAGGCAAACGCGGCGTATTCCTTGTCAACGAGGGTGTCGCGAAGTTCATCGAGGTCGCGACAGGCCTCACCGACGGCGATCGGATGGAGGTGCTCGGCGGCCTTCAGGACGGGCAGCGCGTGATCACGACGGGCGCTCTGGCGCTGCGCGACGGTGATCGTGTCGCGCTTCCCACGGGATCGGGCCGTGGCGGTCGCGGCGGCGGCAAGGGCGGCGCCGGAGACGGCGCCGGGCGCAGCGGCGGTGGCGAGAAGCCCGGCGACGCGCAAGGTCGCGGCAAGTAGACGCCACCGGCTTCGTGGCGGTAGTAGTCACAGAAACGTCACTGGACTGAGCGCGGTCGAACGACCCACGCTCATACGGCACCAAGGACTACGGGACTAAGGATCGAGTACCAAGGACGATTTGAATGTCTATCCCCCGCATTGCGATTCAACGTCCGGTGACGATGTTCATGCTGTCGGCGGTTGTGGTGCTGCTCGGCGGCATCTCGCTGTTCCGGCTGCCGGTCGACCTCATGCCGGACGTGACCTACCCGACGATCACGGTGCGCGTCGGTTACGGCGGGGTCGGCCCTGCCGAAATCGAGCAGCTCATCGTGCGCCCGCTCGAACAGACGCTGGCGGCGGTTCCGGGTCTCGAGCAGATGAACTCGACGGCGTCCGAAGGGTCCGGCACGGTCCGCCTCAATTTCGCCTGGGGCACGAACCTGAACGAGGCCGCCGACGAAATCCGCACTCGAATCGATCGCGTGCGCGGCCGCTTCCCCACTGAATCCGATCCGCCGAACATCTCCAAGTTCGATGCGGCCTCGTCTCCGATCATGCAGATCGGCGTCGAGGGCGACTTCGACCGCGTGACGCTCCGCGAAATGGCCGAAATCGACCTCGCGCCGCGACTCGAGCGGGTCGAGGGCGTGGCGGCCGTCACGGTCCAGGGCGGACTCCGGCGCCAGATTCACATCGAGCTTTCGAAGGAAAAAATCACGGCGCTCGACCTCGCCGTCGATCGCGTCATTCAGACGATCCGCTCGGAGAATCAGAACGTGCCCCTCGGCGAAATCCTCGAGGGCGACACGAACTACCTGCTCCGCAGCCCCGGCGAATTCCGCAGCCTCGATCAGATCCGCGACCTGGTCGTCCAGACGAAGGGCGGCGTTCCCGTGTATCTGCGCGACATCGCGGAGATCAAGGACACGACCGAGGACCTTCGCTCCTTCACGCGCATCAACAAGAAGCCCGGCGTCCGGCTTCAGGTCTCGAAGCAGTCCGGCAAGAACACCGTCGCGATCGCCGAGGGCCTCCGCGCCGAAGTCGCGCGCATCAACCGCGACTTCCGCAACCTCAACCTCACCGTCCTCGACGACCAGGCGAAGTTCATCGAGCGCTCGATCAACGCCGTCAAGGAACACGTGTACGTCGGCGCGTTCCTCGTCATCGGCATCATCTTCTTCTTCCTGCGGAACATCCGCTCCACGTTGATCATCTGCCTGTCGATTCCGATCTCGGTCATCGGCACCTTCGCGCTGCTCTACTTCGCCGGCTTCACGTTGAACACGATGACGTTCGGCGGTCTCGCGCTCGGCATAGGCATGGTCGTCGACGCATCGATCGTCGTGCTCGAGAACACCGTCAGGCACATGGAGCACGGCAAGCCGCGCATGCAGGCGGCGATCGAGGGATCTGAAGAAGTCTGGTCCGCGATTCTGGCCTCGACGTTGACGCACATCGCGGTGTTCGTTCCCCTGCTGTTCCTCTCGGGCGTCTCGAGCATCCTGTTCGTGCAGCTCTCGATCGTCGTCATGTTCTCGCTCGCGATGTCGCTCTTCGTCGCGGTCACTATCGTGCCGGTGCTCTGCTCGCGGCTGCTCAAGCTGCCGCCGCCGGTTGAACAGCGGACCGGCCTCGGCGGCCGGCTGTTCACCGCCAGCGAGAACATGCTGGAAAGAATGGATGACGGCTACCGGGCGATCGTGCACGCCGCGCTCAATCGCCGCGCCCTGGTCATCCTCGGCGCGACCGCCATTACGGTCGTCGCGTTCCTGATTCTCCCGACGATTCCGACCGAGCTCGTGCCGCAGACCGACGAGGGCGAGGTCACCGTGTCCGCGCGCCTCGCGAGCGGTATTCGTGTCGAGCGAAGCGAACAGATCGCCCAGCGGCTCGAGGAGCTCATCCAGGCCAACGTTCCCGAAATGACGACGCTCGTCAGCTCCGCGGGCGGCGGCGGCTTCATGGGCGGCACATCGTCGAGCGTCAACGTCACCGTCAAGCTCAAGCCGCGGGCGGAGCGCACGCGCACCAGCGACCAGATTGCCACCGCGCTTCGCAGCGTCGTCGTCGGCATCCCGGGCACGGCAATCACGACCCGCGCTTCCGGCGGTAATCAGCAGCTCACGCGCGCGCTGGGCGGCGGCAACACCGACAGCCGCATCGCGGTCGAAATCCGTGGCGAGGATCTCGAAGAGTCCCGCCGCGTGGCGAATGACGTTCTCGAATTGCTCAAGGACGTCGATGGCATTGCCAATCCGCAGATCGGCCGTGAGGAAGGCCGGCCCGAGATGGCCATTCGCGTGGACCGGCCCAAGGCCGCCCTGCTGGGCCTGAGCGTCTCGGGGGTCGCGAGCACCATTCGCACGAACATCAGCGGCACGCAGGCGGCCATGTTCCGTGAACGCGGCAAGGAGTTCCCCATCATCGTCCGGCTCCGGCAAGAGGACCGGGAACGCGTTGATTCCGTCAACGACGTGCTCCTTTCCACCCCGCAGGGGCTGGTGCTTCAGGCCAAGAACCTCCTGGACATGACCGCCCAGAAGGGGCCGACCCAGATAGAGCGCAAGAACCAGCAGCGTCTGCTCCGGGTCAACGCCGAGCTCGACGCCGGCACGGTGCTTGGCGATGGGGTCAAGGCCGTCCAGGCGAGGCTGCCGGAGGTAAACGTCCCCCAGGGCTTCCAGATCGGATTCGGCGCCGAGGTCGAACAGCAGGCGCAGGCCTTCAACCAGTTGCAGGTGCTGCTAATCCTAGGTGTACTCTTGGTTTACGCCGTCATGGCGTCCCAGTACGAGTCCCTGCGAGACCCCTTTATCGTGATGTTCTCGGTCCCGGTCGCGGCCATCGGCGTGGTCGGGGCGCTGAAATTGACGTCAACGTCCTTCAGCCTTCAGGCGTATATCGGAGTGATTATGCTTGGCGGGATCGTGGTCAGTAACGCGATCCTGCTGGTGGATTACACCAATATCCTGAGGCGGCGGGACGGTTTGCCGCTCCGGGAGGCCGTGGAGTTGGCGGGACGCACCCGTCTCCGCCCGATCCTCATGACCACCATCGCGACCATCCTCGGACTGGTGCCCATGTCACTGGGTCTGGGTGAAGGCGCGGAACTCCAGGCGCCTCTGGCCCGGGTGGTTATCGGAGGCCTTGCAGCTTCGACCATGGTGACGCTCGTGCTGGTCCCCGCGGTCTACACGCTGTTCGAAGAAGGATTGGCCGGATTGCGCCGCAAAGTTGGTTCGGCGCCGTCCCACTAGGGAGCCGGCGGAGCGGAGCGGGGATACTGGGGCCCCCGCGAGCGAGGCCGTTGGGGAGTCCGAGGGGCGCTAGCCCCTCGGAACTTATTAGAGACTTATGAAAAAGCTGATCGGACTCGTTGTTCTTCTGGCCGCCGGCGGCGGTGGTTGGTGGTACTACATCAAGTACGGCAGGCCGCCTGAAAAGGCGACCGTCAACTATGCGACGGTCTCCAAGGGCCGCATCGTCGAAGCCGTCACCTCCACCGGAACGCTCGAGCCGCTTCGTCGCTTCGACGTGGGCTCGCAGGTCTCCGGCACGGTCAAAGAGATTCACGCCGACTTCAACTCGCTTGTGAAGAAGGGCGACCTGCTGGCGGAGATCGACCCGTCGCTGCTCCAGGTGCAGGTCGATGTGCAGCAGGCCAACGTCGAACGGCAGAAGAGCGATATCGCCAGTCAGGAAGTGCAGCTGGAGGACCAGAAGAAGCAGTTCGAACGCACCAAGAGCCTCTTCGAGAAGGGCCTGCAGAATCAACAGCAGTACGAGGCGGCTGAGCTGGCCATCAAGACGCGCGAGGCGCAGATAGCGTCGGCGAAGAAACAGCTCGTCCAGGCTGAAGCGAACCTGAACTCGGCGCAGCTCAACGTCAGCTACACGAAGATTTACGCGCCGGCCGACGGCGTCGTCGTCGAGCGCCGCGTTGACCGTGGCCAGACGGTGCAGGCAAGCATGACGGCCCCGTCATTCTTCGTGCTCGCGACGCCGTTGGAAACGCTGAAGCTCACCGCGCTCGTGGACGAAGCCGAAATCGGCCGCATCCGCCCGGGCATGCAGGTGCTCTTCAACGTCGACGCGTACGGGCGCCGCGAGTTCAGCGGTACCGTTGATGCGGTGAGGCTGAACGCCTCGACCAACAACAACGTCGTCACCTACCCGGTGTGGATCAATGTTCCCAACGACGACCTGACGCTGCGGCCGAGCATGACGGCCAGCCTGCGTATCGTGATCTCCACGGCCGAGGATGTCGTGCGGGTGCCGAATCAGTCGCTCCGGTTCCGTCCGAACGCGGAGATCTACACGGCGCTCGGCCTGACGCCGCCGGCGCCGGGATCCGGCGGCCGCGCCGCGGGCGCGGGCAACGACGATCCGAACGCCAATGCGAACGGCAACGGCAACGGCCGTACGGGCGCGACGCCCGGTGCACGTCCCGGTGGACAAGGCGCTGGTGCGCAGCAGGGTGTTCAGGGCGGCGGCCAGCAGGGTGGGCGGCAGAATCGTCAGGGGCAAGGCGGCGGCCAGGGTGGCGGTCAGGCCGGCGGTGGTCAGCGCACGCAGGGCGGCGGCTTCGGCGGAAACCGGAGCGACCTCGCGAACATGACGCCGGAACAGCGCAAGCAGATGATGGACGCGATCGCGCGTCGTGCAGCCGGGGGCGGACAGCCGGGCGGCGGCCGCGGTGGCGCCGGCGGCGGGCGTGGCGGCAACAACCAGGGCGGACGCGGCGGCGGCCGCGGTCAGGGCCAGGGCAACCGGGGCCAGAACACCAACGCAGCCCCTGCGGCAAGGCAGGCGGACAAGATCGATGAGCTCTGGGCGCCAGTCCAGCGGACGCAGACACGCAGCCAGGTCTACACGTGGAACGAGGCGGCCAAGGAGTTGAAGATGATTCCAGTGACGCTGGGCGTCACGGACGGCAGCTTCAGCGAGCTCATCAACGGGGATCTGAAGGTCGGCGATCAGCTGGTGACGGCGGTGATCCTGCCGCTCTCGCAGCAGAAGGCGAACCCCTCGGGTAACCCGTTCGCGCCGAACCAGGGCCGGCCCGGCATGGGCGGCATGACGCCAGGCGGCGGGCCCGGCGGCGGCAATCCAGGTGGCGGTGGTGGTGGCCGAGGCGGCGGTGGTGGTGGCGGGGGTCGCGGCGGTGGCAACTAATCCTGCCCTTCCCGCAATGACGAGAACGATCGGGAACGACGCGAACGAACGCGAACTGACGGGGAGTTTCTAGGTGCCGGTTATTACGGTCAGGAACCTGACCAAGGAATATCGGATGGGTGAACACATCGTGCGCGCGTTGCGCGGTGTGTCACTCGAAATCGAGCACGGCGAGTTCGTGGCAGTGACCGGACCGTCCGGGTCCGGCAAGTCGACGTTCATGCACATCGCCGGCTGTCTCGATCGGCCGACGAGCGGCGAATACGTGCTGGACGGCAAGGACGTCTCGAAGACGCCGAAGGACGAGCTGGCACGGGTGCGCAGCGAGAAAATCGGGTTCGTGTTTCAGGGCTTCAACCTGCTCACGCGAACGACCGCGCTCGACAACGTGGAATTGCCGCTGCTCTACCGCGCGAAGAACGGTTTCAAGTCCGCCGAGCGGCACAAACGCGCGATGGCGTCCCTCGAGGCGGTCGGCCTGGGCCAGCGCTTTCACCACATGCCGAACCAGCTCTCCGGCGGTCAGCAGCAGCGCGTGGCGATCGCTCGGGCGCTCGTCAACGAGCCCTCCATGATCCTGGCCGACGAGCCGACTGGCAACCTCGACACACGCACGAGCATCGAGGTCATGGGCATCTTTCAGAAGCTCAACAAGGAACGTGGCATCACGATCCTTCTGATCACCCACGAAATGGACATCGCCGAGTACGGCACGCGGTTGATCCGCTTCCGCGACGGCCGTATCGTGGCCGACCAGGCCGTGCTGCACCGCCGCAACGCGGCCGATGAGCTCGCGGCATTGCCGCCGCCAGAGCCGGATCAGATTCCGCCGCCGGCGGAGGCTGGGGCCGCGGCGCATTAACCTATCGAACGAGCGAGGAACCGTTAAACCATGTCCCTGTTCATGACGTTTCGAATCGCCTTCAAGGCCCTGGCGCGCAATAAGCTGCGCACGGCGCTGACGATGCTTGGGATGATCATCGGCGTCGCCGCGGTCATCGCGATGGTGGCGCTGGGCTCCGGAGCGCAAGCCACGGTCGAAGCCCAGATCATGTCCACGGGAACGAACCTCATCACGGTCATGCCCGGCAACTTCACGGCGGGCGCGGCGCGTGGCGGCGGCGGTTCCAACACACGCCTGGTCGAAGCGGACGCCGCGGCGCTGCGCGAGCTGCCGAGCATCGCCATGGTCACTGAAGTTGTGTCGACGCGCCAGCAGTTGATCTACGGCAACATGAACTGGCAGACCGGCATCGAGGGTGTGAACGTCGACAATCCGGCGATCCGCTCCTGGCAGGTCCTCTACGGCGGATTCTTCACTCCCGAAGATGTCCGTTCGGCCGCCAAGGTGATCGTGCTCGGCGCCAACGTGTCGGACAATCTGTTCGGCGAGGGCGTCGACCCGACCGACACGATCATCCGCGTGCGCAATCACGTCTTCAAAGTGCTCGGTGTCATGCAGCGCAAGGGCGCCTCGGGTGGCGGCATGACGAACCAGGACGACCAGGCGTTCGTGCCGTACACGACCGTCATGAAGAAGCTGTCCGGCCAGCAGAACCTGAACCGCATCCTCGCTTCAGCGCGAAGCGCGGACGACATTGCAGGCACCAAGGCCAACGTGGAATCGACGCTCCGGCAGATGCACGCCATCGTGCCGGGCGACGCGGACGACTTCACGGTGCAGACGCAGGAAGATCAGGTCGCGCTCCGCACGCAAACGACGCAGACGATGACGTCGCTGCTTGCCGGCGTGGCATTCGTTTCGCTCGTCGTCGGTGGCATCGGTATCATGAACATCATGCTGGTGTCGGTCACCGAGCGCACGCGCGAGATCGGCCTGCGCCTTGCCATCGGCGCCCGGGGATCGGACGTGCTGTTCCAGTTCCTGATTGAGGCCTGCGTTATCAGCCTAGTTGGTGGCGCCATTGGCATCGGCGTCGGTTACCTCGTCTCGTGGCTCGTCGAGGTGTACCAGCAGTGGCCGACCATGATCCCGCCCGACGCCGTCTTTACGGCTGTGGCGTTTTCGGCGGTGGTCGGCATATTCTTCGGATTCTATCCGGCGCGGAAAGCGGCTGGACTGGATCCGATTGAAGCGCTACGGTTTGAGTAGTAACAACTTTCGGCCGGCAGACCGCCGCGCCGATATTGCGAGGGAGTAATACCTATGCGACGAGTAGCAGCAATGGCAATCGCGGCGGCGTTCTTGCTCTTCACGGCAAGCAGCCTGTCCGCGCAGGGCAAGCCCGACTTTAGCGGCAAGTGGACGAGAGAGGCCCCAGCGGGCGGCGGCGCGGCTGCCGGCGGTGGTGGTGGCGGCGGCGGACGTGCGGGCGGCGGCGGTGGCGGCGGACGTGGTGCGGGCGGCGGCGGGGCCGTCGGATTTACCTGCGGCGCGGCCTGCACGATCACTGTCACCGGCAACAACATGAAGATCGACCGCACGGTGGGCGAGCAGACCGTGAGCACGACGCTCGATTTGAACGGCACATCGACGTACAAGGTGTCGATGGGCGGCAACGAGATGGAAATCAAGACGGTCGGCAAGTGGGAGGGCAACAAGCTCGTGTTCTCCACCACACGGGACCAGGGCGGTACCGCGGTGACCTCCACACAGACGGTCTCGATCGAAGGCGGCAAGCTGACGGTAGTGTCGAACTCGGGCCGCGAGGGCGCCACGCCACAGACGTCGACCTACACCAAGGGCTAGTTTCGCTCTCGGTTGCAAGACGATGGGGCCCGGTGTCGAAGGACATCGGGCCCTTTTTCTGTACCGCGAGCGAAGTCACAAGCTACGAGTCGCAAGCGGCAGGGCGGCCGCTTGACCCGTCGGAGAACTTCACGCTTGTGACTTGTGACTTGCACCCTGCAACTTGAGCAGCAACTCCCCCACCGTCAGTCCCGTTTTCGGATCCACCATCTCCGGCGCAATCTCGGCCAGGGGCTCCAGTACGAACATGCGCCCTCGAAAGCCGGGATGCGGCACCGTGAGGTTCTCCGTCTCGATCATCGCCGCGCCGTGCAGGATCAGGTCGAGGTCGAGCGTGCGCGCGGCACGCCACGAAGACCGCTTCCGGCCGCGCTCCCGTTCGATCCGCCCGAGCTCGCGCATCAGCAACTGCGGCGACATCTCCACTTCGCCAACCGCCACGGCGTTCAGGTACTTCCCCTGCTCGTCCGGCACGTCGACGGGATCGGTCTCGATGAAGGTCGAGACCTTTACGTTTTTCAGGAGAGGCCGCAGCTGATTCAGCGCCCAGCGCAGGTGGGCGCCACGATCACCGAGGTTGGAGCCGAGGGCGATGGCGACGGTTGGCATTGACCGATTGCCTGATTGAGGAATTGATGGATTGGGGTTCGGAATTCAATCAGTCAATCGATCAATCCATCAATCCGTCAATTACTCAATCCAGCGGACTCCCAGGACCCCATCCCCCGTACCGGGCGAACCGGCACCATTGGCTCTGCGGCCAAGGACGTCGGCGTTGCCGGCGGCGATCTGATCGAAGAAGCGCTTCTGTTCCAGCGTCTCGCCGAGGATGACGTCGATCATGGTGCGATGACGGGTGTGCGTGATTTCGTCGAGCCGCGGACGCCAGTGCTCGACGAGCTTCCTCGCGCCGTCCGCATCCTCCGTCGCCATCGGTCGAAAGCTCTCGTTCCACACCAGACTCGGCAGCGACGGCTCCGGGACGTCGTCGGGCACGCCATCGAGGTCGGAAATCGCGGCCTCGAGCCACTGCAGGTGCACGTCCTCGCGGTTGATGACGTACTGGTAGGTGTTGTTCGCCTCGTAGTTCGAGACCTTGCGGGCGACAGCCGCGTGCCGCTGCCGGAGCGTGAGCTTGTCGCGATGGAAGTCGCGAAGCGTGGCGAGAAGGGATTCGGTTCTCACGAATTCTGCTTCTGTTTGCAGCTGATGCAGACGCGCGTCCAGGGAATCGCCTCGAGCCGGGCCGGCGCGATTGGATCGCCGCAGTCGCGGCAGACGCCGTAAGTGCCCTTGTCGATTCGGACCAGCGCTTCTTCGATCGCCTGAAGGATCTTGGCGTCGGTCTGCTTCAGTTTCAGTTGAATGTGGACTTCGTTGTTGCCGCTGGCCTGGTCGGCCAGGTCGCCCTGGCGGCTGTTCACATCCGCGGCCGCCGGCAGCGGACGTGTCCCGGTCGAAGTCGCGAGAATCTCGGCCCGCTTCTTCAGCAGGGCGTCCCGCAGAGTTTCGAGCAACGCCGCGTCGAGGGTCTTCTCCGGAACTTTCTCGGTCATCGTCTACTAAAACCTTTCGGGCGACTTCCTTAACGTTTCATCTTATTACACGCGAGGGGAGTTCGTCCTTCAAGCTGAGGGACTTCGTCCCCGCCTCACCCCCCTTTCGAGCTCGCCTAGCTCGTCTCCCGCAGGGCGCCCAGCGGTTTCCTCAGCAGAACGTCAACGCTGGCCAGGACGCCGACGGTACACACCAGCGCCGCCGTCCCAGCGGCGCCGGCCACCAGAATGCCAGGTTCGGGCCGCCACGGTATCTCGAGCAGAAAACGGGCGATTGCCCACGACAGCCCGAGCGCGCCAACGGAGGCCACAATCCCGGCCAGCAGGCCCAGGACGCCGTACTCGACGGCTACCGTCGCCGCGACGAGACGGGCGCTCGCGCCGAGGGTACGGTAGATCGCTGTCTCGTATACGCGCTGGAACTTGGTCATCGCCACGGCGCCAACCAGGATCAGGACGCCACTCATCAGGGTGATGGCCCCGACGATGGTGACCCCCAACGTGATGTTGTCGAGGACGCTTCGGATCGACGCGACGACGGCGCGCACGTCGATCGCGGACACGTTGGGAAAGCCGTCGACGACCGCTCGCTGCACCCCGGCACGGGTCGCGGGGTCGTCTCCCGTCCTCAGGAACCCAACGAAGGCGTGCGGCAGCCGGTCGATGACGGGCGCCGGCCTCAGTACGAAGAAGAACCCGCCATTCTGCGTCTCATCCCAGGCGACGCGACGGATGCTGGTCACGCGCGTTCGAATCACCTGCCCGGCGACGTCGAGACGGACCAGATCGCCGACGTCCACATCCGCGTCGCGCTTCACTTCCTCGGAGATCGAGACCTCGGTGTCGACGTCCGGCTCTGGAGCCGCCGGCAGGGCCGCCGCCCAGAAATCTCCCGCGACGACGGTCTCGTTGGGCTGGAGGTGGTCGCGGTACGTCACGCCGAACTCTCGTGTGAGCCTGCCCTGCTGGCGCACTGCGTCCGGAGTCGGCAGCCGCGCCCGCCGTCCATCGACGCCGACGACGCGCGCGCGCATCAGCGGCATCGTGCGGATGGGCTCGAGGACGTAGGGGCGGGTCGCGGTATCAACGCCCTGAACCTGATCGCGCTGGATGTCGATGAGCACGAGGTCGGGTGAGGTCTGGCCGATCTGCGCCGTGAACTCGGCGAGGAGATTCGCCTGAATCGATCGGATCGAGATGACGAAGAACGCGCCGAGACCGACCGCGATGAGAATGACGCGCGTCTGATTGCCGGGCCTCGCGAGGCTGATGATTGCGTGGCGCACGGCGAACACACGAGACGCCGCGAGCCTGGATGTCATCCACACAAGCAAGCGAGCCGCCAGCATCAGCAGCAGCGCTGAAGCACCGAGGCCAAGAGACACATAGACGCCGGCCCGGACCGATCCGGCCTGCCACACCGCCACCAGCATCAGCGCGGCAGCCGTCGCGGCCCCGGCCAGCCGGCTGGCGCGGTCGGGCTTGCGCGCGCTGCCCGCAGTGTCGGCTCGCAGCAGGAGCAGCGGCTTCACCCGTCGCATCTCGAGCAACGGCACCAGTGCGAACAGCAGCGAGACGAGCAGGCCGACGAGTACGCCCTGCGCCGCCGCGGATACGGTGACCGTGATGGCGGTGATTCCCAATGGCTGAAGCACCGCCGCAGGCACCGCACGAACGACCGCGAGCGCGAGACCGAGCCCCAGCGCGCTGCCGGCCGACGCCAGCCACAGGACCACCGTCACATAGGTCCCCAGCACCGCGCGGCTCGATGCGCCGAGGCACTTCAGTATGGCGACGCTCTTCACTTTCTGCTGGACGATGACGCGCGTGACGCTCCACACACCGATGCCGCCCAGCACGACCATCGCGAACCCGACGAGGCTCAGATAGTTCTCCGCGGTCGTGAGATTGCGGCCCAGACGGTCCTCGAACGCGCGCCACGACCGAACGGACACGGTCTGTTGTTCAAAGGCCGACCGCAGCCTGGTTGTGAGGCCGGTAATCGCGGACTCTTCGATGCGCAGGTAGATCTGATACGTCGCGCTGCTGCCGAAGCCGAGCAGGCCAAGCCCGCGCAGATCGCCCAGGCTCACGTAGAGCCGCGGTCCGAACGCGAATCCCCCGCCGCCGCGCTGTACGCGGTCTTCGCGCACCACACCCCGGACCGTGAATGGTGTTCCCCCGAGCCGCACCGTATCGCCGACAGCCAGACCCATCTCCGCGAGGAACTCGGGTGGTACGAGCGTTCCGTGGTTCTCCAGCAGCCGGGACGAGTACGCCTGCCCGCCTTCGAGGCTGATCGCGCCGTAGAACGGAAACGCGTCTTCGACGCCGCGCAGCTCGACAAGCTTCACGCGGCCCTTGCCGGAATCGCCGCCCGGCACTGACGCAGCCATCGTCCGGGTCTCGATGACTTCAGTCCGGGCGAGAACGCCGGAATCCGCGGTCAGTCGATCGACCGTCCCGAGGATTTCACGCGTCCACGGTCGCGGTGATTGCACCACGACGTCGGCGCCGACGATCTGCCGCGCCTCGCGTGTCAGCGTTTCGCGCACGTTCTGCACGACACTCCGCAACACGACGATGGCGGCTACGCCGAGCGCGACGCAGACAAAGAAGAACACGAGGCGCAGCCACGACGCCCGTGTCTCGCGCCACGCCATGCGCAGGACGAATCTCATCGCGTGGCTAGCTCCTGACGGGCCGGCGCTCGACAACCCGCCCGTCGCGCAGCGCGATGACCTCGTCGGCGAGCGCGGCCAGATCCGGATCGTGCGTGACGAGGACCAGGGTGCGGCCGTGGCGGCGGCCGACGGCGACCAGGAGCTCGATGACCTGTCGTCCGGTGGCGGAGTCCAAATTGCCGGTGGGCTCATCCGCGAGGAGAACCGGCGGGTTGTTTGCGAGCGCGCGCGCCAGCGCCACGCGCTGCTGCTCGCCCCCGGATAACTGAGAGGGATAGTGGTGCGCGCGATCCGAGAGCCCGACGTCGGCGACCAGCTGCTTCGCCCGCGCGTGCGCGTCCGCCGCGCCGGCGATCTCCATCGGCACGAGAATGTTCTCGAACGCCGTCAGCGACGGCAGCAGATGGAAGAACTGAAAGACGATGCCGATCTTCTCCCCGCGGAGTCGGGCGAGCTGCTCTTCGCTGCGGGAGGTAATGGACTCGCCGTCGACCTCGATGCGTCCGGACGTCGGCGCATCAAGCCCGGCGATGAGGCCGAGCAGCGTGGACTTGCCGCTGCCGGACGGTCCCGTGATCGCGACGACCTGTCCGCGTGCGATCCCGAGCGTGGTGGGGTGAAGGATGGTCAGGGGTCCCGCGCCGGTGTGCACGGTGCGGGACACGTCGGTGAGCTGGATCATCGATTAGCCGGCCCGGTCCACGAGCTCGCGCAGCTTCGGCAGGAGCGTCTTCGCCACGATCTTCGAGCCTTCCTGATTGGGATGAATGCCGTCGGCCTGATTGAGCGCGGGATTCCCAGCAACGCCCTCGAGGAGGAACGGGACGAACGAGATGCGTCCTTGGTACTCCCGCAGCAGGTTCACGTACACCTCGCGGAACGCATCGCGATAGTCCGTGCCGAGATTGGTCGGCCCCTCCATGCCGCACAACAATACGAAGGAGCCTCTCCCGAGCGCGATGTCGAGAATCTGCGCCAGGTTGTCGTGGGTCTGCTGCAGCGTGAGGCCACGGATCGCGTCGTTGGCTCCCAGAGCGACGACGAGCACCTTCGTCTGCGCGTCCATCAGCTGCTCGACACGCCGGACGCCGCCGGCCGTCGTATCGCCGGAGATTCCACCATTCACGGCCTCGAACTCGAAGCCCTCGGCGCCGAGCATTTCCTGAAGCTGGGCGGGAAACGCCTGAGACGCGAGCAGTCCGTACCCTGCGGTGAGGCTGTCACCAAGAAAGGCGACGCGAAGCGTCGCCGCGCCGCCACCACCTGCGGGTGCTCCGCCGCTCAGCACCTCGGGCGGCGTGTTCGCAGGCGCGGGCGGCAGGCTCGCCCCGCACGCCGCATCGCGAATGGAACAGGCCGACGCGAGCACAAGCAGGGCAAGAGGCCACAGACGGCGCAGATTGGCCGGACGGCGCATGTACTGATTCTACTGTCGTAGTTGTTCGTCGAGTGCGCGGACGGCCGCCTCGAGCATCGCGCGGTGCTCCGGAGACTTCGCCGTCGCCAGATCCGAGAGCGCCCGCGCGCGCGCGAGTGTCAGCGTCCTCTTCCGAGTCGCCTGCGTCGCCTCTTCCGGCGTCACCGGAGCGCTGGGCTCAGGCCGCTGCTCCCGGTCCGACTGCTGCGCTTCGACGTTCTTACTTTCCCAGCCACGAGCCATCTTCTGAGTGTACGCAACAAATGAGAACGACGGGAACAAATGGGACCAAATGGGATCTAGAGCGCCAAAGCTCCAAATCCCTTTTGTTCGCGTCGTTCCCATTTGTTCGCGTCGTTGCAGTTATCATTCCCCGTGTCTTTTCGCCGCGAGCTCGGCCCCTTCGACGCGACGATGGTCGTGATCGGCGGAATCATCGGGTCAGGCATCTTCATCAACCCCTATCTCGTCGCCAGGCAACTGGACTCCCCGGCGCTGGTGCTCGGCGCCTGGGCTATGGGCGGTGCGGTGGCGATTGCAGGGGCGCTGGCGTACGCGGAGCTGGCAAAGCTGCTGCCGCGGGCCGGCGGGCAGTACGTGTATCTGCGGGAAGCGTGGCATCCGGTCGTCGGGTTCCTCTACGGCTGGGCGCTGCTCCTGATGATCGAAACGGGCGCGATCGCCGCCGTAGCAATTGCGTTCTCCGAGCACGCGCTACGCCTCGCCGGCTCGCCGAATCTGTCTCCCCTGCCGCTCGCGATCGCCTCCATCGTCATCCTGTCTGCCATCAACTACTTCGGCGTCAAGCCCGGCAGCCGGGTGACGAACGTCTTCGTCGTGCTGAAAGTTGCGGCACTGGGCGTCTTGATTCTGTTTGCGTGGTTCCAGCCGTCGATGCCGGGCTGGATGTCGAACGCCCGCGTTGACGACACGCCATCAACGCCGCTGACGTTCGGCATCTCACTGATTCCGATCCTCTTCGCCTATGGCGGCTGGCAGGTTTCGACGTATCTCTCTGAGGAAATGAAGGATCCGGTGAAGCACCTGCCGCGGGCGCTGATCCTCGGCACGCTGGCGGTCGTTGCGATCTACCTGCTCATCAACGTTGCCTACCTGCGGACGCTGGGCCTCGATGGTCTCGCGGCGACGAAGACACCGGCCGCGGAGACGGCGGGACGGTGGTTTGGCGCTGCCGGGGAGCGGTTCGTCGCGATGAGCATCGCGGTCTCCACGTTCGGGTTCCTCTGCCTGTCCGTGCTCGCCCCTACACGCGTGTACTACGCGATGGCGGCCGACGGCGCGTTCTTTCCGGCGCTGGCGCAGCTGCACCCGAAATACGCCGTCCCCACCGCGGCCATCCTGTTGCAGGCAGCCTGGTCGATCGCCCTCGCGCTCACCGGCGGCTACGAGGAGTTGCTGGCGTGGGTGGTCTTCGCCGACTGGATCTTCTTCGGCCTCACCGTCGCGGGACTGTTCATTCTGCGATCGCGGATGCCGCGCACCGAGGGTTACCGCACTCCGGGCTATCCGTTCGTGCCGATCTTCTTCGTCGCCGTTGCCATGGTCGTCGTGTACTCGGCGATCAGGGACTCGCCAGATCGCTCGCTGAAGGGCGCGCTGCTGCTCCTCGCCGGTATTCCAGTCTATTACCTCTTCAAGTGGTGGACGTCTCGCCGGGATCAGCGTCCAGCCCCAGCTTCATGATCGAAGCACCCCTCGCGCCGTACCTCCTCTGGGCCAAGACGCGCCAACCGGCGGCGATCGACCTGGCCGGCAGCAATCTCGTCCACTGCGCGATGGACGATCTGCCGGGCGCGCGCGAGGCCCTCGAGCTCACGGCGCCCAACGACAACGGCTTTCCGCCGGTCGTCGAGGCGATCGCCTCGCACTACAGCGTGGGCACCGATCGCATCGTCACGGCCATCGGCTGTTCGGGCGCGAACTTCATCACGGCCGCTGCCCTGCTTTCCGCGGGCGATGAGGTCCTGATCGAGCGGCCGACGTACGACCCGCTCATCGGCGTCTGTCGCCTCATGGGCGCGACGGTCATTAGATTCGAGCGGCGCTTCGAAAACGGCTTCGCGATCGATCCGGACGAGATCGCGCGCCTCGTCACACCGCGCACCAGGCTGATAGTCCTGACCACTCCGCACAACCCATCGGGCGTTCGCGTGCCGCCGGAGACCCTGGCCGCGGTCGTGCGGCACGCCGATTCATACGGCGCGCATGTGCTGGTCGACGAGGTGTATCTCGATGGCTGGTGCGGCGTGGCGGCCGTCAAGACCGGATCGCGATCCGCCGCGGCGCAGGACGGCCCTGTGGTCGTCACGTCCAGCCTCACCAAATCGTACGGCCTCGCCGGCCTTCGATCGGGCTGGGCCATCGCGCCGCCGGCGACTGCCGAGCGGATGCGTCGCGCGCGCGATGTCATCGACAACGCGAGCCCCGCGCCAGGCGACCGTCTCGCGGCGCTCGCATGGACACTGCAACCTGCACTCGCCGCGCGGGCACGGGCGATCCTCACGACAAACATCGCCATCGCCCGCGAGTTCTTCGGCGCGCATCCGGAGCTCCTGCTCGCGGAATCGCCCGCCTGTTCCGTCACGTTCCCGCGGGTTGCGGGTGCATCGGACTCGGCGTTGTTCGTGCAGCGCGCGCTCGCGCAAGGCGTCGCTGTCGCGCCAGGCCACTTCTTCGAGGCTGACGCGCACTTCAGGATCAGTCTGGCTGGAAAGACAGAAACGCTCGAAGAAGGATTGGCGATCCTCACGCGGGTGCTTCGAGACCTGCGGGTGCGACAGGACTAACGGGTCCCGCGGGTGGATCAGGCGGCAACGACAGCCGAGTCGCGGGTCGATGTGCCCGCGCGTTCCCCTGGTGCCTCCGCGCGGGCATTGACGAACCCGTAGGACCCGAGTACCGTCGCCTGAGAACCCGCAGCACTCGCTAGTCCTGCAGTACCCGTAGGTCCCGCAGTACCTATTTCGTCGCTGCCGGCGCCTGACTCTGGAACACCTTCATCGCCGTCGCGACCATCGACGCCGTGTCGGCGACGTTGGCGGGCAGGATCATCGTGTTCGTCTTCTTCGCGAGCTCGCCGAACTGGACGATGTAGTTCTCGGCCACGCGCAGCTGAGTCGCTTCCATTCCGCCTGGCTGGCGGATGGCATCCGCCACCTGCCGGATGCCTTCGCCTGTCGCCTTGGCGACGGCGAGGATCGCGGACGCCTGGCCCTCGGCTTCGTTGATCTGCTGCTGGCGGCGCGCTTCCGACGCCTTGATGACCTGCTGCTTCTCGCCCTCGGCCTTGTTGATGGCCGCGTCGCGCTCGCCTTCTGACGTCAGAATGACCGCGCGCTTTTCCCGCTCGGCGCGCATCTGCTTTTCCATCGCGGCCAGCACGTCGTGCGGCGGCGTGATGTTCTTGATCTCGTACCGCAGCACCTTGACGCCCCACGGCTCGGACGCCTTGTCGAGTTCCTGGACGACCTGCAGGTTGATGTTCGTGCGCTCCTCGAACGTCTTGTCCAGATCGATCTTGCCGATCTCGCTGCGCAGCGCCGTCTGCGCGAGCTGGACGATCGCGAACACGTAGTCCGTGATGCCGTAGGACGCGCGCTCCGGATTGAGCACCTTCAAGTACAGGATTCCATCGACGCCCACCTGCACGTTGTCGCGCGTGATGCAGACCTGCGCCGGAATGTCGATCGCGACCTCCTTCAATGAGAGGCGGTACCGGATGACATCGAAGAACGGGATCAGAATGTGAAACCCGGCCTGGAGCACGCCCGAAAACCGGCCAAGCCGCTCGACGACGTAGGCGCTTTGCTGCGGGACAACTACGGCGGTCTTTGCGACCGTGATGATGGCGACGAACGCGAGTATGAGTCCTACTATCAGTCCGGGTTCCATTTAGACGGCTCCTTCGGGCTTGATGTGCAGCGTGAGGCCTTCGACGCTCGTCACTTTACAGCGCGCACCCCGCGCAACAAACGTCTGCGCGTCGTTGCGCGCCGACCACGACGTGCCTCTGAGCTCGACCGTGCCCAGCGCCCCGGGCGCAAGATCCTCGGTGGCGACGGCCGTTTCACCCACGATGATGTCCACGCTCGGCGCCTGCGGATCGACCTGGAACGTCTGCAGCAACCGGCCACGGAACGCCGCAAGGGACGCAACCGAGATGATCGAAAACAGCAGCACCTGCATCCACTCGGGGCCGGCAAAGTCGAAACCCGCGAGCACGCCGACGGCGAGCGCACCGAGGCCGAAGAAGATGATGTAAAAGCCGCCAGGCGTGGCCAGCTCGGACACGACGAGTACGAGACCCAGCACCAGCCAGTACCACCAGAGGATTTTCATAGGATGCGTCCCGGCCGTGATTATATGGCCACGCTTCACGCAGGGTACAAATTAGACTCATGGCTGTGACGAGTCGAGTTGTAGTCATCGTGCTTGGCGGCGTGGTCGTTGTGGGTGCCGCGGCCGCAGTGATAGTGATGAACAAACCGGCGGAAAAGCCGCCGGTGGCCGCTGTTTCCCCTCATGAACCAGCCGCGCCTGTCACAGCCGCCCCAACGCCAGCGCCCGCGTCCAGACGGGCCGCGACACCCGCAGCCACGACGCCTGCGACGACTCCGGCGGCCACGCCGGAGGCCGCGCCGAAGCTCGGCACACTCGTCATCGAGAGCGACGTCCCGGAAACCAGCGTGTTCATCGATCGTGTGTTCCTTGGCATGGCGCCCGTGACGGCGAAGGACATCGCACCCGGACAGCACCGGCTGAACATGTCGGTGACCGGCTACGAAGGCGTGTCGGAAACAATCGACGTGGAGCCCGGCACTCGCACCATCTCGATGAAATTCAAGGAGATCAAGCTCGACGAAAAGATCGACGTCACGCACAAGCACGCGATGGGCTCGTGCAGCGGCACGCTCCGGGCGAGCCCGCAGCGGCTCGCTTACGAAACGACCAACGCCGGCGATGCATTCGTCTCGGCGCTCACCAACCTCGATACGTTCCAGATGGACTTCGTGCAGAAGAACCTGCGCGTGAAGGTGCGCGACGGCAAGACGTACAACTTCACCGTGTCCGGCGACGCCACCGCGCTCTACCAGTTTCACCAGACGGTCGAGAAGGTACGGCAGCGGCTGCTCTCCGGGCGGAGGCCGTGACATGATGCCGGTGATGCCACTGAAGCTGATGCAGGTTCGGGCAGCAATTGCCGGCCTCCTTATGCTTGCCGCCGCAGCACCAGCGGCCGCCCAAATCCAGGCCCCCACACCAGCCGCGACCGCGCCGATCGCGCCCGGCCTGATCTGGTACGGGAAGCAGTCGGGTCTGGGACTCGCCGACGTCGCTACGATCACGGCGCCCGTTCTCTGGTTCTCCACGGAAGAGCCACTGATTCTTCAGGGCGAACGGTCGCTGCCGCATCCGCATCCCTGCGATGCGCCCTCGACCGGTGGCGTCGTCTACTACCAGGTCACGCGCATCAAGCTGCGTTCAGGCGTTCGCGTGGGCTGGCCGCCGCAGGACGATCCATTCTTCGTGGACCACGTCGACAGCTTCACGATCCGGTATCACTTCTATTTCAGGCGTCACTTCGGCAGCGACGAACGCGCGCACGATCTCGCGGCGGCGGATCTGGACGTCGCCATCGACCACCTGGCCGACGGGGGCAACCGCATCCGCGTCACACGCGTCGCCGGAATGGTCCGCGGAACCGAGTGGTACGCGAACGAACTCTCCGTCGAGGCCGGCACGCGGCTCCCGGTCACGATCCTCATCGAACAGGGCACGCACGCCACCGGGCCGGATCGCAATGCGGACGGGCTGTTCACGGTCGGCCATGACATCAACCGCCGCACCGGCGATGCCTGGGGCATTCGCGACCTCGAGGCCGGCGTGCTGATGGCCGGCAAGTTCGACGTCAGCATGTTCAAGCCGCGGCAGCGCGGCTACCGCATCCTCCCACCGTACGTCGAGCGCAACGCGGTGGACGGGACGTCGCTCTCGTCGGTCAGTCAGAGCCCATCGGTCACGAACGAGCTCGGCCGCTACGAGCTCCGCGCGGCATCGAACGTCGCGCCCTGCAACCAGCTGCCGGCCGACCATCGCACGCTACGCCTGCTCATGCGCGACCAGCACTTCGGCCCGGAATACGAGCCGGTGCAGTTCAAGTCAAAGGTGATGAGCGACATCAAGTCGCCGTTCACAGGCATCGACCCGCTCATCCGCAACTTCAGTTGGCGCAAGGACCGTACGCAGGGCGGCGCCATCCTGTTCCGGGGCATCAACTTCCACGACGGCTCGCTCATGCCGCGTGTCACCTTCTTCCCGCACCGGGGCAGCATCGAGGGCCTGTACACGCCGAGCGGCGCGCGCGCCATGAGCTGGTACGTGTCCGCCGGCGGCGAGGTCGACCGGGGCGACTGGGTCTTCGCCGCCGAAACCGGCCTCAAACTCCGCGCCCGCATCGCGCCCCGCAAGTACACCCTCGGTGCCGAGTTCATCGGTTTCAGGGTCGGAATTCGGGGATCGGGATTCGATCGGATTGCTCCGATTCGCTGGATCCTGGAAGTCGGCCTCGGCGGCTGGTGATTAGTACCAATGACCGCGTCGCGCCTGCGCCGTCGTTCCTTCGCGTTTCACCTTCACCTCCAGCGTGTGGTATCCGCCGGGCTCGACACCTTTCGCGTTGAAGTACAGGACATACGGTCAATCGGTCAATCGGTCAATCGGTCAATCGGTCAATCGGTCAATCGGTCAATCGGTTAAGCGCTGGCGGCACAACTATACGCGAGATGCCGCGCCGCCCGCGCGATGAAAACCCCCAGTGGGACCGGCTAAAGTAGGGAGCGCATGCGGATTCCGGTCGCCCTGATTGGCACAACTCTCACACTCGCCCTCTGCAGCACGATCGCCACCGCCGCTCAATCACAAACCGCAACGGTTCGCGTGGAAGTGATCGCCGCGGGCAAGCCGCTGCCGGGCGCGACAGTCTCAGCGAGCGATGCCGCCGCTTCATCGGTCACGGACTCATCCGGCATCGCGACTCTCACCTTTACAGGCAAGTCGCTGATCACAGCGGCGAAGGACGGCTTCCGATCGGCTGCCGGTAAGGTAGACGCGGCGATGGGCCCGCAGCAGCACGTCCGGCTGGTGCTGACGCCAACGAGCGCCGTGCTGGCATACACACCGCGCACGAACAATGTGCTTGATGAGCAGGCTGTCCCGATCGAGGTCCTCGATCGCGCGCACATCGAGACGGGCATGTTGCGGTCGGCGGGCGACATTCTCACGGTGTTCAATGGAACACCGGGTGTCCGGGTCCAGACGACGTCGCCGGTGCTTGGAACGGCGGTCGTGCGGATCGACGGGCTCCCGGGTCGCTACTCGCGTCTACTCTTCGATGGCGTGCATCTCTTCAGCGATCGCCCTGGCGGATACGCGCCGCTCAGGATTCCGTTGATGGATCTCGACCAGATCGAGGTCCTCCGAGGCCCGGCGGGCGCGTTCTACGGTTCGGACTCCCCCGCCGGATCTATCAACCTGTTGTCGCGCAAGGAAGGGCCGAGGCCCGCACACGAGATCCTGTTCAGCCAGTCGTCGCGCGGTTCGTCGGATGGCGCCGTGTGGATGTCGACGCCGGCCACAGGCCCGGCGCGATCGTGGAGCAGCACCTTCCTCGCGAGCGCCCACCGACAGGAAGAAAAGGACGTCAACGGTGACGGGTGGTCGGACATTCCGAGGTACGCGCGTGGTGTTGTCCGGCCCCGTGTCTCGTGGACGAACCATCGCGGCAAGACGATCTCCGGCGTCGCGGACGTGACGTTCGAAAAGCGCGAGGGCGGCAGCGCGGGCAAGCGTGAGGAAGTGGAAACCAAGACCGCAGACGGCTATATGTCCGGCCAGATCATTCGCAAGAACGGTTTCGTGCTCGGCGGCGCCGGTGCGTTGTTCATCCAATCACGGACGCGCGACTTCAGTGACAGCCGCGAACGCGATCGGCTGCAGACCGCGACTATCGAAATCACCTTGTCCCGCCAGGAAGCCCGGCACACCTGGCTCGGCGGCATCGCCAGCGACTGGTACGGCCTCAGATCCATCGACAATCTGCCGTCCACCTACATCTCGACACGGCCCGGAATGTTTTTCCATGACGACTTCAGGGCGGCGCCGTGGCTGGTGCTGTCTGGAAGCGTCCGCCTGGACCACCACAATATTCATGGCCTGCTGCTGAGCCCCCGTGGTTCGGCGCTCATCCACGACGGCAAGTGGTCTGCGCGATTCTCGGCCGGCCAGGGCTACTTCACGCCACGGCTGCTCACGGAAGAGGCCGAAGCGGCTGGGCTCTCCCGCCTCAAGATCGTCGGCTCGGCCCAGTCGCTCGAGAAGGAAACGGCACGGAGCGTGTCGGCCGATCTCAGCTACAAGGCGACACATGGTGCAGCGACCTTCAGAGTGTTCAGGAGTCAGATCAACGATCCGGCCGAGGTCGATCGCGCCACCTACACACTCAGGACCCAGGCCGATCCTCTCGTGACGCATGGCGTCCAGTTGTCCGGCGCGGCCCGAGAGGCGCTGTTTTCCGTGAGCGGCGCGTACGCGTATGTCAAGACGCGCGGCCAGGGAGGCCTGGAACTACCGCTGACGCCACGGCACAGCGGCACGATCGCTGCGGGTATCGAGTCGGACCGTGGCCGCATCAGTGTCGAGACGCTGTTCACCGGCAGGCAGCGCCTCGTCGCCAACCCGTATCGCTCGACCAGTGAACCGTACACGCTCGTGGGAGTTCTTGCCGAGGTCCGGTTCGGCCGCTGGCGCGCTTTCGTCAACGCCGACAACCTGCGCAACGTCCGCCAGACGCGCTGGGATCCGGTCGCGAGGCCGTCGCGTGACGTCGATGGCCGATGGACGGTCGATGCGTGGGCGCCGCTCGCAGGCCGCGTGGTCAACGCGGGCGTGCGGATCATGTATTGAGCGCGCCAATGGCGCGCCCTAAAGGGCCGCCCTACTAAGATGAGGTGATGAGTTTGAATTACTGGTTTGCCCTCCCGGTTCTGGCCGCGCTCGCTGCGGGACCGGCCGACCCGCAACCGACGTCGGGCTGGCCCGGCTTCCGTGGACCGCAGCGTGACGGTGTCATTCGCGAGCCGATTCGCCTGCAGTGGGATGGCCTCACGCCGATGTGGAAGAAACCGATCGGCGGCGGTCGTGCGTCGTTTTCGATCGCGGGCGGGCAGGCGTTCACGATTGAACAGAGAAAGAAAGACGAGGTCGTCGCGGCCTACGATGTCATGACAGGCAAGGAGCGCTGGACCCACGCGTGGCCGGAGCGCTTCAGCCAGTGGATGGGCGGTGGCGAGGGCCCGCGCGCAACACCGACGTTTCACGATGGTCTTGTATATGCGCTTGGCGGCCACGGTGAAATGCGCTGCCTCGACGCGGCCACCGGCAAGCTGGTCTGGCACGTGAACATCCTCAAGGACAACGACGCGAAGAACATCCGCTGGGGCATGGCCGGCTCCCCTCTCATCGCAGGAGACGCGGTCATCGTCCAGCCGGGTGGATCCAAGGGCAAATCGATCGCCGCCTACGAACGACGGACCGGCAAGAAGCTCTGGACGGCTCTCGATGACAAGTCCGCCTATGTCTCACCGATGCAGGTGACGCTCGCTGGAGTGCCGCAGCTGCTCTTCGTGACCGCTGAAAGACTCGTGGGGCTCAGCCTCGATCAGCACAAGGTCCTCTGGGAGTTTCCGTGGGTGTCCGGCCACGACGTCAGCGCCGGCCAGCCGATCGTCATCGGCGGCAACCGCGTTTTCTATTCCTCGGGCTACGGCACCGGCGCGGTGGTCGTTGAACTCACGAAGAGCGGAGATACGTTCGGCGTGCGCCAGGTGTGGCGCAACATCCGGATGAAGAACCGGCAGTCGAGCTCGGTGCTGCACAACGGCTTCGTCTACGGACTCGACGAGGGCATCCTTGCGTGCATCGATGCCGCGACCGGTGACCTCAAGTGGAAGGGCGGCCGCTACGGGCACGGCCAGATCCTGCTGGCCGCTGACCGCCTCATCATCACGACCGAAGATGGCGAGCTGGTGCAGGTTGCCGCGACGCCGGAGAAGCTGCAGGAGATCGCGCGCGTGCCGGGGATACAGGGCGAGACCTGGAACGTACCGGCATTCGGTGACGGCATCCTGATGATCCGCAACACAGAACAGGTGGCCGCGTTTGACCTGCGACTGGATCAAGGTAAAGCGATGGCCGCCCAGGACAACGACGGGAACGACGGGATCGACGCCAACAGAAGTGCGCTCCCCTCGCTCGCCCCGATGCGCCGCATACAGGCGTCGGGAAGGGAGTTCTTCGTCTCCTGGGGCTACAACGGCGACAAGTACACGAAGGCTGACATGCACTTCAGCCAGCCGTCGCTCGGCAACAACTTCACGCTCGTCGGCGTGCAGGCACGCGACAGCAAAGCGTGGACGGATCTGTTCAACCACGACCTCTTCGTTCCGCAATACAACATGCGGTTCGGCTTGTTCTTCAACCAGACGTGGGGACTCGAGGTGGCACTGGACCACCTCAAGTGGATCGTCCGGCAGGATCAGACGGTCTCGATCAAGGGCACGCTGAACGGCGCGCAGACGGACACACAGATCACGCTGACACCCGCGGTCCTGAAGTACCAGCTCAACAACGGCGCGAATCCCATCTTCTTCAATCTGGTCAGGCGCGTGCGCGTGGCCGGTGAATACGGCAAGCGCGGCTACATCGCGTTTCTCGCGAAGGCCGGTGGCGGCTTCGCGTGGCCGCACACCGAGAACACGCTGTTCGGCCAGAACAACGAGGCGGGCTTTCAGCCGTTCAAGGGCTGGGACGTGGACGCAGGCATCGGCCTACGCGCGAACCTCATCAGCGGCCTGTATTTCGAGGTCGAGGAGAAGCTCCTCTACGCCCGCTACTTCGGAGTGAAGATCAACCAGGGCACGGCGAGGCACAGCGTCAAGGCCAACGAGTTCGCCTTCCACTTCGGCTGGAGCTTCCGCTAGACAACCGGGAACCTACAACCTGTAATTGAGCAACACCCAGCCCACTGCAGATTGTTGGTTGTTGGTTGCAGGTTGCAGAGCTAGTGCGTTCGAGAAATCACTTTGCTGTGCGTCGCACAGATCTGCTGCAGTGATTCCGCGGCGTCCATCGTGAAGCCGCTCTTCGGATAGGCACAGAAGAGGGCGAATGACTCGGCGGCGCAGAGGCCGTGCCAGAGATGTTCCAGGCGCACGGTGGCGCCGCTGTGCCCTTGTGCCCAGAGCAGCGCGACCATTTCGCCGAAGGCGCGAACCGGACGGCCACCGTGCCCGGCCCGCTCGAGCAGCCCGTGAATCACCGTCATGAAGCGCTTCTCGTCCGGCCAGCCGTTGTCCATGAACGACAACAGCGTCTCTGCCGCATCGAGCGCGATGTACCGGTCGAGCGCAACCGCCGCGTCGAAGTTGAAGCCTTGCATGCGAAGGCGATGCTCGAGCTCCGTTCGGTGACCGGGCGTCGCGATCACGATGGCGCTCTCGCCCCCGCGGAGGCCACCGGATATGAATCCCTCCAGGGCGTCCATCAGGACGACGTCCCTCTCGTAGATTTGAACGAAGTGTTCGGAGGGACTCATCTCGCCCCAGAACATCTGAAAGTCGGCGGGCCGGTTCTGCACGTAGTTCCTTCCTGAATCGGAGTGCACGCCCCGGTTGCAACGTCCGTGCCCTTGCAAGTACGTCTCAGAGCTCGACTTGCGTCGTCGCGAGCTGCGCCTGTGGGTGCCCGTTTGCTCAAACCAGGTAGCGCGGCTCGGGTTTAGGGAACCAACCGCGATTCCGGCGGCATCGTCGAAACGGTGGTCCACTTACGCGATGGCGAAGATCTTTGACGACCTGATCCGCGACCTCAGGCACGCCGTCACGCTCATGCGACAGAGTCCGGCACTGACCGTCAGCGCGATCCTCTCCCTTGCCCTGGGCATCGGCGGCAACACTGCCATCTTCAGCGTCATGGACGCGCTGATGCTGCGGCCCCTGCCCGTCCGTCAGCCGGAACAGCTCGTCCTGATCGGCGGCAGCTTTCCATACACGACCCACCAAAGACTGCGTGACGCGACGCCTGACAGCGCGCCGCTGGCAGCTGTGGTGCGCTCCGATCGGTACAACGTCGGCATCGGCGGCGCTCCAGGCACGACGCCGATCATCGATGGCGGGCCAGTGCGGGTGGCGCTCGTCAGCGGCAACTACTTCACGACGATCGGGGTTGGCGGAGGCGGCGGCCGTTTGCTGAACCCGTCCGACGATCGCCCAGGCGCGCCAGCCATCGCTGTGATTTCCGACGACTACTGGGCCAGCCGGTTCCAGCGATCGACGGATGCACTTGGCCGGCAACTCGTGCTGGGTACGACGTCGTACGAAATCGTCGGCGTCGCGCCTCGCGGTTTCACGGGCGAATGGGTCGGCCGGCCAACGGATGTCTGGATTCCGATCCTCTGGCAGCCAACGGTGATGTCGGAGATTCCGATGCCCAACCCGGGCAATGTCGCGGTCACCAGCATCGGCCGGGTCGTGCCGCCGGCGTCCGTCGCACAGATCCGGGCGCAGTGGCAGACCGTGCTCACCGATCTTCGGATGGCCGAGGCGGGTCCATCAGTGACGCCCGAGCAGCGGGCCCAGATCGCCGCAGACAAGATCGACCTGAGCCCGGCAGCGCGGGGATTCTCTCTGCAGCGGGTTTCGTTCAGCGCATCGCTCTGGATCCTGATGGCCACGGTTGGCGTCGTCCTGCTCATCGCGTGCGCCAACGTCGCCAACCTTCTATTGACGCGGGCCGAAGCGCGGCGTCGCGAGCTCGCTGTCCGCTTTGCCATCGGGGCATCGCGCTGGCGCCTCGTCCGCCAGCTCCTGGTCGAAGCCCTGCTGCTCTCGGCGGCCGGCGCGGTGCTCGGTGTCGTGTTTGCCGCCTGGGCCACGGCGGGACTCATGGCGTACGTCCGGTCCGGACCGGCCACGAACGCGGCTGCGATACTCGCGCTGGACCTCAACGTCAGCATGGACATGCGCGTCCTCGGCTTCACCGCGGCACTGTGCATCCTGAGCGGACTGATCAGCGGATGTGCGGCCGCCCTTCGCGGCTCGAGTGTGACGCTTGCGCCGGCGCTCATGGGACGAGGCGCGGACAGCTCGCGAGGTGCGCGCGGACGCTTCGGCGTCGGCAAGGCGCTCGTCGTCCTTCAAGTCGCGTTTGCCCTCGTGCTCATCGGTGGCGCGCTCATGCTCTCGCGGACCGTCAGTAACCTCGTGTCCCAGGACTTGGGATTCGATCGTGATCGCGTGCTCCTCGTCTGGTCGCTACCCGGCCAGACCGGAGGCCGTGGCGCCGCCGCTGCAAATTTCTGGCAGGACACGATCTCGCGCGTGGCCGCCATTCCAGGCGTCAGCTCGGTAAGTGCCTCGAATCAAGGCGTCTTGACCGGAAGCGACTTCTCCACGCTTGGAAGCGGCACCGGCCTGCGCATCGAAGGCGAGCCGGTGATGCCGAAGGGACTCCCGGGATTACGGAGCTTTGTGGCGCCGGGTTTCTTCCAGACGATGGGCATCCCGATGGTGATGGGGCGAGACTTCACCGAGGCGGACGGAGTGAACGCGCCGCGCGCTGTCGTGATCAGCAATGCCATGGCACGGCATTATTTCGGCGAGCGAAATCCCGTTGGCCACCGCATCTGGTTTCCGGAGGACAAGGCCGAACCCACCACCATCATCGGTGTCGTGGGTGACTTCCTGATCGGTGGGCCACGAGAGGCGACAAGGCGGCCGGGCTATACGTATTTCTCCTATCGCGACGCCGAAGCGCCCCGCCGGCTGCGGTCGATGATGTTGGCCGTCCGCTCGAATGCGGACCTGGGAGACCTGTCGCAGCGCATTCGATCGATTCTGCAGGGACCGCCGTTGTCACTGCCTATCCTCAGAATCGACACGGTCTCCGAACAACTCGGCGACGTGCTTCTCCAGGAGCGGCTGGTCGCCACGCTGTCGACCGTCTTCGGCGCGCTCGCATTGACGCTCGCGGCGCTCGGCTTGTACGGCGTCATCGCATTCGCGGTGGCTCAGCGCACGAATGAGATCGGCATTCGCATGGCCCTCGGTGCGACGCGCGCCGGCGTCCTCCGATCGACACTCAGAGAGAGCTTCGTGCTGGTGGCGGCTGGAGCCGCGATCGGCATTCCGGCGATGCTCATGCTGACCCGGCTGATGACGTCGCGATTGTTCGGCGTCTCGCCCGGAGACCCGGTCACTGTGGGAGGTTCGGTCGCACTGCTCGTCGCCGTCAGCGCCGCCGCGGCGTTCATCCCGGCACGCCGGGCCTCCGCCGTCGAGCCGTCGATCGCGCTCAGGCAGGACTGAATCCTCCTACCCCTTGCTAACCGAGAGGAGACTGCGCTAGCATCACTCGGTCACCGAGAGGAAGCCGAGGACGCCATGAGCCGACCCTCCGATCTCGTCCAGGGCACGCTGGATCTGCTGATTCTGAAGATACTGGCGGCGCAGCCCCTCCATGGCTGGGCGATCAGCCAGCGACTCACGCAGGTGTCCGGCGACGTCCTGCAGGTGAGCGACGGCTCCCTCTACCCCGCCCTGCACAAGCTCGAACACCGCGGATGGATCAAAGCCGAGTGGGCGCCGAGCGAGAACAACCGCCGGGCCAAGTTCTACGCGCTCACGCGCGCCGGCAGGAAGCATCTCGAGCGGGAGGCGGCCGACTGGACCCGCCTGTCCGCGGCTATCACGCTGGTCGTCAATCTCAACATCAACGAGGTGTGACATGCGCTGGCTCGACATCGTCCGGATGCGCATTCGATCGCTCTTCCGGCGCCGCCGCTCCGAAGACGAGCTGATCGAGGAGCTTCAGTTTCATCTCGAACACCAGATCGCGTTGCACGTCGCGAAGGGCGTGCCTCCCGATGAGGCGCGCACGATCGCCCTGCGTCAGATCGGCGGCCTCGAGTCGCAGCGCGAACAGTGTCGCGACGCCCGCGGCGTCAACGTCATCGACCACCTGATTCGCGACATTCGCGGCGGCGCACGCCTGCTCGTCCGGCAGCCCTCAGTCAGTGTGGTCGCCGTGGTCTCGCTGGCCCTCGGCATCGGCGCGAATGCGACGATCTTTCAGCTGCTCGATGCCGTGCGCCTGCGTCCGCTCCCGGTCGAATCGCCAAAGGAACTCGCCATCGTCGATATCGCCAACCGGGGCAACCCGGGCGAGGTCGGCGGCAACTACGCGGGCCGTTACGCGGCGTTCACGTCGCCGCTCTGGAATGGATTGCGGAATCGCCACGAGCCTTTCTCAGGCGTTCTCGCGTGGAGTCACGCGACGATGGACCTGTCCGCGCAGGGCGAATCGCACTTCGTCGAGAACGGGCTGTACGTCAGCGGAAGTTATTTCCCGACGCTAGGGATCGGGGCGGCGGCGGGTCGCGTGCTCGGCCCCGCGGACGACGCTGAGCCATGCCCGGCGCGGAGCGTCGTCCTGAGCCACGCTTTCTGGACTCGGCAATACGCGGGCGCCGCAGGGGCGATCGGAACGACTCTGACGCTGGATGGAAAGCCGTTCACGATTGTCGGCGTCGCGGCGCAGGGTTTCCACGGCGTCGAGGTCGGCCGGTCATTCGATCTTGCGATCCCGCTCTGCGCGCAGTCGATCATCAACCCACTCGGACCTCGACTGACGAATCGCTCGATGTGGTGGCTCGGCATCATGGGCCGCCTCAAGCCCGGCTGGACACGCGAAGCCGCCTCGGCAAACCTGGCAGCGGCGTCGTCGGCGCTGTTCGCAGCCACGATTCCCCCGGAAGCCAGCGCCGACCAAGCGGCACGCTACCGGAGCTTCACGCTGGCGGCAACGCCCGGTGCTTCCGGCTTCTCGCAACTGCGCGTGCGGTACGACGCATCGCTGTGGCTCCTGCTCGGAGTCGCAGGACTCGTGCTTCTGATCGCGTGCGCCAATCTCGCCAACCTCCTCCTGGCGCGGATGAGCGCGCGCGAGCGTGAGATGGCGGTTCGTCTCGCCATCGGCGCCTCCCGTCCGCGGTTGATTCAACAGCTGCTGATCGAGAGCCTGATGCTCGCCGCCGCCGGCACCGTTGCCGCGGCGGTCCTGGCGCCGATGCTTGGCCGTATCGTCATTGGTCTGATCAGCTCGAGCGTGGATCCAACATTCATCGATCTTCGACCCGACTGGCGCGTGATCGGTTTCCTCGCGTCGCTTGGCGGGTTGGCGACGCTCCTGTTCGGGTTGACGCCGGCGCTCCGCGCCGCCCGCGTACCACCTGGATCCGTGATCCAGGGCGGCGGCCGCGGAGTGGTTGCCGGTGCACCCGTGCGGCTGCGACGAGCGCTCGTGGTGTCGCAGGTGGCCCTGTCACTGGTGCTGCTCGTCGCTGGCCTGCTTTTCACGCAGAGCCTGCGGAACCTGATACGGACCGACATGGGATTCACGCCTGAGGGCATCGTCGAGGCGGACGTGGACATGCGCGCGCTTGATTTGTCGGGGCCGGAGCGCAGCGTGATGCGTGACGCGATCGTCCGCAACCTGCGCGAGCTGCCCGACGTCGCCAGTGTCGCGACCGTAGCGAGCGTACCGTTCGTCGGCAATTGGTGGAGGAGCGTGTACGTCACGGGGCCCGGCGGCACGACAAGGGCGATGGGCCGTTTCAACCGCGTGAGCCCCGGCTACTTCGAGACGGTCGGCACGCCCCTCGTGATCGGGCGTGATTTTGACGCGGCGATCGACACACCGTCGGCACCGCGTGTCGCCGTCGTCAATCAGACATTCGTGCGCAAGTACCTCGAGGAGGGGACGCCCATCGGCGCGGAATTCAGGCCTGAGGGCGCCAGGAACGGCGAACCAGGCGCGACGCCGTTTCGCGTGATCGGAGTCGTGAAGGACACCAAGCACGGGAGCCTGCGGGAGGAGTTCGATCCGATTGTCTACGTGGCCGAATCCCAGCTGGCCGAGTCGTCGAGCTATCTGAACATTTTCATCAGGCCCCGGACTCCCGGTCCCGCCGTCACGGACGGCATTCGCAGCGCGCTCACGCGCAGCAGCAGCCGCCTGGCTTTTCATTTCCATGACGTCGGCGAGATCACGCTCGAGTCGATTGCGCAGGACCGCCTGCTCGCCCTGCTCTGCGGCGCGTTCGCCGTGGTCGGTGCGGTGCTGGCGACCGTGGGCGTGTACGGCGTCATCGCGTACTCCGTTGCCCGCCGCCGCAGTGAAATCGGCGTCCGTCTGGCCTTGGGTGCGCGTCGCGCGTCTATCGTTCGGCTGGTGATTTCCGAAGCGGCGGGCGTCGTTGGCATTGGGGCCGTCGTGGGGATGGCGCTCGCCGCCATCACGGCACGCCTCGCGGGCGCGAAACTCTACGGCCTCGACGCCTTCGATCCGGCGACGTTGTTCCTCGCCACCGCTCTGCTGTTCACCTCGGGCCTGGTCGCCGCGTACCTGCCGGCGATTCGTGCCTCCCGTACGAATCCGACGGTGGCACTGAGACAGGACTAGCGCCGGACCTGCCTGCAGAGTGGCGGGCTATGATGTCGTGGAGCCAAATTGGATCCATAATGGCTCCATGGCGACCGTTACGTTATCCGTCAAGAATGTTCCCAGAGATCTGGCTCGGAAGCTCCGGGATCGCGCGACCCGGCACCACCGGTCCCTGCAGGGCGAGTTATTGGCGATCCTCACCGACGCCGCGACGGCCACGACCGTCGCCGACTTGTCCGGCCTGGTGAGGCGCCTCGGGCTTTCGACGCCACGACAGTCGGCGGCCTTCGTGCGCGAGGATCGGGATGGCCGTCGTCGTTGACGCGTCGGTTGTCGGCGCCATCGCGTTTGGGGAACCCGATGGTCCGACACTCGCTGCGCATATCGAGGGTGAAACGCTGCTGGCACCTGCGCTGCTCGATTTCGAGTTGGCCAATGTCGCTCTGAAGAAGGCGCGCCGCCGGCCGGACCTTGCCGAAGCCATCGGGGTGAGCCTCGCTGCCGCGCTCAGCCTCCCAATCAGGCGATTGCCCGTGCCGTGCGCGGCGGCGTTCGCGATCGCAAGGCGCACTGGCCTCACTGCCTACGACGCCAGCTATCTTTGGCTCGCGCAGGCGCATGACGCCGAACTCGTGACACTCGACGTGAAACTACAACGCCTGGCGGACGAGTCGGAGTGAGACATGGCCAGGGCCTTTGCTGAAAAAGGAGTCGCGCTATCATCCCGCCATGACCAAAGCGTGCGCCATCGTGCTCGCCGGTCTGTCCCTCGCTGGATGCACGCGATCAAATCCCGCGAGCCCGACCAGCGTGCCATCGGCCCCGACAGCTACGAGCGTCGTCACCCCGCGCGTGACTTCAATTGCACCGACAGAGGTGACGCAGGCTGCGACCGAGCAGACCGTGCTCGTCTTCGGTGAGAACTTCCTGGCCGGCCTGGCAGCTTCCATGACGACGCCGGACGGCCTCGTGATTGGAGTGGAGACTGGCGCGATCAACGACGTGCTGCCGAGCCAGTTCAGCCTGAGATTCCGTTTTGCGACAGCGGGCCGCTATTCCATGCGCCTGGCGAACGCCACCGGCTCATTGTCCGACGCGTGGTCGTTCGTCGTAGCCGCGGCGCCGGCCGCCGTTCAGCCGGTGATCGGCCGATGTGCGTCGCCCGCGCCGTTGCAGGGTTATTTGGATCCCCGCGCACCGGGGTACGTCGTGGCGTTCAACACGGGGACGAACGTCGACGACGCGGTGGCAGCACTCGCGGCCCGCTACCGGTTCACGCCGACCCACATCTATCGCTCGGTGTTGTTCGGTTTCGCCGCGCAGCTGTCCGCGGAGACCGTCGAAGCGCTCCGCTGTGAGCCCGTCGTCCGCTACGTCGCCTACAGCGCCGTCGTCGGGGTCGGTTAGCGACCTTACTTGGCGCGTTCGGCCTCGACCTTGGCCTCTCCGGTCTGCCCCTGGCGCTCGAGCTTCATCGTGCCGGTGAGTTTGCCCTTCGCGTGCGTCAGTGTGAACGAGCGCTGGGTCGGGCCCTCCGGCTGCTGAACCTCAAAGGTCACCTTCGCTCCATCGACGAGGCCCTTCTCCACCTTCCACTGGCGTTCAGGCGTGGGCCCGATCGTGCCCGTGAGGGTTTTCCCCTTCTGGGTGAAATGAAAGGTGAACGTAATGGACTGCGACGTCCCGTCCGGCCTCGTCATTGTGAACGTGGCGTTCCAGTTACCGGTCAGGTCCGTTGCTTGCGCCGCGGTCGTTGCCGGAACGAGGACGAGGGCGAGCAAAGCGATGGCTGCGATAGTTTTCATGCGTCTGTTAACGAAGTACGGGAGAGCAAAGTTCCGGCTCGAGCCGACACGGGGTTCCGGGGTCAGGGGACTTCTTGCCCCTGCTCGGCGGCCGCGAGGGCGGCTCCGCGCGCGGCGTCCTGATCGAAGGCGAGGAGGACGACGAACAGAATGACAACCGCGACAACAAGCGTCCCCCAGGTCACCGTCACGGCGGTTCGTTTCAGATCCCTGCCGAATGTCGTACGCCGGTTGCTGGTCCGCAGTTCGGGAAGCACAGTCGGCGGCGCCACGGAGTGCCGGATCACCTCGAACATGGAGTCGCGTCGTCTCTCCATGTCATTCCCGGCCGAGTTGCTGCATTTTCTTTGACGGTTTCTCGATCTGTTGAAGGCCGAGCCACATCAAGGCGACCGCCAGCGGCCCAATCAGCAACGCGCCGTTCGACATCGCCGAGCCGCGGGCTAGAGAATCCACCAGAAGGAAACCGGCCGACGAGATCAACATCGTCTGCATCAGGGAGAGGAAAAGTGAGTCGTAGCGATAAGTCATGGCGTCACACCGGAGTGAGAGACGAACCGAGGCGCTCAAGATCTCAGGTGTCCCCACATCCGGAGTCCTGCTGCCTCGGTCCGTAGTCGCAGGTAGGGGCCTGCGCGGCACACATGAGCAACTCGCGTGCCGTTCGCTAAAGCGATCGAGGCCACGCGGCGGTCACTGCGTGTGGACTTGGTGGCGCGGTGCGGTGGTAGCCACGTTCCTACTGTAGGCAGCCACTTGTTAGGCCGTAGTGACCTACGTAGATCTACGTATACAGGCAGGAAAACGACCGCCGATAGTGCTTAAAGACATATTGAGGAGGGTCCGATGAAGGCTACCCCCCGTAGCTCGGCAGCACTATCTGGTTCGAGGCCGGTGAACCGCCGCCGGGCAATCCGCCTGGACGCCCCATCTTCGCTGTGCGTGAACTTCCGGGACAAGGCGATCTTCGCGACCGTCATTGACATCGGCACCGGTGGGATGGGGCTGCTCTCAAACACTCCGCTCGAGACTGGCGCAACCTACGAAGTGACGTTGCGACTCGGCAGCCACGCGCTCGAGTGCGCGGGCAGACCGGCGCATTGTCAGAAGCAGGATGATGGGCAATGGCTCACCGGACTTGCGTTCGTCAAGGATGATCGGTACTCCGCGATCGAGAACTTCATCGACGACCTTCTGGGCAGCCAGATCGACTTCCCATAACCGGCGATACGCTCCTCCCTGCCTGACCTAGCGCGCGTCGAGTTGCCGCGCCAGGAATTCCCCCCGCTGCAGGATCCGGCCGCGCAGTGCGGCGGCCAGGCGATCGTGTTGGGCTGCCAGCGCCTCGCTGTTTTCGGCGAGGATCGGGCGGACACGGGCCGCGAGATCATCCACGCGTTTCGCCAGCGCCTCGGCGTGATACGTGGCGGTAAAGAGCAAGCCGAGCTGCTTCCGGTAGAGTTCCTGACCCTGACGGGTTTCCATGTACTGCCGCGCCACCGAGCCATCCCATCGTGGAGGCAGCAGGGGCATCGTCACGCGGGCAAACGTCTGGTCCATACCGTGCGGAATGAACGTGATTCGATCCGAGGCCGGATCGTGATACACGCGGTAGTTGTTCATGAACATGGCGTAGCCGTCCCAGTTGGCCGTGATGACTTGCATCGCCAGGTACTTGGCGAAGCTATCCGTGTCCAGGACGCGTCCTAACGCGGTCCAGCGCTCATCGAGGTCCATCGTCGCGCCGGCAGCTGCGAGCTTTTTCAAGTCCGCCCAATCGTCGGGCTCTTTGCCTGACAGTTTCTCCAGCGGGAATGTAATGTCGCGGCGAAATCCGCTGTCGTATAAGTTTCCTTTCGTGTTCGAGAAATAGCGTCCCAGCAAGTCTTCAGTGAATCCCTCGATCGCGACGTAGGGACCGAGATCGCGTCCGTTCAGACTGGTTCGCGCGAGTGCGACACGCGCGACCGGCAGTCTGGCCTTCGCAAACATTTCCGCGGCGAGCGCCTCGCACAGGAACGTCGGGTCCTCCTTGCCATTGTTGAGATGGATCTTCCGCAGTCCATGGAAGCGCTGGGCGGGCGCGAGCTTCGAGAAGTTGAGCGTCAGGGAGGGCTGGTCGTCCACCGGCCGGAACGTCGCGACGCCTTTGAGATGAATGGCGACGTTGGTGTAGGTGATGCCGCCTTCCCGTACGGTGCCCGGCACATCCTCCCGGGGTCGCGCTCGAAGCGACGCCATCGCCTCGGGGCCGAGCTGCACTTCAAATCGACGAGGCGGGCCCCCGTACGACACGTCGAACAGATCCGCGCCCAACTCGGGCCGGGTGGTTTGCGCGGCCGCGCCCATACCTGCGAGCGCCACCGTCGCGCCGATGGTGAGGCGGAGGGCCAAAGGCGACATCGTCGTGTTGTGAGACGGCGCAGACTAGCAGGCGGCCGGGAGGCTGGCAAGGCTCGGCCGGAAAGGTGCAAGATTGCGGGGTGGCGAAGCTCGTGTTTGGAATGAACCAGTCCCTGGACGGCTACGTCGACCATATGGCATTTGCGCCAAGCCCGACGCTCTTCCGCCACTTCATCGACGAGGCTCAGCGGGAGGCCGGCAGTGTCTACGGTCGCCAAATGTATGAGGTCATGCGCTACTGGGATGACGATGATCCTGGGTGGGGTGCAGCGGAACAGGCGTTCGCCGCGGCGTGGCGGAAGCAGCCGAAATGGGTCGTCTCGCGCACGTTGAAGTCCGTCGGCCCCAACGCAACGCTTGTTGGGGATGATCTCGAGGGCGCGGTTCGTCAGCTGAAGGCCGAGCGCGCCGGGGAGATCGAAGTTGCCGGCCCGCACCTGGCGCACAGCCTCACCGAACTTGGCCTGATCGATGAGTATCGAATCTACCTGCACCCTGTCGTGCTCGGTCATGGCAAGCCATATTTCGCGGGACCCCGGCCGCCGCTCCGGCTTGTGACCAATGATCGGATTGCCGACGATGTGATCAGGTTGATCTACGTTCCTGCTTAACTGAATCCAGAGTCGGCGCCGTGCTTGTGAGACGCTGCCAAACTCCGGATCCATGACTCGGGGTCGGAATCTGCTATCTGCCGGATGCGTTCATTCACTTCCGCGCCACGTACGTGCGCAGCGGATTTGATCGCCCACTTTCTCACGCCGGGATCCGGGTCCTCCAGGAGGCTCACCACCAGATGAGTAGGCGGCCTGCGCAATTTGCCGGCCCCAACAGCCGCTGCCACGCGGACCGCCGGCTCGCTTCGAGTCGAAGCTCGCTCGAGAACCTCGACCGAACCGCTGCTATCGAGCCAACCAGCAAGCAAGGCTGCCCGAGAAGCAAGGTGTAGATCCGGCCCGTTGACGAGTTCCACCAGATACGGAATTGCCCCGGGTCCTAACTGCTCCGCGGCTCCTTTCAGATCGGGTTCGTCAGGAAACAGCGCCGTGAGCACGTCGGGTTTCGTGGTTGGCATCGCTACTGTCCGCACGGGCTCGTGAAGGGGCTCGATCGCATCATTGCGATCTCATCTGGTGTCAGGGTAGCCATGCCCTCGATGCACGCCGTGCCGCAGCCCGTCATCAAGCGGGAGATCGGCGCCGCACAGGGAGGCGACGAGCACTGCTCCCCGGTCGGATGGTCTGGCCCGAGTACGTGTCCCAGTTCGTGCGCAAGGGTCCAGCCGGACGTCCAAAACTCCAACATCGCGACCCCGCGGCTGCGGGTAGCCAGGCCAGCGGCCCCGAGGCTCAGCGTCCGGACAAAGTACAACACCACGTCGTTCCCGACGACGAAATTACGGTTCGAGAACAGTTGTTCCATTTCCGCTGTGATCGTGACGCCGTTCGCGACATCCAGGTCCAGTAGACTGTCAAACGCAGGGCCGCTCAAGTATTCGCGCGATGCGACCGTCACGCCGATATCGGCGGTCTTGAAGACGAGCCGCATCTTTCTGAGCGAGTCATTGAGTCCACTGCCCTCTTTCAGGAACTTGAGATGGATTCGCACGCATCGCGAGTGAAAACATCCGGGAGCCTGGATGAACGCCTTCAGCGATAGGGGCAGCGTCATTGACGCGGACGCCGCCAGCTGGCGAACGCTGGCAGGAAACTGCTCGATACGACAGGAATCAAGAAGATGCCGCACTAGCGCCCTTTCTTGAACGATGCTGGCCGAATGCTTCGAGTGCCAACTACTGCAAGGCTACGAGAATCGGAATCATGCCGCGGCCCGTTGCCAGGGGCGCCAAGGCCTTGCCGATAACCGCCCCGAAAGCCAAGTCGCGGTCAGCCGCCTTCATCGCAAATCCCGGCGTGGCGGATGTTGTCAATAGATCGCCGACCGCGATCGGCCCGACTGCAGTATCGACGTTGCAGAACACCTTACCGACGAGCGCGATGGGTCGCCGATGGTCGTCACAATGACGCTTGTCGAGCACGATTGCCGGCTTGAATGGGCCAGCACCTGAGACCACACCCGCCACGCGCCTGTCGTAGGGACGGGAACTCGGGGTCAGCCGGCCGGAGTCGGCGACAACCATCACGGTACCGGGCGCCACCTCGGCATCGTTATCGATCGAAAAGTCCTCCGCACAGTCAGCTCCGGTCAGAATGATGTCGTCCTTGACTGTGAGCTTTTTCTCAACGTGGACGTTACCATCGAAGAATCCGGCGTGCCCGGCGTCTCCCACCTTTCGTGCATAGATCGCCGCGCCGGTACCGTCCTCGCGATTGTTGTAGGCGGCCACCGCTGCAACGCCTCTTGAGTTCGTCTCAGCGTGCAACGCTTCGCCCTCTTTCGCTCTGGCAAATATCGCAGTCCCGGAAGCTTCGGGATGTTCCTGCATCGCAGCTATTACCGGAGCGTTCGCGGCCTTGGTGGTCGCGACAACTGCGGCGCCACCAAGGCTTACCGCAACGATCGCGGTTCCGTTCGACTTGTGCTCTCCCCACAGACCGGCTCCGCCGGTGGTGCTGAGCGACTCGCCATAGACACCCACCCAGCCGTCGCTTCGTCCCGAAACACCAGTGCCGCTGTTGGCTTCGCCGTACACTCCCCAGCCTTCGGCACCGTGGTGGACTCCATGGACTCCTGGATTGAACCGCGCGCGCGTTTCACCTCGCACACCCGCCCCGTTGTCATTGCGGCCGTAAACTCCGGCGCCGCCCGTTGTGCTCTCACTGACACCCTGCACCCCATTCCAGCCGCGGCCGTCGCCATGAACCCCGACGGCGTCACCGGAAGCGCGCACTCCTACGGTGTCCTGACCAGTTGCGTTACCCGTGATCGCGACGGCTGCCGTGCCAGAGACGTTCTCGACGATTGCCACGATGCACCTCCAGTTTGGGAGGAGTTGATTTACCACCTCGCGTCGAGCAAATCAACTTCGCGGTCTGAAGTGAAGAGATACGGGCGTTGGTGAATTGGCGGGGTGCTATTTCGAATCGTCCCTGCGCGCAATGATACGGCCCGTTCGATCAATGTAGACAAGCTGACCACGTTCAAGCTCGGCAAGTGCGACGCCGTCGATGAACGAGTCGGTCCAGACGGTTCCGGAAAGCTTCAGGTCGAAAGCCCAGTTGCCTTTGATATCGATGTAACGAAGACGGTCCTCGTCGCAGCACACCAGCGCGAGTCCTTCAGAAAACGGTCCTGCGTCCTTGAAGCGAGGCTGGATCACGAATCTTCCGGAGCGGTCGATGTATCCGTGCTGCTTGCCATCGACGGAAACGGCCGCCAGGCCGCCAGAAAACCCTGCGGAGTTCACGCTGACGAACTGCGCTGGAATCACGAAGTCACCGCGCTTGTTGATGAAACCCCACCCAGCGGGACCTGTCCGAACTGCCGCCAGTCCCTCGCTGAACGACGTGACCTGGTCGAACTGGGGATTGATCAGCCATCGGCCCGATGTGTCGATGAAACCCTTCTGGTTCGTGCCAAAAACCTGGACACCAGCCAGTCCGTCAACGAATCGGCTCACAGCACCTGCGGACCAGTACGGCCCAGGAATGGCCAGGCGGCCCGTCTTGTCGTAGAAACCGATGCGATTGATCCACTGCCCTTTGCACGGATACTGCTTCGGATTCCCCGGCTCATCGGCACAACGAAAGATCTCAACCTCCGCCATGACAAACCCGTCGGCAAACTTCCCCTGGCACCGCTGGGCCGTCATGCGAATGTTCGCGTCGTCCCCGTCGCACTTGATGACAATGCGACCCGTCCGATCGATGTAGCCGGATGGATCACTGGCCTTCCCCTGTTCGCGCCAGCGCACACTCGCCAACCCGTCGGAGAAACGATCCGCGGAAGTGAACCGAGAGGGGATCACGGTGGTACCTTCGGTATCGATGTAGCCCCATGCGCCGTTTCGACGCACCGCGGCCCGACTTTCGTCCCGCCTCCTCGAATTGCGGCGGTATCACCGGCTCGCCGGCGTGATTCACGTAGCCCCACTGTCCTGAGCGCCGAACCGGCAGCGGGCCAGCCGTACCTCGCTCACGCCCGGGGCGAATGTTGACGTCGCCCTGATTGCCATCAGCGAGGGCCACCGCTGTCGAAGCGACGAGTGCCACGAGGAGAACGCGCGTCATCATCGATGCCGTGCCTGGGCGAGCGGCTTACGCGCTTTGATAATGAGGGTCGTCGGCATGGCCTGCGCCCGCGCGACCGAGTACCAACGCGCAGGGTCCGCGTGTTCGGGTTTCACCGCAGCTGGATCGAGCGGGGTCTCCAGGAGAGCTTCGAGCTGCAGTCCAGCACGGACCAACTCACCAACGAAAGTGGCGAGCGTCTGATGCTGGATGACGATCGGCACGCCTTTCCACGACGCGTGCTCGGTCGGGCCCTCCTTGAAGTACGGTCTGGCGATCGCGTACTGCGTGCCGTTCCATTCGAGGCAACCGTAGGCGGGATGTTCGCCACTCACGATGAAGCTTCCCCCTGGCCGCAGGTACGCGCTCACGAGTCTCATCGTCTCCGGCAGGTCGGTCGTCCACCCGAGCCCATAGATGGAGAACACGAGATCGAAGTGACCGTGCGGGATTCCAGGGTCCACCTCCATCGGAGACTCGATCAGTCGCACGCGCGATGCAAACGGCCGGAGCGTTTCTTCAGCGAACGCGATCTGTGTCGATGACAAATCGAGGCCCCAGAGTTCACGTGCGCCGCGGCCGGCCAGGTAGCGCAGCGAGTGGCCACTTCCACATCCGAGCTCCAGCACACACGCGCCGGCCGGATCGTCAAGGAGCCTGAGGGTGTCTTCTGTTGGCGCCAGCGGCCCGTACTCCGGTAGCGCCGTGCGTCCGTGAAAGTACTTCGCGACGTGGTTCCAGCCTTTCCGGTTCGTGGCCAGTGCAGTCTGGGCTGACCGCCCTGACGTCACTGGATGCGCTCAATTCCTCTGACAACTCCTACGAAGACCTGCTTGCCATGCTTGAAAAGCCGTTCCCCGTTCTTGAGCCGCGTCGCGGTCCCCCAGTGAACGCGTGCCGGTCCAAGCTCCAGGACTCTCCTTGACGCACTATCAGCGTTCACGCGGCGTGTCGCTATCTGGTTGTTCGCGTACTGGCCATGATCTGCCACCCCGCGGGTCGGTACAAACCAGCCCCTCGCAACAGTCGGCCTGGGTGCGGAGAACGGGTTCAGGACTCGAAATGCGAGGGACTCTTTGGGACTTGTCAGCACCTCGAGTACAGCGTCCTTCATGCCCTCGACCACGCCCACCGGTCGCTCCGTACCATCCGCACTGCTTGCAACGAACTCGATGCGGGCCTCTCGAGGCAAGTCCCGAAGGCCGATCGCCCAGAAGCGAAAACGTTCGCGGTGTTCGTAGTCCGGATCAACCAACGGGTCGACCCATTCGAGCTTCGTGAACCCCTGAGCCCAGGGGTTCGTGATCGAATCGCAGTAGCTATTCATGAGCCGCTTGGCGCCAACCAGCAACTCGGGATCCATGACCGGAACTCTTCCCAGGTCTACCCAACGCACCCCGAGATTGGTCGGGAGGTACATCGACGTGGCGGTACCGGCAGGCACTCTACCAGTGTCGGGGTCCCTGAGTACGAGGAGTACATCCCCGGGCGTTGAGGCCGCCGCGGACTTGAGGAGGTCCTTCGCCTCTATCTTCCAAGCGCCCGGTGGATCGAAACTCACCTCATTTACGAAGACGAACGGCTTCGGCTTGACGTCTGGGCGTTTCTTGTCGCCGGGTACGCTCCAGAGGAGCACTTCAGCAGGATTGAATCTCAGACCGACTGAGCGGATATTGCAGTCGATTGACAGCCCTGCCATTGGAGGGGTCGCCTCTCCCTGAAGGGCCGCGGGCACCTTTGGCGATATCGTGCCCTCTGTCCGTATTCCCTCCGTCGTGATCGAGAGCGAAGTGATCTCGAACTCGCGGGATGGCGGGGGCGGCGGCGCTGCGATCTGCTCGAACGTGATCGAATCATCGTCTCTCGCGATTTCTCTGAAGCCTCCAGTGCCGATCCTCTGGCCTAAGATCGTCTCGGAAACCTCGTCTTCAGCTCTCACGGCGACCGCGATGCCAACCGGAAAACCCAACAGGGCACCGGTAGCAACGGAGCACCAGGTCGAGTCTGCGTCCCAACTCAGTCTTGCGACCATCCGTAAGACGTTTCCGGCCGCTGGCAGAGGCGTCAGAGTCAACGTCACTTCGATGTCGACGTCGATGTCCGCAATCGGACAAGCGTCCACAGCTGTGATATCCCCTTGGGCCACCGCGTATCTCAGCGCCGGGAACCAGGCGGATCGGGCCGCCCCTTCCTTACGGAGCTCCTTGTGTTTGGGTTTTGGCTTCCACCACTCCCACGCCTCGGGCTGCGGAGGCGGGCGGACAGCGTCGTCGAGCGCGGCATCGAGGACCTTTCGGATCTCTTCGGCGGCCAGTTCCCCTGGGACTATCTGGCACCACTCCGCCGCACCGAGCTTGTTCACCACGGTCGCCCCAAGATCACCAGCGTCAGTCGCGATTCGAACAGAGACAAACTGCCCGGAGCCGGTAAGCGCGGCTGCGGCGATTGCGATACCGCTCGGCACGCCGATCGGAAAGACGCCTTTGCGGAAGGACAGCACCCCGCGCGCGAGGAACAATTCGTACTCGATCCGCCAGATGCCGCCGTCCCCATTCATGCGAAGACCGATGTACACCGCTGTTTCAATATTCGACGGGCTACCGAGACCGAAAGAACCTGCCGGTCTCACCTCCGTTACCAGGGAGTTGTAGTAGGAAAACACGAACTTGCTCTCAAACCCGACGACGTCGTCTGCCCATGATTCGGTGAACTGGCAGTCTTTGCACTCGATCCGTTCGAGTAGTTTTCCCGCGATTGCCGGGTGATCGATCGACGGACCATCCAGCGGCCGGCTGTTGATCTCGCCTTCGATCAGCTTGCATAGTCGGTCCGTTCGAACCTGCACTTCGATCAGCGCCATGACATCCCTCTCGTGAATCCATCCAGCGTTGGCTGCCAAGGACCCACACGTTCCTTTTGGGAACTCAGGATCTTAAGCACGATTAGGAGGAAGCAAAACGCACGGATCCCAGACAACCTGTTTTTGAAATATAGTCACATTGTGACTAAAACCTCGGCGGCGGCCACTCTGGCCGAATTCGAACTGATGGTCCTGGTCGCGGCCATGCGGCTCGACGACGACGCCCACGCCGTGTCGATCGCCGCCGACATCAGCGAGCGAACCGGGCGCATCGTCCGGCGCGCCAACGTCTACACGACGCTGCAGCGTCTCGAAGACAAGGGGCTCCTCACGACCGCGCTCGGCGACCCGCGACCCGAGCGCGGCGGCAAACCGCGGCGTGTGGTCACGCCCACCCCCGACGGCGTCGCCGCCGTGCGCGCGACGATGACTGCGATCCACGCGATGACGCACGGAGTGAAGATATGACCGCGCCGCGCTGGGCCGCTGCCCTGCTTCGCCGGCTTTCGCGCGCGACCGGCGCCGAAGCCGACGTGTTGCTCGGCGATCTCGAAGAAGCGCATCGCGCCCGCGTGGCCAGACGCGGCGGCGTCGTCGCGACGCTGCTGACGACGCTCGAAACAATGGACATCACGCTAATGTTGATAGGGCGGCTGCGTATTCTACGGGTAGCAGTGTCCTGGATTGATCTCAAACTCGCCTTCCGGATGATGCTCCGCTACCCCGTGCTGACGCTCGTCAGCAGCGGCTCACTCGCGCTCGCGATTGCCATCGGCGCCGCGGCGTTCGCGTTCATCTCGCTGTTCTTGTGGCCGCGCATGCCGCTGCCAGACGGCGACGAGATCGTCATCGTGCAGCACCACGACCGCGCCGCCAGTCAACCCGAATCGCGCGTCATCGCAGACTTCCTGCGCTGGCGCGGCGGCACGACGACGCTCACTGACGTGGCCGCGGGACGCGACATGGCGCGCAACCTGCTGATGGGCGACGGACTGGTCGAGCCGATCTCGGTCGCCGAAGTAACAGCGTCGACGTTTGCGATGACGCGCGTCGCGCCGATCCTGGGACGGACGCTGACGGACGCGGACGCGAGCGCAGCCGCGCCGCCGGTCGTCATGATTGGTGAGCGGATCTGGCGCGATCGATTCGGCGCCGATCCTGGGTTCCTTGGCAGAACGGTCCTCATCAGCGACGTGCCGACCGCGGTCGTCGGCGTGATGCCGGCGGCCTTCCGGTTCCCGTCGATCCACGAAGTCTGGCAACCGCTGAAGATTAGCGTCAGCGCCGTGCAGCCGCGCGCGGGCATCGGCGTCAGCATCTGGGCGCGGATGAGGCCGGGTGTCACGCCGGAACGGGCGAACGCCGAGCTCGCGGTGCTCAGCGCGCAGCACGCGGCGGCTTGGCCGGCGACGCACGCGTCGCTCGTCGCCGGCGTCCAACCGGCGACCTGGTCTGAGATGAACGATCCGGAAGAACGCGGGCTGCTCGCGTCGATGAACGGCGTCATCGCGCTGATGGTGTTGCTGGTGAGCGGCAACGTCGCGCTGCTGATGTTCGCGCGCGCCGCGACCCGCGAGTCCGAGATCGTCGTTCGCACCGCGCTCGGCGCCAGCCGCGCGCGGCTCATCGGTCAGTTCGTCGCCGAAGCGTCGGTGCTGAGCTTCCTTGCCGCAATCGCCGGCCTCGCGATCGCGCAACGCGTGATGCATTGGGGCCTGACGGCGTTCGTCCTCGATGCAAACGGCGGCCAGCTCCTGCCGTTCTGGATCACGTCGACGCTGCCGCCGATGTCGATCGCGTATGGCGTCGGCCTCGCGATTGCGGCGACGCTGGTGACGGGCATCCTGCCGGCGATGAAAATGACGCGCGGCGTGTCGTCGCGCCTGCGCGAGACTACCGCGGGCGGCGGCGGCCTGAAGTTCGGCGGCATCTGGACCGTGCTGATCGTCGCCCAGATCGCGGTTACCGCGACGTTCCCCGCGATCGCGTTCATCGTCAAGACCGCGGCGTGGCGGAGTGAAGCGCGGCAGATCGGCGTGCCGACGAATCGCTATCTGACGGCGGAGCTCAGCAGCGCTAGCGAGATGACGGAGGCGAGGTTTGAAGCCGCAGTCCGCCGTGTGCGCGAGGATCTCGCCGCGACCTCCGGTATCGCGCGCGTCGCGCTGGCGGATCGCCTGCCGCTGATGTGGAACGGCCACCACATGATCGAGGTGGAAACGGGCGGCGAGGGGCCCACCGATGAGACGCTCGTTGGCGCGCATCTCGTCAGCACGGCCGCGGTCGAACCGGACTTTTTCGCGGCGTTCGACGCTCTACCAATCGCGGGCCGTCTGCTCGTCCACGCCGACAATGCGGATGTTGCGCGGGTCGCGGTCGTCAACGAGTCGTTCGTCAGGAACGTCCTCGGCGGCCGCAGTGCGATCGGGCGCCGCCTGAAATACCGCTCGAGCTCGAACGGTGGTCAGCTGATACCGCAGCAGCAGTGGATCGAAATCGTCGGCGTCGTGCGCGACCTCGGCATGGGCGCTCCGCCCAAAGACGCGGGCATCTACCTGCCGCTCAATCTGCATGCGGTCTCGTCGGTGCGGATCGCGGGCCTCGTCACCGGCGACATGACCGCCGCGACGAATGCGCTCCGCGCCAGCGCGGCGAAGGCCGACGCGGCCCTGCGCATCGGCGACGTCCAGACGCTCGCCGCTGTCACCGCGAACGGCGTGAAGACCATCAACTACGTCGTCGCGGCGATCGGCATGGTCAGCGTCGCGGCGCTGGTACTGGCGCTGTCGGGCCTCTACGCGGTGATGTCGTTTGCGGTGTCGCGCCGCACGCGCGAGATCGGCATTCGCGTGGCGCTCGGCTCACCGCGATCGCGCGTCGTCGTCACGATTCTGCGCCGCCCGCTGATCCAGCTGACGTTGGGCTCCGTTTTCGGTGCCCTCTTGACGATTGGGCTCTCGCGACTCATGGAGCTGCCGGTCGGCTTTTCCCTCGGATTGATCGCGGTCGGGCCCATCATCTTCGCCGTCTGTCTGCTCGCGTGCATCGTCCCGGCGCGGCGGGCACTGCGAGTGGATCCGATCGCGGCGTTGCGCGCGGAATAGGTCGCCCTCACTCTGGGGACTTCGTCCCCAGACCCCTGACTCGCTCTCTCGTGCGACTCGTCTCCGGTGACGTGCGCTTAGACAAGTCGCACTCCGTTCGCGAGGCTCACTCGCTGACCGCTCGTTCGCTTAATCCGGCCTGAAACCCCTCAACCCGACTCCATATGGACCATGCGAATCGCGTCCGAAGACTGACACGTGTAGCGCCGATGACCGAGCACCTGAGTTCACCACCGGCACCGAGCGAGCGTGAAGCGAGCCCGCGAGAGCGGAGTGAGACGAGCCCTGCAGCTCATCGTCAGACTCGAAAAGCCGGAAGCGCGCAACTGGCGCCTTCAGGTAGGATCGCCGCGCCCATGAAAGCCGTTCGCAAGCCCGACTATGGCCTCGACGCGCCGTCAGCGGTCCGCAATCTGCTCATCGTCGCCGCGCTCGGCATCATCTCGCTGATCACCCGCCTGCTCGGCCTGTGGTCGCGGCACGATGCGATCGCCGCAATCGCCCGGCCACTGATGGGTGCCGGCCTGGGTTGCGGCGCGATGGGCCTGTGGATGATCTACGACAGCAAGATCGGCAAGCTGCGCGAGCGCGAGTATTTCCTCGACCGGATTACCTGGCGGGGTGACGAGCGCGTGCTCGACGTCGGATGTGGCCGGGGGTTGTTTCTGGTCGGAGCGGCCAAGCGGCTCGACACGGGCGGCGCGGTCGGCATTGACGTGTGGAACGCCGAGGATCTCAGCGGGAATACCCCATCCGCTCCGCTCGACAACGCGATGCTTGAGGGCGTGTCCGACAAGGTCGAGGTGCACACGGGTGATGCACGCCGAATGCCCTTCGCCGAGGCGACGTTCGACGTCGTTCTCTCGAGCATGGCGTTGCACAACATTTACAACGCCGGCGAGCGGCAGACCGCGGTGCGCGAGATCGCGCGCGTGCTGAAGTCCGGCGGGCGTGTGCTGATCGTGGACATGCGCCACCTCACGCAATACGCCGCGACGCTGCGCGATGCCGGTGTCGATGCGCGGTGCGTGCAGGGAGTCGTCTCATCGCTTCTATCCTTGCTCACGTTCGGCTTTGTGCGATTCGGGTACGTGATCGGCAGCAAGTGAGGTTTGAACCCGGTCAGACGTTTTGTCCGCGCCGCAGTCTATAAGTCCTTTTGTTTCAGTGCCGGGGGTGGGAATCGAACCCACACGGGCCTTGTGAGCCCTCAGGATTTTAAGTCTGACTGCTGCGTCGTAATCAGGCCGAAAGCAACGGTTTCCTCAGAAGATGAGACGCAGCAACTTGGTTGACGATAGACAACCGTAGATGGCAATCAGTGGCGTGTGGGCACAGCGGCGGGCACAGCGTTCCGTTCCAACGCTTCAGAGCCAAACACAGGGAAGGCAATAACATGCTTCCGCTGAACGTCTTCATCGTGCTCCCAAACCCGCACAAGGATTCCCTTCGACGTTCCCACCAAGGCGCCTGATCGAAACAAGCGCAACTCGGCGAGAATCGGTAACTCAACGACGATGTAGTCGGGCCATTCGCTGCGCTGCTGCTGAGAGACGTGGTAGAGACCGTTAAACATTCCCTGGGCACGGAAAGCCTCTTCCACCTGAGCGCGGTCCTCCCGTAAAGGGATTACTTCCGACATGACGTCATCGACATTCACAGCCGTCAGCCTGGCCTCAAACATGGCTCCACGCCACGAACCTTCGTCCTCAAACGGTCCCACCTCCCCCGTGAACTGCGTGAAGCGCCGGAGAGACGAGGCCCACGCCCCGGCCGTTGAAAGGGCGGTCTGATCAGAGACGTCCTGGAAGCGAGACATCAAAGCCAAGCCAGACCGCTTCAAGTGGAATCCATCACGCGACGGCACCCATCCGGTGGGAACCACGCCGTTGGCCTCCGATCGAACGGCGCGAATTTCCACATGCGCGTTCCTCAGGATCCCCGCTAGGCGCGCTGGATCGGTTCCAAGATCCTCCGCCACCGTCAGCGTGATTTCGAGCGCGACATCGTTGGCGGTAATCTTCGCGACCTTGACGGGCGCACTCGGACTTCCCCACCACCAAAGCACCAAAATGAAGACTGCGAACCCGCCAGTGGCTCGTACCTTCACTCTTCCAGAAAGAACGCTGACGTTTCCGGTCAGGAAGTAAGCGAAGAGCCCGGCGAGCAGCGCGCAAAAAAGGGACAACAGCTTCTGGCGCCACCACGCCAGCTCATCAGGGCCGAAGACGAAAATAGCCAACAGGAACAGCAACAGCAAAGAACCGAAGATCCAACTCGCCAGGGCCTGATGCGTCCAGGGGAGTAACTTCCGAGCGAAAGATCGGCGTGTCGTGCGCCCTCCACCGCTCACTTGCCTCTCCGCAAACGCAACAGATTCTGGCGAAGGTATTCAACCAGGTCACCCACTCGAACGAACTTGGACGCGTCGGCGTCAGGAATTTCGATTGCGAACTCTTCTTCAATAGCCATGATCATCTCCACGAGTTCTAAGTCAGACGCGTCCAAATCATCCTTGAGTCTCGCATCGTCACGAACCCTGTCCTGGCCCACTTCAAACTGCTCGGCCAAGATCAAGGTCAATCGGCGGCGAACCTGGACAATCTGCGCGTCCGAAAGCGGCGGGAACGAGCTCGGAGGCTTGGCTGACTTCAAGCCGCATGCCCAGGTGAGGACGACACCCAAAAACACAATAGACTGGCGCAATAGCTCCCGCCGAGTTCCACCGCCTCGCCTATCGTCGATTTCAGCCATATAAAGAGTTCCCTAAGCCCGGTTCTCGCCCCAAGTCTGAGGCTCGGGGATTATCCCCGGATTCGCTGGAAATGGGCACAAACACTGGGGGCACCTGGATCGAGCCAAACCCATCTCGCGTGGGCAAAGGCTCATCGAGTTACGAAATGCTGGGATCTAGTGCCGGAGGAGGGAATCGGCCCCACAAGCTGGGTGATCCCTATAAAGATTTTGAGTCCTCCTGTGGGTCATTCTTGCACGGAACAATGAAAGGTCTCGACCATTCGGATCGCCCGGATTGTGATTCCGTCGGGTGCCGCTGGATAGCCTTGGGCTAAGCATGGGCACAGGCTCGGGTACATTCAATCGTCAACTCTTCATCCAACCGCATCGGCTCGAACCACGAAGCCTCAGTGCGAGCTCATGAAAGTCATCAGGCTCAAGCGGTATCGACCCATGAACTTCTCCAGCCGGGGGCCAAATCGAAGAGAGTTTAGACGCGAAACGATCCGGCCTGATCACAAAGCTCAGGCGAGGACATTCGGGGCCTCGGACCAGATGAATCGCCTGGGCAACGAACGATCCCACCTTAACGGTCCAGACGCTCGCATTGCCCTCCTCTTTCCCGGTCACTGACGTAACGATCGGCGTAATTGCCCGCCCGCCGGTTGACAAGTTCGGACCAGGCTTGATTCGACCGATCAGTATCCAAGCATCTTTGCGGGGCGGAACGCGATACTTGAGGAACCGTTCCGCATCACCAACCGTGAATGTCCTCGGTTTGTAGAGGGTGTCCATCACGAGAAACGTCTTCCAGATCCAAGCAGCCAGCCATTCTCTACTCGCCTCGTCCAATCGTTCGCGCTTTCCGTGCAGAATGGGCTCGAGGTAGGGCTTCACCCGATTCTCCTCCTGAGCAAGCCACTCCCCGTTGCACGTCTTGCAGATAGCCTTGGCAACGACCTCAAAGCTTCCAACGGTCTGCCAAGATCCACCGACTTGCTGACGATCCACGATTGAAGTCGCAGTCAGACGCGCGACGCCAAGACTTCTAGCCATCCATTCGGGAACAACGTGTTCGCGAGTGACAGGTGTTCCTCCGCAGAATAGACACTGCCGCATCAGCAAATGCTATCCCCGCCAGGACTGCCAGTTCTCTCCTTGGTACACTCAGACTCAGAGGCGTCATGAAATACAGCGATACCAAGATTGAGACGACGCTTACCTAACCATTCTGGTCGTCGTCGGGCACAGTATTGGGCACAATCGCTCCCCGACTACTCGCAGTTCGGTTTCGACGTGTCCCGTAAGTCGTTGATTCTAAGTGCCGGGGGTGGGAATCGAACCCACACGGGCCTTTTGAGCCCTCAGGATTTTAAGTCGTGGCACGCACGCGATCACGAACGATCAGACAGCGACACACCAAGGATTCTCACGGGGAATCCTTGGTTCGTTCGACATTTGAGACCATGGGATTGACCCGATTGTCCCGCGATTGACCCACACGGGGAATGCCCCAGGTAAAACGTCAGGCAGGACACCCGACGTCCGCAAATTGACGCAGCGCGGGCGTGGTGCCGGGTCCCGTGCCCACACATCCTTTGTCGCCAGACAGCCCAACGGCGTCCTTGAGGCCACGAGCAACGCAAGAGGAAGAGACCGCGAGCCAGATCGCCCCGACCGTCCGGGATAAAATAGAGGTGAAAAGGGGGCAGGGTACAAAACGAAAGGCGCCCGTTTCTGGGCGCCTTTGGTGGGCCGGCAAAAAGCCGGTGAACCACACGACCTAAGACGATTTGATGTTACTACAAAGCCTCCACCATCAGCGACTTGAGGGAAATCTGGTTCCTCCCTCCGGTGCCATTTTTAGTGCCCTCCCCTTGGACACCAAGTGGGACTCCCCTCTGGACACCAGAGTCCACTTAAGTAGCAACATTGCATGTAGCATCAGCTGATTAGCATAAGTCGAGATGTAGCAAGCAGCGGGAGTCCCACTGGAAGGATTGAAAAGCTCGGTTCGCCGTGCTACTTTCCCCTTACGGAAGGTAGCTCGGTTCCGGTGAACCACACGGCCTAAGACACCGTTGAGGCTCCCTCGCGGGAGCGGGTTCGACTCCCCACCCTTCCGCCAGTATCTTGATGGCCGCCGCACCTGAGCCCGAACGCGCCGAACGTCCGAAACGGTCATACGCCAGCCGCTGGAAACACGGCTCGCTGTTGACCGGCGGCTATCTCGTTGTGCCCTCGACGTTCCTCCGCCACTACGCCACGCTCAAGCCACATCCGCTAACGTCTGGCGAGGCACTCTTCGTTCTTCAGTTGATGGGTTTCAAGTGGGACGCTGAACCGCCGTTCCCCGGCTACAAGACCTTGGCTCAGCGCATGGGCATCTCGGTCAAGATGGCGCGGCGTCATGCTCAAAACCTCGAAGGCAAGGGCTACCTGAAGCGTGAGATGCGAACGGGACAGACGAACCGCTTCGATCTGACTCCGCTCTTCGACAAACTCAACGACGCGCAAGAGGCCGAGGCGAACGCGGCCAAACGAAAGCCGACCGCGACAGCCGCTCAAACCTAAGCTCTGGTGCCTGGGGTCAGTTGAACCAGCACAGCCCTCTTACTGCAATGATGTTCGAAACCTCCGGTAGTGCGCTTGCATCCACTTGGTGGTCGACTTATTGCGGCACGTCAGGTCCAGCATTTCCGTCAGGTTGGCGTCCGAGAGAACCAGAATCGCCTTCCGCTTTGGCGCCGAATCATTCCACACCGAGCAGAGCTTTCGCGTAATGCTCTCGGACGGCTCCCGGCGGGTGACAATCACGCCGAAAGTGCCGAGGCGATCGCCGAGGTACGTCGCGGTTTGGTTGATAGCTGGCAAGTCCAGCGTTTCAACGTTTTTTGCCTCAAACATGACGAAGATTCCGTCATGTGATGTTCTGACATAGTCCCAAAAGGAATCCTCAGACTCATTCGTGAAAATAATGTCGCGTCGTTCCGTTCCGTCCTGCGTTCGGACCTCAAGTTCGCCGTCAGACAATCCGGGAGCAAAACAGTAGTTGAGAATCTCGAGGACCAACTGTTGATATGCAGCAGCGTTCTCACGACCGGCGCCTAGTGCTTCCAGCCGCTCCTTCAACTCTTGAGCTTGGCGACACGAGTCTTCATCAACGTAGTCAAAGGACGGCAGCGCGTCGGCAGCCTGCCGCTCGCGTTCTCGCACGTAGCGTTCAATGAGCGCCACGTCCTGCCGCGTCACCGTCACAACCTCGGGCTTCGAGACTTGTACTCGAACATGCCCCGTCTTGGCGGCTGGTGACGCTTTTTCTTGCCTCCTCGCCGCCAAGTAAGGCGCGAACTCCGTTCTCAGAAAATCGTCGTAGTTGATCCACGGCAATGCGCGGACGAAGCGTCGTGGGACGAGGAGGATCGGCTGACGATCGGGACCAACGGGCAAGTCCTCATAACGATCTTCCCAAGTGCCGTCAGCAGCATCGTAGACGTGGGCAATTGGCACGTCTCGTACGAGGTCGAGATTCCAAGTCGCGCTCTGCCGCTGCGTGTAGTCGATGAGAAAACTCTTAAACACGTTGGCGGCGATGTCGCTTACCCGATCTGGCCCGATTCCCGCGGAGAGCAACTGCATCTCCTCGACATGGCGGACACCACGGTCGCGGAGTGCCGGCGAACCCGCAACTGTCTCGATCAACAGGCTCGTCATGTGGCTGCCGACCCCGGACCCCCGACGTCCGTGCGCGGAGTAGCCAAACCCGATCGCGGCGACCTCTGGGAAGTTGAAGATGCGCCTCGCCTCTGCCAGGTTGCCTTGCGTCACAGCAGCCACGCCTCGACTGAACACCTCTAGGAGCAAAGCATGTAGGGACCGCGCGTTGGGATCTCTGCTCTTAAACAGTAGGAAAGGATCGATCCCCAACGGAATATCGAGGCCTTGCGCAGGAATAACAAAGTCGACGTCGTACTGCGAAAGGTGTGCGAATAGTGGGGCGCGAGGCCTCTGTGGCTTCACTGCGGGGGCGCTTCCCCACTGGCGATGCCTTGTCGATCGAGGCGTTCGAAGTCAAACCACTTCTGACCATCTTCGCCGGGGAAGAACCAAGACTCAGTAGGCACGCCGGTCATGTAATCCTGAACGTCGCCGGGTCCCGGATACTCACCCGTTTCCAAGAACGCTTCCAAGGCTCCGGCAATCGTACGCATCTCGCGACATGCCCAGAACGCCTTCTTCTTTTCTGACTGCACGTCATCCTTAGTGCGATTCAAACACTGCTGAACAGCTCGCGTGACGATGAGAACGTCTGGGTAAACCGGATTGTCACCGGCCGGAACGAACTCCTTGACTCGACCCAAGTGTTGATCGTCAGAAATGATCTGCTTAGCGTCACGAATAATGTCGTTGATCTGCTCAACGACAAGGTCCGTGCACTGAACCAAGGCCTTGCCCTTGGCAAGCTTGTCGATTTCGTCATAGAAGCCGTTCAGGTGGCTGAGCAATGCTGCGTGGTTCGTCGCGCGCGCTTCAGCGGCGTCGCGCGCTTCCGCCAGTCGCTTCACGGCCGATCGAGCGTCCTCAAGCTGCTGCTGCCGTCGCTGACGCTCTTCCTGAGCCTTGCGCTCTTTTCTTGCCTTCGCCGCTTCCTTCTTGGCCGCTCGTTCGGCGACCTTGGCTGGGTCTTGGGCTTTCCGGGCCATCTCGTGTGACTCTCGGGTTCTGTGACGGGTTAAGGGTCGTTGCTAGAGTGTCGGCCAGCTTAACCCAGTCGCAGCGGAGGGGCAAAGAAAAGGCAAACCGGCCCAAGAACCGCCGTTTCTGCAGCGCATTTCGGCGGCTGCCGATAGAGCGACTGGATGCCGAAAAGAACGAGGACGCCGCTGACCGGCGACGAGCGCGACGGGATCGTCTTGGCCGTGAATTCGGCCTTCCGAAAGCTCAAGAACCTCTACTCCAAGATCCAGCCCATCTTTCAGGACTTCGGGTTCACACCGCCATCGGCCGGCGTCATTGCACGTGACCTTTCCGAGAAGATCGAAAAAGCGATCATTCAACATTGCGAGTCCTTCACCAAGGGCGGTGGTCACTGCGACCTCTGCCGGTTGGGCCAGGACTGGGAGGTCAAGATCTGCAAAGACTCGGGCCTCACGATCAATCAATCGAAAGTCATCGCTGGCGAGAACTACATCGTGGTGAACTACAAGGCCAACTCGATTGTGAAATCGATCTGGGTGCTTTGGGATGCGCAAGACCGGTTTTTCTCACCGCGACTCAAGAATTCGAATGCACGCAGCATTAATCGAGAGACTGCCAGTTCTCACATCGAAGTAATTTTCGCCGCACCAACCACTTAATGATTGATTTGCTGAAAACTAGCGCTTCAGAGCGAATCTCACCGATCGGTCATCTTTCGAGAATTCGTCGAATCTAGCGGATTCAACTCAGGTCGCTCATTGCTAGGGAATTTGAGCTGCGGACGCACCTGAACACGCGCGTGTACACATCGAAGTCGTGTTACGTTAGATGAGGTCGTTCTACTGACCGACGCGGACGTGGGCCCGAAACACGGGGCACCCGGGCGTTTCCCACCCCCATAACGATCAAAGAGGGGGTCGGGGAGAACGTGGAGGTTTACGTTTTCCTTGACTCTGGAGGCACGCCTTGCGTGCTCGTCTTGATCGCTCTTTCGTGCGCGCTGTTCGCAGTTCAGGTCATTCACTCGTAACGCTGGCAGCCCTGGCGGATTTCCCTGCTCACACGGTCCTGTCGACACACTTGAATGCTCGTTCGGTACCGCTGACACCTCTCACAACCTCACGGTTCGAAAAACTACGCGCCGCCATCGGCTACGACGGCGAAGTCTTCGCGGGGGTGCGTCGTGGATAAGGCACCGACGCGGTGGATGACCGCCCGCGAGGCATCGACATACGCGCGCCTTGATGCCGTAACTCTACGTCGTGCTGTGAGGCGCGGCCAGCTTCGCGCGTGGCTCGTCAACGGCGGAAGTCGGATTCGCTATAGAGCCGAGGACGTCGACGCGTATCTCACCTCCCACGCTGCGAAAGGCCGGGAGTAATGAGAGAGCGATGCATCGTGAGCTCAAAGAGTACGGGGCAGAGGTGCCAACATTTCGTTTCCAAGCGCACAGGCGATCTAAAGCTCTGCCGTCACCACGATTTCGGACTTGCTCTCGGTCTCGATTGGGAAACTACTCCAGAAGTTCGCGCGTTGCTGGCCCGGTCGAAATGGAGAACGTTCCAAGAGTGCTGCCAGATCGTTGAGAGTTACGTCGCTCGCACCCGAGGTCCACGATGAACTGGCAGCAACTGGCGCAGTCATACATCGATGACGGTTGGTCGATACTCCCTGTTCCGTCTGGCCGCAAGAAGGCCACGCGGAAGTGGAACGTTGAAGACTACCTCGCCGCCGACATCGTCGACGGCATCGGCGGAAAATGCGGCAAGCCATCGTCCGACCGTATCTGCGTGGACCTGGACTGCGACGCAGCGATCACGGCAGCCGACATCCTTTTGCCCCTGACCCGTTGTGAGGGTCGACGCAGTCGCCCGGCTTCGCATCGATGGTACGTCTGTCCGGACGCGAAGCACCGCACCTACGACTTTCTCAAGACCGGTGACGCATCGGGACGGATCGCGGAGATTCTGGTCAATGGCTACGCCGTCCTTCCTCCGACGATTCATCCATGCGGCGAGGCTCGCGAATGGTCGAACCCCAGTGCACAATTCTTCCCGATCGATCATGAAACGCTCAGCCAAGCAGTCACGTCGGTCGCAATTTCCTGCCTTCTAGCGCAGCACTGGCCCGGGAAGGGTTCGCGACACGACGCACGTCTGGCACTGGCGGGTTTCCTCCGGCGCTTAGATCTTCAAGATGGTTTCCGACTCGGCATAGGGCTGGCGCTCGGCGCACTGGTTAACGACGACGTCACTGATTGGCGCGCGGCGTATGCGAGTTCCGACCGAGCAGCTAAGGCGACCGGTGGTCCAACGCTGGCGAAACATATTCATCGGGGCGATGAGGTCGTCGCTCGAATCGGTGACTGGACACGCAGGCGTAACTCCGGCCGAACGATCCGACTGACCTCCGCAGCATCGATCACTCCGAAGCCGGTGCAGTGGGTTTGGGAAGGCCGCGTGCCCATCGGCGAGTTCGGACTTCTGGCAGGCCGTGAGGGATTAGGTAAATCACTGGTCGCCCTCGACCTTATCGCCCAACTGACTCGCGGTGCCCTTCCCGGTGTCCATGTCGGCACGCCGAAGACGGCCTTCATTTGCGCGACCGAAGATTCCTGGGAACACACGCTGGTTCCGAGATTGATGGCCTGCGGCGCAGATCTAAACCGAGTCCACAAGATTGAAGCTGAATTGCCGGATGGACTTGCGGTTGAGCCAACGTTGCCGACAGATGTTGCCGCGCTCCAGCAGAAGATCATCGACTGCGCGGACGTTGCTCTTGTCCTACTCGACCCGTTGATGCCGCGTCTTGACGGGGGGCTGGATACGCATAAGGACGCCGAAGTCCGGCGAGCGTTGGAACCGCTGGTGAAGCTCGCCAATACGACTGGCACAGTTGTCCTAGGCATCCTTCACCAGAACAAACGCGACACAACGGATCCCCTGAACTCCTTGATGGGTTCGCGTGCGTTCACGGCCGTTTCTCGGTTCGTCCTTTTTGCCCACGAGGATCCGAGCGACGAGAGCGTGCGACTGCTGGGACAGATCAAGAACAACTTGGGCGCGATCGGTCCGACCCAAACGTTCGACATAAAAGAGGTCACGTTGCCCATTACGTCAAGCAACGTCTCTTTGAAGATCGGAAAAGTGAACTGGACCGGTGTCGATTCTCGTTCGATGCGGGAAATCTTGCAGGAGGCAAAGACGATGGAAGGCCCAAGCGCGGGAGCAAAGGCTACGCGATGGTTGAAGGAATTTCTAGAGCGCCGCGGTGGGTACGCAGAATCTGACGATGTCAGGTCAGAGGGAGCGAAAGCCGGTCACAACGGCAAAGCACTGCAGAGAGCGGCCAACAAACTGGGAGTCACTTTCCAGTCACACGGTATGCCAGCAACGAAGTTGTACGTGATGCGTGGGGTCACGCCTCCGTTGTCGGGGATCGTGCCGTGACGAGTGTGGGACTGTCGCGGCTAGTCTCTAACGTCGTCACTGTCGCCGATGTCGTGGCTGGTCGCCACCAGTGGCGACAGCGTTGTCGGCGACAAATCATCGGAGCCTCTAGGCAGGCGGTTGACGCGACAAGGGGCGACAGCCGCAAATCGCCGACAGCCGCGACAGACAACCCATGGGAAACTACGCGCCCGCGGTTAGGGAACTCCGTCGGTCCGCTGAAGCCAGTTTTCAGGGAATCCCTCGGGATTACAACGATCATGCGTCCGTCGCCGAGGCGCATGCATAACGTCGAACACCCTCGCATGTCGTATCCCTCGCCCCTGACATCGAGAGTCGCGCCTAGCGCCTCCTACGACGTCCAACCGGCATTCCAAGGCGCGCATACGACACGGCTGCCACCGGCATCGACGGGACACGTTGTCCTGTGCGGATTGGGGGTTCACACGGCCTTTCTTCGCGACGGGTCAATCTGGCGGGTCAATCAGCCCCGATTCTGAGGGTTTTCATGCGAAATCGCTTTCCTCGTTGCACGTTCGTCAATCGCGACAACACCCGGTGCGCCCGGCGTGTCGGAGACGCGAGTCAGCCGCCGGTGTGTCACATCCACAAGAACCTCGCAAACGGCGGCACGCTCACAACGCCGGTCGAATTGGACGAGGTCGAGATTCTTCGCAAGCTAGCGCGTGACAGCAATCCACAAGTGCGGTTACGGGCCGTGGACCTGCTCTTGTCGCTGAAGCGCGAGACATCGGCGCACGTCCGGAGCGGCGGCGCACTGACCTCGGCAGATGTCGTGCGGAACGCAACCCCAGCGGAACGCGAGCGATTGCAATCTCTAATCAAACAAGTCGCGTCCATCAAGGCCACCATCCTCCGCCGCATCAGTGGCGGCGCGGCCGACCAGCACGAACACCCGGAACCGACCGGCTCCCCCGCCGAGGTTTCCACGACGACGGCCGAGTGCTCCGCCGAACACGCAACCCCACCTGATCAGAACGCTGTGGTCAGGGTCTGGCGAAACGGTGTGCTGGTGACGGAGCGGCGCGAACTCAGGAACTGGACGAACGCCGAGGATGTGAAATGAGAGTCTCACGCTACGTCCGCATCCTCGAGGATCGCTTGGGCGCGTTGCTGGGCTTGGACAATGACCGGCTCCTAGTGGTCAGGCCGAAGGAGTTCCCGCGTCGCTCGGCAATCGCCCTGGCTGGTTACGCTCCGCAGCTCGTCCTCTACTTCCTGACCGGCTCGGACGCGGACCTCTCGCTAAACACGATGGCGAACGAGTTGCACGAACTGGGACTCGTTCAGCTTGAAAACGGGGAATGGACTCACCCACTTGGCGATGAGACGGCAGACCTCATCGTGGCGGGTGTGCTTGAACCCGACACCCTCTCGGCGAGCGAGCTCGCCTTGATCAGAAGGTACCAACAACCAAGTCGCGTTGAAGTCGAAGCACTGCAAGTCTCACCCGGTGTGTTTCGCTGGAGCGAGCCCAAGGGCGTCTGGGTCGTTCCAATGTTTCGCGGACGCCGTCTCTTGGAGAAGTAGAAATGTCTTTCGTCTTTCGTGTTACTGGTGCGATTCCGAAGTGTTCATGTCACTCAGCGAGGCCGGACCGAGCTGCGGTCCCGGAACCAGCAAGCCTCCCTGCGGCGATTCGTGCCGCTGCGGATTACCGACGGAATGAATCGTCGGGACCTTCACTCTTAGACATCCTCCGCGCTCAACCGCGTCCAATTACCGAGTGAGGGGCACAGCCATGGAAACCCTCTCATCCATCGACCGGGCGGAAGACGCGCGGCGTGATCGTGCATGGCGTTACGAGCGGCTGACGAACGAACTCAACAGCGCGACACGGACTATAGCCACCCTCGAAGCAATCAAAGACGACCAGACTGACGTGCTGCGTGAGATGCGGCAACTCTGCGGTCGGTTGTCACCGGACTTGACAACACGCGGGACCCAGTTCCTGCCGGGCGGCTACGAACTCCGTGGAACGATCACCGCCTTTCTTGACGGCGCACTGGTCGAGATCGAAGTCAAGAACACTGCGCGGGGCAGAGCTTTGGAGGCTGCGAGGGCTCGGCAACGCAACTTACAGGACGCGATTCGCGCCGTCGAAAAGGAAGCCGAATCCCTGTAGACGCGACTTGCCCCACGCGGGAAACATGCGCGCCGGGCAATTGCGCGTGTTTCTCACAGTTTCTGCCTGTACTTCATGTCGCGACCCCGTTGGAATTTCAATGCGGGCGAATCTGTCGCCCGCATTGAACGCGGAGGTTCAAATGTCGAAGAAACGAAGAACGAAACGCAACTACGAAGTAGCCAAGCGTTGCCATTGCGCCGATCAGCGGACATGCGGCCATCACTGGTGGCTCCGCGTGTTCAGCAATGGCAAACGCCAGCGAGTCGATCTGACTGCGCTGTTCCCGAATGAGTCCGTCGAGGTCGCGGCCGCCAAAGCGAAAGAAATGGCACGACGCGGAGCAATCGTAGACGGTGAGTTGAACCGAGGGAACGATTCCCGACTGACGGTTGCAGATGTCGCAAAGCGATACGTCGCAGCACGAGGCGGTCGAAAGCACTACTACCTCGACGGCCTCCTCAGTGTCAGGGTGCCCGCCGGCAACGGGACCGTTGCGACTCTCGGGAGCAAACCGGTCGATGACGTCACTGCCTCCGACATCAAAGCGGCCGTCGCTGTCTGGCGAGCCCGCAAGCGCACACTCGCGGGCGCACGAAAGGGCCAGGTCGCAGAGCGACACCTGCTACAGAGCGGTCGTCACCTATTCAATTGGGCGCTGCAGGAGGGCCTTGCGACCCGCTCACCCTTCTACTCGCTTCAGGGCGTGCCGATCATCCACGTCAAGGCCAGCAAGAGTAGACGCCGCCGCCTCGAAGAGGGTGAAGAGGAACGAATCCTCAAGGCTGCGGACGATTACGTGCGCGACTTCTTCATGGCGATGATCGAGACCGGCTGTCGGCCCGGTGAGTTGCGGACGCTGCAATGGACCGAGGTTCGGGGCGATCAGATCATCGTGTTGGAAACGAAGGCTAAGGATCGCGAAGAGCGTTCAATCCCGATCATGCCGACGCTCAGGGCCATCCTCGACCGTCGTCGTATCGGGCCAGATGGCGGTCGCCTCTCGGACTCGGCATTCGTCTTCGGGAATGAGACGGGCGAAGAAGTCACCCGGCGTCGCCTCTGCGGGTTGTGGCTCGACACCTGCAAACGAGCCAAGGTGGTCAACCTGCACCTCCACGACCTTCGTGGTGAAGCCGGTTCTCAGCTGCTGGAGGCTGGCGTTCCGATCCACGAGGTACGCGATGCGCTGGGCCATTCGAGTACGACGATGACGAGTACCTACCTTCGCACTCGGACGAACAGTCTCCAAAAGGCGTACGAACAGCGCGCCGCCGACCGCGCACGGAAGGCGATTAGGAGGGTCAGCTGATGCCGAAGGATCTACTTGCCGACGATTGCAACCGTATGATGCAGCGGTTTGCCGTCGTCGCCCAGTTCCGACTGAGTGCCGACGTGAAGGAGTCGATAGCCGTGCTTCGTGATGTAGTGCGTGATCGATTCGGCAAACTTCTCCAGACCAACAAACTGGTCGCAGTGCTGGCAGCCCCGACCAATGTTCGAACTGATCTCCACGACGTTGGTGATTCCCTCGTAAAGCGAGTTAGACATGTATGAGTCCTCGAAAAGGACAGGATCGTCCATTGGCCCACGTGGGTCAATCGTGAATCCGAAATCGACGCTGATCGAATCACTCTAAGTTGTTGATTAGATTGGTGCCGGGGGTGGGAATCGAACCCACACGTTCCTTTTGGGAACTCAGGATTTTAAGTCCTGTGCGTCTGCCAGTTTCGCCACCCCGGCGTGATCCCAATGTTAGCCGCTGACGCTCGCGACGCCGCGCCGGCCGAACCTCCCCGATCGTGACGACGGGCGCGCGGTCGTCTGAAACGCTGCGGGACGTCAACCAGGGCCTTGCGCCGGCGAAACGCATCCGGTTGGTCGGTGGCAATGAAGGAATCGACTGGTCGATAGCCAAGGTAACTAAGGATCTCGCTCGCTATCCCAACAAGACGAACCTCATGCCGCATCTCCTGGCAGAGCATCTGGCCAAGGAACCCGCCAATCGCACCCTGGTGGTCTATGGCGACTGCCACATCCATTGGAATGGCAACAACTTCATGCACGAGGTGGAGGCGGCGCTGGGGCGATCGAAACTCTTTGTGGTGGGCCGCATTAACGAGTTGGTAACGCCTGAACGCGTATCTCGGCCCGGATCCGGACGAGAGTCTCATAGGCACGATTACGCTCACGGCCGCGCAGCAGCGCGAACTCCAGAGACGCAACTCGGTCAAGGCTGACCAGCAGTTGACGATGCGCGCAAGATTTGGAGGCCGCGACACCTGGTTTGCCGCGCACCCGAATGATTTTATGCCTCGGCCCCGCTAGCCCTGCGGTCAAGTTGAACCTCCATAGCCCAGTCGCGAGTCTCCTCTGAGACGCGACGTCGACCGATCGTGACCGCAACCCTTGACACTCCCAGGGTTCTCTGAAAGAGTTGGCGGGCTTCACCGTCGAGCACAACTAGAGCCGTTCATGGGACCGCGGTTTCGCTCCATTCTGGTCAGCGTAACCGAGGTGTGTCACGTCGGCTGTGCCCACTGCGGCTTCATAGGTGCGGTGCGGGAACGAGAGTCGGATCCGGACGAACTGGCGGACTGGGTCGACCAGACGTGCGCGTACGGCGTGGGGCTCATTATTTTTACCGGGGGTGAGTCATTCGAACGGCTCGAGTGCCTCGTACGCGGCGTCGCGATGGCTGAATCGCACGGCACGCCGGCCGCGGTGTTCACGAGTTCCTTCTGGGGCACGTCGCTTGACGCGGCCCGATCAACCCTGCGGCAACTGCCGGGTCTCAAGCACCTGTATCTGAGCTCCGATCCCTACCATCAGCGCAATGTCCCATACCAGTACGTCTACAACGTGATTGATGCGGCGATCGAACTCGGCATACCAAAGATCACGATTACCATCACCTACTCGAACGACGAGGAACACGCCGAGGTGCGCAGCCGCTACGCACAATACGGCGATCGCTTGCGGTACGGCGGTGGCCGTGTCATTCCGAATCCGTATTTCTCCAAGAAGGTGCTGCTCCGTCAAGGGCCGCTGCGCGCCCCGAAGGCCAGCGAGTATCGCTGCGACTGCGAGATTGGCACGCCGATCGTGAATCCCAACGGCGACCTCTTCAGTTGCCACACGGGGAAGGCGGCCGCCCATCGTGACCTGCGGCACCTGCCGTATTACCTCGGGAATCTCCGCGAACACTCGTTCGCCGATCTGATGGCGACGGCTGGGGCGCGACCCGACTATCAGTTTCTCCGGACCCACGGAGCCCATGGCGTTGCCGCGCTCTTCGAGCACGAGCCGGGACTCATCGATGCCGTGGGCCGCGATGGATTCACAACGGAATGCGACATGTGTTTTTCGACACTGTCGACGCCGGCCGGTCGAGCGGCGTTGGCGCGTCACGTGGCCAGACCCGAGGTTCGTGACGCGATTGACATGCGCCTTGCGCTGATTGGAGGCGAAGATCCCTTGCCGTGACGGTGCCACGGCCGTGTAGCGCCGTGGAACGCAGTCCGCGACAGGGGCGGGAGGAATGGCACGACAACGATCAGCATCGATCCGCAACCCACTTCAACGATGAGGAGAGCACGATGGCATTGACTATCAAGGACGCGTTGCGACTGGCTTCAAAGGACCCGGTGTTTGCGAACGAGCTCGTCAACAACCCAACCAGCCTCAAGACCCATTTCCACTTGAGCGATGCGCAGGTGACCCAGCTCAAGCAGCTGGGGACGGCGGCTGCCGGCGCCAGGACCCACCTGGGAGTCGTCGGCGGACACGCCGGCCCCGGCGGTCCGCAGGCCGATTACGACTAGATCGCGATCGGTTGCGACGGGCCGTCACGCACTGTGTGGCGGCCCGCCGCATCGCAGCGGTCGCGACCGACGTTCAGAAGTTTTGCACGGGAGAGCGCGCGGCATGAGTGGGTCGAGATTCATCGGAATTCTGCCGGCAGCCGGCCTGGGGTCGCGATTGAACCCCATGACGTGTCCCAAGGAACTTCTGCCAATCGCCTTCGTCACCGAGCCGGAGACGGGCGCCGTGCGCCCGATCATGGCCGTCCAATACGCCCTTCTCGCCATGCGCGACGCCGGCGTACCCCGATGCATCGTGGTGACCTCGGATCGAAAGCCGGAAATGCTCCGGTACCTCGGCAACGGGGCCGACGTGGGCGTCAGCCTCGCGTACGTCAACCAACCGGAGCCGCTCGGCCTGGCGGCGGCGGTGGACGCCGCCTTCGACTGGGTGTCCGACTGCAATGTGTGTCTGGCGCTGCCGGACACCGTCTTCACACCCTCGGAATCGTTGGGCGTAGTCCGCGCCACGCTCTCGCAGACCGGCGCCGATCTCGTGCTGGGCGTGTTCCCGTCGTCCGACCCGTGCCAACTGGGTCCGGTGCGGCTCGATGGCGATCAGCGGGTGATCGAGGTGCAGGAGAAGCCCCCATCGACCGATCTGCGCAACACCTGGGGCGTCGCAGCCTGGACGCCGGCGTTCACGGCGTTTCTTCACCGGCCGCTCGCCGACCTTCGCGGTCTGTCGATCGGACACTTCTTCAACGAGGCGATCGCGCACGGGCTGGATGTGCGCGGCGTCTACTTCGCGTCGGGCGCCTACACGGACCTCGGAACCGGCGAACGGCTGGCGGCGATGGTCTTTCCGCAGGGGTACAGCAATGAGCGGCCGGAGACACCTCTTCCTCGCGCTCGACTCCGCAGCGTGGGGTAGGACCTCTCTCGGCGTGACGATCGCGGAGGAGTTGCGCGCCGCCGGCGACGACTGTCGCTTCGTGGTCCATAGTGCCAGCACCCCGGTCGTCGCGGCCGCGGGTTTTCCTTTCGACGAATTGACGCCGCACATGAACGGCCTGAGCCGGATGTACATCGAGGCGTGCATCGAGAGCGAACGTCCTGATTCAGTCGTGCTGTGCGACTTTCACGGTTGCGCCAACTATTTCCTGCGGCGGGACATCGACCCGATGTTCTTGTGGGCGTACGGCGTTCCAGTATTGGCACTCGACATTTGGAATTCCGCCGAGACCGACTGCGATGTCGACTTGTTTGGCGAGGCAAGCAAGCCACGCGCGACTGGCATCGACCGCGTCGCCGGCCGACTCGTGCCCGTCCCGTTCGGGCGGCCCACCGCCGAGGCCGCGTATCGCGCGCTCGGCACCGACGCACCATTGCGCCCCGCCGCGCGCGCGGCCGTGCGGCGCGGGCTGGGGCTGGATCAGGCTCCCGTCGTTCTCTTCTGCACGGCTGACTGGCAGCACCAGGTCCAGAATGCGCGGGGGCGCCGCCTGCAGCACGCCGTACCGGAAATCCTCTGGCGATACCTTCGACAAATCGATGAGCAGATTCGGCTGCTTCACGTCGGCCCGGCGCCGTTGAGCCTGTCGGTCACCGACGACCGGTACCTCTGGCGGCCGTCCCTCCCGCCGGAGACGTTCACGGACGTCCTCGGCACCGTCGATTTCGTCCTGTCCGCCAATATCTCCGCGACGACCAATGCCCGCGCCGTCGCCGCCGGCGTTCCGGTGATCGTCGTGCAGAACTCGTACAGCGGCGACACGCTGGAGGAAATCGAAGCGACCGCGCCGGCGCCGATCTCGCCCGCCGTCCGCGAACTGATCGCGGGCGCTCTACCGTGGTATTCGTTCAGCCTGTGGCCGCTCGGGTACCGGCAGTACCTTGCGCCGCTCCTCCGCGACAATCCTTATTGTTCGGTGGTCGAGGTCGTCGAGATCCTCGACGAGCCGCGCTTCGTCAGCACCGGCCGGCAGCTGATTTTCGACACGTCAGCCCGCGACGGCGCGAAAGACCGAATGAGCAAGTACGTGGCGCGCGTCGGCGAGTTGCCGACGGCGGGTCAGCTCATCAATCAGTACCTCAACTAGGGCAAGGCGCATGTCCGGACGTAAACACCTGTTCCTCGCGCTTTCTCGCAAAGGCTGGGGCGAAACGACGCTCGGGCTCACGGTCGCCAGGCAGGTCCGCGATGCGGGAGACACCGTGTCGTTCATGGCTCACAGCGGGAGCATGCCGGCGCTGGCCGGAAGCGGGTTTGAGGTGCAGGAGATTCCCGATCACGCGCTGCCCCTAATCCAAGTCTGGCTCGATGACTGCGTCGCCAACGACAACCTGTCGTCGCTCGTGCTTTCTGACTTTCTCACCACCAACTACACGTTGACCCGCTTCGGGCTGGACCCCGAACGAATCCTCGACTACGACTTGCCCATCATCGCGATCGACACCTGGCAGTACGCGCTCACGGGATCCACGGTCGACGTCTACGGCGCCGAGCAGTGGAACATCGGCACCTGGATTGAGAAGGTCGATCGGCGCCTGGTGCCGGTACCGATCGGTCATCCGGCGTCGCAGGGTGCCTACCGCAGTCTGCCACCGGCCGCTTCCGTGGCGTCCAGCGTTCGCCGGCACATCCGCGCCAACCTGGGCCTGAAGAACACGGATCGCGCGGTCCTCTTCTGCACGGCTGGCTGGCAACATGACAAGCCTGACGCCGAGGGCAGGCGGATCGGCGCGGCGGTGCCGAAACTGCTCTGGCAGTATCTCGAGAACATCGGTCCTGAGGTTCGTCTGATTCACGTCGGGCCGGCGCCATTGATGCTTGAAGGGGCCGGCGATCGGTATCTGTGGATGCCCGCGGTGACGCCCGACAACTTCGCGCGTCTTGTCGGCAGCGTCGATCTGTTTCTGTCGCTGAATATTTCCGCCACCACAATCGGCGCGGCGATCGCGGCCGGCGTGCCCGTGCTCGTCGTACGCAACTCGCGGACGGTGGCGACGGCCGACGATGTCGGGTCGGTCGCGGCGAACGGTGGCTCGGCGTCCCTGCGTTCGTGGCTGACGGAAGCCCTTCCGCTGTTCCCGTTCGCGGTCTGGCCCCTCGGATTCCAGCGGTTTCTCGCGCCGCTGCTGGCACACAATCCCTACGCGGGCGCGCTGCACGTCGTCGAGCTGCTGGATGAAACCGCGTTCGCAAATATCGCCAGGACGCTGCTGTTCGACGCGGCCTGTCGCGAGGAGGCGGTCGGACGGCAGAACGCCTACGCGGCGGATGTTCACAGGCTGCCTTCGGCGGCCGAGCGCTTCGGCGCCTACCTTCAATAGCGGAGATCGTTATGCGCTGTCTCAGCATTCACCTGACGGATTTGTGCAACAGCAAGTGCTCGTTCTGCGTAGTCGGGTCACCGCTCTACACGACGGACAGTATTGACGAGCATGACGTCACGCAGTTCCTGCGCGACCATGCCGGACAGGGGTACGAAGCGGTCAACCTTCACGGCGGCGAGGCGACGATTCACCCACGGTTCGTCGAGATTCTCGAGCTGATCCGATCGAGCGGGTATCCGGAAGTCCATCTGCAGACGAATGGAATCTCGCTGGCGCGGCCCGAGTTCGCGCGCCGTACCGTGGACCTCGGCGTCCGGTTGTTCATCATCTCGCTGCATGGCGACAGCGCCGGCATCCAGGATCCACAGACCGGGACTCCCGGCGGATTTGCCCGCACGGTGCAAGGCATCAAGAACGTGAAGGCGCTGGGCGCGCGGGTGCGTACCAATACCGTCGTCACCAGGACCAATGTCGGTCACCTGCCGGGGATCGCAGCGCTGGCCGTGGACGCTGGCGTCGATCACATCAACTTCTCCAACCTTCATCCAGTCGGCAGCGCGATTTTCGGCCTGTCGCGCCTGGTGCCCGCATTCGACGAAATCCGGCGTTTCCTCTATCCGGCGATCGAGACGTCGCTCGCCGCCGGCCGCCGCGTGACGCTGGAAGGGTTTCCGTACTGCACCGTCAGGGAGTACGCGGGCTTGCATCTGAACAACGAGTATCGCGACATTCGAATGCTCTATCGAGGCCGGGTCATCGACAGCTACGACGACTTCATGAACGACGTCATGCGGGCGTACGGTGATCCGTGCGCGTCCTGCACGGTACGCGAGGCATGCGGCGGCGTCTACAAACAGTACACGGACCTCCGGGGATGGGCCGAGTTCGAGCCGATTCTGATGGCACCGGCCAGCGGCGGAGTCGAAGCCGGGCAGATGTGCGAGAGGGCGGACTAGATCCGTGCGGATTGCGTTGTGGAACGCGAGCGGCCTCGACAATCTCGGTGACCGCCTGCTCGACACGGTCAATCGGCGCGAGTTGAGCGCGCGCTTGCCGGAGGCGAGCTTCCAGACGTTCAGCCCATGGCCGTCCGACTCGTTGCCGTTCGTCAGCATCGACGGTGAAGGCCGGTGGTGCGGAGAATCCGAATTCGACGCCATTGTCATCGGCGGAGGCGCCCTCCTGATCGGTCCGCCGTTCGTGCATCCGACCCTGCAGACGTGCTATCTGGGGCCGTATCCGGACCGATTCAGGGACGCATGTCCGGTCGTGTGGAATGCCGTCTGCAGTGACGGGCAATTCGTACCGGCGCTTGCGGATGTCTGGCGCAAGTACGTCCAGTCGGCGGCGGCCAGACTGACGTATCGCAGCGTTCGGAACCGGCGCACCGCGCAGTTGCTGCAGGAGTGCGGCGTGACGGACCCTGTCCAGGTCGTGCCCGATCCAGTGACGCTGTTCGACCAACCACGAGGATCCGGCAAACCCGGTGCGCGACGTCGGCGGATTGGTCTCGCCCTGGGCGCCTCGTCAAACGCCGACGCATTTGTCGCGCATTTGACGGCAGACAGCGGCGGTCTCGACCGCAATCCAGCGGTCAATGTCTCGGTCCCGCCGGCGATCCTTCAGGACGACGACGAGCGAGCGCGCGCGGCCGCGTTCACGGCGCACGTGGCCCGCTCGTTCGCTGAACTCGCCGCGCATGCGGACCTCGAGGTGTGCGCGTTCGGCGCCGTGTACGGAGACGCGGCGACGGCCGCCGACGTCCTCCGCGTGGCCTCGGCTCATGAAGCGACGCTACGAGACGCCGACGGCGCTGATGCACTGGCGTGGATTCGATCGCTCGATTGCCTGGTCGCGTCCCGGTTGCACGCCTGCATCCTCGCGGTCGTGGCGGGAACACCCCTCGTCGCCATCGATCCGTACTACAGTGCGGTCATCGGCACGAGCAAAGTTCGGGAATTCATGTCGGATACCGGCCTGCTCGACGAGTACTTGACTCGAGATTCCTGGCTCGAGGGTCCGATCTCCCTGGCCGAGGCATGCGATCGCGCCATCGCCGGTCGCGATCGTATGCCGGCGATTCACGATGCGCTGGCCCGCCCTGCGCGTGCGCATTTCGACGCGCTGGCAGATGTCATTCGCGAAAAGAGGTCATCATGATTCCCGCGGCGTTCGACGGGATCGATCCCCTGGGCACCGCGGCCCGCAGCGTGACGATCAACCTGAACAATCGGTGCCCGCTGCGTTGCCGGCACTGTTCGGTCGGCTTCTCCGACAACTATGCCGGCGACGCGACCACGATCAGCGCCGAGACGCTGGCGGCCACGATCGCCGCGATCGACCAGACCTTGTACGACATGGCATTGCTCGCCGGTGGCGAACCGTCGCTCGATCCACCCCTGATTCGTACGGCGATCGAGGCGTGCCGGTCAACGGGACTGCTCTGTGCGATCGTGACGGCGCCGGTTTGGGCTGCGACGTCGGCCACCGCGGACCGCTTCATGGAGCGTGTGTCCGGCCTCGACATCCTGATTCTGAGCTACGACGAGTACCACCTCGAATTCATCGACGTGACTCAATACGAGCGCGCGATCAGGGCGGCGGCCAAGGCGCGCGTCTCGACCATCGTCCATATCGTCTACACCAAGGAAGAGGATCGCAGCCGGCTTCGCGACCTCCTCGCCGATGTGCGGCATCTGGTCAAGTTCCACGATTCCCGCACCGTACCGTTCGGCAATGCGGCCGATCCGCACAACGTGTCGATGGAACAGGTCGTCGTCAACGCCGTGTCGGATCTCGATCGGATTCCTCGAGGCTGCGTGTTGGGCAACGCGCTCGTGGATGACGAGAACAACGTACATGGTTGCTGTTGGTCGCGGTTCGTCCCCGGATCGCCTTTCTCGGAGGCGACGGACGCACGAGGGCTGCCGGCGGCGTTCGCCCGTCTCGAGGACCGGCCCGAGTTTCAGTCGGTGCGCGCGCATGGATTCCTGGGAGCGTTGACTGTGGGCGGCCGCGATGCCCTCGTACGTCTCGTCCGAGGGCAGGGATTCGCCAATGAGTGCCACATCTGCCTCAAAGCCATGACCGATTCGGACAGCGAGATCTGGAAGAGCTGTCGCGATCCGTACGCGCGCGAGCCTCGCCCCGTGGCGACGCCGGCCGGCAGCCTGGATCCCAGCAAGTGACGACGGGATCTTTGGCGAATCTGGAACCGGCGTTCGAATTGGCACGGCTCGTCGCCGGCGTGTGGGTTCCTCATGCAATTCACGCCGCGGCGACACTGGGCGTGGCCGATGGACTTGCCGGCGGGGCCCAGTCGGCAGCCGCGCTGGCGGCTCGGCTCGGTGTGCACGCCGACGGCTTGCACCGCTTGCTCCGATCGCTCGCAGCGATTGGCGTGTGCCGATCGCTCGACGGTGACCGGTTCGAACTGACCGCCATGGGCGACTGTCTCCGTGCTGATTCGCCGCGCTCGATACGCTCCTGGGCGCTGCTCATCGGGACCGACACCATGAGGCAGACATGGGCGGGCCTGATCGACGCCGTGCGGACCGGGGAGGCCATGACGGATCGGCCGGCCGGCTTCGAACCGTTTCGGTTCCTGACCAGCCAGCGTCCCGACTACGCGGCCAACTTCTATGCGGCGATGAACGAGCTCACCGAATTGGCCGCCGCATCAGTCGTGGAGGCCTACGACTTCTCGAAGTTTGGAACCATCGTAGACGTGGGCGGCGGTCACGGAGCGCTGCTTGCGGCGGTTCTTCGCGCAACTCCGACGGCTCGCGGAGTGCTGTTCGACCTGCCGCATCGGCGGGAGGCCGCCACGGCGTTCGCCGGCGCCCAGGGCATCGCGGATCGCTGGACATTCGAGGCCGGTACTTTTTTCGAGAGTGTTCCGCCAGGCGGCGATGCCTACCTGCTGAAGAGCGTTATCCACGACTGGAATGACGAGGAGAGTCTGGAGATCCTGAGCCGCTGCCGCGCGGCGATGGCGCCAGATGCCCGCCTGCTCCTGATCGAGATGGTCATTCCGGACTCGGTGCAGCCGACACCACGCGACGCCGTGATCCTGGGAACCGACCTCGGGCTGCTGGCGATGCTGAGCGGGCGTGAGCGGACGGCTCAGGCGTATCACACACTGCTCGGCCAGGCCGGATTTCGCGTTTCGCGAAGAATTCTGACCTCCTCCGCGTTCGATGTCATCGAAGCTTATCCCTCCTGAATGACCCAAGGCGTCGATCGAGACCACGCGGCCATCACGATAGCTGTCGTCGGCGACTGCATCATCGCACGGCACATTTCGAGCCTCGACGACGTGGCCGAGGTGCGACGGCTCCTGTCGTCCGCGGATGTGTCGCTCGGGAATCTGGAAAGCGCCATCGTCGATGTCAGCGGCGATCCGCGGCGCGGGCCGGACGCCCTCGGGCAGATGTGGATTGTCGCTCCGCCAGGGATTGCGGAGGACCTCCGGGCGATGGGTTTGGATGGGGTCGCCCGCGCCAACAATCACGCCACTGACTGGGGAGCGGAAAGCATGTTCGAGACGAGCCGGGCGCTGGAGCTGGCTCGGGTCGCACACGCCGGCGCCGGTCAGGACCTGGACGCCGCGCGAGCACCGGCGTTTCTCCAAACGAGCGCCGGTCAGGTCGCGTTCGTGTCGGTGACGACCACCGGCAGAGCCGAGGCTCGCGCAACGCGTTCGTCCCCGCGGGCAACCGCCCACCCGGGTGTCAGCGCCATCGCGACGACTCGCGAGGTGCTCGTCACATCCGCCCAACTCGAATTACTACGGCGAATCCAGGCGGAGCACCCAAGCGTTGCCGCGGACACGGCCGGCGTCACCGGTGACGCGGCGCTCGACTTCTTTGGCGTGCGCTTCGCCTCCGGTCCGGGTACCGGTGGCTATCGCTATCGAGCGGATCCGGCGGACCTGCGCGAATTCGTCGAATCCGTGCGTCAGTGCCGGGCCGCGGCAGCCCTCGTGATCGTGAGCATTCACGCCCACGAGCCAGGCAATTGGAGCGATCGGCCCGCTGACTTCCTCCAGTCTCTGGCGCGCGAGGCAATCGACGCTGGTGCGAGTGCGGTCTTTGGTCATGGCCCGCATCGGATTCGCGGGATCGAGCTGTACCGTGGCCGGCCGATCCTGTATAGCCTCGGAAACTTCGTATTCCAGGCGGATGCGCTTGATCCGGCGGCCCTCGAAGCGGCCGCGGAGCTGAGCGAAGGTCTCGATCCGTCGGATGTATCCGCGCTCATGAAACTGTGGACGAACCTGAAGACCGGCAGCGATCGCGCGGCGCACCGGGGACTCTTGGCCGCGATGACGTTCTCCAACGGTCAACTCTGTGCATCGTCCCTGGTGCCACTCGACCTGTCAGGTGAGCACCATCCCGGCGCTCGAGGCCTGCCCCGCGTCGCTGCTGGCGCAGCGGCGCAGTCGATCCTGGAAGAGGTACAGCAACTGTCTTTGCCGTTCATGACGAAGATCCGGATCCTCAAGGACACCGGGGAGATCGTCCTCTAGCAACGGCCAGCCTTCCTCCGCGATGGCATCTTGGCAATGGCTGGATCTGAGCTATAAGGATGGTCCATGACGAGCTTGCTCGAGTCGCAACGCCGCCGTTTGCTGCGCCACGGCTTCATCTTCCTGTTCATTGCGCTCTGGTTGGGAATCGCGACTGCCACCATGTCCCATCCGCGTGCGTGGCTCGCTACACATCTCACGGCGATTCTCACCGGCCTCGTGCTGGTTGCGATTGGACTGGTCTGGCGTGAGCTGCGCCTCACAGCGCGCCAGCGATCCCTTGGCCTGGCGACAGGATTCATCTCAGCGTACGTCGGCCTCGCGAACGGTGTTTTCGCAGCGGTCTTCGGCTTACCCGGCCCTGCATCGCAGCCGGGCGTCGCGCCGCCGATGCCGCAGGCCGCCATCTTCTTCACGCTCCTCGCCATCGTCGTGCCGGCGACGCTCATTGCATTCGGGCTGGTGATGTACGGAATGCGTGGCGAGCCGGACAGGACGCCACACTGAAACGACGGGAACGACGGGAACGACGGGAACGAACGGGAACAACATTGCGCCTGTCGACTGCCGCAGGGCGATCGACACGGCTTAGTCGTCGAACCGTGCAAACTGCCGCTGCTTCCACCCGATGAGATAGCCAACCGCGGCGACGGGAAGGCACGCGAAAGCCGCCAGAAGATACGGCGGCCCATCCGGGGAAAGAATCTGGCCGTCGAAGACGCCCGCATCAAACGGAAAGTAGTGCGTGGCGGCAGCGGCTGTGCACGCAGACAGGATGTATGCGGCGCCCCACACGCGGGCGCTTGCCTGGGCCCACGGCAGGATCAGGAACGGCAGCCACAGGCCAACGGCTTCGATGGCCGCGATAAGGATCACGGCCACCGCCGGCGCACCGTCGCGCGGATCCCCGACAACGGTGTCCATCCGCGTGCCGTCGATGAACGCCCACTGGAAGCCTGAATGGGCGGTCACCGCGGCGAAAAGCGTCAATGCGAATGCGGGAAGCTGCAGCACGGGCCCGGAGCGTCCAAGTGCCCATCCCGCGAAACCCGTGGCGAGGAGTACGGCCGGCTGCAGCAACATCAACAGCCTGACTACCGGCTCGCCGGTTTGCCTCGTCCAGTCACCAGATACGTCGCGAAACTGCCGAGCCAGTGGCCGCCTTCGTAGTGCTCGCCGGTGACAGCCGCCAGACCGCTCTCGGCGTGCGCTTTACCCGCGGCAAGGAGTGCTCCGCGGCGCGCGTCGGTGGCCGGCAGCCCGGACGCCATGCCGTCGAGCATCCATGCACGGCTCAGGTTCAGCCCGTCCAGGTGCGCCAGCTTGCCGTCCGTCTTGTCCGTCACGACGCCAATCGGCAGCCAGGCGGCGGAGCTATCGGTTGGAAGATGCGGCAGAAACGCCGTGAGCCACGTCGCGAATTCCGCCGGCGGGAGAACGCGGCGCAACAGATCGGCCTCGGCGAGACACGGCGACAGGAAGTCCTGGCCCGACGGCTCGTACTCGATCGGGCAGTCGCGATCGGCCAGGTGGAGCTCGCGGATGCGCTGCTCGAGCAGCGCGGCGAACTGCGGTCGATTGGCCCGCGCCCAGTCGAGCACCAGGCCGAAGGCGAACGCCGTCTGGGCGTGCTCGCCTTCGCGGATTGGATACGCCAGTCTCTTCGTCCACTGCTCGAAACGATCGGCCACCGCGGTCTCGAGCGGCGCAAGCGACGCGGACAATGCCTGCCCTTCAGGGCTGCGCCACTCACGCAGCTCTCCGGCGAGCTGCAGCAGCCAGGCGAGCCCATACGGCCGCTCGAACGTCTCGCGCCCGGGTGCCGAGAGATACGCGACCTCGCCCGCCACGTGCGCCCGCGTGATGTTGGTGGAGAGCGCCGCGAGCGCGTCATGCGCAAACGGCGCGTCGGGAATGGATCGGACGACACGGGCCAGCAGCCAGTGCCCGTGTACCGACGAGTGCCAGTCGTAGCATCCGTAGAAGGCTGGCGTGAGCTCGTGCGGCGCCTTCACGTCGGCCGCGGAGTTCAGCACGTGCGCAATCTTGTTCGGATACTCCTTCTGCACGCAGGCCAGCGCCAGCGCTGCGAATCGGCCCGCGGCGGCCGCATCGAGCGGCGGCGCGACCACGATGCTGATGCTGGTGGTCGAGGCAGCCCGCTCCCCCGCCGGGCTCGCGCAACCCGCCGCGAGCGCGAGCATCAGGGTGATGAACGAACCGACAACGACCCGTGCGCGCATGCGCGCCAGTCTATCGGAAGGTGCCTTCTTTCGGACCACGCGCGCCGGCGGCGATCTGGCGGACGGCGCCAAGGTGATACGCAAGATGGGCGATGCTGCCGATCATCCCGCTGAGCCCTTCGGACGTCACCTCGCGCGGCACATTGAGTGACTGCAGCCAGCGATGCGCTTCGTCGCGCAGGCCCTGGCGGACCCCGGCCCACTCGCTGTCGTCCACACTCGTCGTCTTCCACGCCTCGTCCCACAGCGCGTCGGAAAACGGATCGCCGCCTTCGGTGGCCCAGCGATTCATGAGGGTGAGGCCGTAGCGCAGGTGCCGGGCGTGCGCGGCGATGGTCGCGCCGCCATGAATCGAGTGCGATGCGTCCTCGGCCGAGAGCTTGTCGAGCGATCGCAGCAAACCGGCGTCGCCCGAGTTGAGCATGTAGGCGGCCCCGGACGCATCCGCGCCGTCAACGAGTTCAGAAAACAGTGTGGTCAGCGACTTGGCAATTTCGGCAGTATGCATGCATGGATTCCGCTAGTTGAACTTGTCTGGGAACTGCTTCACGATGCCGTCGCTCAACGCGTCCGCCACCTTGAGCATGTGGTCATACACTTTGTCGAACGCAGTGACGTCGGCGTCCCACTTCTTGCCCAGCCTCGCGACGACCTCGTCACGGGTGGTTGCCAGGTGCTCCCGCAGAAACGACTTCAACGTCGCTTCCGGCCAGTTCGGATTGGCGCCGCTCAGCAGCCCGGCGATCTGATCGGCGTTCTGCTCCCATGTGCCCTCGGCCGCGACCTGGCGCGCGTTGTCGCCGCTCTTCGCCGCCTTGACGATGTCCACGGCGATGGAGATGTGCTCCTTCAGGAGCGCCGTGAGCTTGTCATCCGCGGCCGCGCCGTAGAACTTCCCCACCGCGTCGCCGATATCCTCCTGGTTCTTCATCAACCGTGTTGCGGCCGCCTGTGCGCCAGGCTGGTCGGCCACCGCTTCCATCACGTAGACCCGCGTCCAGACCACGTGATCGGTCCAGAGCTTCCGCATGTCGCTCTTGAGCGCGGTCACCTTGTCGCAATTGACGCCGGTCTCCGGCGGCTTCGCGGACGTGGAGTCGGCGCTTGGCGCCGCGCAGCCGGACGCGATGACGAGCGCGAATGCCGCCGCGATCCCCGCGGTCGTGCCGTATCTCGAGATGTTCATGTTGCCTCCTCAGGCCTAGTGCTTCCAGCGGGACGCGCCGAAACCGTGCGGTCCCAGCAGTGTGTAGAAGACGCCGATTGTTTCGCGACGCTGCCGCCCGGACGTGAGGTCAGGAAGCGTCGCGATGCGCTGATTGAAGAGATAGCGGACCGACACCGCCTGCCGGTTTGCGAGTCGCAGCCCGAGTGCCACATCACCGCGGACGATCACATCGTTGGCGGGCGTCGGATACCCGCCGATGTCGCTCACGAGATACCCGCGAAGGCCGGCATCGAGCGAGACCCGATCGGATCCGGTGAGTCGAATCGCCATGGATGCCTGCGGCGCCAGTCCGTAGTGATAGTCACCATCGTCACTCAACGTCTGGGCGGCCGCCCAACCGACGCCGCCATTCAGAGCCAGCTGAATGCCCAGGCCGCGCGGCGACCACCATTGCGTCACGCTGCCAAGCGACACCGCAGTCGTCGACACCCGAAACAGGTTCGGCGACATGTAGTCGTAGACCCCGAACAAGCCCCAGACTCCGTGACCGTTGTTGCCCGCGTCGTACGTTCTTCCCGCCAGCAGGCCGTGACTCGTGACGCTCTCGAGTCCGTTCTCGCTCGAGCCCGTCGCCCGAACCGTGAAGTAGTCGAACGGGCGGCTGTACGTGTACCCAGGTTTTCCGGGCAGACCGTACTCGAGCGAAACGTCGATCAGGGATTCATCGCGGAGCAGCCGGGCCGGTGTGTTCGACGTCCGCCGCCGCAACAAAGCGCTCGTGCCGATCTGGAATCGCGCGTCGTACATGGGCTCGAACGTCGGCATGACCGCATCGAACCTGTTGCCGAACACGATTCGGTTGAACGCCGTCGCCGGTGACAGCAGCGCGACGATCATTGTCCGGCCCGGTCCGGGCCGGCCGTCCGCCTTGTCGATGAGGAGGTTTGCCGCGCGGAACAGCGTCTCGCCGAAGAACGATCCGGCGAGTCCGCTGGCGATCTGATCGTTGATAGATGGCGACGTTGTCTCGCCCGCGATTTCCCACAGCGCGCTGCCGGCGAACGTGTAGGCAGTCGCTTGCCAGTAGTTCAGTCCCGCGGAACGCGCGATGTTGTGGTAGGTCGCGCCCTGATATGGATGCAGGAACTGATTGACCTCGTAGGCATCATCGTCGACGACCCACGGGCCTCGGAGATTCCGGCGAATCGACGCCGGGGTGACATTGAACGAACCGTCGTCGAAGAAGCGCCTGTCGACGGCATTCAGCCCGGCCTGGAATCCGACGATCTCGATGGCGGGAACGAAGTAGTTTGCCCGCGGCTGGTCCTGGACGTCCTGCGGCGCCTGGGCGGGAGCGTCGCGCGCTAACTTTGGTGCCGATGTCGCTGCGCCCGTCGCGCATCCGGAAATCGCGACCGCCGACAATGCGAGCAGAATGGCTCGACGGCGCCACGGCATATGCCCTGTCGATGTGCAGCAACCATGCCACGGCACCTGCAGGACGATCGTCGATCGCGCGGTAACCCGCGACCAACGTGGAGCAGATCGACGGTCAGAAGTGGGCGGGCTGCGTTGTCCGCCGGGGCTGAAGGCCCGGCTTACATTCCGATGGGCGGGCCGCCGCCGCGCCCACCGCGCGGCGCCGGCTTCATCCCCGGCAGCCAGTCCGGCTTGAAGTTGCCGTTCACCAGCCACTCGATCGGCGCGTACATGGACCGGATCGCGTCGGTCATGTGGGCGAAGTCGATGAGACGAATCTCGTCCGCGGGCGTGTGGTACTCCTTGTGGAGTCCGTAACTCGACACGGTGTGCGCGACGATGCCGCGGTAGGCGAACTGGATGTTGTCGGACCGGGTGAAGAAGCTCTGCTCGGGGTGCGGGTCCTGCACGAGCTTCGCGCCGTGCTTCGCCAACTCGGGCCCGAGATTCGATCTCTCGTACCCCGTGAGCCACAGGGTATGCGGCGGCACCTTTTCATCAGGCCGGCCCAGCATCTCGAACTGAAGGTTCGCGACGATCTTCTCGAGTGGAACCGGCGGATGGTCCGCCAGGTACCGCGATCCGAATCCGCCGGACTCCTCGCTGCCGAAGAAGCCGAAGATCACGGTCCGCTTTGGGCGCTTCCCCATCGCCATCGCCTCGGCCAGCGCCAGTACCGCCACGCATCCAGACGCGTCATCGTCCGCGCCGTTGTTGATCGTGTCGGCGCCGGCACCACGGGTACCGAGGTGGTCGAGGTGCGCGGACAGCAGAATCGCCTCGTCCTTGAGGACCGGGTCGGTGCCGCGCAGAACCGCGACCGCGTTGTAGGTATGGCCGGGCCGGATCTCCGCGTCGAACTTCACGACGGTTCCATCAGCTGTCTGCGACATTGCAAGATAGGTGCGCGCATCGGCGACGACGCGCCATGGCCGGCCGGGCTGCGGCACCACACGCGTGTTCGCGGCCGTCGCATCCCAGCGCGCGCGACTCTGATCGGTTTCCGGAGTGATGACGGCCGCCGCTGCAGTCACCGCCTGCGCATCCGGCGCGTCGGTGCCGAGCACCAGGACGACGGCGCCTGCGGGAATGGTGATGCCCTTCGCAAACTTCACGAGAGGACCCGACGCGTGCGGCGTGCCGATCGTCTGCACGAGCACGTCGCGGCCATGCGTCAGCTTCAGCTTGTCGGTCGTCAATGTGGGCGGCGCCGCCAACTCACCACGAGCGATTTCGATCTCCTGCACGAAGCCGCCGTTGTCGCCCGCCGGCCCGAGTCCCCACCGCTTGAGTTGCGATCCGATGTAGAGGGCGGCCAGCCACTCATCGCGCGTCCCGCTGCCGCGTCCCGCAAGTGCATCACTCGCCAGGAACTCCATATGCGACCGGATCGACACCTCGGTGATGAAGTCGATGGGCTTCATCGACTGGGTGAACACCGGTGTCGCGAGCACGACAAACGCGACCGCCGCAACGACAGACGTGAGACGACGGGACATGAGGCTCCTCTTTCCTACTTCTTGATCTTCGCGATCCAGATATCGCCTTCGGTGCCGGTTTCCGTGTACGAGTACCACGCGTCATTCGGCCCGATGCTGATACTGCGGCCGACCATATATCCGCGCACCGCAGTCAAGACCTTGCGAGCGCCCGTCGAACCATCCACAAGATCGATGCCGCTCCCGCTACGCACGAGAAACCGGTGTCCGTCGCGAAGCCACAAGGGCACCGCATAGGAGCTATAGGCTCCTGTGAGCGACCGGTACTGTTTTTTGTCGACGTCGTATTCGCTGACGCCCGCGATCGAACCCTGCCTGGTGACGTTGATGCCGAGGAGCTTGTTGGCCGCCGACCAGCTGAACGGCCAGAAGATCTGTCCGGGCGCCACGGCGGGCTCGGGGTTGGCCGGCGCGTCCACGCTGCGGCCGGCATCCAGAATCAGCAAGCCGGCTGCCGACACACCGGACGTTGCGATGCGTTTTCCGTCCGGCGACACGACGGGAAAATTCGCGTTGGTTTCCTTTGAAATGACCGCCGGTGGGCTTCCGTCGGGCCGGACCTTCCAGAGCTCGTATCGTCCGCTTCGATCCGAGTAGAAATAGATTGTCTGGCCGTCGGGCGACCAGACCGGCCCGCGATCGCGCGCGGCATCGTCGGTGAGCCGCCGGTACTCGCGGCCGTCCGCGCGCGTCAGGAAGAGATCCTCCTGCGGCACCGTCTCGTTGAACACGACCCACTGGCCATCCGGCGAGACGGCATGGTCGCGAATCGGCCGGGTGGATTTGAACACCGGGGCCGGCGGACCCGAGTTCTGGCCGCGAACGGAGTCGAATGGCTGGCGCAGAAGGGTCGATCGCCAGTCTAGACTCGCATAGGCCATCACCCCGGCGTCTTGCGAGAACGCGACTCGTCCGGCGTAGCCGGAGGGCGTTGTCACCGGCTCCGGCTCGCCCTGCGGCGTTCCAGTCGCTTCGTCTATCGCGATACGCCAGATGTTCATGGTGCCGCCGCGATTGCTGGAGAAGTAGAGGTGGCGGCCGTCCGGGGACCACGCCGGACTCCAGTCGAGCGCCGGATCGTTGGTGACCTCGACGAGGGGAGCGTCGGCGGCGGAGCCATCCGCGGCCACGGTAAAGATGTCTCGCTGTCCGCTGTTCTGCCGAAGCGAAAAGAACGCGATGCGCTGGCCGTGCGGCGACCAGGCCGGCTGCATGGCGACCTGGGTGCCGCGAAGCACTTCGCGCGAGCGTCCGGAAGCGATGTCCACCGCGATGAGGCCGGGCGCGCTTGCCGACGCGTCGTTCGGGGAGAAGAACGCGCCATGCGACAGCACGAGCTCGTCGCCCTTAGGCGACCAGCTCGGCGTGTGGCCCTCGCTGCTCACGCGCGTGACTGATTCACCAGATGCCGACATCAGAAAGATCCCGCCGCCATCCCGTTCGGATCTGAACGCAATGCGTTCGCCACTCGGCGAGAACGCGGGCGCGGAATTATCCGGACCCGACGTCAGCGCCGTGGACGTTCGACTGCCGACTCGCTGCGAATACACCTGGAACGAACCGTCGCGATCGCTGGCGAACACGACCGTCTTGCCGTCGGGCGACAGCGTCGGCGAGGTCTCGACGCCGGCCGTGTCCGTAACCTGCTGAAACGATTGGATGTGCAGTCCTGTCGTCGCAATCGGGCCCCGGCCGATGTTGCGGCCCGCCATGAACGCGCCGGCGGCGAGGACGACGGCGACAGCAGCGGGTATGAGGGGACGCCTGCGGGAGCTTTCGGACGCCGGGGCCTTAGCCCCGGCGTCGTCGCCGGGCCTGAAGGCCCGGCCTGCGTCCGCTGACGAGCCGCTCAGCGACTGCAGGGCGAATGCGAGGTCGCGAGCGGACTGGAATCGCTCCTCGGGCCGCTTCTCGAGACAGTGGCGAACGATGGGCTCGAACGCCGCGGGAATTGCGCCGCTGTCGCGAACGAGATCCGGCGGATCCTCCCGGAGAATCGCCGTCATCGTTTCGGCGGCGGTGTCCCGCACGAACGGTCTGCGGCCGCTCGCCATCTCGTAGAGCACACAGCCGAGCGCGAAGATGTCCGCGCGGTGATCGACCGTCGCCGCCTTCACCTGCTCGGGCGCCATGTAGCCGACCGTTCCCATCACCGTGCCGGGATCGGTCTGCTGGATCTGCGTAGCGGCGTCCGTCGTCGACGACGACGGCGATGGCACCTGCCGCGCAAGGCCGAAGTCGAGAATCTTCACGCGGCCGTCGGAGGCCACGAAGATGTTCTCCGGCTTGATGTCGCGATGGACGATTTGCTTCTCGTGCGCGGCCGCCAGGCCCTGCGCGATCTCGATGCCGATCTGCGTGACCTTCCGGATCGGAAGCGCCGAACCCGCGTCGGTCATTCGCTTGCGGAGCGTCTCGCCTTCGAGCAGCTCCATGACGACGAACGCCACGTCGCCGCCCTGGCTCGCCGGCGCCCCCTCGGGGCGAAGACGGCCGACGTCGTAGACCGCAAGGATGTTCGGATGCGAGAGCGCGGCAATGGCCTTAGCCTCGCGCTCGAAGCGCGATCGCGCCGCCTCATCGGTCGCGAGGTGCGCCGGCAGCACTTTCAGCGCGACGTCGCGATCGAGCCGTGTGTCACGGGCGCGATAGACCTCGCCCATGCCACCCGCTCCGAGCTGGGCAACGATCTCATATGCGCCGAGGCGGGCTCCGACGGAAAACACGCTGCGGAATTATAGGTTGACCGTCTCGCGAAGCGCGCGGTCAAGGGTGGCGACGACGCAGTCGGCGTCGGACTTGGAAAGCGGCATCGGCCCCCGGATCTTGATGACGTTGTGATGCGGGCCGTCGGTGCCGGTCAGCACGCCCAATTCGCGCATCCGGTTGACGACGGAGGTGGCCTCGGTCGCGGCCGGTTCGAGCGTCGTGCGATCGCGCACCAGCTCGACACCGATGAACAAGCCCGAGCCCCGCACATCCCCGACGAGTGCGTGGCGCGACTGAAGCTGACGTAGTCCTGCGAGCAGATGGTCTCCGACCTCGAGCGCGCGCGCCTGCAGGCCATCGGCGATCGTCGCGCGCAGCGTCGCAAGGCCCGCGGCGCAGGCGGCCGTGCTGCCACCGAACGTGCTGAAGAACTCCATGCCGTTGTCGAAGCTCGCGGCAATCTCGCGCGTGGTGATGACCGCGCCGAGCGGATAGCCATTCGCAATCGGTTTCCCCAGCACGACGATGTCGGGGACGACGCCCTGGGCTTCGAAGGCCCAGAAGTGCGTGCCGAGGCGCCCGAAGCCCGTCTGCACCTCATCGGCAATGCACACACCGCCGGCGCTCCTCACCGCGGCGTACGCGTTTGCAAGGTACCCGGGCGGCGGGATGATCTGGCCGCCGACGCTCGGACACGTCTCAGCCAGGAAACCGCACAGGCCCCATCGCTTCGCTCGAAGCTGCGCGACGATGGTGGCGACCTCCGACGCGTAGCGGTGTTCGGGATCCCGGTAGGCGTCCGGCACCGCCGCGACGTGTACCCAATCCGGCGCACCTTCCCCACCCGCGCCGTTGTGCTTGTACGGACTCACATCGATCATCTCGGTCGTGTGCCCGTGGTACGCGGCGTCGAGAACGATGAGATCGTACTGCCTTGTATGCGCGCGCGCGAGCCGTAGCGCGAGCTCGTTGGCCTCGCTGCCGGAGGCCGTGAAGTAACAGACCTGCAGCGGAGGCGGAAACCTGGCCGTCAACTCCTCCGCGAACTCGAGCGGCAGCTCGTGGAGATACCGTGAGTTCGTGTTGAGTGTGGCGAGCTGGCGCGATACGGCTTCGGTCACCTGAGGATGCGAGTGGCCAACGTGCGGGACGTTGTTGTAGGCGTCGATGAAGGTGCGGCCCGTCTCGTCGAAGAGGTACTGCATCCAGCCGCGCGCGACCTGGAGCGGCCGCGACCCGTAGGACAAGCGGACGTTGCCGCCGAAGAGCCGATCGCGCTTCGCGGTCAGCTCGTCCATCGACGGATGCGTCGCCAACCGTTCCGGCGGGATCCCGAGGATGAGATTCGTGTCGGGCGAGATGCTGCGCCATGTCGCGCGCTGGCTCGCGGGCGCGACGCCGTTGAAGTTGCACGGCACGTCGAGCATGTCCGCGATGATCTGCACGTGCACGTGCGGCCACCAGTCTCCGTTCTCCGGCGGCGCGCCGATCGTCGCGAACTTCTCGCCGGCGCGAATCTGCTTCCCGATGTGCAATCCCTCCAACGACTTACGGTCGAGGTGCCCGTAGAGCGTGTAGAAGGTTGGGGTCAGACCGGGGTCAGACCACTTTGGAGTTTTTCCCAAGTGGTCTGACCCCGGTCTGACCCCAATGTCGTGGCGGAGGACGATGACGGGGCCGTAGTCGAGACGGACCTGCGCCTCCTCGAATCCGTGTACGACGCCGTCGAGGGGAGCGAACAGGTCGGTGCCTGCGGGCATCGTCACGTCGATGCCGATGTGCACGGTACGCCGCTCGGCGGTGACGGGTCCGGTGGCGTAGTTGTCAGTGGCGTAGATGAGGCGGGCCTCGTCATAGCCACCCACTCCGGCCACCGCACCGGCGCGCTCGATCTCGGCGAAGACACGCGCGCTGAACGGTCCGGCGGCGTTGTCGGCCGGATTGCTCGCGACAAGCGTGCTGCCCGCGCTGAAGTCCAGGCCAACTACCGGTGCCTCGCTGAAATCGTGACCGGTCAGCGGCGCGATGCGCCCGGCGTTCTCTTTCAGCCACGCGACAACGCGTGGAGTGTGCGGAACCGGCTCGAGTCCGCAGGCGTCCCGAAGCCGGTAGTGCGCCAGTCTTGGATGAACCGCCGCGAGCACCGGCAACGTGCGCGCGATCGGTCCCTGGCTGATACCGAGGTAATCACTGCCGGGACGCGCCGCCTGCTGGTCAACGGCGACGCACACGCTGAGCGACAGGCGCGTCAACATCAGCCCGAAGAGCGCGGCGATCTCGTCCTCGTTCAGTGGATTGGCTTCGTGATACCCGGCGGCCACGAGTGCTGCCGCCCCAAGTGGATCGGCCTTGTCGAGCGACGCGTAGGCCATCGCGATCGCGGCGTCGTTCGCCGAGTGGCTCACGACCATGTCGCCGAAGTCGACGATGCCGGTGACCAGCTGGGCAATCGGATCGACCAGGACGTTGTAGTCGTTGACGTCGCCGTGAATCACACCTCGCCGCAGCTTCGACAAACGAGGCGCGACATGCTCGTCGTAGATCGCCCGGCTCGTCTCGATGGCTGTCTTCAGCTCGCCGGCGGACATCGGGTTCAGCGACCGATCGATCGCGGCGGGCGCGCCGGCCAGATCCCAGTAGAAGGCGCGATGGAGCGCCGGATGATCGAACGTCGCAAGCGAGCGATCGATACGCCCGACCGCGCGCCCGAGATCCCGCAGCAAGCCGTCGCCATGGAGCGGCACGCGAGCGAGGGGACGGCCCGGCAATCCGGTCACCATGCGAACAAAGCACCTGTCGTACGTCTCGATCTCGGCGCCCGCACTCGAGCGCCGCAGTTCGGGCACGAGCCCCGTCGCCGCCAGATGCCGCATCGTGGCATTCTCCGCGTCGAGCATTTCGCGCGATTCCGAGGTGTTCGCGACCTTGAGTACGCACCAGCGGTCGCCGGCCTCGGTATCGATGCGGAAGTTCTGGTCGCGCTCGCTGGGGAGCGCTGACGCGCGGCCGGCGACGCCGAAGATCTCGCGAGCGATCTGTTCCGCGAGGTCTGGAGTCAGCCGGGGCGCGGTCGTGACGGACGTCACTGGGTCAGTAGGTTATGGACCAATGAGTCAATGGGTCAATCGCTCAATGGATCGATACATCAATGAATTGTGGTGCCCGTGGGCGCCTTCATCCGCTCGCTGCGGATCACGCTGGTGATGAGCTTGTCGAGCGCCGTGTGTTCGATGCCGAACGGTCCCGCGACGGCCGCGCCCATCGGGATCTCGATGGCGATCACAGACTGCCCTTCGGAGGGCTCGACGATCCAGCTGAATCCGGTCAGCGAGACGGCGCGGTCGCGTGGTGCCTTCGGGTTCTGGGCGCGGTCGATCGCGCGCAGGACCTCGACGAGCACGTCGCGGACACTCTGCTCGGTCCAGTCCGCGGGGCCCGCCGACGGCGCGAGCAGCTTCTCGGTGACGGCGAAATGGCGGCCTTTCAGAACGACTTCAACGTCAAACGTCATGATGCAGAGGCAATTATATTTCGCAGCAATCGCAAAATCACCAGATCACCAAATCATTAAATCAGACAATGATGCGCCGTGGCACCGACGCATCGTCGAGTTGCTTCTCGAGCGCGCCCGCGTCCACTACCGGTGCCTGGCACGCGAAGTCCTGACAGACGTAGGCAGTGGCGCGTCCGTCCCTGGCGGACATCGCGGCCAGCCACGGCGTACGGATCGAGATCGCGCGGGTTGCGGAGTCGAGCGGCACCGTGACGGACCAGGGCAGATAACGACCTGCGATCGCCCGCTCGATCGCCAGCGTGTCGGTGGCGCCGGCCATGCCGACCGTCACAATCTCGGTCCGCCGTGCGTGCCAGAGCGCGAGGTTCCCCGCCATGAGCGGCATGACGCGGACGACCTCGGCCAGGCCGGGACCGTACCGCTCGAGCGTCCGCTGCGCCCGCGCCATCAACGAGGCGTCGCCCGTGAGCTGCGCGAGGCGGATCAGATTGCCGGTGGTCACCGACGCGGCCGAGGGCTCGGCGCCGTCGTAGTCCTCCTTGAGCCGCAGGAGCACCGTCGGATCGTTGCCGGTCGTGCCGAACCAGCCGCCGTCGCTCGCGTCGAAGAACAACGCGGTCTGAACTTCAGTCAGCTCGACTGCCCAATCGAGCCAGGCCGGATCGCCGGTGGCCTGGAACAGCTCAATCAGTCCCCACGCGAGACACGCATAGTCTTCGCAGAAAGCGTCAACTGCCGCCTCGCCATCACGATACCGGCGAATGAGACGACGCTCGCCCGCGTTCCAGAGATGCGCGCGGGCGAATTCCGCGGCGCGAATCGCGGCCGCACGCCATTCGGATCGCCGCGGGCTGTCGACCATCTGGCGGGCCGCCCGCGCCATCGCGGCGATCATCAGGCCGTTCCACGCCGCAAGAATCTTGTCGTCGAGATGCGGCCGCGGACGTGCCGCGCGCGCGTCGAACAGCACCTTCCTGGCCCGTCGCAGCACCCGCATGACGCTCTCGACATCGCGGCCGGTCCTGACGGAGACGTCTTCGATCGACTGCGCGATGTAAAACAGGTTGAAGCCGCGGAACTCACCCTGCGGATCCGAGAGCGCGTTGCCGCCATCCTCGACGCCGAACCGGCGGCGCACGACCGGCGCATCATCGCCCAGCAGCTCGTCAATTTCGGCACCGGTGAAGACGTAGAAGGCGCCCTCACGGGACGCATGAGGATTTGGTGATTGGGTGATTTGGTGATCTGGTGATTGCACGAACTCCGGCGAGTCCGCATCTTCGGCGGAATAGAAACCGCCCTCAGGGCTCGTGAGATCGCGAAGCACGTAGTCGAGCGTGTCCTCGGCGACGGCCGCGTAGAACGGATCGCCGCTCGCCTGCGTGGCCTCGAGATACGCGACGACCAACTGCGCCTGGTCGTAGAGCATCTTCTCGAAATGCGGCACGCGCCACTGGGCGTCGACGGAGTAGCGGTGGAAGCCGCCACCGACGTGGTCGCGCATGCCGCCCATCGCCATCGCGCGCAGGGTGTCGAGGGCCATGACCTTCGCGTGCTCGTCGCCGCGAAGCGCGAACGCATTGAGCAGAAAGAGGATCTCGCACGGGCGCGGAAACTTGGGCGCACCGCCGAAGCCGCCCAGCCGCGAGTCGAACGCCTGCGCGAACGCGCGGACACCGGCGTCGACCGCCTCGATGCCCGCGACCGGCGCGCTCGTGGGGCCGGTGCCACCGCCGCCGGTCGCATCGCGGAGCCGCGACAAGATCGTCTCTGCTGATTGCAGAACCTTCGGCCGCTCCTCGCGCCACGCCCGCGCGATCTCGCTCAGCACGTCGATGAATCCCGGCCTGCCCCACCGCGTCGACGGCGGAAAGTAGGTGCCGCCGAAGAACGGCCTGAGGTCCGGCGTGAGCCACACACTCATCGGCCATCCGCCGGCGCCCGTCGTCGACTGCACGAAGGTCATGTGCACGCGATCGACGTCGGGACGCTCCTCGCGATCGACCTTCACCGGCACGAAGTGCCGATTCAGCACATCGGCGATCGAGGCGTCCTCGAACGATTCGTGCTCCATGACGTGGCACCAGTGACAGGTCGAATAGCCGATGGACAGAAAGATCGGCTTCTGCTCCTCGCGCGCTTTCGCAAACGCCTCGTCGCCCCACGGATACCAGTCAACCGGATTGTTGGCGTGCTGCAGCAGATACGGACTACGTTCCCGCGCGAGACGATTCGGCATCGGGATCACTATAGCGGGTTCGCGGAATGGCGACGCGCTTCACCGCTGATCTGCCAGCTACTGTGGCTCGGCCGCGGCCTGCTGCGCCGTCTCTGCCTCTGCCTCTGCCTCCAACTGAATCCGCAGCCGCGCATACGCGGCCGTGACTTCGACGCCGTAGAGCAGGATCACCGCGGAGAGGAAGACCCAGACGAGGAAGCCGATGACCGCGCCGATCTGGCCGTTGATGCTGAGGCGGGCGAAGGCGTTGAGATACCAGCCGAAGCCGATGAGCGCGCCGTGCCACAGGAGCGCGGCCAGCACGGCGCCGAACCAGACGTCGCGCAGGCGGACCTTGGTGTTGGGCAGAAAGTAATAGATGAGGCCCACACCGAGCACCGTCGATGCGAGGAAGACGTAACGGGACGCGAACGCGGTGACGCTCTTGAGCCACGGCATCCAGTCGTAGACCGGGTGAAACCAGGTTTCCTGGGACGCCCGGGCGGTCGTCATCACGAACACCGCGCCGGCGAAAACGAGGCCGGCGACGAGCAGCATCAGGAACGCGACGAGCTTGTGCTTGAAGAACGTGTAAGGGCGCTCGACGCCCCAGGCGTGATTGACAGCCGACGTGATCGCGCCGAAGACGCCCATCGAGGCCCAGAGCGTCAGCATGGTCCCGGCAATCGTCAGTTCGAGCGGCGTCCGAGCGAGCGCGACGATCTGCGTGCTCAGGAAGTCGAAGTTCCTGGGCAGTGCGCGCTCGACGAGGTGCGTGACGGTCTGCTCGTTGCCCGCCTGCCCGACCGCCAGGCGGCTGAGCATCGAGAAGATAAGGAGCATGAACGGGAAGATCGACAGCAGCGAGTAGTACGCGATGGATGACGCGAACGTCAGGTTGCTGCTGTTGTAGAACTCGACGATGCCGCGTCCGGCCGCGCCGACGGCGTTCATCACACCGCGACGGAATTTCGGCCAGAGGTCGCGCATGTCCAACGTACCGACATTTTACTTGTAGAATCTTCGTCCATGCCCGACCCCGAGCCGCGCCGCCCAGGTCACGTGATGCAGACGCCCACGGCGGGCGCGGGGTCAGCGCGCGAGCCTCGAGAAACGACGCCGTCGTCAAAGCCGCGTCCTGACGCCGTCCTCTGCGAGCGCTGCAACGTGGAGATGTTCAGGATGCACGCCGTGTGGCGCTGCCCGAACTGCGGATTCAAGACCGACTGCTGCGGCTGGTAGTTGCCGCGTACCGACATGGACGTACTCGCGAGCCACATCAAGACCGGCGCACCTGAGTTCGCCGCGAACCGCCAGAAGATGCAGGCGCTGGTGGCCGAGCTGCGCGATCGCCACGCCCGGACGCGCGAAGGCGGCGGCGCGCGGTATCTCGAACGCCACAAGCAGCAGGGCAAGCTGCCCGTTCGCGATCGCATCGACCAGCTGCTCGACACGGGCACGCCGTTCCTCGAGCTCTCGGCGCTCGCGGCCTGGGGCCTCTACGACGACGAAGCGCCCGCCGCAGGCATCGTCACCGGCATCGGCCGCGTGGGTGGCCGCGAAGTGATGGTCGTCGCCAACGACGCGACCGTCAAAGGCGGCGCGTACTTTCCGCTTACCGTGAAAAAGCACGTTCGGGCGCAGCAGGTGGCGCTCGAGAACCGGCTGCCGTGCGTCTACCTCGTCGATTCGGGCGGCGCATTCCTGCCGATGCAAGCTGAAGTATTCCCCGATCGCGAGCACTTCGGCCGCATCTTCTTCAATCAGGCGAGGATGTCCGCTGAACGCATCCCGCAGATCGCCGTCGTCATGGGTTCCTGCACGGCGGGCGGCGCCTACGTGCCCGCGATGTCGGACGAGACCGTCATCGTCAAGGGCACGGGCACGATCTTCCTGGGCGGTCCCCCGCTCGTGAAGGCGGCGACCGGTGAAGAGGTCACGGCCGAGGAACTCGGCGGCGCCGACGTCCACACGCGGCTCTCGGGCGTGGCCGATTACTTCGCGGAAGACGACGAGCATGCGCTGCAGATCGCGCGCACGATCGTGTCCACGCTGCATACGTCGAAGCAACTGCCGAAGGATCTGGCCCGCACCGAGCCTCCGAAGTACGAGCCCGAGGAGCTCTACGGCATCGTCAACATCGATCCACGGCATCCGTACGACGTGCGCGAAGTGATCGCGCGCATCGTGGACGGATCGCGCTTCGACGAATTCAAGCAGCGCTACGCGACGACCGTCGTTACGGGCTTTGCCCGGCTGCACGGATTCCTCGTGGGGTTTGTCGCCAACAACGGCGTGCTGTTCTCCGAGTCCGCGCTGAAAGTCACGCACTTCATCGAGCTCTGCAACCTCCGGGGCATTCCGCTCATCTTCCTGCAGAACATCACCGGTTTCATGGTCGGCAGGCAGTACGAGCGCGGCGGGATCGCGAAGGACGGCGCCAAGATGGTGCACGCCGTCGCGAACTCGGTGGTGCCGAAGTTCACGGTCATCACCGGCGGCTCCTTCGGCGCCGGCAACTACGGCATGTGCGGCCGCGCCTACGAACCGCGCCTGCTCTGGATGTGGCCGAGTGCCCGCATATCCGTCATGGGGGGCGAGCAGGCGGCGTCGGTGCTGGCCACCATCAAGCGGGATCAGCTCGCGCGCGACGGCGCGACGCTGTCGGAGGAGGAAGAGCGCGCGATTCGGGACCCCATCCTCGAGAAGTACGAGCGCGAAGGATCACCGTACTACTCCACCGCGCGTCTCTGGGACGACGGTATTCTGGATCCGGTGAAGACGCGCGATGCCCTCGCGCTCGGGATCTCGGCGGCGTACAACGCGCCCATCGCCGACGCGCGCTTCGGCATCTTCAGGATGTAACGCGTGAGCGCCATTCAGATTGAGGCCGGCCCGAACCGGGTCACCACCGTCACGCTGAACCGGCCCGGCGTCCGTAACGCGTTCAACGAAGAAATGATCGCGGAGCTCACGGCGTTCGCCGAGTCCGTCCCGGCGGATGGATCCGTGCGCGCCATCGTCATTCGCGGAGCGGGCCCGGTGTTTTCCGCCGGCGCGGACGTGCAATGGATGGCGAAGATGCTCGGCTACACGCGCGAGGAGAACCTGGCCGACGCGCAGCGTGCGGCCCAGATGTTTCTGGCGCTCGATCGGCTGCCCGTGCCTGTGATCGGACGGATCCACGGCGCCGCGCTCGGGGGCGGATCCGGCCTCGCTGCGATTTGTGACGTCGTCATCACAACCGACGACGCCCTGTTTGGATTCACGGAAGTCGTGCTCGGAATCCTGCCGGCGATGATCTCGCCGTATGTGGTTCGAAAGATTGGGTTTTCCGCCGCGCGGGAGCTGTGCCTCAGTGGCGCGCGATTCTCCGCGGCGCGCGCGAAGGAGATCGGCCTCGTTCACGCGGTCGTGCCTGCTGCCGACCTGGACCTCGCTGTCGAAGCGCAGCTCGCGTTGTTCCGCAAGGCGTCACCGTCCGCGGTCGCCGTCACCAAGCGATTGCTGACCGACGTGACCGGACGCCGGCCCGCGGACGTGCTCGCCCTGACGATCGACAACCTCGCGAACCAGCGGGTCTCGCCGGAAGGACAGGAAGGCCTGCGCGCATTCCTCGAAAAGCGCCCGGCGTCCTGGATCAACACGACCACGCCGCCTGATTCATGATCCGGCGGGTCCTCATCGCCAACCGCGGCGAAATCGCCCGCCGGGTCATCCGCACCGCCCGTGCGATGGGCATCGCGAGCGTCGCCATCTACTCCGAGCCCGACGCGGGCGCGCCGCATGTCCGCGAAGCCGACGCCGCCGAGCCAGTCGGTCCCGCACCAGCCGCGGAAAGCTATCTGAACATCGGCGCAGTGATCGAGGCCGCCCGCCGGTCCGGCGCCGACGCGATTCATCCCGGCTACGGCTTCCTGTCCGAGCGCCCGGAATTCGCGGACGCTTGCGCCGCGGCCGGAATCATCTTCGTCGGTCCGCCCGCGTCCGTCATCCGCGCGATGGGATCGAAGACGGCGGCGCGCGCCACGATGATCGAGGCCGGGGTTCCTGTCGTTCCGGGCGAGACGCCGGCCGATCAGTCCGCCACGGCGATTGCCACGGCTGCGCGGAAAGTCGGCTTCCCTGTGCTGCTCAAGGCTGCCGCCGGAGGCGGCGGCAAGGGCATGCGCATCGTCCGCGGGGCTGGCGAGCTGGACGACGCCATCGCGGCGGCAAGGAGCGAGGCACAGCGCTCATTCGGCGATGGAACGCTGTACGTCGAGCGCCTGGTCGAACGAGCGCGCCACATCGAAGTCCAGATCTTCGGCGACACGCACGGTAACGTCGTGCACGTGCTCGAGCGCGACTGCTCGCTGCAGCGCCGGCATCAGAAGGTGATCGAAGAAGCGCCGGCACCGAGGCTCGCGCCGTCCGTCCGCGCTCGTCTGCTCGACGCAGCGGTCGCGGCCGGCAAGGCTGTCGGCTATGTGAGTGCGGGCACCATCGAGTTCCTTCTCGAAGGCGAGGGTGAGGACGCGCGTTTCTATTTCCTGGAGATGAACACGCGGCTGCAGGTCGAACATCCGGTGACGGAGGCCGTTACCGGACTCGATCTGGTGCGCGCGCAACTGCTCGTCGCCTCCGGCGAGGCGCTGCCCTTCAAGCAAACGGATGTCCGCGCGTCCGGTCATGCCATCGAGTGCCGGATCTACGCGGAGGACGCGCGTCGTCTACTGCCCCAGTCCGGCAAGCTGCTCGCATGTCGGGAACCGGAGGGTGACGGCATCCGCGTCGACGCCGGTATCGTGCAGGGCCAGATCGTGACCGTGCACTACGACCCGCTGCTGTCAAAACTCATCGCGCATGGATCGACGCGTGCTGAGGCGATCGAGCGCATGATGGCCGCGCTCGGCGGCTACGAGATTCTCGGACTCCGCCACAACATCTCCTTTCTGATGGCGCTGCTGCGGAGGCCGGAAGTGGCTGACGCACGCGTTCACACGCGGTTCATCGAGGCACATCTGGAAGAACTGGCCGCGCCTCCGGCCGCGGATCTTCTTCAGGCAGCGGCGGCGCTGGCCGCGTGGACGGCGGCGCGCGAGGACGCGCCGTCTTCAGTCGCAACCGACGAGGACGACCTGTCCGCGCGCGATCCGTGGTCCCTCATCCGCGCGGTGCGGTGGTAGACCATGCCGAAGCGCCTCTACCTTTCCACCGACGACCAGACGTGGACCGCGGAGGTCAGCTCGGAGGGCGTGCGGCTCGATTCAGCCAATGCGTTGGTCCCCGTTGAGGCCCTTCGCGGCCGGGCCGCGATCGACGGTGATGTGGTGTGGGCAACGGTCGAGGGCGAGGTGTTCGTCTTCGACGTCCGCCGCTCGGCCGGACAGGATCGACGAAGCGCGCATCATGGCGTGTTCACGTCGCCTATGCCGGCGACAGTGGTGCGGATTGCCGTCAACGCCGGCGACCGTGTCCAGGCCGGCGACGTCTTGATCGCGCTCGAGGCGATGAAGATGGAGTTGCCGATCCGGGCGCCGCGCGACGGCGTCGTGCGCGCGATCAACTGCCGCGAGGGCGACCTCGTACAACCCGATCAGGAACTACTGGAGTTCGAGTGAGTACGCCGCGGCCGATCACGGTCTACGAGGTCGGTCCGCGCGACGGACTGCAGAACGAACCCGCGCAGATTGAAACGGCTGACAAAGTGGCCTTCATCGATGCGCTTTCCGCGACCGGTTTGTCCGCCATCGAGGTCACGGCCTTCGTCAGCCCCACGTGGGTGCCGCAGATGGCGGATGCGGGCGCGGTCTGCCGAGCCATCGCGCGCCGGCCTGGCGTGAAGTACGTCGCGCTGGTACCCAACGTGAAGGGCCTCGAGCGCGCCCTCGAGGCAGGCGTGACTGACGTCGCCGTTTTTGCGGCGGCGTCGGAGACGTTCAGCCGCAAGAACATCAACCACTCGATCGCCGACTCGCTCCTGAGCTATCGCGACGTGGCCGCCAAGGCCCTCGCCGCGGGCTGCCGCGTGCGCGCGTATCTCTCCACCGCTTTCGGCTGCCCGTTCGAGGGAGACGTGGCAATCGGCCAGGTCATCGAAGTCACGAGCGCCCTGAGGGATCTCGGCGCCTATGAAGTCTCGGTGAGCGATACCATCGGCATCGCACATCCCGGACAGGTCCGGCGCGTACTCGGCGCCCTGCTCGAGACAGTGAACGCGAGCGACATCGCGTTGCATTTTCATGACACGCGCGGCACCGCGCTCGCCAACGTGCTTGCGGCGCTGGAGTTCGGCGTCACCACATTCGATTCGTCGGCGGGCGGCCTCGGTGGTTGCCCGTACGCGCCCGGCGCGACCGGCAACCTTGCAACGGAAGATCTCCTCTACATGCTGCACGGCCTCGGGCATGACACGGGCGTGTCGCTCGGGGGCGTCATGGCGGCGTCGCTCGCCATTGAGTCCAAGGTGGGGCATCCGCCACCGTCACGATATGTACAAGCTTCACGCCGCCGGTCGTAGGCCGGGGCTTCAGCCCCGGCAAACGGCGGCCCTAAAGGGCCGCCCTACGAAATAATGACACCCAACGCCTGGATCGATCGCGTCATCGAACGCCACACGGCGTCGATGACGCGTCCGGAATTCCTCAAGGCGGTTCGCGCACTGTCTGCGCGATACGTCGAGCAGCGTGCGTCATTGATCGACCGCTCCCCGCTCGATTCAGCCGGGAAACGCGCTGCCTTCGCTGCCTTCTACTCCCCGCTCCACTTCCTCGCTGTGCGGGCGATCATTCGCAGCCTCGGCGCGACCGGCGCCGGGCCGCGCACGATCGTCGACCTCGGCTGTGGCGCGGGAGTCGCGAGTGCAGCCTGGGCGATCGAGTCCGGCGGCGCCGCGTCGATCGTAGGCATAGATCTGAATCCGTGGGTGCTGGAAGAGGCGCGGTGGAACTGGAGTGCCCTCGGCGTCCGCGGCAGGACCCGTCGCGGCGACCTGGTCGCAGCGCTCGAGGAGGCGCCAGACGGCGCCGCCGTTTCGTGTGGCTGGGGCCTCAATGAGCTGGACAAGCAGGCGCGCGAGCGGGCCATCACGGCGCTGCTCTCGCGCGCCCGGACGGGGTCACCCATTCTGATCGTCGAGCCGCTCGCCACGCGTGCCGTACCGTGGTGGCCGGGTTTTGCGGCCAGCGCCGCCGCGCACGGCGCGCGGCTCGACGAATGGAAGCTGGACCTGGACCTTCCGCCCGCGCTCGCTGAACTCGATGAGGCCGCGGGCTTCCGCCGGGACTCCTTCAACGCGCGCTCGGCGGCCTTCGGCGTATCCTAGGTTCCGTGGAACGACCCGAGGCGATCGCGGCGGCCGCCAGTCTACGTGCCGGCGATCCTCAAGCCTTCGAGCAACTCGTCCGGCGGGACATGCCGCGGCTGCTCTCGGTCGCGCGACGCGTGCTCAAGAATGACGACGACGCGCGCGAGGCAGTGCAGCAGGCCTTCATCGCTGCCTACAAGGCGCGCGATCAGTTCGAGGGCAACGCGCAGCCATCGACGTGGCTGCATCGCATCACGGTCAACAAGGCGATCGACATCCTGCGCGCCAGACAGCGCCGGCACGAGGACTCGATCGACGACCTGCTGCCACGGTTCCTGCCGAACGGCCACTGGAGCGAACACTTCACCGTCTGGCCCGAGCCGGCCGAGGATCAAATAGATCGCAAACGGCTGGCGGCCACGGTACGGGAAGCAATCGACCATCTCCCGGAGTCACACCGGCTTGTACTGCTCCTGAGGGACATCGAAGAACTGTCCACCGAGGAAACCGCGACCGCGATTGGCATCACGCCGAACGCGGTGAAGCTGCGCCTGCACCGCGCCCGCATGGCGCTCCGAACGCTTCTCGCCGACCGCATTGGATCGGGAGATGCCGCGACAACAGAGGTCCCGCAATGAACTGCCGCGAGATGTCACAGTTTCTGGACGAGTACTTCGCGGGCGAGCTGCCCGAAGCCGTCGCCACGGAATTCAACGGTCACATCACCCGTTGCGACGACTGCACGGTATACATCGAGCAGTACCGCCGGGTGATCACGACGGGGCGCGCGGTACGGAACGAAGACGAGATGTGCGAGTGTCCTGAAGAGCTCATCCAGGCGATCATGGCCGCGCTGCGCGCAGCCGACCGGTAATCCACGCCTCCGCCTCCGCCGCCGTTTCGTAGCGACAGACCTCCGCAAGATTCGGAGACAGCTCGGCCAGACCAAGCAGAAACCTCGAGACCTTCCGCTGGCGCTCCGCTATGACGAGCACGCGCTTCCCTGCCGCCAGCGCGATAGCGACCTCGGCCCCAACACCAAGCGACGGCTCGCCCACGTACGCAATCAGCGCATCGGCGACGTGCACCTGAGCCAGATCGCGTTCGGCCACGACCCGATTGGCCAAACCGGCGTCGCGCACCGGATCCGCATGCTGATGCGGAACGTACGCCTCCCATCCCGCCGCCCGGCACGCGTCCGCGAATCCCTCGTACAGCTTGCGCGACTCATCGAGATTGGCGGCGTTGAGAAGGGCACCGGAGATGTAGGCCAACATCGCGAGCATTATCTCCATTTGTCATTTGGACATTGCGACATGACAAATGTCTGAGTTGGTTGTAAGTTGCGCCACGTGCGGCGCGCGACATGGATCGTGCTTGCGGTGGTCGCGTTGGCGATCACCTGCGGCAAGAGCTCGCCGGCCACGCCTTCCGGCAGCGGCTGTGTCGCAACACAAGGCTCGACGTGCTTCGGGACGCAGAACTACGTCGAGTTCGCACCCGGCAACTTCCCCGTCGTCATCAGCATGCCGCACGGCGGGGCGATCGCACCGGCGACGATTCCGGATCGCACGGGGGCGAACATCACGACGGCCACCGACGCGAACACCATCGACCTCGGCCGGGCAATCGCTGATGCGTTTCAGAGCCGAACGGGACGCCGGCCTCATCTCGTCATCTGCCACCTTCGGCGCACGAAGCTGGACGCGAATCGCGAGATCGTCGAGGCGGCGCAGGGCAATGCCGACGCCGTCCAGGCCTGGACCGAGTATCACGGCTTCATCGAGCAGGCGATGAGCACGGTCGGAGCGCACGGCTTCTACATCGACCTCCACGGGCATGGACACACGATTCAGCGGCTCGAACTGGGTTACCTTCTGCCGGCCAGCACGCTCGACCTCGCGGATGCCGAGCTCAACGCAGGCGGGTACGCCAGTCAGAGCAGCCTGAGGCTCGCGATGCCGTCAACGTCGCTGACATTCGCCGGCCTGCTGCGCGGGCCGTCGAGCATCGGAGGGCTTCTGGGCTCGGCGACGCCGTCCGTGCCCAGTCCCGCTGCTCCGTCACCGGGCGGCGACCCGTTTTTCGACGGCGGCTACAGCACCGACCGTCACACGGCCCGCCTGCCAGGTCTGCAGATCGAATCGAACTTCACCGGCGTCCGCGACAACGCGTCCAACCGCGCGGCGTTCGCCGATCGGCTCGTCACGGCGCTCGTCACATTTCTCGACGCGCAGTTGGGGATTCGGTGAGTTGTGCGCCGGGCCTAAAGGCCCGGCTTACGAACGGCGACGTGGAGCCGTAGGCCGGGCTTCAGCCCCGGCGCTTGCTCGAGCCGAAGAACGCGACCGGTTTGACTTCGGCGTTCGGTGCGCCCGTGGTGGGCTCGCGGCGCGTGTCTTTCTTGGCGCCGCTGGACTCGCAGTTTGCGCACGCCGGTTCGGCGCGTTTGCGGCGGCGCCACCATCGCGCGACCAGGAGCGCGGCCGTGCCCGTGGCAACGAGCGTGACGACGAGATCCTGCGTCATGAGATGCCCATCGCGGTCAGCGCCTGAAAGACGATGAACGCCGTCACGTAGGCGACGCCCGACATGTAGCCGAGCTGGAGCACCGCCCACTTGGCACTGCCGGATTCGCGTCGCGTGACGGCCAGCGTCGGCAGGCACTGCATCGCCAGCACGAAGAAGACGAGCGCGCTGGCCGCCGTGGCGCGTGTGAAGACGGGACGCCCATCATCACGCTTCATCGTCCGGACGCCTTGAATGACACGCGCCTCGTCGTCACCGACGCCGGCCAGGACCGCCATCGTCGATACGAACACTTCGCGCGCGAGGAAGCTCGTCAGCAGGCCGACGCTGAGCTGCCAGTCGTATCCCAGGGGTGCGAAGGCCGGCTGAAGCGCGCGGCCGACGCGGCCGGCAATGCTGCCGGCCTGCTGCGCCCTGGCTTCCAGATCGTCGGCCTGAGCGAGGAGTGCCCGCGCCTGATCCGGCGCGACGTCCGCCGCCGCTGCTTGCGTCCGAAGCGTCACGGCGTCCTGCGGCGTCTGCACTTTCGGGTACGCGCTCAGCCACCACATGACGACGCAGATCGCCATGATGTTGGTGCCTGCCGTCTTGAGGAACGAGATCCCCTGATCGCGCGCCGTCAGGAGCGCGTTGCGAAGTGACGGCACCTGATACGCGGGCAACTCGAGGATCATCGGCCGCGCGCGGCCTTTGAGCACCGAGTTGCTGAACAGCAACGCGCTCAGGAAGGCCGCGCCCGCGCCAAGCATGAAACAGCCCGCGAACGCGATGCCGGCCATCAGCGGGCGTCCCGCAAACAGCAGGCTTGTCAAAAGCACGAAGACTGGCAGCCTCGCCGAGCAGCTCATGAACGGCGCCACGAGTATCGTCAGCAGCCGATCGCGCTTGTCCGGAATCAGCCGCGTACTCATGATGCCGGGCAGGGCGCAGGCATGCGACGTCAGTAGCGGCACGAACGCATGCCCGGGCAGCCCGAAGCGGCTGAGGAACCGATCCATCACGAAGGCGGCGCGCGCGAGATAGCCCGTGTCCTCGAGCAGGCTGATGAGAAAAAAGAGGAAACAGATCTGCGGCAGGAAAACGACCGTCCCCGCGATGCCGCCGATGACGCCGTCCGTAAGCAGGTCGCGAATGGCGCCGTCCGGCAGATAGTGGCGCACGATGCCGCTGAGGCTGGCGAACGTCGTGTCGATGAGATCCATCGGCACCGCGGCAAGCGCGAAGAGCGCCCAGAACAAGCCGCCCATCACGAGAATGAAGACGCCGAATCCGGACACAGGATTTGTGAGGATGCGGTCGAGCCGTTCGGTGGATCCGCGCCGTGTGGCATCGTGCCCGGGCGGAACCTGGGTCACGGCCTCGGCGACTCGGCGCGCCCAAGCGGTCAATGCGCGATGGGGTGTCTCCGGGCCCGGCACATCGGCGGGCCTCGGCTTCGCCTCACCGCGGCGGTCGACTGCCTTTCCGATCGCCCGCCGCAGCTGGTCGATGCCTTCGCCGCGCGACGCAACCATCTGGATCACGGTGGCGCCGAGCTTCGCCGCCAGAGCCTCGACATCGACAGTGATGCGCCGCCTGCTCGCGACGTCGCTCATGTTGAGGCACACGATGACCTGCGAGTGCGCCCCCAGGAGCTGCCCCACCAGCACCAGGTTCCTCGATAGATTCGCGGCATCGACAATGACGACGATGGTGTCCTGGCGGCGGCGGCTTTCGTTCATCGCGCTGCGAACGATGCCGGCCTCTGGCGTCTCGAGCGTCAGGTCGTACAGGCCGGGCATGTCGAGCAGCTCGACATTTGCCTCCGGAAGCTTCAGCGTGCCGGTTCGAAGCGCGGTGGTGGTTCCAGGAAAGTTGGATGTCTTGGCGCGCGCGCCGCAGAGAACATTGAAGAGCGTCGTCTTGCCGGTGTTGGGATTACCGATGAGAACGGCGTGTACACCGCCATGCGGCGGAATCGAAGGAGTCTGAATGGAATCTGCAGCAGGCTCGGCGGCCATCGTCACGAACCGAACGACTTACACGGCGTAGGTGTCGGGAATCACGTAGAGGTTGCTCGCGACCACCCGTGAGACGCCGATGCGGGTGCCTTCGACCTGAAGAATGCAGGGCTCCCCCGCCTTGCAGACCCGGAACGGCTGGGTCTCGGAGAGCCCAAGGGCACGCAAGAGTTCAACGGCATGAGCATCGAGGCGAGCCTCATGGAGCCTGGCGGTCTGGCCGGTTGAGAGGTTGGTCAGGGCGGTTGGCAATGACGAGACAGAGTTCATCGGATACGACCTCGGTCGAAATACGACCAAAAGAATCGTATCACTAATTGAGAACGTTCTCACTTATTACGCTGAGGACACAGAAGCCCTCCGAGGCTAGTAGGGGTTGGCGATGGGTGTGACCGGTCCCTTGAACTTCTCTTTCCGGGGCTTCTCAGCCAATGCGGGCAGCTTGATCACCGTGTCGGGAACGGCCGTATCTGGCACATGGTCAAGGAGATGCCGGATCAGTCCGAGCCGGCCGCGTTTCTGATCGCCGAAGTCGACGACGAACCAGGGGGCGTGCTTGGTGTGTGTGGCCTCGAACATTGCGTCCCTCGCCTTGCCATACTCCGCGTACTTCTTCCTCGCATCGAGGTCGATTGGCGAGAGTTTCCAGCGCTTCAGGGGGTCGGCGACGCGTTCGGCGAAGCGGGCTTCCTGCTCCTTCTGGTCGACCGACAGCCAGTACTTGAGCAGGAGAACTCCGTCGTCCACCAGCATCTTTTCGAAGACCGGCACCTGCTCCAGGAAGCGCTGGTATTCGGCGTCCGTGCAGAATCCCATGACCTTCTCGACGCCGGCGCGGTTGTACCAACTCCGATCGAACAGGACGATCTCCCCCGCCGCGGGCAGGTGCGCGACGTAGCGCTGGAGGTACCACTGCGAACGCTCGCGTTCGGTCGGCTTGCCGAGCGCCACGACGCGAGCCTGGCGCGGGTTGAGGCGCTCGGTGATCGAGCTGATCACACCACCCTTGCCCGCCGTGTCGCGACCTTCGAGGATCACCACCATACGGCGGCCGGTGTGCTGCAACCAGCGCGCGAGGTTGTTGAGCTCGAGGTGAAGCGGCTCCATCAGGTTGTCGAACTTCTTCCGCTTCACTGTGGCTCCTTCAGCCGATTAGCCGATGGTCACGCGCTTCACGCCGCGCGCGGTCAGGACCGCGGGCAGTCGGTTGCGGTGATCGCCCTGGAGCACCAGCGTGTTGCCTTCGACGACTCCGCCGCACCCAAGTGCAGCCTTGAGCTGCTTGAGCCACTTCTCGCGATCGAGCGGCCCAAGATCGAGCTGTTCGATGACCGTAACTTCCTTGCCGCCCCGGCCACTGCGCTCCATTCGAACGACCGCACGAGGAATGGCGCGCGTCCCGGGAGGCAAACGCGGGGGTTCGGCCGGCGCCTTCGGTTTCTCGTCCTCCTGGGCGGCCGGGTGATCCGGCGTGCCGGAGCCGAGGGGCGCCAGTGCCGCAAACGGATTGTTGAACTTGTCGCTCACGACTGAACACCCGTAGCCGGCGGCCTTCAGGCCGCCGGACGCGCGGCGGGCTGAAGCCCGCCGCCTACGGCCCTAATTCGCCCCCGCCTTTTTCCACGCCTCAACCCCGCCGACCACCGGCAACATGAGACGTGTCGCGGCGAGATCGATCGTCAGCTCCGTGCCCGGCTTCGGCCAGAGAGTGAAATCCCGATCGCTCGAGAAGATCATCAGGCCGATCCGCTTGCCGGCTGGAACGATCTGATCGTCCGGCTGCAGGTCGAATGTCATCGTGACGAACTGCCCGGGCGTCAGCGGCTGGCCCTTGGCCATCGACAGGTAGCTTCCGCCCTTGAGCGAAGCATGATTCTGCGGATCCGCCCACCCGCGCGTGATCAGATTGTTCGTGGAGATGGGTCCATCCACCCACGGAATCTGGACGAGGTACACGGAGAGGTTTGCGGCAGGCTTGCTGGAGGCGAGGCGCAACGTCACACGCGTAAAGCCAGAGATGTGCACCGGCGCAGTGAGCTCCGGCGTGACGTACAACAGGCGGTGCGGTGACTTCTCGGCGGCGGCAAGTGCCGGCCCCGCGATGTCGACGTTGTCCACGAGCACCTCCGGCTTCGCAGCCGCGGCGGTTGCGAGCGCGAGCGCGCCGCGCTCGTTTCCGCCAGCGCCGATACGCAACGTCACGATCGACGCCGCTGGATTCGGATAATCGGGATACGGCGTCGGCGGCGGGGTCGCTCCACGGCCGCCGCGGCCCGCGCCGGGCGCGCCTGGCGGAGGTGTTGGCGCCGGCGCTGCCTCACGAACGATCCATGCCTTCGGATCCTTCTCGACGCCATTCTCGACGCCGTACAGGTAGCGCGTGAACCACTTGTTCATCATCTCTATCGGCGGACTCCCGCCGTGGCCGCCCTGGTGGTAGTACGCCTGAAGCGGCACGCGTCCTTTCAGTGCCTCGTAAATACGCACGCTGTGCTCGGGCACGACGTTCCAGTCGTTGAAGGCGTGCGCCATCAGCACGGCGGCCTTGATGTTCTTCACCTTGTTCAGGAGATCGCGCTCCGCCCAGAACTGGTTGTAGTCGCCGGTCACCCGATCGCGGTGCTCGGCGAATTCACCGTCGCGCACGAGCGCGTTGCAGCGGGCGCGCTTTGCCGGATCGCCGCTGTTGATGAAGTCGTAGAGGAAATCGATGTCCTCGCCAAGCCAGCCGCCCGGGTGACGCACGAGGCCGTTGGAACGGTAGTAATGGTAGTACGACGTGTTCGGGGCGACCGGAATGATCGCCTCGAGGCCGGCCACGCCGGTGGTCGCCGCGGCGACGGGAATCGTCCCGTTGTACGACGTGCCCGTCATGCCGACCTTGCCGGTTGACCACGACGTGGCGCGCACTTCTTCCGTCCCATCCAGGGTCGTGTAGCCCTTCGCGCGGCCGTTCAACCAGTCGATCACGGCCTTCGGCGCGAGTTCCTCAGGTGCGCTGCCGACCGTTGGACAACCGGTGGAGAGGCCCGTACCGGGTGCGTCGGAGTGCACCACGGCGAAGCCGCGCGGCACCCACGTCATCACCATCGAATTCGACACACTCGCGCGCGCCGGCTGGAACTCAATCTCCGGCTGCGACGCGCGCTTCGGCGGCGTCGCACCGACTTCCTGTTTCACATCCCAGAGAAACTGTCGCTGTCCCGACGTGCCCGCGAAGTACGGCGACGACTCATAAATCACCGGCACCTTCAGGCCCTCGGTCTCGGTCTGCCTCTGCCGCGTGACGTCAGTGAAGACACGGTCGCGTTTGCCGTCCTTGTCCGAATCGAACTCGGTCTCGACCCAGAGCTTCTCGCGAATCCACTGCGACTGATCCTGGAACGCGGGAACGATCTGCGCCTGTCCATCGGTGAAGTCCGGCCTGGCCTTGGCGGCCTGCGCACCGGCAACCGTGAGACCTATCGGTCCCGCAATGACTGCGGTCAGGAACCCAAGAAGGAGACGTGATGATGGCGACGTGGCACGTGACATGACTCGTGATTATCAGGTCGAGGGCGAGTGTTGGGAAGGTTTTTCACAGTCGCAGCGGAGAGATCGCTGTAAGTCGTTGATAGGGCGGGCCTGAGATAGGCACGGGTTCTGCAGTCAATCGCGTCTGTTATGGAGAATCAGGCCGTGCTGACATGGTGGGTGGTAATTCTCACCCTGCTGGTCGCCGTCCAGACTGTCGCGATTACGGTCGTCGCGCTCCGTAGTCTCCAGCTCTTCAAGCGCGCCGAGACGACGCTCGACGGCGTCGATCGGGCGGTTGGCCCCGTGACCGACGGCGCGAAGGAGTTGCTCTCGGACCTGCAGGCGGTGCGCGCGACGGCGCGCCGCGCACAGCAGGCCGTGATCCTCAAAGCCTGGCCGGTCTTCGGCGTCATCGCCGCCGGCCGGGCGATCGCAAAACAGCTTTCATCGCGCAAGCGCCGCTCACCGGACACTCGTCAGGATGAGGACGCGAGCGCGCGTTTCACCGCCGAAGGAGGTCCCATACATGACTCACGATAATCGGGAACAGACGGGCTACGGATTCGCGGTCGGCATGCTCTGCGGCGTGGCCGTTGGGGCGGCGCTTGGTTTGCTGCTTGCGCCCACAGCCGGCAAAGAACTACGTGGCCAAATCGGCGACAAGGCCCGGTGGCTTGGCGATCAGTCCAAGGACCTGTTCGAGACGGCTCGCCGGACCGTCACTGACGTGGCGGCGGCCGGAAAAGACGCGTATCAGAAGACGCGGACCGACACCGTCACAGCGCACAGCTAGTCAGAGATTGCGCGTCGCGAGAACTTCTCGCGCGGGCCGTCGATCTCCCGTGCAACTGATCCGCCGGGGTGCCTGCAGGTACGTCAGCGTAAAGCCCAGCTTGCGATAGAGCCGCGCGATCCGCGTCGTGGCCTGATTGACGAGCACGGCAGGCCCCCGGTGGCGGGAGACAAACAGCGCGGTGCGCTCCTGGTCCTCCCAGGTGAACCGTGCGGATGAATACTGCGTGAACTCGACGTCGTACGGCGGATCCGCGTAGATGAAGTCATCGCCGTGAATCTCGAGACGCTCGAGGTCGTCGTTCACGAACGTCCAGCGCCCTAGCTTTTCCGCGTACGGCGACAGGTCGCGCGCGTACTGGATTCGTGCGTACCTGCCGAACGGCACGTTGAATTCACCACGGCTGTTGAACCGGCACAGGCCGTTGTAACCCGTGCGATTGAGAAAGTAGAACAGGCACGCCGACTCCCGCCCGTTCGCCATTCCCGTCCGGACAAGCTCGTTGAAACGCCGCCGGTGCGCGTAGTAGAGCGCCTTGTCGTTGGTCATCTCGATTTCGTCGTCGAGGCGAAGCCCGCGCTGGAGCCAGCGGTAGAAGGAGATGAGGTGCGGATTCAGGTCGTTGAGCAGTGCCTGATCCGGCGCAAGACCGAGCGCCACCGCCAGTCCGCCACAAAACGGCTCGACCAGCCGGCGGCCGGCGTGGGGCGCCCAGAGCGGACGCAGATGCGGCACCTGCCACCGTTTCCCTCCCGCCCATTTGAGCGGCGGTTTGGCCGCCTTCTCCGTCGTTGAAACAGCGGCCGTCGCCGTGGGCATCGCGGCGTCAGTTTAGCGTGGACACAATTCACGCGAGTGGTGTCTAAGTTCCCCATGCTGCAAGCCACTGATCTGACCAAACGGTACGGCGGGCTCGTCGCGCTCAACCGCGCAAGCTTCGAGGTGCGTCCTGGCGAGATCGTCGGGTACCTGGGACCGAACGGCTCAGGCAAGAGCACGACGGTCAATCTGGTCGTCGGATTGCTCGAGCCGACAGGCGGCAGTCTCACGCTCGACGGCATCTCGATCATCGGCGACCCGGTCGCCTACAAGTCTCGGATCGGCTACGTGCCCGAGGAGCCGTTCCTCTACACGCATCTCACGGCGGCCGAATACCTGACGCTCGTCGGGCAGCTTCGGGGCATGTCCGGCGGCGTGCTCAATGCCCGCATCAGCGGGCTCCTCGATCTCCTCCAGCTTCACGACAGCCGCTACAAGACGATGAGGGCGTTTTCGAAGGGGATGCGGCAACGCGTGCTGCTGGCCGCGGCCCTGTTGCATAACCCGAGGCTGCTCGTCCTCGATGAGCCATTCTCCGGCCTCGACGTCAACGCGGGCCTCCTGTTTCGTACGCTGCTCAGGATGTTGGCGGATGAAGGCCGAATGGTCCTCTTCAGCACGCACCGGTTCGACATGGTCGAACAGCTGTGCTCGCGGGTCGTCATGCTCTCCAAGGGCTGCGTCGTCGCCGCCGAAGAGCTCGCGGCGGTCGGACCCCGAGGATCCGGCGCGCTCGAAGCGCTCTTCCTGCGGGCGACCGGGCAGCCGGATTACACACCGATCGCGCGGCAGATCCTCGAGGCGATCTCGGCGTGAGGCTTCTCATCCGGTTTTTCTTCGTGCGGCTGTTCGATTTCGAGCTGACGGCCGAGTCGCGCTCGGGCTCGGCGTCGCTCTCGGGCATCGTGGCCGGCACCGCCGGAATCTTCCTGACAGTCGGCGCATGGCTTCTGCGCGTCTTCACGTATCGTTACAACGCGCTCCGGGAGACGCGCAGCGAAGAGTTGTTCCAGGCGGCTGCGCTGACCGATCACACCTTCCTCCTCGCCGCCATGATGTGGATCGTGGGCATGGTGGCGGTACTCACGGGCCCCTCTTTGTTTCCGGACGAGACCGACTTCCGCGTGATGACGCCGATGCCGGTGAAACGCCGCGTCATCTTCGGCGCCAAGCTTGCCGCGCTTGGACTTTTCGCCGGGCTGTTCTTCGCGTTCGCGCTGGTCTCGTCGCTGCCGCTCTTCCTGATGAGTTCGATCGGCCGGCTCGCCAGTCCGTCGTGGGCGGTTCAGTTGCCGGCTTTTCTCGCCGCGAGCCTCCTGGCCGTGCTCTTCGCGGCGCTCGGCGTCGCTGCCGTGCACGCGTTGATTCTGCTGGCCGTGCCACGCGAGCGTCTCCTTCCCATATCCGCGGCGCTCGGCAGCACCATGCTGTGCGCGCTCGTGATGGCCCTGCCCTTCGTCGGCCGGATTCCTTCAATCAAGGAGGCGCTCGACAATGGCGCTACCTGGCTCTATTTCTTTCCGCCCGCCTGGTTCCTTGGCGTCGAGCGGTGGCTTGGAGGCGACGCGAGATTCGCGTCCCTCGCCTCGATTGGCGCCGGCGCGCTCCTGCTTGCGGCCGCGATCGCCGCGGCCGCGTACGTCGCGCTGTACCGCGACTTCTCCAGGGTCATGACGCGTCCTGCGTCCGATCAGGGACTGCGGCTCGGCGACGCGTCTGTCGCGCACGTCCGGCCGAGCCGCCGGCCGGCGTTCACGGCCGTGCGCGCGTTCACGTCGGCGACGCTCGCGAGAAGCGTCCTCCATCAGGGCGTTTTCATCGCCGTGTTCGCAATCGGCGCGGCCGTCGTCACCAGCCGCCTCTTCGATCTGGACTTCTCGCCGGCGACGTTGAGCACCCGGCTTCGAAGCGCCGACACACTCATTGGCGCCCCGTTCGCCTTGTCGTTCATGGCCATCCTCGCAGCGCGGGCATCGCTAGTGCTGCCGATCGAGATCCGGGCCAACTGGATCTTCCGGTTCACCGAGGACCCGAAACACCGCGGCGCCGAGCTCGACGCCGCCATCTCGTCCGTGGTTCGACTTGGCGTCGTCCTCCCGGCCGTTCTGTTGCTGCCGTTTCAGTGGGCCGTGCTGGGGCCCGCGTCGCTCGTGACGAGTTTCGTGGCCGCGTTGTGCGCCTGGGTGCTGGCGGAGGCGCTGCTCATCGAGTGGCGCCGGATTCCGTTCACGTGTTCGTACACGATCGGCACCGCGTTCATTCCGCAGATCGTGCTGCTCGGACTTCTGCTCTACGTGGGCTACTCGACAGTCGGCTCCGCGCTCGCACTTGGAAGCATCCGCAGGTCGCCGGTCTTCGGCGTGACCGTCTGCATCATTCTCTCCGCCATCGCGCTCGGAATTCGTCGTCACCGCCGCTGGTGCGCCGGCGTCGAGCCGCTTCAGTTCGAGGATGTGTTACCGACGGAATCGAGTCCGCTAAGACTCACGGTTGATTGAGAAACGACGCGAACGAACGGGAACGACGAGAACGAGAGGCCACGGAGGAAACGCGGGGCGTTGTGCTCCGAACGCGAGTCCGAAGAGCAAGGCGGCGAAGGCCGATATGGCCGACTACGACTCATGCCACTTGCCGCGCTTCACGATACCTCCGTCGATAGCAGTGCATACGTGCCATTGGACCCTGCTAACCGTAGTTGTTAGTTGTAATTACATTCGTTTCGACAGAGAATCCCCAAGACTAGGTCAGGGCGCAGCGCGCTGGGTGCGGGCTCAGATCTCACGAGGGGTCGATCATGAGTGTCCTTCGAGAAGTCCTGAATCGGGCGCAGACCGACTACGACTTTTACCTCGCGCTTCGCACGCGGCCCGAAGAAGCGCTTGCCAACGTCGAGTTAGGCGACGACGAGCGCGCCGCTCTCACCGAACAGAAAGGTGCGCTGTGGCGACTGGTGACGCTGGAAGTTCTCCGCGATAGAGTGTTCGATGAGCCGGGGCCGCCCCCGCCGCCGCCCCCACCTCCGCCGGGGCCGCCGCCGCCGGGGCCACCGCCTCCGCCGCCACCGCCACCTCCACCCCCGGGGCCACCGCCGCCGCCAGGACCGCCGCCACCACCGCCGCCGGGCCCACCACCGCCGCCGGGACCGCCGCC
>DATNEY010000021.1:0-225087 GCA_035606665.1 Vicinamibacterales bacterium | reverse complement strand
GCGGGCAGCAACCGTTCGACGCGCGCCCACAGAGCGTCATCGATGGAGAAGGTGGCGATGGGGGACCGCCTCCCAGCAGTCGCCGCACCGTACCGAACCGCTCGATCAAGTACAAGCGTTAATTTTGCAACGCACTCTTAGACCCGGCTCCCCCCGCGCCTCCCGGGTCGAACGCCTTCGCCAAACCGAAATCGAGGACTTTGACCGTGCCGTCTTCTTTGAGCCGGATGTTCGCTGGCTTCAGGTCGCGGTGGATGATGCCGGCATCGTGCGCCGCCTCGAGCGCGGCCGCGATCTGCCGCAGGATCGGCAGCAACTCCTCCAGCGGCATCGCATCTTTGATTTCATCGAGCCCGCGTCCATCGACGAACTCCATCGCGATCGCCGGCGCTCGTCTGCCTTCTCCAGTGACGATGCCGAAGACCTGGGCGATGTTGGGATGATTCAGCGTCGCCAGCGCCTTCGCTTCGCGCTCGAACCGATGCAGCCGCTCCGCATCGTCCGCGAACGCGTCGGGGAGAACCTTCAGGGCGACGTCGCGATCGAGCTGCGTATCGCGCGCGCGATAGACCTCGCCCATCCCGCCGGCGCCAAGCATCGAGATGATTTGGAAGGAGCCGAGGCGCGTGCCGGCGGGGAGGGACATGAAGTGGGGGGAGTATAGCTGCGGGCGGAGCTACTCAGTTCGCTGGAATCAGTGAATCCGGGTAAACGACATTTGGCCCTTCAGACTGCCGAACAATCGCACGACTGCGTCAATCGGACATGACGGGTCACGCTTCACGTGCGGCACTTCGTTCAGATTCAGCTGAACCTTGCGAAGGTCGCTGATGTAGTCCAGCTCGCAGAAGGCCAGAAACTCCAGGTCGTTCAGCGAACCGGTCAGCCTGCGATTGGTGAGTCGCGCCACCGGCAGGAAGTCCAGAACCATCGCCTCCTGCTGGGCAGTGCCTTCGGCCACGCCGAGGTCCACGAGGGCGGCCGTCAATGCCTCGGCAAACCGCTCTCGGAAGGCAGCGCGTGGTGCGGCCGGGAATACCAGCGTCAAGTAGGTGCGCTCGTTCAGCGCCAGTACGAATCCCTTGCGGTTGTAGTGAAAGAGCTTCAGCCCCCACGATCCCAGTAGCGTGCCCGTGGGAAGAGGCGTGACCGCCTGAACCGGCGGTTGGCCCGGATTACCAAGCGCTCGCCACAGCTTCTGAGTGCACATGATGCAGGCCATCTCGATCGAACCTGGGGCTGATACCGGCCAGTCAGCGGGGATGTCTGGCAGTGGGGGACCTACGCAGTCTTCCGCGCGGCAGGCGCCGTTCGCACGGCCATCAGGTCATCGTCGCGCACGGCACGGAGGTCGCTGACCGGCAACGTCAGGAGCGCCTGCGTTCGTCCCGAAGCCGTCACGAACTCCACTTCCACCCCCTCGTCGCCGTACGTCTGGACGACGGCCCCGAGATCTCCCTTACAGAGGCCCGAATCGGGCAGGTCTTTCCGCAGGACGACGGTATCGAATTGACGGAAGAGTGCGTTCATGACTTCGCCCCTGGAAATGCCGTGACGAGCCGGGGAACGTCCTCGCCCGTGAGGACGATCCGAGCTCCACAAAGAATCTGGCTTTGGCGCTGCCGATGCGGTGATCGGGAGACAGCAGGTAGTCCCGGATCTTTGGACTCATCGGCGATGGCTCGCTCGGCGCCGGGGATCTTCACGTCCCTGACCATCTCATCGTCCTTGAGAACAATCAAGGCAACGGCAGTTGTCGCTACACCGAGATGTTTCGTCGGTGACGTCTGCTCAACATCGCTCACTCACCAACGCCTCAGCGAACAGCTCCGAGAGACTTCCGGCGACCACGAAGGCGCCGTCGCACAGAATGGTCTCCGAGTCATCGGACACGCCATGAGTCACCTGGAGGACCGCGGGTCATCCTCGTTAAACACGCAGATGAAACACCGATCCCCGGTACCGTGGCTCCAGCCGGCGACAGGGAGCCGCAGCTTCCTGCCTGCCCGGCAGTGCCGGCTCTTTCAAGAAGGGCGATGGATGTTCGGATGATTCAGGGCCGCCAGCGCCGCTCCGCATCGTCCCCGAACGCGTCAGGAAGAACTTTCAGGGCGACGTCACGATCGAGTTGCGTATCACGGGCGCGATAGACCTCGCCCATACCGCCAGCGCCGAGCTTCGAGACGATTTGGAAAGAACCGAGACGTGTGCCAGCGGGCAGAGACATGAGTCGGGGGCAGTATAGCCGCGGGCTCTGCAAGCGTCTGCTGCTGAGGGGGTTACGCCGTAACCTGGCGGAAACGCGGCCATGACAGAGTGATTGCGGGGGTCACATGACAGCGTCGGTGATTCTTCTGGCTCTCGTCTGCGGCATGGCGATCATCGCGGTCGCGGCGTTCACGAACCGAAACCGGGTCGGTGATCCGAGACGCCATGCGGCGTCCGGGTCAGACGGTTACGTTCCATGGATGGGCGGCGACAGCTCGGGCAGCGATTGCGGCTCTGGCGACGGAGGGGGTTGCGGTGATGGCGGCGGCGGAGGCGACTGACTAGACGGTGTCGGGATCTTCCCGACGAGCGCCGCGCAGATGCCAGTCGTTCACATGGGAGGCTATCCCTTCAAGCCCAGGAAACAGGGTAGCTCGATTGAAACCGTACTTGTCAATCTCGATACTGAGATCAATGACCGCGTCTTCATCAATGACCCATCGATCGAGCTTAGGATGAGCAAACACGTCGCCTGGACGATGATGAACCGTAAACAGCCCGGCCTGAGCCGCGATTCGTGTCGATATGTGGGACGGCTCATAAACCACCACCTCCTCGAGATCAAACGGGGATCGCGACTGATCAACGGTCGCGAATTCATATCTGGGCAGGGCATAGAGGACACGTTCGGAGATCGGCCTGTCGGCCACAGCAAAATAAGCAGCTACCAACGGATTTCCGGTCCAGTCCAAGAGTCTGGTGGCGAGCCCGTAGTGTTGAGCAATCGCGAGCCACTCCCACTTGTTCACCGGTGTTGGCGTCACGTAGGGAACGCCGCGACGCGCAAAGGCATCCATCGCCGCGACTTCAATTCCTCGAGCGTCGCTACGCGTTGAGGCTGCACTACGGCCATATTTTGGTCGCAGCTTGAACGAGGCGCCGGGCTCACCACGGAAGATGTAGTGACCCGCCCCGTAGCCACGAACCATGGCGTGGAGATCACCAAACGAGGAAATCCTCCGGATTGTCATGATGATCCGCCGCGCAAGGCCCTAGCCCCTCGTCGTCTGCTCATCGCATGTTGACCGGACGGCGCCGACATCTACCCCGCCGCCCTCTTGAACGCCTCAGTCCGCTCCTTCGCCTGCGCGAGCACCGCCTGAAACCTCGGCGTGTCCCGAACCGGATCGAGGAACCGGCAGTGATGGGCCATGTACGTGTACGGATGGAAGCCGAAATTCGATCGCTCGAGGAGCTCGAGGCCGCGCTCCAGATCGCCGGCGACAAGGAACGCTTCCGCGAGATGGAACTGCTGGTGTGGATCCAGAATCGCGATGTTGATTGGAGCGAGCCACTCGCGCGCTTCCGCCTGGCGGCCTTCGAGACCGTCGACGAGCGCAAGCAGTTGCCGAGTGTAAGGCCCACCGTCGAAGAGCCGCCGGAGATGCGCGGCGTGCCCTTTCGCATCCTCGATCCGGCCGGCGACGGCACAGCAATAGCCCGTGCACCAGTGCGCGATGAAGCTGTTCGGATCGATCTCGAGTCCGCGCTTCATGATCGGAATACCCTCGGCGGCGCGCCCCACGAACCACAACGGACCGCCGGCGGCCGTCCAGGTGACGGCCGACAAGGGATCGCTCTGCACGAGCCGCGGCGCCAGCGCCTGCGCCGCGTCGTCCTGGCCGGCGCCCACCAGCGTGAACGCCATCATCACGAGCGAATCCGTGTCGTTGGGCTCGAGCTCGATCGCCCGCCGGAAATGGCGCAGCGCCTCGAGCAGGTGGCCGCGCTCGTACTTGAGATTCCCGAGCAGCGAATGCACATACGACGCATCCGGCCGTTGCACGGCCAGTGCCTGCGCCACGCGATCGGCCTCATCGAGCGGCGACTGATCCGGCGCCGCCCCCAGGCGCACCAGCCACAACGTGGCCCACGCCCGCATGGCCATGAGCGGTGGCGTTTCGCCTTCGATGCGGATCGCTTCCTCGATGAGCGGGACCGCCGTCGCAATGTCGTAGCGCCGGAGCTGCTGCCGCGCCTGCAGGTACAGCTCGAACGCGTGCGGATCGGCGATCGGGCGTTCCGAAAGACGCCGCGCCTCCTCCGCCGTCAGCCGCACCCCCAGTGCCTTCACGATCTCTCGCGACACCCGCTCCTGCACCTCGAACACGTCGTCCATCGTCCCGCTGTACTTGTCCGACCAGAGCGGCGCATCGGTCGCAACGTCGATAAGCTGCGCCGTGATCCGCAGGCTGTTCCCTGCCCTGCGGACGCTGCCTTCCAGCACGTAGCCCACGTTGAGGTCCTGGCCGATCTCGCGGACACTCTTCTTCGTGCCCTTGAGCTGCATCGACGATGTGCGGGAGATCACCTGAAGCGCGCCGACCTTCGCCAGGTCTGCGATCAACTCCTCGGTCAGTCCGTCGCTGAAGAACTCGTTGTCGGGATCCGCGCTCAGGTTCGCGAACGGCAGGACGACCATCGATCGCTGATATCTTCCGGCGCCCATCGTTTGAGTAGTCGTGGAGCCCGCGCTGGTGCGAGGACCCACTGAAGCTGGAGCGGGCGCCCCCGGACCTGTCTCGAGCTCTCGCCGAATCTGATCGACCTCGTTCCGCACGTCGCGAGCGGTTTGAATTCGACGGTTGCGGTCTTTCTCGAGGCAGCGCGCAATCAACCGGACGAATCCCGCCGGCAGATCGGTCCGCAGCTCGCCAATCGGCGGCGGCGCATCCCGAAGGATCGAGGACATGACCGCGGCCTTGCTACCTCCGCGAAATGGCCGCGAGCCCGTCGCGGCCTCGTGAAGCAGGACGCCGAGCGAGAAGACGTCCGAACGCCCGTCGAGCTCCGCGCCTTCGAGCTGCTCGGGCGACATGTACGGCACCGTGCCTAAGGTGACGCCGTCGGTCGTGCGAAGATCAGTCTTGGTCGCGGCAGATGCGGCCGCCGGGTCGGTTGATTTCGCCAGACCGAAGTCCAGCACCTTCAGACGCCCGTCAGCGGTCAGCATCACGTTACCGGGCTTCAGATCCCGATGCACGATGTGCTTGTCGTGCGCCGCGGCGAGCGCATCCGCGAGCGTGGCGGCGAGGTCGAGCAGTTTCGGCACGGACAAGCCACCGGTGGGCAATCGCCGATCCAGCGACTCGCCTTCCACGAGTTCCATCGTCAGGAAGACCGCGCCGCTCGCGGCATCCTGTTCGACGGAATAAATCGTGACGATGTGAGGGTGATTCAGCGCCGCGACGGTGCGCGCCTCGCGCCGGAATCGCTCGATGCGAACGGGGTCTTGCGCGAGCTCCGGCGGCAGCACCTTCAGCGCGACATGGCGCCCGAGCGTCGTATCGAGCGCGCGGTAGACCTCGCCCATGCCACCCTCGCCAAGCAGGGCAATCACTTCATAGTGATTGATACGGGCGCCGGGGTCGAGGGACATGGGATGCGGGATTCTAGCTCCCTAACTGGCCGAGCTGCTGCAGCATTCCAAACTGATCGAACTGATTCCATCCCTCGACCAGCTGGCCATTTTGCACGCGAACTATCGTCATGCCGCTAAAGGTCGCAGGCTTGTTGGTTGCAGCGAAGCCGAGGCCGTCGCCCTTGTGAGTCCCCTTGCCGCTCCATCTCGCAGCGACGCAATCCCCCTCTGCAATCAGGTCGTCGACCTGCAGCGTCACGTCCGGGAAGGCGTTCCGGTAGGCGGAGTGAAACGCCTTGAAGCCCGCCGGACCAATCATCGGCGCCGGCCCCAGTCCGTGCACGACCGCACCAGGGGCCAGCAACTTATCGATCGTTTCGACTTTGCCCTGGTTCCAGACTTCATCGAACCACTTCCGCACGATTGCTTTGTTCTCCGCAGACATGAGGCCTCCTGGCACCAAAACGGCGACTCGCGCGATTCTAGTCCGGTTGTCGCCGCCATCCCGCCGGAGCATCGGCCCGATATCCCTCGAAGAGTGTCCCGCCGGCTTCCTCGAGAAGTCCTTCCGCCAGCCGGATGGCCGCTTCTGGTTCGCCTTTCGCGAACAGAGCGGCGAACGCGTCGCTGTAGGCGGCGGACAGGCCAGGTTCCACCCGGTTGAGCACTCGGGGAATCGCCTTACCCTTCGCCGACCACAGCCCGCGACGCCGCAGGTAATAGTCGGCCAGTTGCTCGTACAGCCGAGCGCCCGCGCCGATCATCTCATCCTGCGATCTTGGAGCGCGCAAGTCATCCAGGAGATCGGAAATGAAATAGCGCATCCGCTGTTCGGTCTCGTTGTCGAGCGCGGCTGGTCCGGCCGCGATCACCGCGGCCGCCCGTTGTTTCAAGCCCCGTGAGATCTCGGACGAGCTGGGGATCTCGATTCCCTCCACAACCATCTGAGGCAACGCGGGAACGCCGCTGGGTCGATCGACTTCCAGGAAAAAGTACTCCAGTGTCGCCGGATCATGGACGAAGGCCTCCACCGGATAGCCGCCGAACTTGAACGACTCCCGGTACGCACACGGAAGCTGGGCGTACACAACGACCAGGTCCAGGTCAGAGAACGGCGTTCCCTCTCCACGAATCAGCGAGCCCGCGGCGAACACCGCGACGGCGTCCTTGTACCGGTCTGAATGAATCGCCTTTGCGACGTCGATGACGGGTTCGCTCATCGAGCGCCCATGGCATCCTGGATCTGGGCTGTGTCGACGTACTGCTGGAACCTGGTCACCTTCCCGTTCTTCACGTCCCACACGTGGCAGAACTGTGCGTCGATGCTCTTCCCCGTCGGCTTGTAGGTTCCGCTGTAGCGACCTTCCACGATGACGCTGTCTCCAGCTCCATGAAACGACTGTGGATGCACGGTGAAGCCGTCCCACTCTGCGCCCAGTTTCATGAAGAGATTGTTGAGGACGGCATCCGGTCCCGCCCACGGCTCGCCGCTGGGCCTGTAGGGATTGCCCTCGGCCTGGTGCCACCTGATGTTCGGATCCATCGACCCAAGAACGGTCGGCATGTCTCCACGACCGAATGCCTCGTAGAGACCCTTCAAAAGCTGTACGTTGTCCATGCCCTCTCCTGTGATGCGATTGCCGTGAGCCTGTTCCGCCGCACGCATACTATCTCTGTGCGATGAATCCCATTCTCATCACCATTGGCGATCGGTCGATTCGAGGCAGGCTGGAGGTGGAGCGTGCTCCGCACACCTGCGCTGCCTTTCGAGCGCTGCTTCCGCTGCGCGGAAAGGTGCTGCAGGCCCGATGGAGCGGGCAGGCGATCTGGATGCCGCTGCACGGGCTCAAGACCAGTGTTCCGGAGGAAAACCTGAAGCATCAACCAGCGCCGGGCGAAGTGCTGTTCTACCCGGAAGGGGCTAGCGACTGCGAGATTCTCATCCCGTACGGCGTCACGGTCTTCGCGTCTCGACTCGGACCGCTTGCCGGCAATCACTTCCTCACGCTCGACATCGCTGCCGACGAGCTCAAAGCGCTCGGCACACGTGTCTGGCACGAAGGAGAGAAGCCAGTCGTGTTTGAGGAAGTCGGCCCGGCCTAGGCCGTCCTCCGGGCGATGCCGGCGTAGAATCCGGCACCGCAAGCGACTCCCGAAACTACGCCTGCCGCAAGGCCGGCCAGCCCGGAGGTTGACGTCACGAGTTCAAGTGGGCCCCTCGGTGAGCTGTCGATGTACTGGACCGAGCCCGCGATCAACGCAGTAACAAGGCCCGGGATCAGCCCAACCGCCAGGCCGGCGGCGACGTACGTGCCCAACGCCGCCGTTGGAGTTCGGGACCGAAGCCAGAACATGGTTGGGAGAAACAGGACGCCGATTGTCGGCGTCGCGGCAACCAGCGAGATGACAGCAAGAATTCCGGTAAATCCGCGAAACATGCCAGCCGGACCGCCAGTGCAGATCACGAAGGTCGCGAGACCGCTCACCCAGCTTCCAACCGCCACCAGGAACAGTTTCAACTAGTCGCCCGGCCGCCGGAAAAGAGCGCGAACGGATGGAAGTGACAGGTAGCCTGCCATCGCGAGTCCGACAACAACAACCGGCCAGTCGAACAGCGGACTTGCGTCGCCGTTGGCGATGCGCTTCACAGACAGCGCAGCAAAGGCCAGCCCGAGGCCGCGGGCGATTTGGAGCGCGAATGGAATAAAGCGAATCAGCCCCCAGGCAGGCCACGCGAGCAGTGCTCCAAAGCCAGCAAACATGAGCAGGCCGACGACTCTCCCGCCAAACGTGACGTCTTGCCCAAACCCAGCGTCGCGAAGCGACGCTGGCGCGACCAGGAACAGCACACCAAGAACAAGAAACACGAGTCCAAAGAGAAGAAAGGCGATCGAGCAAAAGACGAGACCGGCTGGGGCTTTGCGTGGCGAGGTCGTCAAAGCGGGCACGACGGGGATGTTAGCTCGGGCAACGCCATCATCAATGAAAATCTCTGGACGGCTGTTCCGGTGTCGTCGCCTTCAACGATTCAATCCGCTCCGCCTTCACTGACACTGCCCCATCCTGGTTCTGCAGCGTCCCCTCCACCAATAGATACGGTTCGTCAACGACGACGCGCTTGAACTGGTTGTACGTGTCCGGCGTGATGATGACGTTCGACAAGCCCGTCTCGTCCTCCATCGTCAGAAACACAAACCCCTTCGCGGTGCCGGGACGCTGGCGGACGATGACGGCGCCGGCGACACGGACGCGGCGGCCGGGACGCCACTTGGGAAGATCGATCGCGCGGGCGACGCCACGGGTGGACAGCGAGGGACGGAGGATCGACATGGGGTGGGCTCCGATCGTTAGACCGGTGCCGGAGTAGTCGGCGGCGATTCGCTCAGACAAAGACATGAGCGGGAGTGGACTCTGTTCTCGGGTGCTCGGGTTCTCAGGTTCTCGGGTCCGCTGGTTCTCGGGTTCTCGGGTTCGTGCACCTGAGGACCTGAGGACCTGAGCACCCGAGGACCCGAGCACCTGAGAACCTGAGGACCGAAACAATTCCCCCGAAGGCCGAGCCGCATGGTCTGCCTGCCAAAGCGCAGTTCTTCTATCACCTCCAAATGCGGCGAGGGCTCCGATCTCAGCAAGTGTTCTCATCTCGTCCTGTCGCAGTCTCGTCCGTTCTGCGAGATCGTCAATCGTTCTGAACTTCCCTGACTTCGCGCGTGTCGTGACGAGCCCTTTGCCTCTGTCCGAGTTGAGTCCGCTCACGTGCAGCAGTCCGAGCCGGATGCTGCCGTCCTGTTCGATGGTGCACGGCCAGTCGCTGACCTGCACGTCGATCGGCTGGAAGCGAACGCCGCGGCGCTGGGCGTCCTTCACGAGCGTTGCCGGATGGTAAAAGCCCATGGGCTGGTTGTTGAGGAGCGCGGTATAGAACGCCGCGGGGTAATGCGCTTTGAGGTAGCCGCTCGCATACACGAGCAGCGCGAAACTGGCCGCGTGCGATTCGGGGAAGCCATACAAAGCAAACGAAGATATCGACAGCACGATCTGATCCGCGGCCTCGCCCGTGATGCCGTTCCGCGCCATGCCCTCGCGCAGGCGCGTCTCGATCGCCTTCATCCGCTTCGCCGATCGCTTGAAGCCCATCGCACGGCGCAGCTCCTCGGCCTCGCCGCCGGAAAAATCCGCGACGACCATCGCCATCTTCAGGAGCTGTTCCTGAAAGAGTGGCACGCCAAGCGTGCGCTTCAGCACGGGCTCGAGCAGCGGATGCGCGTAGGTGACCTTCTCCTCGCCTCGCCGGCGCTTCAGATACGGATGCACCATCTTGCCGACGATGGGACCGGGACGGATAATCGCGACTTCGACGACGAGATCGTAGAAGTGCACCGGCTTCATACGGGGCAAAGTCGCCATCTGCGCGCGCGACTCTATTTGAAAAACACCAACCGTATCGGCTCGCTGGAACATCTCATAGACAGCCGGGTCGTTTGGTGGGAGATGAGCTATGTCAAACCTGCAACCTGCAACCGGCAACCTGCAATCAAGTTCTTCGGACTCCCCGGAATTGTTGGTTGCAGGTTGTAGGTTGTCGGTTGTGCCGTTAATGATGGTGATCGCTTCCTCAATCACCGCCAACATCCCGAGCCCGAGCAGATCGACTTTGATGATGCCAAGATCCGCGCAGTCGTCCTTGTCCCACTGCACGACGACGCGGCCGGGCATGGAGGCGTTTTCGAGCGGGACGACCTCGTCCAGCCGGCCCTGGCAGACGACCATGCCGCCCGAATGCTGGCCGAGATGGCGCGGCAGGTCCTGCGCCTCCTTCCACAGCCGCATGAACTGCATCGTTCGCGGATCCTCGACGTCGAGCCCCGCATCGCGTGCGTGGCCGGCGATGGTCTCCTCCGGATCCACGAACTCGAACTGCACCATCGTCTTCGCCATGCGATCGACGTCGGTCTCGGTGAAACCCATCACCTTGCCGACTTCGCGCGCAGCCGATCGGCCGCGATACGTGATGACGTTCGCGGTCATGGCGGCGCCCATCTTTCCGTAACGCTCGTAGACGTACTGGATGACGCGTTCGCGCCGGTCGCCGCTCGGCAGATCGAGATCGATGTCGGGCCACTCGCCGCGCTCCTCGCTCAGAAACCTCTCGAAGAGCAGCTCCATGCCGACGGGATCGACGGCCGTGATGCCGAGCGCGTAGCAGACGGCGCTGTTGGCCGCCGACCCGCGCCCCTGCACGAGAATCCCCTGCTGCCGGCAGAAATTGACGATGTCCCAGACGATGAGGAAGTAGCCGGCGAGGTCGAGCCGCTCGATGAGATCCAGCTCTCGCGCGATTTGCGCCTTTGCCTTGTCGTGATACGGACGATAGCGATCGCGCGCGCCGACCTGCGCGATGCGCCTGAGAAACGACGACTGCGATTCGCCTTCCGGCACGGGATAGTCGGGAAAGCGATAGCCGAGATTCGCGAGCGTGAACTCGAGCCGCTCGGCCAGCGCTTCCGTCCCCGCAATCGCCTGCGGGAGATCGCCAAAGAGCCGCGCCATCTTCTCCGGCGGCTTCAAAAACCGCTCCGCGTTCATCGTCAGCAGCCGCCCCGCCTTCTCCAGCGTCGTCTTGTTACGGATGCACGTGAGGACGTCGTACAGCGGCCGCGACTCCGGCGACGCGAACCGCACGCCGTTCGACGCCATCACCGGCAGCCGGAACGCCGACGCGAGATCCATCAGCGACTGCAGTACGGACTGCTCGTCGCGACGGAAGTGACGCTGCAACTCGACCCAGACGTTTCCGCGGCCGAACACGGACGTGAGTTGTGTGACGAGTCCACCGACGCCGTGCCGCTCGGCCTCGAGCGCCGGCCTGCCCGCGAGCGCGATGAGTCCGTTCGTCTGTCCCTGCAGATCCTCCAGGCGCAGATAGAACTGGCCCTTCGGCGACTTCAGCTTCGCGCGCGTGATGATCCGGCAGAGCTGCTTGTAGCCCTCGGCCGACTGCACGAGCACCGGCAACGTCCACGGCGTCGGCGCACCAGCGGGACGCTTCGCGATCTCCGGGTCCATGCCGATCGTGAGCTCAGCGCCGACGATGGCTTTGATGCCGGCCTGCTTCGCGGCGCGATAGAACTGCGGCGCGCCGTACAGACCGTCGCGGTCCATGAGCGCCACGGCTGGATAGCCCAGCTCAGCGGCGCGCTCGACGAGCGTCGCGGGGAGAGAGGCGCCATCCAAGAACGAAAAAGACGACGAAGTGTGGAGTTCAACGTACACGCTGCATTACCCGCCAAGGAATTCACATGAAGCAGTGAAGAAAATGAAGAACAGCTTTTCAGAACCAAACCCTTCAGTTGCTTCACTGCTTCATGTGAAAGCCCTTGCTCTAATCCAGCTAAAATCCAGCCCATGCTCGCAGGCCGCCGGTATCTCGTTGTCGCTGTTGCAGTTCTCGCGACTGCTGTCTGTGCGCGGAAGGAAGAGACGCCGGCACCCACGCCAACTCCCGAGCGGCCGAAGGTGTTCACGGCGCGGGCGCTGAGGGACATCACTGTTCCGCGCACGCCCGAACGCGTCGAACGCGGGAAGTATCTGTCCGAAGGTCTGCTGCAGTGCTTCGTGTGTCACTCGGAACGCGACTGGAAGAAGCCGGGCGCGCCGCCGATTCTGGCGACGAAGGGCGCGGGCTACGTGTGGCGGGCGGGGTTGACGGCGCCGAATCTGACGCCGGATAAGGAAACCGGCACCGGCACGTGGACCGACGACATGCTGATTCGCGCGATCCGTGAAGGCATCAGCCACGATGGCCGCGTGCTGCACCGGCAGATGTGGTACGCATCCTTCCGAACGCTGCCGGACGAGGACGTCGAGGCCATCGTGGCATATCTGCGATCGCTGAAACCGATTCGCAACCCGCTGCCGAGGACAACGCTGACTGAAAAGGAAGTAAAAGATCTCGAAGTTCCCGAGCCGCTCACGCTGCCGGCGCCGCCGGGACCGCCGGTGACTGACGTCGTCGAGCGCGGGCGACGCCTCGCCTGGCTCGCTGACTGCAGCGGCTGCCATACGTCGTGGCACACGCCGAAGAATCCCGGGCTCTACGGCGGTGGCAATCTCATCGAACGCGGTGACCTGAAGACCTACAGCGCGAACATCACGAGCGATGACTCGGGCATCACTCACTATGACGCGGCGTTCTTCCGCGAAGTGATGCGCACAGGCAAAGCGCGCGGCCGCGAGCTCAGTCCGTTGATGCCGTGGACCGTGTTCAGGAATCTGAACGACGAAGATCTCGACGCGCTGTTCGCTTATCTGCGCGCACTGCCGAAGGTGAAGCACGTCATCGACAACATCGACAAGCCGACGAAGTGCGTGATCTGCGAGAACGAGCACCCGCTTGGGCAATACAACAAACCGCCTGAGATCAAGCTGGTCAGCACGCCTCTGGCCGAGCTTAAAGACACAGTCGGGACATATCGCGCCGAGGACGGTTTTCAATTCGACATCGCCATCGAGAACGGCAAATTCATGGTGAAATTCAGCAAAGACGACGGGTGCGAGCTCGTCACCGAGAACCGCCGCGTTTACTTCTGTCAGGGCGCAGTCGAGCGCATCGAATTCGTCAGAGACGCGTCCGGCAAGGTCACGGGACTCACCAACATCCTGGAGCCGGCACGGAAGATCAAATAGTGCGGAGTGCGGGGTGCGGAGTGCGGAGTGCTGCATGAGTCAATCCATCTCCCCTTCGATCTCCCATTGCCCTGTCTCACGATCGCGCGCTAGGCGATAACACGCACCGTTCGCGAGCTCCACGTCCCACTCGTCGCGATCCCATCTGGATTTGTCCGCCGACCACCAGCGGCCGGACGACCGCCACGGGCCGGCACGATTGACGATGTTGCCGGAGGGAATGGCGGAGGACGCCGGTACGAGACGCACGGGGCCGCCGCGTTCCACGATGACTTTTGCGGGGACAGGGAGCCGGAAGCGACGAAGGACAGTCGGGTTCTCAGGTGCTCGGGTCCTCGGGTCCTCAGGTTCACGGGTGCTCGGGTTCAGGCTTTCTGAATTCGACCTCCCATTTACAGAACCTGAGGACCTGCGAACCTGAGCACCTGAAGACCCGAGAACCTGAGAACCTGTGAATGTCGCTTGCGCGACCGGGCGCTCGTCGTGCGTATCGAGCAGGAGCGGCGCACCGACTCTGGCCTCCCCTGCCAACGCGCGCAGACGCGCCGTCAGCGTCGCGAGCTGCTCCGGCGACGGAAGCGCGCGCTCGAGGAGCGAACCCTGGACGATGCGGCCGGGAACGACACCGACTTCGATCGTCACCTCGTCAATGCCGGCAGCGGGCGGATTGGATTCGAGGTCGAGCACGATTAGCGTCCGCAGCACCTTCGGATCGCGCATCGGCGCCGGCAGATTCAGCACCCGCTCGTGCATCGTCTTATCGACGAGCTTGAGACGCGTCGTGAGCGTGACGGCGCCGCGATCGGCGCGCTCCAGGGAAACAGACAGCGCATCACAGAGACGCGCGAGCACGAACGCGAGCGGCTCGAGCCCTTCGATAGGCCACTCGAGGACGATGCGCTCGAGGAACTCAGCGGCGGCGCCGGCGGGCACCATCGGCGACACGTCTTCGCCACGCGAGGCCATATGGAGACGCACGCCTTCCTCGCCGAGACGCGCGTGTACGTCGGCGCGTGGGAGTTTGGCGACCTGGGAAAGGGTTCTCAAACCCCAGCGATCAAAAGCATTGAGGGCGTTACTTGGAATTTGGTGATTTGGTGATTTGGTGATCTGGTGATTTCGGCCAGGCAGCGTCGCGAGCGCGGAAAGCGGAAGCTCACCCAGCATCGCGAGCATGCGCGTGGGTTCGATGACGGTCTGGCCGATGCGGGCGTGGGCCATGAGCCAGGCTGCGACCGTCGAGGGCGCAAGCGCGATGCGAACCATCAGCCCCTGCTCGACAGCGAGCGCGGCGACTTCGCTGGCGATCTGGCGCGAGGTCCCGATCACGCGCTCGAGTCCGCTCGCGTCAAAGACCACCGCACGATCGCCGTGCGATTCGATCCGAGGCGAGCAGGCGCGCGCGATCTCGGACAGAACACCTGGCTTGGCGACGGTGTCAGAGACAAGACAGCAGATCATTTGGCGCTTAAGGCTTGAAGGTTGTGAAGCTTCATGCCTTCAGTCTTCATGTGAATTTTCCTTAACCCGCCGCACGCAGCGACCATGTCCGCACAGGCGCAGCGACACGTCGCGCCTGTTGCAAGTCCGCGCTGATCTCGAAGCCCGCGAAGCGCCGGCTCTGCGGGCTGTTGCCGCTCCAGCGTCTTGACGAAGTCAGCTTCACGGACACGCCACGGGCGCTGCGGCCCATGGGGTGTTCGCCGACGAGCAGGCACACCGTCGACTGTCCTGCGATCGCGTGCGCGAGTCGCATCCAGGTGGACTCGGCCAGTTCGCGCAACGCGCGTTGGGGCGCGCCGGCGAGATCGAGCGCGACGACGCCGAAGCCGCCGGCGCGGATGATCAGATCGCAGGCGCGGATGGCGCGCATGACCGCGGCTTCGACGAGCGTGTCGCGCCGTGAGGACGTCACAGTCGGCGTGAGAGACGGGCCACGGACCCAGAGCACGCGCGAGAGATCGACGCCGCTCGCCGCCGCCGTGATGGGGTCCACCCGATCGAAGGCATCGACCAACCCGACGAGTTCCCCACGCGCGGTGGCCGCAGCCAGAGTTGCGCAGAGGACGCTCGCCCGGCCGGTTGAAGCCGTGCCCAGGATTTCGGAGATTTCACCCTGCCGCCAGCCGCCGCTAAGTGATGAATCCAAAGAGCTTATGCCTGTGGTAACTACAGTTGCGGCGGCCTCGGCATCCTTGCGGGCCAGGGTCGAGTCGAGTTTCCTGGCAGCCAGGAGGGATTCAAGCCGGGTCAAAGTGGCGGACTGCATTTTCGCTTAATTTTCGCCTTCTGGCGAAGGATAGATCAGGCGCGTTAACTCGCGCAACCCGGCCGCGTAATGACGCAATATCCGGCCGCCATGACTCAAGCCATTCGATTCCTCCTCGACTCGCTTGCGCGCGACGTGGCGGTCGGTGTCCGAAATCTCCGCAAGAACCCTGTCGTCTCGCTCGGCGCCGCCGTGTCACTGGCGCTCGCGCTCGGCGCCTGCCTCACGGCGATCACGCTCGTGAACGCGCTGATCCTCAGGCCGCTGCCGGTTCGTGACCCGGGCCGGCTGATCTCTCTCGCGTTCCCGACTTACTCCCCGGAGCGGCCCGAAAGCGACACGTTCAACGACCCGATCTTCGTGGCGCTGCGCGACGCCGCGCGAAACCACGCTGCCCTGTTCGCGATGAGCACGCAGGTCGTTCGCCCGGTCATCATCAATACCAATGGATCCTCCCGTGAGAAAGAAGAGGTCCGAACGCAATTCGTCTCCGGCGATGCGTTCGCGCGGCTCGGCGTCGATCCGATCCAGGGACGGTTGTTCACCATGGACGACGACCGGCAGCCGGTGACGGAACGCGTGGCGGTGATCAGCCACCGCTATTGGCTCCGGCGATTCGGCGGCGATGCCGCCGTCCTCGGCCGTTCGTTCACGCTGGAGGACAAGCCGTTTCAGATTGTCGGCGTAACGTCTTCAACATTCACCGGCGTCGAGCCCGGGCGGCCGACGGACGTCTGGCTGCCGTACAGCACCTACAACCCGCGTGCATTCGGAAACCGCCAGTTCGGCTGGTTCCGGATCATGGGACGCCTGAATCCCGGCGTAACACTCGACACTGCAAACGCCGTACTGCACACGACGTTCACAACCGTGCGAAGCGACTGGGCGCAGCAGATGGGCGCCGGGCGCAGCCGCGAAGACATCGATCGCTTCGCCAACACGCCACTGTACGTCCGGTCCGCCGTCAACGGCCCGTCGCCACTGAGAAGAGAGTTCGGGCGGCCGTTGTGGATCCTTGCGGCGATTGCCGGCCTGATCCTGCTCATTGCCGGATCGAACATCGCCAACCTGCTACTCGCGCGAACGGCGTCACGCGAAAGAGAGATGGCGCTGCGCCTGTCGATCGGCGCCGCAAGGTACCGGCTCATTCAACAGGTGCTGGTCGAAAGCGCCGTGCTCGCGCTCTGCGCCTGCGGGCTCGCCATCATCTTCGCGATGGCGATGTCGCCGGCGCTCGTTGGGATGCTGTCCTCGACCGACGATCCGATTTCACTCAATCTTCGTCCGGACTGGCGCGTCGTTCTGTTCACTAGCCTCATCGCCCTCGGTGTCACGTGTCTGTTCGGCCTTGCGCCGGCGCTCCGCGCATCGGCGGCGTCCCCGATGACATCGCTCAAGACCGGCAGCGCGCGTGCCGGCATTCGCGCGTCCGCGATGCGTCCGATCGTCGCCCTTCAGGTGGCGTTCAGCCTGGCGGTGCTGATGGTCGGCACGCTGCTCGTGCTCTCACTGGCCGAGTTGGATCGCGTGAATCCCGGCTTCGCGACTTCGAACGTGCTGCTGCTCAATCTGGAGACGACGTCACGCATGGATCCGGCTGCACGACGCACCGCGTTGCTGGAAATGCTGGATCGCATCAGGACGGTGCCCGGCGTGCAGTCGGCCAGCGCCGCCGCGTTCAACGCGCTTGGCCGAGCCTGGACGCACACGTTCGATCTACCCGCTTCAGGACGTGAACGGGTCGAAGTGACGATGCAGCCGGTCGTCGATAAGTACTTCGAGACGCTGCAGATCCCGGTGCTCTCGGGCCGCGCATTCGAGCGGGCGGATCTCCCAAGAAGGAATCCTGCGGCGATCGTCGTCAGCGAGACATTCGCGAAATCCTATTTCGGCAGCGAGGCCGCGGTCGGCCGCATCATCACCGCCAAGTTCGACGACACCGGCCCGCAGCAGGAAATCATTGGAGTCGTGGCAGATACGAGGTACGACGTTCGCAAGCCATCAGAGCCGACGATCTATCTGCCAATGATGCTGCAAACTACGGGCACGGTGCAGGCGCGCGTGTCCGGTGATGTCGTGGCGATGGGCGTCCGGCTGCGCGACGAGGTCAAGGCGGGCGCCTCCCCGTTCCGCGTGTCGTCGACGCAGACGCAGGATGCCGTCGTGGACGGTACATTGCTCAAGGAACGGCTCCTCGCGCGACTGTCCGGTTTCTTCGGGGTGGTTGGTTTGCTTCTGGCGCTGGTCGGGCTCTACGGCGTGCTCAGTTATCTGACCATTCAGCGGACGCGCGAGCTCGGGATTCGCGCTGCGCTCGGCTGCGGTCCCGTAGCGCTGGCTCGACTGGTCCTCTCCCAGGCCGGAGTGACCGTCCTCGCCGGAACTGCGCTGGGCCTTGGCGGCGGCCTGTATCTCTCCCGCTTCGTCGAGACCTTTCTGTTCGGCGTGACGCCGCTGCAGTTCTGGAGTCTCGCGATGCCCATCGCAACGCTGTGGGCCACGGCCGCACTAGCCGCCGCGTGGCCCTCCTGGCGCGCGGCACGTGTCGATGCCGTGATCGCGCTGAGGGCAGACTAAGGAAACACGCGCCGCCTTGTTAAGATGGCGGCCTTGGTTGGAAAAACGGTTCTTCATTACGCCGTCACTCGTGCGCTCGGCAGCGGCGGCATGGGCGTCGTCTATGAGGCCGAGGACTCGAAGCTCGGCCGCAAGGTCGCGCTGAAGTTCCTGCCGCCGGAGCTCGCGCGCGACAAGCCGGCGTTGGAGAGATTTCAGCGCGAGGCGCGGGCGGCGAGCGCGCTCAACCATCCGAACATCTGCACGATCTACGCAATCGAAGAGTCCGGCGGCGAGTACTTCATCGCGATGGAGCTGCTCGACGGCGAGTCGCTCGATCGCCGCATCGCGAACAATGCGCTGACGTTCGAGGCGCTCCTCGACATCGGCACGCAGGCCGCCGATGCGCTCGATGCGGCGCATCAGCGCGGCATCGTCCATCGCGACATCAAGCCCGCGAACATCTTCGTGACGAAGGACGGCCGCGCGAAAGTGCTGGACTTCGGCGTGGCCAAGATTACGAGCCGCACGGAAGCGGCCACCGCGCTCGCGGTCGATGCGCAGCTCACCGGTCCAGGCATGGCGGTGGGCACGATCGCCTACATGTCGCCCGAGCAGGCGCGCGGCGATGACATCGACGCACGCAGCGACTTGTTCAGTCTCGCGGCCGTGCTCTATGAAATGTCCACGGGCCAGCCGGCATTCAAGGGCAAGACGTCGGCGGTCATCTTCCAGCAGATCCTGAGCGAGACACCTGCGCCGCCGACCACACTGAACCCTTCCCTGCCCCAGAAACTGGAAGACGTCGTCGTCAAAGGCCTCGAGAAGGACCGCGACCTCCGGTATCAGACGGCGGCGGAGCTGCGCGGCGATCTGAAAAGGCTGAAGCGCGACGCAAGCGCCGGCAAGCTCGTCACTACACCATCGGCCGGCACCTCGGTGCGGCCGATCTCCAGCGGCGCGGTGATCGCGGCCGAGGTCAAACGCCGCAAGGGACTCGTCTCCATCGGCGCCGTGCTCTTCCTCGGCATCTTCATCGCGGCGATTTACGGCATCTACAAGGTCGTTCGGCAGGACGCCACGCCTGTTACTCAGCCGGCCGCCGTCTCGAGCAATCTCGACATCAAGCGCCTCACCACCAGCGGTGAAGCTACCGGCTGCGGATCGATTTCACCTGACGGCAAGACAGCCGTGTACTGCAACTTCGGCGGCGCACTCTTTGCGGTGCAGGTGGCGACCGGCAATCAAGTGCCGCTCGGCCGGTTCTCCGGCGCGACGACGTTTTCCGCCGACGGGAACTACGTCTATCTGGTGAGAGCGACCCAGCAACACCCATCTGGAGAATTGCTGAAGATTCCCGCGTTCGGCGGTGGCGCGGAACCGCGGCAGATTCTGACGAACCTCACAAACGCGGTAGGCGTGTCGCCTGACGACAAGCGAATCGCTTTCCTGCGTGAGTTCCCGAATGAACGGCGAACGGCACTCATGATCGTCGATGCCGACGGCGGGAATGAACGGCAGCTGGTTCCGGGCGAACCCGGAAAGCCGCTCAGCGGCAAGGGTGTGACCTGGTCGCACGACGGAAAGTGGCTTTCGACATCACAAGGCACGGCCGCCGGAACCGAGGAGTGGCCGGTGGTGATCGATGTGGCCAGCGGCCACGTGCAGGCCGTCAGTAACCAGACGTGGGTGGAGATGGGCCGCACACAGTGGCTTCCGGGCAACCGCGTCCTGTTTACGGCCAGTGAGCGGGCTCGGGGAGCATTCCAGTTCTGGATTGCTCCGTTCCCTGGCGGACCGGCACGACGGATCACGGACGAGGCGCGCGGGTTCGGAGACTACAGCGTCAGCGTCACCGCCGATGGAAAAACGATCGCGACCGTGCCGTGGGTGATCATCTCCAACCTGTACTCGACGAACGCGGATGCCACCGCACCGCTCGAACAGTGGACGTCCGGTGTGCGCGAGGACGGCGAGACGATCGCGCCTCAGTCGCAGGGCCGCGTCTATTACCAGTCAACGGATGGCACGGACCTGTCGATCTGGACGGTCGACTCGCCGGGAGGACGAACCCAGCAGCTGTTTCAAGAGGTCGCTGGCGGCGTCTCCATTCCGGCTGACGGACGATTTGTGATCGCCCACGTTCTGAAGGGGGACAAACTCCGAATTGCCCAGGTGCAGCCGGACGGCACGAATCTGCGGTACCTGTCAGATGGCGGCCAATATGGAGGCCGTGTATCACCCGATGGCAAGTGGCTCTACTACAGCACGACGACGGATTTGGTGATGCGAGTGCCGATGGCCGGCGGCACGGTGGCGCCGTTCGGTTCAGGGAACCGGATACTCGTCGATTTCTCGTCCGATGGCCGGAAGGCCCTGGCCTGGCGTACGCCCGAACCGTCCATGCCCTTCGGCCTCGCCGTCGTCGACGCGGAAAGCGGCGCCGTGCTGACGCCCCTGGCTTTTCGGGGCAACGAGGCAAAGTTTGGGCGAACTGATCAGCTGATCGCGTATCTCGTGCGCGACGAGAAAGGTGTCGAGAATCTCTGGGAACGGCCGATCTCGGGCGGCCAGCCGCGCCAACTCACGAAGTTCACATCAGGCCGCATCTTCAGCTTCGCCTACAGCCCTGATCGCAAGAGGCTGTTTCTCGCTCGAGGGACGCGGACGGGAGACGTGACGCTCATTCGGGGATTGAGATAGATCAAGTTCGAAGTTCGAAGTTCGAAAACAACCTACCCCTGACGCAACGGGCCCGCCGGATCGACTCGCGCAGCACGCCGAGCCGGGAGGAAGCTCGCGAGGCCTGCGCTCGCGGTGAGCACAACGATCACAGTCACCAGCGTGGCCGGATCGAATACGCTGACGCCGAAGAGCTGGCTCTGGATGACGCGGCCCAGTGCGAGTGACGCGACGACGCCGATGACGGCACCAGCGATGGCCAGCGTCAGCGCGCGGCCGACAATCATCCTCAACATGCCCGAGGAACTGGCGCCGAGCGCCATGCGGATGCTGATCTCGCGCAGCCGCTGGCTGACGGCATAGTTCATTACTCCGAAAACACCGATCGCCGCGAGCGCGAGCGCGACGCCTGCGAACAGTGCGAGCAACATCGTGTAGAAGCGAGGCCGGGACACGGACGTCTCGACAAGGTCGCTGAACGGCATGAGCCCGCCAATCGCGATGCTCGAATCGATGCCGCGAAGCACCGAACGGACCGCAGGCACGATTGACATCGGGTCCGCGCCCGCGCGCAGCACCACCCGAACGCTTCTCGTTGGCCGCTGCTCGTACGGAATGAACAGCTGCGGCGCTCCGGCTTCGCGGACGTCGCGGCCGAGCATGTCGGCGACGACGCCGACGATCTCGACGCGGCGTTGATTGGCCAGGACGACCTTCCCCAGCGGATCCTGATCGCCGAACCATCGGCGCACGCCGGCTTCGTTCATGAGCCCCACCGTCGGCGCATCGGCGCGATCCTGCGCCGTGAACATCCGGCCACGCCGCAGCGCAACGCCGACGACCTCGAAATAGCCGGGCGTGATGCTCGCAGCCGCGATCTCCGCATTGACGTTCGGCGGCGGAGGCGGCGCGCCTTCGACACCGAATCCGATCATGCTGCCCCGTGTGCTCAGCGGAAGAATCGTGGCGGCCGCGACGGCCTGCACGCCCGGAATCGCCTTGAGCGCCGAGTCAATCTCCAACACCCGGCTGCGAGCGACATTGATGTCGCGGTAGGCATCCCCCTGTAGTGAGTATCTGAAAGTCATCGTTCTCTCAGCCGCGGACGCTTCCGCGACGCGCGTGATCTGGATGAAGCTGCGAATGAGCAAACCGGCACCCGTCAGCAGCATCACGGCGAGCGCGATCTCACCGACCACAAGCCCGGCCCGAATCCGCTGACCGGCGCGGCCTGTCCCACCGCCGCGGCCTCCCTCGCGAATCGCGGCGGTCAGCGTGCGGCCGGTCGCCTGGACGGCCGGAATCAGACCGAAGACGAGACCAGTCAGTATCGACATCCCCAGCGTGAACAGCACGACAGTCGTACTCACGCCGACTTCATCAAGCCTCGGGATGTCCGCTGGCTGAGCGGCGACGAGCGCGCGGGTCCCGGCATATGCCAGTGCGAGCCCCAGGACACCGCCTATCACGCTGAGGACGACGGACTCGGTGATGAGCTGGCGAAAGACACGAAGCCGGCTGGCACCGAGTGCCGCACGAACCGCCAGCTCTTCCTGACGGGCCGATCCGCGTGCCAAGAGCAGGTTGGCGACGTTGGCGCACGCGACGAGCAGGACGAATCCCACGGCGCCGAGCAGAACCATGAGCGGCGTCCGCACGTCGCCGACGATGAGATCGCGGAGCGGTGTTCCGGTGAACGTGAGTCCGGCGTTGGTATTGGCGAACTGCGTCTGGAGCGCCGTGCCGACACGGCGGAGATCGGTTTCAATCTCCGCCCCGTCCACGCCTGCCTTCGCGTGGCCGACAACGGCCAGGAACTCGCCTCGACGAGTCGTGGCCGTGTTCGGATCGTAGGTGTTGTCGTACTCAATCGGCACGTACATGTCGGTGCGCGTAGGCAATCGAACGCCTTCGGGAAGGACGCCGACGATCTCGTATTGCCGGCCCGCCAGCGAAATGGTGCGGCCGAGTGCTGATGCGCCGCCGAATTGACGGGTCCAGAAGCCGAAATCGAGGACGACCACGTTGCCGCGTCCTGGCTTGTGTTCTTCCGCACGGAACGCACGGCCCTCCCGCGTGGACAGCCCGAGCATCTCGAAGACACCGTCGGTGACCGCGATGGCCTGGACTTCCTGCGGCTCGCCGACGCCAATCATCGTGAAGCCCGTTGCGCTGTAGGCTTCAACGCGGTCGAACACCCGCGCCTCCTGACGGACGCTCGCGAAGTCCGGCGCGGACAGCGCGTACGGCGTGCCGTCCGGGTAAAGCGTGCGGACGCGGTGCAGCTGTCCGGCCTCGCGATACGGCAGGGCCTGGAGCACGACGCCATGGACGACGCTGAAGATCGCGGTGTTGGCGCCGATGCCCAGCGCGAGAGTCGCGACCGCGACAGCCGTGAACGCCGGCGCGCGCCGCAGCATCCTGAGGGCGTAGGCGACGTCCTGTCCTATCTCGGCCAGCCAGTTCGATCGGTTACTCATGACAGTGCTCCTCGCGCGATCTTAGACGCGGGCGGACAATGACGGTCGCCTGGCACAAACGAAAAGGGCCGGGTCAGCGGACCCGGCCCTTTTCAGTGTGTAAGAAACGCGCTACTGGATCGACACGCCGAAGAACAGACGGAAGAACTTGAACGTGTCTCCGTCATCGCGAACGATCGGGAAGCCCGCGGCGATGCGAGCGCCAATGCGGCCGCTGCCCTTCACCCTCACGCCGACTTCAGGCGTGAACACGAACGCAGTGTCCGAAACGCTGCCAAAGGACTGACGGCCGGCGCCTGCCAGGAGTCGCACGTAGGGCATAGCCTTGGCGTCGGCCTTGTTGCCAAGACCAAATTCCGCGCCGCCCTGGAAGAAGTAGAGCTTCACGCCGTCCTTGTGGTTGCCGCTGATGTCGCCGACGAGCTTGATCTTGCCGCTACCGCCACCGGAGACCGACGCGCCCCAACCGGCGGGCATGCTCTGTGCGCCCTCTTCGATCTCCCTCAGGAAGTTGTACCCGATGGAGAACTCGACCTTCGACTGAGCTGCCGCCGGCTGAGCGGAGACAAACAGAGCCACTGCACTTGCCACTGCCACGAACACACTTCGAATACGCACGCATACCTCCTGAGAAAAAAGCCGCAAGCGCCAATATGGACGCCTTCGGTACTGCCTACAACCTACCCATGTTACTAGCCTTCTACGAACTTTCGTACGCCTTTGTTCGAGTTCGACGTTGCGGAGCGCCGGAAGGTTTGTTCAAACCGATCAAGAATGTGATGCGTGACAATCGCCGCGGGCCCGCCAGCGCCCGATTCTAGTCAAGGAACTGACACCGACCGGACCTGGACAGAACGCCTCGCGGGCGCGCTCTCGCATCGAAACTACCGCCTGCTCTGGTTTGCGGCGCTCGGCTCCACGATCGGCACGTGGATGCAGAGCTACGCGCAGAGCTGGCTCATCTTCGATCTCACGAAATCCAACTTCTATCTCGGCCTCGACAGTTTTCTCGGGCAGTTGCCCATCCTCCTTCTAATACTCATCGGCGGCGTCATCGCCGACCGGCACGATAAGCGGCGGCTGCTGACGTTCTCGCAGTACACGCAGGCGTTTTCCGCCCTCACGCTGGCCCTGTTGGTATTTACGGGCCACATCAACATCTGGATGATCTTCCTGCTCTCGATCGTGGCGGGCACGGGTCAGGCCTTCGGGGGGCCCGCCTACCAGGCCTTGATCCCTTCTCTCGTACCGCGGCGCGACATGCAGAACGCGATCGCGCTCAATTCGACGCAGTTCAACCTGTCACGCGTCCTCGGCCCAGTGGCCGGCGGCGCGGTGCTCGCCGGCATCGGCGTGGCCTGGTGCTTCACGCTGAACGGTGTTTCCTTCTTTCTCGTGGTCGTCGCTCTGGCCAGCCTGCACCTGCCGCCGCACGTACCGAACGCGAATCCGCGTGCGCTCGGTCACGAACTGCGCGGCGGACTGACCTACGTCCGCGAGAACCGATTGCTCGTGTTGCTGACGCTGATGGCCTTCATCACGACGTTCCTGGCGATGCCGGTGTCTACATTCCTGCCGGCCTTCGCGACGACGCTGCTGACGGGCCATCAGCTGCCTGAGACGCGTCTCTGGATGCTGATGGCCGCGCAAGGCCTCGGCGCCATCGTCGGCGCGCTCGTCATCGGCACGGCCGGCAGGTTCAAGCACATGGGCCGCGCGCTGCTGGTGGGCCAGATCAGCTTGGCGCTCTTCGTCACGGCCTTCGCGGCGTCGCGCTGGCTGCCGCTGAGCCTGCTGCTCGTCTTCTTTGCCGGGATGTGCTCGATGGCCGTGTTCTCGATGAGCTTCTCGCTCGTCCAGCTCACCGTCCCCGACGCGCTGCGCGGGCGCGTCGTCAGTATCTACATGGTCGCGTTGCGCGGCGGCTGGCCGCTCGGCGCGCTCGTCGCCGGCGCCCTCAGTGACAAGTTCACCGTCCCGGTCGTGATAACGGCGAATTGCGCGGTGCTCGTGCTGATTGCAGGGACGTTGCTGCTACGGAAACACGGGACGTTGCACAGGGTGTGACAACAGGTCACGACGGGTGACGACAGGTGACGACAGGTGACGACAGGTGACGACAGGTTGCGACACGGGACGACAGGTTGCGACCAGTCACAACGGCTACCCGTCGTGACCCGTCGTTACGACACCATCCAGTAGAGTCCCAGCCCAATCGACGCCGCCGAGACGATCGCCGCAGCGCCCCGGCCGACTGCGTTCACGGTCCTGAGCGAGAGGACCCTTGCGAGCAGGACGCCGAACAGGGACATCGAGATCAGGATGCCGACGCCGAAGAGCGCGATGAGAACGAGGAGTGACGGGAGCGCGAGCGCTTGAGCGCTCGGTGAGAACGGCTGCAACAGCATCACCGCGCGCAGGCTGCTGACGGCGAAGAGCGCGCCGATGACGAGCGGGACCACCGAACCGCCGTGAGTGTGAGCGGGATGGCCGGACGCGCGGGCGAGGTGGAGGTGCCAGCGGCCGGCGGCAGAGTCGCCGGACGGACCGTGGATGTGGCCGTAGCTTCGTCCGCTTGCGAGAGACCACACACCGAAGACACCCATCGCCACGAGCATGCCGCCCCCGACGCGCTCGGCGCCGGAGGAGATCACCGCGGGCACGAGCAGCCCCAGGGTAACTGCGGCAAGCGCACCGACGGCCAGCACCATCGCGTGGCCGGCGGCAAAACCAACCGCGGTGCGCATGGCGCGCGCCTGACGACGCTCGGTTGGTCCATCCACTGAGAGCGCGGCAATGGCCATGAGGTGATCGGCGCCGAGACCGTGAAGGAAGCCCAGCGAGAGCGCTGAAGCCGCCAGCGTCAGGAAAGACATCGCGATGGATTATAAGATCGTCCGCGTGGCACGTGTGCTCATCGTCGAAGACAGCGCGGACATCGCGGAGCTCATCAAGCACTATCTCGATCGCGCCGGCCATGAGACAACGGTGCTGGGATCGGGACGCGATGCGCTCATAGCGGCCCGGCAATCGCCGCCGGATCTTGTCGTGCTCGACGTGATGCTGCCGGGCATGGACGGTATGCAGGTGTGCCAGGCGCTGCGAGCGGAGAGCTCGACGGCGGCCCTGCCGATCCTGATGCTGACCGCCAAGGGCGAAGAGGCCGACCGCGTCAAAGGGCTCGAGCTGGGCGCCGACGACTACGTCACGAAGCCGTTCAGTCCCAAGGAACTCGTGGCGCGCGTGGGCGCGCTGCTTCGGCGGACGGAGCGCGCAAGCCAGCCGTCCACCGAGCTTGCGTACGGCCCGATCTTCATGAACCTCGATCGCCACGAGGTCCGAGTTTCGGAATCGGGAGTCAAACTCACCGCGAAGGAGTTCCTGCTCCTGCAGTACCTGCTCGAGCATCGCGGACGCGTGCTGTCACGCGACCGCCTGCTGACGGACGTCTGGGGTTATCAATACACGGGCGGCACGAGAACTGTCGATGTGCACGTGCGCAGGCTGCGCGAGAAGATTCCGCTCCTCACGACGGCGCTCTCGACCGTCAAGCAATTTGGCTACCGGCTCGACGATCCGCCTCCGGCTTCGCATTGACCATGGATGGATTGACCGATTGACCGATTGATGAATTGATGACGTTCCGCACGCGCACGTTCATCGCGGTCTTCGTGTCTGCGTCCCTCGCGGTGGGCGTCGCGACGTGGCTGGTCGAGTCGGCGCTGCGCACGTACCTTCGCCAGGAGATCGAACGCACGCTGGTCGCCGAAGCCCGGTTGACCGCGGCGCTACTGTCGCACCGCGCTCCCCTCTCCGATGCTGACGCCGACGCAGAAGCCGACGACATCGGCAAGCGCATCGGCGCGCGGGTAACGTTCATCGCTGCAGACGGGCGCGTTCTCGGGGACTCGGAGGTCGACACCGCTGCCGTGCCGCTGGTCGAGAACCATTCGACGCGCGAGGAAGTCATCCAGGCTCGAGCTTCCGGCGAGGGCGTAGCGGTTCGCCGGAGCCACACGACGTCGACTGAGACCCTGTATGCCGCTGCAGCCGTTCGCGGGGGGCCGGTCGCTGTCGCGCGCGTCGCATTGCCACTCACCACGATCGAAGAGCGCGTCGCGAGCGTGCGCCAGAAAGCGCTAATCGGCCTCGGCGCGGGCCTGGGCGCGGCGCTGGTGCTGACGTTCGTGGCCTCAGCCTTCATCGGCCGGCGTGTCCGCGCGGTCGCGGAAACGGCGCGCCGGTATCAGGCAGGCGACTTCTCACGGCCGGCGCGTGATTTCGGCCGCGACGAGCTCGGCGTCGTCGCCAACGTGCTCGATCACACCGCGCGAGAGCTCGGGAACCGTCTTGTGGAGATGGCGCGGGAGCGGGCGCATACGGACGCCATCCTCACGGGCATGGCCGAAGGCGTGCTGCTCGTCGCCGCCAACGGGCACCTCGTGCTCACCAACCCGGCTGCCCGCGCGATGCTGCGCCTGCCGGCGGACTCCGGCGACACGCACTATGTCGAGCTGGTTCGCCATCCTGACGTGTGCCGCCTGGTCGCCGCGGCGTTGACCGGCGGATCGCCGGCCCCGGTTGAGGTGCAACTCGACGCGGGGACGCGCCGCACGTTTGTGGCGCACAGCGTGCCGGTCGCGGCCGCGCGCGGCGGCGGCGCGGTGCTCGTGCTTCGGGACATCACGGATCTCAGGCGCGCCGACCAGGTCCGGCGCGACTTCGTCGCCAACGTCTCGCACGAACTCCGTACGCCGCTCACCGCCATCCGCGGCTACGTCGAAGCGCTGCAGGATTCCCCAGGCTCCCCGGAACAAACCCGGCAGTTCCTCGAGATCATCGACCGGCATTCGCTGCGTATGGAACGGCTCGTACGCGATCTCCTCAGACTGGCACGACTGGATGCCGGGCAGGAGACGTTGGCGCCCACCCGCTGCTCGCTCGCCGAGGTGATCGATCTCGTCGAGCGCGACCTCGAAGGGGCACTTCGCGCGCGCAAGCAATCAGTCCGCATCGAGATCCACGGTGGTGCAAGCCACGTCACGGCCGATCCCGCGAAACTTGGGGACGTCTTTCGAAACCTGATCGAGAACGCCAGCAACTACAGCCCGGAAGGCGGCGTCATTGAAATCGCCGCGGTCCGCGACGGTGATGTCGTCCGGACGACGATTGCCGATCGCGGGCCCGGGATTCCTGAGCCGGATCTCTCACGCATCTTCGAGCGCTTTTACCGCGTCGATCGATCGCGCGCGCGCGATCCCGGTGGCACTGGCCTGGGGCTGTCCATCGTCAGGCACCTTGTGGAGTTGCAAGCAGGCCGCGTGAGGGCGGCCAATCGCGAAGGTGGCGGGACTGTATTGGAACTGACGCTTCCGTCGGCGGCCTAAAAGGCCGCCGACTACGGACGTCCAGCTGCGTAGCCGGCGGGCTTCAGCCCGCCGGATCGCCTACCGGGACAGCAACCCGGTGATGAACGCCACGATGTAGTACGTCAGCGCGCCGATCGTGGCTGAGGCCGGGATCGTCAGAAGCCACGCCCCGACAATGTCGCCCGCCACGCCCCAGCGCACTGCGCTCAGGCGTTTCGTGGCGCCGACGCCGATGATGGCGCCCGTGATGGTGTGCGTCGTGCTGATGCCTATCCCCATCTGCGTCGCCGTGAAGATCGCGACTGCCGCGCCCGTCTCCGCGGCGAAACCGCCGGACGGCTGGAGCTTCGTGATTCGCTGCCCCATCGTCTTGATGATCCGCCATCCGCCGGAAAGCGTGCCGAGGCCGATCGCCGCGTGCGCGGCCAGAATGACCCAGTAGGGCACTTCAAACGTCGTGAGGTACCCACCCGTCACAAGGGCGCCCGTGATGATTCCCATCGTCTTCTGCGCATCGTTGGCGCCGTGCATGAGGCTGTAGAACGCAGCCGAAAGGAGCTGAAATTTCTTGAACCACCGGTTCACGCGTGACGGCGCGACGTCATGGAACACGTGGTAGATGGTGGTCATCACGGCCAGACCGACGACCAGGCCAATCACCGGCGCGACGACGATGAAAATGAGGGTCTTGGTCCAGCCGGACACAATGACGGCGCCGAACCCAGCCTTGGCAACCGCGGCACCGGCATACCCGCCGAAGAGCGCATGCGACGAGCTCGTAGGCAACCCGAAATACCACGTGATCAGGTTCCAGATGATCGCGCCCGTCAGGCCGGCGAAGATGACGGTGAACGTCACGACGTTCAAGTCCACCATGCCGGAGCCCACGGTCTTGGCGACGCCGGTACCGAAGAAGAAGGCCGCGACGAAGTTGAAGAAGGCCGCCCATGCGACGGCCTGCAGCGGCGTCAGGACGCGGGTTGACACGACGGTGGCGATGGAATTCGCCGCATCGTGAAAGCCGTTGATGTAGTCGAAGATCAGGGCCACCAGAATGATGGCCAGCAGGCTCGCGAGCTCGAACGACACGATCGCCTATCCGTGCTTTACGACGACGCCTTCGATGACGTTGGCGACGTCCTCGCAGGCATCCGTGACCTGCTCGAGCATGTCGAGCAGTTCCTTCAGCTTGATGATCTTGATCGGATCCGACTCGGTATCGAACAGTTCCTGAATCGCACGCTGATAGGCGCGATCCGCTTCGTTCTCGAGCCGGTTGATCTCGACCGCATGCGGCTGGACGGGCGTCTTCGCCTTCAGCGATTCGAGCGCGGAGTGCAGGCGATCGGCCGACTGCGACACGGTGCGGGTGAGCTCGCGCGCGCCGGTCGGAATCTTGTCGATGCGGTACAGTCTGACGATCGCGGCCGCGGCATCGATGCGATCCATGACGTTGTCGAGCGACGACGCCAAGGAATAGAGATCCTCGCGATCGAAGGGCGTCACGAAGGTACGGTGCAGGCGCTGAATCGTGTCGTGCGTCAGCGCATCACACCGGTGCTCGATGTCCTTGATGATGTCGACCTGCACCAAGTCCGGCGGGTCCTGGGCGAGCATCCCCTCCAGCAAGCCCGCAGCCGTCTTGATTTCATCGGCCATCTTGTTGAAGAGATCGAAGAACTGTTCGTCGCGGGGATAGAGGCTGAATTTCATTCGTTGGCGGGCCTCGCCGGAGCGAAATGATAGCAAACAAAATGTAACCGGATAGTAACGAATTGCACACCGGCAAAAGTCGCGCGTAACTCACATTTAACCCCGCCATGACGCGGGAGTAATGCCCAGCCCGTAGGCTCGACATCAGTGTGATGGCTACTGCTTCCCGCATCATGGTTGTCGAAGATGAGATCGACGTTGCGAACCTCGTGAAACACGCGCTCGAACGCGGCGGCGACACGGACGTGGAAATCGTGGCCTCGGGCGCGGCGGCGCTCCAGTCGGTATCGAAAACGCCGCCCGATCTGCTCATCCTCGACCTCAACCTCCCGGGACTGGACGGCACCGAGGTCTGCCGCATCCTGCGGTCGCGGCCGGCGAGCTCGCAACTGCCGATCATCATGCTCACGGCGAGGACGGACGAGCCGGATCGGGTGCTCGGGCTGGACCTCGGCGCCGACGACTACATCACCAAACCGTTCAGCCCGCGCGAGCTCGCGGCGCGGGTGCGCGCGGTGCTGAGACGCAAGTCCGGGACACCGCAGGCGGCAATGTCGCTCTACAAGGGCGCGCACCTGGTCGCCGACTTCGATGCGGTCTCCGTCACGGTCGACGGCGATCCCGTGCGGCTCACCCGCCGCGAGTTCGACCTGCTTCGGTGCCTCGTCGAGAACCGCAACCGCGTCCTGACACGCGACCGCCTGCTCGTGCGTGTCTGGGGCTACGACCAGTCGATCGAGACGCGATCGGTGGACGTGCACGTCGGACGTCTGCGCTCGAAGCTCGGCATGGCGGGACGGCAGATCGAAACGGTGGTCGGCCTCGGCTATCGATTTGTCGAATAGCAGCCGGGGGGCTTCGCCCCGCCGGCCCCCCCGGCGCCGTTCGCTCGCGGGGCCCCTCCCTCCCCGCTCCGCTCCGGCGGCTCACTCGCTGCCGTTCGTTCGCTGCGACTACAATCGCTGGCGATGAACGACGTCCTGACGATCGTCCTTGGGGGCGGCCGCGGCACGCGCCTGTTCCCGCTGACGCACCTGCGATCCAAGCCGGCGGTCCCGATCGGCGGCAAGTACCGGCTGATCGACATTCCGTTGAGCAACTGCCTGCACGCCGGACTCACCCGGATCTACGTGCTCACGCAGTTCAACTCGGCGTCGCTCAACCGGCACATCGCGAAGACGTACCACCTCGACATGTTCTCGGACGGCTTCGTCGAGGTGCTCGCCGCCGAGCAGACGCCCGAGGGCGAGAAGTGGTTCCAGGGGACGGCCGACGCCGTGCGCCAGGCCACGCGGCACTTCCGCGACGCCGACGCCGAGTACTTCCTGATTCTTGCGGGGGATCACATCTACCGCATGGACTTCACGGAGCTCATCGACGCGCACATCGACAGCAACGCGGACATCACGATCGCCGCGCAGCCGGTGCCGACGGAAGACGCGTCGCAGATGGGGATTTTCCTGTTCGACGCCAACGGGCACGTCAGCGGCTTCGAGGAGAAACCGAAACCGGAACGGCTCGCGGAGATGGGATCGAGCGCGCCGCGCTTCTCGCCCATCGGCGAGCTCACGCAGGACAAGCCCTTCGTCGCGTCGATGGGTATCTACGTGTTCTCGCGCGAAGTGTTGTACGACGTGCTCGCGAGCACGACCGCGGTGGATTTCGGCCGCGAGGTCATCCCGCAGGCGCTCGCGACCCATCGGGTGCACCCGTACCTCTACCGGGGCTTCTGGGCCGACGTCGGAACCGTGCAGTCGTTCTACGACGTGAACCTGATGCTGACCCGTCGTGGCGCGCCGTTCAATTTCTTCCACCCGAAACGGCCGATCTACACGCACCCGCGCTTCCTGCCCGCGGCACGCCTGCACGACTGCCAGCTGGACGAGTCGCTCGTCGCCGAGGGCGCATACCTCGATACCTGCGAAGTCCGCAGCAGCATCGTCGGCATCCGCGCGGCGGTGCGGCACGGGTCGAAGATCTCCCGATCGATCCTGCTCGGGGCCGACTACTTCGACGAATCGCAGTCAGACCTGCCGCTCGGGATCGGCAAGGGCGCGGTGCTGGACAAGGTCATCGTGGACAAGAACGCGCGCATCGGTGACAACGTGCGCCTCACCAACGAGCGCGGCATCGAAAACGCGGACGGCGACGGGTACCACATTCGCAGCGGCATCATCATTGTGCCGAAGGGCGGCGTGGTAAAACCCGGCACGGTCGTTTGATTCAACCTGCAACCTACAACCAGCAATTGGAGGACACGGAGCGCCTCCGTGCAATTGTTGGTTGCAGGTTGTTGGTTGTAGGTTGTTATGCGAGTCCGCGAAGCATCTTCGGCGTGGCGTGCCAGATCAATCGTCCTGGCGGCTTCGGTGGCAGAGCGGTGACGTCGATGCGGCAGATGCCGCCCTTCTTGAACAGGATGGGTTCGGCGGCGCCGATGAGCCAGGCGGCAAGCTGACCGAGATCCGGCTCGTGACCGACGAGCGCCACTGAAGCCGCCTTCTTGAACCGGCTGAGCGCGACGACGACATCCTCGGGGTCGTTATCTGGCCGGAGCTCCTCGCAGATCTCCATCGGCGTCTCGCCCTTCAGGCCCGCCTGAAGAATCCTGGCGGTCCCCTCCGCACGAACGAGCGGGCTCGTGAGAATCACGTCCAAACCGGGCTCCAGCGTGCGGAAGCCGGCGACCACCGCCCGCATACGCGACTTGCCTTCCCTCGTCAGCGGCCGCAGGTCGTCATTGGGATACTTCGGGCCGCGCTCCCCGGCGATGGCGTGCCGGACCAGGTAGATCGCGGCCATCAGGCAGTTCTCCGCCGGCCGATGCGACCCGACCGCGGCTCGCCGGCCATTCGCGTCATCCGTTTCGCTCGCGCGGGCCGGGCGACGTCGCGCGGCCGAATGGCGCGAGCGGCGAGGCTCGCGGCAAGCGCGCGCACACCGGGCAGAAGCCGGAGCGCCTTCCCGTGCCAGCCGCGGCAGGCGGCTTCGACAGTCCGAGCCATCGCGGCCAGCGTGGCCATCTCACCGAGATCACGGGCTTCGGTCGCGACCTCCTGAACGAACTGCTGAAGCACCTCCCGGTCGTGCATCGATCCCAGCACCGTCTGAATGCCACGGAGGCGCCGCAGGGTGCCGGGCGCGTGCTCGCCGGCCGGACTGAGCTCAATGTTGTACCGGAGCTTCTTGGCGGCAATCCGTACTTCGTGGAGCGCCGCTGGCGCGTAGAGGGTGCCGGCCTCGGCTATCGCATCTGTCAATGCCTTCGCGGCCTGGCGGATACGGCCGGCGACGGCTGCCGGGGGTTCCCGATCGACCTGTGCCGCCACATCGCGGAGCCGGCTCGCAACCTCCTTCGGTCCAAACTCCTCGAGCACGGCGCGGGCGTCCTCGAACGCGCGCTCGCGCCGTCTCGCGCACCACTCGTCGACGCGTGCGACGACCACCGCGGGCCAGGACTCGCGCTTCGCGGATTTGGCGAGGATCTTTCTGGCGACGTCGAGCTCGCGCACCGGCCCGAAGGACTTGCCAAGCCGGCGGAGATCGCGAGTCACGTCGTCGTAGCCGGACACCGCGTCCAGGGTCTCGCGCAATCGGCGGGTCGAAACGCGCAGCTTGTGGATGCCACCGGCGTCGCCGCGCGCGGCACGGCGCGCCGCTGCCGTCAGCGCGCGGGCGTTTTTCCGCAGCCTCGCTGAAAGAGGCGTTACATCCTGCGTGGTAGCATGCGGCATAAGGTCGGGCACCGACCTTTTCACGCTATCACATGCGGATCGCGGCCATCGACATCGGCAGCAACTCCATCCACATCATCGTCTGCCGAATCCGGCCGGATCTCTCGTTCGAGGTCGTCGATCGCGAAAAGGACATGATCCGTCTCGCCTCCGGTACGCTCGCGAAACGGCGGCTGCCGGAAGCCAACATCGCCACGGCGATGCAGACGCTCGCGAAATTCCGGCGGCTCGCCGAATCACACGGCGTCGATGAAATCGTGACGGTCGCGACGAGCGCGGTTCGCGAGGCTGACAACGGCGGCGACTTCATCGCCCGTGCGCGGAACGAGATCGGCCTGCGCGTACGCGTGATTTCCGGATCGGAAGAAGCGCGCCTGATCCATCTGGCGTCGGCCTATGCCGTTGGCACGCGCTCCGATCGCGCGGTGACGATCGATATCGGCGGCGGCAGCGTGGAAATCACGCTCGGGACGGCCGCGCGGATGGAGGCGGGCCGGAGTTTCAAGCTCGGCGCGATTCGCCTTGCGGAGAAGTTCGCCGAGCACGACCCGCTTTCCCGGCGCGACGTCGAGCGGCTCGAGCGACACATCACCCGGGAGACGCGCGGCTACCTGAAGCAGCTCCGCCGGCGGGGCTTCGCCCGGGTGATCGGCACGTCCGGTACGATCCTCGCGCTCGGCACGGTGGCGAGCAGCGACGCGACGGTCTCCTCAAACGATCTCCGCCGGGTCGTCATTCACGCCGCCGATCTGCGACGCCTCCGGAAGCGCCTCATCTCGATGCCGCTCGAGGACCGGCTCAAGCTGCCCGGACTCGATCCCCGGAGAGCGGACCTGGCGCCGGTCGGCGCGATTCTGCTCGAAACGCTGCTCGACCATCTTGGCGCCGGCGAGATCACGCTGTGCGACTTCGCCTTGCGCGAAGGACTCGTCCTCGACTACATCCGCCGCAACAGCAAACACATCCGCACGGCGGAACGATATCCGGATGTGCGCCGGCGCAGCGTGGTCGAGCTCGCGGAGCGCTGCGGCTATCACCCCGACCATGCCGGGCAGGTGGCCAGGCTGGCGGTCGCGCTTTTCGACGCCACCCAGGGCCAGCACGAGCTCGGCGCGCGCGAGCGCGAGTGGCTCGAGTTTGGCGCGCTGCTCCACGACATCGGATCGCACATCAGCTACGAGGGACACCACAAGCACTCGTACTATCTGATCCGTCACGGCGAGCTGCGTGGCTTCGATCCCGAAGAGGTCGAGGTCATCGGCCTGATCGCGCGGTATCACCGCCAAGCACTGCCGAAGAAATCGCACGAGGGCTTCAACCGGCTCAACGGCCGGCTGCGCAGGACGGTCAAGATTCTCGGCGCCATGGTCCGGCTGGCAGAGGGGCTCGATCGCAGTCATACGCAGGTCGTCCGCGGGTTCACGATCACCCCGGGCAAGAAGGCGCTGACGATTCGGCTGCGCACCAAGGGCGATGCCGAGCTCGAGCAGTGGGCGGCGGTGAGACACGCCGCGCCCCTGGTGGAGGCGCTCGGCAAGGACCTCACGTTTGCGGCCGAATTTACGCCTTCGAAACGCGCGCGTAACAGGCGCCACGCTAGAGTGACCAGATGACAATGGAGCGGCACGCCCGGCATTTCGAAGAGGAGCTGGGCCAGCTGAAGACCCGCCTGCTCGAGATGGGCGGCACGGCGGAGGAGCGGCTGCAGATCGCCGTCCGCGGCCTGGTGGAACGTGACCTGGCACTGCTCGACCGCGTGCTGACCGGCGACGCCGACGTCAACCAGCTTCACATCGAGATCGACGACCGCTGCTTCAAGCTCCTCGCGCTTCAGCAGCCGATGGCGACCGATCTACGGGCCATCGTTGGCGCCGTGAAGATCAACACCGACCTCGAGCGCGTCGGCGACCTGGCGGTGAACATCGCCGAAGCGGCAACGCGGTACCTGCAGCATCCCCCCGTCAAGGAACTCATCGACATTCCGCGCATGGGCCTCATCGCCCAGGAGATGCTGCGGGATGCGCTCGACGCCTACGTCCGCCGCGACCTCGCCCTCGCGCAGCGAGTGCTCACACGAGATGATGAGCTCGACCTGCTGAAGTCACTGGTCTTTCGCGAGCTGCTCGGCTACATGCTGAAGGACCAGACCACGATCAAAGCCTCGCTCGACCTCATCCTCGTTTCCCGCCACCTCGAGCGCGTCGGCGACCACGCCACCAACATCGCCGAGGACGTCATTTTCATGGTGTCGGCGCAGGACGTTAGACATCAATCCTGATCAAGTTTGAAGTACGAAGTTCGAAGTTCGAAAAGGGCGTTCCTGCCGCGTCTTTCTTCGAACTTCGAACTTTGAACTTCGAACTTCTTGCTAGAATGGTCCGATGGCTTGTCGTCCGCTGTGCGCGTATTGCCGCCGGCGACCGATGGAAGCGCCGTGGGCTCCGTTCTGCAGCCAGCGGTGCAAGGATGTCGACCTTGGCCGCTGGCTCAAGGGCGACTACCGCATCGCGGGTGACCGGCCTCAACTCCCGGACGAGGCAGAGATGCCCGATGACGAGGAGCCGGTGGAGAGACCCGAAAGCTGACCGCCCATGGCTGACACCCTGACGATTACCGACAACCGGACCGGCAAGACCTACACGATTCCCGTCGAACAGGGCGCGATTCGCGCCATGGACCTCAGACAAATCAAGACCGACGCCGAGGACTTCGGTCTGATGACGTACGACCCGGCGTTCCAGAACACAGCGTCGTGCCGCAGCCAGATCACCTACATCGACGGCGACAAGGGCGTTCTCGAGTACCGCGGGTACCCGATCGAGCAGCTCGCCGAACAGAGCACGTTCCTCGAAACGGCGTATCTCATCCTCTTCGGCGAGCTGCCGACGAAGGCCGAGCTCGAGTCGTGGACGCGCGAGATCACGCTCCACACGATGCTGCACGAGAACGTCAAGAAGTTCATGGAGGGCTTTCAGTACGACGCCCATCCGATGGGCATCCTCCTCTCGACGGTCGGCTGTCTCTCGACGATCTACCCGGACGCCAAGCGCATCGCCCAGGAAGACGGCCGGCGGCTGCAGATCCGCAGGTTGATCGCGAAAATGCCCACGATCGCCGCGTGGGCCTACCGCCACAGCATCGGCCGGCCGTACGTCTACCCGGACAACGACCTCAGTTTTACCGGCAACTTCCTCAGCATGCTGTTCAAGATGACCGAGCTGAAGTACAGGCTGAATCCGGTCCTCGAACGCGCGCTCGACATTCTGTTCATCCTGCACGCGGATCATGAACAGAACTGCAGCACGAGTGCGATGCGCGGCATCGGCAGCTCGCAGGCGGATCCGTACTCGGCGCTGGCCGGCGCCGCCGGCGCGCTTGCGGGCCCGCTCCACGGCGGCGCCAACGAGGCCGTGCTGCGGATGCTAAAGGAGATCGGCTCGGTCTCCCGCGTCCCGGAGTTCATTACCAAGGTAAAGAAGGGTGACGGGCGCCTGATGGGCTTCGGCCACCGCGTCTACAAGAGCTACGATCCGCGCGCGCGCATCATCAAGCAGACGGCCGACGAGGTCTTCGAGGTCACGGGCAGGAATCCGCTGCTCGACATCGCCCTCGAGCTCGAGCGCATCGCGCTCGAGGACGACTACTTCGTGTCACGCAAGCTGTACCCCAACGTGGATTTCTACTCGGGCCTCATCTATCAGGCGATGGGCTTCCCGGTGGACATGTTCGCGGTGCTCTTCGCGATTCCACGCACGGCCGGCTGGCTGGCGCAGTGGGACGAGATGCTGCGCGACGCCGATCAGAAGATCGCGCGCCCGCGGCAGATCTACACGGGCGCGGCGACCAGACAGTACGTGGCGATAGACAAGAGACAGTGAGATTTGGTGATTTGTGATTTGGTGATCTGGTGATTTCAAATCACCCAATCACCCAATCACCAAATCGCCAGATCGCCAAATCTAGAAATACTTCTTGTATCCCCCGCTGATCGTCCAATACCTCGGCTTGTAGCTGAAGATGAACGACTCTGCGTCGCCTGCGACCAGGTGAAACGTGAGGTCGCCGGTGATGGTGTCGGTGCGGGTGAAGAAGTACTCGATGCCGCCGCCGAGATTCACGCCGAAGCTGCTGTCTGAAGCGCGGTTGGGTCCCTCGCCGAAGCGGTATTTGTAGAAACCGATACCGCCGCCGGCATACGGATGCCACTTACCATGCTCCCAGTTGTAGACCGCGTTTCCGGTCAGGTGCCACGGCTGAACCTTTCCGTCGAGTCCGTTCCCCACCACGTCGAAGAACGCCCCGCCGAACTGGCCCCTGATCGAGAGCCGCGGCGTCAGGTAGTGCTCGCCGCTCACCGCCATGAACAACCCGTTCTCCAGCAGCTCATCGTCGGGGAGCGCAAAGCCCAGCGAGAGTCCGAGCGCGTTCATGCCCTTGTTCGGCACACGGGTCTGCGCAAGTGCGGGCGTCGCCGCCAGGATAGCGACCGCTAGTACACACAACGACCGTCGAATCAGTCCGTACATGATTTCCCCCTGATGGCCAGAACGCCTTCAAGATCCACACCAGGCAAGAGGCCAACTTAAGGCCCTGGCGGAAGCGCGAGGGGGTGAGACCCGCGCTATATTTACCTGACGAGGTTCCCTACATGAGAACTGCGCTTGGATGCGCCGTGTTGTGCTGTGCCCTGCTTGGCTGCGAGAACTCAACGAACGCGACCGCGAATGCCGGGGCTACTCCGTCGGTAACGCCCGCCGCCAGCCCCTCGGTGACGCCCGCAGCGCCGGTGCTGGTGACCCTTGACGGAGCGCAGACCGCACCGGGCAAGTTCGACAGCGGCCAGGCTTGGGAACACCTGCGGCAGATGGTCGCCATCGGCCCGCGGCCCTCGGGGTCGGCGGCCATCCGCCAGACGCGCGCCTACATCACGCGCCAGCTCACGAGCTATGGACTCAAGGTCATGGAACAGGCCTTCGTGGCGCAGACACCGAAGGGCCCGATCGAGATGGTGAATCTCATCGTGAGCATGCCCGGCAAGCGTCCGGAGCGGATCATGTTCACGGGCCACTACGACACCAAGCTCATGCCGAATTTCGTCGGCGCCAGTGACGGCGCGTCGAGCGGCGCCTTCCTCATCGAGCTCGCGCGCGTGCTGAAGGATCAGCCGCGCGAGTTCACCTACGAGTTCGTCTGGTTCGACGGCGAGGAAGCCGTCAATGACTGGGTGCAGTTCGTCGATTCAACCTATGGCAGCCGGTACTACGTGCAAGCCGCCAAGAAGGCCAACGCGCTCGCCTCCATCAAGGCGATGATCCTCATCGACATGATCGGCGACAAGAACCTGACACTCCGCCGCGAAGAGAAGTCCGCGAAGTGGCTCAAGGACGCCATCTGGGGCGCCGCCGCGAAGCTCGGTCACAGCTCGGTGTTCATGCCCGAAGAGACCAACATCCAGGACGACCACGACGAGTTCCTCAAGGAAGGCGTGCCCTCGGTGGACATCATCGACCTCGATTACCCGGAGTGGCACAACTCGGTCTGTTGCGACGACCTTACGAAGGTCTCTGCGCGCAGTCTGCAGGTTGTCGGCGACGTGCTCCTCGCGGCGCTGCCGGAAATCTCGAAGAGAGCGGCGGCGGGTAAGTGACGCGAATTGACTGATGGCTGATTGACGGATTGAATTGATTCGACGGATTCATTCCACCAATCAATCCGTCAATCATCCATCCATCAATCCTTCAATACGTCTCGTATCTCCGTCTCCGTCAGTACCGCTCCCGCTGCCTTTGCTTTTGTGAAGATGCGATCGACGCGCTCGTCTGTCGCTTCGATGCCCCTCTGCTCCAGCCAGAAGACGACGTTCGACTTGCCGGACATGGGGCCGACCTCGATGCCCTGCGTCCGGCCGACGAGGCTCGCGGGCACGCCGCTGTAGACCGCATCGGCCAGGATCGGGTCCTTCTTCCTGAACGCCTTGATGACGGCGGCTGCGTGCACGCCGGTCGCCGTGCGATACGCGTCGCGGCCGACGATGGGGTAGTTCGCGGGAATTGGAACGCCGGTCGCTTCGGAGACAGCCGCGCAGTACTCCGGCAGCTTCGTCAGGTCGGACGTCCGCCTGCCCATCAACACGAGATTCACCAGGAGTGAATCCATCGGCGTGTTGCCGACCCGTTCGCCGATGCCGATCGCCGCGCCGTGAATGCGCGTCGCGCCGGCCTCCATCGCCGCGAAGCTGTTCTCGAGCGCCAGGTCGCGGTCACGGTGGCCATGCCAGTCGATCCCGACGCCGCCGCCGCACTCGTCCACGATCGACTGCACGAATCGAACAACCGCCCGCGCGCCGGCCGGCGTCGCGTGGCCGACGGTGTCGGCGATGCATACCCGCTTCGCACCGGCACGGATGGCCGTCGAATACAGCGCGCGCAGCGAGTCCGGGTCGGCGCGCGTCGTGTCCTCGGTCACGTACATCACCTGCATGCCCTGCTTCACCGCGAAGCTCACGGCCTCGTCGGTCAGGCGCTGCAACTTGTCGATGGTCCAATCCTCGGCGTACTGGCGGATCGGGCTCGATCCGACGAACGTGCACGTCTCGATCGGCAGGCCCGTGCGCTGGGAGACCTCGACGATCGGCGTGATGTCACCGATGAGCGTCCGCGACGCGCAGTTGGCGGCCACGGGAAGTTTCGCCTCGACGATCTCGCGCGCCAGCCGCTCGACGTCCTTCACCACATGCGGCCCGGCGCCCGGCAGCCCGATGTCCGCCGTGTCTATCCCCAACTCGCTGATGAGATGCAGGATGCGGATCTTCTGCTCGATCGACGGCGTGCGCACCGACGGCGACTGCAACCCGTCACGTAGCGTCTCGTCATCCAGCATCACGGACGACGGAGACCCCGACGGGGCGTCCTTAGTGTTCCAGTCGTAGATGAGGGGATGCATGTTGTTCAAGTTCGAAGTTCGAAGTGCGAAGTTCGCGGTGCGAAGTGCGAAAGGCACGGAGGGCGGCCCGCGACGTCATCCCCGGCTCTCTCCGTGTGCTCCGTGTTTCGACCTTCGACCTTTGAACTTCGAACTTAACAGAATCGTGCCCCAGCCCGCAGCGATGACGATGCTCGCCCAGATGCCGCCGGCGAAGCGGCCTTGACGCTTGGCACGTTGCGTCACTGCGACCATGTCTGGTTCTGGACCTCGGCCGAGCTCGTACTCCAGCCGCATCTTCGCGAACTCATGGGCGCCTCGGGACACGTAGATGTCGTTGAAGCCGTTCCAGATCGCGACGCCCAGGACGAGCCACAGCACGGCGATCGCGCGCCGCGACACGTCAGTTCCCGGCGCCGAGGTACCGGACGACCATCACCGTGATGTCGTCGCTCTGGGGCGCGCCCTTGGTGAACTCGCGCACGCTGGCGATGATGCGCTCCACAATGACCGGCGGAGGCGCATCGCCGCCGGCCGTGGCGACCACCTCGAGACGGTCATCACCATACTCGTCGCCCGCCGAATTGAGGGCCTCGGAGACGCCGTCGCTGAAGACGATCACCGTGTCGCCAGCCTCGAGTTGCACGGACTCCTGATCGTAGGGCGCGAACTCGAGCAGGCCCACCACTGGGCCGCCCTCGCCCAGGCGCTTCACGCCGGACTTGCCGATGACGAATGGCGGATTGTGGCCGGCGTTGCAATACGTGAGGCTGCCGTCCGATCCAATCGAACCGAACATCAGCGTCACGAAACGCGACTCCAGGCCGCGGCGACAAAGCGCCTTGTTCATGCTGGTGACGGCCGAGGCCGGACCGTCCGCGTACTGCGCCTGCGACGCGTACATGCCCTGCATGAGCGCGCTCATGAGCGCCGCGGGCGGCCCCTTGCCGGCAACGTCGCCGAGCGCGAACCCGAACCTGCTCGTGTTCTCGACGTAGTCGAAGAAATCTCCTCCGATGGACCGGCACGGAATGCTGGCCGCGGCGGCCTCGACGTATCCGAGGCTGACGCGTGCACGCGGCAGCAGCGACTGCTGGATCTCCGCCGCGATGCGCATCTCCTGCTCCATGCGCGCCTTCTCGAGCTTGTCGCGATAGAGCCGGGCGTTCTCGATGGCGACCGAGGCCTCGCCCGCGAGCGTCTCCAGCGCCCCGCGGGTCGCGTCCGACAGCAGTGAACCGCGCTCGCGGCTGTCGAGATACAGCACGCCGATGCGCTGGTCGTCGCCGCGCGCCTCGCCCGCTTCGACGTAGCGCACGAAGTTCAGCGGCACGCAGATGACGTTGCGAATGCCGAGGGCGAGCGTGCCCATGTGGACGTCCGCGGTGTCGCCGTCGAGGAGGTCGGCGACGACCCGGGTCTTGCCCAGACGATAGACCTCTTCCGGAATCTTGCGGCTGATCTGGAAGGTGCTGTCGGTCAGCGTCATCTTCGACCGCCCGCGCGCGAGTTTGAACTCGAGCTGGCTCTCCGAGCCGGCGAGCATGATGAACGCCCGCTCGGCGCCGGAAATCTCGATCGACGCATCCAGAACGAGCGCCAGGACTTCCTGAAGGACGCGGCCCGATCCGAGCGCCCGGAAGCCCTCGAGGAGCACCGTGATCTGCCGAAGGTCGTCGCGGGCGCCGGTCGTCGACTTGCCGGTGCGGCTGATCTCGGACTCGCCCGACAGGAACACCAGGTCGGCGCCGCCGCCCCGGCCGAGGCGGATGCGGTCGCCCGGCTTGAGGTCGCACTCGGACGCCGGCTCCCCGTTGACGAAAGTGCCGTACCGCGACGCCTTGTCCCGGAGGACGTACTTGCCCTCCTCGAGCGCGATTTCAGCATGCTCGCGCGACACTTCGCTGCCGCCGAGCCGCAAGTCGTTGGTTTCGCGCCGGCCGATGGTGAACGGCAGGCGATCGACCGAAACGAAGCGCTCGCCGAGAACGTCCCGTACTTCCAGACGCGGCGTGGCCATAAACCGCCCGCCAGTTTACAGAAAATCCGGTTTCAGCGCAGGTACGTAAAGAGGAGCAGGCCGACGAGACCCGCCAGGACGACCAGCAGCACGATCAGCCGGCCCCGGCTACCGGACGCCGCGTCCTTGCGCCGAACGGCGCCCGTCGCGGTCGTTGGAGCGCCGCAGCGATAACAGACGATCGCCTTGTCGGCGATCTCAGCATTACAGGATGGACACTTCACCGAAACGACCCCTGTGATAGAAGCATCATCTTAGCCGCATGTTCCCTCTGCGCGACGTCATTCCCTCCCGCACCACGCCGTACGTCACGCTCTCGCTTATCGCCGTCAACCTCATCGTCTATGTCTGGGGCCTGACGCTCGGGTCCGACGGCAACGAGGAACTGCTGGCGACGTACGGCCTCGTGCCGTCCCAGTTCAGCTGGCTGACGCTCGTGACGTCGATGTTCCTGCACGGCGGCCTCGATCACATCGGCGCCAACCTGCTCTCGCTGTGGATCTTCGGCGACAACGTCGAGGACCGCTTCGGCCACGGCCGGTTCCTGCTCTTCTATCTCCTGGCGGGCGCGGCCGCGGCGATGGCGCAGGTCCAGGCGGATCCGGGGTCGATGGTTCCGATCATCGGCGCGAGCGGGGCAATCTCCGGGGTGATGGGCGCGTATCTGGTGATGTTCCCCCACTCGCGCATCCTCATTCTCGTGTTCCTGCTCTTCTACATCGACGTTGTCGAGATCCCGGCGCTCATCTACCTCGGCGTTTGGTTCCTGTACCAGATCCTCTCGGGCTTCGGCACCAGCGCCAGCGGCGGCGAGATGATCGCGTTCTGGGCGCATGTCGGAGGATTCGTGTCGGGACTGGTGATGGTGTTCGTATTCAGGCGCAAAGAGCGCGAAGAACCCGATTGGTGGAGCAAGACTGCGCGCTGAGACGATGCTAACGACCCTCGTGTCACACGAGCACTCAAACGTAGGGCCATGAAGAGCCGCGAACAAACGGCGGCGACTGTGAGACTGGGCCTGCCGGCCGCCGGAGCTGGGCCTGCCGGCCCAGTCCTACATGGCCCTGCGTGGCCCTACATGTCTAGTTCTGTTTGGACGTTCGACGTCGGACGTCGCGGGACACGAGCGCCAGTTCGACGATGAGTTTTTCGAACTCAGCCTCGAACAACGCAGGCGCCATGACGGCCTTGCGGCGGCGGAGATCGTCGATTTGCTCTGTCAGCGCCTGCTGTTTGATCTGGAGTGCGCGGGTTTCCGGATCGGTGGCGGTCGGAGCCGCGACCGCGTCGAGATAAGTGAACGCTGCAATCGCGCCGTCGTCACCTGTCGCCGTGGCGAGCCGCCCCTTGCCGTCGCCGCTGTCGTCGAGCACCGCGTTCTCGGTCGCCAGGCGGTTGGCCTGTTCGTAGTGCCGCGCGACGAGCGCAGATGTATAGGTAAAAGCTTCGAGCAGCGAAATGCGGCCGTTCTTGTCCGCGTCAGCTTCGGGCGTCAGCAACGCCTGTATGAAGGCGTCGGGAAACACCGTGTGGTACTTCTGGGCGTAGCCGTTCGTCGCGGTGATGACGATTCGGTTCGGGCCCGCGATCGCGGCGAGAAAAGGGAAGCTGGAGCTGGTGCTGTCAACAAAGGCAATGCGCGCGGGAATCGGCTTCAGCAGGCTGTTCCATTCCTCGCTCGTGAGATCCGGCCCGACCAGATTGAACTTGGCCGCCGCGGCGTCACCGGTGCCGTGGCCGATGAGCATCACGAAGACCAGATCCTGGTCCTTCGTTTCCTTCGCGAGTCGCGTGAACACCGCGCGGACGTTCTCCGCCGTGCCCCGCTGCTCCTGCTCGTTCTTCGGCTGCTCGGCAAGCACGAGCAGCTTCGACGGCTCGATCCGGAAACGATCGCGCAGCGTCGCTGACAGCGCATCCACCCACGCGCGATGTGTCTTGGCGTATTCAGGATCGCCCGAGGCGCCCTGGACGATTACGACGTAGCGGTTGCCTTCCGCGGACGCGGATGCGGCAACTCCGAGGGCCGCGGCAAGCAGAAGCAGAACGGACACAAGCCGGCGCATCTGCTACTCCCGCCCCAGGATGGCGAGCAGCACATCCTGCGCTCGCGCGTACGACGGCGCTTCCTGAAGGGCGATCAGGATGTGGCGCTTCGCCTCTTCCTTGCGGCCGAGACGGAACATCACCTCACCGATGTCCGTGTGCGCTTCGGCCAGATTCGGAGGACCGAGCGCCAGAGCCGCCTGGAACTCGACGAGGGCCGGCTGCCAGCTGCTCTTCGCGACGAGGCGGCGGCCAAGCTGCACGTGCGTGGCGGCATCGAACGGATCGAGATCCGCGATCAGCCGCAGCGCGTAATCTCTATCGTCCGCTGCTCCAGGCGCGTCGCCGGCGAGTGCGGCGAGTTTTCTGGCCGCAACGACGTTGGCGTGATCGACGGCCAGCAGCTGGCGGAGCTCGCGCCGCGCGCGATCGAAGTCGCCCGTGCGTTCGGCCACCTCCGCGAGAAGGCCCCGCGGGCTGCCCGCTCCTGTCGCCGCCGGCGCGAGCTCCGCCGCGCGTTCGAGCGGCGCACGCGCGCCGGCGTAGTCACCAGCCTTGACGAGGGCGGTGCCGAGCCCCATCTGGCTGGCGAAGTTCCCTGGCGCCTGCGCTGCGCGCGCCCGGAGTCCCGGGAGATCATCGGCAGCCACGCGCGCCGGCGGATCGGCCAGCGCCCGGCCAAGGGCCGCGTACCGCTGTTCCACAAACGCCTTGAACGACGCCTCGACATCGTCCACGCTCTTGCCGAACGCCTTTGCGAAAGCATCGGTGTCTTTGGCGCCGTCGGCGTACGCGGCCAACAGCGTGCGCAGTCCGGCCTCGCCGTTGATCTCCACCAGATGCTCGACCAAGAGCGACGCTTCGAAGTACGCGAGCGCGAGGCTCTCCGGCCGCTTGAACGCATCGGGCAGCTTCTTCACGCCGAAGTTCCGGCCACGGGCGAGTCCGGCGGCGAACGGCAGCGCGTCTTCGCGTCCCCACGCCGGTTGGCGTCGATGTTCTTCGTAGACCGAGATGCCCTCTGTCAGCCACCGCGGTACGCGGTACTTCGACATCTGCAGCGTGTAGACGTGCGCGAGCTCGTGCCACAGCGTGGCCTGCCAGCTGAACTCGCCGGGTTCGCGCGCCGAGGGCGAGTCCATCACCACGACCTTGCCGAAACATGCGCCCAACGCGCCCTCGAGGCCGGCGAGGCCCATCGTCCTTACGGCAAAGTCGTCGTGCTTTTGAAAGACTTCGACGAGGATCGGACCCTCAGGCGTGAAGCCATAGCGGGCGGCGAATGTCTTACGCGCCTCCTCGGCGAGTGGAATCGCGTAGGTGCGAAGGACCGCGGCTTCGTCCTTCGGAAACTTGAAGACGAAATCGCCGGACGTCACGACTTCGAAGGTGTCGATGCGGTCCAGCACGTCGAGCAGGTTCTTGGCGACGCGCGAGCTCGTGTCCAGATTCCACGAACGCTCCAATGCCGCGCGGGCCGCCTTTTCGTCTCCGATGCGCATCAGCGACTCGCCGAGATCGAAAAAGGCGTACGGATCATCCACATCGACGGCTGTCGCTCGCCTGGCGAAGTCGGCGGCGTCGGCGAAGCGGTACGCGCGTTGAGCCTGCTCGCCGGCGCGCCTCCAGCCCAGTCCCGACATTGGATCGATCGCCTTCACGCGAGCAATCGCGGCATCGAGGGCCGCCTGGTCCTTCTGGCCGTATGCGACGGCCGCCCGCAGTGCGGCCTCTTCAACGAAACCCGCGCGGGCCGAAGCCGCCTTGTCGAGGGCCGCGATCGCCGCCGGGATGTCTTCAGCGCCGAGCGCCCGCTCCGCGAGGAGGATCTGCAGGTCGGGGTGATTCGGAGCGCGCTTGGTGGCCTCTTCGATCGCGGCCTTGGCGCCTTCGGGATTCTCGTCAGCCAGGGCCCGCGCCATGCCGAGAAGCGCTGGGATCCAGCCCGCGTCGAAACCGAGCGCCTTCTGGAAATCCTCAACCGCATCTCCCGGCCGGTTGCGAAGAAGAAACATCGTGCCGCGAGACGCTTGGATGTCCGCGCGTGGCGCCGAGGCAGTCTCGGTGTAGGCGTCAGCCGCGAGCTGGTATTCGCGGATGCCCTCGGCGGCGCGCGCCAGCCGGTAGTAGTCGTCCGGGCTGCCGAACTTGCGCACGGATGCGAGCGGATCGAGACGTCGGGCCGCCTGAGGACGCTGACCTCGCCGCATCTCGAGCAAGCCGAGTTCAAGCGCGGCATCTCCGCCGGCGTTCACGCGGACGAGCGGCTCGAGCTTCGCCCGGGCCGCATCGTCTTTTCCTTCAAAGAGATCCACAAGCGCGGATGCCAGGTCCTTACCCGCCGACGAGTTCACGGTATCGGCAAGGCGGCGCGCCTCGGCAACCTGTCCTCTGCCAAGCGCCACTCTCACCTGCTGAATCTGAGCGGACTCGGTGACCGGTTCGGGCTTGGCCTGACCGGCGCGCCCAGGGCCCGCGGACTGCCCTTCAACGATCGCGACCGACAGCGCCAGCGCGAGCGATGCCGCTCCAAGGCGCGCAACACGGTTCCGACGCTTCATTCCTGACCTACTTCCCATCAGTGCGCACGCGATCGAGAATCCCGCTTTCGAAACGGATACGGCGCCACAACGCCTGGCCAAACGCCAGAAACCCCACAACTCCCGTGACCGGCGCCCCACACATCATAGCCGCGCCCACGAGCTCGCCCACGAGGCCCACATAGTTTGGATGCTCGAGATAGCGATATGGTCCTTCCGTCGCGAGCGGCCGGCCGGGAAGGACGAAGACTTTGAACGTCCATCGCGGTCCGAGCGTGTGCACGGCCCAATACTTGATCGCCTTACCGGCGACGAACAGGAGCACGCCTGAGACGAACCAGTTCGGGCCATCTGCGACACCGCCCGAGTGCCGCGCGCGCCAGATGCCTTCGGCAATCATCGCCAGGAACGCGAGCGGATACAGGATCGCCAACGCAACGTACGGGTCGCCGGGCGGACGTACGGCACCCTGTTCAATCAGCCATCGCTCGTGGATCTGCGAAACGCGCAACTCCGCCAGGAGGAGACCGAGGATGACCGCGCCCGCAATGGCGACGGCTGTCACGCGGCGTCACCTGCGTACCGCACGGCCCAGCGGACAGCGGACGGCGCAACCCGTGCCGTCCAGGCGGCGGCAGTCACCGCGGCCGGCCTTTCCACCAAATCCCGCAGGATCCTGTTGAATCGAAGCTTGTGGCCGAATGCCTCCGCGCGTGCGGCGCCAAGCCGCCGGACGGCGCCTCGCGCGTCGCCGGATTCCAGTACGCGCAACGCCTCGTCTGCGGCCATCAGCCCGCCTCGCATCGCCAGGTGGAGACCATCGCCGGTCATCGGGTCGACAAAGCCGGCCGCATCGCCCGCGAGCAGCAACCCATCAACACCACATCCATGCGATGCGATCGCGAGCGGGCCGAGCACTGACACCGGCGCTTCGAAGCGGGCGCCAGCCATCCGCTCGCGCAGCTCAGGATCGGCGTCGATCTCCCGGCGCACAATCTCAATGGGCTTGTGTCCGGCCAGCCGATCTCCCGACACGACGCAGACGTTGCAGAGTTCACTCGACACCGGCGCAACACCGATGTACCGCTTGCCCCGGATGTGCATCTCACCCAGGTCCGAGGTTCCGCGCACATCTGACGCATACGTGCCATAGGCCCAGCGACGAGGTGACAGTGCATACGACGCCAGGCCAAGAGCCCGTGCCATGGTCGACGCGCGCCCATCGGCGGCGAGCGTCATCCGCGCCGCTATCCGAACGCTGGCCGGCGACCCGCCGGTCGTCACGCGCGCGCCCCGAACGATGTTCCCGGCAGGCGTCGATTCCACAAGCGCATCTCGAACCGTGACGCCGTCCTCAACCGTCGCACCGGCAGCGACGGCGCGCTCGATCAGCCACGAGTCCAGGACCCGCCGTTCGACCGCCCGACCCGAGACTCCGTTGCCGTATCGTGCTTCGACGCGCGCACGCGGTCCGGTCACCAGCATGCCCGCAATCGCCAGGCCCTGTTCGATGGGCCCGCCACCCAACGACAACGACTCGAGCAACGCGACAGCGCCAGGATTCAACGTGTCGCCACACAGCTTGTGGCGCGGGAAGCGCTCGCGGTCGACGAGCATGACGCGCGCGCCGGCGCGCGCGAGGCGCCAGGCCGCGATCGATCCGGCCGGACCGGCTCCCACGACCAGCACGTCGACCATCTCAGGCTCGTCCGAGAACGACCGCGCTGTTCTTGGAACCGAAGCCCAGACAATTACAGAGCGCGAAATCGGCGCTCGTCTTCCGGGCGACGTTAGGCACGTAGTCGAGCGTGCACTCAGGATCGGGAGTCTGCAGGTTGATGGTCGGCGGGACCCAGCCCTCCGCGAGCGCCATGGCTGATGCGACGATCCCGGCCGCGCCGGACGCACCTTGCGGGTGGCCGATCATCGACTTGATCGAGGATCCTGCCATCCGATCCGCCGACGATCCGAAGACCTGGCGCACGCATTTCGATTCAACCGCATCGTTCAGCACCGTCGACGTGCCATGAAAGCTGACGTAGCCGATGTCGCGAGCCTCCCTGCCGGCCCGTGACAGCGCGATCTGAATGCAGCGGACGATTTCCGCGCCGTCGGGATCCATCTGCACGCGGTGGTAGGCGTCGCAGGTCGAGCCGTACCCATCGACGGTCGCATACACACGAGCGCCGCGCGCTCTGGCGCGCTCGAGGCGTTCAAGCGTCAGAATCCACGCGCCCTCCCCCAGCACGAATCCGTCGCGGTCGCGATCGAAGGGACGGGATGCTTCCTGGGGCCGGTCGTTGAAGTGTGTGGACGCCGCGCGCATGCGGCCGAAGCCGAACAACATTCCCGGTGTGGCGCAGGCATCCGCGCCGCCCGTCAGCACGACGTCAGCTTCACCATGCCGCACCATGCCGGCCGCGTATCCCACGGCATCGGTCGAGCTCGTGCAGCCCGTGGACAGCACGTGGCTCGGTCCGCGAAGTCCGAGCGCAATCGAAATCTCACTCGAGACGATGCCGACGATGGACACTGGAATCGCGTAGGGCGAGACCTTGTGGAAATCACCTGAGTAGTAGTCCCCGTACTGGCGCTCCGCGACATCGATCCCGCCAGCGCCGCTGCCCACGATCACGCCGATGTCGCTGTCGGTTGGATCGAGGCCGGCATCGAGCATCGCTTCTCGCGCGGCCAGCACGGCAATCCGAGAGACCTTCGCGGATCGGCGCAGATCAGATCGCGCCTCGGCGTTGGTCCAGGCACCATTTGCGGCGGCTTCGGCCTCACGAATCGAAACGTCAGGCACCTGCGCAGTCACGCGCGACGTCAGATGGTCGGTCTCAGGCCCGCTGAGGGACACGATGCCGCTCTCACCCGCAACGATCGCCCGCCAGAACCGATCGCGGCCGACGCCGAAGGGCGAAACGACACCAATGCCGGTGATCGCGACGGCGGTCTGGGGGGAAGACATCGTATTTCTATAATAAGGCGCGGATGCTTCAGTCTTTCGCGGCTATCGGCGGGGGGCTGGTTTTCGCCGGCTCGCTCATCTTCTTCGCGTGGCAGTACATGTCACGCTTCGATGCCCAGGCGGCCGGCGCCGGCGTCCTTGTTCCCACTGCTGCGAACATCGGACTCTTCACGGTGTTCGCACTGCACCATTCGATCTTCGCCCGCACGCGACTCAAGACCCTCGTCAGCCGTACCGTCTCACCGGAGCTCGAGCGCAGCGTCTACGTCTGGCTCGCCAGCGTGCTCTTCATCGTCGTCTGTGCCGCTTGGCAGCCGGTTGAGGGCGTGGTCTGGAGCCTCACCGGCGCCCTGGCCTGGGTGCTTCGAGGTCTGCAAGCCGGCGCCGCGGTCCTGACCGTCGTTACGGCGCGCCACCTCGACATCCTCGACCTCGCGGGCGTCCGGCAGGCGCTCCGGCTGCCGCCGTCGAGGCCAATAAAGCTGGACGACCACGGCCCGTACGGCCTCGTCCGGCACCCGATCTATCTCTGCTGGTTGTTCCTGGTCTGGCCCGCGCCTGTGATGAACGGGACGCGGCTGGTGTTCGCGGCGGTCAGCACTCTGTATCTCGTCGCCGCGATACCGTTCGAGGAACGGGACTTACACCGGGTGTTCGGACCGGCGTACGCGGCCTACGCGAACAAGGTCAGATACAAGATCCTGCCGGGTATCTACTGACTCCGCACTCCGCACCAGGCACTACGGACTACGCACTAGTCTTCGTACTCTTCCTGGTTGATGGGCATTTCGTCCAGGAACACCATCGACTGATGCGAGGGGATCTCGAAACGGCGGCGGCAGCGACTGCACGTGACGACATCGTCGATGCGGAAAAGATGGTCGCGCAACTTGTCGTACATCGCACGATCGCGGGCGTCGCCGCCGCGCGGCATGTCTTTCTTCTTGGTCCGCCGGACCCATTTGACCTGGTAGTCGTCGCGATGGCGGCACTGCGGACACTGCAGTGAGTTCTTCCGCATCTCGGGTTTCTCGGTGAAGAAGTCGCGCTCGTTGATCACGTCTCGATCATAGTCCGGTACAGTAGGGTCCGTTGACGGCCGTCTTCTTCATATCCGGACATGGGTTCGGACACGCGTCCCGCGAGGTCGAGGTCATCAAGGCGCTGGCAAAGATCCGGCCGGACATCCGCATTGTCGTTCGATCGGCGGTCAGCCCCGCGCTGCTGGCCCGCACGCTCACGGTACCGTATGAGCTGCGGCCGGGCGCGTGCGACGCGGCGATCGCCCAGCCATCCAGCATCACGCAGGACGATGAGGCCACGGTCCGGGAAGCCGTGGGGTTCTATCGGGAATTCGACGCGCGCGTCGAGGCCGAGACCCGGATTCTCGGGCAGGATGGCGTCGCACTAATCGTCGGCGATATTCCGCCGCTTGCGTTCGAGGTGGCGCGCCGCCTTGGCGTACCGTCGGCCGCAATCGCGAACTTCACCTGGGACTGGATCTTCGAAACTCATCCGGGCCTCACTGAGGCCGCGCCGTGGCTCGTTCCCCGGTTGCGAGCGGCATACCGGCAGGCCACGCTCGCGCTGGAGTTGCCCTTCCCGGGCGGATTCGAGGTGTTCCCAGTCGTGCGCCGAATCCCGCTGGTGGCGAGACGGCACACCCGCGACCCCGTGGACACGAGGCAGAGGTTCGGCGTGCCGGCGAGCCGGCCTGCCGCACTCCTCTCGTTTGGCGGCTACGGGCTTCCGAATCTCGATCTCGCGGCCGTGGACATGCTGAAGGCCGGCTGGACCGTCGTGACAACGGATCGAAGCTCGGGACGTGCTGCCACGCCGCCAGGCGTCGTCTTCGTTCCCGAAACCGATTTCATCGACACGGGATTCCGCTACGAGGACCTCGTCGCGGCCGTCGACGTTGTAGTGACAAAGCCGGGATACGGAATCATCTCTGAGTGCATCAGCGCGGCCCGGCCGATGCTCTACACGTCTCGTGGTCAGTTCCGTGAGTACGAAGTCCTCGTGAATGAGATGCCGAAGTACATCCGCTGCCGCCTCATCGAACAGCCGGCGCTGATGTCGGGCGCATGGCAGGAGTCGATCGACGCATTGCTCGCCCAACCGCCTGCGCCGGACACGCTTGCGCTCGACGGCGCGGAGATCGCAGCCCGCGCGATCAGCGATCTGCTGGACGCGTCCACGTCAGGATGAAGGAGATCGGAAAGTTCTTCATCACGAGCTGGCGTTGCCCGTGTCCAAGCCGGCGGCTCATCTCACGGCGAAAGAGGCGGCCGGGCGCCATCCAGTAGCCGTGCAGGTACTGGAACGTCGTGAACGTCCCTCCCGGTCTCAGCGTGTGCAGGATCCCGTCCATGATCTTGCTGCTGTCTTCAACGCGGAGGCTCGCGAACGGCAGGCCCGACACGATGTGATCGATCGGCTGCATGCGTCGAGCCGTGACCAGTTGTTCGAGCTCCACCGCGGACCCGAGCACGAACTCCACTGACGGCCAGCGTGGGCGCAACCGCTCCACGAACTCGGGCTCGAGCTCGATTGCCACGAAGCGCGAACCCGGCGCGAGGCGCTCGACGATAGCGCGCGTGAACGAGCCGGTACCGGGACCGAGCTCGACGACGTTGACGGGTTTGTCCGTCGGAATCTCCGCGACCATCTGCCGCGCCATCGCCTTCGAGCTGGCCGACACGGCCCCGACGGTTCTGGGGTTGCGCAGAAACTTGCTCGCGATGAGCAAGTGCTCGCGCAGACTATCGGACATTGCTTCCTGCTTTCTCGGATGACGGCACGAGGAGACCGGCCTCGCCCAGAGCGGTGAGGAGACGCTCGGCAGTGCCCTGAGCGCCGTGCACGGTTGTGATCTGCAGACCCTGGACCTGCGGGCGAAGCCGTCGTGCGATCTCCACGGTTATCGCCAGCGCCTCGGCTGACTCATCAGCCGCGCCGCGGAGCCGGTCGAACACGGCTTCTGGAATCCTGACGCCGGAGACTTCACTCGCCAGAAGCTCCGCGTGGCGCAGACCCTCGAGCGCGGACAGGCCCACCAGCACGGGCAGCCCGGTGTTACGCAGGCGCTCGTTCACCGTCTCGAACGCTCCGGCATCGAAAATCGGCGGCGTGAGGATGAACTCGGCGCCGGCATCGACCTTGTGCATGAGCCGCCGCCATTCTTCGTCGGGACTCGGCGCGAAGGGGCTGAAGCCGACGCCGACGTGAAACTGCGTCGGTGCGCCGACGGCCTGTCCGCCGATGTCGAGGCCGTTGTTGAGCCGCGACACCATGTTGGTCAGGCCGATGGCATCGACGTCGAACACCGACGTCGCGTCGGCGTAGTTCGCGCGCGGAGCGGGATTGCCGGTGACGAGCAGTACGTTACGCACGCCCATCGCATGCGCGCCGACAAGATCCGATTGCATGCCGATCAGTGTGCGATCGCGGCAGCAGTAGTGGAGCAGGACTTCGACGCCACCCTGCTGCTCGACGAGGACGCCGAGCGCCATTGCGCTCGCGCGCGCGCCCGATTTCGGATAGTCAGGAATATTGACGGCGGCGGCGCCGAGCCTGCGGAAGCGCTGCGCCTGCGTCACGACGCCCTGGAGATCCCAGCCACGGGGCGCCGAGACTTCCACGACGACCGCGAACTCACCACGCGCCAGTGTCCGTGCGAGACCGGATTTTTCGGCTCGATCGACGGGCGTGATGAGCCCGGGCGTCGTTTCCAGGGAACCGCCGACGGGAAACGACGCCCGGGCTCTTGGCACCTCGGACTTCACGGCCGCGGCCATCTGCTTGATGTGGTCGGGCGTCGTGCCGCAGCATCCACCGACTAGGCGCGCGCCTGCCGCGACAAACCGTCGGGCGTAGCTCGCCATGTAGTCCGGCGACGAGAGATACAGATTGCGGCCCTCGACATCGCGCGGCCGGCCGGCGTTCGGCTGAGCGACGAGCTTCGCGCCGCTGATGCGGGCGATCGCTTCAACGGTCTCGAGCATCGCCGCGGGCCCGACCGAACAGTTCACGCCGATGACATCCGCACCGGCGCGCTCGAGTTCGGGCGCAAACGTCCCGGGCGGCGTCCCGTCCAGGCTGTTGCCGTCTGACTCGGTGGTCATCTGCGCGACGATGGGCAACTGGGACACGCTGCGCACCGCGCGGATCGCGGCGGTGAGCTCCGCAAGGTCCCTGAAGGTCTCGAGCATGAAGAGGTCGACACCGCCATCGAGCAGTGCGGTAGCCTGCTCGCGGAACGCGTCCTCCGCTTCCCCGACGCTCGTCTTGCCCCAGGGCTCGATACGCACGCCAAGGGGCCCGATGGACCCTGCGACGAAGGCGCGGTCGCGGGCCGCCATCCGTGCGATACGCGCGCCGTGCCCGTTAATCGCGTGGAGATGATCCGCCAGCCCGAAGTTGGCCAGCTTGAATCGGTTGGCGCCGAAGGTGTTGGTCTCGATGACGTCGGCGCCCGCGCGCACGTACTCGCGGTGCACTTCACCGACCAGTTCGGGCTCGGTGAGATTCAACTCGTCGAAGCAGCGGTTGAGGAAGATGCCCTTCGCGTAGAGCATCGTTCCCATGGCCCCGTCGCAGACGAGGACACGCTGATCGAGCGCTTCAAGAAACCCCTGCATCGGGGACGGGCTTTACGAGTTCGAAGTTCGAACTTCGAAGTTCGAACTTCCCGCCGCGCCAGCGGCGGGCACAAGGAGGTCCTCCTTGTCCCAGACGAAATCCTTCTTGTCGTACACGGCGAGCTCGTAGTCCTTGCCCATGAAGATCGCGGACACCGGGCAGGCCTCTTCGCAGTAACCGCAGAAGATGCAACGGGTTTTGTGAATCTGGTAGATCGAGGCGTAACGCGGACCCGCCTGGACGCTCCCGTCGTTTTCCGCGGGCTCGAGGTAGATCGCGTCTGCCGGGCACGCGACCGAGCACAGGCCGCACGCGACGCACTTCTCGAGGCCGTTCTCGTCCCGCATCAACACCTGTTTGCCCCGGTATTTCGGGAACATCGGCACTTTCTCGGCCGGATAGTTGACGGTGATCGGCTTCTTGAAGATGTGCTTGAACGTCGTCGCGAAGCCGATCAGGAACGGCTTGATCATGCGAGACATCATAGCAAACCGCGCCGCCAAGTGCCTCGCAATGCTATAGTTACCGGCGGGCGCGCGTCTTTGTTTTGGCGGAAAGCACTTGACGTGACGTGGTAGGCTGCCGGCCCCAACTGAGCGTCGCCCGATACCACGTCACGTCAAGTGACTTTCCGCGGTGATGATGCAAACCGAAGCCGGGTCGTGGGTCCTCAGCGGCGACCAGCGCCTCCTCGTTACCCTCATCGTCAACCTCGCCGTCGCCGCCGTCGTCGCGACGATGCTCGCGCGATTCAAGATTTTCCGGGCGATACTCCTCACCGAACGGCGCGACTGGCCGCAGCGGCTCGTCTTCGCTGTCGGATTTGGCATCCCACTCGTGGCGGGCGTTGCCGCCCGCATCTTCCTGAAGTACGAGGCGGCCGATCTCACGCTCGCGGGCTCCTACCTGACCGGGCTGGTTGCCGGCCCGTACGCGGGCGCGCTCGTGGGCCTCGGCGTGGGCATTCCCGCATTTGCCGCGGGTGAGTTCGGCGCGATTCCCTTCGCCGTCGGCTGCGGCTTCGCCGGCGGCGGCCTGCGGGAGATCTGTCCGAAGGAGGAGATCTGGAAGTTCACGCCGTTCTTCTTCACCCGCCTGCCGGCCTCACTGTGGAAGCTGGTGAGGAACCTCACGATCGACTGGCAAGTCGTGCTGGTCACTGCGCCGATCCTGCTCGAGCTGTTGCGCTTGACCATCAACTTCAAGTTTCCCGTCCACGGCCTCTTCGCGCTCCAACCGCATGAGTCGATCTGGATGCCCGCATTGGTACCGCTGGCGACGGTCATGGCCGTGGCGATCCCGATCAAGATCTGGAACAGCGCACGCTACGAGCACCGGCTCGCCGAGCAGGAGCACCTGCTCATGGAAGCGCGCGTCGCCGCGCTGGCCAATCAGATCAATCCCCACTTCCTGTTCAACACGCTGACGTCGATCTCGTCACTGATTCGATCGCAGCCGGAGACGGCACGAGTGTTGATCGTGAAACTCTCGGCGCTGCTCCGGCGGCTCTTGCGCAGCCAGGAGCATTTCGTCACGCTGCGCGAGGAGCTGTCGGCCGTGGATGAGTACCTGGACATCGAACGCATCCGTTTCGGTCCCAGCCTCGTCATCGAGCGTCTGGTCGACGACAGCTGCCTCGACATCATCGTACCCAGCATGATCCTGCAGCCGCTCGTCGAGAACTCGATCAAACACGGACTCGGGCGCAAGATCGGCGAGGGACGCATCGTCCTGCGCGCGACGCGCGCCAACGGTCTCGTGGTCATCGAGGTGCAGGACAACGGCGTGGGCCTGCCGCAAACACGCATGGAGGAGGAATCCGAGAGCGGCATCGGCCTCCGGAACGTCAACGAACGGCTGCGCGTGATTTACGGCGCGCCCTATCAGCTGAAGCTCACGAGCCAGCCCGGCCAGGGCACACAAGCGCGGATCGAGATCCCCGAGATGCACGCGCCGGATCGCGCGTCCGCTTAGTGCCCATGGCCGACATTCGCGCCCTTGTCGTCGACGATGAACAGCTCGCGCGGGAGGAATTGTGTTTCCTTCTCGGCGAGACCGGAATCGTCGACATCAGCGGCCAGGCGTCCGACGGGGTCGTCGCCCTGCGGCTGGCGGGGGAACTCAAGCCGGACGTCGTGTTCCTCGACGTGCAGATGCCCGGGCTCACGGGATTCGAGGTCGCCCGCCGGCTTCTGTTGACCGATTCGCCGCCGGAGCTCGTCTTCGTGACCGCGTACGACCAACACGCGATCGACGCGTTCTCGGTCAATGCGGTCGACTACGTGCTGAAGCCGGTCGACTCGACGCGACTGGCTCAGACGCTCGAGCGGCTGCGGTCGCGTCTCGCATCGCGCGCCGGCGCTTCAAAGCTGGCGTCGCCCCTGTCGCCCGCGGATCTGGAAAAGGTCATCGAGGCGGTTCAGGCGCGCCAGGGCCGCCGAGAGCAGATTGCCATCCGCACCGGAGAGAAGTTCACGTTGGTCCAGGCCGAAGAGCTGGTGCACGCCTCCCTGGTGGACGAGTCAATCGTCGTCGCGACGCAAACGATGTACGGCACGTCCAATTACCGGACGCTGGATGAACTGCAGGCCAGGCTCGACCCGGCGGTGTTCTGGCGGGTGCACCGGTCGCACCTGGTCAACATCACGAAAATCAAGGAAATCGTGCCCTGGTTCAGCCGGAACTATCTCTTGAAGATGAAGGACCCGAAAACTACTGAGATACCGGTCAGCCGGGCACAGACCAGGCGCCTCCGGGAGTATCTGCAGATCTGACGGGTGCGCTAAAGTAACAAAGCCCGTGCAGGTGTCGTCTAACCTCACAGAGCGGCCACAGGAGATCAGGTTCTGGATCCCAACGATTCGACACCGGAAAACACAGAGATTCCACAGGGCTCGACCGTTCCGCTGGCGACGTCGACCTCGACCTCAGCGCCGGAGCCCTATGTGTTCCGGCCGGCCGAGTTCCGGCCTGCGGTCTTCATTCCGGCGGAGCCCCCGCATCCGCACGGCGACGCAGCCCATTCGCATCCTCAACCCTTCGCCAGCCACCCGCAGCCCCAACCGGTGCTCCCGAGAGTTCAGGAGCCAACGGGCTGGGCAGCCGGCCTTGCGCGGGTCTGGGAAGAGCTTCTTGCCTGGTTCAAGACACTTCTCTCCGCCGCGGTCTACGCGACCATCATCGTGACGTTCGGCTTCCAGGTCGCGCGCGTCGAGGGCCAGAGCATGGTTCCCACGCTCGAGGATCAGGATCGGCTGATCGTCAACAAGCTGGCCTATCGGCTGGGTGCGCCGCGTCCCGGGGACGTCGTGATGCTTTACTACCCGGAGGATCCGGACAAGTCCTTCGTGAAGCGCGTCGTTGCCGAAGAGGGCGATACGATCCGCAGCGCGGACGGCAAGGTCTACCGGAACGAGGTCCTCATCAACGACGACTTCATCCCCGAGGAATACCAGTCACACGACACCTGGGGCCCGTACGTCGTTCCACGTGGCTACTATTTCGTGATGGGCGACCACCGCAACAACAGCTCCGACAGCCGCTCATGGGGCAACGTGCCGAAGAAGTACATCATCGGCAGGGTGCAGCTCCGCTGGTGGCCGCTGGGACACGCACGAGTATTCTGATTAAGTTCGAAGTTCAAAGATCGAAGTAGGCCGGGACTTTAGCCCCGGCGATCGGCGGCCCTAAAGGGCCGCCCTACGAATACAGCGCGTCGATCTCGGCGTGGTACTTCACCTCAATAACGCGTCTCTTCACCTTGAGTGTCGGCGTGAGCTCCCCTGCTTCGAGGGTCAGCTCGTTCGCGAGCAGATGGAACTTCTTGATGCGCTCGAACTGCGCCTGCTTGGCGTTCAGGCCCTCGACGGCCTGGCTAAAGAGCTCCCGCACGTCAGCACGATCCAGTAGCGTCCGCATCGCAGCGTCGTCGGGCGGCCGCGGCACACCCAGCCTGGCCATCAGTGCGGCGAAGTCTGGAACGATGAGCGCCGTGGGAAAATGCCGCTTGTCCCCGAGCAGCACGGCCTCGGCGATGAGTGGATGCGAGCGAAGCTCGGATTCGATCGGCTGCGGCGCAATCTTTTTTCCACCCGACGTGACGATGAGTTCCTTCTTGCGGTCGGTGATCTTCAAGTATCCGTGGGCGTCGAGCTCACCGATGTCGCCTGTGTGAAACCAGCCGTTCTGAAGCGCCGCGCGCGTGTCCTCGGGCCGACGGTAGTAGCCCTGCATGATGTTCGGCCCGCGCGCGAGGATTTCGCCATCCTCGGCAATCTTCACCTCGACGCCAGGCAATGGCGGGCCCACCGTGCCGATGCGCATCTTGCTGAGCGGTATCACGGTGAGTACCGGGGACGTTTCGGTCAGCCCGTACCCTTCGACAATCGGAATGCCGATGCCGTAGAACCATCGGCCCAGTGACTCGCCCAATGGGGCGCTGCCCGATACCGCAAACCGGAAGCGGCCGCCGAGGCCTTCCCGAATCGTCCGAAACACGAGCCGGTCGGCGAGCGCCGACTGGACACCGAGCCAGGGCGAAGGACGGCCGCCTTCCGGCAGCACTGCTCCGCGTTTCTCGGCGACTCGGCTCGCCCACTCGAAGATCGTCTTCTTGAGACCGCCTTCACCGGTCGCCGTCGCGGTCACCTTCGCGCGGAGCTTCTCGTAGACGCGCGGCACACCCGACATCACGCTCGGCCGTACCATTCGCAGATTGCGCGGGATCGTGTCGATCGACTCCGCGAAGATCATCGACACTCCGCTGGCCAAGTACGTGTACGCGACCATCCGCTCGAAGCCGTGGCAGAGCGGCAGGAAAGACAACGCGGTATCTGACTGGTTGACCCTGAACACCTTGGTCACCCCGTCGAGATTCGCCGCAAGGTTGCCGTGCGTGAGCATGACGCCCTTGGGCTCACTGGTGGTGCCGGACGTGTAGATGATCGTCGCAAGGTCACTGGGCTGCACCGCGTTGGCGCGATCCTGAAACGCCTTCGCCAGCCCCCAGCCCTGCCGCATCATCTGATGCCCGCGCTCGGCAACGTCAGTGAGCGTCATCACCGTCAGGCTTCCAGCACGGCCGCGGGCGGAGGCAATCTCCTCAGCGCTTAGGTACTGCCCCACCAGCACCTTCAGGGCGGGAAGGGACCGAGCACTCGTCAAGACCTTCTCGAGTTGCGCCGCGGTCGAGACAATCGCCATCGTCGCTTCGCTGTCGCGGAGGATGTACGCCACCTGTTCCGTCGCGAGCGTTGGATAGATAGGCACCGTCACGGCGCCACCGGCAAGGATCGCGAAATCCACGAACAGCCAGTCCGGCCGGCTCTCGGAGAGCAAACCGACGCGATGGCCTGCCTGCATCCCAAGATCCTGCAGACCGAGACCAATTTCGCGGACGCGCTCGATCAGCTCGCGCCCGCTGGTCGAGACGATGCGATCGCCCTCGCAGCGACCGAGCAGATCAGGCTTCGGATATCGCCCGCTGACGAAGAACGGCAGCCGGGCAATGGTCGGCGGCAGACCTGCGACGTCGTCGTCCGGCGAGGGTTCAGTAGCCATTGGCCTTGTCCACGACATTCAACAACGTCTCGCCTCGTACGAAGCGGCGAAAGTTGTCGAGGAAGAGATCGATGACGGGCCGCCAGTAGTCGCGGCCGAAGGCGGCAGAGTGCGGAGACATCAGGACGTTAGGCAGTCCCCAGAGCGCGTGCTCACGCGGCAGCGGCTCCTCCACGAACGCGTCGAGGCCGGCGCCCGCAATCTGCCGGCGCTCGAGGGCATCGACAAGCGCAGCTTCGTCCACCAGCCGGCCGCGAGCGACATTGACGAGGACGGCCGTCTTCCGCATGGCGGCAAGCTCCGTCCGGCCGATCATGATGCGCGTATCGGTGGTTGTCGGCGTCGCGAGTACGACGACCTCCGCCTCGGGGAGTTCGTCGAGCAATCGGTCCGGACCGACCACGCGAACGACGCCCTCCGGCCCACCAAGTTCCGGCCGGCGCCGGATCGCGTGCACCTCGAAGCCAAGGCCGGCGGCCATTCGTGCGACACGGCTTCCAATCGCACCGAGACCAACCACGAGCATCCGGGACTCGCCTGCCGGAGACGCGGGAATCGCCTCGATCTCCGACTGCGCCCACTCCCGATCGCGCTGTCGCGCAGCCGACACGTGCAGGCTGCGGCGAACGGCAAGCGCCAGCGCAATCGCGTGCTCGGCAATGAAGGGTGCGTGGACTCCCCTGACGTTCGTCACCACGATGCCGCCCTGGACGATCTCCGGTCTCAGGAGCGGGCCAATGCCGACCGCGGTGCTCTGAATCCACCGCACTCGGGCCGCGAGCCGCGCCTCTTCGACCGTCAGCTTTGTGATGAGCAGAACGTCGGCGCGTGGAAGCTCTTCTTTGCGGAGTTCAGGATCCCGCGCATCGACGACGTCCGCTTCGGGAAGCGCGGACGCAATGCGTTCGATCTCGTGCCTGGGAAGGACCCACACCGGCGGGTCGTTGACAGCCGCGACGATGCGGAGGCGCATGGGTTCAGGGTCGGCGACGGTAATGTCCGCTGCGTCCGCCGCTCTTCTCGAGGAGCCGCACGGCGCCAATCACCATCGAACGATCGACGGCCTTGAGCATGTCGTACATCGTGAGCGCTGCCGCGGTCACCGCGACCAGCGCTTCCATCTCTACTCCCGTACGGCCACGAGTCCGCACCAGCGATCGGATGACGTAGCCACGCGGACGCGGACGAAGATCGACGTCCACGTGCGAGAGTTGTAGCGGGTGACAGAGCGGGATCAGGTCGGCCGTGCGCTTGGCGGCCATGATGCCGGCAAGCCGCGCGGTCTGGAGCGGATCGCCCTTGCGCACCTGCTTGCGCCGAATGGCCCGCACCGCCGCTGCGCTCATCCGAACCTCCGCTTCGGCCACGGCTTCGCGAGCCGTCTCCGCCTTTTCGGAGACGTCCACCATGCGCACGCGCCCGCGCGGGTCGACGTGCGAGAGCGACGCGGACCGGCGCGGCTTAGCGGATCGGGCCACTGGCTTCACCACGGGCTAGGAAGAATGACAGACTCTCGAGCGAAACGGTGAGGTCGACGTTCTTGAGCTTGACCCCTGCCGGCACCCGCACCGCACCGCGCGAGAAATTGAGAATCGCGCGCACACCGCCTGCAACGATCAGGTCGACGACCGACTGTGCCGCGTCGCCAGGCACGGCCACCGCCGCGATGTCGACCTCTCCCGCCGCCGCGAGGCGCTTGAATTCGGCGAGGTCACTGATTCGGACGCCATTTCGTGACTTGCCGCCGATTTTCGCGGGAGCCGTGTCGAACAGGCCGACGATGACGAAGCCTTCTTCCTGGAAACCCTGGTAGTCAGCCAGCGCCAGGCCAAGGTTGCCGGCGCCGAGAATGCCGACGCGGACTGGCCTGTCGAGCCCAAGGATGGCTCTGAGGTGCGCCTTCAGCTCTGAAACGTAGTACCCGACACCGCGGACACCGAACTCCCCGAAATACGCCAGGTCCTTGCGGATCTGGGCCGCATTCAGATGAAACGCCGCAGCCAGCGCCTTGCTCGACGTCGTCTTGACGCCGGCGGCTTCGAGCGACGTCAGGCAACGGAGATAGACGGACAGGCGGCCGGCGGTGAGATCAGAGACCTGCTCGCCGACAGGACGAGGCTTGTTCCGCACAGTCACAAGCGCAAATCATAGCCGCTGCCGAATCGATTCGCGAACGCCCTCGATGAGCGAATCGCGATCTGTATTAGTCAATCCTCCCGTCGGTATGGGGGCGCCGAGATCGACTCTCACGGTCACGGGCCAGATGAGCGGACTTCCCTTGCGCATCGCATCGCGCCCCCCGGAAACCGCGACCGGGACGATGGGCGCCTGCGCCTTGAGCGCCATCAGGAATCCGCCCTTCTTGAACGGAAGGAGTTCACCAGTGCGGCTGCGCGTGCCCTCCGGGAAGATGACAAAAGCATTCCCATCACGAAGAGCCTGGGCCGCGCGATCGACAGCCGGCCGGCTCTGTTCGGGATTGCCGCGCTCCAGGGGCACGAAGCCCGCGGCATCGAAGACCCACACCAGGACAGGTAGTTTCCTGAGCTCCGCTTTGTAGAGGACTCGAAGCCGCGGAAAGAGCGGCCTCAGGGCCATGAACACAGCAGGCGGTTCGACATTGCTGCTGTGGTTGCAAGCGTACACGGCGGCGGACTGCATGTGTTCACGGCCGACGACATTGAGGCGGATTCCGACGAGGAAGAAGCCGGCCCGTACGCCCAGGCCTCCTGCGGCGTACATCAGCCGAGGGTCTCGCGACACCGCCGTCCAGATGAGGACGGGCGGCCCGCAGACGAGGATGTAACTGCCTACAACGATGAGCGCGGCGAGGGTGCGAACCGCCGCGATGAGGGTTTGCACCGCGAGCCGGCGCCGCGACTAGGAAGCGCGAGCGCCCCGGCGCGTGGCGACCTTGGAAGCAACCTTGGGCGCGGGCGTTGCTACCGCCGCCACTGCCTTTGGCGCACGAGCCGGCTCGGTCAGCTTGGGCTTGACCGGCGTGGACTTGGCCTTGGCTGCAAACGACAGCTCGAGGGCCCTCTCGACGCGCACTTCGACTTCTGCGACCTTCTCCCCCATCACTTCCGTGATTTCGGAGACGACCAGAAACTTGGCACGGTCCAGCATCCGCTTTTCGCGGAACGAGAGGCTCTTCGACTTGGACAGGAATGTCAGGCTCTTTAGGACCTCTACGACGTCGTAGATGGACCCGGTCCGCATCCGGTCCGAATTGTCCTTGAACCGGCCCTTCCAGTTCTGGTGGCTGTCGATGTTGCCATCCCCGAGCAGGGCGAACAGGCGCTCGACTTCCTCGTCGTTGATGGCGCGCCGAAGTCCCACGCCGTCAACGTTATCCACCGGGACGAACACCGTGGTTTCCCCAGCCATTCGGAGCTGGTAGAACCCGCAGGTCGTTCCCATGATGGTCTTCGTCTCGATCCGTTCGATTACGCCGAGCCCGTGATTCGGGTAGATGACCTTGTCGCCGATCTCAAATGCCACGTGTCCCCCGACGTTCTTACTGGGTATGTATGTTTGGATGCGCGGAGCAGGTACGTCACGTTATTCTACGCGAAAACCTGCCAAAAACGCAAACAAACGCCTTGTTCGTGGCTATTTAAGGCGACTTGACTACTTATCAATCCGTCCCGAGAACCCCCGGCCCGACCGTGGTCCCTTGTTGTCCCGGGTCAGCGTACGGTCAGAGTTGGCGGCGTTGAAACCAGCCTGATAGACCATTTGGGCAATCGCCGTCAGCTTCGGATAGAGGATCTTGTCCGGGTGGTCACCTGCTCCGTGGTAGTCCGGGTGCGTCCCTGTGAAGAAGAACGCAATCGGAATGCCCTTGGCCGCATAGCTGTAGTGATCGCTCCGGGTATAGAAGCTGTTCGGGTCCGACGGGTCGTTGTACTCGTAGTCGAGCTTCAACGGTTTCGTCAGCGTCGCGTTCGTGTCTACGACGAGGTTGTGCAGGTCCGTACTGATCCGATCCGCTCCGATGACAAACACGGTGTTCGCCTGGCCGGGGTCGTCGTCGCGGTTTCGTCCGATCATGTCGATGTTGAACTGCGCCTGGACCTTGTCGAGCGGGACGACCGGGAAGTCGGCCATGTACTGCGACCCAAGCAATCCCGACTCCTCGCCGGTGTGCCACACGATGATGACCGAGCGCTTCGGCTTGATCCCGGTCGCGAAGGCCTTCGCGATGCCGAGGAGTGCCGTCGAGCCCGAGCCGTCGTCATCCGCGCCGTTGAAAATCAGATCGGGCGGGCCCGACGCCGCGGCGCCGCGCCCACCGCCACCGCCGCGCCCGGCCGTCGCCGCGGTGCGGTAACCGACGTGGTCAAGGTGCGCGCCAAACAACACGTAGGTGTCCTTCAGCTTCGGATCGCTACCCTCGATCATCCCGACGACGTTCTTGCTGAGCTGAGTCGAGATGACTTCGTAGGTGTTGTCGATGTTGACAGTGACTTTCGCGCGAATCGGGCCCGGCGCCAGATTCTCACCTTTCTCCGCCTTCGCCTTGATGTCCGCGAACTTCTGGCCGGATGCACCGAAAACAAACTCGTAGAACTCGTCGTCGCCCGTGATGACGGGTGGGATGATGCCGTCGACCTTTCGGACGGTCGTCACATCTGGAGCCGGCGCGGCGGCCGCGCCGCCGCGGCCTGCCGGTGCCGCCCCGCGGCCACCACCCCGGCCCGCTCCGCCTCTCGCCGCAGCCTGCGCGTTGGCGACAGCAGTCTGGGCCTGCGTCAGCGCGTCCTGGGCCTGTTGCAACGCCAAATCCGTCGCGCTTGGCGGGGCCGGCGCCGGGGCATAACCGAAGACGACCGACGCACCAAGCGTCTGAATCGCGTAGTTCGCGCGGTTCCCGCCCGCGCGGCCGCGCCCGCCTGCCGCGCCCTGGGTCAGAATTGCCGGCGTGCCCGCCATCCACATGATTGCCTTGCCCTTCACGTCGCGGCCGGCGAAGTCGTTGTAGTTGATGTTGCTCGTGGCGTTCGGCAGCGAGACGATGCCGTAGCCCACGAACTCGACGCCGTCGAACGTCAGCGTCTGTTTCCCGCCGGAGTTTGCAGCGAACGTGACGTGTTCACCGTGCTTGAAGGTGCGCGACTGGCCGTTCACCTCGACGGTCAGCGACGAATTCCTGGTGATGCGGTAGCCGCGGTTCTTGACGCTCTGGAAGTACGTGCCGTCGTCGCCCATGGGCTTCAGGCCCCACTGGCGCAGGTGCTCCGCGATGTAGGACGCGGCAAGCCCATAGCCCTCGGTGTAGATCTGCCTGCCCTGCAAGGCATCCGACGCGAGGTAACCCAGGAACTCGCGCATGTCCCCTTCGCTGATCGCGGCAAACTTGACCTTGCTAGGCGTGGGCGCCTGTGCAAGCAGCGTCCATGGCTGCGCGAACGCAACGACCAGAGCGAGAGCGGACAAAGCAAAAAGGCGGGCTGATCTCACTGGAACCTCCACAAAGAGCAGCAAAGGATACTGCAATTAGAAGCTGAAGCGCTGGCCGTCGCGGACGACATCTTTGGCCCCGAGTTCCCTGTTGGTGTGGTTCAGGTGGATGAACCACACGCCGGCGCGGGTCCCGCGGAGCAGATCACGAGTGGCGGGGATCATCGGGTGCGGGATGTCGGCGATCGATCGCCCCGGGAGCTCGCCGGCGGACGCGAAGGTTCCGTCCAGGAACGCGAGATCGACCGTCTCGACGAGCCCGCGGATACTGCGCGGCCACTTGCTCCACTGATCGATGTCGGGAATGAACAGTGCGCGCTTTGGTCCCCGCTCGATGAGATAGCCCACCGTGTCCGTGAACTCGTCACGATGCGGCACCGCAAACGGAGTAACTCGAATGTCTCCTGTCAGTGTCACCGCGGTGTCCGGCGTTTCAGTCCTGAGGTCGATGTTCGAGAGCGAGACCAACTGACTCCAGGGCCCGTTGCCCTTGAGAAAGGCGGTCATGCGCCCGGTGCCGTAGACCGGTACGCCCTTGGCGCTCATCGATTCGCGCCCGAAGTACATCAGACCGGTGTAGTGGCCAATGTGGGCGTGAGTCAGGAACACACCGGCCGGCACCTGGCCACCGTTCAGCGTCGCGAGCTGCGACACCATGTCGGGCGTCGCATCGAATAGGTACGACAGGCCGAGTGAACGATTCACAAGTCCAAGACTGGACACGCGCTCGGGTTTGCGCCGGCCCTCGCGAATCGAACGGCAGAGATCCTGGTTGCAGCCGAGCTGCGGGATTCCAGCGTCCTGCGCGACGCCAAGGACGACAAGTTCCCAGCCTGAAGCCTGAGGCCGGGCGGCGACGCCACCGGCGACCGGAGCGCACAGGCAGCAGAACGCCAGCCAGGCGATCGCGGCGCGACCAGTCATCGAGTCGAACGAGAAGAATCGGCGGTGGCCTTGGTGAGCACGCTGGCGATGACTGCGCTGCACAGGCTGATCAGCACGGCCGCGACGATCGTGTTGAGCAGGCCGTGCAACATGAACCCTGGGACGAAGGCGGATGCCAGCCACAGACAGAAGGCGGTCACGAAGAAATAGAAGATGCCGAGTGTGATGACGGTGATGGGCAGGGTCAACAGGACCAGCACCGGTTTCACGATCGCATTGACGAGTGACAGGACCGCTCCGGCGAGAAATGCGTCCCGCCACGAGGTCACGGACACGCCTTCGAGCAGATACGCAACGAAATAGATCGCCACCGAATTCGCGATCCAGGTCACAACGATGCTCGTCATGGAAACGGCCTCCTGTTCTGGGACTAGAATAGCTGTTCGGTCCGCCTCCCTTCACGCCGGAGTGGCGAAACTGGCAGACGCGCGGGACTCAAAATCCCGTTCGCTTAACGGCGAGTGTGGGTTCAATTCCCTCCTCCGGCACCAATATCAAGCGGGGGGACTTCGTCCCCGCCGCACCCCCCTTACGCGCTCACTCGCGGGGACCCCGACGCCCCGCTCCGTTCGCGCGGGCTCGCTGCGCTCGCCGTCGCGATCGTGACACCAGCGTTCTGCAATGCGGTCTCGAGGCGCTTGATAAGTTCATGCTTCACGAGCGCCTGGTCGCTGAAGGCGCGCGTCCGGAAGTTGACGCTGACGCGGACGCCGAGATCAGTGAATCCCGTGAAACGAACACCTGGCTCAGCGCCTGGGACACCACCCGGCACCTCAGCCATCACGCTTCGCGCCACTTCAAGGCCGATCCGCTCGACGGTCGAGAGATCCGAACCAGGAACGATCGTCAGCTCAACCGACGTTCCCGATTCCCTCGACGGACGATGGAAGTTCGTAATCACCGCCTGCGTGATCTTTGCGTTCGGGATGATGACGACGTTGCCGGCAGGTGTGAGGAGCTGTGTCGCATGCCAGCTGAAGTCGGCCACTGTGCCTTCCGGTCCGGCCTCCAGCCTGATGTGATCGCCGATGCGAACCTGCCCGGCCAGGGTGATGAAGAGACCCGCGAAGAGATTCGAGAGCGGATCTTGCAGCGCGAGCGCCACAGCGAGGCCGCCGACACCGAGGGCTGCCAGCACCGGCGTGATCTGCACGCTGAAGCTGTCGAGAACGATGAGCAACCCAATCGTGAAGATGACGAGCCTCACGAGGTTGCGCATGAGGCCCGAGACCTGCATTTCGGGATGCAGCCGCGGCCCGAGCGACGACATCAGCCGGCCGGCGATGCCGGCGAGCGCCGTGGTCACCGACAGCACGGCGAGGGCGGAAATGACGTTCCTGGAGTAAGCGTTGGCGGTGTCGGTAAAAGCCCAGTAGCCGATTGAGACCCACGCGCCCGCGAGGACTCCCCAGAACGGAATCCTTCTCCGCAGCTCAAGTACCACCGCATCGTCCCAGTCGCCCGCCGTCTGTGCGGCCAGCCGCTGCAGCCGGCTGATGACGATCCGGTTGATCAGGAACCCAACGGCGAATCCGACGGCGATCGTTGCCGCCGTCCAGATGGAGTGGTCGAGCAGCGGCCACTGCGTCAGCGCCCAGTTCATGGATATATTCTGGTCCATGCCGGCCCGCGACGTCAGAGTCCTCGCGTTTCACGCGACGTATGGCTGCCGCGATAGCGGCGTGTGCTGCACGTCGGACTGGCCGATCCCCATCGAGGCAGATCGACTCGAGCAGGCTCAGGCGGCGATCGAATGCCGTCAGCTCACGCCCGCGCGTGGGGCCGCCGGGCCGGCCTTCGTGTTGTCGCCCGACGCGCCCGCCGATGCGCCGGCGGTTCTCGCGACATGCGACGGAGCATGTGTCTTTCATGACCCGGCAGGCCGATGCGCCATTCAAGGCGCGCTCGGTCACGACGCATTGCCGCTCGCGTGCCGGCAGTTTCCTCGGGTGTCGGTCATCGATCCGCGTGGCGTCTCGGTCACGCTCTCGCACTACTGCCCGACTGCGGCGGCACTACTTGGCGCAGACGCGGATCCGGAGGGCGTTTTCGTCACGAACCCGTCTCGCTTCCCCGCCGAGGCTGAATACGTCGGTCTCGACGCAACCACGGTGATGCCGCCGGTACTTCGGCCGAGTGTGCTGATGGACTGGGAGTCGTGGTGGGAGTTCGAGCGCCTTTCAGTGAGGACACTTCTCACTGCCGGCGATAGCGCGGCCGGCGCACTTGCGTGGGTTCGAGGTGCTGCCGCGGCAGTCAGGCGATGGTCACCCGGTCAGGGAAACCTGATTGACGCGGTCCGCTCGGCTTTCGGCGCCGCGCCGATGCCGTCGGTCGTACCAGCGGAAGCCCTTATCGCCGAATCCACCGGCGCCGTGCCCATCGAGTACCGAGATCGGGCGCGCTGGGTCGAGACGATGCCGACTGACGATCGAACGGCCCGTCGCTTCCTCGCCGCGCACGCCTTCGCCAACTGGGCGATCCACAGCGAACAGGGCCTGTCCGGGTGGCTCCGGTCCGTCGAACAGGCGTTCGCGTTCATCGAGGCCGGCGCCGGAGTCCGCCACGCCGACCTCGTTCTAAGGCACCTTCGCGCGTGAGCAAGTGCCTTTCTTGACGTCGCTTTCGTCGTTGGCGTCGCTTTCGTTCGATGTAGGTCGTGTCCCAACGCTGTTCAGACAGCGGCCCGTTGTACTAACGCTGGTAGTAGCTCGGCGCGCCTCGTAGATTTGCGTCTCTACCCGTGCTCGAAGTTCGCCACATCACCAAGCGCTACGGCCACGTCCTGGCCCTGAATGACGTGTCGTTCGACGTTCGCGCGGGCGAAGTCCTGGGCCTCATCGGCCCAAACGGGGCGGGCAAGACCACGCTTTTCGAATGCCTGGCGGGTGTCCTGCATCGCGATGCGGGAACGGTGGCGACGATCGGCGACGCGTTCGCGTCACCAGCCGGCGTCCCTTCCATGTTCTACGTGCCCGACGCCGCGGCGCCCTGGCCCGTCGAAACCGTCCGCTGGATGCTGGACTACATCGTCGGGTTTTTCGGAGGCGACGCGGACGCGATTGCAGGCGTTGTGCGCGATCTGGATCTGGCGCCGCTCCTCGATGTCCGGATTGGCGCGTTGTCCAAGGGCCAGCGAAAACGCGCGCTCGTCGGCGCCGGCTTAGTCACACGGTCGCCGCTTCTGATGATCGATGAGCCGTTCGACGGCCTCGACCTGCGCCAGTCGCGCTCGCTCGCGGCCGTGCTGAGGGCGCACGCCTCCCGCGGGCGAACTTTCTTCCTTTCAGTGCATCAGATCGGCCATGCCGCCCGGGTCTGCGACCGATTCGTCCTGCTCGGCGCCGGCTCGGTCCGTGGCGAGGGAACGCTGACGGAACTCTCCGCCGCGGCCAGGCTGCCATCGCCGGGATCGCCCGCGGATCTCGAAGAGGTGTTTCTTGCTCTCACATAGTTCGCGCGGGCCTGTGCGCTGGCTCCTCGTGAAGGAGTGGCGCGATCTGGTCTCATCGCGCGCCTGGTGGGTGCTCGTGGCGCTCATAGGGCCTCTCGTCGGCGTCATGTTCACGAATGCCGTTCGCACGTACGCCGAAGTGAGCGACGGCGCCGGCGCCGGCTGCGGCGCGGTGTGCGACCCACTCATCGGCATCTGGGGTCCGACGCTCGGCGCGTATGAAATCGCCGCCATCTTCCTGCTGCCGTTCGTCGCCATCCGCCTGGTCGCAGGCGATCGCCAATCGGGCGCCTTGAAGTTCGAGTTGCAGCGGCCGATGAGCGACGTCGCGCGGCTCGCGATCAAACTCTGCGTATTGGTCGCCGGCTGCGGAGTCGCCGGGATCGCAGCGCTCGTTGCTGCCGGTCTTTGGCTGTCCTACGGCGGCACGGTCTACTGGCCCGAGTTCGCCATCGCGATGCTGGGCCATGTCCTCAATGCCAGCCTGACCATCGCCGTGGCCACGGTGGCCGCTACGGTCACAGAACATCCGTCGACCGCCGCCATCGTGACGCTGGCAATCACCGTCGGCACCTGGATTCTCGAATTCGCCGCGGCGATTCGCGGCGGCGTGTGGGAAGCGCTCGCCCAGTTCACGCCGAGCGCGATGGTCGCTGACTTCCAGCACGGACTGCTTTCGGCCAGCGCGTTGCTGGTGGCGATCGTGCTCGTGACGGGCGCGCTCTTTGCCGGCGCCGCGTGGCTGAAGCTGGGCGAGGCACCGCGCCGGCGCTTGCTCACAAGCACTGCGATTGCCGGTGTCACGTTCGCGGTCGCGCTCGTGGCTGCGCGCGTGCCCGGGCACTGGGATGCGTCCGAAGCCCGGCTGAATTCGTTCCCGGTCGCCGACGAGGAAACGCTCGAGTCGATCGCACGGCCGATCAGGATCGAAGCGCACTTGGCGCCCGAGGATCCGAGGCGGCTCGACCTCGAGCGCCACGCCATCGCGAAGCTCAAGCGCGCCGTCCCCACGGTGCAGGTCACATTCGTTTCCCGCACATCCAGCGGGCTCTTCGAACAGAGCGACGCGGCCTACGGCGAGATTCGGTACGAGGTCGGCGCCCGACGCGTCATCGGACGCGCCACGACCGAGGAAGCGGTTCTCGAGGCCATCTTTGAAGCGGCGGAAGTCGAGGCCGACGCCAAAGAGGCGCCCGGTTTCATGGGCCGGCCGCTCGTGACGTCTCCCCGCGGCGCCGCACTCGCCTTCTACGGCGTGTGGCCAGCCCTTGCCGCGCTGGCCGCCTGGCGGGCGACCAAACAGCACGCGCCCGGACGCTAGATCCAACCAGCTACCTGCAACCTACAACCTGCAAGTTCAGGTTCGGGCGCGCGGTTGTTCGTCGTTCAACTTTCCCTGGAGGAAGCACTCATGAGTCTCAGGAAGAACGCATCGATCCTGCTGGCCGTCGCCATCGCCGCGGCGGCAACGCTCTCTGCGCAGCAGACGAGAGTCGACCTCAGCAAGGAAACCGTCGGCAAGCCGCCGGCGACATTCGAGCCGATGATGGGCCAGTGGATCATCGCGCAGGACGGTGCCGACAAGATCGTGAAGGTCGACGGCGCGGCCTACAAACTTTCACAGGACAACCCGACGCGCTTGCTCCTCGAGAACGCGCGCAAGTTCTACGGCACCTCGAACGAGGAGCTGATGGACAACGCCAAGCAGTTCGCGGTGTTCCCGATCGCGGTGCTGCGCGGCCTGGACAGGTTCTCCGACGGCTCGATCAGCGTGAAGTTCAAGACGGTCGCCGGCGACGCGGATCGCGCATCCGGCATCCTCTTCAACGTCAAGCCCAACGGCGATTGGCTCTGCGTCCGCTACAACGACACGGAGCACAACGTCGCGCTCTGGGAGTTCCACAACGGCGTTCGCCGCCGCGTCGCCGGTGCCCGCGGACAAGTGCTGACCGACCCGGCCGACCGCGACAAGTGGCATGACCTGACGCTGACAATCGAGGGCGCCAGTCTCAAGACGTCGCTCAACGGCGCGGTCATTCTCGAGTACACGCTCGGCAGCGCGCCCGGTCCGGGCCGCAATGGCGCCGCGCCGAATGCGGATCTCATCCCCGCGAACAACCCGGTGCTCCAGCCGCCGGTGAACGGCAAGGTCGGGCTATGGTCGAAGACCGACAGCACGAGCTATTTCAAGGATTACGTCGTCATTCGCAAGCAGTAGTACACAGGAGAAATCGATGAAATCGTTTGTTCGTGTGGGTCTCGTCCTGTTCGCACTCGCTGCGCCGGTTCTGCCGGCGCATGCGCAGACACCCAACACAGGGTCGATCGTCGTGGTTGTGGTGGATCAGACCGGCGGTGTCGTGAGAGACGCGAAGGTCACGATTACCAACAGCGCGACTCGTGCAAGCCGCGACGTGATGTCGGGAGCCGACGGATCCGTCACGCTTCCGGCCTTGCCATTGACCGGCGACTACAGGATCAGCGTGACGAAGGCCGGCTTCACCGCCGACGACGTCACGGGCCTGACTCTCCGCGCGGGGGAAATCGCGCAGGTCAAGGTCAAGCTCGTCGCCAGCGGCGGCAAGAGCGAAGTCACGGTCTTCGGCACGACTCAAGGCGTGCGCGCTGACGCTCAGATCGGCCGTCGTCTCGACAGCGCCACGATTGACGAGACTCCGATTCTCGGCCGCAAGGTCACGTCGCTCCCGCTCCTTAACTCCGCATTCCGGCAGGGTAAGGGCACGGGCGACCTGTTCGTGAACGCGACCTACTTCATCACCGGCGCCGGCAGCCGGCGGACGACGACCTTCATGCTCGACGGTTCGAGCAATGACGAAAGTTGGGGCCGTCAGACGGCGGTCATCACGGTTCCGATCAGCGCGGTACAAGAAGCAACGATCCTGACCAATGCGTTCAACGCGGAATACGGCTGGACATCGGGACCGGCCATGAACCTCGTGACGAAGGCCGGCACCAATCAGCTCCGCGGCGATGTCGTATCACTGACCCGTCCGGGCGATGGCTTTCAGTCGAAATCATTCTCGACCAAGGGCTACTGCCCGCCGTCACTGACGGCCTGCACGGTGCCGGACGGACTCGCGTCGATCTCTCCCGTCGATATTCCCGATGAGTTGAATCAGCTGTCGGGATCGATCGGCGGAGCGATCGTCAAGGACAAGACGTTCTTCTTTGCAGCAGCCGACTACACCCGGCAGAACCGCACGACCGCGCTTTCGCCGACGCTGCCCGCGCTCGTGCTCGAGAACGGCAGCCTGGAATACGTCGGCCGGTACCGCCAGAAGCTGGTCAACGCCCGTATCGATCACAAGCTCACTCCGACGCAGACGCTGATGTTCCGCGTCAACACCGATCGGATGTTCGACACGAATCCCAACGACCAGGTCATCAACGCCAACGCTCCAAGCGTTGCCCGCCGCTACACGCGCCGCGGCTGGTCCGTGCAGGGCAGCCATACTGCCGCGTTGAGCTCCACGCTCCTGAACGAAGCGCGGCTCGTTTTCACCAACGGTGATCCGGTCACGTTGTGGGAGCCACTCAAGGCCGACGCCGTGTACACGCGCCCGACCGGCGGAACCTCGATCCCATTCACCTTCGGCGTGAACACGTACTCCAATCTCTACAGCCGCCAGGTGCAGTTCTCGGACACCGCGTCATGGTTCCGGGGCAGGCACATGTTCCGCCTCGGTGGCAGTGTGACGCGTCACATGACGGGCGGTCAGGGCACCGAGCCTGGACAGGCTGTGTTGCCGACGTTCACGTTCTTTGCGACCGATCCCGCGCGAAACACGCTGCCGCTCGATCAGCTGACGATTAACGATCTGCGACAGTACACGTTGCCGCTGACCTACGGCGCGCCGGTCGGCTACACGCTGAACCAGTGGCTTGGCGCCGGGTTCGTGCAGGACAGTTTCCGCGTCAACAACGACCTGACGCTGGACCTGGGCTTGCGCTACGACGTGCAGTCGATTACGACTGCCCGTGGCAACGTCGCGCCACGCGTGGGCTTTGGCTGGCATCCGAATGGCGACTCGCGCTTCGCGATTCGTGGCGGGTACGGCATGTACTACACGCAGATCCGCACGAACTCGGTCGCCGGCTACCTGCAGAATGGTCTCGACGGCCAGGGCGGCTCGTATTCAGTGACACGAGCCACGACGAGCGATCCGCTGGCGGGCTTCCCCACCTGCCTGGCGGCGACGCCGGAGTGCAGGCCGGCCGCGGCCACCAATGCGAACCCGGCCAACATCACGCGCAACGTGACGCTCATTGCCGGCAAGAAGGACTTCTATCAGGCCGAGTTCGCCAAGTACGGCTTCGACTTCGGCAAAATCGCTTCACTCTACCCGGATGAGTTCCTGAACCCGCGCAGCCAGGTCGTCTCGATTGGCGCCGAGCGCGAGCTCGTCAAGGGTCTGTTCTGGGGAAGCGACTACGTGCACCAGCACTGGTCGAACCTCGATCGCTCCGTGGATCTCAACGCGCCGCCCCCGTTCGATCGGACGGCGAACGGCCAGATCCGCAACGCGAATGACGCCGACTTCCTCCGCCCGCTGAGCGCGGGCAAAGTGCAATCGGCGCCGGGCGCCGCGCTGCCGGCCGGCTCGCTCCAGGCCGTGAACACGATCATGAACCTAGGCGTGGCCGACTACGACGGCTGGCAGAACCAGATCAGCTATCGCGGCAACCCCCGGATGTTCGCGGGAGTGAGCTACACGCTGTCGAAGGCCACGAACACCTCCGAACCGGATGGCAACGGCATCGGCAACAACCAGGCGAACATCACGCGGCTCGGCGAAGAAGAGCGCGGTCCGAGCGTCGTCGATCAAAGGCACCGCGCGGTGATCACGTTCACGTACAACCTGCCGTACAACATCACCGTCGGCACGGTCACGCAGCTCGCATCAGGACGGCCGATCAACGCCACGATCGGCACGGATGTCGATGGGGATCGAGCAAACAACGATCGGCCCGTCATCAACGGCAAGGTCGTCAGCCGCGCGGCGTTTCGCGGCACCGGCACCGAGGACGTCGCCTTGTTCGTGGAAGGACGAATCAAGCGGGCAAACCGGACGGTGCTGCTTCGGTTGGAAGGCTTCAATCTTCTCAACCACGGCAACCTGCTCGGCCGCGGCGTCACGACCTACGGCGACGTGAGCGCAGCGCCGAATTCATTTGGACGTTTCTCGGCGGTCGCCGCCGGACAGACAGTCGCGATCCCGGCGTTCGCGAACATCGATCCACCGAGGATGTTCCAGGTGCAGATCAGATACGTGTTCTAGCCGGTTCAGGGCGCAGGGTTCACGGTTCAGGGTGCGCAGACTCGGTTCAAGGTTCGAGGAGCCAGGCATGCGCACCCGGAACCCTGAACCCTGCACCCTGAACCGCGAAGCTCCTACTCCGCCCCCATGAACGGGTACTTGTAGTCTCTGGGCGGCGCCAGCGTTTCCTTGATTGTCCGCGTGTTGACCCAGCGGATGAGGTTGAGCTTCGAGCCGGCCTTGTCGTTGGTCCCGGACGCGCGGGCGCCGCCGAACGGCTGCTGTCCGACCACGGCGCCGGTCGGCTTGTCGTTGATGTAGTAGTTGCCCGCGGCGTTGCGGAGCGCGCTCGACGCCTCGCGAACGGCCTGACGGTCGTTGGCGAAGACCGCGCCCGTCAGCGCGTACGGCGACGTCTTGTCCACCGTCTTGAGCATGTCCTTCCACTTGTTGTCGGGATAGACGTAGGTGGTCACTACCGGCCCGAAGATCTCTTCGCACAGCAGCTTGTAATCCGGCTTGTTGGTCTGCACGAGCGTGGGCTCGACGAAATAGCCCTTGCTGTCGTCGCACTTGCCGCCCTGGAGGATCTTCGCGGTCTTCTTCGCTTCGCTGACGTAGCTCGAGATCTTGTCGAAGGCCTTCTTGTCGATGACGGCGCTCATGAAGTTGCGGAAGTCGCGCGGGTCGCCCATCTTGATGTCCTTCATCATCGCGATGACCTGATCACGCACGTCCTTCCACAGCGACTGCGGCACGTAGATGCGGCTGGCCGCCGAGCACTTCTGGCCCTGGTACTCGAACCCGCCTCGCACGATAGCCACGGCCAGTGCCGTCGGGTCCGCGGACGGATGCGCGACGATGAAGTCTTTGCCGCCCGTTTCGCCGACGAGCCGCGGATAGGATCGGTACCGGCCGATGTTCGTCCCGACGGTCTTCCACATCGCCTGGAACACTTCAGTGCTGCCGGTGAAGTGGATCCCGGCCAGATCCGGCGACGCCAGCAGATTGTCCGTGATCATGCCGGCGCTGCCGGGCAGGAAGTTGATGACTCCGGGCGGCATGCCGGCCGCTTCGAGCACCCGCATCACGTAATAGGCCGAGAGCATCGCGCTCGAGGCAGGCTTCCAGATCGACACGCCGCCCATGAGGGCGGGCGCGGTCGACAGGTTGCCGCCGATGGCCGTGAAGTTGAACGGCGAAACGGCATAGACGAAGCCTTCGAGCGCGCGATACTCGAGCTGGTTCCAGACGCCCGCGCTCGACCCGGGCTGCTCGCGGTACAGCTCCTCGGCGTAGGACACGTTGTATCGCCAGAAATCGATCAGCTCGCATGCCGCATCGATTTCCGACTGAAACACGGTCTTCGCCTGCCCGAGCATCGTCGCGGCATTCACCGTCGGCCGCCACGACGTGGCGAGCAACTCCGCCGCTTTCAGCAGAATGGCGGCGCGATCTTCGAACTGCCAGCTCGACCACTCCTTGCGCGCGGCGAGCGCGGCCTTGACGGCCATCTGCACGTGCTTCGGCTCGGCCATGTGGTAGTCGGCGAGCACGTGCTTGTGCTGGAACGGCATTACGGACTGACCGGTCTTGCCCGTCCGGATTTCCTTGCCGCCGATGATGAGCGGGATCTCGACGCGCTCCTTCGCCATCGACGCGAGCCGCGCCTTGAGCTCGGCTTTCTCAGGCGAACCGGGCGCGTACGCGCGAACGGGCTCGTTCACAGGGGTCGGGACACGACGGACGGCGTTCCAGGCGGCAATCTCAGACATGAACAATCCTCATCAGGGAAACAACCTCGCATTCTCTCATACCTAACCGGGCCTTATAATGGGCGCCGGTCATGCAAATCCGCGAAACACGCAACGGTCAGATCGCCGTGCTTCAGCTCAGCGGCCGTCTTACTGTCAACGACCAGCCCGGCATGCTGCGCGAAGCCGTTACAAGCTCGCTCACGGGCGGCGCGCGGCACGTGCTCCTGGATCTGTCGGGCGTGCACTACATCGACAGCACGCGTCTCGGCGAGATCATTTCCGCGCATGTCACCGTCACCAGGCGAGGTGGACGTCTGCGACTCGTCGGCACACCCGATCGGATCACGGAGCTGCTCGCTATCGCCGGCCTCGAAGGAGTGTTCGAGCGCTTCGCGACGACGGAAGAAGCGTCGCTGCAGCTGCCCTGATGCCGGGGCTACAGCCCCGGCCTACTGCGCGGCTGCTGCGGGCTGCCGCGAGCCCAGTTCTCGATCGACGTCCAGGAGAGACGCCGGGTCGTGGCCCACCATCCGCAGCTTGGCGACGATTTCGCGCACGGTCTTCTCTTCCTCGACCTGCTCGGTGATGAACCACTGCAACTCGGCCATCGCGGCGAAGACCTTCTCGCTGAACGCGAGCTCGTAGAGCCGATCGATCTGGCCGCTCACGCCCTGCTCCTGCATGAGCGCCTGCTCGAAGACCTCGACGAGCGATCCGAACTCACCGCGCGGCGCCGCAATCGCTTGCAGCTTGACAGCGTGATTGCGGGCCAGCAGAAAATTGAACAGGCGCATGGCGTGCGCGTGCTCTTCGGCGCTCTGCAACCGCATCCATGCGGCGGAGCCCATGAAATTGTTGTGCTCGCACCATCCGGCCATGGCGAGATAGGAAAACGACGCAGCGAACTCGTTGGACACCTGCTGATTGATCGCCTCGAGCACGGTCGGGGTCATTGACATACTCCTCGAATCGCAATTCTATGCGGTTCTTTGCCGTATCATTTCGGGCATGTCCCATCCCTCCCGCGTCAAACTTCGCGCCATCGCAGTCTTGATTACCGTCGGGGCCGCCGGCGTCGCCCTCGCTGCCGGTCGGACGGCCCAGACGCCAAGACCAGCGGCACCGGCGCCGCCCCCCATCACTGCGGAGGCGCGATGGGCGCGGGCGATGGACGCGTGGGAGGCCGGCAAGTACCCCTCGGCGCTGACCGACCTGCAGGCCCTCATGAAGTCGCCGGCCGCGGCGGAGTATCTCGAGCGCGTCGCGTTGCTCACGGGTGAGCTCTACACGACGACCGTACTGACGACGGACGGGCGCAATCCGAAGATTTCCGGGGACGGTGGCTTCGCGACATACGAGACCGGCGCCGCCACCGCCGCCGTGACGCGCCTCGTGAAGCTCGGCGCAACGACGCAGACGGTCGCCGACTTGCCCACAGCCACGGTGGCGTTCGATCGGAGCGGAGGTAAGCTGGCGTGGCTGAAGTCGACGCCGGGCGGCGATCCGGCTGCGAGCGAGATCGTCGTACGGGACCTCCGGACAGGAACCGAGCGCTCAATCCTGGGCCCGGGGCTGGCGAAAATCTCACTGGCCTGGTCAGGCGACGATCAGAGCGTCATCTTCGTCGGCGCGAAGCCTGATGATGCCACCCGCAGCGACATCTACAGCGTTCGCGATGGCGCCGTCGTCGCGCTGACCGATCAGCCTGGGTTCAAGACCGCGCCAATTGTCGATGCCCGTGGCACAACGCTCGTCTACACGGTCGCGGCGCAATCCCCGCTCGCCGGACGTGGAGCCGGCGCCGGGCGCGGCGGCGCAGGGGGCGGCGGCCGAGGTGGTGGAGCGCCGACAACCTACGGAGTGGTTTCGCTCGCCGGCAAGACGACGCGCACGGTGAACGGGTCGGGCCTGGTACTGTCGGCCGACGGCTCCACCCTCGCCTGGCTCACGCGCGAGGGCGACACGACGACACTCAACACCGCGCAGGCATCGTCGCTCACCCCGGCCGCGATTCGTTCGGGCAGCGAGCGCATGGACGCACTGGCCTTGTCGCCGGACGGCAAGCAGGTCGCCTATCAGTTGATGACAAACACTGACTGGGACATCTACGTCTCTCCGACCGCGGCGCAGCCGGCCGCACCGGCGGCGCCTCCCGCAGGGGGCGGACGCGGAGCTGCGACGATACCGTCGGTTCATCGCCGAATCACGCGCGACATCCAGCACGACCTGCTGCCGAGATTCCTGAGCAACACGACGCTCATCGGCCTCAAGGGCGAGGCACGGCATCGTCGTTCGTATCTCTACGATCTCACTGCCGGCACGAGCCAGCGGCTTTTCGCCAACAACTCAATCCGCACGATTAGTCCAGAGTACGTGTGGCTGCCGAGTGCCGACAGCCGCTTCCTGATCCTGCAGGCCGAGCGCGACGGCGACACGGTCTCCACCGAGCGCGACATCAGCGTCGTCAATCTCTCGAAGAAGATCTCGATGGCGGACCTGCAGGCGCGGCTCGACAGCCAGCTCGCGGCGGAGAACGACCTGCGGCAGCGCATGACCGCCGCGTTCAAGCCGGTCGAAGCAACCGTGCGGCAGGTACTGGCACGCGCCGCCATCAATCATGTGTACGAGTACGAGAAGACCCTGTTTGATTTCGATTCGAAATACATCACGCAACCGGGCAATCTGAAGGCCATCCAGTACCTCGAGAAGACGTACCGCTCGTTCGGCTACGAGCCGGAGATTCAGTGGTTCACGCCGCCGGCGCTGCAGGCAAGCGGCGGCCGCACCGGCAACATCGTCGCGACGCTCAAGGGCACCGTCAACCCCGAGCTCATCTATGTCGTGAGCAGTCACTTCGACTCGGTCGCCGTGGGCCCCGGCGCCGATGACGACACGTCGGGCACTGCGGCGCTGCTCGAGGCGGCGCGGATTCTCAAAGATACGCCGCTGCCGGCAACTGTCGTGTTTGCGTCATTTACAGGCGAGGAAGCCGGCCTTCTCGGCAGCCGTGAATTCGTGCGGCGTGCGCTGGAGAACAAGTGGAAGGTGGCAGGCGCCCTGAACAACGACATGATCGGGTGGGCGGCTGACTCGTCGCAGCTGAACAACACAATCCGCTACTCGAACGCGGGCATCCGCGACATCCAGCACGGCGCCTCATTCCTCTTCACCGACCTCGTGCTGTTCGACGCGAAGTACTACAAGAGCACCGACGCCGCGGCGTTCTACGACGGCTGGGGTGACATCGTCGGCGGCATCGGCTCGTACCCTGTGCTGGCGAATCCGAATTATCACCAGCCCACGGACTTCATCGAGACGATGAGCTTCAAGCAGATTCTCGAGACTGCCAAGGTGACCGCTGCGACGCTGGTGCGTCTTGCATCGAGCCCCTCGCGGCTCAAGGCGGACGAGTTCAAGGCTGAGAAGATCGCCACCGGCATCATGCTCTCGTGGACCCCAAGTCCGGAGTCGGGCATCCGGAGCTACACCGTGGCATACGGGCCGGCGTCCGATCCGATGAAGACGCGGGTGACCGTTACGACCCCACGCGCGGCGCTGCCGTCGCTCCCGCCCGGAACCCACATCGCGGTGCGAGCGACCAACGCCCGTGGACTGGACGGATGGGACTGGGCGCGCACCGTCCTCAAGTAGCGCGCCGCTGAATTTCAGACGATGGGCTTCGAGGATTACCCGCTTTCGAAGGTCACGCCGCCTGTCTCCGAACCGCCGCGACGGCGGCCGGCGCAGACCTCCACGTCCCGATGGGTGATCGTCGGCGCCGGTGCGGTGGTCGCCGGCGTCGCACTGACGCTGTGGTGGATGAGCCGCGCACAGGCGCCGACCGTCATTCCGGCGCCGACGTCGGCGACGATGACGGAGCAAACCGCGCGACGTCCGTCGCGGCAACCCATGCAGCTGCCGTCGCTCGTCGATTCAGATGCGATGCTGCGCGAACTCACAGCGACGCTGTCGAGAAGTCCTTTGCTCGCGCGGCTCGTCGCCACGCGCGGCATTGTCAGGAACGCCGCACTGGCCGTACTGCAAATTGGAGACGGCAAGACTCCGTCGATCCCGCTCGCGGTGCTGCGGCCGCCAACGCGCCTCGAAATCGCCGGCCAGGCCAGCGGCCGCGTTGAGGCCGCCAGCTTCGCACGATGGGAAGCCGCGACGCAGGCGCTGCTCTCCATTCCAGCCAGGGACGCGGCTCAGGTCTACGTCAACGTCAAGCCGCTATTCGACGAGGCGTATCGTGAGCTTGGGTATCCCGACGGCGACTTCGACACCGCACTCACCAAAGCGATTCGCACGCTCGACGCGACACCGCAGTCACCGGCGGACCTGGTGCTGCTCCGTCGCGAGGGTTACTTCGAACACGCGGATCCCTCCTTGCAGTCACTGCTGCCGGTGCAGAAGCAGCTGATCCTTCTGGGACCGGAGAATCGCGCCCGCGTCCAGGCCTGGCTGCACCAGCTCGCGGCCGCGCTGGATCTGAAGGTCCGTTGAAGCAGGCGTAGGCCGGGGCTCCAGCCCCGGCGTTATCTGGTCAGGGTGTAGTTCGACAACGCGTCGCGGAATGGCGGCGACAGGATGAACGAGAGGGCGCGACCGTAGCTGGCCGTGCCGTCTTCGACGCGATTCGCCTTGAGGTACTCGTCATAGACGCGCGACGTGGTCTCCTGCACCCGAGGACTCTGTGCGGTCATGCGTTCGACGATCGCATCGATGTCCTGACGGACACCCGCGTCGAGCCTGGCCATTGCCTTCTCGCGCACATCAGGCGGCATGGCGCGGGCTGTCTCCATGATGAGGTACAAGCTCGCGCTGTACGCGACCACCGCGTCGCCCTTCATGCAGGCCAGCCAGCCAACGGCGCTGGCTTCGGCCTCATCAGCCTGCCCGGCCAGATGCGCCCACTCGTGCGCAACCACGAACGGCCGTTCGAACGGGAGGAGATCCGGAAAGACAATCGTCTCCAGCCCGAAGGGGTTGATCATCCCCGTGACGCCCGACGACCGGAAGAACGGTGTCAGCACCAGCGAGAACTTCGGGACACTCGGAGTCTCGAGCGGAATGCGGCCAAGCGACTTCAGCGCGAGGTTCATCGGCTCGACGAGTTCGAGGCGGATCGTGTGCAGATTCCCCGCGTCATTCGCGACCATCCGCCGCAACGAGGCCGCGAGAACGGCCGAATCAGAAAAGCCGGACACGAGCATATCCACGGTTACTTGCGGCGACTTGCCGCCGGGGATGATCGACTCGAGCGGCACGCGGCGATAGTTGAAACCCCAGGCCCAGTAGAAGAGAACCGCGAGCACGCACACCGCGCGCACGATCCGGCGAAACGCTTCCCAGATCGCGTCCATGACGCCGCGCTGACGAAGCACGTAGTACAGCCGGCGAATCCTGAACAGGACAGCGAAGGCCACCACGATCAGGATCACATCCAGGACGGCGAGCGGCAGCGTGTTCGTCACTGTCGTGACGATGTCCTGCAGCCACGGGTACATGTCGCGCGAATAGAAATCCTCGATGACCCACGCGGGCAGCGGCGTGAAGAACACGATCACCGCGACGACCAGCGACACGACCCACCAGCGAACCGGTTCGGGATTCAGCGAGTAGGACGGTGCATTCACTCTTCGTCACCCGTGATCAGGCGCGTCGAGCGCTGATACGTCATGTACGACCAGGCCCATTGCGTCATGACCGACAGACGGTTGCGGAATCCGATGAGCCAATAGATGTGCAGCATCAGCCAGGCCCACCAGGCCAGATACCCCTTCAGCCGCAGTCTCAGCCACGGCAGGTCGGCGACGGCCGAGTTCCGGCCGATCGTGGCCATGTTGCCGAGGTCCATGTATACAAACGGCTTTCGCGGCTCTCCACGCAGGGTTCTCGCGATATTGTCGGCCGCCCAGCGCGCCTCCTGCATGGCCACCTGGCTCACGCCGGGCAGCGGCTTTCCGTCCGCGCCATTGAGCAACGCCATGTCGCCGACCACGTAGACATCGTCGCACCCGGGAATCGTGAGATCCGGATTCACCAGCACCCGGCCCGATCGATCCATCGGTACGCCAAGTGAAGCGCCGATCGGCGCGGCGGACACGCCCGCGGACCAGATCACGGTGCCCGCCTCGAGCACCTCGCCGCCCAGGTGCACGCGTCCCGGTTCGATATTGGTGACACGCATGCCGGTCCAAACCGCCACTCCCCGTTTCTCCAGCGCGCGGCGCGCGAACGCCGACAGATTCGGCACGTACGTCGCGAGCACCTCGGCGCCGCTTTCGATCAGGATCACGCGCGCGGTCTCCGGCTGAATCGACCGGAAGTCGTGCGCCAGCGCGTGCCTGGAAATCTCGGCCAGAGCTCCTGCAAGCTCCACGCCAGTGGCACCGCCACCCACGACGACAAACGTAAGGAGCTGTTTCTGCCGCGCGCGATCACGTTCTCGTTCGGCGCGCTCAAAAGCGACGAGCACCTGCCGCCGAATCGTGATCGCATCCTCCATGGTTTTCAGGCCTGGCGCGTTGGTTTCCCAATCGTCATGACCGAAATACGCGGGCCGGGAGCCTGCCGCCAGAATCAGATAGTCGTACGCCACTTCGCCATCCGACAGCCGCACGGTCTTCTTTGCGGTGTCAATAGACACGGCCTCGGCAAGCCAGATCTTCACGTTGCGCTGGCGGCGCAGAATCCACCGAATCGGCGAGGCGATGTCGCCCGGCGCGAGCGCGGCGGTGGCAACCTGATAGAGCAGCGGAGAAAATACGTGATGGTTACGGCGATCGATCAGCAGCACATCCACCGGCGCGTGCGCAACCGCTTTCGCGCCCCAGAGTCCGCCGAAGCCGCCGCCGATGATCACAACGCGTGGACGAGGTGCAGGCTGATCGCTCATGCGCAAACGCCGCGCTCAGCATAGCGGAGAACGCGGACGCGCCTTCCGGTAATAAGATGAGCCATGGCCGAGCTCAAGGTCGCCCCGCCGAAATCCTGGGGCCACTCCACCGTTCACACTGCCTGCCCGCTCGACTGTCCGGACTGCTGCAGCCTCGACGTCACGGTGGAGCGAGGCAAGGTGGTGAAGATCGACGGATCGCACGCGGCGCCATCGACCGACGGCTACATCTGCGGAAAGGTGAGGCACTTCGATCGCCGCGTGTATCACGAGGATCGGATTCTTCATCCGGCGGTGCGCAAGGGCGCCAAGGGCGCCGGGCACTTCGAGCGGGTGACGTGGGACGAGGCCCTCGATCTGATCGCGGAGCGGATGCTCGAAGCGCGCGACAAATTCGGATCTGCGTCGGTGCTGCCGTACCACTACGGCGGATCGAACGGCGTCCTCACGAACGAGTTCACGGACGCGCGCTTCTTCAGGCGCTTCGGCGCCTCGAGACTGGCGCGGACCGTCTGCGCCGCGCCGACTGGCGCCGCAGCCGTCGCACTCTACGGCCGGATGGCAGGCGTCTCCTACGACGACTACGAAGCGGCCCGGCTCATCGTCGTCTGGGGCTGCAATCCATCCGCGTCGGGCATTCATCTTGTCTCGCACATCAAGCAGGCCCAGAAGAACGGCGCAAAGCTCGTCGTGATCGACCCGCGGCGGACACCGCTCGCGCGCATCGCGGACCTGTATCTCGCGCCGAAGCCCGGCACCGATCTTCCGGTGGCGCTGTCCCTGATTCGACAGTTGTTTCATCGCGGCCAGGCGGACCTCCAATGGCTCGCGTCCCACGCAACGGGCGTCGAGGAGCTGCGAGCGGCCGCCGAACCGTGGACGATCGAGCGGGCCGCCGAGGAATCCGGGATCGACGCGGCAGCCATGCGTCAGCTTGCCGACTGGTACGGAACGATCTCCCCCGCCGTCATCCGGTGCGGATGGGGCCAGGAGCGCAATCGCAACGGCGGCGGCGCGACGATGGCCATACTGGCGCTGCCGGCGATCGCCGGCAAGTTCGGCGTCCGCGGCGGCGGCTACACGATGAGCAACTCGAGCGTCTGGGGAATCCAGGCCGAGAAGGTCATTGACGTACCCGTGCAGGACTCACGGCTCGTGAACATGAACCATCTGGGGCGCGCGCTGCTCGACTACAAGGACCCGCCCGTGTCCGTCCTGTTCGTCTACAACTGCAATCCGGTCGCGACCGTCCCCGATCAGAACCGCATCATTCGCGGCCTCATGCGTGAGGATCTCTTCACGGTCGTTCACGAACAGGTCATGACCGATACCGCGGCGTACGCGGACGTCGTTCTTCCGGCGACGACCTTCCTCGAACACTACGATCTGGCCAAGGGTTATGGCGCGTACCACCTGCACCTCGTGCAGCCGGTGATCCAGCCGGTCGGTGAATCGAGGCCGAACCACGACGTCTTCGAGGAACTGTCCGTGCGGTTGGGGTTGACCGAAGAGACCCTCGATCTTGGCGAGTGCGGTGCGCTGCTGGATCTGACTAGCCGTCTTCCGGAGGGACACGCTGCGGCAATCATGGCGCAGCAGCCCGTGATCGCCCCGGGTCAGAACAATCCGATTCAGTTCGTGGACGTCATGCCGAAGACCTCGGACCAGAAGGCGCACCTCTTCCCCGCCGAAGTCGAGTCGCAGAACGGCTTGTACGGCTACGCACCGGATCCTGCAACGGACGCGCATCCGCTGGCGCTCATTTCGCCGGCCAGCGAGCATACGGTGTCTTCGACGCTTGGCGAGCTGCGACCGTCGGTCGCGCGGCTCAAGATCAGTCCGGCGGACGCGCATCCGCGCGCCATCGCCGACGGCGATCAGATCCGCATCTTCAACGACCTGGGTGAAGTGCATTGCGAAGCTCACGTGACGCCCGAGATCCGCCCTGGCACGGTCTCGCTGCCAAAGGGCCTCTGGAAGAAGAGCACGCTCAACGGCTTCACGTCGAACGCGCTCGTGCCCGACTCTCTGACGGACATCGCCGGCGGCGCGTGTTTCAACGACGCGCGAGTTCAGGTCGCACTGTTGGCCAGACACTGATCCTGCGACACCGGGTCCTGCAACGCGGAGGAGACCTACGCGGAGGTCGGGTTTTTAGGAAACCAACCACTTTGCTCCGTGTCCCGTTAGCTCCGTGTGCCAGGGACTCGTATCACTGTTTCTTGAACGTGAACGTCGTGGCCCGTTGCCCAGGCGCGCCGCTGATCGTTGCATCCAGCGTTCCGTCCGGCTTGAGCGCGTAGCGGATCGCCTTCGGGAAATCGTGCGCGGAGTTTTCGAACGTCGCGCTCGTCTCATCGATTGCCGTCAGCATGAAGTCCGTCGCGGGTGAGCGGCCATTCGGCATCGCGGTGTAGACAAGGCCGCCGCCCCGCTCTGCAATACACAGGTACTCGAACGCCGACACGGCTCCACTGCCACTGACCGTGCGCGAGATGGCGAACATCGCGCCGCCGCCCGCCGGCGTCCATCGCTCCTCGATGGAGGACGTGCCTTGCATCCCGGCCCAGTGACCGCCGAGCCACGTCAACCGCGCGAGCGTTGCCGGAATGGCCCTGACCGCCGGCACGGGTACAGCCGGTGGCTTCTCGGCCATCCGTGTGTAGACGGTCGCGACGTTCACGGGATCCGTTGAACCAGGCAGGCGGGTCACGCCTTCGACAACGATCGAGTCGGGCCCGGTCTTGCGAAACACCTGTCGGACCGCGGCGGGTATCACGGTCGTCGAGCCCGGCACAATCGTCCCGTGGATCCGATGCACGAGCGCATCGGCTTCAAACGCGACGCTGGTGATGGTCGTGTTGTCACCAAGGCACATCGGGCCCGGGACCCGCGTGCGCACCTCCCCGCCGCCAAGAACGTGCGGGATGGCGACGACGGTATCGCGGATCGGCCTCACGACCGTCATCTGGTCGCCTTTCTGTTCGAGCCAGAACTTGGCGCCGAACACCGGACTTGGCGCCGCGGTCAGTCCGCTTGGAGCGTCCTTCGTCGCCGTCCAGCCGCCGGAAAAATCAGGGCGTTGTCCATCGACGGCCGCGAGCGCCGTTCCCAGACAGACGAGCGCCATTGTTCCGAGCGAGACAGGTGTGTGTTTCATTCCGGCCAAGTCTAGGCCGCGGCGTTCCGCCGCTGCTTGAACAAATGCGACTCACCGTGGCATCGTCAGCGACGGATGCGGTACGAGCAGTTCGCGCCCGTCGCCGGCCTGGCACCGTTCATCGAGTGTGTCTGGACACTCGAAGGACATGTCGATGCCCTGGGATCCGAGCCGCAGGTCGTGCTGCCCGACGGACGCACCGAGCTCATCATTCATTTCGGCGATCCGTTCGATCGCATCGATGCCTGGAACGGATCGACGACCGTCACGCGGCAACCGGCGATTCTCTTCGCGGGTCAGCTCACACGACAGCTGGTGCTTCAACCGACCGGACGCATCGGCGTCCTCGGCCTTCGCTTCCATCCGTTCGGCGCGGCAGCACTGATACCGCCCGCACAGGATGCGCTCGCGGGGACCACTCCCGGAGTGGATGATCTGTCCCCGCAACTTGCGCGCGCACTCGAGGCTGTGCGTGCGAGTTGCGGCAATCCGACCGACGCTGCGCTGCCCGCGCAACAGGCCGTTCTGCCATTCGTCGATGAGGCCCGGATCGATCCGCGCGTTCGTGATGTGTGCGAGGCCATCGAAGAATCGGCGGGACTCGTGTCGATCGACGGTCTCGCGACGGGCACCGGCGTGACTCGCCGTCACCTCGAACGGCGCTTCCTCGAGCTCGTAGGGATGACACCGAAGCGCCTCGCTCGCATCGCGCGCTTTCAACGCGCCGTTCGGCACCTCGAAAGCCTCGAGGACGGTGCACGCCCCGGCGGCGCGGTCACTGCTGCCGCCTGCGGCTACTCAGATCAGGCGCACTTCATCAGGGACTTCAAGGATCTCGCTGGCTGTCCACCGGGAGAGCATCTCGTCACGAAGGGAATGCTGACGGGCTTCTTCACCCGTTAGGCGATCAGAATCCCTGCCTGAGTCCCAACTGCCATTGAATCCCCTTGTTCGCTCGATCCAATGGTTTCGCGACCGAGAATTCGAGGACGACGAACCCGAACAGGTTGGCTCTGACGGCAGCGCCGGCGCTGCGGACGAGCTCGCGGTTGCCGCCGGCGAACGACGGGCGCTCGCCCTTCGTCCATGCGACACCCGCGTCGAAGAAGGCGGCGACCTCGACGGGCAGACGCCCGTATTCGATCTCGCCCTTGAACAGGCCGACGAGCGGCGCGCGAACCTCGAGGTTGGCCACCGCCAGCCGGCTGCCGCGCAGGTTGTTGAAGACGGAACACTTCCCGCCCGCTTCGCGATCGGCGCAGTCGCGCGCGTCGAATGAGCCGACACCGTAGCCACGCACGAGCTCCGGGTACCCGACAAAAAGATCCACGAGCTGCAGACCCTCAGCATCGCGGCCGTACCGGCCGAAGTGCATCCCGCGCACGGCCACGGTGACCGGCCGCTTCGGCATGAAGTAGCGCCTGTAGTCAGCGAGTAGCGACGAGTACCGAAGCGTCCCGATGCTCTGCCCGACCTCGACGCGCGCGCGCGCGCCATAGACGGGACTCGTCGCGCCGAAGTACGACGTGTCGCGCACCATCGCGACGCGATTCTCGGACAGGTACAACGTCGGCACGCGTGTCGTCACGATGTCCTGGGTCTCGATGAGCTGGCGAGAGGTGCCGTCGTAGACCTGAACCTGCGTCTGCCTCGAAAAACTCAGCGCGCGAACGCCTCCGGTCACTTCGAAGCGGGTCGAGGAGCTGAACGGATACGTCGCCATTCCGAACGCGCCGCGGCTGCTCTGCCGATCCAGCACTTCGGTCAGGAGTACCTGGTTCTTCGCGGTGTCGTTCTGAAGGAAGAGGCCGCCCACACGATACGGCATCGCCTCGATTGAGCCGGCCCAGTTCCAGCGATGGCGGCGACTCACATAAATCAACTGGCCACCGATATCCGCAAGCGTGCCGCCCGCCTGCGCGGCGACGCCGAGCATCCGATCGCCAAGCATGTCCGTGAAGAACGCCGACATGCCTCCGCCGACGTACCCGCCCCACTGACTGACGCCCCCGTTGATCGTCGGCTGGCCGATCGCATCGAGTGACAGGCCACCGGTGTAGCGCTCGGGCGCCTGCGCGACGTCTTTCGCCGGAAGACCTCGCGCCGTATCGGACAGCAGCCGCTGCACGTCTCCCCCGGGCGTCTCGCGCCCCGGCAACAAGGCGGCACGCTGCGTGGCCGCCGGCGCCACCATCTGCACAACCTTCTCTTCATCGAGCGTGTAGATCGAGTGCCCGTCATCCTCGAACACCGAAAAGACGAACCGGCCGGTTCGCGTCGAAAGACTGAGCGCGGGGCTCGACGACGTGATGCCGGCAACACCGGTGACCATCGTCGTGATCTGCGTGATGGGTCCACCCTCGACGGAGATCCGGTAGAGGTTCGCGATGCCGTCGGGATCGCCGATGAACGTGACCCACTTCCCGTCCGCGCTGACCTGCGGACTGAGGTGCTTGCCCTTCAGAAACCCTGGAATCAAACGAACCTGCTTGGTAGCGAAATCGTAGCGGGCAAGGCGGAGCGGACCGGACTCCAGAGTGTCGAGATTCGTGCTGTACCGCTCAGTAACGAAGACGAGCCCACTGCCGTCGGGCAGGTACGTCGGCTCGAGATCGGCGAATGGATCGTTCGTGAGCTGGACGAGGCCACCGGAATCATCCGCCTTGGCGGGTGCTGCGACCGGCAGACGATAGAGATCGATGAAGCCGCCTCGATTGCCGCTGAACGTCAGGGCGGTGCCATCCGGTGAGAACACGGGGTTGAGGACATCGTCCAGACCGGGCAGTGGAAGCTCGCGCAGTACACGGCCCGAGCGCGAGTCGAGAAGGGCGATGACCGGCTTCCCGCCCCTGATCGCACCGATGGCCAGCATCTTTCCATCCGGGCTCCAGGCTCCGGCTGAATTCAGAAACTCGAGACTGTCGAAGTGCGGGTCGGTCGCGGACGATGAGAGTTTCCGCACGATCCGTCCGCTCTCGGCGTCCGCCACATAGAGCTCGACCGAGAACCGATCGCGCTCGGAGAAGAACGCGACTTCCTTTCCGTCTGGACTGATACGGGGCCCGACGTTGAAACGTCCGCCGCCGCTCTCCTTCGAGACGATCTGTCGCGCCTGGCTCCCGACCGGGAATTCCTCGGACACGACCACCGCAGCCGACTGCATGATCGCGGCGTGCCAGTCGGCCGTGAGCGTATCGGGATCGGTGCCGAGCTGACGCGCGAGCCCCGGAAGATCGACGCGCGGATTCGCCGCGGATCGCAGCAGCGACGCCACCGCGCGATCGCCGAACTTGGCGCCGATGTACGCCCAGAACGCGTGGCCCCAGCGGTACGGAAAGTACTTCGGATCGTCGAGATCCTTGATGTGCGGAAGCTTCTCGCGCATCGCGGCGTCGCGCAGCCACATGGCCGTCTGCGCGTCCTGGGCGCCCAGCGTCAGGTACTCGGCCATGCCCTCGACGAACCACAACGGGAACTGCAGGATGTCGGGTGCCGACGCCATCGATTCCCGCGGATCGGCGCCGGTGAGATCGAACTGAAACGCATGCACGAGCTCGTGACCGAGCACGTGGTCGGTCTCGGCCAGCGAGCCGGACATCGGCAACACGACGCGCCGTTTCATCGCTTCGGTGACGCCGCCGGTGCCTTCGCCAATCAGTCCCTCGATCGCGTTCGTCTGCCTGAAGTGCGCGGATGCCGCATAGAGAATGATCGGCTGGCGGCCGCGCAGCTCGTGGTTGAAGAAGCGCGACAGGCGTGAGTACCAGCGCTCCGCGAGCCGCGACGCGAGCTTCGCGGCTTCGACCTCCTCCGGATAGTGGTAGAGGTCGAAGTGCTCGGTCTTCAGGATCTCGAATGTGAACGAGCGGTACTGGACCTTGTTGCGTCCGAAGTACTGCGCGTCGGCGGTCGTGGTCCCGGCACTTAGGAAGAGAAGGATCGCCAGCACACAAGCGCCGCCTGGACGAAAGGTACCCGTCATGTTGGTGCGCCCCCATTATCGCAGGCGGCTTTACGGAGCGCGCGCGGAACGGAGCGGAAGCGAGTGGAGCGCGCCAGGCGGGGTGCATGGGGTCCCCGCCGCTAAAGAAAAGGTAATATGCCCACGACATGACAGATTCGACCCGCCGGCTGGTGAAGTGCGTCAAGCTTGGCCGCGAACTTCCTGGCCTCGACGCGCCGCCCTGGCCCGGCCCGCTCGGCCAGCGCATCTACGAGAACGTCTCAGAAGAGGCGTGGGAGATGTGGGAAGAGCGGATGAAGATGATTCTGAACGAATACCGCCTGCTGCCGTTCCAGAAGGAAGCACAGCAGATCGTCCAGAAGCAGATGGAAGAGTTTTTCTTCGGCGAAGGGGCGGCCCTGCCACCAGGGTTTGTGCCTGAGAAGGAATAGAGGAGCGATCGTGGCCACAGCGACCCAGACCGCGGGACTTGGCGACCCCAAGTCCGATCGAGCATTCTTCGGCCATCCCACCGGCCTGTCCACGCTCTTCTTCACCGAAATGTGGGAGCGTTTCTCGTACTACGGGATGCGCGCCTTCCTCGTTCTCTATGTCACCGCGGACGTGGCGACAGGCGGCATGGGCATCGACACCGCCACGGGCGCGGTCATCTACGGCGTCTACACCTCAGCCGTGTACCTCGCGAACATCCCCGGTGGCTGGCTGGCGGACAAAGTGCTCGGGCAACGGCGGGCGGTGCTCTATGGCGGCATGTTCATCGCCGCCGGTCACTTCTCGCTTGCGGTCCCCGTGAAGACGACGTTCTTTCTCGGCCTGCTGCTGATCATCCTCGGCACCGGACTCCTGAAACCCAACATCAGCGTCATCGTCGGTCAGCTCTACAGCACACAAGATGTCCGCCGGGATTCGGCATTCTCACTGTTCTACATGGGCATCAATCTCGGCGCGTTTCTCGGCCCCATCGTGTGCGGGTATCTCGTTCAGGACGCGGGCTTCCGCGCGATGCTGACGTCATGGGGGATGGAACCCAATTCGGCCTGGCACTGGGGATTTGGAGCGGCCGGCGTGGGCATGACGCTCGGCTTGATTCAGTACCTCATCCAGGGCCGCAAGCTCGGCTCGGCCGGCCTGGAGCCGAAGACCGCAAGCTCGCCGGACGTTTACGCGAAGGCGAAACAGCAGGCGACCCTGTACATCGGCATCGGCGCCGTTGTCCTTGCCGCTCTTGGTTTCTTTGTCTACAACGGCACCGTCGTCCTGACGAAGGCGAACGTCACCACTTGGTTCAGCATCCTGCTGTTCGTCGTCACCGCGGCCATTTTCGGCACGCTGTTCTCCAACAAGGAATGGACGGCCGTCGAGCGGAAGCGCTTCTGGATGATCGGCGTGTACTTCGCCGCCGCGGCGTTCTTCTGGTCCGTCTTCGAGCAGGCCGGATCGACATTGAACTTCTTCGCGCTGAACAGCACGGACAACCACATTTTCGGCCGCGAGTTCCCGAGCACCTGGTGGCAGTCGGTCAACGCGATGATGATCTTCGCGCTGGCGCCGGTGTTCGCGTGGCTCTGGATCAAGCTCGGCACGAGCCAGCCGAACACGCCGGCGAAGTTCGGGTTGGGTCTGGTCGGCGTGGGCCTCGGTTTCCTGATCCTGATGCCCGCGGCACAGATGGCCGTGGGCGGCGCGAAGGTGGGTCCGATCTGGCTGTTGATGGTCTACCTCATGCACACCGTCGCCGAGTTGTGTCTGAGTCCGGTCGGTCTCAGCGCGATGACAAAGCTGGCGCCCGCCAAGGTCATGAGCCTGGTGATGGGCATCTGGTTCCTCGGCGCGTCGATCGGCAACTTCCTCGGCGGCCAGGCGGCATCGTTCTACGAGTCGTTGCCGCTGTCGACGTTGCTGCTCGTCGTCGCGCTGTTCCCGATCGTCTTCGGTCTGGCGATGCTGATCTTCCGCAACAAGCTGACCGAGATGCAGGGCGGCATTAAATAATTGACAGATTGAATGATTGACGGATTGAATAATTGATTCGCAGGTAGTGCGGACGCGTGGCACTCGACGAATACCGGCGTAAGCGAAACTTCAAGAAGTCGCCTGAGCCGAAGGGCAAGGTACCCAAAGCGCGGCGGCCGGCTCCGAAGAAGAAGGCGCCGTCGCTGTACTTCTGCGTTCAGAAGCACCTCGCCAGTCACCTGCACTACGACTTCCGGCTCGAGCACAACGGGACATTGCTCTCCTGGGCGATCCCGAAAGGCCCCTCGCTCGATCCGAAGATCAAACGCCTCGCCATGCACGTCGAGGATCACCCCATCGAGTACGGATCGTTCGAGGGCGTCATTCCTGAGGGATACGGCGCCGGCATCGTGATGCTCTGGGACAGCGGCACGTGGATTCCAGAAACAGACGATGTCGATCGGTCACTCGCGAAGGGCGACCTGAAATTCACGCTCGACGGCTACAAGCTCAAGGGATCGTGGGTGCTCGTCCGCACGCGCGGCTTCACGCGCCGTAAGGAGCGCGACCGGATGGCGGGGCCGGATCGGACACCTGACAGCGGGCGCTCCTGGCTGCTGATCAAGCATCGCGACGAGTGGTCCGGCGACCTCGACATCGCCGAGTTCGCTCCGCTCAGCGTCAAGAGCGGCCAGGACTTCCACGAGATTCTGGCAGAGGACGTGCCCGCCGTCTGGATCTCGCACCGCCCCGTCGAGGGCGGCGAGACCGGTGCTATGCTGGCCGACGTCATCAAGAAGGCCGCCGAGCTCAAGGCAAAGCAGAAGAAGCGGCGGAAGTAGGCCGGGCCTTCAGGCCCAGCGTGCACAGGAGATGCAGATGAACACCAGAATCTTTGTTGCCGCGATCGCTGTTGCCACCTTCGCCGTCACGGCCTCCGTCAGGGCCTCCCAGGCCGCAGCACAGGGACAGGCCCCGACCCAGGCGAAGCCCGAGCAGAAACCCGAGCCCAAGGCCGACGACAAGGCGGGGGCTCCGTTCGCCGGCAAGTGGACCGGTAACGTCCAGGGCCCGAACGGCGCGGTCGAGATCACGATCGACGTGAAGGTGGACGGCAAGAAGGTGGCCGGCACCATCGCGAGTCAGATGGGCGAGAACAAGATCGAAGGCGAGATCGCCGAAGGCAAACTCACCTTCTGGTTCACCATGGACATGAACGGCCAGCAGGTCGGCATCACGTTCACGGGTACGTCTCAGAAGGACGGCACGCTTGCAGGCAACGTGAGCATGGCCGGCCAGGGCGAGATGCCGTGGACGGCGGCGCGCGTTAAATAGATATAGATCAAGTTCGAAGTTCGAAGTTCGAAAACATCATGGCAATCATCATTCTGCTTTCACTGTTGGTGTCTCCGTTCCAGGCGCAGTCGAAGCCTGCGGCGCCGCCGACGCTCACCGGGAAGTGGGCGATGGCGATTGAGATTCAGGGCACGACGGCAACGCCGTCGCTCGAACTCGTGCAGGACGGCGAGAAGCTCAAGGGCTTTTATCAGGGCCGCTACGGCAAGTTCGAAGTCACCGGCACGCTCAAGGGCAAGGCGATCCAGTTCGGTTTTACGATGAGCGCCGAAGGCACGGAAGTACAGATGGCGTTTGCGGGCGAAGTCGCGGCTGATTTCCAATCCATGAAGGGTTCAGCCAACATGGCGGCGGCCGGCGGCGGCGAGGAAGTGGCCTGGTCGGCGAAACGCGCGCAGAACTAGTTCATCAGTCTCGCGAGGGCGGCCCAGACCGCCGCTCTCAACCGCGCGCGATCGTGACGCGCGATCGGGCCCGTCCAGAACCCACCTTCAATAAGCTCGCAACCTGGCGGCAGTGCGCCCAACTGCATTGGGTGCTTGTGTTCGCGCGCGTACTTCCAGAGCACAGGCTCGGCCGGCGGTGTGGTGTTGAATACGACCATATCGACGGGCCTGCCGATGGCGCGCGTGAGATGTGTGACGCCATCGCCCGCGGTGAACTCCGACATGCCGCGGCCTTCAGTCAGCAGGTTCGCCACGTGGATGATCGGCCCTCGAACCTCGGCAAGCGCCTCCCGGCAACCGTCCACCAGAAAAATCGGGAGAAGGCTGGTGAAGAAGCTGCCAGGCCCGATGATGACGGCGTCGAGCGATCGAATCGTCTCCGCGACGCGCGGATGCACGGTCACCGGCGGATCGAGCCACAGCCGCTCCACCGTGTGTCCGCTGACCTGACGCGCGTCAACCTCGACTTCACCACGCCCAGTCGATCCATCTGAATACTGCGCGCAGATACTCGCGCGTTCGGTCGTAATCGGCCAGACGTGCCCGCGGCATCCGAGCAAGCTTCGCAGCCCGTCGACCGCCGGCAGGAAGTCGCCCGTGTATTGCTCCATCATCGAGAGCAACAGGTTGCCTCCGGTGTGACCGGCCAGCCGCTGGTGTTCCGACGGCAGCCGCGCGAGCAGGATGTTCCGGGCTTCGCGCTCGTTGCGGGCGAGCGTCAGCGCGCACTTGAGCACATCGCCAGGCGGCAAGACACCGAGCTCGTCCCGGAGCACACCCGACGATCCCCCGCTGTCGAACATCGTCACGACGGCGTGGAGGTTGATCCAGGGGACGCGCTTCAATCCGCCAAGAAGGCTCGGGAGGCCGGTGCCGCCGCCGAAGCAGCCGACCTTCAGGGTCCGTAAACGCACGCCACATTCTATGCGGGGGGACTTCGTCCCCGCCGCACCCCCCTTACGCGCTCACTCGCGGGGCCCTTTTGCCACACTCCGTTCGCGCCGGCGCGCTCGCACAACTCGCGCGCTCGTACAATGGGCGCATGCCCTCCGCACTCGACGCAGCACGGCAGCGCGGCTACGAACAGATGGCCGCGGACTTTGCCCGCGTGTTTGGCGACCGGTTCGTTGCGCTCGTCGCAAGCCCTGGCGGCGCGGCGGCCGCGTTTGTCGCGAGTCTTTCGGCCGGCGACCTCGACGCGCTCGGTCCGCTCGCCGGCGTCTGGCGCCACGCGGATCTCGATCCGCCGCTGGTCATGACACCGGATGAGTTCCGCCGCTCGCTCGATGCGTTTCCGCTCGAGTACCAGTCGCTGCTCGACCATCACGTGGTGATCGCAGGTCATCCGCCGTTCGAAGGCGTTCGCATCCAGTCAGATGACATCCGGCGCGCGTGCGAGGCGCAGGCGCGCGGCCATCTCATCCACCTGCGGCAAGGCTGGATCGAGCACGCATCCCATCACGGCGGGTTGGCAGATCTCATCGCCGACTCTGCGGGCGCGCTGCGGACCGTGCTCCAGAACCTCGCGCGGCTCCATCAGGCCCCGATGGCCGATGATGCGGGCCTGGCCGACTGGGCGGAGAAAACGGTCGGTATGCCCGGCGCCCTCGTGAATGACGTGCTCGCTCTGACCGCCGCGCGCCACAAAGTCCCTGCCCTCGTTCCGAGGCTGCCGGAATACCTGGCCGCGGCCGAGCGCCTGTGGGCGCACGCTGACACCTGGCCGGCACGATGACCAGCGCCGCTCGTCTCTGGACCCGGCCGGCACTCGCCGCCGCGATCGCCGCAACGTGCGTCCTGGCGCCGCGGCTCGCCGTAGCCCAGGCATTGCCACGCCTCACCGCGCCGGTCAACGACTTCGCGAAGCTCATCGATCGCGATGCTGCCCAGGAGATCGATCGCCGCATTCGCGCGCTCCAGGCAAAGACGACCGACGCGGTCGTGGTCGTGACCGTCGAGACGCTCGCGCCCTTCTCAACCATCGAGGAATACGCGGTCAAGCTCTTCGAGCAGGCCGGCATCGGCACCAAGGCCCGCAACAACGGCCTGCTCATCGTCGTTGCGAAGAAGGAGCGGAAGGTCCGCATCGAAGTCGGATATGACCTCGAGGAATTCGTGACGGACGGATTCTCGGGCGACGTGATCCGCGGAGAATTTCTTCCGGCATTCAAGCGGGGCGATTACGGCAAAGGGCTGCTCGACGGCACGACGGTCATCATCAATCGCATCGCCGAGCGGCGTGGCGTCACGCTCGACAACGTGCCGAAGCCGGCCCGCGGCAAGGATTCGCCGCTCGGGCCTCTGTTCGTGATCGTCGTGATCCTGATTCTTGTGACGATCGTTGGCCGCGTCCGTCGATCGATCGGACGCGGGCCGCGATTCCCCTGGGGCGGGTTTGGTGGGCCCTTCGGCGGGTTCGGAGGAGGACGGAGCGGAGGTCTCGGAGGCTTCGGAGGCGGGGGCTTCGGTGGTGGCGGAGGATTCGGAGGGTTCGGCGGCGGGCGGAGCGGCGGCGGCGGAGCCTCCGGTGGCTGGTGAGATGATCAGGAGCGAGGGATAGCGACATGGGACGGATTGTTGGATTGGTTCTTCTGGTCGTGGTTGTCGGTCTCGCGGGCACGGCCGGCTGTTCGTACAACCGCTTCGCGACGCAGGAGGAAGGCATCAAGGGCCAATGGGGCCAGGTGGAAGTTCTGCTGCAGCGGCGTAGCGATCTGATTCCTAATCTCGTCGAGACGACGAAGGGACTGGCGCAGCAGGAGAAGGATGTGTTCCAGTCCATCGCCGATGCGCGGGCGAAGATGGCTGGTGCGTCGACGCCGGAGCAGAAGATCGAGGCCGCACAAGCGGAATCAAGCGCGCTCGCACGCCTGCTCGTGGTCGTCGAGGCCTATCCGACGATCAAGTCCGATCAGGCGTTCATCCGCCTGATGGATCAGCTCGAGGGCTCGGAGAACCGGATTTCCACTGAACGCGGCCGCTACAACGAACAGATCACGCAGTACAACCAGGCGCGCCGCCGCTTCCCGGCGAACATCACCGCGAGTCTGTTCGGCTTCAAGGAGTACCCGTACTTCGCGGCGCCGCCCGAAGCGAAGACGGTACCGAAGGTGGATTTCAAGAAAAAGTAATGTCCGAACGCGACTCTTTGCTGCCAGAGTTCGATCAGGAAACGGCGGCGACGCGCCGCCTGCTCGAGCGCGTGCCGGACCACGCCTTCGCGTGGCGGCCGCATCCGAAGAGCTTCGATCTGGGCGAGCTGGCGACGCACCTCGCGCGGCTTCCCCATTGGGGGGCGCTGATCCTGAAGCAGGACAGCTACGACCTGGCGACCAGCGGCCCGAGGGGTCAGGCGCTCCCGGACATCGCCGCGGTTCTCGAGCAGTTCGACGCCAACGTCCGCGAAGTCCGTACGGCGCTCGTCGAGATGACCGACGGCCAGTTGTTGCAGCCCTGGTCCCTGCGGCGCGGCGACAAAGTACTCATGTCCGTGCCGAAGGTCTTCGCCGTGCGCGGCTTCGTCGTGCGCCATCTCGTACACCACCGTGGACAGATGACGGTGTACCTGCGGATGAACGACGTTCCTCTGCCACCGCTCTACGGGCCCACCGCTGACGAGTTGACGTGAGTCGCGCACTCGCCCTGGCCGCCGGCGCCGCGGCATTTCTCATCGTCGCGACCGCAAACTCCGGCGGGTACCGCTACGGTATTTCCGATCAAGCGTTCTATGTTCCCGCGGTAGCGCACGCCGCTGACCCATCCCTCTTTCCCAGAGACTCCGCGATTCTGAGCGTCCAAACGAGCAAATGGCTGGGCGACGACGTGCTGGGATTGCTGGTCCGGCCGGCGTCCTCGGACATGCCGGTGCTCTTCGCGGTGCTGTACGCCGCCGGCGGACTCCTGCTCTTCGCCAGCGTGGTCTCGGTCGTACGCGCGCTTGGCGGATCGTGGTGGGCGGTCGCGGGAGCCACGGCCCTGCTGACCCTCCGGCATCGCATCGCGAAGACCGGCGCCAACTCGCTCGAGGGCTACATGCATCCGCGAATGCTGGCGTTTGCCGTCGGACTGATTGCGCTCGGTTTCATGCTGAAGCGGCGAAACGTCGCCGCAACGATCGCCATCGCCATGGCCGCCGCGATCCATCCGACGACTGCCCTGTGGTTCGCCGGTGTGTTCGTGCTGTGCCTCGTGTCCCTGGGTAGTCGACCGGCGTCGAGAGCGATGAGGCGTGCCCTTCTGCCGGTGCTCGCCGTAGCCGGCTTTCTGACGGTCTCCTTCTACGGCACAGCGCCGGTGATGACTGGCGCCTGGCTGGCGGTGCTCGATGAGAAGGACTACCTGTTCTCGCACCAATGGCCGGCGTATGCCTGGATCCTGAACCTGTTGTATCCCGCCGTCATCGTAGCCATCTACCTGCGCCGCAAGTCACTGGGCGTGCTCGCACCAGGGGAACGGCGAGTCGTTGGAGGCTTGATCGCGCTTGTCGTCGTTTTCCTCGTGTCGGTCCCGCTCGCCGCCGCACACCTCATTCCAGTCGTGCAGCTCCAGGCCAATCGTGTCTTCTGGTTGCTCGACGCGTTCGCGCTGCTCTACATCGCCTGGTGGCTCCTGGATCACGTCGCGACCGGCACAACCGTTCGCACCGCTCTCGTCGTGGGGCTGGCGCTGCTCGCGTGTGGTCGTGGCGCGTTCATCCTGATCGACACCGGCCGCGCCTTCGTGACGTTCGATCTTCCGCGCGACGACTGGACGGACGCGATGCGCTGGTTGCGGACGCAGCCTGCGGACTGGCAGGTGCTGGCAGATCCGGAACATGCGCCGAAGTACGGCACGAGTGTCAGGGTCGCCGCGCTCCGTGACACCGTACTCGAGCGGAGCAAGGATTCGGCCATGGCGATGTACGATTCGGCGGTTGCCCTGCGCGTCTCGGATCGCTCGATCGCCCTCGGTGATTTCGGCAACCTGACCGACGAGCAATTCCGGCAACTGGGCAAACGCTACGATGCGCGCGTGCTTGTCCTCGAGCGCGCGCGCACGACCCAGCTGCCACAGCTCTATGCAAACAACCGCTTTGCGATCTACGACTTACGATGACTGACGCGACCGCCGGTATTGCTCCCTTCACAACACGTCGCTGGCTCCGCAACGGCCACAGCATGACGATGTATGCGTGGGCGCGGAGGAGATCGTTCGGTGAACTTCCCGCTTCCGAGCGCCGGCTGTTTCGCGTGAGCGCGGACACCGAGGTCGCCGCCGATTGTTTCTGGCAGCCCGATCGTTCCGGGCGGCCGTTGCTGCTCGCCTTGCACGGCCTCGAAAGCTCGAGTGAGGCGCACTACATGCGGGGGCTCGCCGTGCAGGCGGTCCGGCGGGGCTGGAATGCGGTGCTGCTGAATCAACGGAACTGCGGCGGCACGGAGCATCTGACGCCGGGGCTGTACCATTCTGGGCTCACAGCGGATCCCCTCGCCGTGATGAAGGAGCTTGTCGATGTCGATGGCATCCGGGACATCGGCGTCGCCGGCTATTCACTTGGTGGGAATCTGACGATGCGCCTGGCAGGCGAGCTGGGCGAATCTCAGTCACTTCCCGTACGCGGCGTCGTCGCCATCAGTCCGACCATCGATCTAGAACGCTGCGTGCACGCCATCGAGCGGCCCGCCAACATCCCGTATCAATGGAACTTCATGCGAAGCCTGCGAGCTCGGATGCGCCGCAAGGTCGCGGCGTGGCCCGGCTCATTCGATGTGACGCCGCTGCCCCGCATCTACACGATCCGCACGTTCGACGAGACCTACACCGCGCCACACCACGGTTTCGCCGGCGCGAGCGACTACTACTTCAAGGCGAGCGCCATGCGCGTCATCGATCGGATCCGCATACCTGCCCTGATTCTTGCGGCTGAGGACGACCCGTTCGTGCCCGGCGATCAATTTCGCGAGGCCGTGGTGACCGGCAATCCGCACATCACCGTCCGCCTCGAGCCCCACGGCGGCCATTGCGGGTTCATTTCCGACGAACCGCAGCGACAGTACTGGGCCGAGTCGGCCGCAGTTGAGTTCATCGCATACTTCATGCGAACGATTGAGCTCCGAGCTTGAGAGGCGCATCATCCAAGCCTAGCTGGCGGTCACACGTCGCCATGTGGATCGCGGTCGATTGGTCGTAGTCTTGCCGCCTCTGCAACCGTTAATGGACTTGTTATCAAGAGCTACTCGGACATAATAGGCCGCAACAATGATCCCGTCAGCCAAACTTCAGCCACTAAAAATGGTCGTTGAGCGGAGGAAGAGTGGATGGGTTTCCTACATGGAGCAGGAATCTGTTCGAGCCCTCCTAATTAAGCTGGATGACGAGCCGCCCCCTGACGACTTTACCGATGCACTCAACAGTTGCTGCAACGCCTTCTATCCAAGTCTCGCGGGCGTCGCGAAGCCTTGGGACGAGCACCGCAAGGGACCCAGGCGAAAGCAGCTTCTCAGGCGAAAGGCTACGACAGCCTGGCCTTTGGACTGGTACTGGAAGGTCTTAGTGACATCAATGCCGTCGTGGCTGGATAGCGATGATGACGGCGACTTAGGGATCACAATCGCCCAGGTCAGACACTGGATGCTCGTGACGGTATCTGGTCTTTCTATCGAAAGCAGCAAGGATTCGCGCAAGCCGGTCAGGGTCGAGCGGCTCCGGCGTCCCCCGATGTTCGGCCAGAGCGATCGCCTGCATTCCTGGGATCAGTATTGGATCTATCTCTTGGGAAAGGATGCAATCTGCAGAGCTTGGCAACGAGTGCGCGGTAACCACTTGGAGGAGCCATACGTCCTCGGACGCCACGAAGTGCGATACGACTTCTCAAAGGAGGCATTCACGGGAGACGCGAAAAGTTTTAGTGTTTCCGTTCACGCGAAGCTCACACTTGATACGCACCTCGAGAACTCAGAGTTTGTTGCGGGAGGCAAGACAAGCACTCCGTTTGATCGGGTGTCCTCGCCGGTCTTCCCAAAACCTTCGATCAAGGGCGAATCGAAGAGGCTCTACTTCCTCATGGCTAGCGAGCCCGTCTGCCGAGCTTTCGAGAGCCTCTCGCACGTCTGGAACGACCCGACGATTCAGACGATCCACATTAACGCACCTCCAGGTTCTGGCAAGGAGGTCCTATCGGACAGCCTCTACTGGTTTAAGGACACGGATGGCGCAAAGTGTTCTTGGGCTCCGAGTGGGAGTTCCAGTTCACTGGCGAGTCTGTTTGGCTTTGGATCTGCACCTAGTCGAAACGAGGGTCTCGTTCAGAAAGCTAGAGGAGGTTGGCTGATCCTCGACGAAATAGACAAAGCGGATCGCGAAGTGCGAGATGCGTTGCTGCGCTTGCTTGAGAGCAACGAATATATTCGTCCCGACTCTGGCGAGGTCGTGGGTATTGACCGACGCGACCGGCCCGGATACGTCTTGCTCAGCAGCAAACCGTACGAAACGGTTTTGCAAGAGCCACCTCCCGACCTCTGGACAAGAATCCAGGTTCAGATATCGGTTGCACATCCACTTGATGTGGCCCCCGAAGACGAACTGCGAAGAGTGCTGTCGCAGTATTTCCTGTTCTTTTGGAATCTGCATATCGGCCAGTTCTTCCAGCTGAATCCGATTGCCGTTTCCAGAAAGATGAATGGAGGACGAAACGCTTCACGCACCGTGGTTGTGCGGAAGTACTGGAATGAAGTAGCACGACTATTCGGCGCCTCTGATTTCCCGACTGTCGTGGCCGACGTCTTCAGCCGAGTCTGCGCGGGGCGATTCAAACGCATGAGTGTTAGGAATATTCGCTCAATCGCCCAGCGGTGCGTTTATGCTTTCTTTCAAGAGATTGTATACAACTCGACGAGTCGAGATGATCGGGCAGAGCGAATTCCGCTGGGCAGGAAAAGCTACAAGCCGCTCGCGTTGAATGCCGAGTTCGAACTCGATATTCGTCGTATCGTAGAATCATCAATCGGAGGTCGCGTTGATTATCCTGGATAGGAGCTAAGGAATGCCGCGCCTAATGCTTGATGAATTCCAAGCCGAGGTAACGCACGCAGCGCGTCACGCGCCATCGTCCAGTGACACGCTGGAATACCTAGTTCGGCAGACGGCGATCCGCGAACTGATCGACTGGGAAGTACCAGGGATTACGGACGTCACCAACGAGTGCTCCGCCAAACCCGGGCGAGTTCGGGCAATTCGAATGGACCTCCTTCGAGGAGCGAATAACCTCAAGAAGCCTGTGATCGCGGGCCTGATTCTTTTGGCTGCGCTGGAGCAGAAGTTCCGACAGAAGTCGGTTGATTGTCTTGTGGACGGGGGGAACATGAATTCTGGTTTCGCCCTTGAGTACTACTGCGAGCGTTTGGGCGCAAGGGCGCACTACGTAATGTCACGCTACTTTCCGGCAAAGATGGTCGACTTGATCGCTTCGAATCGAGTTAAGGTTGAACTGGCCCCACCGTCTGTCGGGGTGAGTCTGGAGCGTGAGTTCTATTCTTATCTGGTGACCCTGAAACGGAACGCTGAGTTCCGGAAGGATAAGGTTTGGCTCTGGCATGCGAAGCGGAGCGCTCGTGTCATGAGTTTGCTGGGTCGAGAGATGGCGGCATCGCTATCTCCCGTCCCAGACACGGTTGTGACGAGCTTGGGGTCCGGCGCGTCGTTAGCACTTCTTTTGAGTGCTGCTGGCTCTTCGGGCGCTCGGCCTCATGTTGTTGTCGCGGAACATGAGGCATCACCAATCCTGGCCAGGCGCGGTTGTAGGGCGAGGTCGTCTAACAGGCTCGAGAGTCCGGATCCGAGAGCCGATTCCAGGGAATTTCACGATCCTGGCTTTGCTCGGATCCCGCACTCGGTCCTTGGGCCCCACTACGAGGAACTCAATCCCTTCATCGATCCGACGATGCTAGGTACGATAGATTGCGTTCAACTTTACGGCGAAAGTCACTGGAAGAATTGGAGCCTGCGTCTAGCAGCCGCAGGCCTGCCCGTTGGCAACTCCTCCGCTGCACACTTGATGGTCGCCGCGAAAATGGCAAGGGCGGGAGGGGATGTTTTAACTGTTATCGCGGAACCGCTCAGGCCGTACTATCTTGAACGGTTCTGGTCTTCAGAACGTGCCAAGTCGACTGGCGCGACCGAATGTGTCGCTTGAGGACGAAAGCCTCTAGCTAAAAGGACTGCAACAGCCGAGACAGAACGGAGAGTTGAACATGAATCGGAAGAAACTCTTCCTCTGGTCGCTGTACGATTTTGCAAACTCGATAGTCTTCATCAACTTCTTGTTGTATTTCTCACAGTGGTTGGTGGTTGACCGGGGTCTCTCAGATTTCTGGTACAACGCCAGTTTTGCGATTAGCACACTCCTCCTGTTATTGATCGCTCCCGTCCTAGCGGCTCGGACAGACAGGCAGGGCGGTCGACTTCGCTGGCTCAGAATCGCAACTTGCGGCACCGCCTTCTGTTATGGCGCTGCCGCCATCTCTGCATCCCTGGACGGCGCGCTCGGCGTTGTGGTGGTCTTCTTCCTGTTAGCGCAGTTTTTCTATCAACTCTGCTTTGTCTTCTATAACCCGATGATCGAGGACATTGCCAACGAACAGCACAGAACGCGAGCTTCAGGAATTGGGCAATTTGCAAATGCGTTGGGGCAAGTCGCTGGAATTCTCGCGCTGCGACCGCTCGCCCACTCGCGACTGGCACCTCTGTTACCGGCAGTCGGCGCCTTTCTGATATTGGCCTTACCGATGTTGTTGATGTATGAGGAAAGCGGGCGGCACGAGGTGAAGGATCCCTCGGAAGGCAGCCAAAGAGACAGTGGACCGTGGCGCAGACTCGCGCGGTTAGTTACAGTTTCAACCGCGGCCCCGCTCCTCGTCGCGTTTTTTCTGTACAACGATGCTCTGATTACGGTTACGAACAATTATTCTATTTACATGGATCGAGTTTTCGGCCTACCTGATTCGACAAAAGCCATTTTCTTATTGGCGATCGTCGTGACGAACGCAATCGGCGCGCTCTTGTCGGGATGGTTAGGAGATCGATTCGGTCCCTTCAGAACTCTTCAAGGAGTCCTTCTCTGCTGGTGCGTTGCCCTGCCGCTGATCGCCTTGAGCCACAGCTTGAACGTCTTTGCGGCCACTACCTTCGTGCTCGGTGCGTTGATCGGCGCCATGTGGGCTACGAGTCGATCGTACATGAGCCTACTCCTGCCGAGCCGAGAAATGGGCTATGGATTCTCGTTCTATACGATCCTAGAACGCTGCTCATCCTTTGTCGGTCCGCTCACGTGGGGAGCGGTCATGGCCGGGCTCGGTACCAGTGAAACTAGCTATCGGACAGCGCTTGGCCTAATGACTGTCTTCGTGGTTTCTGGTCTTATGATTCTCTCCTTGTGGCGCCCAAGCGGCGACGTTCACCTTCGCAAGGTGTCGTAAATATCGTAAGTAAAGTGCGCGCGAGCGCGACTCGGCAGGAACCGCGATTGCGACGGGCGACGGACGCAGGCCTGAGCCTCTCCGTTCCGGTCTCTTCGGGGTCTAGCTCCGTTTCCTCAACACTTCCATGAATGCCCTCGCGAACTCGGGCCCCTTCCCCTCGTCCTCGTGCTTGAAATACACGAACACGTCATCCCAGGCGTCATGCTGTTCGAGGATGCGATCGGCCCAACGCGCGATATCGTCGGGCTGGTAGCCCTCGTCGCGCAGCCGGAAGTAGCCATGTCGAGCGGTCGCCACGAACGGCGTCGTTTTGTCGCCGAAGTCGGCGATACAGAGCGCTGCTTTCCGCGCGCGTAACAGCGCGTAGACCTCCTCAGTCAGCCATGAGTCGTGACGGAATTCGAAAGCCGGGCGCAGATCGGCAGGGATTTCCGCCAGGAATGATTCCAGCCGGGCCAGATCGCAGCGGAATGTCGGCGGCAACTGAAACAGCAGCGGGCCGAGGTGGATGCCCAGCACGCGCGCGGCATCGGCGAAGAAACGCACGTTCTCCCCGGCGCCCTTCAGCTTTTGCATGTGCGTGATGCGCTGCGGCGCCTTCAGCGCGTACGTGAAGCCCTCCGGCGCCTGCGCCAGCCACGCCGCGGTCGTCTTCTGTGTCGGCATCCGGTAGAACGTGTAGTTGATCTCGACGGTCGAGAACACGCCGGAGTAGAACTGGAACATGCTCTTCGTCGGCAGATCGTCGGGATAGAAGGTGCCCTTCCATTCGGCGTAGTTGTAGCCGGATGTACCGACGTGAATCTTCATGGAGAGATTCTAGCCGGGTCTAAAGGCCCGGTCTCCCACTGAAGGCCCGGCCTCCTACGCCCGCTTGCGGGAGCGGACGCCGGCGAGGGCGATTACGGTGACGCCCCAGGCGCCGAGCGCTGCGAACTGCGGCCACAACACGTCGAGGCCGACGCCCTTGAGAAAGATACCGCGCACGATGACGAGGAAGTACCGCAGAGGAATTATGGTCGTCACCCACCGAATCAGCCGCGGCATGTTCTCGATCGGGAAGATGAAGCCAGACAGGTACACCATGGGGACGAGAAAAAAGAACGTAGCCGTCATCATCGCCTGCTGCTGCGTTGAGGAGATCGTCGAAACGAGCAGCCCGAGACCGAGGGTGCACAAGAGGTACGTCGCGCTTCCGGCCAGAAGGAGCGCCAGACTGCCGCGGAGCGGCACCTCGAACCACAGCACCGCAACGGACACGACAAGCAGCACGTCGATGAACCCAACGAGCCCGTACGGCAGCAGTTTGCCGAGAATCAGCTCCCAGCGCCCGAGAGGCGTAACGTTCAACTGTTCGAGCGTGCCCAGCTCGCGTTCCCGGACGATCGCCATCGATGAAAGATTCGCTGTAATCACGAGTAGGAGAAGCGCCAGCACCCCTGGCACCATGAAATCCCGGCTCACGAGCTCCGGGTTGAACCAGACGCGCACGCGGCTGTCGATTCCCGTCACGCGCGCGCCCCGCTCGGCCAGGATTGACGCGTTGAACGCGCTGATGAGCCCGTTGGCGTACGCGAGGGCGACGCCAGACGAATTCGAATCCGTCCCGTCCGCAAGCACCTGCACCTCGGCTGGCGCGTCGCTTGCTCCCGCATTCCGCTCCACGGATCGCTGGAATCCCGCCGGGACCACGAGCGCGAGCCAGGCGTCACCGCGCTCGAGATGCCGGTTGACGCCCGACGGCGCCGCTTCCTCCGCGACAATCTCGAAGTGTGACGACGCATCGAACTGTTCGATCAGTTTGCGGCTGAGCGCGCTGCGATCGCCGTCGACGACCACAATCGGCACGTTCTTGATGTCCGTCGTCGCGGCATAGCCCAGCATCGTGAGCTGGACGACCGGCGCAACAATCAGCAGCCCGAGAAGGCGCGGGCTCTGACGCAGCTCCGCGAACTCTTTCCACATCAACGTCAGGATCCGCGACTTCATCGGCGTGCAAGCCTCGCCGCCGACAGACCAAGCACGACGGATGCGAACACGGCCATCGCGCTCATCGGCGCGAGCAGCGCCGCCGGTCCCAGGCCCTTCAAGACGACGCCTCGCAACGCGACCAGGAAGTACTTTGCCGGCACGACCGTTGTCACGTACTGCAAGCCGAGCGGCATGCTCGAAATAGGAAAGATGAAGCCCGAGAGCATGAACGTCGGCAGGAAAGCAATCAGCATGGACATCTGGAACGCGACCTGTTGCGTCGGCGCGACGGTTGACACGAGCAGGCCCGTGCCCAGCGCACCGGCCAGGAACAGAAAGATCACGAGACTCAAGGTGAACCAGTCGCCTCGCATCGGCAGGCCGAACAGCCCCATCGCCGCAATCACGACCAGTAGCGCCGATGCCTGAGAGAGCACGAGGTACGGGAGCGTCTTGCCGAGCACGAAGGTCACCGTCGAAATTGGCGCCATCCTGATCTGCTCCATCGTCCCGCTCTCCTTCTCGCGAACGATCGAGAGCGCCGTCGAGAGCACGGCCGTGATGGTGGCGAGGTACGCGATCAGACCGGGAACGAGGAACAACGTGCTGCGGAGCTCGGGGTTGTACCAGATGCGCGGAGCCGCGGTCACGGCGACCGCGCGCATCTGTCCCGAGAGGCGCACGGCCGCGTCTGCCGCAATCGCGTTGGCGTACCCGAGCACGGTGGTCGCGGAGTTGGCGTTCTCGCCATCCAGTACGACTTGAACCTCCGGCGTCGTCCCGGCATGGAGGTCCCGCGAGAACCCCTCAGGAATCACGAGCACCGCCCGCGCGATTCCGCGATCGAGAAGCGCGTCGATGTCCGCGGCCGACTCGACCGTCGCCACCTGGTCGAAGTACGTCGATCCGACAAACGCCGCGACAAGGATGCGGCTCTCCTCCGAATGGTCGCGGTCCTGGACCGCGAGCGGCACGTGACGGATGTCGAAGTTCAGGGCGTAGCCGTAGAGAAACAGGAAGAAGCACGGGATGAAGAGCAGGATCAGGAGGCTCCGCTTGTCGCGCCGAATCTGGCGCAGCTCCTTCATCGCCACGGCGAGGACGCCGCTCACGCCGCCCTCCCCCGCTCGAGCCGATCGACGACGTCGAGAAAGACGTCCTCGAGGGACGGCAGGACGGGCCCGAAACTCGTCACGCTCAGACCGGCCGCCAGCATCCTGCGGCGCAGCTCATCTCCGGTTCCCTCGCCCGCTTTGAGAATCGCGTGGACCGCCGTGCCGAACAGGCTGGTCTTCTCCACGAACCGCGACTCATCCAGCCAGGCCATTGCCTTCACCGGATCCGTGGAACGAATCTCGAGAATCGGCCGGTCTGCAAACGTCTGCTTGAGCTCGGCGATGGTGCCGAGCGCCGCCATTCGGCCGAGGTGCATGATGGCGACGCGGTCGCAACGCTCCGCCTCGTCCAGATAGTGCGTCGTCACGAGCACGGTCGTGCCGCCGGCGGACAAGTCATCGATCAACCGCCAGAACTCCCGGCGCGACACGGGATCGACGCCGCCAGTCGGCTCGTCGAGAAACAGGATGGGCGGTTCATGGAGCAGTGCGCACCCGAGCGCGAGCCGTTGCCGCCATCCACCACTGAGGTCCCCGGCTTTCTGGTTCTCGCGACCCGCCAGGCCACCGATGTCGAGCACGAACTTGCGCCGGCGCTCGAAGCGATCGCCTGTAATGCCGTAGAGGCCTGCCCAGAAACGAATGTTCTGCTCGACCGTCAGCAATTCGTAGAGCGAAAAGCGCTGCGACATGTACCCGATGCGGCGCTTCACGCCCTCGGGATCGCTGCCGACGTCGATGCCGTCGACGAGCGCTCGGCCGGCCGTCGGCTTGAGGAGGCCGCACAGCATTCGGATGGTCGTGGACTTGCCCGCGCCATTACTTCCGAGAAACCCGAAGACCTCGCCCCGCGCCACGTCGAACGACACCTGGTCGACGGCTTTGAAGTGGCCGAACGTCCGGCTCAAGCCGTCGACGTGAATGACCGGTTTGTCGCCGGGATGCGGATCGTTGCGTGGCGTCACTGATTCCCCACCGCCCGCACGAGACGCGCTTCGGTCAGTCTGAGCGATGCATTGAGCCGCGTCTGTTCGAGCGCCGCTTCGAGGAGCGCTACTTGTGCGTCCAGGACCTCAGTGTTGGTCGCGACACCGGCGCGGAAGCGCTCCTCGACAACGCGGCGGGCTTCCGCGGCTGCCGTCACCGCCTCAGCCGACGCTGCCAGCGCGGCGCGACCAGACTCGAGATCCAATAGCCGCTGGCGGATCTCGAGAGAGACAAGATCATCGAACTCCCGGTGACGTGCGTCAACGGCGTCGGCATGAGCCGCGAGCGCCGCGGACTCTGCCTTCGACTTGCCGCTGTCGAAGAGCGGCCAGGTGACATTCACGCCGAGCGTCCACGACGTCCGCCACGTGTCGGTCGGAGGCACGAAACGCATATTGGGACGCGCGGGCTCGACAGCCGCGACGCCGGTGACGTAGGGCCGCAGATTTGCCATCGCGGCCTGTGAAGCAGACCGCAGGCCGGCACTGCGGGCCGCGAGGGCCAACGCCTCGGATCGGCCGCCGATCGCACGCGCCACCAATGCCGCGTCTGCCTGCGAAGCGACGGCGGCGGCCGATGGAGTGACGCGATCGACTGCCGACGCAAGGACGATTCGAGTACCCGCGGGCTCACCTATCAGACGGCCGAGGTCCAACTCAGCGAGCGCTCGATCGTTCCTCGCCTGCACGAGCCGCACGGACTGGCGCGCGCGCTGGGCCTTTGCCGTCAGAACGTCATTCGGAGGCAACACGCCCGCGTCGACTCTGGCCCCGACGTCCGTCACGTACGCGTCGGTGCGCGCGAGCGATTGCTCCATCACGCTCACGGCTTCGATGGCCGCGGCCAGGGTCCAGTAGGCGCGAGACACGTCCAGGCGCACGTCGGCTTCGCTGGTTTTCGCATCCGCCACCGCCGCATCGATATCCGATCGCGCGGCGGACAACGTGGCGCCCACCCGGCCGAAAGCGTAGATGGGCACGAAGAGCTCGCCGCGCACGCGGTAGTTGTCCGGGATGTCCGGAAAGAGCACGCGCGTTCCGCCCGTGGGCAGAGGAATCAGAACCTCGTCCACGTGGTTATTGCGTGAGAGCGACGTCGAGATGCTGCCGGACGGCATCGCCGTCGACCGGCGGCCGTCGTAGGTGGATTTGGCCGCCGCTTCGCGCGCGTGCGCTTCGGCCAGCCTCGGTGCGCGCTCGATCGAGCGCTGTATCGCCTCATCGATCGTCACGCGCACCTCGCGCGCGGCCGCAGTCTGCGCGGCCGCCGCGCCGGGCGCCGCCACGGTGAGCGCTATCGCACTGATGAGCTTGACGAACTTCCTGATGCCAATCGTCACGTCATTTCTCCTGCGCAAGCCGATCGATGAACACGTCCTCGAGCGTGGCTGGAATCACGCGCCATCCGGCGACGTCAACGCCCGCGGTGGCCAACGCACGATCCACCGGCTCGTATCCGGCTGCATCGTCCAACCGGACGTGAAGCCGATCGCCGAAGAGCTGCACGCGGTCCGCGCCCACTTCGGCGCGGGCAACTTCGAGTGCCCGGCGGATCGGGCTGGCAACCACTTCCACGAGCGCCCCCGCCGCGGCCGCCTGCAGACGTCCTGGCGCATCCAGCGCGAGCAGTTTCCCGCCGGCAACCAGAGCGACGCGATGACAGCGCTCGGCCTCGTCGAGGTACGGAGTCGCGAGCACGATCGTGAGTCCCTGCCCGATGAACTCCGCGAGCAGCTTCCAGAATTCCCGGCGCGAAACAGGATCGACGCCGGTCGTCGGCTCGTCGAGGACGAGGATCGGCGGCTCGTGCACGAGCGTGCACGCCAGCGCGAGTTTCTGTTTCATGCCGCCCGAAAGCCGATAGGCCAGGCGATCGCGGAACGGCTCGAGGCCCGTGAGCTGCAACAGCCGGGTCCGCCGGGCGGCAAAGTGACTGACACCGTGAATCCGCGCGAAGAACTCGATGTTCTCGTCGATGGAGAGATCCCCATAGAGCGAGAAGCGCTGCGACACGTAGCCAATGCTTGCGGCTGCCTTGCGCGGGTTCCTGAACGGATCCGCGCCGAACACGCGCACGCGTCCTTCATCGGCAGGCAGAAGACCGCAGATCGCTCGCATCGCCGTCGTCTTGCCCGCGCCATCCGGGCCAATGACGCCGAACATCTCACCGGCGCCGACCTCGAATGACAGTCCGTCCAGCGCGACCGTTTCGCCGAACTTCTTCCGCAGGTTTTCGACTGAGATGACCGCTGCCATGACGCGCTCCTATCGAGCCGCCAGGCCGAGGTCCACTTCGACCGGCATGCCCGGCTTGAGGATGCCCTTCCGGTTGTCGACCGTCACCTTCAGGCGGTACACGAGCTTCGCGCGCTCGTTCGCGGTCTGTACGTTGCGCGGCGTGAACTCCGCTTTCGGCGAGATGAATGTGACCCGGCCTTCGAGGCGATCGCCGGCATCTGTGATCACCGTCGCCGGCTGGTCCAGGCGCACCTGCGGCACCAGCGTTTCCTCGAGATAGACGTTCGCCCAGGCATGATCCAGGTCGACGATCAACACGAGCGGCGTACCAACGCCGACGAGCTCGCCGGGCTCCACCAGTCGCGACGCGATGATGCCCGCCGTCGGCGCCGTGATCGTTGTCTCCGCACGATCCTGTGCGACGATGGCCGCTTGGGCGTCGACGAAGGCGATTCTTGCTTTGGCGCCGGCGATCTCAGCGGGACGGGCGCCGGCCTTCACGCGATCGACGGTCTTTTTCGCCACATCGAGCCGCTCATCAGCGGCGTGCAGCCGCGCCTCGGCCAACTGCCGGCGCGCCACAGCGTCGTCGCGCTGCTTTGCGGACCCGGCGTTGCGATCGACCAGCTGCTGGAAACGCGCTTCGTCGATCTTCGCCGCGGAGAGATCGGAATCGGCCGCATGCCGGTCGGCGCTCGCTGCCGCGGCCTGCGCCTCGGCTTGCCGCACGTCCTCCGGCCGCGGACCCGCCTTGAGCAGGCTCAACTGCGCAACGGCCTGTGCACGTTCCGCGCGGACTCGCGCCAGTGCCAGATCGATGTCCGTGGTGCCGAGCGTCGCGATAACGGTACCGGCTTCCACCCGCGCACCCTCCTGCACAAGCACCGTCGCCACACGTCCGGCGATCGTCGAAGACACGCGCACGTCGGTGGCCTCCACGTAGCCGCTCGCGTGTGCGGGTAGATCCTTAGCCTGGCCTCGGCATGCGGCTGAAGCTGCTGCGACGAGCAGCAGGCCTGCGGCAATCCTCTGTGATCTCATCGGGACGGTCTCCTTGAGGTGGAAGTCGGGGCTTTGCGCGGAGGCTCCACGCAAAGAATTGCAAGCGTCGCGGCCTGGACGTGCTCGATGACGGCATCGAGGCCGGGAAGCGGGGGTGAAGGTGGAGCGAGCTGCGCGGCGCGTTCGCGCAGGGGCGCCGAGGCGGCGAAGAACATCAGGGGCGCGACAAGGCTGATCTGCACGACCAGGGGATCTGCCTTTCGAAACACGCCGGCCTTCTGGCCCTCGGCGAGAATCGCGCCGAGCGCGGCGAGAACACGGCGGAACTGCATGATGACGGACGCATCGACGTGCCTGCCGCCATCCGCGATTTCGCGCAGCCACATGTGCGGAAAGTGCGGCCTCGCCAGCGCCTGACGCGCGATTGCCGCGGTGAAGTGCCGGATTTGATCGACGGGCGACCCACCTGCCGCGCGCACCGCCTCCACGGCATCGGCCACCGAGCTGAACTGTTCGCGGAGTATCTCGAGGTAGAGCGCGGCCTTGTTGTGGAAGTGGTAGTAGAGCATCGCTTTGTTGACGCCGGCGCGCTCCGCGATGCGGTCCACCTTGGCGCCATCGAAGCCCTTCCCCGCGAATTCCTGAATGGCCGCCGCCAGGATGAGTTCCCTGGTCCCAGTCGCCGCCTCGGTTTTCTTGCCCGCCTTAACCATACGGTTAATACTAACTAGATAGTTAAATCGGCGTCAACCAAAATCTCTGGAGCCGTCTTTGGCGGGGTCTTGCAAACGGGGGGGGGGCACGATCTAGAGTACCGCCGTTTTTTTGCCATGCCCGTGCAACCTTGTCCGCACTGCGGAGCGATGACGCCACGCGAACTACAGGCGTCGAGCTATGCGACGGTCAATTACTACCGCTGTGCGGAGTGCGGGCACGTCTGGACGACGGACAAGAAGACCCACGCGATTCTGACGCACGTCACGCCCTTCCCGCGCAGGCGGCCCCAGCACCGACAGAACTAGTTACAGCAGTTGCTGGAGTCGCTGATATCCCGATCGGCTGACCGGGAGCTTCGCGCCGTCCACCAGGATGGCTATGCGGCTGTCCTTGGCGTACAGCTCAACCCTCGCAAGGCGGTCGACGTTCAGCAGGTACGAGCGGTGGATGCGCACGAAACGCTTCGGGTCGAGCGACGACTCGACGTCGCCCATGGTCTGCTCTTTGAGGAGCAGCTTCCCTCCCGTTCGAAACGCCACATAGTCGTCCTGCGCCTCGACGTAGTCGATCTTGTCCACCGGCACGACGTGGACGTGCGCGCCGTCGCGGATGACTACCCGCTCGAGATACTCGCCGGGCTTTCTGGCGCTGGCCCGCAGCGCGCTCGTGGAGGGCGCCGCAGGCCGGACGCGTTCGCGCACCCGGGACAACGCCATGGCCAGGCGCTCGGCTGAGACCGGTTTCAGCAGGTAATCAACGGCATGGACTTCGAACGCCTTCAACGCGAACTCGTCGTACGCGGTGACGAACACGACGGGCACGTCGGATCCGATGAGCTCCAGAACCTCAAAACCATCGAGCTTCGGCATCTGCACGTCGAGGAGAACGACATCGGGCCGAACCTCGGCCACGGTCTTGACGGCGTCGAAGCCATGCGCGCACTCACCCGCGATCGTGACATCGGGCATGATTGCGAGCTCCGCCCGTAGCGCCATTCGCGCCGGCTCCTCGTCGTCCACAATCACGACCCGCAGCGTCTTCCCCACTTCAGTCATGCCGCGGATCCTCCGCTGTCAATCGTCATCTTTCAATCGGCATCGTGACGGACACGCGGTAGCTGCCGTCGGCGGCCTCCGCGGTCAGCGCGGCGCTCCCACCGAATGACGCCGCCAGCCGCCGCCGGACGATGTCCACGCCGAAACCGGTGCCGCCGCGCCGCGAATCCGCGTCATACGGGTTTGCCACTACAACAAACAGACGTTCGCCCGCGAGGCTCGCGTCGATCGAGACCACGCCGCCTTCGAGAAGGGTTGCGACGCCGTGGCGGACCGCATTCTCTACGAGCGGCTGGAGAATGAGCGGAGGCACCGGCACCTCACGCGCCGCATCGTCGATGCGCGAGGCTACGTTGAGACGCGCACCAAACCGGATCCGTTCGACACTCAGGTACTGCTCCGCCAGGGCGACCTCGCGCGCGAGGCTGATGCGCGTCTCCCGCCCGAGCGTCAGGCTGTCCCGCAGGAACTCCGCCAGCTTGAGGCACATCGCGCGCGCCTGCGTGACGTCACTCGTCATCAGACCCACGACCGAGTTGAGGCTGTTGAAGAGAAAGTGGGGATCGATCTGCGCGCGCAGAGCGCGCAGCTCGGCATCGCGGTGCGCGATCTGCGACTCGAGCGCCCGCCGCTCTGACACCGCGGACTGCTCCGACGCCTGAAAGACATAGTGCACGGTCACGGCCAGCAGGTAGCCGAGCACGCCGAGCCCGAGGAGCAGCGTCATCGAGCCCAGAGTGTTCGCCGGCATTTCAAAGCCGGTGCGGCTGAGGAGCTGCCACCACAGCCGCCCGGCGCCTGTCCAGAGCGACGATGTAATCACGGCTGCGCCGAGCGCCGTGGCACCGATCCTGAGCCCGTTCGTGCGCGCCAGTGGCATCGCGCGCACCAGATACCAGGCGGAGAGCGATACAGGCGCGGCAAGGAGTCCCATTGGAATGCCGAATACCAGCGCCTCGGTCCAGCCCAGGTTCACGAGGACTCGAAGGAGCAAGGCCAGCATCGCGCCGGCCAGGCTCCAGGCCGTCAGATGCAGGCGCAGCCGCAGCTGGTCGCCCAGGATCGGATGCATTTGCAGCTAGGTCTTGATTTCCACGCCGCCCATTATCACCACGCCCTTGACGATGAGACGATTCCGCGACTGCTGCGTCCCCGTGCTCTTGTCTTCCGATCCGCCCATGATTGGGGTGATTTGATTCGAGACCGCCCAGTCCGGCGGCACGGTGATTTCAATGCCACCCCACATGACGAAGACATCGATGACGGCTTCTCCGTTTTCGGTTCCGGCCTGTCGCAAGTCGATCTCAATGCCGCCCATGATGGCCGTAAGCTCGGCCTTCTTGAACGACGGCGAGGCCACCCGGCGCTGAACGCCCGACCACATTGCAAACTCCGACAGCGTCTGCTCCATCGTGCCGCCACCCTTCGCGGACGCGACACCGCCCCCGAGCGAGCCGCCACCGGAGCCACTCACATAGCCCAGCCCCTCCCGGTTTTCCGTGTTCGAGCGGAAAGCTCGCATGAGGATCATCAGGCCAAAGCCGATCACTGCGACGGGCCACAGACGCCAGATGTGGAAGTGGAAGTTCGTGAAGTTCTCGGCCGCGAACGCCGCGCCGAGCAGGACCAGGATGCCGCCGGAGATCTTGCTCGAACGATCCTCGTCCTGAAGCAGCTTCACCAGACCGATGGCGACGAGCCCGAACGGCCAGTATCTGATCAGATCCCCGGCCTCCATGATTTCGAGGTTGTCGAGCGTCAACGCCAGGCCGAAGCCGACGATCATCAGGCCGACGATGACGCGCGGGCTGAGGAACGCGCCGCGTTCGCGGGTCATGTCCGCACCTTCTTGTCTGCGCAGCCCGCCTTTGGAAACATCATCGAAATCCCCCCGAGCACGATGAACAACGGCCACGAGCGGCTGAGCCGCAGGACGCCGTAGGTATGCATGAAGAAGATGGCGCCGAGCGCCAGGAACCAGAGACCCGAGCCACGCCCGTCCCTGGTCATCAGCCTGCCTACGCCGAGGACCACGAAGACAATTGGCCACATCCGCCCGAAGTCCCAGGCCCAGGTCGAATCGAACTGTCCGGCCAGCATCATGAGTCCGATGGCGACTACCACGAGCCCGGTCGTCACCTGCGATGCCTGCTTGGAATCCATGTCAGAACCTCCGTCGGTACCGGCAGGCGGCTAAAGGCCGCCCAGGAACTGCGCCGCGGCCATCGGCCGCGTGATCAACGCCCAGAAGAGGCCTGCCGCGAGCAGGGTCGCCGTCGCTCCGACTATCGCCACCGGTATCAGCCACCTTCTGCCTAACGTCATCAGAACCTCCGCGCTACAAGCACAATACGGAGACGCCGGCAGGGAGTCGCGGGCGCTTCGGCCAGTGGCGGCGGCCTCCCGGCCAGTGGCGTACAATCGCTGGCGAATGTCCTTCTTTTCCCGCAGCACACCACAGCCGGCCGCACCCATCAAGGAAGAGGACGCCCCGGCTACTGACTCGCTCATTGCGCTTCGCAACATCGAGAAGTCGTACGCCCACGGCGCGAGCCGCACGTGGGTCCTGCGCAGAATTGCCGCCGATCTTCGCGAAGGCGAATTCGTCTCGATCATGGGCCCGTCGGGCGCGGGCAAGTCGACGTTGCTTCACATCCTCGGCATGCACGACAGCGAGTGGACCGGGGAGTACTACTTCGCGGGCCAGCCCGTACACCGGCTGAGCCCGAAGGATCGCGCGAAGCTGCACAAGCAGCACATCGGCTTCGTGTTCCAGAGCTATCACCTGCTCGATCACCTGACCGTCTACGAGAACCTGGACGTGCCGCTTTCGTACCGCGACGTGCGCAAGTCCGATCGCGACAGCATCGTCTGCGACGTGCTCGATCGCTTCAACATCGTGGGCAAGAAGGATCTGTATCCGAGCCAGCTGTCCGGCGGACAGCAGCAGCTCGTCGCGGTGGCGCGGGCCGTCATCGCGAATCCAAAGGTGATTCTCGCGGACGAGCCGACGGGCAACCTGCACTCGAGCCAGGGCCGCGAGATCATGGAGCTCTTCAAGAAGCTGAACGACGCGGGCACGACGATCATCCAGGTCACCCACTCCGAGGCCAACGCCGCGTTCGGCAGCCGCGTGATTCAGCTCAAAGACGGATGGATCGTCGAGTAGTCCGCCAGCTCATCGCCATCTCGGCCGCCATCAGCATCTTCGTCTCCGCCGCCTGTGAGCGGTCCGGGCCTGCGCGTCCGTATCCCCTTCGCGGACAAGTGCTTTCGGTCCAGGCGGACAAGCAGCAGATCACGATCAAGCACGAGGACGTCGAAGGCTTCATGCCGGCCATGACGATGACCTTCCCCGTCGCGTCCCCTGAGTTGATGAAGGGCCGGGAACCAGGCGAACTGATTTACGCCACGCTGGAGGTCACGGACGCGGTCGGCCGGCTCACGAAGATCGAGCGCACGGGCTTCTCCGAACTGCCTGCGGACTCGAATGCGGCAGCGATTCCCGGCAACCTGCTGGAAGAAGGCGACCTGCTGCCGGATGCGGCCTTCATCGATCAAACCGATCGGCGGCGAACGATGTCGGAGTGGCGCGGCTCCGTCACCCTGCTGACGTTCATCTACACGCGGTGTCCTCTGCCGAATTACTGCCCGTTGATGGACCGGCACTTCGCGGCCATTCAGGCGGCGGTGACCGCCGATGCGGCCTTGCGGGACAAACTCCGGCTCGTGACGCTGTCCTTCGATCCCGAGTTCGACACGCCCGCGGTGCTTGCGGCGCACGCGAAGAAGCTCAGGGCCGACCCGGCCATCTGGACGATGCTGACCGGCGATCGCGGCACGATGGACAAGTTCGCCGCAAAACTTGGTGTGGGACTGATCCGTCCGTCTGGCGCACAGGAGATCACACACAACCTGCGGACCGCACTCGTCGGCGCCGATGGCCGCATTGAGAAGATCTACACGGGCAACGAATGGACGCCGTCGAGGGCGCTCGAGGACATTCGCGCGGCCGTCAAACAGCCGTGAGCACGAACCGGCCGGCAGCGGGCGAATTCACGGCGCAGGAACGGCGGTTGATCCGCCGGCTTCGCACGCCACGCGCGGTCCAGGCCTACCTGAATCGCCTGCCGTACAACACCGAGCCGCCGCCCGAGCCCGCCAAGCTGCGGACGTTCCGCGGTGTCGTGAAGCACCACACCGCGCACTGTCTCGAGGCGGCACTCTTCGCGACGGTTGTGCTCGAGCAGCACGGATACCCGCCACTCCTGATGAGCCTCGAATCAATCGACGGCCTCGATCACGCCATCTTCATTTACCAGCATCGCGGCCGATGGGGTTCCGTCGCGCGCTCGCGCGATCCCGGACTGCACGGCCGCAAGCCCGTCTTCAGAGCCCTGCGGCACCTTGCCTTGACCTACTTCGATCCCTTCGTCGACACGTCCGGATGCCTCAAGGCGTACGGAACCGTCGACCTGCGGGTGCTCGGCAATTACGACTGGCGGCTGTCGCCAGGCAATGTCTGGAAGGTGGAACGGCTGCTATTCGAGATCCCGCATCGCAAGATCTCGTCCTCGCCCACGCGCGTGCGCGCCCTTCGCCGCCGCTACTTTGAGTTCATCAAGGCAAACCCGGGCCGGAAGCCCGCGTTCTACGATCGGCGAACGTGGAGCGCGTGGCCTCAATCCAAGTCGAAGTCGCGCTGAGGCTTCGAGACGGGCTCCTCACGGGCCTGCTTCAGGGCTTCTTCGAAGCGCTTCGACAGCGCATCACCGCGGGTCTTCTCGGACTGCACGGACTGCTCGAACAACGCATCGCGGCGGGCCTTGGCCTCCGCCAGGATGTTGTGGGCATCGTCCAGCTTCGGCTTGTCGGTTCGCTCGGGCTCGGTGTGACGCACGACGCGCTTGAGGCCCTCGTCGATGACGAGCGTGGACTGGCAGCAGGGACACGTCACTTCAAATTCGGTTCTCAGAACACCCATGGAGACATCCTCAGTGCGTGGTGCGGTGTGCGAGGTGCGGAATGCCTGGAGCAGCACTCCGCACGCCGCACTGGGCACTCCGCACTATCATAAATGTGATGTCGCGCGATTTCGTGGACGTGCGAGTCGCCACCTACAACATCCATCGCGCGCGCGGACTCGATCGGCGCACGCGGCCGGACCGCATTGCCCGCGTGCTCGCGGCGACCGAGGCGGACGTCATCGCGCTGCAGGAGGTCATCGGCCCTGGGCTGACCGGACCGGGCCATGCCGAGGTCATCGGGGCAGCGCTCGGCATGGGCTGGATCATGGCGCCGACGAAGGAGCTGCGGCGGCATCAGTTCGGCAACGTCATCCTGAGCCGGTTCCCGATTCTCGATCACGCGCACTACGACCTCTCCTGGAAGACGTCCGAGCCGCGTAATTCGCACCGCGCGACGATCGAGCTCGGCGACGGCCATCACCTGCAGTTCTACAACGTGCATTTCGGCACGGCGCTGCTCGAGCGGCGCTATCAAGCGCCCCGGCTCGCTGCGTGGGTCCACGATCGCCGCACGCCGGGGCCGAAGATCGTTGTCGGCGACTTCAACGAGTGGGGCCGCGGCTTCGTGTCCGATCTGCTGGCCGCGCGGCTGTCGAGCGTGGACCTGTATCCGTTTCTCAAGCGCCGGCGCACGTACCCCGGCTTCCTGCCGATCCTGCACCTCGACCACATCTACTTCGCGGGCGACGTCGAGGTGCGGCACGTCCACCTGCCAAGGACGCGTCTGTCGCTCGTGGCCTCAGACCACCTGCCCCTGGTCGCGGATATTCGGGTTCGGTGCTAAGGGTCGTCTTTCCTTTAGTTCGCGTGGGGCCCCACCCCCACGCGCTTGCCCTCGGACGCTCAGCGCCCTCGCTACGCTCGGGGCTTCGCGGTGTCCGGAACTCCTAGCGCCTCTTGACGTATTGACATCAGAGTGATATCAATCTGACATCGCGCCCAGGCGCGAGGAGGCGACCATGATTCGCGAGCGTTCTCTCTCCACGATTTCCGGATGGCTGGCCGTGCCAGTCTGGTTTACAGCCCTTGCCCTGTCGCTCTGGCAGTTCGTTGTCACGGCGCAGGCCGTGGACGACGGTGTCGGCAACCCGCTCAGACTCGTCGCCTGGATCGTCGTGATGGTTTTCCTGATCTTCCTGTTGAAGGGCTTCTTCGTCGTCAACCCGAACGAAGCGCGCGTGCTCACGCTTTTCGGCCGCTACAGCGGATCCGTCAAGCGCGACGGATTCCACTGGTCGAACCCTCTGTTTCGCCGCCGCGCCATCTCCCTGAAGATTCGGAACTTCGAGAGCGCGCAGATCAAGGTCAACGATCTCGAGGGCAATCCGATCGAGATCGCCGCCATCGTCGTGTGGCGCGTCGTGGAAACCGCCGAAGCCCTGTTCGAAGTCGACAACTACGAGCACTACGTCAAGGTGCAGACTGAGGCCGCCGTGCGCAATCTGGCGATGCACTATCCGTACGACGCCTACGTCGACGGCCACATGTCCCTGCGCAGCAACACGACGGAAATCGCGGAGTTGATGAAAGCAGAGGTCCAGGCGCGGCTGAACAAGGCCGGCGTCGAAGTGCTGGAGGCGCGGATCAACCATCTCGCCTACGCGCCGGAGATTGCCGCGGCGATGCTGCAGCGGCAGCAGGCCGGCGCGATCATCGCCGCGCGGCAACGCATCGTGGAAGGCGCGGTCGGCATGGTGGAGATGGCGCTCGATCTGTTGTCCAAGCGCGACGTCGTGACGCTCGACAACGATCGCAAAGCCGCAATGGTGAGCAACCTGCTCGTGGTGCTGTGCGGCGATCGCAACACACAGCCGGTCGTCAACACCGGGACGATCTATCAGTAACGGCGTTGGGCCATGGCGGATCGGAAACCGTTCCTGCTCCGGGTCGATCGCGATCTGCTGGAATCAATCCAGCGGTGGGCGAACGACGATCTGCGCAGCCTGAACGGACAGATCGAGTTCCTGCTCCGCCGGGCCGTGCAGGACGCGGGGCGCGACGGAAGCTCGGCGCCGCAAAAGCAGAAACCGAAGCCATAGACAACCTGCAACCGACAACCAACAACCTGCAAGGGGATCCACTCCGAATTGCAGGTTGCGGCTTGTCGGTTGCAGATTGTTCGAGCTATCCGTCTTCGAAGTCGGGTTGGAGCGGCGGGCCGACACGGGTTGAGGGGCGCATCGCCGCGCGCCGGTCGTACACCGGAAGTCCGGCGACGTGCAGCGAGACACCGCATGACTCGGCCTTGTGCTCGACGACGACGAGCAACGGGCTCTCGTCGGATCCAGGGTGGAACACGACACGGCATCCACAGGCCAGCGCGGCGCCGGTGGGACCCGCCACTTCTTCTTTCTTCGGTGTCCTGTTCGACGACACGTCAGTTCGCCTCGGGCTTCGCCGGCGACGCCGCGAGCATCGCCTTCACCTGTGACTCGAACCAGTCCTTCGACGCAGGGCCCTGGTGCTTTTTCAACACGGTGCCGTCGGGCCGGATGAACCACGTCACCGGAATGGCCACGACCGCCTCGAACTTCTCCTGAAACTCGTGCTGGCCGAGGCCGACGAGCACCGGATAGTTCATCTTGAACTCCTCGGCGAACTTCCTCAGATCCTCAGGCGAGTCGTCCACGGAGACGCCAAGCACGGCGAGCTGGCGATCGCGATACTGATCGGCGAGGGCCATGAGCATCGGAATCTCGGCCTTGCAGGGGCCGCACCAAGTCGCCCAGAAGTTGAGGATGATGGGCCGGCCCTTGAAGGAAGCCAGGTTTACCTCCTGGCCGTTCATGTCCTTGAGCTTGTAGCTGAGGTTCGCCAGGTCGCCGGCGAGCACCGGCGGCACCTCGCTCGACGTCGAAGAACATGACGAAACTGTGGCAATTCCGATTGCCGCAACGGTCGCCAACAGCAGGCGCCGCCAACCCACGCGCATCATTGAACCAACATTACTACAACCCCGGCCGTCTCCTGCGCGCGTCACCTGGTGTCCACGGCGGGGCACAAGGGCCGTTGGTGCATGGCGAATTCACGCGGGCGCGCGGAGGCACGCGGTTTGCTCGTTGCCCCGGCGGTGTAAGATTTCTCGAGTGTTGTTCCTCCCCTATCGAGGTGTCCCCATGCGGATGCGCCGCTCGCGCATGTCGTTCCTGTTTGTCGGCCTCCTCTCATTTGCGGTCCTCACGATGACGCCGGCGCCCCTGGCGGCGCAGACGCCTTTCGTCCCGTACTTCGGCAAGAACCTGGTGCACCACACCAAGTTCGACTGGCTCATCTACAAGACGGACCACTTCGAGATCTACTACTATCCGGCGCTCGAGCAGCACCTTCAGCGTGTCGCGTCGTACGCGGAAAACGCCTACCAGCACATCAGCGCGGAGCTGAAGCACGACCTGCCCGAGCGCATCCCGCTCGTCCTCTTCAAGACCCAGAGCGAGTTCATGACGAACAACATCGCCGCGGGCCTGCCCGAGGGCGTGCTGGCGTTCGCGGAACCCGAGCGGAACCGGATGGTGCTGCCCATCGACGAGCCGCCCGATCAGCTCTACCGGCTGATCACGCACGAACTCACGCACGTCTTCGAGTTCCACATCATCCCGCGCGGCATCATGGGGGCGAACCTGCCGCTGTGGGTCGACGAGGGCCTGGCCAACTACATGGCCGGCTACTGGAACGTGCTCGACCTGATGCAGGTACGCGACGCGGCGCTCTCCGACAACGTTCCCAAGATGAGCGAATTCGAGACGCAGCCGCTCTCCGGCCGCCTCCCCTATTCACTCGGCCACGCGACGTTCGAGTTCATCGAGTCGAAGTGGGGCAAGGACGGGCTCCGGCAGTTCCTGTTCTCGCTGCGTAAGAGCGTGATTGGCGGCGGCGAAGGCGCGTACGAGGAAGCGCTGCGCGTGAAGCCCGACGAGTTCGACGAGATGTTCGACCGGTACCTGAAGGAGCGCTTCCGTCCGTTCCGCGACAAGGAACGTCCGGCCGACTACGGCAAGAACCTCGCGCCCAAACCGCGCAAGTTCCCGCAGTACGTCGCGGTGCTTTCGATCGAGCCCTCGCCATCGGGCGAGATGATGGCGGCGGTCGTCGGCAACGCGCGCGATCAGGAACTCGACATCATCCTGATCTCCGCCAAGGACGGCGACGTCATCGACAACCTCACCAAGGGCTTCGACCACACCCACGGCTACGAGAGCATCTCGACGGCCGGCGGCCTGCGCGGCAACCTCGTGCCGTGGATCGCGTGGGCGCCCGTCGGCGACACCGTCGCGTATTTCGCGAAGACCGAGAAGTACAAGACGCTGATCCTGCAGAATGTCTCGACGCGGCACATCGAGCACCGGTTCGATCTGAAGACCGTGGACAGCCCGGAATCGCCGGCCTTCGGCCCCGACGGCAAGACCGTGGTGTTTTCGGCGCTCCAGGGTGGCGTGAGCGACATCTTCTCGCTCGACGTGGCGACCGGCAATCTGACCAACCTCACGAAGGACAACATCGCGGACTTCTCGCCGACGTTCGCGCCCGATGGCAAGACGATCGTCTATACGGCCCGCGTCAGCGGCAACGACAAGCTCTTCCAGCTCACGCTGGGCTCGGGCGAAAAGAAGCAGCTGACGTTCGGCACGCACGACGACACGGCCGCCAAGTTCTACAACCCGCGGACGCTCGTCTTCACATCGACGGCGATCGATCCCAACGTGAACATCCTCCCGGAAGTGGCGCGCAACGCGAACATTCCGAACGTCTGGACGCTGGACCTCGGCACCGGCGAGCTCAAGCAGCTCACGGACACGATGAGCGGCAACGTCTCGCCCGTCGTGCTCAAGTCCGCCGAACCGCTCCGCGTGGCGTTCGTGTCGTACTACAAGGGCGAGGACGGCATCCACACGGTGACCGGCGACAAGAAGCCGATCGCCACGGTGGCGTCCGCCGACTTCGGCACGCCGGGGCCGATGCCGCCCGAGTTCCAGCCGCCGCTGTCGCACACGCTCGTGCGCGACAACATCAGCAAGAAGGGCCGCTTCCAGGGCATGACGCTCGCCGGCCGCCCGCCGGTGGGCCTCGGCGTCACCAGCGGCGGCAACTTCTACGGCAACACGGAAGTCACCTTCACCGACCTGCTCGGCGACAAGCAGATCAGCTTCTACGCGCAGTCGGTGTCGCAGTACCGGACGATGGCGTTCACGTACCTGAACATCGCGAACCGTATTCAGTACGCGATTCAGGGATTCAGTTCGGACACGTTCTACTTCGGGCAGAACCAGTACCTGTACGACCCGTCACTCGCGCCCTACATCGATCGCGATCTGGCCGAGGCCGTGCAAAGCCAGAAGGGCGCCACGGCGTTCGCCATCTATCCGTTCAACCGGTACACGCGCGCGGAGCTGTTCGGCGGGTACATCCACATGAGCGAGTCGTACACGAACCCGGCCCTCCAGCAGCTCGCCGAGGACTACCAGCAGAGCCAGTACGGTTCGGCGCTGTTCCGCAACGGCCACATGGCGCCCTTCGGTCTTTCCCTCGTGCGCGAAACGACGGTCTTCCGTGAATACGGACCCGTCGCGGGCAACACCTTCAAGATCACGTTCGAAGGCTCGCCCGCCATCAGCGACAACTGGCTGTCCCGCCGGACCATCGACGGCGACCTCCGCCACTACAAGCGGATTGTCGCGAACGGCGTGCTCGCGCTGAGGTTCAAGGGCTTCAAGAGCTGGGGCCGCAACCCGGACTTCCTGTACTTCGGCGGCAACGGAGAAATGCGCGGCTACGACTACCTGGAGTTCATCGGCCAGAAGGCGTTCTTCGCCAATGCCGAGCTCCGCTTCCCGCTGATCGAAGCCATGCTCACGCCGGTCGGCGTGCTTGGCGGACTGCGCGGCACCTTCTTCTTCAACATGGGTGGCGGCGGGTTCAACGGCGAGAAGTTCACGGTGCTCACGACCAAGAGCGAGGCGTATTCGCCGTTCCTCGGGTACAGCCAGGACCTCCTGGGCAATCTCACGCCGGTCTACGGCCCGGCTTTCCAGGTCAGCGGGCTCCGTCTCGTCGACGCCCGCGCGTCGTACGGCCTCGGACTCGAGAGCTTCCTCCTCGGCTTCCCGATGCACTTCGACTGGTCGTGGAAGACGCTGTTCAACCGCAACTGGGAGGACCTGCGCTTCGCCGCTGACGCGCTCAACCAGGATCCGAGCGGTTTCACGAGCGGCAGCTCGTTCTTCCGCAAGGTCCGGTTCTCGTTCTGGATCGGCTACGACTTTTAAGCAAGTTTGAAGTTCAAGGTTCGAAGTTCGAATCGGGCGCCATGCTCTTTTTGAACTTCGAACTTCGTACTTTGAACTTGAACACGTGATGCAGGCAAAGCGCCCCTCCGACTCCTACACGGAAATGGTGCAGGTAGTCCTGCCCAACGACGCGAATCCTCTCGGGTTCATCCTGGGCGGACAGGTCATGCACCTGATCGACATCTGCGGCGCCATCGCATGTCACCGTCACACGCGGAGCCTTCTGGTGACGGCCGCCGTGGACGGACTGCAGTTCCTGCATCCGATCAAAGTCGGGGATCTGATCATCCTGCGGGCGGTGGTCACCGCCGCGTTCACGACGTCGCTCGAGGTGATGGTCGAAGTCTTTTCGGAGGGCACGCTGACGGGCGAGCGCCAACTGACCTGCATCGCGTATCTGACGTTCGTCACGGTCGACAAGGAGCTGGGCCGTGTGAAGGTGCCGCCCCTGCTGCTCGAGTCCGACGAAGAACGCCAGCGCGCCCGCGAGGCCGAGGGCCGCCGTGTCGCGCGCCTGGCCGCGAAGAAAGCCCTGACGGCCTAGATCCGGCGCAGCCGGATCCGCTGGACGGCGTGGTCGCCGGCCTTTTCCAGAATCAGGCGGGCCCGATCCCGTGTCGGGACGATGTTCTCGCGGAGATTGACGCCGTTGATGGTGCGCCAAATCTCCTGCGCCGTGGCGGTGGCCTCCGGTTCGGTCAGCGCCGCGTAGCGATGGAAGTACGATCGCGGGTCGCGGAAGACCGTCTCCCGAAGCGTCATGAACCTCGAGATGTACCAGCGCTCGATGTCCTCCTCGGGCGCGTCGATGTAAACCGAGAAATCAAAGAAGTCGGACACGAACACGCGAAGCGACCGGCTCGCCTGGCCGATCTGCAGGACGTTCAGTCCCTCGACAATCACGATGTCCGGGCGATCGACGACCTGGAATTCGCCCGGAACGATGTCGTACTTCTGGTGCGAGTACACCGGCGCATGAACGGCGCCGGCCGCCGCTTTCACGTCCGCCATGAACTGCACGAGCGAACGGACGTCGTAGCTCTCGGGAAAGCCCTTCCGGGCGAGCAGGCCGCGTTCCTCGAGCACCCTGTTCGACAGCAGGAAACCGTCAGTCGTGACGAGATCGACGCGCGGATGGTCCGGCCACCGCGCCAGCAGCGCGCGAAGCACGCGCGCGAACGTGCTCTTCCCGACCGCCACGCTGCCGCCGACGCCAATGACGTACGGCGTGGGCGCGGGAGCGCTCCCGAGAAAGATGTCGGTGGCCTTGTGCAGGTTCTGCGTCGCCGCGACGTGCAGGTTCAGGAGGCGCGAAACGGGAAGGTAAATCTCCTCGACGTCGGCGAGGGACACGCGCTCGTTGAGGCCGCGAAGCTCGGAGAGATCGGTCTCGGTGAGCGTGAGCGGGGTGGCCTCACGGAGCGCCGCCCAGGCCGGGCGGTCGAAGTCCAGGTAAGGAGAGTCCATTCTTAATTCGAGGGGCTTCGCCCCTGCGAGCACCCCGACACGCTCACTCGCGGGGCCCCTTCGCCCCGCTCCGTTCGCGTGGCTACTTCTTGTAGTAGTCCGTGTTGGTCTGGATGTAGTCCTTCCACTTCTCGGGGGTCTCATCCAGGGCGAAGATCGCCTCCACCGGACAGGCCGGCACGCACGCCCCGCAGTCGATGCACTCATCCGGATGGATGTAGAGCATCTTCGCGGCTTCGAACGCCGGCTCATCCTTGCGCGGATGGATGCAGTCGACGGGGCATACATCGACGCAGGCGGTGTCCTTGGTGCCAATGCAGGGCTCGGTGATTACGTACGCCATTCTCTCCTCGCGAAGTCGGCCGCTCTCGGCCGATCGGTCGGGAGGATTGTACCTCACGGGCTATCATGGGTCGAAGCCAGACGCCTGGAGGCGTACGCGATGTCCGTCGTCCGTTCGTTCGTGTTCGTTGTGACTGCCCTGCTCCTGCCGTCGTTCGCGACGGCGCAATCGACGCCCGGCGCCACCGCGTCCGTCCTGGCCCAGCAGGGGCAGGCGGCGACCGACCCGGATCAGGACCTGCGGCCGAATCCGGCCCAGCCTGACTTCACGCTGGGTGCGCTGCCGACCACGCTGCGAATGCCCTCGGGCAAGTTCGCATTCCGGCTCACCCACCGGTTCGCCCGGCCGATCGCCTCGGGATCGGCAGGCGATTTCTTCGCGGATTTTTTCGGCTTCGACAGCTCCGCGCGCGTTGGTTTCGAGCTGCGTTACGGGGTCAGGCCGGGCACGCAGGTGGCGCTGCATCGCACGAACGATCGCGCCATCCAGATTCTCGGCCAGCAGCAGGTTGTCCGGTTCCATCACCGCGGCGCCGTCACAGCGGACGCAGTCGTTGCGGTCGAAGGCGAGAACAACCTGAGCGAGCACTTCTCAGGCACGGTTGGCGCGGTGATCGGGCATGAACTGACCGACCGCGGCGCCGTCTACGCGCAGCCGCTGTTCGTGTCCAATACGAATCACTCCGGCACCGGCGACCGGCACACGATGCTGCTCGGGCTCGGGGCGAGGCTGCGCCTCGGGAAGTCGCGTACCTACATCGTGGCGGAAGCCGCGCCGCAGATTGGCGGATACCGTGACGGCGTAGACCACGTCAGCTTCGGCATCGAGAAACGCGCGGGCGGCCACGTCTTCCAGTTCAACGTCTCCAATGCCCTGGGCACGACCTTCCGCCAGATCGCGCGAGGCGGCGTGAACAAGGACGACTGGTTCATCGGCTTCAACCTCACGAGGAAATTCTTCTGATGCCCGCCACATCCGCCAGGCGCATCGTTCTCGCGGTACTCGCCGCCGCGATCGTCGCATGCAACAAGTCCCCGAGCGTCCCGAGCCCCGGCAACACGCCGCAGGTTCAGACGAACACCATCACGATCACGTCGAGCGGGGCCGATCCCCGTAACATCTCGATTGCCCTCGGCACGCGCGTGCTCTTCGTGAACAACGACTCGCGCCCGCACAACATGACGTCGGATCCGCATCCGGACCACAACGACTGCCCCGACATCAATCAGGTCGGTTTCCTCTCACCTGGGCAAAGCCGCGAAACGGGCAATCTGGTGGTGACGCGAACATGCGGGTTCCACGATCACGACAACCCGAGCCAGGGCAATCTGATCGGTCAGATCGTCATTCGCTGAAGACGAGCTCGGTGGCGGGCGGCGCGGGTCTCGCCACGAAGGCGGTCACCGGCCGCGGCGGCGAACAGGTCTCGAGATACCGCGCGTGCCACCGATTCGCGAAAGCGACGGCGTCTTCGGCCGGCACCATGGCCCAGACGCTGCCGCCGAAGCCCGCGCCAAAGCTGCTCGCCGCAAACGCCCCGGTCTCGCGCGCGGCCTGCGCGAGCGCGTTTGTTTCCGGAATCTGATTCCTGAGGAGCGCGTCGGCGTCGCGCTGCGTACCGGCCGACAACTCTCCCAACGCGGCGGCATCCGATCGGCGAATCGCGTCGAGCGCGAGCGGAATACGGCCGTCCTCCTCGACGAAGTGCGCCAGTCGCGTCTTCAAATCCTCTGGCGAGAAGTCCGCGTGGCGTTGTGCGGCAATCGCCTCGTCCATACCGATGCCGGCGCGCGCTGCCGCGGCCAACGCCGCCGACAGCGTCGCGGCCGGTACTCCCACGTGGCGCGACCAGACCTCGGTGAGCGCCCGGGTCGCAAGCGACGCACGGTTGTAGCTGGCGAGGGCCTCGCCCGCCTTGGACGCTTCGACACCGCTCGGCATCACGACGAATCTCCACCCGGGGGGCAGAATCGCCGCGCCGATCGGCCTCACCGGCACGTATGAAAAGGCGCTGAACGCTTCCGGGCGCGCGTTCAGAATCGCCGTGTGATCCTCGCTGCCGCCGTGCGTGCCGACGCCCGACGTTCCAGCGAGCGCACCGAAGGTCAAGCCGTTCTCGACGGCGCCGAGATACCCGGCGAGCTCGAGCCGCGACGTGATCGCGTCGCGCCAGTCCGGGCGATCCGTCAGCGCGGCCCGGCGGATCAAGGCCAGCGCGACGCCCACCACGAGCGCCGATGAGCTGCTGGCGCCGGCCGCGCGCGGCAGGTCGCTGCCAAAGACGATGTCCGTGCCCAGGTCCGCGGCCGGGAAGTTCCGGACAAGACGCCGCGCAACCACCGCGATGTAGTTCGTCCACCCCTTGAAGACGGCGGTCTCATCGGTAGGCACGCACTGCATGTCGACAGGACCACGGGCGTCGCGCGCGACGACGCGTCCGTCCGCGCGTGGCGCTGCCGCGACGGCGAATCCCCGCGGCACGGCAGCGACGAGCGAGCGGCCGCCCGCGTAGTCCGTGTGTTTGCCGAAGAGCTCGATGCGGCCGGGTACCCACCACACCCACGCGGGGGCGTGGCCGGTCGTCTGCTCGAAGTCGGCGACAACCGATTCGACGAGCGCGACTCGGCCCTGCAGATCCCCCGAAGGCATCCCGGCGCGTTCGAGCGCCTCTGCGATGCGATAACTCATATCGGCGTCGTTGGCGTCGCTGGCGTCGCTCCCTACATGTGCACGATCGGCCACGCGGGCGTCGTTCGCCAGCGCCCGCGCGTGAAGTCGGGCACGGGCATAGGCTGCCCGCTGCGCGCGACTGACCGGACGCTCAGATCGACAACGGCGCTGAGCGCGGCGGCGTCGTAGACGGTCATGTCCAGCGGCGCGCCCTCGCGCAGGCATTTGATGAGCCGGTAGTCCTCGATGAAGTCCATGCCGCCATGGCCGGCGCCCTGCGCCTGCTCGGCGATTTCCTTCCACAGCGGGTGTTCGAACTCCGAACGAAGCGTGGCGGCGTCCACCCACTGATCCAGCCGGCCGCGCCCCTCGATGTAGAGACGATGCGGATAGCCCGAGAACAGTCCCTTCGTTCCCTGGACCAGGTTGATGCGGCTGTACGGCCGCGGCAGGTTCGTGCAGTGCTGAACCATGATCGTCCGGCCGCGCGAGGTCTTGATCAAGCTGGTATTGACGTCGCCGAGGACGAACTTCTCCTGTCGCTGAGGGGCGCCCTCCGGAAAATGATCCTTCGCCCAGTCCTGGAGTCCACGCGAGCCGCTGCTCATCGACACCAGGTAGTCGAACTTGTCACCGCGGTTGATGTCGAGGCAGTTCGCGACTGGACCGAGACCGTGTGTCGGATAGAGATTGCCGTTGAGCTTCATCGACCAGGCGCGGCGCCAGAGACCCTCATTGCGGTTCTCGAACTTGATCCCGCGCAGGTCGTGGAGGTACCCGCCTTCGGCATGCAGCAGATCGCCGAAGAGGCCCTGACGCACCATGTTCAGGCACATCATGGCGGGCCAGTCGTAATTGCAGTTCTCCATCATCACGCAGTGCTTGCGCTGCTTCTCCGCCATCTCGACGATCGCCCAGCAGTCCTCGAGCGTCATCGCGGCCGGTACTTCCGTCGCCGCATGCTTGCCGCTCTTCATCGCGGCGAGCATCACCGGCACGTGCCACTCCCACGGCGTCGCGGTGTAGACGAGATCGAGGTCCTCCGTCTCGCACAGCCGCTCGAAGTCGCGGGGGCCCTTGTTGTAGACGGCTGGCGGCGGATGCCCCGCCTTGACGATCTGATCGCGGGCCCATGTCGTCCGTTCCTCGCGGATGTCGCACACCGCGGTGATGCGGCAACCCGGAATCTTCAGCAGGTTCTGGACGTGGCCGCCCCCCTGGAGGCCGACACCAACGTAGCCGATGCGGACCGTTTCGATCCGTGGCGCCGCGAACATCGCGCTGTAAGCCGCCTGCTCCTCGGCGCTCGCGTCGCCGGCCGACCGCACGGCGATCGCGCCGGCCGCCAGCGCCGCCGTTCCGGTTTTCAGAAAATCACGACGGGTCGGATCGCTGTCAGTAGTCATAAACCCCTCGCCCGACTTTTCTGCCGAGGCGCCCTTCCTTCACGTACTGCGCCAGCAACGGACACGGCCGGTACTTCTCGCCCATGCTCTTGTGCAGGTATTCGAGGATGCTCAGTCGCGTATCGAGGCCGACGAGATCGACGAGCTCGAACGGCCCCATCGGATGATTCAAACCGAGCTTCAGTGCCTTGTCGATGTCGCGCGCCGACGCGACGCCCTCCATCAGCATGTAGAACGCTTCGTTCCCGATGGTGGCGTTCACGCGCGTCGTGATGAATCCAGGCGACTCGCGGACCACCACGGTCTCCTTGCCCATCGCCTTCGCCACGGTCTCAATCGCCGTGAGGGCGGTTTCGCCGCTTTCGAGCGCGCGGACGATCTCGACGAGCTTCATCCGGTGCACCGGATTGAAGAAGTGCATGCCGGCGACGCGGGCCGGATTCTTCGACGCGGCGGCCATTTCGGTGATGCTGAGTGCCGACGTATTGGTCGCCACGATCGCCGCGTCCGGCGCGTGCCGATCGATGTCCACCATGAGCGCCATCTTGAGATCGATGCGCTCCGGGGCCGCCTCGATGACGAAGTCCGTGCCGGCCAGCGCCTCGGCGACGCTCGACGTCGTCGTCAATCGCTCGAGCCCTGCGTCCGCGTCCGCGGCCGTTGCCTTCCCGAGTTCGACCGCCTTCTTGAACACGCCCTCGATCTGCGCGCGAGCCTTGCCCAGCTGGGCTTCGCTGACGTCGTACAGCCTGGTCTCGTACCCCGACGATGCCGCCGCATGGGCAATCCCGTGTCCCATCGTGCCGGCGCCAAGCACCGTGATCGTGCGTACATCACTCATGCGGGTTGTCCTGCGAGGATCTCGTCGATAGCCGCGACGGCGGCGTCGACTTCCGCTTCCGTGTTGTAGAAGTGCGGGGCGACGCGGATCCCGGCGTTGGGACGGTGGTCGACGATGACCTGGCGACGGATGAGCTCGTCCGCGACGGCGGCGCCGTTGGGAACGTCGATGACCACAGACCCGCCCCGGCAGGCATCAGCTGTGGGGGTGTTGAGACGCCAGCCGCGGGCCTGGGCCGCCTCGATCAGACGGCCTGTGAGGGCGAGCGACCGCTGACGAATAGCAGGCACGCCAATCTCGCCGACGATCTCATAGCCGGCGCTCGCCGCGTACCACGCGGGAACATTCGGCGTACCGGTCTGGAAGCGCTCGATACCGCTCGCGTATCGCACGGCCCCGGTCGAGAACTCGAACGGCGACGAATGTCCGGCCCAGCCGACCACCGAAGGCCGCATCTCGTTCAGCAGATCCTTACGGACGTAAAGGTATCCGGCCCCGGGGCCACCGCACAGCCATTTCACGGAGCCACCGACGGCGAAGTCGGCGCCGAGCGCCTCGAGGTTCATTGGAATCGTGCCCGCGGCCTGATACACGTCGAGCACGACGCGCGCGCCGACGCGGTGCGCCTTTTCGATCACCGGCCGCACATCCTGCAGGCATCCGCTCCGGAACAAGACGAGCGAGAGCGGCACGAGTACGGTCTCGTCGTCGATCGCGTCCACGACGCGCTCGATCGGAGCCGTCACCGAATCGTCGGACTTCACATACTGCACGTCCGCGCCGTACCGGCGAAACCCTTCAAACAGGTAGTGGTTGGTCGGGAAGTCGAGATCCTGGAGCAGGACCTTCCGCCGGCGTCCCTCGAACGAGAAGCAGGACAGCACGACCGACTGCGCCACGGTGGCATTCTGATGCAGCGTGATCGTGCCCTTCGGCACGCCCAGCACCGGCGCCAGCAGATCGCCGATCGTCCGGCCTGTCTCCCACCAGCCTTCGTGCCACGCCCGGACGCCACGGCGATCCCACTCGTCGGCGTACTTGCTCAGATACCGCCGGGCGCGCGCCGGCATGGCCCCGAGTGAGTGGCTGACGAGGTAGGTGCAGGTCTCGAGGATCGGGAATTCAGAACGCCACGACCACAAATCCATGGATGACAGAGTGTATCTCTCCATTTATCCAACGATCCATCGGTCCATTTGACTTGCCAATCAATGGGTCGATGTATCAATGGATCGATATATCAATACCGGTGTTCATCCCAGGTCCACCCACACTGTTTTCACCTGCGTGTAGTAGTCGAGCGCGTAGCGGCTCATCTCGCGGCCGAAGCCGCTCTGCTTGTAGCCGCCGAACGGCGCCGCGGTGTCGTAGACGTTGTAGGTGTTCACCCAGACGGTGCCGGCCTTCAGCCGCGAGGCGACGTAGTGCGCCTTCTTCACGTCGCGCGTCCACACGCCGGCCGCGAGGCCGTAGATCGAATCGTTCGCGCGCGCAATCGCTTCATCGACGTCGACGAAGTCGATGGCCGCCAGCACGGGCCCGAAGATCTCTTCGCGGGCGATCGTCATTGCGGGTGTCACGTTCGCGAACACGGTCGGCTGCATGAAGTAGCCCTTGCCCGTGCCGATGTCCGCGCGCGATCCACCCGCGACGAGGTCCGCGCCCTCGTCTTTGGCGATCTTCACGTAGTTCAGCACGCGCTCGAGCTGGCCCTTCGACGAAATCGCGCCCAGGCGCGTCTTTGGATCGAGCGGATCGCCCGGCACCATCTTCTTCGTGCGTTCGGCGATCTTGCCGATGAATTGATCCTTGATGGACTTGTCGACGAGCAGGCGCGAACCGGCCGCGCAGACCTCGCCCTTGCCGTAGAAGATACCGACGGTCGCGCCCCGGACGGCCGCATCCAGGTCCGCGTCCGCAAACACGATGTTCGGCGACTTGCCGCCGAGCTCCAGCGTGATGTGCTTCAGCGTTTCCGCGGCCGACCGCATGATGCCCTTGCCCGTGCTCGTGTCTCCGGTGAATGCGATCTTGTCGACGCCAGGGTGCTCCACAATCGCCTGACCGACGGAACTCCCGCCGCCGGTGATCACGTTCAGCACGCCTGGCGGAAGGCCGGCGTCGATGGCGAGCTGACCGAGCGCCAGCGCTGTCAGCGGCGTCTGGCTCGCGGGCTTGAGAATCACGGTGTTCCCCGCCGCCAGCGCCGGCGCCACTTTCCACATCGCGAGCAGCAACGGAAAATTCCACGGCACGATCGCGGCGACGACACCGACCGGCTCGCGCTGCGTGTAGACCAGCGCGCTGCCCTTCACAGGGATCGTGTCTCCCTGAATCTTGTCCGCCCAGCCGGCGAAGTACTGCAGGCACTCGGCGGCCATCGGGATTTCGATGTGCCGTGATTCGGTGATGGGCTTGCCGTTGTGCAGCGTCTCGAGGCGCGCGACCTCGTCGACTTTCTCCATCAGGCGTTCGCCGAGCTTCCACAGCAGCCGTCCGCGTTCGCGGCCCGACATCTGACCCCACGGCCCGGTGAGCGCCGCTCTCGCGGCCGCGACGGCCGCATCGACATCGTCACGAGTCGCGGCCGCGACTTCCGCGATGACCTCTTCGGTCGCCGGATTCACGACCGGCATCACCGATCCCGAAGACGAGTCGCGCCATTCACCGTTGATGAGTAACTGTTTGCGACCGAGCATCATGTGACAAGAACTCCCTTAGAGAGCACATGAAGCAGTGAAGGTAGTGAAGGGATGGTTTTGAAAACCATACTTCATTGCCTTCACTCCTTCATGTGTGCCCTATCTCAATTGCCCTTGAACTCTGGCTTGCGCTTCTCGAGATTCGCTGCGATACCTTCCTTGGCGTCCTCGGACTGGAACAGCAGCTGCTGCAGTTCGCGTTCGATTGAAAGGCCTTCGCTGAATCCGGCCTCGACACCGGACTGAACTGCGCGTTTGATCCGTCCGACCGCGCGGCTGGCCTTGTGCGGCGGCGTGAACTCCTTCGCGTAGTCGACGACGGCGTCGATGAAGGAACGGCCGGCGAGTCGGTCTGCATCCCAGACCTCGCTCACGAGTCCCATTGCCGCCCCCTCTTCCATCGTCAGGAGGCGGCCCTGAATCATGAGCTCCATCGCGCGCGCCTTGCCGACGAGCCGCGCGAGGCGCTGCGTCCCGCCCGTGCCGGGCAGGACCCCGAGTGCGACTTCCGGCAACCCGAGCTTGCCGCCGTCCTTGCGGGCAATTCGCAGGTCGGCCGCCATCGCCACCTCGAGGCCGCCGCCAACGGTGTGGCCGTTGAGGGCGGCGATGACGAGCTTCGGCGTCTGCTCGAGCCGATTCAGCGTCTCGTTGGCGTGCAGGCAGAAGTAGTACTTGAAGTCCGGATCGGCGTCCTTGAGCATGCCGATCGTCGCACCAGCACAGAAGAACTTGTCGCCGGCGCCGGTGATGACGATTACGTGCACGCCGCGATCCATGCGCGCCTCGAGGATCGCGCCGTCGAGTTCGCGCATCATCTCGTAGCTGTAGGTGTTTGCCGGGGGCTCGACGAGCGTGAGGACGGCGACGCCGTCGACCGTGCGGTAGTCGATCTTCTTCGCGGCGCCGGCCATCAGGCTTCAGTCCTGACGTAGTCGAACTTGACGGGCTTGCCCTTGACGCCGCGCGCGGGTGGCACGATGTAGTTGGCGAACCTGCCCGGCTCGTAGATCGAGGAGTTCATGATCGAGAGCAGGAACTGCTTGTCACTCGGGACAGGCAGCCACTCGCCTTTGCGGCGCGCCCATTCCTCGTCGCCGAGCTGGCGTCCATCCGGGTCGAAGTGCGCCGCCGCATACTGGCCGATCCCCCGATTGAACTTGCGATCGGGCAGCCGCAACCGGTCGGACAGGCCGTTGCGCTCGAGAATCTTGTTCCAGCGAGTGACACCGGCCTGGCAGTCCTCGACGTACCAGTCGCGCAACACCTCGTTCATGGCGTTGCGCATCGGGATCTCCGCCTTCTTCACTTCCCCGTTTTCGATGACCTCGAGCTCGTAGGCCGTCTCGAGCACGCGATGCTCGTCCCACTTGGCTTCCTCCGCGCGGCCCTTCAGGCCGTTGGCGAAGTACGCCGCCGCGTTGGTCGAGATTTCGTTGCCGTGAAGATCGAGACTCAGGGAAAACCAGAGGTTGATGTGCTTCTGGATCATGGGAAGGTCGATCCCGCCAAGACTCCGCACGTCCTCGGAGAATCCCGCTTCCTTCATCAGCTGCGCGGTGCGCTCGATGATCCGGCCCACGCCCGTCTCGCCGACGAACATGTGGTGCGCTTCCTCCGTCAGCATGAACCGCGTCGTCCGTGACAGCGGATCGAGCGAGCTCTCGGACAGCGACAGCAGCTGCGACTTGCCGTCGCGATCCGTGAACATCGTGAACATGAAGAAGTCGAGCCAGTTGTCGATCGGCTCGTTGAAGGCGTCGAGAATCCGCGGCTTGTCGCGGTTGCCGCTCTGCCGCGCCAGCAGGTCTTCCGCCTCGTCGCGGCCGTCGCGGCCGAAGTACGAGTGCAGGAGGTACACCATCGCCCAGAGATGGCGGCCCTCCTCGACGTTGACCTGAAAGAGGTTTCGGAGGTCGTACAGGCTCGGGCACCGATGGCCGAGCCAGCGCTGCTGTTCCACGCTCGCCGGCTCGGTGTCGCCCTGCGTGACGATCAGGCGGCGCAGCTGGTTGCGGAACTCGCCGGGCACTTCATGCCAGACCGGCTGGCCGTAAAAATCGCCGAACCCGATGGTGCGATTGATGACCGGATCGGCGAGGAAGATGCCCCAGCGATACTCGGGAAGGCGGACGTACTCGAAGTGTGCCCAGCCCGCCGGATCGACGCTGATGGCCGTTCGGACGTAGACCTGGTGGTAGTGCTGGAACCCCTGCGGCCCCATGTCCTGCCACCACTGGATGTACGCAGGCTGCCAGTGCTCGAGCGCGCGTTGCAGACGCTTGTTCAGATGCAGATCGACGTTGTTGGGGATCTTGTCTGCTGAAATCATTTACGTCCTGCCGTAGTCGAATTCCGCCCGTTCGCTCGTGCCGTACGCCGTGAGCGCCCCCTTCGGACCCACGGCGTTGGGACGCTGGAAGATCCAGTTCTGCCACGCCGACAGGCGCCCGAAGATCTTCGTCTCCATTGTCTCTGGACCCACGAATCTGAGGTTCGCCTCCATGCCCGTCAGCGCATCCGGCGAGAGCGCCGCGCGGCTCTCCACCGCCAGCCGCACTTCATCGTCCCAATCGATTTCGTCGGGCGCGAAGGTCACAAGACCGGCTTCGAGCGCCTCGTGCGAGTCGAACGGACCGGCATGCGCCAGCGCGGCCTCCACTTTCGGGTCGTCACCGTAGAACCGCGACCGCAGGCGCGTCAGTCCGTTGCTCATCGGATACGGTCCGGCGTTCATGATGGTGAGCTGAATCGCGTTCGGCCGATCCGGATCGTCGAGCATGTACGACCGGTCGGCGGCCAGCGCCAGCTCGAGGAGCGTGCCCACGAACGCACTGCCGGGCTCGATCATGGCAAAGAAGGTGCGGGCCGAGAGATCGAGCCGCTTCAACGTGCGCTTGATGAAATGCGTGACTTCGCGGACGAACCAGTGCCCCGCCTGCGCATTCAGCACCGCGTCGGCTTCGATGACGCGTTCCGGGTCGCCCTCTGACTTGAGCACGATCGTGCCGATTTCCGGCTCGTTCGTCCGCAGCCTCAACAATACATCGTCGAGCTCGCGGAAGGCGCGCAGCGGCCAGAACCGATCGCCTTCGGCCAGGATCGCGTCCGGTGTCGTCGGTACCGGCGCCTCCGGCGCGCGCACCGTCACCGTCGCCGTCCTTTTCGGACGATCGAACGCGACAGACACGGACGAGTAGTCGAGTGCGTCCGCCGACTCCTTGACCCCAAGCGGCTTCAATGCGACGCCGGGACCGCCGGGACGATCCGATCGTGCCGCCAGCTCGCGTGCTCTGGCCGCCACACTTTCCTTGAACCGGCTTGCCGGATACACCGCATCGACGAGCTTCCATTCGACCGCGCGCTTCCCTTTCACGCCCTCTGCCAGCGTTCCGAAGACGTCCGCGAGGTCGCGACGGACCTTACGCTTGTCGACAACGCGCGTAAGCCCGCCGGTACCCGGGAGAACCGCCAGCAGCGGCGTCTCCGGCAGGCTGACTGCCGAGTTCGAGTCGTCAACGAGCGCGATCTCATCGCACGCGAGGGCGAGCTCGTAGCCACCGCCCGCGCAAATGCCGTTCAGCGCCGCGAGAAACTTGAGGCCGGAGTGCTCGCTCGCATCCTCCATCCCCAGCCGCGTCTCGTTCGTGAACTTGCAGAAATTGACCTTCCAGGAGTGCGTCGAGCCGCGCAACATGAAGATGTTGGCGCCCGCGCAGAAGATGCGTTCCTTCAAGCTCGTGATGACGACCGCCCGCACTTCAGGATGCTCGAAGCGGATGCGCTGCATGGCATCGGCCAGCTCGATGTCGACGCCAAGGTCGTACGAGTTGAGTTTCAGCCGGTAGTCGGGACGCAGGCCGGCGTCCTCCTGGACGTCCATTGCCAAAGTGGCGATCTCGCCCTCGAACGTGAGTTTCCAGTGGCGGTACTTCGAAGGCTCGGTTTCGAACGAAACGGGGGCCGGGCTGGTCGGGCTTTCAGTCGTAGCCATATGGTCCGGACAGAGTACAGGTTGCTTCGCGGGACTGTCAAGGCACTATAATGCTTTCGTAGGTCATGCATATGAAGCAAACTGCCTCTCCTTCAGTGGCCGCCGCCCCGCCTCCACCGGTACTGATCACTCTCAGTCAGCGCGCGCGCCTGCTACGACAGCAGCAGGGACTGACGCTGCGGGCACTCGCGCTGAAGTCCGGGTTGTCACTTCGCTTCCTCATGGACGTCGAGGCAGGGCGCGGAAACATCTCCATTCGGCGGCTCGCCGATCTGGCCGACGCGCTCAAGACAACCGCGGCCGATCTCGTCACCGTCCACTCCGAGGACCCGGCGCCGCGCATCATCGCGCTGCTCGGCGTGCGCGGGTCCGGCAAGACGACGATCGGCCGGAGGCTCGCCCGCCGGCTCAAACTCCGCTTCGTCGAGCTGGACAAGCTGATCGAGCAGCGCGCCGGGATGCGGTTGCCCGAGATCTTCGCGACCCACGGTGAGGAGTTCTACCGCCGGCTCGAACGCGAAACGCTGTCGGACGTCCTGGCGGGACGGCAATCCATGGTGCTGGCGGTCGGTGGCGGGCTCGTGACCGCGCCGGATACCTACGCGCTGCTGCTCCGCCAGACGACGACGGTATGGCTCAAGACGCGAGCGGAGGATTGCTGGAATCGGGTGATGCGCCAGGGCGACCGCCGGCCGATGGACAACCATCCGCAGGCGCGAGAGGCTCTGCGACAACTCGTCACCCGGCGCGATCCCCTCTACTCGCGTGCGGCCATCGCCATCGACACGTCGGCGGCGTCGATCGGTCAGTCTGTCGAACGAACGGAGCGCGCCCTGAAAGAACTCTCGGTCTGAGGTCGTGGCCGAAACGCCCTGCTATCTGCGGTAGTATTCCCACTCATCTGGCCTCGCCCGGAGGCAAGTCAGAGATCTATCCAAGGAGAGAGGTATGCGCCGACAAGTTCGAACAGTTCGCAGCCGGATTCTGTTGCTCGCCGGACTGCTGCTGGCCAGCTATCCGCTCGTGGCGGACCTACCCGCCTTCCAGAACCAGGATTCTGCCCCCGCGCCGCGACGCATCATCAACGCGCCAACCGAACCCGCGTTACAGGGATTCCGGTTCCGGGAAATCGGCCCGACCGGTCAGGGCGGCCGCATCGACGACATCGCCGCGGACCCGACGAACCCGTCGACCTACTACATCGGCTACGCCGTGAGCGGCTTGTGGAAGACCATCAACAACGGCACGACGTTCGAGCCGCTGTTCGATGAGATCGGCCACTCGATTGGCGACATCGGCATCGCCCCGTCGAATCCGAACGTCATCTACGTCGGCACCGGTGAGCCGAACAACCGGCAGTCGAGTTCCTTCGGCACCGGTGTCTACAAGACGACGGACGGAGGCAAGACCTTCACGAACGTCGGCCTCGTCGACTCCGAGTCGATCGGGCGCATCGTCGTGCATCCCAAGAATCCGGACATCGCGTGGGTCGCGGCGGTCGGACACCTGTTCGGACCGAATGATGAGCGCGGCGTGTTCATGACGAGCGATGGCGGCAAGTCCTGGCAGCACGTGCTGAAGATCAATCAGGACGTCGGCGCCAACGACATCGTCATCGATCCCGCGAACCCGAATCACCTGATCGCCTCGACCTACGAGCGCAGGCGTGCGGCCTGGGGTTTCGTCGGCGGCGGCCCCGGATCGGGCATCCATGAATCGATGGACGGCGGCAAGACCTGGAAGCGCATGATGGCGACGCCGACGAACGGCCTGCCGCGGGGCACGATGGGGCGCGTCTCGTTCGACTGGTGCAAGAACGTCAATCAGAAAGTCATCTACGCGCAGATCGAAGTCGCGCCCGACAAGGAACCGCGCAACCTGGAGGCCGAAAAGGCGGCCGCAGCGGCCGCAGCGGCGGCCGGCGGCGGACGTGGCGGTGGTGGTGGCGGCGGCGGTGGTGGACGCGGTGGCGGTGGCACGCCGAACCCGCAAAGCACGGGTATCTGGCGCTCAATGGACAGCGGCAAGACGTGGGAGTTCCGGAGCAACCAGAATCAGCGTCCGATGTACTTCAGCCAGATCCGCGTCGATCCGAACAACACCGAGATCGTGTTCGTCGGCGGCGTGAATCCGCAGAAGTCGACCGACGGCGCGAAGACGTTCACGCCCCTGCAGGGCATGGGGCACGTCGACAACCACGCGATCTGGATCGACCCGGCCAACAGCAAGCACGTCATGTACGGCAATGACGGCGGTCTCGATGTCTCGTGGGACGGCGGCGATACCTGGGAATCGCCGCGCCTTCAGGCGGCGGCACTTCCCTATCACGTGTCCGCCGACATGCGCCGGCCGTACTGGGTCTGCACGGGCCTTCAGGACAACGGTTCGTGGTGCGGACCGAGCTCGACGCGGTCGGGCGGCATCCACATGTGGAACTGGATTAGCGTCGGCGGCGGTGACGGCTTCCAGACGCAGATCGATCCGACGGATCCGAACATCTTCTATACCGAGTCGCAGAACGGCGGCATGAGCCGCTACGACCTCAGCACGGGCGCGACCCAGTCCGTGCGTCCGCAACCGGCGGGCGGCGGCGGACGCGGTGGTGGTGGAGGGGGCGGTGGCGCCGGTGGCGGTGGCGGCGGACGTGGCAACGTCACCTTGACGATGGGCCCGGACGATGACTGGCCGCAGGGCTGGAACTGGAACACACCGATTCGTCTTTCACCGCACAACCCAGCCACGCTTCTCGTCGGCGGCACACGCTTCTACGTCTCGCGCGATCGCGGCAACTCGTGGGCGATGAGCACGCCGCTCGGCCGGAAGATCGATCCGGCCTCGCGGACGCTCCTCGAGAAGCCCTACAAGCAGCCGGGCTGCGGTACGGCCGGCGTGGAGTGCATCCTGTCCAAGAACGACGGCCTCGTGGCGAACGAGTTCGGCACCATCATCGAACTCGCGGAATCGCCGGTGATGCCTGGCATCTACTGGGCGGGCACGAACGATGGCAACATTCAGGTCAGCCGCGACGGTGGCTTCACGTGGGCCGAGGTCGGCAAGAACCTGCCCGGCGGCACGCGCGAGTACCACGTCTCCGGCCTCGAGGCCTCGTGGTACGACGCGGGCACGGCCTACGCCACAATCGACGGCCACTACGCGAATGACCTCAAGCCGTACGTGTTCAAGACAACGAACTACGGCCAGACGTGGACGGCGATAACCGGCAATCTGCCCAAGGGTAACGTCAACTCGATCCGTCAGGATCCGAAGAACCGGAATCTGCTCTATGCGGCGACCGAGTTCGGCCTGTACATCTCGCTGAACGACGGCGGCGCCTGGCACCGGTTCACGCCGAACCTGCCGGCCGGGCGAATCGACGAAGTCCTGATTCACCCGCGTGACAACGATCTGATCATCGCGCACCACGGCCGCGGCATCTGGATCATGGACGACATCACGGCGCTCCAGCAGTTGTCGCCGGAGGCGCTCGGCGCGGACGCGCGTCTCCTGAAGCCGCGCGACGCGATCCTCTGGAAGCCGGATCGCAAGAACCAGACGGAAGTCCCCGGCAACAAGTGGTGGGAGGGCGAATCGGCGCCGCGCGGCACCGCGATTGCCTACCTCCTGAAGACGGCCGCAGCCGGCGAAGTGCTCGTGACGATCACGAACACCGCAACGGGACAGAACGTGCGCCGTTGCATCGGCACCGGAACGGCCGGCATGAACCGCTTCACGTGGGGCATGACGGGTGACCAGCAGCCGGGCGGCGGAGGTGGTGGTGGCGGCCGCGGCGGTGGAGGAAGAGGCGGCGCACCAGATCCGAACGCGGCGCCCGCGCCGACCGGCCCAACGCCCTGCGCGGGCGGAGGTGGGGGCGGCGGTGGACGTGGCGGTGGCGGCGGTGGTGGCTTTGGCGGAGGCGGCGGTGGTGGAATCGGCGCCGGCGTCTACAAGGTCACGCTGTCAATCGCCGGCAAGGAAGTAGGCACGCAGACGTTCTCGATCGTCGAGGACATCTGGCTCAATGAAAAGTAGATAGATGTATTGACAGATTGATACATCGAGACTCTGTTTCCTACTGAGCCGTCTCCCCTGGCGTCAGCGCCAGGACATCAATGCCCGAGCCCTTGAGGTGAGCCTTGAGGGTCTCGGGCGTTCCTGTCAGAACAGGAAATGTACCCCAATGCATCGGCACGACCTGGCGCACGCCCAGCCAGCGCGCGGCAATCGCCGCCGTATCCGGGCCCATTGTGTAAAGGTCGCCGATCGGCAGGAACGCAATCTCGGGCGTGTAGACTTCCGCAATCATCTTCATGTCGCCGAAGAGACCGGTGTCGCCGGCAAAGTAGATCGTGGGCATGTCCGGCGCGCGCAGCACGAAGCCCGTTGCGCCGCCCGAATAGACGACAGGCCAGCCATCGTCGATTGAACCCGAGTGGATCGCCTGCGTCATCGTGACGGAGACCCCGGCAATCTCCTGCGTGCCGCCGATGCCCATGTCCCGCACGGTCGTGAGGCCCTTGTCGGTCAGGTAGACCCCGAGTTCGTAGACACAGGCGACCGGTGCGCCCGTCGCACGCGCGACGGCGACGACGTCGCGCCGATGGTCGCCGTGCCCATGCGACATCAGAATCAAGTCGATGGGTTTCAGCGACTCCGGCTTCGCGAAGGCTGCCGGACATGTGGGATTGCCCAGCCACGGATCCGTGAGAATGCGCTTGCCTGAGGGCAGACCGATGATGAACGTCGAGTGACCGAGCCAGGTGATGGAAAGCGAAGAAGGCATGGCGCGAATTATACTGAGAGGGTTCCGCCGGCCCTGAAGGGCCGGCCTACGCAGAAATGTCAGGCATCGCCCCCCTTCAATTCATACGCGGCCGACGGGTGAAGGACGCCACGCTCGCGCGGGCGCCAAAGCCGGAGTGGCTAAAGGTCCGGGCGCCCGGCTCGCCGGGCTACCTGCGGCTGAAGGGCCTGATGCGGGATCTCAACCTCCACACCGTGTGCGAGGAAGCGCACTGCCCCAACATCGGCGAGTGCTGGCACCATGGCACGGCGACGTTCATGATCATGGGCGACGTCTGCACGCGCGCGTGCGGCTACTGCAACGTCACCCACGGCGCGCCGCTTGCCCTGAATCCCGACGAGCCGGCGAAGCTGGCTGAAGCCGTCGCGACGATGGAGCTCGCCTACGTCGTCGTGACGTCTGTCGATCGCGACGATCTCGAGGACTTCGGCGGCGGCGCGTTCGCGGCGACGATTCGCGCCATCAAGGAACGCCGGCCCGAGTGCCGAGTCGAGGTTCTGATTCCGGACTTTCAGGGACACGAAGCTCCGCTCCGCACAGTTCTCGAGGCACGGCCCGACGTCCTCAACCACAACATCGAGACCGTGCCGCGGCTGTATCGCCAGGCACGGCCGGGCGGACGCTATACACGCGCGCTGGAGCTCCTCGAACGCGCGCGGACGTGGGCGCCGGAGATCCCCACGAAGACCGGCATCATGGTCGGACTTGGCGAGACGGTCGATGAAGTCGTTGAGGTGCTGCGCGACCTGCGCAAGGTTGACTGCCAGATCCTGACCATCGGACAGTACCTGCGTCCGTCATTGGCGCACCTGCCGATGGAGCGTTACTACGCGCCCGAGGAATTCCGCGAGCTCAAGCGCATCGCGCTCGAATTGGGGTTCGGACATGTCGAGTCAGGACCGCTCGTGCGGAGTTCGTATCATGCGCACGAACAGGCGGAGAGTTACGAGAGGAATACTTCGTAGGTTCAGGGCGCAGGGTTCCGGGTTCGCGCGTCCGGTTCCCGGTTCATCACAGCTTCTTGTGCACGATCGTGTGCTTTTCCGTCGGCCGTCCGGTCATCGTCTGCGTGAGATCGATGATGAACTGACCCTTTTCATCGATGGACCACACCATGACCTGATCCATCACCCGATCGGGTGTGTACGTAGTCTTGCTCGTGATCGTTAGCTTGCCTCCGGTCCAGGCGGACTTCGAAACGGTGACGATGTCCATGCCGTGTGACTGCATCGTGCTCCGCCCTTCGGTCCCATCGAGGTTGAAGACCATCGAATGACCGCTGCCCTCTGAGTCGTGATACATCGTGAGGCGCGTTTCAGTCTGCTTGATGATCTGTTCGCCGCCCGCGCCTTCAGCGGGCGTGAGCTGGACCCAGCGGCCGGAGAAATCAGTCTTCTGCTGCGTTGAAACGGCCGCTGGCGCCAGGGCCAGGGCCAAGCCAATCGCGACTGCGGTTCGGATACTCATTCCAGCCTCCTGGGGAATTCTAGCGTCACTCAGATGTCGAAACCGCCCTCGGTTCACCGCCACGAACGGCGAAGGCGACGGCTGAAACCGCTCGGTCAGTGTGATTGCGCCCGCGATGACTAGAGCGAATGCGAGTGCGACGGCCGGGCCGACGTACATAGCCGCCTAGCGACCGCCTGCCTGCTGTGCTCGAGCGACTACTTGAAATTCAGCAGCCGCGGACTGCACCGTGCCCTTCCAGAAGTTCATCAACTTCAGACCCGCCATGTCCAGGTTTCCCGTCTCGGCGCCCATGCCGTCGAAGCGGGCCGCGATTCGATACCGGCCCGGGCTCAGCCTCAAGGCAAGTTCCTTTGTCGCGGTGCTCGAATATTGATCCAACGATGCAGTGAACGAATACCTGGACCGGGCGCGTAGCGGAACCGGAAAGTCGTCCACTCGGCCTGCGATCCCCGGATAGCGTCGATCGAAGAAGCGCAAGTCGCGCGTGGTCCCGTCAGAGGTGAGCAACAGGTGCACCGCGGTCGGCCAAATCACTCTGCCGTTGCCCAGCATGCTTCCCAGGTTGACGACGAAGTCGGAGCCGCCGGTGTTTTCGAGCACCACGATGAACTCAGCGCCGCTCGCCGGCTGCTCTGCCGTGCTGGAGGCAATCCCTATCCGGAGGCCCGAGACACTCTGGCCGAAACCCTCTGACGCCGGACTGCCCACCTGCGCGGCCTGAACGCCGAGGGAGGCCCCGACAACAACGCCGACGGCAAAACGCGCGAATGCCCTCAACGCTCCGCACCGAGCTCATACGCCCGCTTGATCCATCCCCGAAGCTCTCGATCCACCTGCTTCGGATCCGTCAGGTCGATCTCCACATGCCAGCGATGGGCAGACGCGTGCTCGCGGCGACGGACGCGGCCGCTTCGGATGTCGGCTGCGACCTTCAGCGTCAGGACGATTCCGTTCCGCCTGGTTGCGACGCCGGCGAACGCAGTCTTGCGGCAGAGATGAATCGACGTCTTCTTCGGTTCCTCGCGCACCGGCCCGAGCGCGCGGGCCGCGGTGAGGACGGCGTCATACGTGTCGCGAACGACGGTGGGCCGGTCCTTGAAATGTCCGGCGACAGTTGGAGATGAGGGCGACGCCATATGGCACCCCTGCCTAGTGAGCGCTAGACGGTGAGCTGCCCTTCGCCCTCGAAGAATCGGATTCGACGGATGAGGATGTCAACGAACCAGAGCGCGAGTGCCGCGAGTACGAGCGCCGGCCAGAGCGCACTGCGGGAGGCCTGCGCCTGCGACGCGCGACGGAGCGCGGCGGCCGTTGCGCCGACCTGGCCGCCGGTCGCCTGCGCGATCGCGGCAAGCCCGGCATCGTCAGGCGTACGGAATCGATACTCGGCCGCGTTGTCCGGAATGATCAAACGCGTCGCCCTTACTGATTCGCCGCCATCGACCGTGACGGTGAGCGGCTGCGTGGCATCGGCGACAACACGCGCTTCGTAGCGGCCGGGCGCGACCTGGCGCGCGACCTGCGAGGCGTTGCGGCCCGCGGCGTCCGTCACGACGACCGACGGCTTGAGCCGGTCGAGGTAGTTGCCATGCGCGTCGCGGGCCTCGACGGTGATCGCAAGCGGCCGCATGGCACCGCGTGCGATGCCCGGCACCACGTCAACGCCGACACCGGCGGGGCGCTGGCGGGCAATGGCGCGCACGACCGACGAGAAGAACGGCGCGTAGCCCTTCCACTTGAGCCACTCGGTCGCCCAGCGGTCCTTGACGTCCGATGCGAACACAGCCGTACGCCCCAGGCCAATCGGCCAGAACGCCAGAAGCGGATCGCCGTCTTCGGTCGCGAGCATCTCGATCGCGTTGTCCTTGACGACCGTCGCGGTGCGGCCACGCAGCGGCGGCGCCTTCGTCAAATCCACGTTCTCGAGAAAGCCCTTCTGCTTCACGGTCATCTTCAGGGCCTTTTCGTCGAACGACGGGTTGGTCGCGTTCTTGGCTTCCTTCACGAAGATCTGCGGCACTTCCTTCGCGTCTTCCACGACGTAGCCGCGGCCCTTGCCCCACTTGGCGATGTTGGTGAGCAGCTCCACGTCCGCGGCGGGGCCGACGGCGATGGACGAGACGGTCATCTTGGCTTCGACCATCTTCTTCACAAGGCCTTCGTAATCATCGGGATACGAGCGGCCGTCCGAGAGCAGCACCACGTGCTTGGCTTTGGCGCGCGCATCCTTCAGAGCAATGTAGGCCTGCTCGACCGCCGGAAAGATCAACGTATGTCCCGAGGGCTCGATCCCGGCGATGGTCTTTCGAATCATCTCGCGGTTCTTGCCGACGTTGCGCGGCGTCACGTCCCAGTTGAGGCCATCGTTGAAGGTGATGACGCCCACGGTATGTTCGTCGCCGAGCACGTCCACGGCGGCCTGCGCGGCCGCCTTGCACAGCTCCATGACCGCGCCAGCCATGCTCCACGACTTGTCGAGAATGATGATCAGCGCCACTTCCGGCGTGTCTTTGCGCTCGAATGTCACAGGCGTCAACCGCTCGATCTCGGTGTGCCGGTAACCCGGAGGGCCGCCCTTGTCGCCGGCCTCGCCGAACACAGCCTCGCCGCCCGTCATGAAGAGCCCGCCGCCGTCGCGCTCCACCCACTGCGCCAGCGCGCCCATGGCCGTGTCCGTGACCGCCGTCCGCGCGATATCGCTGAGGATTACCGCGTCCCACGGATCGAAGTCGGCCGCGAGTTGCGGCAGGCCCGCCGGCGGCCGCACCGTCACGTCGAAGCCCGACTGCGTGAGCGCGCCCTGAAGGTATTGCGCGCTGTCCTGCGCGCCCTCGACATACAGCACACGCGGGCGCGGTCCGACCAGCGCCTCGCGCGCCAGCCGGTTGTTCATGGCAAGCGGATCCCCGTCGACGGTGATACTCGCCTCGAGTTTCTGCGCACCCGCATCCTTGAAGGTCACGTCCATCGGCACCGAGGTCACACCCTCGGACATGGTGACGGGCTTCGTCGCGAGCACTTTGTCTGCTGCTTTGACTTCGAGAACGCCGGTGGCGGCACGCTGACTGCCGATTTCGATCGTCACCGCCACGAGGCTGCCGACGGTGAGCCGCTCGGGCACTACGATGCGATCGATCCAGCTGTCGCGCAGATTCCGCTCGCGCATCGACTCGACGAAGACGGGAATGCCCGCGGCCGCGAGCTGTACCGTCGCTTCCGATGAATCGCCGGTGGTCTCGCGGCCGTCACTGAAGAGGATCACGCGCGGTACGTAGCCAGGCCGCAGCTCGGCGCGCGCCTGATGGAGGGCCTGTTCGAGGTCCGTCGCCTCACGCCGAACCGCCGATGCCGTGGTGTCGGTCGGACTCTTCGCGGCGATCGCCCGCAGCTCAGCCGTCGTCGCGATCACCGCGGCGTCCGCGCCGAACACCACGATGCTCGAATGATCCGGCTTCAGCTCGCTCGCGATCGCATCGATTCGATCGGCCGCGTCGGTGACCGACTTCGTCGCGATGCTGTGCGAGGTGTCCACGAGGTACACGATCGAGAGGCGCGACGATCCGGTTGAGATGACCGGCCGGGCGAGCGCGAGCGCGAGTGCGGCAAGCAGCAGCGAGCGCACGGCTGCCTGGAGCAGGCGCTGCTTGCTGTTGAAGTTGGTCCGGCTGAAGCGCAGCGCTAGCCACACGGCCGGAATGGCCAGGAGGAGCCACAACGCTTGCGGAGCGGTCCAACTAATCTGCATCTGCTACACCGTCACCCGTCGCTGCCACGTCCACCATTCAGCCGCCACGAGCACGAATCCCAGCGCCACCGCCAGCATCCACCACGGCCGGCCGGCGCCACCCGACGCCACCTGTGACACAGGGAGGCCGGCGAGGGACGACCGGGACACGTTCGAGATCTGCGGATCGCCGACGTTCACGCCAATCACACCACGAGAACCCGCAGCATCAACAAGATACAGCCCCGGCTGCGGGAGCCGCGCGACAACTGCATCGGCGGTCCTGACGAGCGGCACCGGCTGCCCCGCCGGCGACACGACACGCGACGTACTCGGCGGGAGCCGCACCGGACCAGGCTTCCGAAGGACGCCGTACGACGGGCGGCCAAGCCACTCGAGCGTGTTGCCGGCCAGCACCGGAAATCCCGGCGCGTTGGCGAGGTTCGTATCCGCCAGCGCGAACGTCCAGACGACGAGACGCCGATCGTTCGTGTCCCCCACCGAGATCAGCGGCGTGCCCTTTTCCGACCTGGCGAGCGGTGCCAGATCCGCGCTCTCGTAACCGGTAACCCTTCGCATGTCGACGGTGAGTGGATCGACTCCGGCAAGGACGGGATGGTTGCCTCCACGCGTCCAGCGGGCGAACCGCTCGTCAGTGGTCTTGTGCCCGAGCCAGGCCGAGTCCGGCGGCGCGATCGCGAGCGCAGGCCGGCCCGGCGGTTCCGCGGGCAGCCACCGATCGAAGATGACGACCCCCTCGCGGCTCACGCGATAGTCGGCTGGTTTGACATGGGTGACGCGCACGCGCGAATCCGATCCGATGAGCCCGGCAAGCGCGCCCGGATTTTCGCTGACGAGCGTGACTTCGATCGGATCGGCGCCATCGATCCAGGCAAACGCTTCGTTGTCTTCTGCGAGCGAGTCGTCGGGTGCCTCGACCCGCGCCATCAAACGGGCGCCACCGGCCGCCGCGAGTGGCACGACCTGACTCACGGCCTCGCCCGCGGCGAGGTCTACGGAGTTGGACGAAATCACACTCGTGCCGCGGCTGACCGTCAGCTTCACTTTCTGCGGCGAGGTCGCGTAGTTGGCGACCTGCACGTACGCCTCGCCGGCGGCGGCGCCGGCCGACGCCGGACGTGCGCCAAACGCCACGATGGCGACGTTCGGGGCGGCTTCGAACACGGAGTGAATCGTGATGGCTGTATCGACGACGCGCTCGGTTGCGCCGTCGGTGATGAAGTGGACGCGATCGGCGCCCGGCACGCGAGGCCACGCGGTATCCTCGCCGCCCGACGGCGCGAGACGATCGATCGCCGTTTCGATCAGCGCGACGTCCGACGTGGGCGCCTCAACGAGGCCATCTGCGGTCGTAGCAAGAGCAACGTCACCACCTGCGGCGGCCGCGAGCGTTCTTGCCTGCCGCACCGCGCGCTGCCACCGGGTCTCACCGGTCGACGTGCGCGCGGCCATCGACCACGACGAATCGAGGACGATGAGCGTACGGCCCTGCGACGCCGGACCGGCGCCCGGTCCCGGACGCGTCACCGCGAGCGCGAGAACCACCGCGATCAGAATGGTCGCGGCAAGCGACACAGCGCGCCGGACCCGTTCCCACCACGTCATCTCGCGGATCTGATCGAGCACGCGCCGCCACAGCAGCAGCGTCGGCACCTGCACGCGCGGCGGGCGGACCTTGATGCGGAACAAGAGCCACGCCGCGGCGGCGGCCACCGCCACCAGCCCCACCGCCTGCCATGCGGCCATCGTCCCGAAACTCATGCGAGGAACCGTCCCTTTCGGAACGTCTTCAGGATGATGGTGTCGAAGGCTTCCTCAGCGTCAGCCCGCACGTAGCCGAGGTTGTACCGCCCGCAGAAGGATGCCAGTTCGTCGGCATGCGCCTGCCACGCCTCGCCATAGGCTTTCGCCAGCGCGGGAGTCACGTCAACGTCGCGGATATCGCCGGTCTCGGCGTCAACGAATCGAAGATCCCCCAACGCACCGGGGTTCCGATCCGCTTGCGACGCGACGTGAACCACGAAGATGTCGTGCCCCATCGACGCCAGCATCTTGAGGCCCGGCTCGAACCCGTTGGGATCGAGGAAATCCGAGATCACGACCGCGAGACCCTGCTGTCGAGGCCGCGTGGCGAACTTCACGAACGTCTCGCGGAAGTTCGTCGGACCGGCCGTGTCCATGGCTTCGAGCATTTCGAAGACCCGGAAGATGCGGCCCTTGCCTCGGCCGGGCTGAACTTCCTGCCCCACGACCTTGTCGAACGGCAGGATCGTGATGCGATCGAGGTGCGCCAATCCGATGTAACAGAGAGCCGCTGCGATGCGCCGCGCCTGATCGAACTTGGCCGGTTCGCGCATTGACTGGCTCGAATCAATGAAGAGGTAGATTGGCAGATCCTGCTCCTCGTCGTAGAGCCGGAGAAGCAGCTTGCCCAGACGTTTGTAGGCCTTCCAGTCGATCTGCCTGAAGTCGTCGCCCGGCGTGTAGCCCCGATGGTCGGCGAACTCGAGTCCCCGCCCGCGCTTCGGCGCAAGCCTGTCCGCGCGGTTCTGCCCGACGAACGCCCGCTTGGAGACCACGTGCAGGTACTCCAGCTTCTTCAGGAAGTCGTCTTCGAATCTAAGTGCCATGAAAGAGCCCGGGGGTCGTTTGTTGAGCAAGGGGCCAAAACGACCCCCGGGCTCGTGACGCTACTCCGTGGCCACCGTGGACAGGATCTCGGCGACGATCGTGTCGACGTCGACCTGCTCGGCCTCGCCTTCGAAGTTCATCAGGAGCCGATGACGCAGTGCCGGCATCGCGACCGCGCGGATGTCCTCGACGGAGACGAAGGCATTGCCTCGGCGAAGCGCGTGGATCTTGCCCGCCAGCACGATCGCCTGCGCCGCGCGCGGACTCGCGCCGTAGCGGACGTAGCGCTTGACGAGCGACGGCGCGTAGGGCGACTCCGGATGCGATCCGAGCGTGAGCCGGATGGCGTAGCCCTGCACCGGCTTGGCAATCGGCACCGAGCGTACGACCTGCCGCATCTCGAGAATCTCTGCTCCGTCCATGACGCGCGCGACGTCGGTCGTCTGCATCTGCGTCGTGCGATCGAGAATCTCGTGCATGGCCGACTCTGGCGGGTACAGCACCTTCAATTTGAAGAAGAAGCGATCGAGCTGGGCTTCCGGAAGCGGATACGTGCCCTCCATCTCGAGCGGGTTCTGGGTCGCGAGGACGAGGAAGGGTTGATCGAGCTTGTAGGTCGTCTTGCCGACCGACACACTGTGATCCTGCATCGCCTCCAGGAGCGCCGACTGCGTCTTCGGCGTCGCGCGGTTGATTTCGTCCGCCAGGACGACGTTCGCAAAGATGGGCCCCGGCTGGAATTCGAAGAACGTGCCGCCGTGCGCGTGCTCCTGAACGATGTTCGTGCCGACGATGTCGGCCGGCATCAGGTCAGGCGTGAACTGGATGCGAGAGAACTTCAGGTGCAGCACGTCGGCGAGCGTGTGCACGAGGCTCGTCTTGCCGACGCCGGGAATGCCCTCGAGCAGAACGTGGCCGCCCGCCAGAAGCGCCGTCACCGTGTTCTCGAGCAACTCCTCATTGCCGACGATCCGGCGTCCGACTTCCTTCGTGACTCGTGTAAAGCGCTCGCGGAATTGATCGATGTGCTGGGCAACAGGTGAAGCAGTAGTCATTTTTTCCGGATGAAGTAGTTGAGGAGGAGTTGACGCCGCGCTTCGGGCACGGGCGGCGGTGCGGCCGACCGGCTCGGCTCGTAGGCCGCAGGCGGAGCGACGCGCGTGTATCCGAGCGTCGACTTGCCCTGCTCGGTCTTCTTGCGGCGATCTTCCTTGTCCTTGTTCTCGCCGAGCGCGTCGGCGTTCGCTTCGATCTCGTGCTTCTTGAGCGCCTCCGCGATCATCTTGAAGGTGCCCATCGCGGTCTGGTCGTTCTTCTTGCCGCCGGCGCCCGGGCCCGAGTCACCGCCCATGGGCCCGCCGCCACCCATCATCATCTTGCTCGCTGATTCGGACGCTGCTTCGCGCACGAGCGGCGACGCCGCCTGCGACATCTGCGTCTGCTCGGCCTGCGCCGACCCCATGCCCTTCTGGCCGGTCTCCTGCGACGCGGATGGATTATTCGGGTTCGTCTGGCGATCCCCCTGCTGGGCCTGGCGGTTCGCCTTGTCGTCGAGCGCCCATTTCATGTCTTCGGGCAGGCCTGCGCTCGCGTTCTCCGCACGTTCAGGCCGCGCATCGTCGGCCGGCTTCTGCTTGCCCTTGGCGAGCTCGGCGGCCTTCGCCTGCTTCTCCAGCAAGTCCAGCAGCTTCTTCTGAAGATTGGGATCGATGTTCGCGAGGAGCTTCTTCATTTCCTCGAGCGAGATCTTCTCGGCATCCTTGTTCAGGTTGCCCTTCTTCATCTCCTCCAGGAGTGCGGCCAGCTTCGCAGCCATGTCGGCCGGAAGCGCCGCCGCAAGCTCGGGATCGCCGATGGTGTCGGCAACGCTCTTCCCGCTGGCGCGAGCGGGAACATAGACGGACATTCCAATGACCGAGACGGCCAGGACGGCCGCACCAGCCCACTGTTTGGCTGCCCTTACAGACGGATAGAGCGCCGTCCACTCAACAGCCGCGGCGCGCTCCGACGCCGTTCTGAGGTGGTACTCGGCCCAGACGTCTCGTTCGCCGTTCGCTTCGAACCAATGCGCGCTGCGAAGCTCCCCCCGAAGAGAGGCGTCGCGATCGATTTCCGACGCGATGGCATCCGTCGTCTGGCGCGCACGCCGCATCACCCACGCGTACAGCGCGAGGCCGACGACCGCCAAACCCAATGCAATCAATGGGATCCAGCGCGACCAGCCAAAGAACCGTCCGGCGCCCGCGAACACCAGCAGGACGCCCGCGACGATCGGCGCAACGTGCGAGACCACACGGTCCGCGCGCCGGCCGCGGCGCAGCCGGTCGGCCTGGGCGACGAGCTGGTGCGGCGATTGAGACTGATCAGTCTGGTTCATCGACACTTCGTGAAAACGCCTAAAGATACTCGATTAGGCCCTACTCGTCACGCAGCGCCACGACCGGGTCCACACGGGTGGCCCGCAGGGCCGGGATGTAAATGGCAAGCGTTGCCGTTACCAGCAAAACCAGGGGCACCGTGACGAACGTCGCGACGTCGCGAGCCCCCACTTCGAAGAGCAGACTCGCCATTACCCTCGTCAGTACCACAGCGCCGGCGAGGCCGATCACCACGCCGGCGGCAGTCAATTCGAGCCCCTGGCGCAGCACCATCTTCAGAATACTGGACCGCTCGGCACCGAGCGCCATCCGGACACCGATGTCATGCCCGCCCTGCGTGACCAGGTGCGACATGACTCCATAGACGCCGACAACGGCCAGAACGAGCGCAAAGGCGGCAAATGCCCCCAACATGAGTGTGGCAAAACGCTGCCGAGCCATGGACTGGCTCATACGCCCGGCCATCGTCTGTACATCTACGACTGTGATGGTCCGGTCCATTTCACGAATCTTGCGGATCATGTCGCGCGCCACCACAGCGGGATCGCCGGTGACCCGCGCCACGTGCCAGCCGGCATTGACGGAAGGCCGGTAGAAGGCCAGCCGTCCGTCAACGTCGAGTCCGTACTGCTTGACGGTGCCGACGACGCCGACAATCGTCATCTGGCGCTTCGGGTCGTTCCAGAGATGCTTGCCGACCGCGCTGCCGTCGGGCCAGAACCGATCGGCGAACTTCTTGTCGATGAGCACAACCGGTTCCGCGTTCTGCGCGAGGTCGGCGTCGGTGAAATAGCGGCCCATCACCAGCGGCACCCGCATCGTCTGGAAGTACTCGGTCGTCGCGCCGCGCTGATCGACCTGCAGTTCCTGCCCAGGTTGCGGGGTCCAGCCTTCGACGCTGATCGAACCCCAGCCCACCGACGACGTGAATGGAAGCGACGACACGGCACCCCGCGAGACGACACCGGGAACCCTGGCGAGCGCTTCGCCGAAGGGCCGGTAGAACGCGAGCGACTCGTCGCGATTGGCGAACTGCCGTACGGCCCCGCTGACGCGCATCGACACCACGCCCTGCTCCTCGAACCCGGGCGACACGTTCTGCAATCGGACGAAGCTCCTGATCAACAAACCCGCGCCGACGAGCAGCATCAACGAGATTGCGATTTCCGCAACGACCAGCAGACTGCGCAGACGCCGGCGCGAACTGCCGAAGCCGCCCTCGCCCGCCGTGTTCCGGCCGCCGGCTTTCATCGATGTATTCAGATCGACGCGAGCCGCCCGCAATGCCGGCGCCAATCCAAAGAGCAGTCCCGTCACGATCGACACGACGAATGTGAACAACAGCACGGTACCGTCGAGGCTGATGTCGTTGAGGCGCGGAATATTGCCTGGATTGATCGACTTGACGACCTGCAGCGCGGCCGCCGCAACCACCAGACCCGCCGCACCGCCCAACACGCCGAGCAGCAGACTCTCGGTCAGAAGCTGCCGGACGAGTCGCGACCAGCTCGCGCCGAGCGCAGTACGCACCGCCACTTCCTTCTGCCGGCCGGTCGCACGGGTCAGGAGGAGATTCGCGACGTTGGCGCACGCGATGAGCAGCACAAGGGCGACCGATCCGAGCAGCACCAGCATCGCGAGCCGGACGTTACCGACCACGGATTCAACCAGCGGAACCACATCGATCGTGAACGTCTTGTCGCGCTTATCCTTGTCGCGGATGCGGCCCGCAATCGCCGCGACGTCTTCCTTCGCCTGCGCCATCGTCACGCCGGGTTTGAGGCGTGCCATGAGGTTGTAGTTCTCATCCCCACGGCGCTGCACCGCGTCGGCGCCCCACGGCATCGGGAGGAACATGTCCATCTGCTTGATGCTGGACACGGTCGGCATGATCTCTTCGTTCAGCAGGAACTCTGGCCCGAGGATGCCGACGACTTCAAACTGATTCTTCGTCTCACCTGTGCCCGCCACGCCGACGTTCAGCGTGACCGTTTTGCCGACGATGTCGGGGTCGCTGCCGAAGAGCCGCTGCCAGCAGCCGTGACTCAGAATCACGACCGCGGGCTGCCCGGGCTTGTCCTCGTCCGCGCGCAGCAACCGTCCCCTGAACGGCTTCGCACCGAGCATCGTGAACAGGCTCGACGAGGTCATCAACGCTTCCACGCGCTGCGCTTCCTGACCGGCGGGCGTCTGCGCGCCGCCTGAGACGCCGAGCAGCGTCCCCACGCGCCCCTGCGAGATCGACGTTTCGGCGAACGACTTGTTCTCGGCGACGACGTCGAAGTACTGGCCGGGTGACGGCCAGTCCTGCGGGATGTTGATGCCCGGCGACCGGAGCCAAAGCACGGCGAGCCGATCGGGCTCCGGATAAGGCAGCGGCTTCAGCAGCAGCGCGTTGACAACACTGAAGATCGCCGAATTCGCGCCGATCCCCAGCGCGAGCGACGCCACGATGACAATTGACAGCGCCGCGCTCCGGCGCAGCGTCCGGAAGGCGTAACGAAGATCCTGCAGCAGCATGACGCTATTAGACGGGCGGTCTAGCCGTTCAGTTGACGGTTGTACTCCGCTTCGTCGAAGTGCCCCTGCGAGTCGAGAATCAGCCCGTCGGCATCGAACAGCCACTCCTCATAGCCGCTGATGCGCACCGGTCTGCCGGTGCCGCCAGGTCCGGTGTTCGTGCCGATCAGGGTCCAGTGATAGGTTGCGCGGCCTGCGTCCTCGTCGTCGGCTTCGACCAGGCGATCGAACGTGACGACCATGTCGGGGAACGCTCTCATGAATCCCTTGGCCGATGCGGCAATTGCCTCCCGGCCCACCGCCGGCGCGCCTCCGTTGATCGTGAGCGAGCCATGCTCGGCATAGCACTCGGCAACGCGTTCCGCCCTCTGACTGCACCACGCCTTCGTGTACCGCGTCGCGAAGTTCTCGGCATCGGTCGTGGTCTGCAATTCTGCCGGCGCCTTTCGCAGCGTTCTGATGCCGGCCACCAGCATCAGGCCCCCGATCAAGAAGGCGAAGTACTGCCCCGCGGCGTACGAACCTTCACCGATGTCTCCGGCGACGATGCGCGGGCCGGCCGTGACGAGAATGAACGTGCCCCAGACGATTCCGATCCAGCCGAAGATCTTGATGCGCATGCGTCACCGGGCTACGAAGCGCGAATATCGTCGCACGACCATGGCCAGCGACTCACGCTCTTCCGCAGTCAGCCGGCGCATCGGCGCCAATGTCGCAGCGCCGCCACGGCCGTCGGTCCGCCACGTGCCGGCCACCTGCCCGCCAATGACAATTGCGTGCTGGAATCCGACGACTCGCCCATTCTTCATGATCGTCGTCGGCCGGTGCGGAACCACTTCTCTGTCTCGGTACGCAACGAGGTACTCGTCGTAGATCGGCAGCATGTGAGCGGTCACGGCCTTCACGGCTCGCGACGCCGGCTGCGCGGACTCGAAGGAGTAGTAGTGCCGCCCATCCGCGATGCGCACGGACGCGCGGACGATGTCGGCGCCGCGCCTTGCATCGAGCGTCGTGAGTCCCGACCACCAGACGAAGTCCCGAACCGTTGCGGGCCCATGGCTTTGAAAGAAACGCCGGGCGAGTTCTCCAAGCGCCTCGTCTCGTGCCAATCGCGGACCGAGGCTGGCGCGCGATGAGACCAGCGCGTAAGTGAACTGACGATCGCGTCGCGGCCCGCTGCAGACGACGCATTCGAGCTCCGCGTGCATCGCAATGTGCGCGAGACGCAGGGGTGTCACGACAATACGTGCTCGACGCAGAGCGTCACCGAGCTCTGCGCGGGTAAGGCAGGCACCATCGCCAAGCGCGCGCTCGATGATTGACATCGCCCGGGTCATCGTCTTCGCGTCGAGCTCGAGCCGGCGGTTGTAAGGCGCCATCCGTGAATGGACGCGGCTGCTGGTGAGCGCCTGCATCCAACGGAGATCCTCGGCGACCACGAAGTGCCAGGTCGGGCGCATCACGTGCGTTCTGAGAATCCGGCCCGCCGAGATCTCCGACTCGATCGCATCCGCAACGCGACTGCCAGCTAGACGCAGTCCGAGGCCCCACCGCGCGTGCTCGTACTCCTGCGCCTGCACCGCACCCATCCAGGCGACGAGCTCGGCGGCTGTACCGGTGTGCCGCTTCTCGAGAAACTGGTTCCTGAGCCGCCCTCGGACGATGTCATGCACGGCGACATTCTATGTAAGGCTGCCGATGCAACGACCGGCCGGGTTGTTGCGTCGAATCGTGATTGGAGGCCAGATGCGACGAATCCTGTGGGTGATGGCAGCGGGTCTTGCGGCTGTCGTGTCCCTGCACGCCCAGACCCAGAACCCCATCCCCGAGAAGTTCACGAACCTGCAGGTGCTGCCGAAAGACACGACCCGGCAGAACCTGGTGCCCATCATGCGGGGCTTCGCCTTGAATCTCGGCACGCGCTGCGTGAACTGCCACGTTTATTCAGGCAGCGACCCCGCGGGTAACGATCTCTCGAAGTTCGATTTCGCGTCAGATGCGAAGCCCGGCAAAGCGACGGCGCGCAAGATGATGCGGATGGTTACCGCCATCAATGACGACCTGTTGAAGGGTGTTGGCGATCCCGCGCCGGCAGGAACACAGAAGGTGACCTGCTATACCTGCCATCGCGGCGCGCTGAAGCCACTCACGGCTCCCGGGCTCTGACGACGGGCAGCTCAGGCTCGATAATGGCCGCGTGACGATTCGCCGCGCGGGCCACGTCTCACTCGATCGTGCCATGTCGAAACTGGGGCTGGCATCGCGCGCCGAAGCACGACGGCTAATCGCGGACGGGCGTGTCACCGTCAATGGCCGCACGGTCACGAGCGCGGCGAGCGCGGTCGTGCCCGAACGCGCGCGGATCGCGATTGATGGCGCGGCACCACAGAAAATACCCGTCGAGCGCCGCCTTCTGCTCTTTCACAAACCGCGCGGCACGGTCACGACACGGCGCGATCCCGAAGGCCGCCGAACGGTCTTCGACGTCCTGGGTGAAGCGGGCCGCGGACTGATCGCGGTGGGACGCCTCGACCTGGCGTCAACCGGGCTGCTCCTCTTCACGAACGACACGCAACTTGCGGATCAACTCACCGATCCGTCCAGCCGTGTGCCACGCCGCTACGTCGTGACGGTCCGCGGCCGTGTAACACCTGAGGCGGCCAGCCGATTGGAAATAGGGCTGGACGTCGCTCCCACACGGCCAGGTGGGCGCGTCGAGCGGCTCTCGGCTTCAAGCGTCCGCATTCGCAAGGCCTCCGCAAGAGAAACCCATCTCCTGGTCGAACTCACCGAGGGAAAGAATCGCGAATTGCGCCGGCTCTTCGAGGCCATCGGGCACGAGGTCACCCGCCTTCACCGCGTCAGCTTCGGAGACTACGAACTCGGCGACCTTCAACCGGGACGGTGGCGGGATTTGGAGCTATCCTCTTCGCTTCGCCGCCCATGAGTCTGAAGCCCGGCCAGCACCTGGGGCAGTACACGATCATCGAACCGCTCGGAAAGGGCGGGATGGCCACCGTGTATCGCGCATCGCAGCCGTCGCTCTCGCGGCAGGTGGCGATCAAGGTCCTGCCGGAGTTCTTCGCTGAAGATCCAGCGTTCCACGAACGGTTCCGCCAGGAGGCGATGTCGATCGCCAAGCTCCGGCATCCGAACATCCTCACCGTTTTTGACTCGGGCGAAACGGACGGCGTCGCCTACATCGTGATGGAGCTCGTCGATGGCGGCACGCTCTCCGGGCGACTTGGCAAGCCGCTCTCCATCGACGAAACGCTGCGGCTCATCACACCGATCGCCTCCGCGCTGGATTATGCCCACGGACGCGGCATGGTGCATCGCGACATCAAGCCCAGCAACATTCTTCTGACGCAGGACGGCACGCCGATCCTCTCGGACTTCGGTCTCGCGCGCATCACGAGCGCGGCCGACGTCACGATGGCAAGACTCACAGCGACAGGGACAGCGCTCGGCACGCCCGAGTACATGGCGCCCGAGCAGATCAGGAACAGCGGAGTCGGGCCGCCGGCAGACGTGTACGCGCTTGCCGTGACCCTCTACGAAATGCTGACCGGGTCCGTCCCCCACAGCGCCGACACGCCGGTCTCGCTCATCGCCAAGCGCCTGAGCGAGCCGATCCCTCCGCCTCGTGCCCGCAATCCGAATCTCCCAATCGCGGTCCAGGAGGTATTGCTCAAGGGGCTCGCCGACAAGCCGCAGGATCGATTCGCCACCGCCGGTGACATGCTCGCGGCCCTCGCAAAGGCATCCCTGCTGGTCGCACCGGCACGCGCGGCCGAAGGACGGTCGGGCCTGCAGCTTGCCGGACTCGGCGTCACGGCGGCCGTCCTGCTCGTCGCGGCCGGCTACGCATGGACGCATAGGTCAGCGTCTCCACCTGCGACCGAGGCCACGAGCTCAACGGCACCGGCAGTGACCGTGAAGCCCACGCCGGCCGCCGCCACACCAACCCCGGCCTCGAGCGCAGCAGGTACGAACGCTGCGCCGGCGCCGCAGCCGCCCTCACCCGGGAGGCCTGCACTTCCGCCGAGCGCCACAACGGGCCCCGCCACGCCTCACGGCCCGCTGCTCTTCTCACTTGCCGCCAACCCTGCCGGGTTCGCGAAGAACCTGCCGGCCAGGCAACGCAGCCCTGAAGACACGATCGTCGAAAAAAACGGCGCGCTAGAAATCACGATCGGCAGCACCCAGGGCGTGTTCGTGCCGCTGCCCATCAGTGGCGTCCGCGACTTCGTTGCGGTGCTGAAGTACGTCGCCGTCGACAAGGGCCCGTTGCTGAACTTCCGCTTCCATGCGTCGGCCACCGGCGAAGCCCACGCCGTCCGGCTGCCCACCTACCTGCGGTTGTCGCCGCCGGTGGCTGGAGCACAGGCCCAGGGACCGCATCAATGCTGCCAGCCGTTCGATGTGCTGCTGGCACCATTCCGGCCGGGGATGCCATCCCTCCTCCTGGCCGCGCAGCCCCTTGCGATACCCGCAGCTCCGAACGAGGAGCAGTCGATCACTATCTCGGTCACAGGTCCTGAGATTCGAGTCATGTCCGAGGGGAAGGAGATCGCGCGCGCCACGGACGCGACCTTCACGTCCGGCGCGATCAACCTGGGATTCGCACCCGAACGAGGCCAGACTCCTTCAATCGTGCGCATTACGGGGATCGATGTCTTCGCATCGGCGGCCGCGAACCCGCCTGCAGCCAGCGCGCCTGAAAAGGAAACGGCGTCGCCCGCAGGCGGCGGACTACTGCCGCCACACGGACGGATGGTCTACGCGCTCGCAACCGGCGCGGCCGGTCTCGCACGGACGCCTCAACAACATCCGGAGGATTCGATTCGGGTGGTCGCGGACGGGCTCGAACTCAGGGCCGGCAGCGAATCAGGCGCGCAAGCGAATCTGCCGCTGTCCGGTCTGACCGATTTTGTGGCGGTGATGCGCTTCACCGCGATCAGCGGCAAGCCGCTGATCGTGCTGCGCTTTCATCGCACGCCGCCTCAGCCCGGCGGCCACGTCGTCCAGTTCCCGGCATACCTGAAGCTGGGCCCGCCCCAGCCAGGCGGTGATGGCGCGCCGCACAAGTGCTGCAGGGAATTCGATATCTGGACCGCCCCGAGCAACCCAACGGCCGACACGCTGCTGACGGGCCCGCCTCCGCGAATGGTTCCCATTCCTCCAGGCGAAGAACAACTGGTGGTCGTTTCGGTCAACGGACCGTTGATCACCGTGCGGGCCAATGGTCTAGAAATCGCGCGCGTATCCGACAGCGCGGGCAAGGGTGGTGCCTTCGGCCTCCAGGTGCTGTCGCGGGCGCGCGGACAGGCCGCCACTGCCTTGTTCCGGCTGTTCCAGATCTACGAGGCGGCTCCGGGGCGTTGACCCTATTCGAATCCGCCGCGTGCGGACAGGTACGGAACAAGGCCGCCGTGCTCGATGAGACGCTGGACGATCTCCGGAACGTCTGCCCCGGAGATCATCCCGCCCCGCGATGTGTTGCGCACGAGTACGTGCCCGCCCTCCATCTCAACCGACAGGTCGTCACCCTCAGCGAGTGACGAGGTATCGCACTCCATGACCAGCAGGCCATTGTTGATGGCATTGCGGAAGAAGCTGCGCGCGAAGCTTCGCGCGAGTACTGCCCTGATCCCCGCGGCCTGAATCACCGTCACCGCCACCTCCATCGCCGATCCGCATCCGAAGTTGCGGCCTGCGACGATCAGGTCGCCGGGCCTTACCGAAGCGGCAAAACCAGGCGCGATGCTCTCGAGCAGATACGGCGAGAGCGCGTGCGGATCGATCGTCGCGCGCTTGCGCGCCGACGAAATGATGTAGTCAGTGTTGATGTCATCGCCGAGCAACCGCGCGCGTCCGTGGATTGTCATGCGCGCTCCGGAATGCGGCCCGTCGCGGCGGCGGCGCCGCAGACTGCCGGAGACGCGAGGTAGATGACAGCAGTGGCATTCCCCATGCGCGCCTTGAAATTGCGATTGGCCGTGGAGAGGACCGTCATTCCATCGGCTGGAATCACGCCGCTCGTGCCGCAACACGCACCGCATCCGGCCATCGTCACGGTGGCGCCGGCGGCCGTGAGATTCGCAAGAGTGCCGTCCGCGGATATCTCGTCGAGCACTTCGCGCGAGGCAGGCGTAATCACGAGCTGCAGGCCCTCCGCCAGGCGGCCACCCGCCTGGACAAAAGCCCGCCAGGCGTCGCGGACATCGACCGCACGCCCACCCGTGCAGGTACCGATGAACACCATCTGCACGGCCGCGCCCGCCGCGGCAGCGAGCGGGACGACGTTGTCCGGCGCGTGCGGCAGAGCGACGCGCGGCGTGAGCACCGACAGATCGCATCGAACCTCACGCACGTACCGCGCCGCCGAATCGGGCTCGACCGGCTGGCCGGGCCTGCCCGCCCTTCCGCGACGGTAGTCAGCTGTCCGGGCATCGAACGGAAAGACAGCCACCTTCGCTCCGGCCTCAACCATAAGGCTGCTGATGACGAGCCGATCTTCGAGGGTCAGCAATTCAAGCGCGTCACCAGCGAACTCGATCGCCTGGTAGTTCGCACCGTCCGAACCAATCTCATGCACGAGCGCCAGCGCGATGTCCTTGGCGGCGAGGGACGGCGGGCGCGTTCCGGCGAGGTGCACGCGAATCGTTTCGGGTACCCGCAACCACGCCTGTCCCGTCATCATCGCCGCCGCCAGATCCGACGACCCAACGCCAATCGCACAGGCATTCACTGCACCGCACATCACCGTGTGACTGTCAGCCCCCAGAACAAGATCGCCAGGTGCGACCAGCCCACGCTCGACTGCGACCTGATGACTGATGCCCTCCCCAACTTCGAAGACGGTGGCGCCATGCTTCCCGGCAAAGTCTCGAATGCGGCGGTGGAACGCCTGCGTCGATGGCGTGTCGGGCGGCGCGTAGTGATCGAGTGAGAAACAGATCCGCGATGCGTCGAACAGCGCCCGGCCGCCCATCCGCTCGAAATAGTCGATCGCCATCGGGCCGGATCCATCCGTACCGATCACGATGTCCGCGCGGCAGACCGCGATCTCGCCGGCCACGACAGCGCGGCCCGCATGTCGCGAAAGGATTCTCTCGACGATGGTCTGGGGCGGCACGGGTCAGGCTCCCCGAATGGTCTCGCCCTCGGCTCGCGCGACGACCGCCGCTCCGACCAGATTGCTGAACGTGTTCAGCGCCGTTCGGCACATGTCGATCGGCCGGTCGATGCCGGCCACGAGAGCGATACCCGCCGACGCATTCGATCCGAGCCCAATCGCATTCAGCACAATCAGTGTCGTCACGAGCGAACTGCCGGGAACGCCGGCGCCTGCCGAGGACGCGACGACAGTGGTGAGCACGATCGTGAGGAGCTGGCCGGCGTCGAGCTGGACGCCGTAGAGGTGCGCGAGAAACACCGCCGTCGCCGCCTTGTAGACCGCCGCGCCGTTCTTGTTGAGCGTCGTCCCGGCCGGCAACACGAAGCTAGCTACCGACGCTGAAATGCCGAGCCGCTCGCGTGCCGCCGCGAGACTCACCGGCAACGTGACGCTCGACGAGGCGGTCGAAAACGCCAGCAGGAGGACGTGGCCGACTGCGCGCAGAAAGGCCACGACCGATACGCGCACAAGTAGAACCAGCGCCGGCACCAGCACCAGCACCGCATGCAGGACGAGACCGATCACGACGACGCCGGCGTAGGACGCCAGGCTCGTCAAAAGGTCGGTGCCCGATCGCAGAACCGTGACCGCGAGCAGAATGCCGACGGCGAACGGCGCCAGGCGCATGAACGACTGGATCACCGCCAGCGACACGTCGTTGACAGCCGTGAAGAACGAGACGAGCGGGCGTCGCTGATCCTCCGTCAGCGTCGTGGCGGCCGCGCCGAACACGACGACGGTAAAGATGACCGCGAGCAAATCGCCTTGCGCGGCGGCGGCCACCGGATTCTGGGGCACGATGGCGACAAGCGTCTGCACGAATCCAGGCACAACCGCGGTCGCGGTCGTCGCACCGGAAGACGCGGCGAAGCGGCTCGCGATCGAATCGCGAACGGACGGATCCAGCCCGAGGCCGACACCAGAAACGAGCGCCACGCCGACGCCGATCAGCGCGGCCGCGACAGTCGTGACCAGAAAATACGCGAGCGTGCGACCGCCAATCCGGCCGAGTTTGCGCACGTCGCCGAGCGATGCCACGCCCACGAAGAGGCTGGCAATCACGAGCGGCAATACCAGCATCGTGATCAGCCGGATGAAGATCGTTCCGGCCGGCTCCAGCCAGCCGACGACCGTCGCGAGCGCCTCGATCCGGCGCGCCGCGGCGCCCACCATCACGCCCGCGCCAAGGCCGATGAGGATGCGCGTGTGCAACTTCATCAGCCGAGGACCTCCCGCAGCGCGTCGAGCGTCCGCTGGACGTCAACCGGCCGGATATCTCCCATGTGCCCGATGCGAAATGCGCTTGGCTGAAACTGCTCCAGGCCGCCGGCGACGAGAATGCCGCGCGACTTCAATCCGTCCCGCACGCGCGCCGGCGGAATGTCCGTCGGCAGCGCGACGGGCGTGACGGTGTTCGATCGGTGTTTGAGGCCCGGACACTGCGGCTGGAGCCCCAGTGCCGCGATTCCCTGCCGCGTCATCTCACCCATCGCGGCGTGCCGGCGAAACACGGCCTCGACTCCCTCTTCATGCAGCATCCGCAACGCCTCGGCGACCTGGAGCATGCAATGTACCGGCGGCGTGCCCGCCGGCTCCGGGCGGGCCTTCGATGCTTCGCGACGGATGACGTCGAAATCCCAATACGCGCGCGGGAGCGTGGCCCTCGCGGCGGCCGCGCGCGCACGTTCGCTCGTCACCACAAACGAGAGACCGGGTGACGACATCAGGCACTTCTGCGACGCGGTGATCGCGGCGTCCACGCCCCACTCGTCGAACGCGAACGGCATGCCGCCAATGGACGAGACGCCGTCCACGAATAGCAGGACGTTGCGGGAGCGAGTGACCCGCGCGACGCCCCGCACGTCGTTCGCGACGCCAGTCGAGGTATCACCGTATGCCATTGCGATCGCGCGGGTTTCGGGATGCTCGACGAGCAGTTGCTCTACGTCTGCCGGATCGACATCCTGATTCCAATCCGTCGCGATGCGGTGCACGGCGAGTCCGTGAGAGGCGGCGAGCTTCACCCAGAGCTCGCCAAACCGGCCGTTACAGCAAGCGCCGATGGCCTCGCCTGGAGACAGGAGATTGCAGAGCGTGGCTTCCATGGCCCCGCGTCCCGTCGCGTGAATGGGCAATGGCAGCTCGCGCGTGCCGAAGAAAGGCGCCAGCAACTCGAGCACGGCTGCGAGCTCGGCTGAAAACTCCGCCGTGCGGTGGTGAAGCATTGGACGCGCGCCGGCTAGCAGGACACGCTCGGGCACGCGCGTCGGGCCCGGCGTCATCAGCAACAACGGTGCCGTCACTCGATGACGCCCTTCTTCCTTAGCGTCTGGTCAATATCGGCTTTGAATATCGTGCCCGCCTGAATCTCGGCGACGCGCTCCTCTTCCTTCTTCACAAGTGCCCGTACGAGTTCGAGCACCTCAGCCGCCTCCGCGCGAGGCACAACCGCGACACCGTCGCCGTCGGCGACGACGATGTCGCCGGCGTGGACGACAGCGTTGCCGCAGCTGATCGGTACGTTGATTTCCCCGGGACCATCCTTGTCACAACCGCCGGGACATAGCGTCCGGCTGTACGCCGGGAATCCAAGGGCGGTCATGCCGTCCGCGTCACGAATGGCGCCATCGACGATGAGGCCGGCGATCCCCGTCGCGACCGCCGATCGGCACATCAGCTCGCCGAACACCGCGCTCGTGGTGTTGCCGTTGGTCGATACAACGATGACGTCGCCCGGCTCAGCCAACTGCAACGCCTTGTGCACCATCAGGTTGTCGCCCGGCCGAGCGCTGACCGTGACGGCAAGACCGGTAACCGGCAGGCCCGTGCGCGGCTGAATACCCGGGTCCATGAAGTTGAAGCGCCCCATCGCATCCGCGACGTTCGAGGACGCGAGTCCACGGAACGCGGCAACAAGCGCCGGAGCCAGGCGCGGCGGCGCGGGAAGAATTCGAAAACCGATGCGAGACATGCGCTACCTCACGACGAACGGCACTGTAACCCGCTCACCCGATTCGGGCGCAGGGGCTTTGAACATCTCAAACTCGAACGGCCGGCCCACGCGATTGCCGGACGGATCCTCGAGCACGGTCAGAATGACCAGCTCGTGTGCACCGGCGCTCCACGGCGAGGCCGGCGTGAATCGCCACGCACGATCGTCGCCCGCAATCGTGACGACGCCGTCGAGCGCCTTCTCTGCGCGCGCCACGCCCAGTGCCCGCTGGAGCAACGCGTGATCGAGCGCCCACGGAAACTGCACGACGAGGACCTCGCGGCTTCCTGACGTCACTCCGCCGATTGTCCAGCGCTTCGGATCGATGCCGCGGTCCTCGGGCGGACCAGCGGCGAACTCGTGACGAAACGGCGCACCCAGCGGGCCACCAGCGCTATCAGCCCAACGTGCGTCAACGGTGATGGCGTACTTACGGCCTGCTATCAATGCGCGACCGAGCTCTCGATTCGGGCGGATGCCGCGCTTCACACGGCCGGGATCGAAGAACACCGTGAAGCGCGTGTGATCCGTATTCCAGAGATCAACGTCGAGCCGCAGGAACGCGGCCTCGATCTCAACGCCCTTGTCATCGACAAGCCGCACGTAGTCGTGGGCTGTCGTCCGCGACATCGGCCCGGAGAAATGAATGTAAAACCGCAGCAGGTTCTCCGGCCAGACGCCGGCAGCCGGCGAGATCGAGGTCACGACCGTCGCTGCTGTCGATGGACCGGCGGCGCGCCGCAGAACCTTCGCGATGGCCACGTCGCTTCGGGGTGCCGGCAGCCTCGATGGATACAGGCGGACGACGTAGTCCCGTCCCCGATCCAGCGGAAACTTCGGCTCGAATTCCAGCGCCCCGTCCGCGATCCGGTAGGTACCCGCCATCGCAATGTCTTCCCCGCCGGCCACCATCACACGCATGAACCGCTGCCACACCGCGAGGTCCGCGGCGGACGACAAAGCGCCGGCTTCAGCTGATGAGAGTCCGGTCACGCGGATGAGGGCCGGTCTGTCCGCTTCGGCTTCGACAAGTACCGCCTGCAAGGGCGCAGGCGGCCGCGATCGGCCGCAGGACGCGGCCGCAATCGCGGCTAGAAACACAACGAGCGCGGCGGCCTTCCAGCCGCCGCGCCCTGATACCTCACGTCGCGTCATGCTACGGCAGGATCACCGCCGACAGGTTGCGCGAGCCGTTCTGCAGGGTAATGACAATCGAGCGGCCCGTGTCCAGCAGGTCGAGTTGCTCGACGCCGGTCATCGACGCAATCGTCTCGAACGTGCCCTTCGTCCCGCCGATGCGCGCCGTGATGGCTTCGTTCGTCGCGAGCTGTGACGTCGGAATCTTCATCACGCCGCGGCTCGTGTTCGACATGAGCAGGTAGTCCTGGCCGTTCTTCGAATAGAGGATCATGTCAATCGGCCGGTTGCCCGCGCCGAGCTCCGCAACCGTCGTGCCGAGAACCTTCTCTCCCGGCTTGAGCGCGCTCAGCGGAATCTTGACAAGCGGCGTGCACAGATAGCCGGCAATGATGTTCGGCTGTCCTGAGACGTTGTACGGCACGAACGAGAAGATCGGCGAGTTGGTCTCGAGCCGTGCGTGGTTGCCGTGGAAGATCTCGATGCTGGTGCCGCGATCGGTAGCCGCGAACGGGTATGGCACGCTCCACAGCTTCGACGCGAACTCCTCGTTCGAGAGGCCTGCGACGATCAGCCGGCCGTTGGCGAAGCCGAGATCCATGATGGTCTGGGTGCGCGGATTCTGGCGCGCGCCGGGAGTGGCCGCCGGCGGATTCGGCAGCGTCACACTCGTGAACGTCGTCTTCGCGAGATCCACGACGTGAATGGCGCCCTTGCCGTCCACGCGCAGCAGCGCGGGCTGCGCCTCGGCGCCCTGGCCTCTCATGACCGACACGAACGTGTTCTTCGAGGTCGGGTGCACCGCGAGATCGGTGATCGCAACTTCGGTCGCCGCGGTGCCGAGCACCGCCGCGATCTTCTGGTCGATTCCGGCAACATCGGCGGTGCCTGGCGCGCCGCCCGTTGCTTCGCTGCCCAGATTCAACGCGTAGATCGATGCAGCGTCACGGTCGCCCGCGAACAGCACTCCCGCGGGTCCGAAAGCGAGCGGGCCGATGGATTTGAGCGCCGGACCGGCAGCGACCGGCGTGGTGCGAACTGCGACAAGCGGCCCGGACATCGTGGCCGCCGCAAAGGCGAATACAACAGCAAGCTTGAGGGTCGTTCTCAGCCTCATAGGCACCTCGGAAATTGGCCAAACGGAAGGTCCATTCTAGCCGAAGAGCCTGGATCTCGGAGACCTATTCGGGATGCAACGCCCTCGCCGGGCTCAGCCTCGACGCCCGCCAGGCCGGAAAGAGTGTGGCCAGCACCGCGATGCTGAGTACCACGACGATGGCTCCGGTAAGCATCACCGGATCCGACGCTTTGACGCTGTAGAGCTGGTTCGATACGACCTGTCCGGACAGATACGCGGTTCCGAGACCGATGAAAGTACCGATGACGGCGAGCAGACCGCCGTGCTTCATGACGAGCCAGAACACGCTGCCTGGCGTCGCGCCCAGCGCAAGCCGCGTCGCCATCTCGTCCCGCCGCTGCGCCACGCCATATGCCACCACGCCGTAAATGCCGATGGCGGCGAGGACGACCGCCACGATGCCGAAGATGAGCATCAACGTCATGCCGAGCTGCTGGCGGCTGATCGTGGACGCAACGACGTCCCTGACGAACTGGAAGTCGACGGCGATCTGCGGATCGGCTTTGCCCACCGTGTCTCGAATCGCGGCGAGGAGCGGCGTGGGATCGTCCAGCGACGTTGCGACGATTACGGTCAGGCGTCGAACCGGCGCTTGAGTCAACGACAAATAGAACGCCGGCTCGGCTTCGAGCTCGACGGATTTCTGGCGGATGTCATCGACGACGCCGACAATGGTCACTTCATTCTGCGGATTGGGCGTGGGATAGCCCGCCGCGAACTGGACACCGATCGGATCCTTGCCGTCCATGTATCGCTTCACCCAGGTGCGATTGACGATCGCGGCCGGCGTCGAGCCCGGAACATCCTGAGATCCGAAGTCCCTGCCCTGGGTAATCTTCGTTCCCATCGCCGGGAAGAATCCGGGGCTGACGAAGCGCTGACGCGTGTTCTTCGGGCGGTTCATGTCGAACCCCTCACCGTGAAACTGAATCAGCAACGAGCCTTCGAGCGTTCCCTTGAGGGGAAACGCCGCGGCCGTGCCGACGTCCGTGACGCCCTGAAGACTGCGCACGTTGTTCATCAAGTCCGTTCTCGCGGTATGAACGGCCTGCGGATTCGGATATCGCGGCCCCTGGAACGTCACGTCAAAGATGACCCGCTTGTCCGCGCTGAAGCCGAGATCGGTGTTCCTGAGGTTCGCGAAGCCGCGCACGAGCCAGCCGGCGCCGGCGACGAGCATGATCGCGAGCGCAATTTCGGCGACGGTCATCACACTGAGCCAGCGCCCGGTGCTGCGGCCGCTGCTCGTCGATCGGCTGCTCTCATTGAGTAAGGTGCGCACATCCGTGCGCGCCAGACGCAACGCCGGCAGCAGGCCGACGAGAAGACCGCTCACGAGCAGAACCGCAAGCGTGAACATGAGCACGCTGCCATCGAACGTGACTGCATCGAGGCGCGGGAGCTTCGCTGCTCCGAGCGACATCAGCGCCCGCACGCCGCCATACGCCACGGCGATGCCCAGGATCGAGCCGGCGGCGGCCAGCACCATCGATTCGGTCAGCAGCTGCCGAACGATGCGCCCACTGCCGGCGCCGAGAGACACGCGCACCGCCATTTCCCGCGCACGGGCGGCGCCGCGCGCAAGCAACAGATTCGTGACGTTCACGCACGCAAGCAACAGCAGCAGGCCCGTCGCGGACATCACGATGATCAGAATCGGCCCGAGATCGCCGACGATGGACTCGACGAGCGACCTTGTGACGTACGCGCGATTGAGCGCGGAGCCGGGGAAATCGCGCGCGACGCCGGCAATGACTGTGGCCATCTCGCCCTTGACGCGATCGATGTTCGCGCCGTGCTTGATGCGCATGTAGCCTTCGTTGCCATGATTCACGTCGTTCGGGTTCAGGCGGTTCGCGAACCAGAAGTTCGCGGCATGCGGCGTGTCGAAGTCCCTGTGCGCGACGCCGGCAATCACAGTCTGAACCTCAGCGAAACGGATCGGCTTGCCGACAATCTGCTCATCGCTGTTGAAGACGTCACGCCACATCCGGTGCGAGATCACGACTGCGGGCGGAGGCGGTTGCGGAGGTGGCGCCGCCGGCTGAGCACCGGGGGGCGGTTGTGGAGGCGGCGCGATGACGGTGAACTGATCGGCGTTGAAGCCCCCCTTCGTCATGGGAAGGCCGAACAACTCGAACCACCCCACAGTCACGAAATAGACCTTGGTGTTCTGAGGTGCCCCACCCTCCGGCAGGAAGGTGAAGTCGAACCCCTGGGCGGCGGCTGCCCGCTCGATGGACAGGTTGGGATCGTTCAACCGGAAGATCTCGCTCCCGGCGACGAGCCCTGTGGTCACCCTGCCGTCGGTCAGCGTCGTCCTGACGCTGTAGAGGTCGTTGGCGTTCGGATACGGCAGCGGCTTCAGCAGGACCGCGTTGAGCGTCGTGAAGATGGCGGTGGTCGCCCCAATGCCCAGCGCGAGTGTGGCGATGGCTGCCAACGGAAACGCCGGCGCGCGCCGGAGGCTGCGGAGCGAAAACCGGAGGTCCTGAAGAAATATGCCCATGAGTTGTCCCTGGAACGTGATGGTAAGACGGAGAAAGCACCAGCCCGGTTCTCAAAGCAACGAACGGTTCGTTTGACGCAGCGAGCGGTCGGTCAGGTTGCTCGGCGGGGTCGTACGTCGATGAAGCAGAAGCCGTCGCGAGTCACACGATCGCCCGTTTCGACCTCAATCGGCTCGCTGAACATCGGGCCGGCATGGCAAAACGTGTGAAACTCACCTCGCTCACCACAGGGATCGACGCCCGCCGGCAGATCGCCGAGTAGCTTCCGATCGAACTGTCGCCCGACAAAGGCCTCAGGCAATTGCCTGGGATCGACACAAGTGAGGACCGCCTTGACACCCGCCTCAATCATCGTCGTCGCGAGCGACGGCGTGTCCGCGGGCGAACCCCAGACTGGAAACAGCGGCTCAATGCCCGTTCCCGCCATCATGCGGATCCGGTATTCACGCACATCCTCCAGGAACAGATCGCCGAAGGCCACGTGCGTCACGCCCGCGTCAACGGCCCGTCGAATCACCGCGCGCATCCGTGCTTCGTATTCATCGTTCGAGCAGGGCTGCGGAAGGCCCACGTCCCAGAGCGGCAGCCGTGCGGATGCAGCCTGAGCTTCGACAAGAGAACGGCGCGCCGCGTGCATGGCCACCCGGTCCGCGACCTCGTTGAACGTCGTCAGCAACGCAACGACGTCACTATCGGCTTGCAGACGAAGCTGATGCAACGCCCAGGCGCTGTCTTTGCCCGAGCTCCAGGAGAGCAGAATCCGTTTCATTCGGTTGCTACCGGCTCCGAACGAGGAACAGTGCGTCCTGTCTCTTCAGCGCCCACCGCACCTTGCCGTCGGCTCCGACAATGACGTCTTCCTCCTGCGCCATCCGGACGGGCTGACCGTCCCATTCCGGAACGGGCGTCGTCGCCTGCAACTCGATCGAAAACCACATCGACGGAATGACGGTTGCGTCGCCTCGGCCCGGGACGCCTTCCTGTCGATCCCAGAGGCCGATCAGCGGACCAGCGCCGTGACCGTGCATCCCGATGGGATGCGAGTACAGCGTGCCGTCGATACTCTTCGCCTTCATGCGCGACAGAACGGCCTGCAGGATCTCGTTACCGGTGCGGCCCGGTCGAATCTCCTCCACCGTCATGTCCTGGAGCGCGTTCGCATTCGCGAGGGCGCGCTTCAGCCCAGCCGGTGCATCGGTCTCGCCGGGCTTCAGCACGTAGGCGAGGTGCTGAGTGTCGGTGTTCAACCGCGCGACCGTGATGCCGACATCGCAATGCAGCACGTCACCGGGCTGGATGACTGGATCGGCATCAAGCGTTGCACTGCCCTGGCGCTGCACGTCCACGCTCGGCTGGAACCACGTGCCGAGACCTTGATCGTTGACGCGCTGGCGCCACCACCACACCAGGTCGCTCGTGCGCGTCTTGCCCGGCACGATCACCTTCTCCGAGAACATCGTCTGCGTCATCTGCCAGACGAGTGCGGTCATCGTCTGAAAGAACGCCTCCTCTTCGGGCAGTCGCGACGCGATGAGGTCAAGCGGCAGGCGTTCAGCATCCTTGAACTTCGACGTCCACGCCTGTCCGAGGGCACGTGACATACCCTCGAGCTCGCCGCTCGACAACCCGTCTGTGAAGGCAAACACCGTGGAGCGGTCGATACCGATGACGCGCGGCTTGCGCTCTTCGACGACAGTCTTCAGGAGCTCCCACTGCTCGTCGCCCCACAACTCAGCCTGCCGGCCGCGCACTGCCCCGCCGCCGCTCACCGCCCGCGTGGAAGAGCGTGCTTCAAACACGCCGCCCTGGGTCGTGCCGCCAAGCGCGATGCGCTCAATACACGCCGCGCTTACGGGCGTGGCCGCAGCCGCGCACTTGTCGAAGAACACATAAATGGTGCGCCGGCGCGCGGCGAACGTCTCCGGCGCGACGATGGAACTGAAGACGGGATCCTCGTTGTACTCGCGCATCGGCACGACCCATAGGTCGATGCCGTACTTCCGCATCAACGCCGGCAGGAACATGTCGAGGCGTTTCTTCAGCCAGGCCTGCTGCATCGCGGCCTGGTCGCGAAGGGTGCCGAAGGGACGCTCCTGGGCGCTTGGCGCGATTCCGGTTACCAGCAACCAACAGAGAACAACAAATGTAACGACGCGCTTGTGCATGGCGCAGTAAGTCTAAAACTGAAATCAGCCGCGTCGCGAGGCAATGTTCCATGTTTACGGGGAAAACCAGTCTGCCTAATAGAAGACTACCGGCGGCTCCCCGCCAGATCGCGCTTGGAAAGTGAGCGCGCAGACCAGGGATTCCCGGCATGCGCCATGCAGTGAGACCGTGCAGGAGCACAACGTGGACGACCGCCGACAAGAACCACGAGTTTCAGGAGTGTTCGAGGGAAGCTGGCACGCTCAGTCCGGTGCCGCTTTGTGTAAGCTCAGCGACCTCAGCTGGCACGGCTGCTTTGTGAATGTCGTGTACCCGCCTAACGTTGGGGAACACACCACCATTGGAGTTCAGCTCGGCGACACCGTCGTCGAACTGCGCGGACAGGTGCGCCATGTGTGGCCGCGCATCGGCTTCGGGATGCAGGTCGATACGACGTGGCCGCAGACCGAGGTGGAACGGCAGGCGATGCGGGCACTGCTCAACGAGCAGGCGTAGCGCGACTGCTCGCCCAGCGCGAGCAGCCGAACTTGCTGTTCCCGCTTGAGTCCGCCTCCACGGCGGGCTCGAGACACCACTTCATCGAGAGTTCTCGAGAGCAACCAGGACACGCGTTGAACACGTGAACGGATCCATCACGCTGCCCGAGAAGCCCGTCGAAGCTGATGCTGTCGATGCCCGGCCACAGCTGAGCGGTCCAGAACGGCGTCTTGCTCTTCGCTGACTGCTGCGCGCATGCCAGCGACGCCTTGAGCGCGGCGATCTGCTTCTGCTTCTCGATCGGCTGTCCCCAACCGGGATTGCGATGCTGGCCGCAGTCCACCAGCGTCGTTCCGACAAACCTCTCGAGCGTGTTCTGCAGCTTCTTCCAGGGATACGCGCCCGCGACTGCCCGCCACTCTTCGTGGGAAGGCGATTTGAGCGAAACGATCAACCACACCTCGCGCGATATCGTCGGATGCCAGTTGCGAAAGATCCAGCACACGCGGTCGTATCCGAAGTCCTGATCCCTCGTGTAGCCGGCGGCGTCGAACATCGCTCTGGCTGCGGACACGGGCTGCCCTAGGCAGATTCTCCGTCCGCACGGACCGCCCGGCTTCCCCGCCTCAGCCGCGATCGTCTGGACCTTGGTCAGCGTCGATCCGGGCGGCATCCGCACGCACACGTTGACGCAGGTCGCGCCGGCGTTTCTCGTCGCTGACTCGATGCAGTCGGAGCTGCCTGCGGGACTCGGACGACCGGGGCCGACAAGCGTGTTCGTCTGCACATCGTGGGTGCCATCGGCATGCAGGATTCCCAGCGACGTCGTGAGGTCGACGATCGGCGGCTTGCGCGGGAGCTGCGTTGAAGCGACCGACACAGACAGCACGACGGTGAGACTCAGCCCGAGGGACACGGCATGGCTGGAAGACAAGGGCATGGAAGTCTACTGCGGCACTCCGCACTGGCGGTTGGGTGGCATATCATCGCCGCCATGCAGCAACCCCTCAGCCGGCGCGATGTCCTCTGGAAGTGTGCAGCCCTCGGCGCGCTGACGCTCGCGCCCGGTGTCTCCATGGCGGACGTCTTTGCCTGGTCCGAAAATCAGAAACCGGCGCCGCTGCCGCCGACGCCATGGAACGAGATCGGTCCCTTCTATAAGCGTGCCGCGCCGAACGTCCCGGACCTGCGAGCTGCTGGTGACAAGGGACTGCCGCTGTCCGTCACGGGCCGTGTGTTCGATACGCGGGGTGAAGCGATCGAAGGCGCGAAGATCGAGATCTGGCAGGCCGACGACGCGGGGCTCTACGACCTGGACGGGTACAAGTACCGGGCATCTCTGACCGCCGACAAGAAGGGCGCGTATGGATTCGGATCGATCATGCCCGGGCACTATCCGGCGCGCGTGTGTCAGCACATCCACTATCTGGTGACCGCGCCGGGCTGCAAGGCGCTCACCACACAGCTGTACTTCGCGACGGACCCGGCATTCGAGGGCGACCCCGCGCGGAACTTTACCAAGGATCCGCTGATCCAAAGTGTCGAGCTCGTGCGGCCTGTGAAGATGGTGAAGTCGGCCGCGGGCAACCGCGCGGATGTCACGTTCGAACTCGTACTGGAGCGATTGTGAGCCGCCGCTCCCTGGCGCTCCTGGCGCTCGTCGTCGTCACGGCGTGCTCGAAGCCGGTTCCGGAGATTACGGCGCCCGTGGACGGCGGCATTCTCCGCGTCGCGTCGCCGGTGGCCTCTCTGCTCTTCGCGCGCACGCAGCCTACCGCGGTCGCGCGAACGCAGGACCACAAGCTGCGGGTACTGTCGTTGCCCGACGGCAAGGAGCTTCGCGCTATCGACTATGGCGATCGGCGAGTGGTCGCTTTGGATTTTTCGCCAGACGGCTCGAGCGTGGCGATCGGCGACTGGACAGGTCTCGTGAGTGTCTGGGCAGCCGACAGCGGGCAGTTGCGATTCGAACAGCGGCTCTCCAAGTATCCGGGGGTTCTGACGTTCTCACCCGATGGAAACCGGCTTGCAACCGCTGCGCAGGGTGAGCCCGTGCAGATTCTCGACGCCCGGACAGGCGCACCCGTCGCAACACTCGGGAGTCCGGTCGGCGGCACGCTCGCGCTCGCGTTCTCGCGCGACGCCAGGCTGGTCGCCACCGGAGATGGTGACACGGTCGTTCGTGTTCACGACGCCGCCACCGGAAAGGAACTCGCATCGAATCGCGAGTTCCTGATGGTGCCGCTTGCCGTCGCATTCTCAGCCGACGGCGCCACTGTGCTTGCCGCCAGCGGCGACAAGTTCGTCACGATCATCGACGCCGCCACCGGCAAGACGTCACGCAAGCACGACCGAACGAGTCAACCGGTGATGGCGCTCGACGTATCGCCCGACGGCAAGTCCATCGCGACGATCTTCATGAAGTCTGAGGACATGACCCAACCCGATCACCTCGTCCTGCGTTCGATGGACACGTGGCAGTCGCAGCTCGACTGGCTTCCGCCAACGATGCCGATCGCAGGCGGATGGACCAGCGATGGCAGGCTGCTCGTCGCGTTCACGGCAAAAGAAGGCGTTCAGCTCTGGCGCCTGCATTGATCCGGTGATCCCGGTTGACGCGGTGCGGATGCCCGCCTACCATCGGAGTTTGGTTCAACGATGATTGGCGAGACCGTCACCCACTATCGCCTGCTGGAGAAGATCGGCGAGGGCGGGATGGGTGTCGTCTACCGCGCCGAGGACACCCGTCTCGGCCGGCAGGTGGCCGTCAAGTTCCTCTCGAACAGGCTGGCGCAGGACCCGGTTGCCATCGAGCGCTTCCAGCGCGAAGCGCGCGCCGCGTCGGCGCTCAACCATCCCAACATCTGCGCGCTCTACGACGTCGGCCAGTACGGCGATCAGCCCTTCCTCGTCATGGAGATGCTGACGGGGCGGACGCTGCGCACGCACATCAACGGCGCTCCATTGGCCATGGAGACGCTGCTCGAGTTCGCGCTTCAGATTGCCGACGCACTCGACGCCGCGCACAAGCTCGGGATCGTCCACCGTGACATCAAGACCGCGAACATCTTCGTGACCGAGCGCGGGCAGATCAAGATCATGGACTTCGGCCTGGCCAAGCTCGTGCAGTCCGAGTCGAACCCCTACCTGGTAACGGATACCGGCGATACGAAGCTCGCCCCTCAGGCGACTGAATCTGGCCAGACGCTCGGGACGCTCTCGTCCATGTCGCCCGAACAGGCGCGCGGCGATGAAATCGACGCGCGAAGCGACCTCTTCTCGGTAGGCGTGGTGCTGTACGAGATGGCGACCGGGCGCGAACCGTTCGCGGGCACGACCACCGTCCGGCTGCTCGAGTCGATCCTTGCGCACCAACCGGACCCGCCGAGCCGCCTGAATCCCCGCCTGCCCCCCGAATTCGATCACATCGTCGGGCGGGCGCTCGAGAAGGATCGCGACGTCAGATACCAGAGCACCGCGGAGCTGCGCGCGGAACTGAAGCGGCTCAAACGTGACAGCGATTCGCCTCTCGCGTCAGAGAGGGTTGCCACTCCATCCGCATCCGCGATGAAGAGCCGAGGCAGCGACGTCCCGCCGCCGACTGCCGCGCACCCTCCCCAGGCGCGTGCAGGCCTGCGATGGATCGTGGCGGCCGCGGCGGTCGTGCTCCTCGGCATCGGCGGCTATTGGGCCTGGCGGACGTTCGCGGCGCCGGCATCCGGCATCGACTCGATTGCCGTGCTGCCCTTTTCGGCATCAAGCTCCGGCGCGGACACCGACTACCTGACGGACGGCCTCACCGAGAGCCTGATCAACGGCCTGGCACAGCTCCCCGACCTGCGCGTCAGCGCCCGAAGCGTGGTCTTCAGACACAAGGGTAAGGAAGTCGATCCCCAGCAGATCGGACGCGATCTGAACGTGCGCGCTGTCGTCACCGGCCGTGTGTCGGTACGCGGCGATCAGCTGGTGATTCAAGCTGAGTTGATGAACGTCGACACAGGCGCGCAAATCTGGGGCGATCAGTACAGCCGTCCGCAGTCCGATCTGCTCGCGGTGCAGGACGAGATCGCGAACCAGATCCTCAACAAGATCCGTCCCCGGATCAGCGGCGCGGACATGGAGAAGGCGACGCGCCGGCACACCGAGGACTCGGCGGCATATCAGCTGTACCTGCAGGGGCGGTTCCACTGGAACAAGGGCACCCCCGGTGGCTATCGCAACGCGATCGAGTACTTCCAGCGCGCGAGCGATCGCGACCCGAAGTACGCACTCGCTTACGCAGGTCTCGCCGACTCATACCTTCTGCTCGGATCCACGTTTGTCGAATCGCTCACCGAAGCCAAGGCCGCCGCCGAGAAGGCGCTCGCGCTCGACCCGACGCTGGCGGAAGCGCACGTCGCCCTCGGCCAGATCAAACTCTGGCTCGACTGGCAGTGGCCCGAGGCGGAACGCGAGTTCAAGCAAGGCATTGCGCTCAATCCATCGTCGGCGCTGGCGCACAACCAGTACGCGGGATACCTGGCGACGCTCGGCACGTTTCCTGAGGCGATCGCGGAGGTACATCGCGCGCTCGATCTCGACCCACTTTCCGTCATCGTCAATACCGATTTGGGTTGGTATCTCCTCTTCTCGGAGAGGCATGCCGAAGCGATCGCGCAGTTCCGCAAAGCGCTGGACCTCGACGCGAACGCCGTCTCGGCTCACCGGGGCCTCGGCGTCGCGCTCAGCGAGAGCGCCAAGCACGACGAGGCGGTCGCGGAATTCGTACGCGCGGCCGCTTTGTCGGAGAACAGCCCCGTGATCATCGGTTACCTCGGCGCCGCACACGCCCGAGCCGGCCGCAAGGCGGAGGCGCAGAAAGTGCTCGCGGATCTTCAGGCCCTGGCCGATCGGCAGTACGTGCCCTCGTCCGCGTCGGCCATGGTCCTGACGGCCCTTGGTGACCGCGCGGCGGCGCTCGATCGGCTCGAAAAGGCCTACGACGAGCATGACTTTTCGCTGGCGCAGTTGTCCGTGACGCCGGTGTTCAAGCCCCTGCGTGGCGAAGCAAGATTCCAGGCGCTGGTCGCGAAGATCGGAATACCGAAATAACCTCTCGGCGGGCTGAAACCCGCCGACTGCGGAAAGTCAGCGCAGCTTGTACCCGGCCTGCCCGGGCGACCGACCGTCGATCTTCAGCACCTTCACGCTCTTCACCGTGACCGGGCCCGTGACGAGTCCGATCGCGCCTGGCGTGCGGCCGACCTGTTCAATCGTCGCATCCGCGGAATAGACGATCTTCGGGCCACTCGGCACGTCGGCGCGGAACACTTTGCCGATCCAGTGCTGCCGGAACTGGGCTTCCGTCATCTCGCAGATCTCGCGCACGACCGCGTCGCGTTCACGAGCGATAGGCGCGCGAATGAAGATCGTCACTCTGCCGCTGCCGGTCCAGAACTCGCGATCGCCGGTCAGAATGCGGCGCAGATCCGCAAGCGACAGATTGTCCACCGACACACCGGGGTGGACGATGACGGCGATGTCGGATGGCGCCTGTGCGAGCGCAGCGGCGCCGGAGCCCAGCGCGAGGTACAGCGCAACCGCGGCCGCAGCGAGCCGCAGACCCAACGAACGATGGCGCGCTAGAACGTGAAGCACAGCTGAAAGTAGCCGCCGTGATTGCGCAGCGTGGCAGCGCCACGCGTCCAGGTCCGATACTCGGCCTTCACGGCTGCAAAAGTAGATGCGTCGTACCGCACGCCGAACGTCGCCTGGTCGAGGCTCGGCACCACCGCGAACATCGCGTCCGCCCGGTTCACGTCGATGTGTTCGAAGCGGAAGTACGGCTTCCACAAGTCGTTCGCCACGGACAGCCGATGCGCCACCTGGATGTAGAACGCCGGCGTCCAGGCCACGGCGTGCGTCAAGCGATCGCGGTGACGGACAGCCGCGTATTCGAAGACAACTTCAGGCGTCTCCTTCTGCCACACGGCGTGGGCGGTGACGATGTGCTCGTCGAACTCCGCCGTGCTGGCGAGCGTCACGCGATCGCCGTAAACAGCGCCGCCGACCTGAAGGCCAAACAGCCGATCGGGCTTTACGAAGGCGTTCACAAGCCATGCGAGCCGGCCGTTCGCGTCGCCGCTGTCACCGCCGCGGCTGATGACCGAACCGCGGCCGTTTCCGATGCCCGCCTTGTAGTTCAGATTCAAGCCGCCAGCGGGAACGGCGCCTTCGACAAGGCCGCCGACGAAATGGACCGGCAGCACGCGACCGCCGAACTGAATCATTTCAGGACGTGTAATCGTCGTCTGCAGCCACTGGCCGTGATGGAACGCCGTGTTCCAGTAATTAATCGGCGTGTGGTACCGCCCAACTGACACCTTGAGCGCATCGCTTCGGTCGAAGCGGAGGATCATGCGCTCGACTTCGGTATTGAAGCCGGTCGCGGCCGGCGAGCCGGTTCCGGCGTCGGTCCGCGGTGTGAAGCTGATTTCACCGAAAAACGTCGCTCGAGGCGACAGCTCCGACGTCATGTGGAGCGTGAGCTGCCCTTCGAAGAAATTGCGAGGCCCGTCGACCCGTTTGGTCTTGGCGAAGTTGACGTCTCCAAAGCCGGAAATCTTGAGACTCGGATAGTCGCGCCCGGTGGATTGATGCTCATCGTGGGGCGGAGGCGGGGTGCTCTGCGCGGAGGCACCGCGAGCCGAGAGCAGCGCAGCCGCCAGAATCAACAGTAGCGAGCGTTTCCGCATCGGCGGCAGTGTAGCATCGCGGATACACCACTTTCCTGCCGTCCGAGTTGAAAACGCCGGTCCGAAAGCGTATCGTCAACTTTTCCCGGCACGTCAACAAAGAACAAGGAGGAATGATGAAGCGACTACTCGTGGTTGCGGCGTCCGTTGCGGCGCTTGTGGCCGGCGGAGCTGGTTGGGCGATCGCAGGAGAGGTAAAGGGCCCGCCGAATACGCTGAACAATACGAACTCCACCGGCGCTCTGGATCACGCCAACTCGGCGTGCGCCGCTAGCGGGCTGAATGACTTCGACACCACCGATCCTCAGGGACAGATGGTGTCGCAGGTGCAGACCGCGGCGGACTCCTGGAAGTTCTACGGCCTTCCGAAGGGCACTCCAGGCACCTTCTTCGGCGGTCCGGGACTCTGCAGGGGCGGCACGGGGGAAAAATAGTCTTTAGCGCCGCAGCACTTTCATTGGATCGACCTTGGCGATCCGCCGGGCTGGCACCAAACACGCCAGCCCGGTCACTCCCGACAGTACGACAGCGACGACTGCAATACTCACCGCGTCGTCGGGGCCAAACCCGTAGAACATCGTCGACATTACGCGCACGACGAGAAACGTACCCGCAAGTCCGATCGCGAATCCGATCAGCGTCAGTCGCATACCATCCTGGAACAACAACACTCGCAGGCTCCCGGCACTGGCTCCGAGCGCTGCGCGAATGCCCATCTCATGTGTCCGCTGTACGGCCGTGTACGCCATCACAGCGTAGATGCCCACGGCGGCCATCAACAGTGCGATCGACGCAAAGAACATGAAAAGGACATTCATGACACGGTTGCCGGCCATGGACTGCTCCACGATCTCCTCGAGCGGCCTGACGTCGCTCAGCGCCTGGTCTCGATTGATGCCGTAGACCGCGGAGCGAAGCGCCTTCTGCATCGCCAACGGAGGCATGCCGGCTTGCACGACAAGATCGAGGTTGTAGGTCGGACTCTGCAGATTCGAGACGTACATGCCGGCACTTATCTCGTCACCGAGCCCCGTGATCCTCTCCCCCGCGATGACGCCGACGATCTCCCTGGCGACCTCACGGCCGAGCTCCGGCGCCCCCGGCAGGATCTCCCGGACGAGGAGGCGGCGACCGACCGGGGCCTCGTTGGGAAACTCCCGCCTGGCGAGGGTCTCGTTGATCACAACGACGGGTGGTGCGCTCGTGGTGTCCCGATCGTTCAGCAACCGACCCGATAAAAGCTTCATGCCCAGTGCGTCGAAGTACGACGGGCTGACGATCTTGAAGAACGCGGACCGCCGAAAGGCGCCTTCCACGGACTTGCGTCCGACGATTGCGTACTGCATACCGAAGCCCCAGCCTTTGAGAGGTAGGGCCGAAGTCACGGCGGCTTCGCGGATCCCGGGCACCGCTTTCACCGCGGCCCGGATCGAGGTCAGATACGTGTTCAATTCCTGTGGATCGGGATGCTGCTCCGGGTTGATCGGCAGACCAGCGGCCAGCACATTCGTCGCAACGAACCCAGGATCGATCGCGAGCAGCTTGTCGAAGCTGCGCATCAGGAATCCGGATGCAACCAAGAGCACAAACGCCAGGGCGATTTCCGCGATCACCAGAGCGTCGCGCATGCGCCGGGCAGCCGTGCCGGAAGTGGTGCCGTGGCCGCCATTCTTGAGGACATCGACGAGGCGCAGCCTGGTGCTCCGAGCGGCCGGCGCGGCACCGAACAGGAGGCCCGCCATGACAGCAACGGCCAGCGTGAACAGCAGTACGGACGAATCCATGGCAACGTCCATCGCAGGCGGCAGCGCGTAGGGTGGAATCAGCGACAGGATCCACTTCAGCAGGGCGAAGCCAACGCCGGCGCCCGCGACACCGCCACACACAGAGATCAGGACGTTCTCGATCAGGACCTGCCGGATCAGGCGCCACCGGCTCGCACCAAGCGCGGCCCGTACTGCCTCCTCGCGCTCTCGAGAAATGCTCCGGGCCAACGCGAGATTCGCGAGGTTGGCGCAGCCGATCAGGAGCACAAATGCAGTGGCGGCGAACAGGATCGTGACGGCCGTATGCAGATCCGGGCTGATCAACACGTCGGAAAGGCGATCGACGGCCACCCCACGCCCTTCGTTCGATGCGGGGTACGCACCAGCCAGACGCTTCCCGATGACGTCCATCTCAGCCCGTGCCCGCTCCAGTGTTACGCCCGGCTTCAGCCTGGCGCTGGCCCCGAGCCAGCGGAAATCCCGCGTCATCTGCGACGGCTGGAAGGCCAGCGGCGTCCAGATCTGTACCGCGGATCGATCGAACGGACCGCCCTTCGGCAGCACTCCGATCACGTTGTACGCATTGCCGTTCAAGACGATGTCGCGTCCCAGAATCGCGGAATCTGCGTTGAAGCGGTTCTCCCAGAGCGCATAGCTCAGCAGTACCACTCGATCCCTGCCGGGCTGGTCCTCGTCCGGACGAAACGTGCGGCCCTTCGCCGGCTTCACACCGAAGATGTCGAAGTAGTGCGCGGAGGCGCGCGCGGCTCGGATCACGACCGGCTCGCTGCCGCCGGTCAGCACGGCATTCCAGCCGGCTTCGGCCGCGATGTATTCGAAGACCGCGTTCTGGCCAGCCCAGTCGAGGTAGTTCAGCGTGGAAATCCCGCTGGCCCCCCCGGACGGTAGCCTCTCGAGGACGCGGACGATGCGGTCCGGGTCCGGATACGGCAGAGGACGCAGCAGGAGACCGTTCACGAAGCTGAACGTGGCTGTCGTGGCTCCGATCGCGAGCGCGAGGGTGGCAATCGCCGCAGCCGATGCACCCGGACTGCCGCGAAGCCGCCGGATTGCGAAGTGGAAGTCGTGAAGTAGGGTCGCCAGCGGTGCTCGAGATTATGCCGCAACGTCGGCGGCGTCAGCGTCTAGTCCGTTCGCAACGCCAGAATCGGATCGATTCGGCTCGCGCGCCTCGCGGGAATCAGACCCGCCGCGACGGAGACCACGGTGAGCAACACCACAGTCCCCACCGCGATCGCCGGATCGGCGCCCTGAATCCCATACAGCTGCGCTGACACGTACCGTACAAGCAAGATCGCCGATGGCACGCCGACACCAAGACCGATGGCGACGAGGAGCAGCACTTCGCGCATGACGAGAAGGACAACCGACCCCGGCTCCGCCCCCAACGCGAGCCTGATGCCGAGTTCTTTTCTGCGGCGAGCGACGACAAAGGCCATCACGCCATAGAGGCCGATCGACGCGAGCAGCGTTGCCACGCCGCCGAAGCCCGCCGAGAGCATCGCGATGAGCCGATCGGTCAGCAGCGTCTCATCGAGCTGCCCCTCGACGGTCTTCATCGCGAACACCGGAATGCCGGCATCGAGCTGCCGCACCTCGTTGCGGACGGCGGTGAAGATGTCGGCGGACGAGGACTGCGTGCGCACGTAGAAGACCGTGCTGCTCTTGCCCCAGTTGGGCCAGAACACCTGCCGGCGCACGCCTTCCCGAGGCCCCTCGTACAGAGCGTCGGCGACAACACCAATGATCTCGACGTTGAGCTTGCTGCGCTGGCCTCCACCGGACCCGAGCCGCTTGCCGACCGCGTTCTGGCCCGGGAAGTAGTGCTCGGCAAACTTTCGGTTCACGATCGCGACCTGCTCCGTCTCCGATGACCCGTCCAGGCTCCTGGCGTCGGAGGTACGGAAATCGCGGCCACCGAGCAACGGAATCTTCATCGTCGCGAAGTAGCCCGGTGAAACGGCGTTCATGAACGCCTGCATGTCCTCGCCGTCGGCCGCCGTGTGGCCCTCGACTCGCACCGAACTGTCCCACTCGTCACCGGACAGGATCGGTACGGAAGCAATTCCCGCCGACGCCACGCCTGGCAACGCACGCACGCGTTCGAGCAACGTCGTGTAGAACAACTGCGCCCGCTCATCGTCATAGCCGCTCAGTGCCGGCGCCAGCTGAAACGACACCAGGTTGTCGAGCGCCATGCCGGTCTCGGTCGTCTTCAGGTTCTGCAGGCTTCTCACGAAGAGGCCGGCGCCGAAGAGCAACAGGAAGCTGAGGGCGATTTGCGCGGTGACGAGGCCCTTGCGAAGGAAGAGCGATCCGCCGGTGCCGGCGATCGAGCCGGCGGTGCCCTTGAGCGTGACCCACGGATCCGGACGGCTTGCGCGAAGGGCCGGCAGCAGGCCGAAGACGAGACCGGTCAAGAGGGTGAGAACCACCGTGAATGCGAGAATCCGCGGATCGGGTAACGCCGAGATCAAGAGCGTCTGCCCTTGCTGCGGCACGAGCGCCAGCAGCGAGCGCGTGAGAAGGTACGCCACCGCGAGTCCCAGCAGTCCTCCCGCAACGGACAACGTCAGGCTCTCGACGAGCAGTTGCCGCACCAGCCGTCCTCGGGACGATCCGAGCGAGAGGCGGAGCGCGATCTCCTTCTGTCGGGCGAAGGCTCTGGCGATCAACAGATTCGCGACGTTGGCGCAGGCGATGAGGAGCACCAGCCCGACCATGCACATCAATACAATCAGCGCCGTCGAGAAATCGTTGCGGAGCGGCGAGTAGCCAAGGTCCGCCTTCGTGACCAACAGCTGCCCCTTCATGAACTCGCTTCGCGAGTACGCGGACCAGTCTTTGGCGGCCGGCAGCGTCATCTCATACGCCCGGACTTGCGTGAACAGACCCTGCACCGGCGCCGCCGCGGAATCGACGGTGTACCCGGCCTTCAATCGCGCGAACACCTGCACCCACCGCTGCCGACGGTTGCCCGTGTCGATCCAACCCCACTCCGGCATCATCACGGACTTCATCAGGATGGGCACGCGGATCTGAGGCGAGCGCGTGGGATCGATGCCGGCAAAGCCGGCCTGCGAAACGCCGACGATGGTCATCGGGTAGTTGTTGACGAGGACCTTCCTGCCGATCACGTTGCGATCGCCGCCGAAGCGGCTCAGCCAGTAGGCGTGGCTGAGGACGGCGACCGGATGGCCCTGGTAGACCTGATCGTCCTGGTAGGAATCGAACACGCGGCCGGCGGCGGGGGCGACGCCGAGCATCGTGAAGAAGTTGCCCGACACCATCTCTCCCTCGACGCGCTCGGTCTGGTTGTCGACACTTACAGAAGCATCAAAGAGACGGCGGCACAGCACCTCAGAAAACGGCTCGGCTCGCTGCTGAATGTCCTGATACAGCGGATACGAGTGCATCCGCGAGCCCATGTTGCTGCCCATGTTCGCGCCCTGCTGATGCAGCATGACCAATTGCTCCGGATTCCTGACCGGCAGCTTCCGAAGCAGCACCTGATCCATCAGCGTGAACATGGCGCTGTTGGCGCCGATTCCGAGCGCCAGGGAGAGGATCGCCACGGTCGCGAACAACGGGCTGCGGCGCAGGCCGCGGACGGCGTAACGGAAATCGGCCCAGGCAGTGGTCATACGGACTTTGACGGAACGAAGGAGTGTTACGTTGTTGGTTGCCGGTTGGCAGGTTGTAGGTTTATTCGGATTCTGACTGATGCACCCAGGCGTGCAAGCGATCGAATCCGAATACGTCCTCGTCCGTGCTGGTGAAGATCCGGAGGTCGCCGTCCTGCGAGACGACGAACGCCACCACGCCTGGATGCGTCTTCACGAGGCGGTAGGCACTGCGGTGGCGAGTGCCCAGACGATCCAACTCGGTCTCGGGCATCGGATCGCCGGTCTTGAGGTTTCTGAGACTGCGCGACTCCCCGGCCGCGCGCGTGGGATCCACGAGGATCTCGCCCCCGAATCCGGAGACGCGCAGATTCCGATCGAGCACGACGCATCCGTCAACGGACGACAGTCCGGACACGATGTCGGCCTTGGCAAAGACGGCGGACCGCCGCCAGTTCCAGTCGTGGTCGGCTCTCTCACGGGCGGCGCCGTCCTTCGCGAGGAAGTGCTCGATGCACGTGTCCCAGAAATCATGGACGGCATCGCCAAACGCGACACTCGGCGCGTACGTGCAGCGAATGTCGAAGTCCTCCGGCCGCCCCGAGCCGGGAAGGACGACGAACGTTCCGCCGTGGCGCCGTTCCATGGAACTCGCGAGAACCCGGGACCAGGCCTTGTGCGTGAAGTCGGCGAGCGTATCGGCGCCGCCGAAGAATTGCCGTGCGTCATCGCCTCGCGCCGCCACAATGCGATCGAGCACGCCCGCGGCAAACTCCTTCCACAGGCCGGACACCTGCTCGACCAGGCCGTAGTCCACGATCTGGCGGATCCGGCCGCGCTCGAGCACCAGCGTGTACCAGCCCTCCGTCAGCCGCAGATGCGCGGGGCCCAGTACGCGGACGATCAGAGAGGGCGGTTTGCCGATGGGAACGATTTCTGGCCGGCCGATCCTGATGTCGCGGCCCATCTCGCCGGTGACGACGATGCCACGGCACCGGAGAGAATCGGCGTCGCCATCCTCAGAGACCAGCAGTCCGGCGTGAGTGCCGAAAACCGCGGGCGCTAGGCGGCGCAGCGAATCGAGATCGTCGAGCGGTACGTCGAGCGTGGCCGCGAGAGAGTTGTCGGACGCATCGAGCCGCGCATTGACGAGCTTGAACTCTGGGAAGCGGCCTTCTTCCTCTGCCAGGCTGGTTTGATACGCGAGCTGGACGAGGCGATGAATGCCGGCGTCAGAGATCGGCGCGCGCGGCTCCGCGGCCGCGCTCTGCGGATTCAGGTGCCGGCGAATCAGAACGAACGTGTTCGACAGATCGCGCGGTCCACAGAACTGTGGAAGGTCGGCCACCTGGAGGCCGACGGTGAAGGAGTTCAGAGCCACGGACCCGCCGATTCTACTTCGGCAGCGCAAACGCGACGATGGAACTCCCTGAGGGCGCGCCGTTCTTGCCGCCGCCGCAGACGATGACGACGTATTCGCGCCCGCCGAGTTGATAGATGGACGGCGTCGCATTGCCTGCCGCCGGCAGCGTCGTCTCCCAAAGGAGCTTGCCCGTAAGCTTGTCGAACGCGCGGAACTTCTTGTCGAAGTTCGTGGCGCCGATGAAGAGGACGCCGCCGGCAGTGACGACGGGCCCGCCGTAGTTGTCGCTGCCGGTGTTGGTCATCCCTTTTGCGACAAGTTCCGGGACTTCGCCGAGCGGAATCTTCCAACGCATCGCGCCCGTGTTGAGATCGAGCGCGTTCAACGTACCGAACGGTGGAGTGATGGCGGGATAACCGTCGGGATCCAGGAAGATGGACTCGCCATCGCTCCGGTACTTCAACCGGGCCGGATCGTTGGCGATCGCGGGATCCATTGCCTTGTCCTTGCCCGTGAAGAGGTACTCCACGAGGTCGGTGATGTTGCGAGTGCCCATGTCGGGGAATCCAGGCATGCGGCCGGTGCCCTGGCGGATGAGCGCCGCAAGCTCGTCGCGCGTGAACTTCGTGGCGACATTCTCGAGCGACGGGCCAGTCGCCCCGCCCTTCTTGTCCTCGCGATGGCAGGTCGCGCACTTGCTGTTGTAGAGCGCCGTGTCGTTGTTCGGGATCAGCTTGATGATCCACGGCATCTCGTTGGAGTTGACATAGAGCAGCGCGGTCTCGGGATCGAATGCCGCGCCTCCCCACTCGGCGCCTCCGTCGAAGCCAGGAAACACAATCGTGCCCTCGAGTGATGGCGGCTCGAACCAGCCCTTGCGGTACTTCCTGAACCGCGCGAGCACATCCGCGTGGGCTTCAGGCGTGCGCCTCGTGAGCATGTCTTCGGTGAGGCCCTGGCGCGCAAACGGCACGGGCAAGGTCGGTACGAGCTGCTTCGGCGCCAGCTTCTCGCCATCGATCCGCGATGCCGGCACGTCGATCCACTTCGTGGGAAACAGCGGTTTGCCGGTCTTGCGATCCAGGACCCATACGTAGCCGAGCTTGGTGATCTGCGCGACCGCATCGACAGAACGGCCGTCGCGGCGCACCGTCACGAGATTCGGCGCCGCGGGAAAATCCCAGTCCCACACGTCATGGCGCAGGGCCTGGAAGTGCCAAACGTACTTACCGGTGCGCGCATCGAGCGCGAGGACGCAATCGGCGAAGAGGTTGTCGCCGGGTCGCGTGACGCCATAGAAATCGAATGACGCCGACCCGGTTGCGGCGAACACCATGCCGGTTTTCTGATCAACGGTGACGCCGGCCCACGCATTCGCGCCGCCGGCCATCTTGTAGGCGTCGGGCGGCCAGGTCTCGTAGCCCATCTCGCCTGGCTTCGGAATCGTGTGAAAGATCCAGCGGACCTTGCCGGTGTTCACATCGAACGCGCGGATGTGGCCCGGAGAGCCCGGCAGCGTCTCGGGCACGGACGTACCGAGAATCAGCAGATCCTCGAAAATCGATCCCGGCGTACTGGCGCTGACGCTCAGTCCCTGCGCCGGCTGGTCGAGGCCCTCTCTCAGATCGATCCGTCCGGCTGTACCGAAGGACGGGATGGGCTGCCCTGTCTTCTTGTCGAGGGCATAAAGGAAGCTCCGGTATGAAACGAAGACGCGATCCTTATACAAGGTGACTCCCCGGTGCCGGAATCGGGCCGATGCACCGGTGCCGCTCGGATCGAACTTCCAGATCTCCTTGCCGTTCGCCGCATCGACGGCCACCACCTTCAGTGTCGGCGTCGTGGCATAGAGCACGCCATCCACGATGATGGGATTGCTCTGCATTTCAGAGGCGCGGAAAGAATCGTGTGAGTCGTAGGTCCAGGCGACGTGCAGCTTGCTGACGTTCTCCCGATTGATTTCCTTCAGCGATGAGTAGCGAATGTTATCCACGCCGCCGTTCACCGGCCACGGCACATCAGCAGGCGTCGTCGCCTGAAAGAACGCGAGCGCGTAGACCACGGCGGCGAAGGCAAGAGAGGTGCGCATAGGAAGCTACTTCAACCCACTGATCACGTAGAGCGCCGATCGGCTGCGCACGTAGTGGTACGCGATCGAGCCGTCCGGTGTGACGACCAGAGCCCGAAGCCCGCTGACGGCCGCGCTGGCGGGTTGCAGAGTCGCAAATAGTTCGCGCCGTCCGGTCGCAACGTCCAGGCGATCGACCCGTACTGGAATTGGATAGCGGCGATACACGAACAACGCCCGGTTGTCCGCGGTCCATCCGGCGAGCCAATCTCCAGGCGTCAATCCGGCCAACGGTGTGCACGTCCCCTCACCGGTCGCTGGTGTCGTGCATATCTGCAATGAGTCCGATTCATTGACCGCGACCACCCGCCCATCGCGAGAAAACGGCCCCGCTACGTGCATGCCGGCCGGCCACAATCTTGCGAGCGGTCCGCCGCCCGCCGGCCGGATATAGACGGTGCCGGTTTCACCCGGCCGACGCAGCTCGAGGACAAGCCGGCCGTCCGTGAGCCAACCACCAGCGTCGATGTCGTCCAACGGCCCCACGTCGAGCGGTTGAGCAAGACCGGTGGTCGGCACGATCGTCAGACGGATCGGGGTGCCGCGGGATCGCACCAGCGCCATGGTACCGTCGTGGGAAATCGCAATCGCGACGCCATCCGAGATGCGAACTGGTTCCGCGTCAGACGGACGACGAACGTACACGGATCCGTTGGCACCAGCGCTGTCTCCCTGCTCGTCAAACAACACGACACGATTGCTCGACACGTCCTTCAGATAGCCGCCTTCCTTCCAGGACAGGTCGCGCACCGGTGCGGACGGTGTGTCGCGCATCTCGAGACGGCCGGTCACTTGATCGAAGGCTGCAAGCAGTCGTCCCTCCGAGGAGATGTCGTGGAGGGTGATCGCGCCTGGCGTACGGATGATGAGACGCTCACGTCCATTAAGGTCGAGGGCGCGCACGGTGCACTGCCGCCCGCTCGTTTCCGCCACGGCAAACCAGACCTCTCGCCCGCCAGGGGCCCAGGCGAGGCCCCACCAATCGGCGTATGCCTTGCTCTCGGCCACGGTCCGTCCCGACTGGTCAACGATCCGCACCGGACAGCCGGCTGCGTGACACGCGAAGAACGCGATGTGCGAGCCTGAAGGCGACACGCGTGGATTGACGAGCTGGTTCACGAAGAGGGGGCTGCTCTCCGGCTCCGTGAGCGGCTTGCCCTGCGGCCATTCGATGGTCTCGGCCGCGCGCTTTTGCCTCACGCGGCGTGTGACCGCCAGAGACTGATCGGGCCCGAAGTCCGCAAATGACACTCGATCGAGCTCTCGTCGCGGCGAGCCACCAGTCAGAGACGCGCGCGCGATCGTTCCGACGCGACCGTATGGATTCCCCCCTGGGACGACGCCGTCCATGAGGATCGCCAGCGCGCCATCTGGAGACACGGACAGCAGGTCCGCGCCCTTGTATCCCAAGGCCCTGGCGCCAGAGCTATCGAGACTGGTAACGAAGATGTCGCGTTGTTGATTCTCCCAGTCCGCGCTGTAGACGATGGTCCGGCCGTCACGCGCAAAGCGCGCACCGAATACAAATCCTTCGTCAAAAGTGACCGGCTGATACGTGATGCTCTCGACACTGGTGCCGGCCGCCGGCGTCGCACCGAAGTGGACGAACCCGGCCGCCCATGCCGCCGCAACCGCGATGGCGGCGATCGCGACTGCGGCCGCCGCGAGCCCCACTTTGGACCCAGTCGAGCTGGCGCGGGTCAGTTCGCCTGCCGTACCTGACGCACCTGACGTACCCGACGTACCTGACGTACCCGAAGCACTCGTCGTACCCGAAATCGCCTCGAGAGCAAATGCGACGTCCCTGGCGCTCTGGAATCGCTCGGCGGGGTTCTTCTCGAGACAGTGTCTGATGATCCGATCCAGCGCGGGTGCCTGCGCGAGCTGCGGCGCCGGCAGATCCGGCGGATCCTCACGCAGGATCGCCGTCATCGTCTCCGCGGCGGTCTCCCGCAGGAACGCGCGCTGGCCTGTGACCATTTCGTATAGCACCGCGCCGACCGCGAAGAGATCCGCTCGCGCGTCGAGGGCGTGCCCGCGCACCTGCTCCGGCGCCATGTAGCCAACGGTGCCGAGGACGGTCCCCGGGTCGGTCATCGCCGCATGCGTCATCGTCGGCGTGGCTTCCCCGCTTCCGTCAGCGGCCTTGGCCAGACCGAAATCGAGGATCTTCACCTGTCCGTCAGCGACAAGGAAGACGTTCTCGGGTTTCAGATCGCGATGGATGAGCCCTTTGGCGTGCGCCGCCGCCAGTCCGCGGGCGATCTGCACGGTCGTGTCAATCGCACGCCGCACGGGTATCGGTCCGGCTGTGATTCGCTCGCGGAGCGTTTCGCCGTCGAGAAGCTCCATGACAGCGAATGTGATGCCGTCTTCAGTGCCCGCGTCGTGCAGGGCCAGAATGTTGGGATGCGACAGCGCGGCGACCGCCTTCGCTTCGCGCTCGAAGCGGGCGAGGCGATCGGGGTCGCGAGCCACAGACTCGGGGAGGATCTTGATCGCGACGTCCCGGTCGAGCCGTGTATCACGGGCGCGATAGACCTCGCCCATGCCGCCCGCGCCCAGCGGATTCAGGATCTCGTAGCGACCCAGCCGGTGGCCGGCAGAAAGGGACATGGGCGCTAGTGTAGACCGCCTTGCCGATCGTGCCGGGCGCTACCGTTTTTTCCAGCACACCGGACATCGCGAGCCGCGGTACTTGTGCCCCCGCGAGCACGTCTTCCACCCGTTGTGTGACTTAGCCATGCTCCCAGCTTCGCACGGCGTCCCCGCAGCGCGAGATCAGCCCTTCGGCGGCGGCGCCGATAGTTGCTGGCGCAGGCCACCCAGATCGACGACGGCCCATTCGGTCGCGACCTTGCCGTCACGGATCCGCATCACCGAGAACTCTTCGACCGTGATCGTCCGTCCAGTGGCGGCAATGCCGTCGAACACGCCGGTGTGCGTGAGGTGAAGGGTGACGCCCACGGCTACCGTGTCGCCTTCGGCCACGAGGTGGTGGATGTCGTGTTTGATGTTCGAAAACGACGCTGTCGTCTCTTTGACCATGCTTTGATAGCCGGCCAGGTCCATCGCCGGCGCGCCATTCATGAACAACTGATAATCCGAGGTCAGCCATCTCGCGACCACCTCGGCGCTCGGCGCGTTGTCGAGTTCCTGAATCATCTGGCGGACACGCGCCTTGTTCAGTTCTGCGGGCGTGAGCGAGGGCCGCGCACAGGCGGCAAGAAGCAGAGCCGGCACGGTCAGGCAGAGTGTGAGGCGACGAATCATCGGGAAGATCCTCGGCGCTCGCGAGTGAACGCGGTAGTTAGACCGGGCTGGATCCGCGCCGCTCAAACCAGCGCCGGCGCGGCGGTCGAGCCTGGCTTCCAGCGGGAGACGACAAGATTCGAGAAAGAGAGGATCATGACTCCCCACGTGAACCAGTTGTCGCGGTCGACCCCGGCTTTCGTAACGGATGCCATGGGTGTTTGAAGAGGATACCCGAGCGGACTCGCCCGGTGTAGCGCGAAAGCGCGAAGGCGGGTAGCTTATCCGCATGATTGACGCCGCCCTCGAAGCCGCCATCCTCGATCGGATCACGAAGATTCCAATTTTCGACACGCTGAAGATGGGCCGTGTGACGTTCGACGCCGGCCTGTGCGGGTTCCGCGTGCCGCGTCAGCAGATGTATGACGGCGTTTTCGAGTCTTTTCATGGCGGCATCCTCATGACCATCGCGGACTCCGCCGCATGCTTCGCGGTGCTGACCCAGACGCCTCCCGGCCAGCTCCTGACCACGACGGACATGAACATCCGGTTTCTGGCGCCGTGCCTGACGGACGTCGACGTCAGCGCGCGCGTCATCAAGCACGGCCGCCTGATGTGTCCGGTGTCCGTCGAGTTGTCCGATACGGCCGGGAAACTCGTCGCGGTCGCGCAGGTCAACTACATGCTGCTGGACAGAATGCCCAGCCGGTGAGACGGCCCAGACACAAACCGGGCGGAGAGCGCGGCTCCCCGCCCGGTGTCAGTCCTCGGTAGGCCGGCGGCTAGAACGTGTACTTCAGGCCGAGACGGAAGATCCTCGGCGGCAGCACGCCCGTCGGGCGGAGGAAGCGCGCGTAATCCACACGCTCGCCCGTCGGAAGCGTGGCGGTGCGGCGGCCAACGGTGTTATCGGCGCTCTGCGACGCGTTCGAGTTCGCGATGTTGAACACGTCGAAGAACAGGCCGATCTCGTGTCCTGGGAGGTTCTTCAGACGAATCCGCTTCTCGATCCTCGTGTCGAAGATCGTGATGTTGTCTTCGCGGTACGAACCCTCGCGCTCGGCCGCGTAGTTCAGCGTCAGGTTGAGCGACCGGCTCAGGCCCGTGTCCTGATCGATGCCGGTCGTCGCCTGGACGATGCGCGACAGCGGGTCGCCGGCCTGGTGCCGCAGCGACGGCGAAATCACCCATCCCTTCGGGGCCTGATAGGAACCGACAACCTTGAACGCCCACAGCCTTACGGTGTTGTCGTTGAACCGATCCTGATTCGGGTTCTGCGCGAAGCCGCGGTCGTGATCCCAGTTGTAGAGGAAATTGGTCATCACGGACCAGTGGTTCCTCATCCGGCGCGACAGCGTGATGTCGAATGCGCGGTCAACCGCGACGATCGAGTCCACCGTCGCGGTCATCGTCCGGCTCGACGGCACCGTACCGGGAATGTCCCACACGATGAAGCTCTGGCCATCGTCGCCGTTGCCGACCAGGCCGTCCGGTCCAGGATCCGCGACGCTGACCCGGCTCGTGTACAACTCGCGCAGCCGGTTGAGCTGAATGGCGGCGGAGCTGTTGCCGTCGTTCTTGAACGTGTAGCCGACGCGCAGGCCGATGTCCTTCACCAACTCGTGCTCGAGCCAGATGCTGGTGCTGTCCGTGTAAGGATGCTTGATGTTCGGATCGATCAGCGCGGTGGTGACGCCGGTGCTGCTTCGGAACCGGCCGAGCTCGGTGTTGCTCGAGTTCGTTCCGAGCTGGAACTGCTTGTCGCCATTCTGATCCACCCAGTCGAACTGAGCAGTCAGCGACTGCGCCGGGTTGATGCCCGACGAGGCAGTGCCGGTGTTGAAGTAGAACCGGCCCCAGTTGAACTTGATCACCGTCTTGCCACGGCCCCGCAGATCCCAGGCAAACCCGACGCGGGGCGCAACGGACGCGTGTGTCCGGATGTCGCTGACGCCTGGAATCGTCCAGGTCCCCGCGTAAGGTGTCGAGGGCAGCGAGTGGCTGAACGGCGAGACCGAGATGGGAAGCGACGCCCCCGCGTAGAAGTAATCGCGGAAGGGTCCGTTCATGATCTCCTCGTCCGGGAAATAAGAGGAGTAGTAGTCCCAGCGGACGCCAACGTTCGCGGTAAGCCTGCTCGTGACCTGCCACTGGTCGGTCAGGAAGATGCCGTGGTGCCACGACGCGTTCTCTGAAAAGCGATCGGTGTTCCGGATCGTGACGCGGAACGGTGTCGTGAAGTCCGGCTGTCCGGCAGCACTGCTGAACGAGATGCTGACGTCATCCTTGAAGCCGTAGTCGATCTCGCGCAGCGTCTCCCATTCGCTCACCATGCCGAATTTCAGTCCATGGTTGCCCTTGAGGAGCGGCATGTTGTCCTTGAAGTACGTCCCGGTCCAGTCGAACTGGTGACGCAGCCTGTAGGTCCAGTCCTCCGCGGCGGCCCCGGCGGTGTTGCCGGTCAACTGCTCGGTCATGCGCTGGCGGAAGTTGCTGCTGACCTCGCCGTTGATGCCGTACGCGTAGTTCGGCCAGTCGTAGCCGAAGTTCGAATACCGCGCGTTGTGGAAGAACTTGCTGCCGATGATGCTGTTCCATTCGAAGTTGCCGGCCCACGACCAGCTGTCCTGCCGGAACGGGGCGTCGGAATACGCCGTGCTGCCGGCGCCGCGATGCGGCTGGAACTTGCGGCCCCACTGAATGTAGTGACCGAGGCGGTTGTTCTGCGACAGTTGGTAGTTGATCTTGTAGGTGATGTTGGTGAGACGAGTCTCGAAGAAGAACCCGCCGGGCTTCTCCACCGGGAAGTTGTCCACGGTCACGCCCGTCCGCTGATCGCGAATGGATGTGAAGAACCACATCTTGTCGCGCTTGATCGGACCACCCAGCGCGAAATTCGGGTCCCGATACAGAAGGATCCGCGTGCCCTCGGTGACGCCCAGCCTGCGCAACTGGTCCGTCACGTTGTGGCCCTGCAAGCCCTCCTTCTCGTAGTCGTAGTAGAAGTCGCCCTTGAACTTGTTGCCGCCCGAACGCACGACCGCGTTCAGCTGCACACCCGGCGTGGTCGCCGAGGCGTCCGCACCGTCGCCAGTGAGCTGCAGTTCCTGGAAGGACCCGTAGTCGTAGTAGAAGCCCGCGCCGCCGGTGCCCTCCGTCGTGTTGACGCCGTCCACCTGCACGCGCACCTGCCCGGAGTACCCGAAGGCGGAGTAACCCGTCTGGGTGCCCGCGCGCGACCCGCCGACGTCGAAGCTCGTCACCATGAATCCAGGGGCCTGGCCGATCACGGTCCAGATGTCGCGCGAATTCGGAAACGCGTCGAGCATCTCCTTGGTGATGTTCGTCTGGATGTTCGTGTTCTTCACGTCGACTACTGGGGATTCACCCGTGACCGTCACGGCTTCCGCGACAGTCGCCACCTTCATCTGCACCGATACCGACGCCGTAAAACCGATCGTGACAATGATCCCTTCGCGGATGACCGTTCCGAAGCCCGCGATCTCGTACTTCAGGGTGTACGTGCCGATGGGCACCGACGGAAATCGATACTGGCCCTGGTCGTTCGATACGGCCACTTGCGCACCCATCTGCGCGGGGCTTGTTGCCGTGACTCGAACACCGGGCAGCACCGCATTCGAGCTGTCGGTTATCGTCCCGGTGATGCTCCCTGTCGTCTGCGCCCAGGCAGGCGAGGCCAGCAGCAGCACCAGGACCATCGCTTTCACGCATCTGATCATGGTGGTCCCTCCTCACGCACTACCAACTGCAAAAGCAAATACTGCGTCGGGCCCAGCACGGGCCCGCCAAATGATGAGGTTTACTTTGTGGAGTAAACCTACGCCCAACCTCACCTGATTGCAATGAGAGATTTCCCTGTCGGCGGGCGTGCTAGACTCCGCCGTCCCCCTCCGCAGGTTTACTTTTGCTTATGGTTGCTTTCCCATTTCGGAGGCACGCCGTAACCGCCGCGGCGTTCCTGGTGTGGGGTCTGGCCCTGGTGGCCACGACTGGGACGCCGAGGGCCCTGGGCTTCTCAGGGGCTATGGGTTCCGTGGCGTCCGTGGGTTCCGTCGCGCAGGGACAGGTTGGCTCGGCGGCGTGCGCCAAGTGTCACACCTCCATCCATCAGCGCTGGTCCGGAGCGCGACACTCGAAGATGCTCCAGCCGGCGACCGCCGCGACGGTGGCCGGGCGGTTTTCAGATGGCACCGTCGAACTCCGGGGGACGAAGTTCTCCCTGAGCATCACGAACGGCGCCTATTTCGTCCGCGGACCGTTCCCGGGTACGCGCGAAGAGACGCACAAGGTCGAGTTCACGCTCGGTAGCCGAAGGGTGCAGCACTACATCGCGCGACTCGCTGACGGCCGGCTCGTGGTGCTGCCGCCCTCGTGGGACGTCGAACGCCGCACCTGGTTCCACAACCTCGAGATCGTCTCGCCGGATGCGCAGGCGGTGCATCCCATTCAGGTCTGGAACAGCCAGTGCTTCGGCTGTCACGTTTCGGGTGCGACGAAAGGATTCGACCTGTCGCGTGGGACCTACGACACGAAGTGGATCGACTTCGGCACCGGTTGTGAGCGCTGCCACGGCCCGGGAGAAGCGCACGTGAACCGGATGAGCGCCTCCAGCTCTCCGTCCGATCTCGGCATCATCTCGCCCGCGCGTCTCTCGCCGGAACGTTCGACGATGGTGTGCGCCCAGTGTCATTCGATGCGCGACATCACGGTGGCCGACTTCACAGCAGGCAGCGACTATTTCGATCACTTCACGCCGGTGCTGGAGTACGCACAACCGAGCAGCGCCGATCCGGCGTACTGGGCCGATGGCCGTCCGCGCCGGTTTTCGAATGACGCAATCGGCTTCTGGCAGAGCCGGTGCTACCTGCAGGGTGGAGCGACTTGCACGACCTGCCACACCGATGCCCACGTGCCCAACGTGGATCGGAATCCGCAGCTCTCGAAGGAAAGCAACACGACCTGCACCAAATGCCATGCGGCAGTTGCCGAGGCAGGAACCCGCCATACCCATCACGCTGCGGGAAGCGAGGGCAGCGCGTGTGCGGCGTGTCACATGCCGCGCACCGTCATCAGCCTGCGATCGAGAATGCCCGATCACACGATCAGCGTCCCGGCGCCTGAGAATACGGTTCGCCACGACATCCCGAACGCCTGTAACGAATGCCATCAGAGTCGCGATGCCGCCTGGGCAAGCCAACTCCTCGCGGAGTGGTTCCCGGGTGGACGACGCCAGAGGCTCGTTGCGCGTGCGGATGCGTTCAGTGCCGCGCGCCGGCAGGACGCCTCGGCAGTTGAAGGCTTGATCAAGATCGCTACGGACGAGGGGCACCCGCCCCTGGCGCGCGCGAACGCGCTTGGCCACCTCCGGCGGTTTCCCGGCCCCCGATCCGAGACTTATCTATCGGCCGGCCTGTCGAGCGATCACGCGGCGATCCGGCTCACCGCGGCGCTTGGACTCGGCGAAGCCGGATTCACGTCGGGCGGCATCGTCCCTGTGTTGGTGAACGCCCTGGGGGACTCGGCGAAGGTCGTCCGGATTGGCGCGGCGCTGTCACTGATGAACCAGCGCGTCACATCGCTCGAGGGTCCATCCGGAGTGCTGTTCGAAGAGGCGAAGCGCGACTACGTCCTTCGAGCGACTCTGCTGTCTGATGATGCCAGGGTACTGTTCGACGTCGGGAAGTTCCATCTGATGAATCAGGACTCCGTGTCTGCCGTGCGAACACTGACAGCCAGCCTGAGCCTGGATCCGGCACTGCACGCGGGCCGGTATTTTCTGGGACTCGCGTTGCTCGCGTCCGGCCGCACCGCTGAAGCCCGCGCGCAGTTGTCGCGCATCCCAAAGGATGACGCGTACTCGGCGGCGGCCCAGAAGGTCCTGGCTGGAATCAAGGGAGGTTGAGAATGGCTGCCAACATCTTCCGTCTCCGCGTGCTTGCCGCGGCGGTACTGTTGTGGAGCGGCGCGACAGTTGCGGTGCCCGCTCAGGACTTTCCGGGTTCGACACCAGGTAATCCACCGCTTCGGCTCAAGGGACAGGTCGTGACCGAAGGCGGAGCTCCGATCACCACGGCCCGTCTCAAGACCGATGCGCTTCGCGGACCCATGGGCGGGCAGTTCGAGGGCCAGCGCGTATTTACGGTTCGCACCGGAAAGAACGGCGAATGGGCGTTGCTCGGTCCGACTCGCGGACTCTGGCTGTTCGAGATCACAGCACCGGAGCATTTGCCGCACGTCGTGGTCGTTCCGATCGCCTGGATGCTGCCGCCCGAGCCCATACCGTGGGAAACGCATTTCTCGCTCTTGCCGCGAGAGCGAGTCGCGCCAGGTGGCGGCGAGTCCGGGAGTGCCGCGGCTCGATTGGTGGAGGTCGCTGACCTGGTTCAGGCCGGCAAGGGCAAGGACGCGCGCGAGGTCCTGGCTCGCATCGTGGAAATGCCGCTCGACGCCGCGGGCCTCTGCGCCGCCGGCGATCTGGCGCTGCTCATCCGCGAGCCCGCGATTGCGCGCCGCTTCTTCGATCTCGCGGCCGCGGCGTCGCCGAAATGGCCGAGACCGCAGCTGGGCATTGCCTCCGCATCGATGATGCTGTTCGATTTCGACCGCGCGATCAAAGCGTACGCGTCGGCGCGATCGGACTCGGCGGACAAGCGATTCGAGCGCATGCTCTCAGGAGCGATCCGCGAGCTGCAGCAGATTCGAACGATTGGCAAGCACTGACGAGAGACATTCATTGCCTCGCGCGAGCCGCTGGCCGCTTTACCTCGCGTTCTGCTGCTCAGGCATGGCCGCCCTGATCTATGAAACGGCATGGACGCGGCTCCTCGGACTCTCGATGGGACACACCGTCGCGGCTGCCGGCGCGGTGCTCGCCGCGTTCATGGGCGGTCTCGCGATCGGCGCAGGAGTTGCCGGCAGGGTCGCCACGCGAATTGAGGCACGTTCGGCGCTCCGGGGCTTCGCGGGTCTCGAGATTCTGATCGGGGCGCTGGCGCTGATGCTGCCACTCGAAGTGGCAGCCATCAGGCCGGCGCTGGCGCTCGCGTACGCGGACGGCAACGGCGGACTTGCATTCGCGGCCGTGCGCATCACTGCCGCGATCGTCGTGGTCACAATTCCTGCCACGGCGATGGGGGCTACGCTGCCGCTTCTCATTCGCTGGACCTCGAGTTCGGGAACCAGCGCGGCGACGTTCACCGCCCGGCTCTACGCATCGAACGCATTCGGCGCGACTTTGGGCGCCATCGCCAGCGGGTTCATTCTTCTTCCCCACCTCGGCCTCCGGATGACCACCACTCTCGCTGCGGTCCTGAACGTCGTCGCGGCCGCCATCGCCTGGCGACTGTCCCGGGCACCGGCGCGCGATCGGCCCGCGGCCGACAGCCGCGCCGGGCGTCCCGCCGACCAGGGCGAAGGGGACGGTTGGTCTGCTCGGACAGCCAACGTCGCAGCGCTAGCGATTGCCTTGTCCGGAACGGCATCGCTCATCCTCCAACTCGTATGGACCCGGCTGCTGTCACTGCTCGTGGGGCCGACGACCTTCGCGTTCAGCGCGATGGTCGCGTCGTTCATTGCCGGGATCGCACTGGGATCGGTCCTCGGGGGCTGGCTGGGCCGGCGGGGGCCTGCGCCGGCCATGCTCGCTCTGTCGTTATTGCTATCCGGTATTGCGGGTGTGGCCGCATCATCATGGTCACCGCAGTTTGCACTCGCCGTGGCTGGTGCAACCGGAGCAGGCGGCGGCTTCGAGGGCGTGATCTGGCGTCAGTCGCTGCTCATCACCGGGTCAATGCTGCCGATGACGATCGCGTTCGGCGTCGCCTTTCCACTGACGGTCGGTCTGGTTGTGCGTGCGGGTCGGCCGGCCGCGACTGATGTCGCCCGTATCTACGCCGCGAACACCGTTGGCGCGATCGCCGGAGCGCTCGCCGGCGCGTTCATCCTGGTTCCCCGTCTGGGGCTCCAGGGATCCGTCCGTGTCGCAGCAACGCTGACCGCCGCCGGCGCCGTAGTCATCGCGCTGTCGATGGTCCAGTCACGACACCGCGCCGGCCTTGGGCTTGCGACACTCGCAGCCCTCGGGTTGATCTGGATGTGGCCGTCGTGGGACCGCGCGCTGCTCTCCAGCGGCGCGTACAAGTACGCGCCGTTCCTGCCGGATAGGCATCGTGACGCGCTTCTGAGGGCGGGATCGCTGCTCTACTACCGCGAGGGCGCGGCATCCACAATCTCGGTCCGTCGCCTCGCCGGGGTGGTGTCGCTCGCGATTGACGGCAAGATCGACGCGTCCAACGCCGGCGACATGCTCACACAACGGCTGCTGGCGCACGTACCGCTTCTGCTGCACACGGCGCCGAAGCGAGTCGCGATCATCGGGCTCGGCAGCGGCGTAACGATGGCAAGCGCGCTCAGGCACCCGGTCGAGCGCGTCGACGCGATTGAGATCTCTCCGGAGGTTGTCGAAGCGTCCGCCCAGTTCGCGCGCGAGAACGCGGGCGCCCTCGACGATCCCCGATCCCGGCTCATCCTCGGCGACGGCCGTTCGCACATGATGCTCGGCCGGAGCACCTACGATGTCGTGATTTCTGAACCGTCGAACCCGTGGATGGCCGGCGTCGCCGGACTCTTCACGCGCGAGATGTTCGAGGCAATTCGAGGCCGGCTGTCACAAGACGGTCTGGCCTGCCAATGGGCTCACGCCTACGACATGAGCGCCGCCGACTTCCGTTCGATCGTCGCGACATTCGTGGAAGTGTTTCCACACGCGCTGCTCTGGCCTGTCGGCGATGGCGACGTGCTCCTGGTCGGATCGCAGCAACCGCTCGAATCGCGCCTGCCTCTGATCCGGACGAACTGGCAGCGACCGGGAGTCGCGGCGGATCTCAGGACAGTTCGCGTGGCCGGGCCCGACGTGCTCCTGTCGCTCGTTGCGGGTACCGAGGCCAGTCTCCGGATCTTTGCCGCGGGCGCGGACATTCAGCGGGACGATCGTCTGGCCCTGGAATTCACGGCGCCGCGCAGCGCCTTTGGACGAGGCTCCGAGGATGCGGTAACGAGTGTCAGGCAGATGCAGACGGCGGGAACAGCACCCGGCCTCGTGCTCGCGGCACGGCGGTCGGCCTCGTCGATCCGGGATCGGGGGCTCATGCTTCTCAGCTCCGAGGCATTCGAAGGCGCCACTCAGGATCTCCTGGCGGCGCTGGAGGACAGGCCTGACGATGTCGAGCTCGTGAACGGGTTGGTCGCGTCGGCGGCGCCGGCGGGAAGAATTGAGGCTGCAGAGAGCCGGCTTCGCGCCGCGATGTCGCGTGCGCCGGGGCACGCCGCGGCCGCCATCGGCGTGTCCCGGATTCTCGCGAGCCGGGGAGACTTTGATGGCGCGGAGGCCGTTCTTCGGCCCTTCACGGAAGCCGGGAGCAGCGTCGGCGTGATCGAACAGCTGGCGTCCGTCTTCGCCGACGCGGGGACCCCTAATCGTCTCTCGGCGGCAGTCGCGGGACTGAGATCGCTCTCACCGGCCGCCGAGCCCACCGCGTACTTTGCAGCGGTCCTCGAAGTCATGACGGGCCGCCCGAACGAGGCGCTGAGGATTATCGACGACCTGCGTCGTCACGGCGGCGTTCGTGCCCGCGATCTGACGGTGGAGGCGACGGCTCACGCCGCCCTCGGCCGGCGCGATGACGCGCGACGATCTTTTCAGGCCGCCGTCGCCGCCGCACCACGCGAAGCGAGCCGCTACGAGAATCTTGCGGTGTTCGAAGCGGATTCAGGTAACGACCGCGCTGCCGCCGCACTATTCGCCGAAGCGTTGATTCTCGATCCGGCCTCGCCTGTCGCGCGCAACGGTCTGGACGCCGCGTTACGCAGACTGAGGTGAGAGCCTGGCGTGAGCCGTCCGTGCGACTCGCCCTACACGTGCGCCGGCGCCTTGGTCCCCTCATACGCGCGCTCGAGGGCGGCGATGTCAATCTTCCTCATCTTCAGCATCGCCTCGGCCACGCGCTTCGCCCGGCTCCGATCGGAATCCCTGATCATCTCTCTCAGAACGCTGGGCGTGATCTGCCACGAAACGCCATAGCGATCCTTCAACCAGCCGCACGGCTCGTGCGTGCCACCCTCGCCGAGGGCATTCCAGTACCGATCGATCTCGGCCTGGTTCTCGCAGTACACCGTGAATGAAATGGAGTGGTTGAACTGATCCAGCGGGCCTGCCTTCATCGCCATGAAGGGCTGACCAAAGAGAGTGAACTCCACGATCTTCACCGAACCCGCGGGACCGCTCGGTGAATCCGCCGGGAGATCGGTGACGCTCGTCACCCGCGAGTCCGGGAACACGGACGCGTAGAAGCGCGCGGCCTCTTCGGCGTTGTCGACATACCAGAGAGACGGGACGACCTTCGCGCCGGGTTGGATGTTCTGTGGTGTGGACATGGTGTTTCCTTTCCTAGATCACTGCGCGACCAGACCGTCAGCGTATGCAAGATGTATCCCGGAGCCCCAGACCGGCATGACATGTGCAGAACCAGCGGCCAGGGGGTTCTATGCGTGTCCGAGCCGTACTTACAGGCGCACTGCTACCTATGTTGATGCTCACCGTGACCCTCTCTGCGCAGGGTCGGCGAGGCGTCGTGACGTCCGTGACCGCGACAACGACGGGCGACTGGGGCAACGTTCAGTTCGTCGTGCGCGGTACCAATCCCTGCGGTGCGGTGTTTCTCGAGTTCGGCGACGGAACGGGAGGCATCACCTATCCCATCAGCGAACTGCCCGCGACCATCACGCGGGAGTACTTTCAGACCGGCACGTTCCGCGTGACCGCCCGCGGCATGGGCAATTGCGATGGATCGACGCCCGCCGAGGTCCGCGTGAACCGTGCGAGGCCGCAGCCCGCCCCGCCTCCGCAACCGGCGCCACCTCCGCCAGCCACGCCGCGGCAGCCAGCCACTCCTCCACCACCGCCAGGTCCGGCGATCAGGTTCGCTGAGATGGATTCGAATCGCGACGGCGTGATCACGCGGCAGGAATGGCGCGGCAGCGCTCGATCGTTCGCGACACACGACTGGAACGACGACGGCCGCCTGAGCGGCGACGAGGTCCGCCTCGGAGCGACAATGCCAGGCCGGAGTCGCTTCGGCACTTTTGGTTCGCCGACCGACTGGAGCGAGGCGCGCTTCCGCCAGATCGATCGCAACGGCGACGGCCGCATCTCGCGCGGCGAATGGCGCACGGACGTCGAGGACTTCTACCGGATCGATCGAAACGGCGACAACCAGGTCACGCTCAACGAGTTCCTGATCAGCGACGTGGACGACGACCGCGGCGACCGCTTCGATGATCTCGATCTCGACGGGAACAACCGGATCGATCGAAATGAGTGGCACGGCAGCCTCGCGGCGTTCCAGTGGCTCGATCGCAACAACGACGGCGTCCTGTCCAGGTCCGAAGTGATCGGCACAGACCTCGAAACAGGCCGGCAAGGACGAGGCGGCCGTGAGCAGCGAGAAGCGCCGCGCACCGTCACCGTGGCGGCGACGCGGGACTGGACGGACAGCGGCATCGATCTCGCCGCGGGCGACACGATTGACATCACCGCCACCGGACGCATCTTCTACGCATCCGGCCTCGGCTACCCGGCGAACGCGGAGGGTGTCAACAGCCCCGCAAGCGCGGCCTCGCCGCTGCCGAATCGCAACCTCGGCGCGCTGGTCGCCCGGATCGGAAACAGCCCGGTGTTCATGGTCGGCAGCGACCTCCAGGGCCACCGTGCCGAGCGGGCGGGCCGCCTGTACCTGCGCGTGAACGACGACATCCTGACCGACAACCGCGGTGAATTCAGGGCGACGATCACAGTGACCCGGCGATAGTGGGCGGCCCCGGCCGCCCACCCGCCTAACCAAACCCTGCTATCCTCCGTCCCATCAACCACTGATGGGACTCACAAATATCGACTCCGACCTCCTCCCGGGCACGCTCGAGTTGCTGGTGCTGAAAACCCTCGCGCACGAGCCCCGTCACGGCTATGGCATCGTCGAGCACCTGCGCATCGCGTCGGGCGACGCCCTCGAGATCGGCGAGAGCGCGCTCTATCCCGCCCTGCAGCGGCTCCTCCTGAACGGCTGGGTGAAGGCGTCGTGGGGCCTCTCGGAGAACAACCGCCGCGCCCGGTACTACACGCTCACGGCGAGCGGCAGGCGCCAGCTCGAGAAGGAACGCGCTACCTTCGACCGCAGGGTGCGGCTCGTGCAACAGGTACTCGAAGCTTAGGAGCTCGAGATGAGAATCCTGCGACGACTGTTCTTCTGGCTGAATCGACGACGCATGGCCGACGAGCTGCGCGAAGAGATGGAAACGCACCGTTCCATGCGCGAGGACGCGCTCTCGCGGGACGGTGTGAGCAATCCGGCCGCCGGGAGCCGCCGCGCGCTCGGCAATACCGAAATCGCCTTCGACGACGCACGTGACGTGTGGATCTGGCCCTGGCTCGGCGGCCTCGTGCGCGACGCGCGATACACACTGCGGATGCTGCGCCGCCGGCCTGGATTCGCAGCCACGTGCATCGCCAGCGTGGCGATCGGCACCGGCGCCCTTGCATCCGTGCTGTCGGTTGTGAACGTCGTACTCATCGCTGCCCCGCCCTACCCCAACAGCGCGCGGATCGTGCAGGTCGGCCAGGTGTTGAAGGGTCGCGTTCAGGATGAAGTTTCACCAGCCGACGTACGCGCGCTCCTCGAACGGCGAAGTGCGTTCGAGCAGGTCTCCACGGCGTGGACGTCGTCGGTCAGCCTCACCGGCGGGCAGGTGCCGGAGCGCGCCCGGATGGTCTATACCGACTCGCGTGCATTCGCACTGCTTGGTACAGCGCCGGAGATTGGACGTCTGCCTTCGGCCGCGGACGACGTGCCGGGCGCGCCATCGGTTGTGCTGCTGGGGCACACGCTATGGGCGCAGCAGTTCGCGTCGAACCCAGGCGTTCTCGACACCTCACTCCGCATCGACGGCAAGGCATACACCGTCATCGGCGTAATGCCGCAAGGATTCAAGTTTCCAGCGCCGTACTGGTCGGGCGGCGACCTTTGGCTCATGCGGGGCCTGAACGATCCGTCGTTGCCCACGGCGCGTGACTCGATGCTGCTCGCCTTCGCGCTTCTGACCAAGGGCACGACGCTGGCGCAGGCACAACTCGAAGCGGACGCCGCGGCCAGGACAGTAGACGCGCAATTCCCTTCATCCGCGCCAGCGGGTCTGCGGTTGATGCCGTACGCCGACACGGTGCGGGCGGGCGCGCGCCCGCGACTCTTTCTGATTCTCGGTGCCGCCGCGCTCGTCCTTCTCATCGTCTGCGTCAACGTCGTCAATTTGATCCTCGGACGCAGCGTCGAGCGCTACCGCGAGCTGGCCGCACGCGCAGCGCTGGGCGCCGGCCGCGCACGGCTCATCCGGCAACTCGTCACGGAGACCGTGCTTCTCTTCACGATTGGCGGCGTCGCCGGAATCGCTCTGGCGATCTGGGGATCCCGCGCAATCGTGGCGATGCGGTCGTTCAGCATTCCGCGCATGGAAGAAGCCGTCGTCAATGGGCCGGTTGCGGCAATGGCCATGGGCGCCGTGATCTCGGCCTCGCTTGTTGCTGGCGTCCTGATCGCCGTGCAGGCAACGGCCGGCGGCCGGATGGGACTCGACGCCGCTGGAGCGCGAGGCGCATCGCAAGGCCGTCGAGGACGCCGCATCCAGCGCGTGCTCGTGGCGGCGGAAGTGGCGCTCGCGCTGGTGCTCCTCTGCGGCGCCGGCGTGCTCGTCGAAGGCGCGCGCGCTCAAGCGAGGGTCGATGCCGGTTTCGACACAGCCGGTCTGCTCCATGCGCGTCTCAACCTGGCCCGCGACAAGTTCCGCACGCCCGAGTCGCAGAGGGTCGTACTCGAACAGATTGCCGCGGCGCTGGCCGCCATCCCCGGCGTCCGTGAGGCCGGTGTTGTGGATGTGCCGCCAGGCGTCGGCGGTTCGAACGCACGTTCCGTGGCGCTCGATACGGATCCGCCGCCGGCGGATGGCCGCGATCTTCGCCAGGCGAATACCCGGATCGCGGATGCGGGTTACTTCGCGGCGCTGGGACTCACAGCCCGGGCCGGCCGGCTGCTGGCAGCGACGGACCGCGAGTCGTCGCCGGTCGCGATCGTGAACGAGGCATTCGTCGCCGCGTACTTTGGCGACGGCCGGGCCGTCGGGCGCCAAATCAGGGTGGTACCGCGCGGCGGCAACGCCGCGGCCACTCCTCTCCGAACGATCGTCGGCGTCTATGCCGACATCAAGGAGAAGACCATTTACGAACCCACGCCGCCGACCGTGTACCTGCCCATCGACGCGCGCGACGCGACTCGAATGGCGCTGCTCGTGCGCACCGACAGACCGCTCGGTGAGATGACGATGGAGATGCGGCGGGCGATTGCGTCGGCGAATCCCGAGCAGGCCGCGTATGGATTCATGAGCCTCGGCGATCTCATGGACAGCGAACTGTCCCTGAACGTGTTGAACCTGCGTCTCCTGGGTGCGCTGAGCGCGGTGGCGCTGCTGCTCGCGGTGATTGGCGTCTACGGTGTCACCGCGCAGGCCGTCCGGCAGCGCACGCGGGAAATCGCCATCAAACTCGCGCTCGGGCTCACACCCGGCGCTGTGAAGCGCGTGCTCCTGCGCGAGTGTGGTCAGCTCGTGGCGGTGAGTTTTGTCGCCGGAGCGGCCGTGGCCGTCTGGAGCGCGGGCCTGCTTCGCTCGCAGGTGTATGGCATCCACAGCACCAGCCCGGCGACATTTGCCACAGCTGCCGTCGTGCTCGCGCTCGCGGTGCTCGGGGGGTGCTACATCCCCGCCCGCCGCGCGTCGCGCGTGAATCCAGCGGTCGAGCTCAAGCAGGATTGAGGACTTTCCCCGGCCATCACCGGACCAGTTTCGCCGTCGTGACGATCTGCCCAGTGTGGCGGGCGGCGTGTTCAGCCGCGTGAAAGATCGCGCCAATCACGCTTGTCGGCAACTGTGCTTTCCCGATGGTACGCACTTCGGCGAGCGAGGCCTCCGGCGTCGCCGCAAGCTGCGCCATCGCGGCGTCGTAGGCGGCATACCAGTCATGCAGGAGATTCGACAGCTGCGGCTTCGTATCCATCACCGCACGCTCCTTCAGGAGAAACGCTTTCTGCGCGTCCGACAGCGGCTGGCCAGTGGCATAGGTCATCAGCCTGCTCGTGGCGCCGGCGAGATGTGCCAAGTGGAAACCCAGCGGCGTGATGCCGTTCGGCCGGCTCCAGAGTTGTTCGTGGCTGAGACCGGACGTCGCTGTATCGACGTCCTCGCGCGCCAGTACGAACGCGTGCGCGGCCGGTTGCAGCAGTGCCGGAATGCCGGCGATGGGTCCTCGAAGCCAGGCGTCTGGAGCGGGCGTAGCCATGACCACACCTTACTTCACTTCGACTCGAGGAGGATTGCGATCCTAGCGGCGATAAATCTTTGCTGCGCCGGTGAATCCCGCCGTCCCCGACGTCGCGCCGGGAAACGTCTCGATGCGGACCGTGTTGGCGTCGATGAACTGTACAAGCATCACTCCTGAGGCCGCACCGAACGCCTGCGCGATGAGTGGCAGCTCGACCAGCCCGGACGCGGCCGAGACGTCTGCGGGATCCGGCGAGCCCGCGCCCAGACCGAACATTCCGGTCATCGACAGCGTGCCGCCGATGGCGACGATGATGTTGGCGGGAGTGCGGGCGTCGCGCGCGAATGAGATCTGCATCGGTCCGGAACCGAAGGTCGTGCTCGATGACACCGGCAGTCCGTCGAGGAACCAGTTGCCCGACAGCCGGCCCGCCCGATCGAAGTTAATCTCGCCGTCCTTGTCCGGGCCCGTGCGCGTCACCAGCCCGTAGAGCGTCGATCGCAACGGTTCGTCGAAGTATTTGAGCGGCGCATCTGCGTGCAGTGAATCGTCGTTGTACCGCGCAGCGTTGATGAAACCCTGTGTGACGCTCCTGTTTACGAGTCCGAGGTCGAGACCGTACGAGAGCGTGCTCGTGACGCCGAGCCGCTGGCCGGCGGCGACCTGGGTGCCCTGGCGAATGCTGCTGTCCAGAATCACGTGTCCCAGGTAGTAGGTCTGAGAGGACGTGACGCTGACGTAGATCTTGTCGTCGTTGCCCTTCAGGATCGCAGACACCGTGCCGCCGGCGGGGGCGACGACGTCGTACACGGGCGCGTTGGGATGATTCAGCCGGTGGTAGAAGTAGATGTGATCGGTCGGCAGCGTGTGGTCAGGCGGATTAACCTGCCCAAGCGCGGTGACGAACTCGATCGCGCTCGTGGTGATGGGCGACGCTGTGAATGCCAGCGTCGAGCTCGTGCCCTGCCCGCTGGGCCCGGATGGGCTTCCGGGTTTCGAGCAACCTGAGACGAGGACGGCAACGGCCGTCAGCAACCACATTGCACGTCTTGACTGTCGCGCCGTCAGCGGCCCCACACTTTGTCTATCGGCACCGAACGGCGGCCCTGAAGAGCCACGCTACGGAACGGCGAACCTCGTCGGCCGGGCCTTTAGGCCCGGCACATCAGTGGACTGGCGCGACGCACCCCGTAGCCATCTGCATGATGACGCCGATCTGGTACGTCCCGAGCCTCGGCATGTCCGGCGACGGCGGCGCCACCTGCGCGCCACTCGCGACCAGGTTCTGCAGATTACCGGGCCGGATGAAGATGCTCGACTCGTCCATCGGCAGCGTGGCCACGCTCGCGCAGAACGTCTCGAACGTCCCGGCGCGCTTGAGATACGGCTCGACCGTCGACACGTAGAACGCGGCCACCGTCGTGCCCCGGCTCTTGAGGTACGCGCCAATCGCGCGGATCGCCTTGGGCCCGCCGAAGTTTCCGACCACCGGCACGATCAGGTTCTTGGACTCCATGTCCTTGATGTACGCGAACTTCTCTTCCGTGCCGAGATACGTGAGCGGCTCGCCATTCGCGCCGGCCTGCTTCATCAGGTCGGCGTACGTCGCGGCGTTCCCGCCGCTTTGCGGCGTCAGGAGCAGGCTCGCCGAGTAGTTCATCGCAAGGCCATACCAGTGAAACGCACGGTAGACGCGGGCGACGCCATCGAGGTCGGCCTGCGCCATCGGAAACTTGTGCGTGCCGGTCAAATGGCGCTGGATGGCCTGCAGATTTGCGGCATACGCGGCCTCGTCCGCGGTGGGCACGTTCCAGTACGCGTTCATCAGGTCCGCCACCGATGACGACTTCGAGAGGCCGGCGGGGCGCGGCTTGTTGAAGAGGCGTGCGAGAAAGTCCGCGCGATCCGCGGACATCTCGAAGATCGCCTTGTACATGAGATGCAGGTGCAGGTTGTCGCGGCGGATGTCCGTGATGAAGGCCAGACGCGACTTCATCGCCACGAGGTACGTGAAGTTCTGCTCGGGCCCGACGCCGAGATAGACGCCGCCTTGCTTCACCTTTGCGACAAAGTCCGGCACGAGGCGCGCGAAGACCATCTCGTTGGACAGGACGTTGTCGGATCTGAATGTCCCATCGGGCTCGGACAGGTCTTCGGTCAGTTTCCAGAATTCCTGATCCGTGAGCCGGGCCGGAATGTCCGCCGGCGCCGCCCCTCCGCGGCCGGCGGCCAGCGCGGTGACGGTGAGTATGAGGGCAAGCGCGGTAATCGCGCGGAGACGAAACGGCTGCATGGCGCTATTGTGCGTCATAGCGGTTAGAGTACGACATGCTCGCAAGACCTGTGATTCGACGTCTGGGCGCCACGGCTCTCCTGGCCGTATTGGCGATCGCCGGGTCCGCGGCCGCGCCCGCCGGGCAGCTCCTGGGATCGCAGGCAACGTCCTCACGCCGGGCGCCGGGCGACCAGATCTTTCAGTTGACGACGGTCCACAAGATCCACGTCACGATTTCGCCCGGTGAGTGGGCCGTGCTGCAGACGAGTTCCGCCCGCGGGGGTACGGCCTCGGGGGCCGTCGGCGGATCCGACTATCGGGACGCCTCCGGGCGGCCCGTCCACATCGGCAACGGTTTTGGCGGGTACTTTCCCTGGGCCCGCTCCGACGTGCAGATCGAAGACGGACCGGGTCTGACGCTCAGGGACGCCGGCATCCGCTACAAGGGCAATCTCAGCTTCTCGAGCTCGTCGGCCGCGGCGCCGTTGTTCGCGAGCTTCAAGCTCAAGTTCGACGTCTTCGGCGGCAACGGCAAGTGGGACGGCGAGAAGACCTTCAACCTGCACCCTGGGGTCGTGGACACGTCGAAGATGCGCGAGACGATTGCCTACGCCCTCTTCCGCGCGGCGGGCGTGCCCGCGCCACGAACGACCTACGCCGAAATCTTCTTCACCGTTCCCGGGGTCTTTCCCAGGACATCGGGCGGACTGTTCACCGTCATCGAGGACGTCAACAAGACATTTCTCGAACGCGTGCTGCCGACCGGCAACGGCTTGCTGATGAAACCGGAGGGCCTCGGCGGCGGCGTTCACACCCTCGGCGATGTGTGGAGCGCCTATACCTCGAGGCTCAGGCCGGATCGCGAGGCAACGCCGCACGAGCAGGAGCGCATGATCGAATTCTCCAAGCTCGTGTCACAGACCGACGTGGCGTTGTTCCGTTCGCGCATCGGACAGTATCTGGACGTCGACGGGTTTCTGCGCTACATCGCCGTCAACGCGTTCATCATCAACACGGACAGCTACCTGCGCGGCGGGCACAATTTCTTTCTGTATCTCGATCCGGCTGATGATCGGGTCCGGTTCCTGCCGTGGGACCAGGATCTCTCCCTTGGCAGCCGCGGCCGCGGGATCCAGAGCTTCGACATCATGAATCCCGCTGGACCCGATCAGCCGTTGATCCACTGGCTGCTCGACGATCCGGCGGTCGCAACGCGTTACCGGGCGATCGTGCGCGAGCTGGCGGGTTCGGCCTTTGCGTCGGCCGAGCTCACGAAGCTCGTCGACGCGCTCGAGGCCGTCGTCTCCAGCCGCGATCCCGGGCCGCGAGCCTTCCTCGACAGCCGCGCCGCCTACGTCCGTAACCTGGTCGCCGGCTGGCAGTAGCACGTAGGGCGGGGCTTCAACCCCGCCGGCTTGCCGCGTCCGAAGGCCCCGCCTACTTCAACGTGATCGCGTGCGCGGTCTGATCCGCGGTCACGACCAGCAGACTCGCACTGTCGGGACCAAACGCCGTAAATACGATTGCGTGCTTGAATCGAAAGTCGGCCTTCCGCGCCATCGTCTTTGCATCCACCACAGCCAGCCGGCCCTCACCGGTCTCGAGCGCCAGCGCGCCGCCATCGGCGGAGACCACCGGACTCGCGCCAAAGGCATAGCCGTCGACCTCACCGGTTGACAGCGAGTAGGACAGGACGCGGCCGAGCGAATCCGTGACGAACATCCGGTCGCCGCGGACGAGCACGCCATCCACATGAAACGAGCCTTTCCCTGTTTCCACGAGGACGTTCGCGCGCGGATTCCCGGTCGCGGCATCGACGACCTCGAGCAGAAAGTCTCCTTTGAGATCTCCGCGATCGACCGTCTTCTTCAGCCGCTCGTCCCTGGCCACGCGAGTGCGGCCGCCCGGTGAGTCGGCGGCCCACACGAACACAAAGCCGTCGCCGAGTGGATGCAGCCAGTAGTCGTTCGGCATCTCGCGCTCGAATTTCCTCGTCCAGAGCGGCGCAGACTTGGACACATCGCGCAGTTCATAGGCGACGCTCGTCGGCATGATCGCCATCCCGGTGTCCTGCAACAACAGCCACGGGCCGTACTGCGCCGCCCGAGTTCTGGGATCGAGGCGCGACGCCAGCGCGACCTTTCTCGACTGGGGGTCGAAGCGGACGATACCGCGTGGCTCGGCGCCGGCCCTCGGCAGGTCCGCATACAACTGCCCGCCCGGATCGAAGAACGATCCGTCGAACTCGCGCATGTAGGCTACCGGCAGCTGACCGCGAAGGTCCCAGACCGCCGCGCGCGTCGCACCGGAGATGGCCAGCCATCGAAAGTCAGATGACACAGCCGCCGTTCGAACACGCGTGATCGGCGACGGATCGACTTTGACCCGGGACAGCACTCTCTTGCCCTCGACCGCGAACAGACCGATCTCACCGATGCCGGTGTCGGTCACGTACTGGTCATCGAAGACATCGAGTGCAAGCGTCTCGAACCCGACTTTGGGCTGGCCTGCCTCAACGTCAAAGAGCGCGATGGGATACGCCTGCCAGGGTCGCATCACGACGAAGCGAGGCTGCGCCGCGCGATCGAGTACCGCGGCAGGCAACGCCATCGACTCCACGACGTTGCCCTCGGGCAGCGCAACGACGCCTGACTTTGCCGGCTCGCGGGCGTTCAGTCCCACCAGCCGGTCGCCGCTGATAAACGTGAAACTCGCCGTGAGCAGGCGCCTCGCCGGATCCTTGAGCTGAATCACGGCGCTCTTCGAGACGTCAAAGGCGAGTGTCCCGCTGCTGTTGAAGCCCTCATAGCCGGCGGCAAAGAAGCGGCCGTCTGCCGAGAACTTGAGCGACAGGGAGCCAGACGTACGCGTGTTCGCCATTCCGGCAAACGCACGCAGCAGGAGCTCGAAAGGGCTCACTTGATAGAAGTTCTTCTTCTGGAAGACATTGCGGCCGGACGCGGCGTCGATGATCGTGAGGTCGCCATCCGTATCGACGCAGCCGACCGTGCGCCCATCAGGTGAGACCGCGCTCTCGTAGCAGCTCTTCGGCCAATACAGATCGTAGACATCGGCCACCGCCTTTGAAGCGACCGACCAGCGCTCCACGCGGAGATCCGACGTATGCAGCACCACAGTCGCTGAGTCCGGCGTGAACTCGGCGGATCGCGCGCGGCCCGATGGAATGCTGAAACGGAACTCGAACGGCTGCCGCTGAATCACCGACACTGTCGCGTCGTCCTGCACCAGCACGTATTTCCCGTCCGGGCTGAAGCGGACGTGCCGGATCCGATCGCGGAACGGAGTCAGCGGCACCTGACGGAAGAGCCCCGGGATCTTCTCTTCCCGGCTCGCGATCGAGGCCATCGTGACGGCCAGCTGCCACGCTCGGTACGCCGCGGGGTCGGAGCCGGCCGGCGAGATGCAGTCCGCTGGAAGCGTCGACGCCGTTTTCATCATGTCGCCGAGACGCCGCGAATCGGGACTCGCCGTGCCGAACATCCGCGAGAAGAAGGAGCCGGTGTTGCCGCCCGTGCCGGCAATACGGTCGAACACACTCGAAAACGCCTTCGCGTCGTAGCCCGCCGACGACACGAGCGTAAGGCCGAGCCGGTCCGCTTCGAGCTGCTCCGCCTGCTCGTGGCTCTCCGTCTTGAACACGGACGGCTTGCGTCCGGCGTTCTCCATGAGCTTGGTGAACTTGTCGAGGATGTCCTGACGATCGCCGACCGACGTGACGCCGAGCACTTCACGCAACTGGCGCGTCATGCTCTGCGTCGCCTGGCGCGACACGAGATGCCCGAGCTCGTGGCCGATGACGCCGGCCAGTTCATCCTCGCTGCGGGTGAGGCCGACGAGCTTGCGCGAGACGTACACGTGGCCGCCGGGCAGGGCGAACGCATTCGCGTCCGGAATGTCGATGAGCTGCATCCGGATCCTGAGCCCGGTGTCCGGCAGGTGCGCCGTCAGCCTTTCGCCGATTCTCCTGAGGACGGCGGTCAACGGCTCGTCGTCGATCACCCGGAGGTAGCTCTCGAAGCGCTCAGAGATCAGCTCGCCGAGGATCGCCTCCTGCGCGGGCGTGAAGATGTTTGGCTGCGCGGAGGCCGGCGGAGAAGGCAGGCGACACTGACCGGCCGCCGCCACGAACGATGAGCTGGTTGCGCCGGCGCACACGACGAGCGCGGCAGTGAGGAGGATGTTTGGGCGAATCACGCGCCGTATCCTACTTCGGCTTCGTGCCCAGCCCGCGTTCGGGACGGATTGCCTTCCCCTGGGCCAGCATGTCGACGAGCTGCTTGATCTTTCGCTCGCGCCCCACGGCGGTCTTCATGTTGTTCACCCGAAATGCGAGCGCAAAGACGTTCATCCGGCCCAGCTTCTGGCAGGTCCGAAGAGCCGCCGGATTCGCCTGAATGGCTTTCCGCAAGTCCAGCGGGATTCGCGTCTCTCGAACCGGGGCGTAGGCTGCGGCCCATCGGCCGTCCGCCTTCGCAGCATCGACCTGGTGCTGTCCGTACGAAGTCATGCGCCCGGCCTTCGTCAGGCGTGCGATGTGATCGCGATTGACCTGGCTCCAGATGCTCTTCGGCCTGCGTGGCGTGAAGCGTTGAAGGAAGGCCTCGTCATCGAATGACTTGCGGAGACCATCGATCCACCCCCAGCAGAGCGCGACGTCCAGCGCCTGCGGGTGCGTCACCGTCGGCACACCGCTGTCCTTCTTGAAGATCTTCAGCCACACTTCGGTTTCGCGATTGTGGTTGGCTTCGAGCCATTTCTCGAACGCAGCTTCTGACTTGAAGCTCCGGACGGTGCGGGGCTTTGGAATAACGGGCGCCATTCAGGCTTTGCTGATCACGTCGCCGGCGCGGACGCGGCCCGGCGTGACGACCTTGGCGTTGATGCCCCGCAACTGCAGCGCACGCCCGGCCGGTGAGTTCACGAACTTCATCGCATCCAGACCAAAGCGGCCGACGAACTTCGCGCACCCGGTGTGCGGCTCGCTGGTCACTTCGAGCACGGCCGTGCCGAACGCCAACCGCGTGCCCGGCGGAAGATTGGCGGCGCTGAGATCGAAATCGACGAAGAACTGATCGCCCGCAAGCGGCCACCGATCCCGCCCCGTCGCAATCAGGTTCACCACCCGGGAATTCATGATGTTGATCTGCATCTCGGGATGAGCGGTGCCGTCGGCGGTCCGGGCGCTGCCCCGCTCCTTCCAGTTGTCGCCGACGAGCCCCGTTTGCATGTCGAGCTCGGCTTCCTGCACGATCTCGCGTTCGCCCATGCGGGGGCGCCGCACGATCAGCTCCACGACGCCTGCGTCAGCCGGGGACGTTCCGATAGCGGCCAGACCCGCTGTCAACTCGTCGGTCGTCAGGTGCTTCGGTAGCTCGCAATCGAATTCGTACGAGTGCTGCCCCTTCTCGATCGCAATGCGCATCGACCCTGAGAGACCGGCCAGCGCCTCCGTGCCGCTATCCGGCACGACCGTGACACTGAGGCTCGGCGCGCCGCGATTCATCAGGCCCGTGTGCATCAGAACGAAGCTGCCGCGACGGCCGAAGAGCTGACCTGTGACTCGCTCGATCGCTACGTACCCGGCCGATCCCGGCACGGATCCGCCCGCGCTCAACATTTCTCCGAGGCTGGCCGCTTCGAGATCGCCGGTGAATGACTTGTCGAGTGAGTGCCGCCCAAGACCGGCGGCGTCGAATGCCGGCGCCACTGCCGCTCGTTTGACCTGAAACGTACCCCTGGCTTGTCTCTGTTCGATCACGCACCGATCCTACTGACCGCCGAAGTCCTGCGTCCAGTAGTGCCCGTACGGCGACGTCGCGACGTACGCGTATCCGATGCCGATCGATTTGTAGCTGCCCGACATGATGTTGGAGCAGTGGCCCGAGCTGGCCATCCACCCAGCCATGACGGACTGGGGCGTCGCGTAGCCGGCCGCGATGTTCTCGGCGATGGGCGACGCCATGTAGCCCGCATCGCGGATCCGCTGCGAGAACGTCCGGCCGTCGAGGCTGGTGTGCGAGAAGTAGCCCTGCACCGCCATGTCATGGCTGTGGCCTCGCGCCGCCGCCCGCAGTTGCGGATTCATCGTCAAGGCCGCCACTGGCGGATACGTCGTTGAACCACAGACGGCGCCGGATGCGCGCTGCTGATTGACCAGCGCGAGCACGGCGTCCTCGAACGCCACCCAAGCCGGATCGGGCCCCGAGGGCGGCGGTCCAGGCGGCGCGGGCGCCGGCATCACGGTCACAACGGCCGCGGTCGAGTTCGCGGACCCAGCGCTGTTGGAAACACGAACCCAGTAACTCTCGGTGGACTGCAGCGCGGGCGTCGTGAATGACGAGCCCGTCGCACCACTCACGGGTGCGGATGTGGTGCCGGCGGCACCGGCGTACCACTGATAGCTGAGCGGCCCATCACCGGCAGCGGTGACCGACAGCGCGGCGGTCTCCCCGGCGGTGATCGTCACGCCCGACGGTTGTGCGGTGATGGACGGAGCGGCCGCCGTCTGGGGCCCAACCGAGGGGCCAGGCGCTGGTGTCGGCGTTGGGGTGGGCGCCGTTGGCGGAGTCGAGCCGCAAGCAGCACCGCCAAGCAGCATCACCACGACGAGCAGGGCCGACAGGCTACGCAACATCCGCAGAACTCCCGGATCGATCCAACTTGCGTGCCACGATCGCAGCGGGAAAGCCGGCGGAAACAGCATACTTGGCCGGCGCTATCTGAGGCCGGATTACAGGAATGTGTGGCTCGGAGCCGCGAAGCGGATTCCGATCCCCTCTTATCTCACGCCAAGAACGCTCACCTGAGGCCCGGGTTCTGCGACGCGCATCCGTACGAATCGCGCGGTGGTCTCGAAGTTCAGCGTGACCCGCAGGTCCGAGGGATTCAGTGCCGCCGCTCGAAGGATCGCACCGCGTGTGGAACCGCTCCATGCGGACCGCCACGTAATCCGATCGCTGGATGTTTCGATCACAAGTTGTTCGGGAACAGCATTGAGGTTGCGGTGGGCCGCAATCTCGACTCCGGAGATCGACTGGGTCGATCCCAGATCAATCGTCACTTCACCGGCAAGCGTCTCAGTGCCGGCCGCAGACAGCGCCGGTCCAGGCGTGGGCCACCGAACACGCATGAGTCGATACAAAGTCCGCGCTTCGTCCTGTCGCACGCGGGACACGAGCGGGCTCGCTTCGAGATAAGTCGCGAGCCCGCCGGCCGGATCCTGCGTGTTGTCGAGAATCACGTCGATTGGTCCGAACGACGCGAGCGCGGCGAGTACGGTCGGATCACGTGCCACAAGGCCGGCTTGCAGCGGCGCGTAGTGCGGAGGGTCGTAGCCGCTCACGCCGTTGACGACCCGGCGCCCGTGCCCGATCGATCGGAACGTGGCCGCGGCGTCCCACATCGGACCAAGCGGCAATTCCAGAATGGCGGCCGGATCGTCCCGCCGTTCGAGGGCGAGGCGCTCGACCGGAGCCGGGGCCATCGGCATCGCTCGAGGCCACGCATCGGCGAGCACGCCTGCGGTCAGCAGCACAGCCAGCGCCCATCCACCTGTCCGCAGCCGCGCAGCAACCCAGCCGTAGCCGATCGCCGCTGCCATCGCGAGACAAAGGGTCCCCACCATCCAGAATCGCGCGACGATGCGCAATGACTCGAGTGCAGGGATCGCCGACATCAGCCAGCCGTACGGCGCCGGGGCCAGGAGGACGCCGCCGGCACTCCTGATTTCCGGACCGCACGCGAGAACGACGATCGCGAGCAAGGCGCCGCAATAGAACGCGAACGGGCTGCGGCCGCGCAGCCGGACCCTGATCGCAGGCGTGACGACTATCAGCGCCGAGACTGCCAGCACCGTGATCGAGGCGGCACGTCCGACACTCGAGAGCCGGATGGTTGCACCCAGCAGTCCGAATCGCAACGGCCCGGCCGCGGCGATCGTGACGAGCACGGCCACTCCGGCAAAGGCGATCATCGCCGAGCACACCCGCATCGCCCTTCGCCGGCCTGCGTCCCGCTCTGTTCGCTGCCCAATGAAGATCGCAACCGCCGCGGTCACCATGGCGAGACACGTGACGCCCGGAAACAGGTTGAACTCGCCGCCGCCGTCGGGGAGCAGCGCCGACCAGAAGCGATTCTGAAACGCGGTTTGGAACCAATTCACGGGCTGGGCGCTGCCACCGATGGCGGCCTGCAGACCCCGAGTCAAACCGTAGTGCTCGTGAACCACACGGTACTTCCACATGATCAGCGCCACGGGAACGCTGGCGACGATCCATGCCAGGACAATCGCCGGGATCGTGCGCCATGCGGCACGCGGCGAGCAGAAGTACGCGATCCACAAACCGATCAGCACACCACCAAAGAACATGTAGTAGCCGTTGCTCAGCGACTGGGCGAGCCAAGCCACGCCAAAGAGCACGAGCCATCGGCTGCCCGCGGTCGAAAGATATCTGTGAAGGCCGAGCAGGGCCAGAGGCAGCCAGTAGATCGACAGCACCTGGAGGTGTCCCAGTTGTGACAGCCGGTACGGCGCAAAGGCAAACGCCAAGCCCGCAAGGAACGCGGCGTCCCGGCGCCGGGTCACTTCAAAGGCCAGTAGGTATGCCGCGAGCGCCGAGAGCGGCCACGCCAGGAACAGCGTGAGGTTGTAGGTCAGGATGGGCTGTCCCGTGATCCAGAACACGGGAGTTGCGACCACACCAAGGCCGGCCAGGTTTTCGGTGAAGGCGGCAACGTTCTCCGCCGGAAAGAAAAACGGCGGGCTCCACCAGCCCGCCGTGAAGGGAACGACCGTCGCATTCCACCAGAGAATCGACGCGTTCAGGATGGGATCGAAGGGGTCGGCCGCGATCCTGCTCCTCGCCTCGCGCAGGAGCGGCCACGTGTACACGGCCGCGATCAAGAGATAGAGAACAAAGAACCGGCCGCCGCGTGCCCTACTTCTTCTTTGGCCGGTATACATGCGTGGAGTGGCCGAAGAATACTTCAGCCGCCTCCATGATCGACTCGGACATCGTCGGATGCGGATGAATCGAAAGCTTGAGGTCGCTCGCGAGCGCGGCCATCTCGACCGCCAGGACGCCCTCGGCGATGAGCTCACCTGCGCCGGCCGCGACAATGCCGACACCGAGGATGCGCTCGGTCTCGGGATCGATGACGAGCTTTGTCATGCCTTCGGGGCGATCGATAGCCTGGGCGCGGCCGAGCGCCGCGATCGGGAACTTGGCGATCTCGACCTTCCTGCCCTGCTTCTTCGCCTCGGTCTCCGTCAGGCCGCACCACGCGACTTCGGGATCGGTGAACACGACGGCCGGAATCGCCTGCGGCTCGAACGCGACCTTGTGGCCCATGATCGCTTCGACAGCGACACGCGCTTCGTGTGACGCCTTATGCGCGAGCATCGGCTCACCAACGACGTCACCGATCGCAAAGATGTTCTTCACGTTCGTGCGCATGGCGGCGTCCACTGTGATGAAGCCGCGGTCGCTGACCTTGACGCCTGTGTTGTCGAGGCCGGGCACCGCGGAGTTCGGCCGGCGGCCGATTGAGACGAGAACGCGATCGAAGACCTGGCCCTTGTCGGCGTCAGCGAGGCCCTCGCCTTCCATGAGCACCTTGATGCCCTTCTTCGTCTCCTCCATGCCGGTGACGCGTGTCTTGAGCAGGATCTTGTGGAGAGTCGTCTCGAGCCGTCGCGCCAGGTACGTGACCAAATCTCGATCCGCGCCGGGCAGCAAGCCGTCCGTCATTTCGACGACGGTGACCTTCGTGCCGAGCGCCGCGTAGACCGAGCCGAGCTCGAGGCCGATATAGCCGCCGCCGACAACGAGGAGGGTCCCGGGAATCTCGGGCAGGTCGAGGCCGCCCGTCGAGTCCATGACTTTGTCGCTGTCGATGGTCAGACCGGGAATCTTCGTCGGGTAGGAGCCGGTCGCGATGATCGCGTGCTCGAACTTCACGTCCTCGGTGCCGCCTGCGGTCTTCTCAATCTTCACCGTATCGGTGCTGACGAACGCCGCCTTGCCCTGGATGTACGCGATCTTCCTCTGCTTCGCGAGCTGGCCCAGGCCACCGACGAGCTTGGACACGACGCCGTCCTTGAAGCTGCGAAGCTTGTCGAGATCGATCTTCGGCTCCGAGTACGTCAGCCCCCAGTTCGTCGCGTGCTTCGCTTCGCTCGCGACCTTGGCCACGTGCAGCAACGCCTTCGAAGGGATGCACCCGCGGTACAGACACACGCCGCCCGGATTCGGCTCCATGTCGACGAGCGTCACGCTGAGGCCGCTGTCGGCCGCGAAGAACGCAGCGGCGTATCCACCCGGGCCGCCGCCGATTACGACGAGTTGAGTTGTTGACGTAGACATAGATCCTTGTGTGAGTCGGTTCAGGGTTCAAGGTTCAGGGTGCCGGGTTCGCTCGATCGGTTCGCGGTTCGGTGCGCGCGAACTCTGCACCCCGGCAGCGTCCCTTGAGCCAACCCGGAACTTCGAACCAGACAAGCGAACCCGGAACCTGGCACCCTGAACCCTGAACCGACGAAGTCAAAGATAAATCGACAACGGTTGTTCGAGCGCGTCGGCCACGAACCTCAGAAACCGCGCGGCATCCGCGCCGTCGATGACGCGGTGGTCATAGGACAGCGAGAGCGGCAGCATCGGCCGCGGCACGAACTTGTCGTCCTGCCACACCGGTTCGATCGCCGTGCGTGAGAGGCCGAGGATCGCGACTTCGGGTTGGTTCACGATCGGCGTGAACGACGTCCCACCGATGCCGCCGAGATTCGTGATCGAGATGACGCCGCCCGACATCTCGTCGAGGCTGAGCTTCCGATCGCGCGCCTTCTGTGACAACGCGGCCAAGTCCTTCGCGATCTGCGAGATCGACTTCTGATCGACGTCGCGAATGACCGGCACGAGCAGCCCGTTCGGCGTATCGACCGCCACGCCGATGTGACAGTACTGCTTGTAGACGATCTGTTCGTTCGCCATGTCCACCGACGAGGCGAACTGCGGATACTTTTCGATCGCAAGCGAGACGATCTTGATGACAATGGCGGTGACGGTGAGCTTGGCGCCGTCCTTCTCCGCGCGGGCGCCGTGGAGCTTCCTGAATTCCTCGACGCCGGTCACATCCGCCTTGTCATGCTGCGTGACGTGCGGCGCCTGCCAGGCGACGCTCAGGTGCTCGGCCGTCTTGCGGCGGATGTTCGACATCGGCTTGATGTCGACTGCACCCCATTTCGAGAAGTCGGGTAGCGGCGCGTGCGCCACCGCCGCGCCGCCGGTCCGGGGGGCGCCACCCGTTCCCGTCATGACTCGCTTCACGAACGCCGTCACGTCGTCCTGGCCGATCCGCCCGCCCGGACCCGAGCCCGGTACCTGCGACAGATCGACGCCAAGTTCGCGCGCGTAGCGCCGCACGGAAGGCGACGCTGCGACATTCGCGCCTGCCGGCGTGCCCGCGATCTGCGCCGGCTCGACTCGAGCCGGCCTGGCGCTGGCGATATCGACCACCGCGGCCGGCTTGCTCTGCGCCGGCGCCGTGGAGGACGCGGAGGGAGACGGAGCTGACGGAGCGGAGGCGGGCGGAGGCGTCGCGACTGCCGAGGGTTTCGCCGCTTCTTTGGGCGCAGCCGCTGCCGCGGCAGCGTCCACCATGAGAATCACCTGGCCCACCTTGACGCGATCGCCAGGTTTGACCTTCACGTCGGTCACCGTGCCGTCGACATCGCTCGGCACTTCGATCGTGGCTTTGTCCGTCTCGAGTTCGACGACGGGCTGATCCTTCTTGATCACGTCGCCGGCCTTCACGAGCACGCGGACGACGTCACCCTTTTCAACGTTCTCCCCCAACTCGGGGAGTTTGAGTTCTGCTGGCATGAACTTAAGCTTTCGCCGGATCCTTCTTCTCCGGGTCGATCTCGAGCTCCTTGAACGCCTGCGCGACCGCCTTGGCGTCGATGTCGCCCTGGCGATGCAGCGCCGCAAGCGTCGCGGCCGCGACGTGCTTCGCATCGACCTCGAAGAAGTCGCGCAGCGCCTGCCGGTCTTCGCTGCGGCCGAAGCCATCCGTGCCGAGCGTCACGACCGGACGGCCGACCCAGCGCGAAATCATGTCCGGCTGACTCTTCAGGTAGTCCGAGGCCGCCACGACGACACCCTCGGTCTCCGCGAGGCACTGTGTGACGTACGGAATCCTGCGCGGCTCCGTCGGATGCCAGAGGTTCCATCGCTCCGCAGCATGCGCGTCGCGATAGAGCTCGTTGTAGCTCGTCGCGCTCCAGACGTCCGCCGCGACACCGTACTTGGCGAGCAACGCCTGCGCCTTCACGACTTCGTTCAGGATGGAGCCACTGCCGATGAGCTGCGCGCGCGGAACCGGGGTCTTCGAGTCGCTGGCCCTGCGCGAGGTCGACTGCGCCTCCCTGAACTTGTAGAGGCCCTTGATGATGCCTTCTTCGGCGCCCTTGGGCATCGCGGGCATGTCGTACTGCTCGTTCATCACAGTGATGTAGTAGAACGTCTGCTCCTGATCGCCGTACATCCGCTTGATGCCGTCGCGGATGATCACCGCGAGCTCGAACGCGTATCCCGGATCGTAGGCGCGGCAGGTCGGCACCGTCAGCGCGAGCGTGTGGCTGTTGCCGTCCTGATGCTGGAGCCCCTCGCCCGCCAGCGTCGTCCTGCCGGACGTGCCGCCCAGGAGGAAGCCCCGGCAGCGTGAGTCCGCCGCGGACCAGATGAAGTCGCCGACGCGCTGGAACCCGAACATCGAATAGAAGATGAAGAACGGGATCGTGTTGACGCCGTGCGTGGCGTAGGCCGTGCCGGCCGCGATCCAGGACGAGATCGAGCCTGCCTCGGTGATGCCTTCTTCCAGAATCTGGCCGTCCTTCGCCTCCCGGTAGTAGAGCAGCTCGTCGTGGTCCTCGGGCTCGTAGAGCTGGCCGACGGCGGAGTAGATGCCCGACTGCCGGAAGAGCGTCTGCATGCCAAAGGTGCGCGCCTCATCAGCCACGATCGGGACCACGCGAGGCCCGATGGTTTCGTCCTTGAGCAGCTGCGCGAGAAGCTGCACGAACACCATCGTGGTGGACTGGTTTCTCTCCGCTGCCGCGAGACCCGGCACCGCGATGCCGGGGGCTTTCGTGACACGCGTCGGCAAGTATCCGCCGAGCTCGCGCCGACGCGCCTCCAGGTACCGGATCTCCGGACTGTCGGGGCCCGGATGGAAGAAGCGAAGCTGCGCCACGTCGTCGTCGGAAATGGGCAGCGCGAAGCGGTCGCGGAATTCGCGCAGCGCGACGTCGTCGAGCTTCTTCTGCTGATGCGTGCCCATTCTTCCCTGGCCCCAGGTCCCCATGCCGTAGCCCTTTTTCGTCTGGGCGAGCACCACCGTGGGGCGTCCGCGGTGATTGAGCGCCGCGTGGTAGGCGGCGTGGATCTTCACCGGGTCGTGTCCGCCGCGCTTCAATCGATCGATATCGGCGTCGCTCATTCCAGCGATAAGCTCGGTCAGCTCCGGGTACTTGTTGAAGAACTGCTCGCGGTT
>DATNEY010000036.1:0-40232 GCA_035606665.1 Vicinamibacterales bacterium | reverse complement strand
CACGAGCAATTGGGATCTGGCCGTGGCGGTGTTCATCCTGCCGATCGCGGTGCAATGGTGGTCAGTGTGGTATCCCGGCGCCGAACCGGGCGGCGGCAGTTACATTGCGCAACGGATGCTCGCGTCGAAGTCGGAAAAGGATTCGCTCGGCGCGGTGCTGTTCTTCAACGTCGCGCATTACGTGTTGCGCCCGTGGCCGTGGATCCTCGTCGCGCTCTGCTCGATCCTCGTCTACCCGGAGCTGTCGGATATCCAGAAGGCGTTTCCCAACCTCGACCCGAGCCTGCTGGGCCACGACATCGCGTATCCAGCGATGTTGAAATTCCTCCCTGCGGGCTTCGTCGGTCTGATGGTGGGAGGGCTCATCGCCGCCAACTCCTCCACGATCCTCACGCACCTGAACTGGGGGGCGTCCTATCTCGTGCACGATTTCTACCGGCGGTTCATCCGCACCGACGCCACCGAAGCGCACTACGTGATGACGGGCCGCCTGGTCACGGTGGGGCTGTTCATCTGCGCATCGGCAACGGTGTACCTGCTCGACACGGCGAAAGACGCCTTCGACGTGATCCTTCAGGTCGGCGCGGGCACGGGCCTTCTGTACCTGGTGCGCTGGTTCTGGTGGCGGGTGAACGCCTGGTGCGAGGTCGTCGCGATGATGAGCTCGCTGCTGGTGTCGGTCGGCCTGCTGGTACTTGCGAAGAGCGGAACGCACCTGAGCCCGCACGTGGGCCTCCTCATCACGGTCGCGATCACGACGGTCTGCTGGGTGGCCACGGCGTACCTTGGGCCCGCCACGGACGAAGCCACGCTCGTCTCCTTCTATAAGAAGGTGCGGCCCATCGGTCCCGGCTGGGAGGGAATCCGTCAAATTGCCGGTCCGCTGGCAGTGGGTGAGGCGGCGGGCGACAACATTCCCCGCGCGCTGCTTGGCTGGGTTTCCGGCTGTTCGTCGATTTGGTCCGGCCTCTTCATGATCGGCAGCTTTCTCTACGGCCAGACGACGCAGGCCACGATTCTCGCCGCGGTGTTCGTCGGAAGCGTGGCCACGCTCGGCTGGGTCCTCAAGGGACTCTGGCCGGACACCGAACGCCACTAGCGCCTCTCCTGCCACACGGAGGACAGAGGACACGGAGCTCTTCGAAAGAGTTCTCCGTGTGCCGTTTTCTCCGTGTGACAAGATCTCATTCGTGATCAGCCAGGGTGCGACGACACGCACGGCCCGCGCGACCGAGAACGCGCGGGCCCGGCGGGCGCCCCTGCTGTCATCGCCCCAAGTCATCACGAGTCCGCATAGCCGGCTGGGTTACCGCGTAGATCGCCTGCTTGGACAGGGTGGATACGGGCAGGTCTATCTGGTGAAGCGGATGGGCTCGTCATCCGCGGTGCCGTCACGGCTGTGTCTCAAAGTCAGCACGCACATCGACGCGTGGCTGCGCGAGGCGTATTTCGGGCAGGTGCTCGACGACCATCCGCGCGCCGTACGCGTGTTCGACGCATTTCCCATCGTGAGGCCGAACGGGCAGATGCTCTACTGCCTGGCGCTCGAGTACGCGCGTCATGGCGACCTCAGCGCGTTCCTGCAGCGAAACGCAAAGCGTTGGCCCGAGAGTGTCACTCGCAGGGAGATCGCGGGCATCCTGCAGGTGCTCGGAAAACTTCACCGGGGTCAGGTCCTGCATCGCGATCTCACGCCCGTCAACGTCTTCGTCTGCGACAACCGCCGCCTCAAGCTCGGTGACTTCGGCATCGTCCGCCAGCAGACGAGCATTCGTGGAATCACGGCGCACACGCTCAACGAATCGATGGTGCCGAGCGATCTGCTCGCGAGCGCCGCGCCGAAATGGCGCGCTCGAGACGATGTGTATCAAGTGGGCCAGTTGCTGGCGATGCTGGTGAAGGGCGACGCCCGCGCGCGCGTCCGCACGTTCGAAGTGAGGCGGCTCGACTGCAGCGACGAACTGAAGGAAATCATCTACCGCTGCATCGGCGAGCGCCGGAAGCGGTACGAGAGCGCCGACGAATTGATCGAAGCGCTGAACAGCAAGCCCGCCAAGCTCGGTCCCGGCGTCCTGCGCACGCTCAAGGGCGTGCATCTGGCCTTCACCGGGATCCTGAGCAGGACGCGCGCGGAGGCCAAGCGCGCGGCCCGGCGCGCCGGCGCGATCATCCACGGCATGCCGTCGATCAGGACGACGGTCGTCGTCAGAGGAAAGCCCAATCCCCTGCAGGCGGCCGGCCGGTCCGGCGGACTGAAGCTCATGGAGATCAAGCGTCTCCGCAAGAAAGGCCACCGGATCACGCTCCTGGCAGAGCCGACGTTCTGGCGCCTGGTGGGCCGTCGCAAGGCCTGATTGACAAAAGCCGACAGGCCATCCGTCTTACCCTCAGGTGTGCCACGCGATGGCGAGGGAAGACGCGATCGTGAGTTGCTGCGAGAACTGGCAGGGGGCCGGCAGGAGGCCCTCGCCGAGCTGTACGGCCTTCACGCTTTGTCGCTCTTTCGCCACGCACTTGCCCTGGCTCGACGCCGGACGGATGCCGAGGATCTCGTGCACAACGTGTTCGTGAAGATCGCGAGCCTCGGCCCGGACCTCCTTGGTGTGCGTGCGCCGGCAAGTTACCTCCATCGCATGCTGCACACGATCTGGATCGATGGCCTCAGGCGATCGCAGGCGGCCGATCGCATCGCGGCCGGCACCAGTCCCGACATCGAAGAGGCACCCGCCCACGACGACGCCATGGATGTGACGCGTGCTCTTGCTGCGCTGCCGCCTGAACAGCGCGAGGCTGTGGTCCTGCACGCACTCGATGGCTTCTCTTTCCGTGAGATCGGCCAGCAGACCGGCGTTTCGCTGTTCACCGCGGCTGCGCGGTATCGACTCGCGCTGGCCAAGCTGCGCATGGCGCTGGCCCCAGCCTCAAGGGCGACGTCATGAACGATCGCGAAGTGATCGATCGCCTTCGCATCGCGGAGTGGCCGATGCCGTCGCCGGAGCTGCGCAATCGTGTCGCTGCGATCGCTGTGCGGCCTCCGGCGATCGTCTGGACCGACCGCGTGTGGTACTCGCGCGCGTTCAGGCTCGGCGCGGCTGCCGTGGCGATGGCTGCAATCACGCTGGACGTCTGGGGCGCTCAAGCCGCCGTGCCGGCGAATCCCAGGACGATTGCCGCTCAGGTCGAGACCAAAGCGATAGAGGACCTCGTTCGATCCGCCGGCATGCCTGACGACGCCGCCCGGTCCATCGCGGGGCGCCAATCGCTGGTTTCTCGCGCGACGCCAATCGATCGCGCTTCACTGATCGCGGGAGACGACCAATGACCAGGCGCACACGTTGGCAGCGCGTGAGACTGATTCTCCTGGCAACCATTCTGGTCGCGCTCGTGGGCTACGTCGGTTGCGACGTCTGGTCGGGACGACGGATCGCCATCGAGCTTGCAAACCTGGAATCCCGTTACGGCAGCTTGTCCAGTCAGTCCGCATCGCCGGAAGTACCGGCCGCGGAAAACCGCGCACGTCTGGTCAAGGCCGCCGCCGCGCTGGTCAATACGGTCAACCAGAAGGATCAGACCGAGCTTTCGAGGTTCATGCGGGACCCGGCGGCCAGGACGGTGCCGCCTGCGCTCACGGCCTACATCGATACGAATGCCCAAGCCATCGCCCTGGCACGGCAGTTCGTGGCGAGGCCGCGCAGCAGTTTCGCGGTGGACTACCGCGGCTCGAACAACCGGCCCGACCTGCTGGAAATACGGATGCTCGCCAACGTCCTTTTCCTCGCGACGGTGCAGGCCATTGAGAACGGGAAGCTCGACGAGGCGGCAGCACTGGTTGTCGCAAATGAATCGCTTTCGTCGGCCGGACGTAACGAGCCGGACCTCATCACGCAGCTCATTCGCATCGCGGTTGCGGATATCACCGCGAACGGCCTTCAACGCCTGCTGGAATCCGGGACGCCTTCCAAAGCATCGCTCACGCAGTTGGCGCAGGCGCTGGCGGAAAACCGGGAACCCGCGCCCATCACTATCGGCCTCATGGGCGAAGTGAAGACTGCGCACTGGGCGTTCTCGCAACTCGAAGCCGGCCGCAAGCACAACCTCGCCGAGACCGGTCTTTCCTCGGCGGTCAGCGTGCCGTGGCCTCGACTGGTCAGGCCCTATTTCCGTACGGCCCACGCGAGGTATCTGGCCGAGGCCGGCAGGTTGCTCGACATCCAGACGGGACCGCGACCCAGACCCGCGGGCGAAGAGCGACGGTATCCGCCGGCATGGGCACTGATCGACCGCCTGGCGCTGATGTTCACGAACGGGCTGATGCGTTCCATCGAGACTGGCGACGATTTCGCCAGGACACAGGCCGCAGCCGAGATTGCGGTCGCGCTCCGGCGTCACAAGATCGACTGGGGAACATATCCGGACGATTTGCCCGTCCTTGTTCCCACGTACCTGTCGCAGCTTCCGATCGATCCCTCGACCGGCAAGCCCCCAATCTACAAACCGGACGCCGAGGGGTTCACGCTCACCACGTCACCGAGTATCAACTACGCGGCGACGAAGCGGCCGACGGCGGTGTGGAAGATTACGCGGTAGGAGCTCACGACAAATAATCAGCGTCCGCGAACGAGCGTCGGCTTCGCGCGATAACGATCTGGGAACAATCGCTTGAGATCGGCGACCTTCGGCAGGTCGTTGAACGCAATGTACGGCTGCGTCGGATTCAGCGTCATGTAGTCCTGGTGGTAGTCCTCGGCGGGATAGAAGGCCTTCCCCATTTCGATCGTGGTGGCGATCTTCGATTTGAATGCGCGCGCCACTCCGAGCTGCGCGATATACGCGCGCGCGAGGCGCTCCTGGTTGGTATCCCCTGGGAATATCGCGGATCGGTATTCAGTCCCCTCGTCCGGGCCCTGTCGATTGAGCTGCGTCGGGTCGTGCACGACAGAGAAAAAGATCTGCAGGATGCGACCGTAGCTGATCACACGCGGGTCGAAGGTGATCTGAACGGCTTCAGCATGGCCCGTCCGACCCGATCCGACCATCTCGTAGTGCGCCGTGTCCTTCGCGCCGCCGGCGTAGCCGGAGACGGCACTGGTGACACCGTTCACGTGCTGATACACGCCCTGGACACCCCAGAAGCATCCCCCTGCGAGAACGATGGTTTCTGACGTCGGGTTCACGCCGGCCGGGGGATCGTCCACGGGCGGCGGGACGACGGATGCCTGGGCGACAAAGGCGAGGACGGTGGCGAGAGTCAGAAGCCTCATGTATCTAATTCTGCGTCAGTTCGCCTCATGTCCTAATTCGCCTGCCCCGCCCGTCATTAGCTTGAAAAGGCCCGATGGAGGGCAAGGAGATTCAAATGACTGACTTTCTGCTGCTGTATCAGAACGGCGACCCGAACTGGATGGACAACAAGACCCCGGCCGAGATGGGCAAGGCGATGCAGGCCTGGGGCGACTGGTTCAAGCAACTCGAGGCCTCGGGCAATCTGCGGAACGCCGGCGCGGCGCTGGCCAAGGGCGGCGCGGTCCTGACCCGCAACGGGCAGGGCTTTCACACAGACGCATCGATGTCCGAAGTGAAGGAGCTGGTCGGCGGGTTCACCGTGATCCAGGCGAAGTCGATCGAGGACGCGACGAAGCTGGCGCAGGGATCGCCGTTCCTGCAGAACAACCCGAAGGCACAGATTCTCGTGCGGCCGATCCTGCAGCAGGGCTAGTCAGTCACCGCGGCTCGCGCGCGCAATCTGCCGCTCGATCAGATCGCGCTCGTGCGCGGAGCGTGCCTGCTTCAACGCGGCCTCGAGAAAGCCGCGCGCTCGATCCATCGATCCGGCTCTGGCGTACAGATTCGCGAACACGGCGGCAACCACGTGGCTGCCATCCAGGCCGCCACGGTCGCGAATCGACTCGACAAGCGGAACCGCGCTGAGCGGGCCGTCGCGGAACGACACCGCGACGGCTCGATTCAGCTCGATCATCGGCGACTGCTCCACTTCCATGAGGCGATCGTACAGGCGGCAGATGGACTCCCAGTCCGTCTCGTCGAACGACGCCGCTTCCGAGTGGCGCGCGGCAATCGCGGCCTCGAGGTGATACCGGGTGGCGGCGACCGCGTCCATCTCGGACGACAGCGCCAGGTATCCGAAGCCGCGGCCGATCAGGCCGCGATCCCATCGCGCGCGATCCTGCTCGTCGAGCGGAATCAGATGCCCGTTGGGATCCAGGCGTGACTCGAGGCGCGCCGCGTTGAAACACATCAACGACAACAGCGCCATGGTGTCGCTCGATGCGATCGCGGGATCCTCGGCCAGGAGCTGCGTCATGAGCATCGCGTCGCGGCACAGCTCGCGGATGATCGGCGTGTCCGCCGTCGACAGGTATCCCTCATTGAACAGCAGATACAGCGCGGTATGAACGATGTCGCGGGCGCCGGGCATGTCGGCGGGCGCCGGCAGCTCGAAGCGCACTTCGCGCAGGGCCTGGCGCGCACGGTACAGCCGCTTGTTGATCGTGGCCTCGCTCGTGAGCAGCGCCCGTGCAATCGCCGGCACGCTCAAGCCGCACATCGTCTTGAGAATGACGGTCACCTGGCTCTCCGGCGACAGCGTCTGGTGACAGCACATGAAGATCATGCGCAGTTGATCGTCCCGCGCCCACTGGTCACCGAAGGCGTCGTCCACCGTCAGCGCGAGCGTCCATTCGCTGTCGAGGAACTTCGCGAGATCGGCCGCAAAGGTGCGGCGCGTCCGCTCGCGACGAATCGCATCAATTGCCCTGCGCCTCGCGGCAGTCAGCAGCCAGGCAGGCGGATTGTCCGGAATCCCGTTCTCCGACCAGTCGCGCATCGCCGCGATGAACGCGTCCTGCAGGACGTCCTCGGCCAGCTGCAGGTTCTGCGGGCCCAGCAGGCGCGTGAGTACCGAGATCAAGCGGCCGGATTCGCGCCTGAACAGGTTCTCGATCGTGGACGAAAGCACATGGACATTATGGTTCTGACGGGCTCAGCCGCCTCCACCGCAACGCGGGTTCTGCCGCAGTGCACGACCTTCGTATATATCTGCGATCACTATGTCTGCTCTCATAGAGGTCGTTGGCTGGCTTGGCGCCCTGGCCGTCCTTACTGCCTACGGGCTGGTGTCGACTGAGCGTGTTTCGTCGCGGTCGTGGACCTATCAGCTTCTGAACATCACCGGCGCGGTCGGGCTGGTCATCAATAGCAGCTGGAACGGTGCAATCCCGTCGGCGGTCGTCAACCTCATCTGGATTGGCATTGGAGTGTATGCACTCGCCTCAACGCGCCGCCGGGAGACCTAGCTACACGGGCGCGGTCAGGGGAGAGACGATGACTTTGAGCTCTGTGTTCGAGGGTGAGTCCGAACGAAGGCCAGGTGATGAAGTGCGGGTGACGCCATCAGTAACAAGGCCACCCAGAACAGCGGCCAGTTGAAGGTCGTCGGCAGCACCTGCAGAACCGCATCACGGCCGTCGGGCAGCGCCCGCCATGCGTCGATCATGAAGACGGCGAGCGCCAGAACGATCCCGACGGGGGCAAGCGCCCATGCCCACCTGGCCTCGGCCGGATGGTCATCCGACTGCGTTTCGAGCGTCCCCCACAGGATCATCACCAGCGCGATGCTGACTGGCGCGAGCACCGGTCCCCACCACGGCAGCGGCAGCAGGAAAAGAACGTCCCAATCAAACAGCGTCTTTGGCCAGCCCGAAATGAGACGAAGGAAGACGTAATAGAAGATGTCCCAGACGCCGAACGCAACCGCAGCGTAACCGGCGCGGCGCCGCCACGTACGGCCCGCGAGCAGCCCGACCGTGCCAAGCATGACCAGCGTAGCCGCCTCGCGCCACAACTCGACGTTACCGATCGATCCGTTGATCGGCAGCGGGTTCGCCTGGTAAGGCTCGATCCGATCCACGAGCGCACGGATGTAAAGCACGCTCGCCGCTTCCACGAAAGCCATCGCAATCGCGAAGGCGACGACGATCGTCCAGCGCGTTCGCTCCGGGAATTGACCAACCTTCGCTAGGCGCTCGCTCTGCTCGCAGCTACGGTTGGCAGGCATGCTCAACTTCTCGCTTGCTCTCGACTTCGCGAATGCGCGCCTCGACACGGTCGATGACGTCGTCCGGTGTGGACGTACCGGCCGTCAGGCCGACGACGTGTGCCCCATCGAGCCATTCGGGGCGCAGGTCCGCATCGGTCTGCACGTGATGCACGCGGGCGCAGTAGCGCCCACACGTCTTTACCAGCTCGCGGGTGTTGTTGCTCGACCGGCCGCCCACCACGATGACGACATCGGCCTGCTGCGCCATCTCGACCGCCGCGGACTGCCGTTCCTTGGTGGGCTTGCAGACCGTATCGATGACTCGCACCTCCGACCGTGGGAAGCGCCGCCGGATCAGGTCGACCAGGCGCCGCACCTTCTCGACGGCCTGCGTCGTCTGGGACGCCACGCCGATTCGCGGATGCTCTTCGAGTGCGAGCACGTCGGCGTCCTCGAGCACGACACTGAAATCAGCGTCATCCAGATCGCCGGTGAGGCCGCGCACCTCCACGTGGTCGCGTTGTCCGACGATGACGACGTAGTAGCCGTCGCGCGCAAGGGCTGCGACCGCGCGGTGCGCGACGCGGACGAGCGGGCAGGTGGCCTCGACCACGGCGAGCCCCAACGCGCGTGTTCGGGCGAGCGTGCGTTCGGACGTACCGTGTGCCGTCACCATCACGGTCGGCGTCGTGACGTGCGCGATGTCCTGCGCGACCGCAATGCCCCTGGCTTCGAGAGTGCCGAGGACGGTGGGGTTATGGACGAGGTCGCCGAGGATCGTCAGCGGGCCGGCGTCCGCGTGCTCGAGCGCGAGGGCGATGGCATCGCGAACGCCGAAACACATGCCCAGGTGCACCGCGCGGAGGATGCGCATGGTCTTGAGTCTACACAGAGTACTTTATATTGTAAAGTCGTTTGCTAAATCGATCGGTGGATGGCGCCGCCAGCTAGTACGGGACGTGCACGCCCGGATCACCGGACGGGAAGTCCTTTGTGTTTCTCGTCACCAGCAGCGCCGACTCATGCTGTGAGGTCGCGAGGATGATTGCGTCCGGAAGGCGGAGGCGCCGGGTCTTGCGCAGCGCCACCGCGGCTCGCGCGATGGGGCGGGAGATCTCCACCAGCCTGAAATCCCGAAGGAACATTTCGATCACGTCCTCTTCGTCGGACGTTCTCGCGCCAGCCAGCACTTCCATCCATGTGACAACGCTGACGAGGCGATGCCGTGTCTTGTCGATGAGGCTTTCGGCTGCCGCGACGCCGTTCAGATAGTCGATCAGGATGTTCGTGTCGAAGAGGGCCTTCATCGAGCGGGTTTCGAACGGCCGCGCGATCGCGGCGCTCGTGCCGTGGGCTCCCATTCGGCGCGCAGGCCGCGTTCGTATGCGAGCGCGTTGATGCCGCGGTCGCGCCACAGGCCGAACGCCGACCCGCGCGCGGCGGCGCTCGCCCGGCCGACGTGCGCGGCGACGGCCTGGCGGATCGCCTCGGCTCGAGAGATGTTCTCGCGGCGACATAGCGCATCCAGGGCATCGAGCTGTACCGGCGGGAGTTCGATGATGGTGCGCATGGGCGTCATCATAGCACGTCATCATTCTTAGGCCGGGGGGCTTCGCCCCCGCGGACCCCCCTACACGCTCACTCGTGGGGGCCCCAAAACCCCACTCCGTTCGCGTGGGGCACTCGCTTCGCTGCGTGCCCTTCTAGCTCGAGGCTTCGCCCCCGCGGACCCCCCTACACGCTCACTCGTGGGGGCCCCAAAACCCCACTCCGTTCGCGTGGGCGCACTCGCTTCGCTTCGTGCGCTTCTGCTCGGCGCTTCGTCCCCGCGGACCCCCCGACACGCTGCTCGGCTCGAATCTGTTTGACAGCCCACTGCTGCATATGTACCCTGCCAACATATGTCAGACAAACGCACCGACGTGCTTTACGGGAGCCTCGGCCTCATCATTCTCAAGACACTCGAAGCCCTCGGCCCGCTGCATGGGTACCGCATCGCCAGACGAATCGAGCAGATCAGCGGCGATCACCTCGCGTTGAATCAGGGAACGATGTATCCGGCCCTGCTCAAGCTGGAGCAGGCGGGCTGGATCTCCTCGACGTGGGGTGAGTCGGAGAGCGGCCGCAAGGTGAAGATCTACGCGCTCACCAGGTCCGGACGGAAACGCCTCACCGCTGATGAGGCTGCCTGGCAGCACGCGACCGGCATCGTCGCGCGATTCTTCAAGATCGAGAGCGAATGATCATGAGCGCGCTGCGGACGATCTTCGCGCGGCTGCTCGGATCGCTCGGCAGCAGGAAGCGCGACGCCGATCTCAGAGCGGAGATTGACGCGCATCTCGAGGAAGCGACGGAGGAAAACATTCGGAGGGGGCTGCCGGCGGCGGAGGCGCACCGCCTGGCCTTAGCGCAATTCGGAGGCGTAACGCAGACGATCGAAGCCCATCGCGAGCGGCGTCGCTTCCGTCCGTTCGGCAGCTTCGGACAGGATCTTGTGTACGGCGTGCGGATGCTCCGCCGAAATCTGGGCTTCACGCTCGTCGCCGTGCTAACGCTGGCGGTCGGTATTCTCGTGAACACCACCGTCTTCAGCGCCGTGAACGCCGTGCTGTTCCGGCCGCTGGCGATCGAAAGGCCGGCAGAGGTCCATCAGATTTTCAACGGCGACGAACGGGGTGGGGATATGGACGACCCATTCACCGCCAAACACAGCTACCAGGCGTACAAGCGCCTGCGGGAAGCCAGGACAATGTTCGATGGGTTGCTGGCGACCTGGACGGTGACGAAACCGGTGAACGTGCCGGCGTCCGAGGCGAGCAGCCTCTCGTACGCGGGCAGGCTTCGGGGCGAGGTCGTCAGCGGCAATTACTTCACGCTGCTCGGCGTGCGCGCCCTTCAGGGCCGGTTGTTCAACGACGATGACGACCGCACGCCGAATGCACATCCGGTTGCAGTCATCGGCGAAGCGTTCTGGAAAAACCAGCTCGACGCCGACCCGAACATCGTGGGCCGGCTCATCAAGCTCAACGGCAACCCATTCAATGTGATCGGCATCGTGCCGGCGTCCTTTACCGGCACGAACTTCGGCAGAGTGACGGCGTTCTGGGCGCCGCTCATGATGCAGGGACAGCTCGGCAAACAAGCGGACTGGTACAACCCCGGCCTGCGGAACTACGTGATGTTCTGCACGCCTACTGACCCCTCGAAGCCCTATCGATCGATGACGGGAACGCTGCGCCCAACGGATAAAGCACCAACGCCTGCCGAAATGGAAAACTGGAAGATCCCCGGAGAGAACTGCGGTCCGGTGCGGGACTGGGGCACGTTCGGAATCTTCGGCCGCCTTCCCGGCGGCGCGAGCCGTGAGGCTGCAGAAGCGCAGCTCAATGCGGTGGCCGGCCATCTGGCGCAGGCCTCGTACTCAGATGAGAAACCCCATTTCACGCTCGAACCCGAAGTCGAATCGCGGCACAAGGACCACTCGAGTCAAGTACGGCTGATCTCGCTCATGGCACTCGGCGGATCGATCCTGGTCTGGCTCGTCGCGTGCGGCAACGTGGCCAATCTGCTGCTCACGCGCGCGAACGCGCGCAAGCGCGAGCTGGCCATCCGGCTGTCGCTCGGCGCGGGCCGATGGCGCGTTGCGCGGCAGCTCCTGACGGAGAGCGGGCTGATCGCTCTTGTGGGCGGCGGCATCGCTATCGCGCTCACGTTCTGGACTTCGCAGGCCCTCAGCCGCGTGCTTCCGCTTGGCCAGATTCCCGGCATCAATCTCGACTTCACTCCGGATCTTCGCGTGCTTGGCTGGGCCCTCGGTCTGTCGCTCCTGACCGGCCTCGTGTTCGGTACGGCGCCGGCGTGGCAGTCCACGCGCATCAACCTGATTCCTGCGCTCAAACCCGGCGACAGCGGCAGCACGAGCGGCGCCCGTCGTCTCACCCTCCGTAATGCTTTAGTCGTGGGACAACTGTCCTTGTCCGTCGTCGTGCTCGTCGGCGCTGGACTCTTCATCCGCAGCCTCCAGGCTGCGCGGACGTCGCTGGGTCCGGGCTTCAGCACCGAGCGCGTCGTCTCCATGCGATTCGACCTGGGATCGTTGCAGTACTCAGAAGCGCGAATCGACGCGTTCTATCGCGACCTGGTCACACGCGCGCGAGCGATCCCCGGCGTTGAGGGCGCGTCAATTATCAACGCGCCGCCATTCGGCGAGGCCGTCGGTAACCAGAGTGCATGGCTCACTGTTGAAGGCGCTCCCGAGACCCGCGAGTCAAAACTCGAAGTGGACACCGTCATCGTCGGGCCGCGGTACTTCCGCACGATGGGGATTCCGCTTTTCGCTGGCCGGGACTTCGAGGACAGTGACAACGACAAGTCCGGCGCCGTGGCGATCATCAATCAGACAGAAGCGCGTCGCCTCTTTGGCGATGAGCAACGGGCGCTCGGCAAGCGAGTGGTCCTGACACGCGACGGGGGGACCCAACTCCTCCAGGTTGTCGGCATCACCCGGGATCGGTTCGGGGAGGGAACACCGACGCGCACTCTGACCGTACCGGCCTATCAACGTGGTTCCGCATGGGCCATGACGCTCGTCCTGCAGGCCGCATCAGCGGCCGACGTCCGCGCCGTCGCCGACGGCGCACGCACTCTCGCGCAGCAGCTCGATCCACTGGCGCCCATGTTCGATGTCAGATTGGCGGGCGATCATGACGATCCGCAACTGGGCGCGATGCGGCTGACGGCCGAGTTTTCGAGCGCGCTCGGCCTCGCGGCGCTCGCGATGGCGATGCTGGGGCTGTACGGCGTGATGGCGTACGCCGTCACGCTCCGCACGCGCGAGATCGGAATTCGCGTGGCGCTCGGTGCACCTGCGGGAGACGTCCGCGCGCTCGTCGTGCGGCAGGGCCTGGCACTCACGGGGATCGGCCTCGCGATGGGCTTCCTTGGCGCGTATCTGCTGGCGCCCGTGATAGACCGCCTGCTCATCAGCATGCCCGCGACAGATCCGGTGACGTTCGCTGGCACCGCACTGGTGCTGACCGCGACGACGCTCGTGGCCTGTTATCTGCCGGCGCGCCGCGCGACCAGAGTGGATCCGATCCTGACGCTCAGGAACGAATGACCTCGAGAGGTCCTTAACCCATGCCCTTGGCGATGACGTTGCTGATCTGCAGGTCGAAGCCGTTCGGCGTCGTCGTGTGGTAGCTCTGGTACTTCGCGGTGTGGATGTCGCCGGTGCCGCCGGTGTCCACGCGCGCGTTGAGCCCGCGCTTGTCGAGCTCGGCCTTCACGGCATCCGCATCCCACGGTGAGATGCCGAACGCAATGTGACCCATCCCGGCGCGGCGAGGCGGTGGCGCCGCGGGCGCTCCGCCGGCCTCACCTGCCGCTGTGGCCCGGCCGCCGCCTCCGCCGCCGCGGCGAACGATGATGCCGCCCATGTCGCCGATCACCATCGTGTTCTGGCTGCCCTCGTCCGCGCCGAGTTCCCAACCGAGCAGCGCGTGATAGAACGCGGCCTGTTCCTTGTAGTTCGACGTCTCGAACGAAATGTGATCCAGATACAACGTCTTCCACGCGGTGGGTTCGAACGGCGACGGCGCGCTGGTCTTGCCGTTCGCCGCGCCCTGCCGGCGGTTCTTCATGTTGCCGTTGCTGATGCGCAGATCGAAACCGTCGGCATCCTTGATCCGGAAACTTTCGAATCCGCCCGGCCGGTTGTCCGCGACGGGATTCAGCCCGCGCTTCTTCAACTCGGCTTCGACGGTCTTCGCGTTCCACGGCGCGATGCCCCAACAGAAGGCATCGACCACCGCCATCCGCGGTCCGCGTCCTCCACCGCCACCGGCACCGCGTCCCCCTCCAGCGGCACCCGCAGCACCTGCACCCGCAGGCGGGTTCGCGGGCGGCGTCGCAGGTGGATTCGCTGGCGCCGGCGGTTGATATCCGCCACGAATCTCGATGCCTCCCCAATTACCGATGTCGAGCATCGCCTTCGTCCCGTCGTCGCTTCTGATCTTCCAGTTCATGAGCGCGGCGAAGTACACGGCTTCCTTCTGGTAGTCGCCGACCTGCATCGTGAAGTGATCGAGCAGCACGGTCTTCCATCCCGTGGGCTCGAACGGCAGCTTCGCGGGCGTGGTGTCGCACCCGGGCGTGCCGGCGCGCGCGCCGCCGCACTGACCTTGCGCGAATGCAGAGATCGGACGAATCGCCGCGGCCACACCGAGCGCCTGCAGCAGGCGCCGCCGTGAAATTCTGCCGCGATCGAATTCAGAGAAGAGATGGGCCAGCGTCTCGCTCATTGGAGGACTCCACGGAAAGAAGAATGGGCGCATGTTACTCCGTCCGGGTGCGCGTAGCGGAATTTGTAAGTCCGTAACGCTCCGGTGAGCGCCGACCGGCCTTGGCACCCCCGAAAACCGTGTTTTCTGGCCCAAATCTCACTGCAGGGTTGGCCTGAACGTTGCTCAACAAGCACCGCGATGCGCCCGTTTACGCGACTCAACCCTCCGACCGACCCGGCCGCCACAGAAGACGCATTCGCGGAGTTCGCCCCGGAACCGGCGAAGCCCGTTGATGCTGAGGAAAAGCGCGACTGGTTCTCGGAGTTCCCCGACGAGCGTTCTGCAAAACCTCTCGAGCGTCCGGCGTCTCCAGCACCATCGAAACGCCCGTCCAGCTTTTTCTCCCTCAGCGAGAACCTGAAGGACGAGCAATCCTGAACGCCACCATCTCCTCGCCGTTCCTCACGAGGAGCACGTCCCGCACGACGACCAGATGATTCCAGGTCTTGCCTTCAATGGCAGGATGCCGCGCGACTTCGGTGAATCCGTCCGGCGTCGCTTTCACCAGTGCGATGTCACCTTCTTCAGCCAGCACCAGAAGCAGATCCTGATCCGCGAGCAGCACGAGCTGACCGCTTCCATAGCGGCCACCCTTCCATTTGCGCGCGCCGTCTTTCAGATCGATGCACGAGAGGATGTTGCCGTCGAAGCCGTACGCATAGCCGCTATGCGCAACGATGTCGCTGAAATAGGGCTTGAGACCGCGCGACGTCCATTTCTCTTCCGCCGACCAGCCGGATGACGACGCCACGCTGATGCGGCGCGTGCCGATGCCGCCCATCATGTCGCCGGCAGCTACGAGGAGGTCCGCGTCTCCAATACGAACCGGCTGGAGCATGGGAACGCCTTCCCAATCGTGCTGCCAGATCACCTTGCCATCGACCGGCGAAACACTCGTCAGGCCGGCGCCGCTCTGCATCAGCAGTTGCTCAAGACCGTTGATGGTCATGAGGTGCGGCGAGCTGTAGCTGCCGCCGCGGTTGGTTGGTCCTGACCAGCGGGGCTTGCCCGTCGCCGCGTCGTACGCCGCAAGCCGGCCCGAGGCCGCAACGATGACCGTGTCCCCGGCGAGGATGGGCGATCCGGCGATGCCCCAGCCAGGAATCGTAGCGCCGGTGTCTGTCACTGCGTTGCGCGACCACACCACGGCGCCGTTGCGCGCATCGAGCGCGTTCAGGATGCCGGTAGCGCCAACAGAGTACACACGGCCGAGACCGACGGCAGGAGTTCCGCGCGGCCCGGGACCGGCGTTGGATTCGTAGAACCTCGCGCGATCCTTGTGCATCCACACCAGCGCACCGGTTGTGATGTCGTAGCTCGAAACAATTTCATCGTCGCCGCGCTGTTCCTGCGTGAAGATCTGATTGCCCTGCACCGCGAACGACGACCAGCCAGGACCGATCGGCTTCCGCCACATTTCTACGGGCGGCTTGCTCGTCCAGTCCGTCTCGATCGTGAGGCCGCGAATCACATCGTCTCGTGATGGTCCGCGGAAGCCTGGCCATTCAGCCGGGGCGCTGGGAGCCGGCGGTGTGATGACTGTCTTGGTGTCAGCCGCCGGTGGCAGCGGCGTTGGCGCCGGCGTAATGGCCGTAGGTGCGGGTGCCGGCGGAACGATCGGCGGTTCGGGCGCTGCCGCCAGTAACTTCTGCTCCGGTGTCGGCGTCCATCGCCAGTGGAAGTCCCCAGCGCCGTCTCCGGACACGCCGCCAGTTCTGAGAAGCGTGAACCATCCGCACGCGAGCACGATGGCGACTGCCGTGAGCGCGCGCCGTGTCGCGACTCCCTTGTAGCGGGCCACGACGCACGCAGCGACGAGCGCGAGACTGAGGACCGGAATGGAGCTGATCCACAGAAGGTTGCCCATAGCGCCGCCTGCGATGGAGATGTCAACGAGGGAGTAGGTTGCCCAGACCGCGACCGCCATCACCGCGAGGACGCCGATGCGCTCGAGCCAGGGCGCGCGGCTGAAGAACAGCCACCAGAGCAGCACGAACAGGCCGCAAATGATGGCGCCGAAGAGGCCGAACATCGCATAGTCCGGCGCCACCAGAGGCACACCCACCTTGAGGGTCCACTGAAGGACGACCAAAGCAACGCCGGGCCAGAGGCGGAGTGGAGTGGGCATCTCTGAACAATACTCCCCGGCGACCGGCCGGGTTCCGCCGGGTCTTACCGGCCGGCGCCGGGCTCGGCCGCGCGTTTCAAGCCCACCGCCACGCCTCCGGTGACCATCGCCGTCACGCGCGCCTCGGTATCCGGCGCGCCCTCGATGTCTATCTTGTTCGCCCAGAAGTGCTTGTCGTCCGTCGGCCGGATGAAATGCGCACGCACCAGAAGCCCCGCATCCCCCTTCTGCAGCTGACCCAGCACGACAAAATCCGCATTCAGCGCATCGCCGATGCGGCGCACGTCCTGGAAGATGCGATCGGTGCGAAGCAGCGGCGAGTTGCCGATCACTGCGTACTCTGGATCCTGCGCGAGCGCGACGACGACAGCATCGGTGAGTGTGCCTGCGAGGCGATCGAAGGCAGCGTCGCCGGTCTCGTTGTGGAAGCGGACGACGGCGAGCGTGACGCGGCCGGGAGTGGAATAGGCGCGGTATCCGGTGAGTGCCATCACGATAAACGTCAGCGCCAGCAACCCGAAGACCGCGCGTCGACTCGGCTCGAGCGACGCCGGCCGCCGCGCTGCCTGTTCAGCCGTCGCATCGCCACTTCGGGGCTGCACCTGGACCAGCGTGCCAATGAAACGATAGCCGCGCTTCGGCAGCGTCTGGATGAGCCGCGGTGTTTCTGCGTTGTCACCAAGCGCTTCGCGGAGCTTGCCAATCGCCGTGTTGAGACCCGCCTCGGCGTCCACGAAGGTCTCGGCGCCCCAGAGCTCCGCGCGCAATTCCTCACGCGTCACGACGTCCCCGGGACGCCGGAGCAGCGCGACGAGCAGGCGGAAAGGAAGATCCTGAAGCTTGACGCGGCTCCCGGCACGGGTCAGCACGCCGGAAGCCGCATCAACGTCGAACTCGCCAAATCTCATTCTTATCTCCGAGGGGCTTCGCCCCTGCGGGCACCCCGACGGCGTCGCTCGCGGGGACCCCATCGCCCCGCTCCGCTCCGCCGACTCGCTCGCTACCACTCGCTCGTTGTGATCATGCGTGATCCGATCTGAATCCTAGAACGACTCCCGAGGTCCTTTTGGCTTCGACGATGAGGCCGGGATCGTGCACGGTGAGCGACATTCCGCCGCTCGTTTCACGGAACTTGATGCGCACGAGCGGCGCACCGACGGGAAAGAACGCGCGATCGCCGACGTGAAAGAGGTTGCGGGCGGAGCCTTTTGCGCGAGTGAACGTCAGTACGCCGTTCGCGGTCACCGCGATGATGATGCGCTCGTCGGGGCCGGTGCCGTAGACGTAGTCACCGGCGAGGGCCGCCAGTCCCTCGGGTGCGATTGGCTGCGTTTCGGGCCTGCGGTCGGCGAGCGGCAGCGTCTTCAGGTACTCGACGACCGATTCAGACGCGGGGCCGCCGGCCATCGCGTGGCGCAACAGCGTAATCCCGTGCGGCCCGGGCGTGGCCTCGATGCCGGGTGACGCCGCGATGAAGGCCTTCACCGTGTCGAGGTGACCGAACATCGCCGCTGAAAAGATCGTCGGACGCGCCCCGTTTGCGATGAGCACCGTGGCGATCTCACGATTGCCGACATGCGATGCGGCGCCGAGCGCATCCTCCCAATCTCCGAAGCCCCAGTCCCAGGACGCGCGGGAAAGCGTCGGGTGGAGGGCCAGCAACTCTTTCACGCGGCCAATGTTGCTATGGGAGACGGCAACCATTTCCCTCGCCAAATCCGGGGATTGCGTCGGAAAGGTGGAGGACAGGGAGGAGGACGGAGGAAGTGGAGCGGAGGGCACGGAGGCCTGCGGCCATATCGCAGGGGCGAGCACGAACGGCGTAGCTTCAAGGAATGTGCGGCGCGAGACTGACATCGGAACCTCCTGTCATAGAGGACGCGATGTTCGGCGCGGACGCAGTCGCCGTTCAATCGACAGCGTCTGAATTCTGTCTGAACCGGCCGAATTTCAGCGCGGCGGGCTCGTTCGTTCCCGAAGTTCCATGTTCCAGCCGGCCGGCGTGATTGGGATCTTCATCGCCGCGCCGGACTTGAGCCGCTCGGCATAAACCTCCCAGCGCAGGTCGGGAATCCGGCGTGACTCGGGAATGAAGGAGATCTGCACCGCAAACCAGGCGAACGCGACCGTCAGCGCCGCGATTCGCCGCCGCTCGAACCTGGTAATCGCGATGAGCGACCAGAGCAGCAAGACCATCGGCAGATAGAAGTTGCGGATGGCGCTGGCGAACGGCGACGGCAGGTCAGGATTGCGGCCGTAGCTGACCGCCGTGGCGAAGAAAAGCAGCAGGCCGGCGGTAAATGCGACGCGCGCAAAGCGGTTCTTCGAGCGCGCGACGGCGCGGCCGGCGAACGCCAGCAGGATCGGCAGCACGGCCGCCATCGCGACAACCGCCCACTCCGGCGCCTCATCCACGTACGTCGAGAACACTGGAAAGTAGTACGACCGAAAGGCCAGCCGCGCCCAGCCGTACCACGTCCAACGGGTCGCACCACGGATGCGATCGACTGTCCCGAAATGCGCCAGCGTGAAGAGGCAAGCGGTCATCGCGACGGCACAGATGCCGAGGAACAGCCATCGACTGGACACGCGCCTTTCGAGCACCGTAATCAGTACGAAGACAGGCAACAGGAACAGCACATACGGCCCGGTGAAGACGCACAGCACCAGCAGTCCGTAGTCAGCGATCCGGCTCCACGGCCGCTGCGGCGCGTCGCCGCAGAACAGCACGACCGGAATCAGCGCCATCACCCACTGGACGTTGGTCTGATTCATGAAAATCTCGTTGCCGAGCGGCACGAGCACGGTGGAGAGCGCCAGAAACAGCTTCGCCTCCGGCGCGAGCTGCAGCCGCGTGAATATCTTGAGCCAGAGGATGAAGTAGATCGGCAGGCAGCCGTAGACGAAGACCGCCGGAATGTAGGCGTAGGGCACGCCGAGCGTCAGCGTCAGATTCGCGAGCAGCCGGGGAAGGAGGTGGAAGTAGCCGTTGGCCGTGTAGAACAGGCTTCTCCAGCCCTCGTTATACGCGTCGGCGAAAAAGAAGCGGCCGTCCTCAGCGTAGAACTGCGGCAGCGCAAAGATGTGGGGCTGCTTGAGGTAGAGCGCGACAACGCAGAGAACGGTGGCGCACGCCAGCAGGAGCTGGGGCTTCCTGTCGGACACGGCGGCTGATGATAACGCACCGGCATGATGCGGGTCGTGTATCCTCTTGTCGCCATGTTTTCCCATCGTGGGTGGCTCGCCGCAGTCCCTCTCGTCTTCGCGACTTTCGCGACACCCTGGGCCCTTGGTGAGTTCACCGGAGCTCCATCGCCAAACGCGCATCCGCTACCCGCCGACAACTGGCCGGTTCCCGCGATCCTCCAGAACATCTCAGCGAAGCCCGGTGTCGTCGAATTGAACCTGACCGCGTCGCCGACGCGTCTCGAGCTGGTGCCCGGCAAGCCGACGGAGGCCTGGGCGTACAACGGCATGGTGCCCGGCCCGACGATCGAGCTGCGCGAGGGCGACCTCGTCACCATTCACTTCACGAACAAGCTCAAGCAGGCGACGACCGTGCACTGGCACGGGCTTCATTTGCCGGCGACTTCAGACGGCAGTCCGCTGAATCCCGTGTTGCCCGGCGCCAGCCGCGACTACGTGTTCCGCCTGCAGCCGGGATCCGCGGGTACGTACTGGTACCACCCGCATCCCGACATGACGACGACGGAGCAGGTCTCGAGGGGCCTGTACGGCGCGCTCATCGTGCGGCCTCCGAAAGATCCGCTCGAGGGAATTCCCGAACGGCTGCTGGTTCTTTCAGACAACCGGTTCACGCCTGACGGCGCCGTCGACCTGCCCGACCACATGTCGGCCGCCGGGAACCTCGACGCGCAGAACGGACGCGAGGGCGACGTCTTCTTCATCAACGGCCACACGATGCCGTCGATGGCGATCCGCCCGGGCGAGCTGCAGCGCCTCCGCATCATCAACGCCGCGTCGGCGCGGGTTTACCGGCTGACCGTTCCCGGCCAGAAGCTGATCCACGTCGGAGACGATGGCGGGCTGTTCGAAAAACCGCGCGAAGTCGACGAACTGCTGCTCGCCAATTCGGAACGCGTTGAATTCCTGGTGCGCGGCGGTGCGCCCGGCAGCCGCACCACGCTCCGGACGCTTCCCTACGATCGGTACTCGCCGCAGACGCGCCCCACAGACTGGGAGCAGCCGCACGATCTCATCGAGATCAAGACCACGACAGACACGCCAGTGCCCGCCCTCATCGTCCCGCAATCGATGCGCGCCGTGCGTCCGATTGACATCAGGACCGTCGCCGCGCGCCGCACGATCGTCTTCAGCCAGGGAATGATCAACAACAAGACCATGGACATGAAGCGGGTGGACGTGCGCGGCCGCCTGAACACGACCGAGATCTGGCAGATCGAGAACGTGGTGACGATGGACCATCCCTTCCACCTGCACGGCTTCCAGTTTCAGGTGCTCGATCGCGACGGCATTCCCGAGCCGTACCTGAGCTGGAAGGATTCAGTGAACGTGCCGAAGCATGGCAAGGTGCGGATCGCGGTGCGGTTCGAGAACCACCCGGGAAAGTGGATGTTCCACTGCCACATCCTGGACCACGAAGACATGGGAATGATGGGAATTCTGGAGTTGCTTCGTTGAGCGAGCGCTAGCGAGCGAACCGGCGGAGCGGACTGGGGCATTGGGGCCCCACGAGCGACGCCGTAGGGGTGCCCGCAGGGGCAGAGCCCCTCGGTCCAAAAACGGAGGTCGGGATGCGCCGGTCGAATCTACTGTCGAAGAGTGCGTTGTTTGTCGTTGGTCTTGTGTTCGTCACGGCCGTCGCCGTGCGGGCCGTCGGTACGTCCGTTCCAACGTCCGCTGGAATAGAGGACGAGATCGTGCAGGGGGCGACGCAAGAACCGGCTCAGCCTGCGGCCGCGGGCCAGGACATCGTTCTGCGTGGACGGTACCTGGTGATCAGTCACGCCTGCGGCGAGTGCCACGGCGGAGGCAACGATCCGGCCGCCAAAGGCTTCCTCGCCGGACTTGGCGCGTCGGAACCACCGGTCGATTTCAAGATCGGACCGCCGCCGTGCGGCATTGATCCGGCAGCGAAAGGCTGCTTCACGACGCGCCCGCGCAACCTGACGCCTGACGAGGCGACCGGCATGGGCCGATTCACCGAGCGTCAGTTGTTCAACGCGCTGCGATTCGGTCTGCGCCCCGAGGACACGCCGGACGTCGTCATCACGGGCACGACACCCGGCAAGGGCAACTTTCCGATGCGGCCGCACTACGTCGCGCCGCCGATGCCGTGGACCGCGTGGCGGCACATGCCGGACGCCGACCTGCGTGCGATCGCGGCGTACCTCAAACGTGGACTGAAGCCCGTTGTTAATAAGGTCGCCGACAGCGAAGGCCCCCCGGACTTCTGGGCGAGCGCGATGGTTCCGGAGAACATCGGCGTGTATCCTGCCAAGCCGTTTCCGCAGGCCAGCGAGCAGCAGCCGCCGGCCGCCCAGCGCGCGCGGGTTCTTCGAGGACGCCAACTGGTTCTCGAGCATGGCTGCGGCGACTGCCACGGCGGCGCGCAGTCTCCGGAGAAGCCGAGTTACCTCGCTGGAATCACGAGCGATAACCAGGCGTTCGTGATCGGTCCATGTTTTCAGGATCCGAAAGCGCCGTGTTTCAAGGGCCGGCCCAAGAACATCACGCCGGACAAGGAGACAGGAATCGGCCGCTGGACGGATCAGCAGGTTTTCAACGCGCTGCGCTACGGCCTGAAGCCCGAAGAGACGCCCAACGTGAAGATCACGTCATCGAAACCTGGCGTGGGAAACTTCCCGAAGGAGCCGAAGTACCTCGGGCCGTTCATGCCGTGGGCGTCATGGCGCCACATGCCGGACGAGGATCTGCTGTCGATCATTGCGTATTTGCGGCACGGGGTGAAGCCGGTGAGCAACAAGGTGGCCCTCAGTGACGACACGCCGGACCATTGGGCGAGCGCCGTCGCCGTTGCCGGCCCGCGCCCGGCGTCGCCGTTTCCGACGGCGAACGAGGTCAAGAGAAAGTAGATATCGACAGGTACGTCGGGGACGTCCCCGACGTACCTGTCGTACCGTCACTTCGCTCTAATCTGTCCCCGGATCTCCCCTCCCGGAAAATCTCCAGGCCCGGTATTGGTCGGCGCAACGCCGTCGTTGGTGTGCACGTTGACGTAGGCATTGCCGGCTCGGATCGCAGCAACGAGATCCGACATCGGGTGGCCCGCCATCGGTCCTATGAGATTGGCCGCCGTCAGCGTGCCCTCAGCGAGAACACCATCCTGTCTGCCGCCGCCGGCCGGCGCATTGCCGAAGAGGAACACGGCAATCGGGCCGTTCGCCGTTGGCGCGCCGATGTGAATGTGCGACGCCACGACGTTGTCGATGTTCGACGCGATCAGTTTGTAGGAAATCGACAATCCGTCGTCGGCGACCTTGATGATCGCCTGACCCTGGGCGCTGGTGTCGCGCGCGGGGATCTCGTGTTCACCACCAAGATGCGTGCTGCTCAGGGGGGAGTCGGTCTTCACCGCGGTCGACACGAGTGGCACAACATACTCGGGCGACACGGGCGTCCGCGTGCAGGCCGCATTGATCGAAATCGCGGCCAGAGCCAGCACCAACGGAGCGAAGAGTCTCATGGACGTCTCCTCGGGCTAGTTTGATTGTGGGCTTACGATTCGATTGTGGCGTACTTCGAGCGGGGTATCTACTGCGTCAGCGAGTACTTCATGAGGCAGGCGTTGCGGACGACGCCTGCCTCTCTCTGAAGCACCTGGGTCAGCTTGCGTGACAGGGCGCAGCCTGCGGACTTGTGCTCGCGCCGGCACTGCGCGTTCCAGCGAGCCTTCGCATCGGACTCGGCGGCCGTCAGGCAATCATCGAGCGCGCTGCCTCGCGCGGACATCTTGACCTTCATGCTCTCGACAGCACGGGATTCTGCCTCGACCTTGGCGACCACCGCGGCGGGCTTCTGCACATTCACGTAGTACGATCCAAGGAAAAGGACCACTGACAGGGTCGATGTCAGCACGGCGACAAGAGGGTGCGCCGTGAACCAGGCCACGACGTCACGCCGGCGCCAAGCGAGTGAATTGACCTTCCGGTGTTGAGCCTTTCTTGTCGTCAAAACCGTAATCCCGTCCCGATCAGGTTATCGGCCAGACAGGAGCATTCCGGGAATGAATTAGACCACTGGAAACGCCGGCACCCGTCCGCCGGCTGATCGCGAGATGTCTCGAGGAGGATCCCACCTGCTATGCGGAGTCGTGGGCCGGCAGTGCCGATGCTCGAATGACAAGGCCGCCAGCCGCCGCGGCGATCACGGCGAATACGGCCCCGGCGGCAAATGCGGCGTGATATCCGCCAGTAAGCGCGATCCTGGGATCCGCGCCCCACACTGCCAGCGCCTCGGTGCGAGCGCCGGCGAGACTCGCCAGCACCGCAAGTCCCAGCGCACCACCCAGCATGAACGACGTATTCACGACACCGGACGCGATCCCGGAGTCGGCTGGATCCACGTCGCTCATGGCGGCGAGCAGCACCGGATTGAGCGCGAGACCCGCGCCGAGCCCGAGCAGCGTCATGCCCGGCATGACGTCGACTGGAAAGGTCCCGTCGACTCGGGCCCGGGCGAACAGCGCCAGGCCCGCGGCAGCGAGGAGCAGGCCGGCGGCGAGCGGAATCCTGATGCCGAAGCGCATCACGATGCGCGCGGACAGGCCGATCGAGAACGCGGCCATGATCAGATTGGCCGGCAGAAAGCCCAGTCCCACCTGCATCGGCGTGTAGCCCAGCACGAGCTGCATGTACAGCGCGGAGATGAAAAACCACGCGAACATCGACGCGGCCCAGAGAACACCGACCACGTTCGCGGTCGCGACGTTGCGCAGACGGAACATGGCGAGTGGCATCAACGGATGCCGGACGCGTGATTCGATCATCAGAAACGCGGCGAGCAGCGCCGCGGCGGTGCCCAGCATCCCCATCGTCGCGGTTGACGTCCAGCCGAGCTCCCTGCCGTTGACGATCGCGTACACGCCGAGCATCGACGCCGCGGTCACGGCAGCCACGCCGGCGACGTCAAGTCTGGCCTCTGTATTCTGATGGGTGCTGGCAGCGATCAACCGCAGGCAGAAGAAGTAGACAACGGCGCCGATGGGCAGATTCACCAGAAAGATCCAGTGCCAGTTGAGCGCGGTCGTGAGAAACCCGCCGAGCAAGGTGCCGATGGTGCCGCCCGCCGAACAGACAAAGCCGTAGATGCCCATCGCCTTCGCGCGATCGGCCGGCGCCGTGAACATGTTCATGATCAGTGACAGCGCCACAGCTGTGACGATGGCGCCACCGATGCCCTGGATCGCCCGGGCGCCGATCAGCACGGCCTGCGATCCGGCGAGCCCGCACGCGACTGAAGCGAGCGTGAAAAACGCGAGGCCGCCGAGAAAGGTCCTGCGGTGACCGAGCAGATCCCCGAGCCGGCCGCCCAGCAACAGAAACCCGCCGAACGTCACCATGTAGGCGTTCACCACCCACACCAGCGACGTCTCGGTGAACTTCAGATCTTCGCGAATCGAGGGCAGGGCAACGTTGACGATCGTCGTGTCGAGCACGATCATCAACACGCCCGCACAAAGCACGTACAAGGCGAGCCAGCGGTTTGCGGAATCGGAATGAGGCATACGGCGGCCGCCAAGTTTACTGTGCCGGCGCTGGAACCGATCTCCGCAGGTACAGGATCGCGACGCCGAACAGCGCGATCGGCGGTCCTTCGACGAGCGTCCAGAACGTTGGCATCGGCGCGTGCAGATCGATCGCCGTCACGATCAGACCGAAAGCCAGATTCAGGATGCCGATGAACGTGACGAGAGGTCTGAACCGCACCACGTCTCGCGAGACGATGAGAAGGAAGACGCCATGGAAGCCGTACAGCGCGGCGACGGATCTAGCCAGGTAGTCGACAACGGGTGCGCGAGGGAACTCCCCCAGGCCCAGCCACTCGTGCGTTGACGCCATCCAGTCGCGCGGCAGCAGGATGGCCAGAAAGGCGCTGGCAGTGGCCACGCCGCCGAGTCGAAGCAGGATGACGAGAAGACGACGCTTTGGATTCAAGGCGCTCAGCGCAACATTATCCGTGTAAGCTCCGAAAATGCGCGCCACTCTGCTGGAGGGACTCGCGGGCGACCTGCGGCACGCGTGGCGGGTGTGCGCGCGCCAGCCACTCCTGACCGGCCTCGTCATCGTCACGCTCTCGCTGGCTATCGGCGCCAATGCCGCCGTGTTTTCCGTTCTGCAGGCGGTGCTGCTGCGTCCGTTGCCTTACCAGAACGCGGATCGCCTTGCGCTGGTCGTTGAAGGCCGCCGGGGCGATCGGTCGCTCTCCAGCCCGACTGTGCCGGAAATGCTGGAGCTCCGGGCGGCGAGCCGGAGCCTCGATCGCCTCACGTTCTTCGATTCACGCGATTTCCAGATCATCGGCGGCGACGAACCGGAGCGCGTGGCCGGGGCACGCGTCGAGCCCTCGTTCCTCTCGACGCTCGGTGTCCGGCCCGAGGCGGGCCGGATCTTCGGTGAAGGCGATGCAGGACGCGAGATCGTCGTGCTCAGCAGCGGCCTGTGGCGCCGGAACTTCGGCGGCGACAGGTCGGTCATCGGCCGTACGCTGAGTCTCAATGGCACGCCGCACGAAATCGTCGGCGTGCTGCCCGACACGTTCTCGTTCGGGTATCTCTCGCCGGCTTCGATCGACCTGTTCATTCCGTACCCGATGTCAGCGGAGTACACGTCACGCACCGGTGAGTTTGCCGGCGTGCGCCGTGTGCAGGCTGTCGCACGCCTCGCAAATGGCGTGTCGCTCGAGGCCGCATCGGCGGAGCTTGCGACGATCGCAACCGCGATGGCCGCGCAGTATCCGCAGGCCTACAAAGGCAGTGGCGCAAACAACGCCGCGTTCTTCATGACGGTACAGCCGCTGGAGGAATGGCGTGCGAACCAGAGCCGGCCGGTATTGGTGATGCTCGTCGGTGCGATCGCGCTCGTATTGCTGATTGCCTGCGCGAACACTGCGCAATTCCTGCTCGCACAGGCCATCGAGCGCGAGCCGGAGGTCGCGGTTCGCAGCGCGCTTGGAGCAAATCGCGCACGCCTGCTTCGTCAGTTCGTCTCGGAGGGTGTACTCATTACCGGCGTGGCGGGGGCGTTCGGAGTGCTACAGGCCGTGTGGCTCACGAACGTGCTGCGCAGCCTGATTCCGAGAGGCACGCCGCTCGTGGGCGACATTGCCGTCGATGCCGGAATGGTGTTGTTCCTGCTCACCGTGACGCTTGCCAGCGGCGTCGCCTGCTCGCTGGCGCCGGCATTGCGATTCGCACGGACGGACGTCGTGCAGGGCTTCAACACGCGCGGCGCATCCGCACATCGCAGCCGGCTGCGGCAGGCATTCATCACTGCCGAAGTTGCGATGTCCCTCGTGCTGCTTGTCGGCGCAGGCCTGCTTTTGAGCAGCCTGCTGGCGTTACAGCGTGAACAGGGCGGGTTCTCGACCGATCGCGTTACTTCGATGCGCATCCGCGGGATGGACAGCGGCGGCACCACCGGCGAGGTTTATGGACGTTATCTCCAGGAGATCGCGCGAGTGCCGGGGGTCGATGCGGTGGGGATGGCCAGCTCGGTCATGCCCGGCCGCCCTGGCACGGCGTTCACAATTGAGGGGGCCTCTGGAACAGCGGCCGATCTCGCGCGCCAACGGGCCAGCTATCAGATCGTGAGCTCCGGTTACTTCGCCACGCTCGGCATCCCGCTCGAGACCGGCCGGGTTTTCAACGAAGACGACGCGGCAGGACGCCCGCCAGTGGCGGTCGTCAACCGCGAGATGGCGCGACGGTTCTGGCCCGACGGCAACCCCGTCGGCCGGCGGATTCGAGCCGGCGACGGACCGCGCAACGCCACGATGACCGTGATTGGCATCGCCGGTAACGTGAGGCCTCCGTTGCAGACCGGCGATGTCCCGCAGATCTATGTGTCGTACCGGCAGCAGAGCGAGGCGAACATGGCGATCGTCGTCCGCACGGTGACGCCTGATCTGCCGCTCGCGGGCATCAAGACGGCCATCTGGGGAATCGAACCCCGGCAGGCGGTCTTTGGCGTCACGACACTCGACGACCAGTTGATGCAAGCGACGTCCAACCAGCGCGGCCTGGCGGTCCTGATCGGGGGCTTTGCGATCCTGGCGCTCGCGATGTCGATCTCCGGCATCTACACCGTCATCACCTATCTGGTGTCGCGCCGCGTCAGGGAGATTGCCGTTCGACGCGCGATAGGTGCCTCGTCGCGCGACGTTCTGTGGGCACTCGCGGCCCCGACAGTGCGATGGACGATTCTGGGTTTGGTCGCGGGCGCGGCGGGCGCCTTCGCCGGCGTCGACCTGCTGCGATCCGCTGCCACGGGCATCCTGCCGCTCGACGGAGTCCTCGTTGCGGCCCTCGCTGTGACTTACCTCTGTGTCGTGCTCATCGTCATCGGCACGGCGGCACGCAGCGCGCTGCGAATCGATCCTGCGGCGGCGCTGAGGGCGGACTAGATCCTCGCCTAACCGCCGAGCACCCCGATCTGACGAAGCAGCCCGGCTTCATCGAAAATCCCGAAGAGCCGGGTGACCTTTCCGTCCTTCGTCTCCAGCAGGACGTTCGCGGTGACGGAGACGGCCCTGCCGGTGGCCGGAATACCGAAGAAGTTGCCTGTGTGGGTGCCCTTGATCGTGAACCGCACCGCCACGTTGCCGCCATCGTCGAAGACGTGGCTCACGTGATGGTTCGCGTCGGGGAACGCCGCGTAGAACCCCAGGGCGAACTGCTCGTGGCCGTCGCGGTTCATCGGCGGATTGCCGCCGATGACGGCCTGGTAGCCCGGTGCGCAGAGGGCGGGATCCGGCCCGCCCCGGAGCCGATCCTGAGCCTCGAAAAAACGCCTGCCGAGATCGCGGTTCGAGTTGTCAGCCATAGCGCCAATAGGAAACCCTATTTCGTATTATTTGTCAACTTCGTTTCGTATTATCTAGGCCGATGACCACGCTGGCCCGACACGGCGCCGAGCTGCGCCGCTACCGCAACAGCCGCCTCTACCGATCGCTCACCCGTACGCTGCGTGTGTACAACCGCCGGCTCCTCGAGGGGCTGAAGGAGCGCGGATTCACCGACTTTTCACCGGCGTACCCCGCCCTGCTCTCGAATCTCGACATGGCCGGCACGCCGATCGGCGTCCTCGCCGAGCGGGCCGGCGTCACGCGGCAGGCCGCCGGGCAGTTGCTTCGCGAAATCGAAGCGCGCGGCTACGTGGAAACGCGCGCCTCGGAGGACGATGCGCGGGTCACACTCGTGAAGTTCTCGGCGAAGGGCCGACGCCTGTTCGCCAACGTCGTCGAGCTCGTGGAAGGGATCGAGCACGACTTCGAACAGGGCTTGCCGGGTGGTCATTTCGACAAGGTCCGCCTGGGCCTCATGACAATCGCGGACCGGATCGATCCCGGCGGCGCCCTCGGCGTGGGCGATGAGGAAGAGAACTAGTAGGCAAGAATTGCCGCCAGTGAGCTCCGGCCAGACAGGAAGAACGTCAGATAAGAACCGGCCCTTTGGCCCCGATATTGCTGAATTCAGCCTCGTGCGGACTCTGATTATCGCTATCGCGGCGATCGCCGCGACTGCGCCGGATGCTTCTGCGCGGCAAGTGGATTCAAAGTTCGCGGGGGCGATTCGGGTGTCATTCAACGAATCGCTTCAAGAGCAGGCGTCACAGCCGCCGCAGCAGCAGGCTCCGCCGAAGGTCGAGCAGCAGCCGCTTCCGAGGCACACCGGCCTTCCCGCACTCTTTCACGAGACGGTTTCCGACTTCGTTTCCTTCCCGAAGCGCCGATCGACCTGGGCGTTCCTGGCGATCGGCACGGCCGGCGCGTTCGCCGCGCACTTTGCGGACGGCGACGTGAATCACAGGCTCGTGGGAAATCGCACTGCCACGAAGATATTCGGGCCCGGTAAATACCTCGGCGGATGGACACAGGTGGGAGCCGGCGTTGGATCGTATCTGGTCGGCCGGTACATCCTGCCGCCGGATGCCGGAACGGATCACACGAACAGACTGTCGCATCTCGGATTCGATCTGGTCCGTGCGCAGATCGTCACCCAGTCGATGGTCCACGTCATGAAGAAGATCGGCCAGCGCGACCGGCCGTCCGGCGAATGCTGCTCGTTCCCGTCCGGCCATGCAGCGACGACGTTCGCCACGGCCGCGGTACTCGAGCGGCATCTCGGACTCAAGGGCGCCTGGCCGACCCTCGTCGTCGCCAGTTACGTCGCGACGTCGCGGCTGCACGACAACCGTCATTTCCTCAGCGACGTCGTGTTTGGCGCGGCGCTCGGCACCGCCACAGGCTGGACGGTAGTCGGCCGGCACGGACGATCGACCTATGCGTGGATCCCGGTGCCGCTCAAGGGCGGGGTCGGCATCATGCTGATGCGGGCGCTACCGGAGAAGTAGGGCCGACGGCAACAGAACGCGAACCCAGCATCCGTCGCCCTGCGGAGTGGCGGACAGGGTGATCTCACCTGCGTGGCGCTCGACGATCGTCCGCGCGATCGACAAGCCGAGGCCGCTGCCATCCGGTGCCGCCTGTCGCGCGGCTGCGCCCCGGTAAAAACGATCGAATGCCCGCGCCTGATCCGTCACATCGAGCGCAACGAGGCCCGGCCCCGAGTTCATGACATCGACGGCCACGGCCGGGCCCGCGGCAAGGACATCCTGGAGCGACGACACGCGCACGCTCACGCGGCCGCCTCGCGGCGTGTACTTCACGGCGTTGTCCAGCAGGATCAGCAACAGCCGCCCGAGCGACTCGGCGCTGCCCTGCACAGCTGCCGGTTCCTGCGACAAATCGACACTGAGCGCAAGGTCGTGGCGAACCGCTCTCGACCGCAATACTCCTGACGCTTCGTCGACGATGTGATTCAGGTCGACGCGCGTGTTGTCGCCCGGTCCCAGCCCAGCGTCGAATCTCGCGAGCAGCAACAGATCATTCACGAGCGCGGAGGTTCGTTCCATCTGCTTCGAGATGTCGATGAGCGCCTCGCGATACTCGACGACAGGCCGTTCCTTCGCCAGCGCTACTTCAGCCGTCGTCCGAGTCAACGACACCGGAGTCCGGAGCTCGTGGGATGCGTCCGCGGTGAACCGCACCATTTCATCGACCGCGGTCTGCAACCGTCCGAGCATGTCGTTGAACGTCACCGCCAGTCTTCGAAGCTCGTCGTCCGCGGCCGGCACGTCCAGACGGCGATCGAGATTGCGCCAGGAGATCGACTGCACGTCACGCGTGATTCGATCGACCGGGGCCAGGGCGCGCCCGCTGATCCAGAATCCCCCCGCCGCACCTACGAGCAGCACCGCAGGAACCAGCGCCATCAGCAGCCATCGCAGGCGAGCCAGGGCGCCGTAGGCGGTGGACATCGACGTCGCGGCCCAGAGCTGGTAGCGGTGGTCATCGACGGCGAACTCCGTAGCCACCGCCCGGAAAGGCGTACCTCCTACGGCAATCGGAACAATTCGCAGGGCGCCGGGTGGAGACATCGACGTACGCAGCTGTTTCCAGACCGGCAACGCCGGCTCCATGAGCGTTCGGCCGGTATCGTCGAGCACTTCCAGGAGCGCCTCGCCATGCGTCATGTCGGCGAACTCCTTGAATTCGTCGCTCACGGACTCCGGAGGCAGCGCGCGCTGGGCTGTTTCGATGAAACGGCGCGCTCCCTCGATCCGCGCCGTCAGCGTTGCATCGGCGGCCTGGACGATGCTCTCCCGGAAGAGCCACCAGGAACCGAGTGCCAGCAGCAGTGTCGCCACACTCAAGACAAGGAGGTAGCCCGCGGTGAGGCGCACGCGAATCGACAGGCCCTTCAACTCTCTGCCTCTTCGCGGATGCAGTAGCCGATGCCTCGAATCGTCTGGAGCAGACGTGGACGATCGTCTGTATCGAGCTTGTGCCGCAGCGACTTCACGAAGGCGTCGAGCGTGTTGCTCGTCACATCGCGCGTCCGCCAGAGCTGTTCGATCAGATGTTCCCTCGTCACGACCCTCCCCGGACGCCGCATCAGGCACTCGAGCAGGTTGTATTCAGTGGGCGTCAGCTGAAGCGCGACATTGCCGCGCGTCGCCGTGTGCATGGAGATGTCGAGACGAAGATCGCCGACGCACAGCACTGGGTCGCGCGCGATGGGCGGGCGGCGCCCCAACGCCCGCAGCCGGGCCAGTAACACATTGAACGCAAAAGGCTTCGTGAGGTAGTCGTCCGCTCCGGCATCGAGCCCTTTGACGATGTCGGCCTCGGCATCACGGGCGGTGAGAAGAAGGATCGGCGTCTGGTTGCCGGCCTGACGCAGCGTGCGCGCCAGATCGACGCCGCTCGGTCCCGGCAGCATTACATCGAACACCATCACGTCGTAACTCGACTGCCGCGTCAGCGCGAGAGCCTGCGGACTCGTTTCGGCCACGTCCACGGTGTGGCCCTGTTCGGCCAGTCCGCGCTGAACCAGCGCCCGCATCCGCGGATCATCCTCAACCAGCAGGAGGCGCATCGAACGACATTCTACGAGAGGGAGCGGAACCGGCTCGCGCGTCTTCAGACGTTCTTCAGTTTCGAGTGTTGAAATGCCGCACAGGGGGCACCTCAATGCGCAAGCAGATCATCATCGCCACGGCACTCGTCGCGCTGTGTACCGGCCTGGTCGCCAGGCAGTCCACGTACTCACAGCTGGCGGACATCCCGATCGGCGGACCTGGGCCGGCGCAGTGGGACTACTCCCTCGCCGACAGCGCCGGAAAGCGGCTCTACGTCTCGCACAGCACTGAGGTCGTCGTGATCGACACGGCGGCGAACAAGGTCGTCGGCCGAATCATGGACACGCCCGGCGTTCATGGCATCGCGGTCGGCGCGGGCAGAGTCTTCACCAGCAACGGCCGGGAGAACAAAGTCAGCGTCGTCGATCCGAAGACGCTCGCGACCCTGAGCAAGATCGACACCGGCGGCGCGAATCCTGACGCGATCACATTCGATGCTCGCCGGAACGAGGTCTGGGTGTTCAACCACACGGGTCATTCGGCAACGCAGATCGACGCGAAGACCGGCACGGTCGTCGCAACGATTCCGCTCACGGGCGTCGCGGAGACTGGACAGTCAGATGGCGCAGGCCGGGTCTTCGTCAACATCGAGGACAAAGGGCAGGTCGACGTCATCGACATCGCCGCGAAGAAGGTCACCACGAGCTGGCCGGTCGCGCCCGGCGCGGATCCGACGGGCATGGCGATCGACAATAACCTGCATCGCCTGTTCGTGGGCGCGGGCCCGTTCATGGTGATGATGGACACGACGAACGGCAAGGTCGTTGCGAGCGTCCCGATCTGCTCCGGCACCGACGCCACGTGGTACGACGCCGGCACCAAGCTCGCCTTCAGCTCCTGCCGCGACGGCAAGGTCACCATCGCCAGGGTCGAGGGCGACAAGATGACCGTCGTTCAGACGCTCGACACCTCCGTTGGCTCGAGGACGATGACGCTCGACTCAGGGACGCATCGGATCTACCTCACGGCCGCGAAACCAAATACGAGCGGAGGGCGCGGGTACGACCCGGAGTCCTTTCACGTGCTCGTCTACGGCATGAAGTAGGGACGTCACTGGATGCATCGATCCATCGCCGCAGCGATCGCCATTCTGGCGATCACCGCAGCCGTCGACGCACAGACCCAGGCGCCCCAGGCTGGCGGTACGGGACTGACGCTCGCCGCGGCTCTGGAACGCGCGCTCGCCTCGAATCCGGCGATAGCCGCCGCGAGACTCCAGCGCCCAATCGACATCGCTGGTGTGGCGGTCGCCGGGGAGCGGCCGAACCCCGAGCTCGCGTACGAACTGACGAGAGAAACACCACGTCAGGCGATCACCGCGACATTGCCGATCGAGCTCGGCGGCAAACGCGACCGGCGGATCGGCCTCGCAAACGCAACTGTCGCGGTCGGTGACGCCGATCTGGCGCGCGTCATCGCGGAAGTCCGCAACGACGTCCGGCGCGCGTACTTCGAGGCCGTGGGCGCGGATCTCCGCGTTCAGATTGCCGGCGACGTCCATGGGCTTGCTATGCGCGCACGTGATGCTGCGAAAGCACGCGTCACGGCCGGGGACGTCGCCCAGTCAGATCTCACACAAGCCGAGCTCGTGCTCGCAAACGGCGAGAACGACCTCGCGGCGGCTCGCGGCGAGGCCGCCGCCGCCCGAGCCGAGCTGAACGCGCTGATCGGGCAGCCGCCAAGTGCGCCGCTCGTGCTCGCGGACTCCCTCACCGGAAGTGTTCTGCCGACTGCCGCCGAGGCGATCGCACAGGCGGCCAAGGTGAACGGCGAAGTGCAGGTGCTCGACCGCCGCATCGCCGAACAGTCCGCGCGTGTCGGCCTCGCGAAGTCCCTGAGAACACCGGACATCTCGGCAAGCAGCGCATTCGTCTACGACGCACAGCCCGAATTCAGATTCGGCTGGCGCGTGAGCTTCGGCGTGACCATTCCGGTACTCACCAATCACAAGGCGCCGGTGCTGTTCGAGGACTTGACGCTTGCCAGACTGCGGGCCGATCGCGAAACAGTCATCGCCCGCCTCGGAGGCGCGATCGAGGCGGCCCTCGCGCGCGCAGCGGCGGCACGGGATCGAGTCACGCGCTACGAAAGCACGATTCTTCCGCTCGCAGTCGAGGCGGAACGGCAGGCACAAGCCGCATACAACGGCGGCCAGACCGGATTGCCCGCGCTGGTCCAGGCGCTGCAGCTCGCGCGCGAGACGCGGCAGCGGGGCCTCGAGGCCGGACTCGACTATCAGCGCGCGGTCGCGGATCTCGAACGCGCGATTGGAGCCGTCATCAAATGAACCGACGCCAGCTTCGTTTATCGGTGGCGCGTGTTGCCTGCGCGGTGACCGTGCTCTTCGTCGGGGGCTGCCGGGGCCCTGCGGTGGAGGAAGTCGAGACGGCCGCCGAGGTACCGGTCGAAGTCGACGAGGCGAAGGTCGACACCATTCGCGGCATCATCACCGCCACCGGCGTCGTGGCTCCCGCGCCAGGCGCCGAGCTCACGGTCGTCGCGCCGGAGACAGCGCGTATCGTCTCGATCCCGAAGGCCGAAGGCGAAGCCGTGAAAGCGGGCGATGTCCTCGTGCAGTTCGACATCCCGACGCTGGCGGCGGAACTTGCGGCGAAGCGTGCGAATGTGGCGCAGGCATCGGCGCGTCTCGAAGCGGCCACCGCGAACTTCAACCGCCTGTCGTCGCTCCAGAGTCAGGGCGTCGCGGCACCTCGCGAGGTGGAGGACGCCAGACGCCAGCGGGATGAAGCAGTCGCGGATCTCGAACAGGCGCGCATCGCCGCCGATGCCGCTACGGCGCTGTCGTCCCGCACGACGGTCCGCGCTGCCTTCTCGGGCGTCATCGCCAAGCGGTTTCACAATCCTGGCGACTTCGTCGAGCCCGCCGCGAGCGATCCCGTGCTCCGGGTGATCGACCCGGCCCGCCTGCAAATCGTTGCATCGGTGCCGGTCGTCGCTCTCGCGCGCATCGTCGTCGGACACACCGCGGAGATTCAACAACCCGGTCTCGAGGAGGTTCAGGCGGCCCGTGTAAGCACGAAAGCCGTTCAGGTGGATCCAGCGAGCTCAACCGCGGACGTGCGACTGAGTTTCAGCGGCCGCACCAGCCTCGCGGCAGGCACCGTGGTGCACGTGCGCATTGTCGGCGAGGAACACAAGAACGTGGTCGTGATTCCAACGGCCGCCGTTGTCGAAGATGAGGGCGAAGTCTTTGTGATGGTGGCCGGCGCCGACAACAAGGCGCACAAGTATCCGGTCGCACTCGGTCTCGCGACGTCGACGATGGTCGAGGTCACGAGCGGTCTCAAGGGCGGCGAGCGGGTCATCGTGCGCGGGCAGGTCGAACTGCCCGAAGGCGCCGCAATCGCGGTTCAGGGCAAATGAATCCTGCACGCTTTGCCGGCGATCAGTCGCGGGCGATTCTCGTACTGACTGCCCTGCTCCTGGCCGCGGGGGTCTTCGCCTATACGGCGCTGCCTAGCAGCATCTACCCGCCGCTCGAGTTCCCGAGAATTGTCGCGATCGCGCACTCGGGCAGCACGCCGGCTCGATCGATGACGCTCACGGTGGCGCGGCCGCTCGAGCAGGCGATCATGGAGGTACCGGGCGTCCGCCGGGTTCGCTCGAAGACGTTCCGCGGCGCCACCGAGATCTCCGCTCAATTCGAACCGGGCACCGACACGGTGGTGGCCCTTCAGATGGTTCAGGGCCGCATCGCCGAGCTTCGCAGCGATCTCCCGCAGGACCTGGAGCTGGTCGTCGATCGCCAGACGCCCGCTGTCTTTCCGATCTACGCGCTCAATCTGACGGGAGGCCTGTCGGCCGCTGACCTCCACGACTACGGGTTCTACGTGATCAGGCCTGCGCTCTCGCGCGTCTCCGGCGTCGCGCAGGTCGGCGTGCTCGCGAGCGACACGCGCGAGATCGAGGTCATTCTCGATCCGGGCCGGATGGTTGCGGCAAAGCTGACTGTGGACGACGTGGCCGAAGCATTGAGGGCCGCGAACCTCGTCCAGCCGGTCGGTCACTACCCGCAGAACGGACTGCAGCATCTGGTGATTGCGTCCGCTCTCTGGAAGTCGATCGAAGACATCGCGGCAACGCCGGTCGTGACCAAAGGAGGCGCCACACTGCGTGTTCGCGACATCGGCTCCGTCCGCAACGGCGCGCCCGACCGAACGTCCCTGATCGTCGGACAGGGCGGCAACGCAACGGCGATCAGCGTCTCGCAGCAGGTCGGCGCGAACATTCTCTCGGTACGAGACGGCATCGAAGCTGCGATGGCCCAACTCAAGACCGCTTTGCCGGCAGGCCTGAAGCTGGTGAAGACGTACGACCTCGCGGAGTTCGTCGAATCGGCGATCGCCAACGTTCGCGACGCGATTCTGATCGGTGCAGGACTCGCCGTGCTCGTGCTGCTGCTCTTCCTGAGGAACTGGCGGCTCACGCTTGTCGCGGCATCCACGCTGCCGCTGACGGTCGTGTGCACCTTCTTCTTCATGTGGCTGTTCGGCGAGACCATCAATCTGATGTCCATGGGCGGCATGGCCGTCGCCATCGGACTGGTCATAGACGACGCGGTCGTCGTCGTCGAGAACATTCACCGGCGCCTGGCGGAACGTGGGGGCACGGAAGCAGTCGAGGCCGCGACGGCCGAGCTCGTCGCTCCGATCGTCGGGTCCACGTTGACGACGGTGGTGGTGTTTGCGCCGCTGGGCCTGCTCTCGGGCGTCGTCGGCGACTTCTTCAAGGCGCTGTCGATCACGTTGACGATCGCCGTTCTGTTGTCGCTCCTGTTCGCGCTGTACCTGATCCCACTGCTTGCGCGCGCGACGTACCGCGCGAAAACGGGTGATGAGCCTCATCACGAGGATCGAAGAGGCGCTCTCGATCGGATGTATGCGTCCAGCCTTCCTGTTTTTCTCAGACGTCCTGCCCTCGCCGTGATCGTCGCGCTGCTGCTGGCGGGAGGAGCCGTCGCGTCGTACTTCCCCGTCGGTACGGGATTCCTGCCTGCCGCCGATGAAGGCGGGTTCGTGATCGACTATCTGACACCCGCCGGAATGACGCTCGAGGACACGAACAAACGCCTCGTCAAGGTCGAGGCAATCCTGGCGAAGACACCCGAGGTCGCGTCCTACGTTCGGCGCACGGGATCCGAGCTCGGCATGTTCGCGACGCAGATGAACAGCGGCGACGTGCTGGTGCGGCTGAAGGCCCGTGGCAACCGCGAGCGTTCCTCGGAGGAGGTCATCAACGATCTGCGCGACCAGCTGACCACCGCGGTACCCGACACCGAGATCGAATTCGTCCAGTTGCTGCAGGACATGCTGGGAGACCTCGAGGGCAATCCGGATCCGATCGAAGTCAAGATTTTCGGCGACGATCTCGAGCAACTGGCCACCGTGACGGAGGAGATCGAGGCGAGTCTCGAGAGGATCGCCGGCGTCGTCGACATCGTCGGCATGGAGGAGAGCGGTCCCGAGACGACGTGGGAAGTGGATCCGGCTGCGGCCGGCCGCATCGGTCTCACCGTCGAGCAGGTCGCCACGCAACTGTCTGATGCCTGGCTCGGCGACGTTCCGACCGATCTGCGGCTGAGCGATCGGACGATCCCGGTGCGGGTGCGCTATCCGGACGCCGATCGATTCGATCCAGATCGGCTCGGCAGCACGATGGTCCGTGGGAAAGACGGCCAGCTCACACCGGCGTCCGCTCTGGTCACGATCACCGACCGGCCTGGGGATCCCGAGCTCCTGCGGGAAAACCTCCGGCAGATGTCGCTGATCACGGCGCGGCTCGAAGGCCGCGACCTCGGCAGCGCGGTTGCCGAGATCCGGACGATGCTGGCGGACAGGCAGTTGCCGGTCGGTTACACGTGGGAGGTCGGCGGACAGTACGACTCACAGCGGAAGGCGTTCCGCGAACTGCTGCTCGTCTCCGGGATCGCCACCGCGCTCGTCTTTCTCGTGCTGGTCGTGCAGTTCCGCAGATTCGGATCGTCGCTGGTGATCCTGGGCGCAGCGCCTCTCTCACTTGGCGGCGCGTTCGGCCTGCTCGCGCTGACCGGAACGGATCTCAACGTGTCGTCGGCGATGGGATTGATCCTGCTCGTCGGGCTGGTCGTCAAGAACGGCATCGTGCTGCTGGACTTCGCGGAGCTTCGTCACAAGGAAGGTCTGCCGATGTACGAGGCCATCCTCGCGGCCGCGAGAGTGCGTCTCCGGCCCATCCTGATGACGACGCTCTGCACGCTGTTCGGTTTGTTGCCGCTGGCGCTCGGTCTCGGCGCCGGCGCGGAGCTTCAGCGGCCCCTCGCACTCGCCGTCATCGGCGGGCTCAGTCTCTCGACGCTCGTGACCCTGTTCCTGGTGCCGTCTGTGTATCTGGTACTGACAAGAAGGCGAGCACACGCCGGGGCTTAAGCCCCGGCCTACGTGAGGTCGTAGGGCGGCCCTTCAGGGCCGCCTGGTCAAGCGCGTGAGATCTCCAAGATCGCCTTCACCAGAACGTCGAGCTCCCTTGGCTGGATGAACACGTGCGGCGTCACGCGCACGCCCTGCACGCCGGCGGACGGCGTGTCGACTGCATTCGTCCAGATCCTGTACTTGTCGAGCAGCGTCTTCGCGAGATCGGCGGGCGTGATGCCCTTGATGCCGATGTTCGCGATGGCGCAGGTGCGCGCCGGATCCGCCGGCGTGTTCATGACGACCTTCGGCAGCGCGCGCACTTTCGTCGTCCAGTACTGCTGCAGGTACCGGAGCCGCGCCTCCTTGCGCTGAATTCCGATCGCGTTGTGGAAGGCGATCGCGTGCTCGATCGTGAGGTCGGTGTGCACGGGATGCGTCCCCGTGTGATTCAGCTTCATGATGTCGGTGTCGTCCGTCATCCGCCAGTCGCCGTAGATCGGCCAGAGCCCGGGGATTCTGTCCTTCCTGACATAAAGGATGCCGGTGCCGAGCGGGCAGCCGAGCCACTTGTGGAGTGACGCCGCGTAGTAGTCGACGCCGAAATCGGGAATGCGGTAGTCGAAGTGCGCGAACGCGTGGGCGCCGTCCACGATTACGTGCACGCCTCGCGCGCGCGCCATGTCGGCGATCTTCCGCACCGGCAGGATGTGGCCGGTGACGTTGATCATGTGCGGCACCAGCAGCAGCCGCGTGCGCGGCGTGATGGCCTTGGCGTAGACACTTACGACCTCGTCATCCGTGCGCGGATCGGACGGGACGTTGACCAGATTATTCATGACGCCGTAGCGCCGGCCGATCAGCCGGAACTGCGCGAGCATGTGGCCGTAGTCCTGCTCGCACATCACGGCTTCGTCGCCCGCTTTCCAGTCGTAGCCGGCGATGACGGTATCGAGCGATTCGGTCGTGTTGCGAGTGATGCACAACTCGGCCGGCGAGCACCCGGCGAAAGCGGCGAGCTTGTCGCGGGCCGCGGCCTTGTCGGGCACTTGTGTGGTGCGCAGGTAGTAAGACCCCTGGTAGTTAACCTCACGGACCTTGGCGACGAACGCTTCGAGCACCGGCGTGGCCTGGATGCTGTAGTAGCCGCTCTCGAGATTGATGTAGTCCGGCTTGAGGCGGTACTTCGCGCGGATCGACGCCCAGAACGCCTCTTCCTCGGCGAGGCGTTCCACGGGCATCTCGGCATATTGCGCCCAAGAGCGTGGGCTGATCAAGAGCCCGAGACCGGCGCTGCCGGCAGTGCGCAGAAATTCGCGTTTGTTCATCGACTATACCCTACACAGCGAGTCGGTTCGGGAGCAAGTTGCATGAATCCGCCCTGACTCGGAGTCCCCATGCGCGCCGCACACTCGACCGATTTCCGAAGTGTTGCTCTCGTCGTGATTGGCATCGGATTCGCGCTCGGTGACGTGAAGACCGCGTGCTCGCAGACCGCCACGAACGCTACGAGCCCCGCGTTCTTCAGCGACATGCGTTGGCGCTCGATCGGGCCGCCCCGTTCGGGCTACATCTCGGCGCCGGCTGGCGTGC
>DATNEY010000014.1:0-2866 GCA_035606665.1 Vicinamibacterales bacterium | reverse complement strand
CGTCGCCGCGTGTCACCAGAGCCTGCGCGGTGCTCGCGGGGAGCACGGCGCTCTGCGCCTGACCCGACACGGCGCGTCCGGCCCCCGGCCCGGCAAACGTCGCCGAGAAATTCAGCAGCTTCTCCCGGCGCGAAATCTCGGCGGCGAGACCAAGCGCTCCGAGCGTTTCCACCGCAGTCCCGTCTGCTCGCTTGAGATCCGACGGTCCGCGCTTGTAAAACGACAGGTCGACGGTCAAGGGGTGCACCGCGCCCACCGAGCCGTAGTAGTGGGGATGCTCCATGAAATATCTGCCGACCACGCCGTGGCCGTTGGCGACGCCGTCGGATTCCTGGGATCGCGAGGCCAGCAGAACGCGCGCGTTTTCAATGCCCCCAAGCGCGAGCACATAGCGGCCGGCGTGAACGTGGAACGTGGTTCCCTGCAGGGTGCGACACGCGAACGACTCGACGCGGCCCCGCCGCTGATCGAGGCGGATATCCTGCACGTTCGCGAACGTGAGCACGCGAACGTCGTCGGCCTGTCCCAACACATCTGAATAGACGCTGCCGAAACGCGTCGGCGGGCTGAACTGGTAGTAGCGCTGGTCGATGGCGGCGCCCAACGGCAACAGCGCCTTTCCCGTCGCCTTCGCACGGGCGGCCGAGTTCCAATCAAACTCGCCAATCTGAACGGTTTCACACGCGCGACGGTAAAACGGAACCAGGTCGGAGTATTTGATCGGCCAGCCGCTCAGCGAAATGTAGTCTCGCGCTTCGAAATCCTGCGGGGTGAGCGGACGGCACCAGCCCGCCCAATGCCCCGTGGTGCCGCCGAGCGCGCGAATCCGCATCGCGCGAACATTCCAGGTGTCGATGCCGGTCATCCGACCCTCGGACAGCGATTGCACCTCCGGATCCCGTTCAGCGCCGCCGCTCTCGAGGAGCAGGACGGACAGGCCGGACGCACGCAGATCCAGCGCGATGGTCATTCCTGCCGCGCCGGCGCCGGCAATGCACACGTCGGCCTCGAGCGTCGCACCGTCGGCGAGCGTGCGAGCGTCGGTGATCATGTGGGCGTCTGCTGCGTGACCGCCTGCGCCTCAGCCGGCATCGCGTGCGCCACGGTCGCGGCGGCGGCGCAGCATCTCAATGGAGCGTGAGCTTCTGGACCCGGAAGTTGCCGACTTCGCCCACGTAGAGCGTGTTCTCGGTGCGGCAGTCGATCGCGTTCACCGTGCCGAATTCCTTCGGCAGTTTGCCCGCCCGGCCGAACTTTCCGATCATCGTCCCGTCGAGGCGCATCTTGTAGATTTCGCCGGCGGTATCGAGATCGGTCGGCGGATTCGAATTCGAGACGTACAGGACCTGGTTCGCGCCTGGCGTCATACAGATCGCCTGCGCGTTGCCGACGTTCTTGATCTCGGTCTTGAAGGTGCCGTTGTTGTCGAACACCTGCACGCGCCCGTTGCCCGCATCGGCGGCGTAGACGTTGCCCTGCGCATCGACGGCGATGCTGTCGACGCTGGCGAACTGGCCGGCCGCGGTGCCTCTCTGGCCCCACGACTTGACGAACACGCCGTCTTTCGAGAATTTCGCGACGCGCGCGTTGCCGCGGCCGTCGGCGACGAAGATGTTGCCTTGCGCATCCCACGCCACGTCGGTGGGACGATTGAAGACGTCCTGCGGCGCACCGGCGCCCGGAGGGCCGCCGCGGCCTCGGCCGCCGCCTTCGCCACCGCGGCCAGCGGCGTCACCACGACCGCCACCCTCGCCGCCGGCAGCGACCCGCGCGCCCGGGTTCGCAATCGATTCCGGCTTCCGTCCGAGCAGGAACGCGACGCGGCCCTGCGGATCGAACTTCATCACCATCGAGGAATACTCGTCGACCACCCAGAGGTTGTCCTGCGGATCGACGCGGACCTGGGCGGCGAACAAAAAGCCGTACACGCCCTGGCCGATCTCGCGAGTGAATTTGCCCGAGCGATCGAACTGGAACAGCCGCGAGCCGCTGTGCACGAACGGACGCGCGGACGCCAGCGACATCGTCGGGTGGCCGGTCCGCGTGTAGACGAACACGTCGCCGCGCGAATTGGTCGCCACGCCGCCGACTTCGCCCAGGTAGATGTCGTCGGGCAGCGTCAACGGATTCACGGAATCGAAATTGATCGTGGAGGCGCCGCTCTGTGCCGACATCCGGTTCGGTGCCAGGCCGGCAGCGGCGAACAGCGTGAGCGCAAGCAAGAACTTCATGGATGCGTGCTTCATGGTGCGCTCCCTTATTGGCGACCGGCGCTCGGGCGCGACGGCGACGGTTGCAGGATGTATTTCTGCACCCGCCACGATTCGATCTCGCCGAGGACGAGCTCGTTCGGATTGCGGCAGTCGAGCATGTGAACGACCTGGAATCCGGGCGGATTCTTCCCAGGCTTGCCGAACTTGCCGAGCACCGTTCCATCGAGCTCGGCCTTGTAGATTTCGCCGGTGTTGTCCCACGACCCCGGCGGGTTGCCGTTCGGATTCGAATTGGAGAAGAACACGTACTGGTGCGGCCCCGGCGAGATGCACAACGTCCAGCCGGTGCCGAGATTGGTGACTTCTTTGATCGGCTTGAGATCGTTGTCGAGCTCCTGGTACCGGGTGTTCGATCGATCCGCCACCCAGACGTGGCCGCGCTCGTCGACCTGCAACCCGTGCGGCAGATTGAACTCGCCGAGCGCGGTGCCCGCCTTCTCGCTGCCGGCCTGCGCGACAAAGCGGCCGTTCTTGTCGTACTTCACGACGCGATTGTTGCAGTAGCCGTCGGAGATGAAGATGTTGCCCTGCGGATCCCAGCCCACGTCCGTCGGCCGACAGAGGATGTACTTCTGCGCCGGAGGATTCGGGCC
>DATNEY010000011.1:0-7757 GCA_035606665.1 Vicinamibacterales bacterium | reverse complement strand
CTTGGCCACCGACGCTTCGATCAGCCCCGCCGTGTCCTTGGCCGCCTGCGCCGAGCGCTGCGCCAGGTTCCGCACTTCGTCGGCCACCACCGCGAAGCCCATGCCCGCTTCCCCGGCGCGCGCCGCTTCCACGGCGGCGTTCAGCGCCAGGATGTTCGTCTGGAACGCAATCTCGTCGATCGTCTTGATGATCTTCGCGACCTGCTGGCTCGACTCCTCGATGGCGCTCATCGACGTCACCATGTCGCCGAGGGCGCCGTTCGAGTTGCGCACCTGCGTGTCGACGTCGGCCATCAGGCCCGCCGCCGTCTGGGAGTTCTCCGCGTTCTTACGCGTCATCGACGCCATCTCTTCCATCGACGCCGACGTCTCTTCGAGCGACGCCGCCTGCTCGGTCGCACCCTGCGAAAGTGACTGCGAGGACGTGGAGACCTGTACGGACGCTGACGCCGTCGAGTCGGCCGCGAGTGCCAACTGCTCCGCCAGCTCAACCATCTCAGCACGGGTCTTGCGGACCATCACGACCACACCGACCACGACGAGGACGAATGCCACGGCCACGGAGATCTCTGCCTTCAGCGTGGACGACGAGACGGCCGCCTGTTCTTCCGTGCGACGGTCCTGCACGACCTGCTGCAGGCGCTCGACGAGTTTGTCGATGCCATCCGTCGGTCCACGGTCCTGGCCCTTGACGGCTGCGTCCGCTTCCTTGGCGTCCTTGCCCTGCGACGCCGCGAAGCCTTCGATGGCCGCGCCGTAGGACTTGCCCATCGCTTCATGCGCGGTGAGGAAGGCCTGCAGCTGTGTTTTCGCTTCGGCGTCCTTGACGTCCTTCAGGAGTTCCTGCGCCTGCTTGCGGACGGCGCCCTCTTCTTCCTTGAATGACGCCTGGTACTTCTGGAAGTCCTCGTACTTGGCGCCGCGGAGCAGAAGGTTCTTCCACTCCTGCACCTGCTTCTTGAACGTGACCTGCATGACGCGGGCACGATCCTGGTGCTGGACTTCGTTCTGCGACAGCAGCGCGTCGTAGCGTGCGCTGGTGTCCGAGAGGGTCCAGAGGAGGAAACCGGACGCGAGCACTCCGGTGATGACGGCGACGCCAACAACCGCGGCGATGCGCCAGGTGAGATTCAGTCGGGACATGACTACGTTTCCTTTCGTGCGCGCGGGCGCGATTGAAAAAGTGAAAAAGCGGTTACCAGGACGTCTGAACGTTGATGAGGAACAGCTGCCGCGACGTCACGATACGGCCGAAGGTCTTGTAGATGTAGTTGGCCTGGATCATCGTGCCAGGACCGGTCAGGTAGTAGGTGACGCCGCCGAGGTAGTCGCGCTCCGCCACGTTCGCGGCCGTCGAGTTGTCGCGCGTGTCCGGATCGTAGACGTCGTAGCGGAAGAGTACGTCCATCGACTTCGCGACGCGGTAGGCCGCGTGCGTGTAGTAGCCGGCGCGCGGCGTGGTGCCGTCCTGCGCCGTCATGTATTCCGCCTTGAAGAAGTACTTGCCGCGGGCGAACTGCGCCTCGACACCCGCGCGCTCGCGGTCCGTCGGGTCGTCGCCCCACACGGAGCCGCCGCCGATCGATCCGCCGAACTGCAGGCCCTTGACCGCCGCGGGCTTCATGATCGCCCGCGCGGCGTAGGTCTTCACGTTGTTCTTGTCGACGTCGTTCATGCTCTCGCCGAAGCCGTTGTAGACGCCCGCGGTGTACTCCACCTGGTTGGCCCACATCTTTCCGCGCACGGTGACGCCGAGGTCGCGAATGTCGACGAAGCCGCCGCCGCGTGCCTTGTCCGTCATGAACAGCGCGCGTTCCACGGTCTCGAGCTTGCCGGACGACTGCACGCCCTCGAGGCCGAGCGGCACTTTCTGCTGGCCGACTTCGATCGAGAAGAGCTTTGTGTAGTTCAGGGTGACGAACGCGTCCTGCAGCATCCGTCCGGCCTGCGACACGGATGAGTCGGTCACGACCTTCGTGCCGTTGAGCGTCGTGAAGGTGTTGCTGACCGCGAGCGCCTTCGCGGCGTCGATCATCACGGTCCACTTGAGCTGCGGATTGATGTCCGCGGTCATCTTGAATTCGGTGCGGCGCAGGCGGAACGTGTCCATCACGCCGGTGCCGGCGCTGAACCAGCCCTGGAACATGCCGTTCAGGCGCAGCTTCGCGCCGCCGGTCTCGACGGGGACAGGCGCGGGCGCTGGTGTCGCGGCTTTCGGCGCGGCTGCCTTGGGTGCCTCAGGTGCCTTCGGCGCGTCGACCTTCGGGACAGTTGGCGCCGGAACCGTGGCCTTCACTTCAGCGACGGTCGGGATTGCTGCAGGTGCAGCCGTCTTCACGGGTGTCGCAGTGGGCGCCGCCTCGACCTTTGCCGAGCGGATCGAATCGATCTGATGCTGCTGGTTTTCGATGGCCTTGCGTTGGGAGTCGAGCTCGACGACCACCTTCGTGAGGATCGTCGACTGTTCCTGAACCAGTTTGACGATCTCGGCGAGCGGTGAACCGGCTGGAACCTTGTCGATCGGCTTCACGTCGGCCTTGGGCTCGGCCTTCGCCGCGACCTTGGGCTCGGCTTTCGGCTCTGGTTTGACAGGCGGCTTGGTCGCCGGCTTCGTCGAGGTCGCGGGCTTGGCCTCCGGTTTCGCCGCAGGCTTGACCGGTGCACTTGCCTTCTTGGCCGTCTTTGGAGCTTCGGGCCATCCCTGGGCATGCACCGGCTCGCTCATAGCGAGGACGGCAGTTGCCACGAATACGAACCAACCGAGTCTGACCACGCGCTTCATGACGCTCCTCCGACGCGCACGCGACCCCGTCCACGGGGTCGAGCCGCTCTCCGGAGGCAATCGGCGTACGGGGGCCAACCTTGAGTTTGATGGGGCGCAGGGTTCAGGGTTCAGGGGAGCCCGGGTTCAGGAAGAACAACCCGCAAGGCGCCACATCGGTCTCTCAGGGATCTCTTGAGGAAGATGGCCCTGGGGGTGAGAGGTCCGATGCAGCGCCCTGCGGGCTGCGTGTCGAAATCCTTTGCCTATGCGGCCTTACGGGTCACGACCGCCAGGCGGCGGGCGGCAGGAGCGCTCCGTTCGGTTCGCGCTGCCTCGGCGCCCCCACCAACCAGGGCACTGAGTTTGGAGACAACGGCGAGGGATGTTTCCGCCTGCGCCGACAATTCTTCACTCGCCGCGGCGCTTTCTTCGGCCGTGGCTGCGGTCGTCTGCGTCACCTTCTCCATCTGCGCGATCGCCTGGGACACCTGATCGATGCCCTGCGCCTGCTGACGGCTCGCGACACTGACCTCTTCGACGAGGCCCTTCACCTTGCTGACGCTCTCGGTGATCGCGGTGATAGACGCAGCCACCTGCGTGACCTTCACTGATCCCGCCTGCGACTTCACGACCGACGCTTCGATCAGGCCCGCCGTGTCCTTGGCCGCCTGCGCCGAGCGCTGCGCCAGATTCCGCACCTCGTCGGCCACGACCGCGAAGCCCATCCCCGCCTCACCGGCGCGTGCCGCTTCGACGGCGGCGTTCAGCGCCAGGATGTTCGTCTGGAACGCGATCTCGTCGATCGTCTTGATGATCTTCGCGACCTGACGGCTGGATTCCTCGATCGCGGCCATCGACGCGACCATGTCGCCCAGCGCGCCGTTCGACTGCTGCACGTTGGCGTCAACCTCATTCATCAGGCCCGCCGCGGTCTGAGAGTGTTCGGCGTTCTGACGCGTCATCGACGCCATCTCTTCCATCGACGCCGACGTCTCTTCGAGCGACGCCGCCTGTTCGGTCGCGCCCTGCGACAGCGACTGTGCGGATGATGAGACCTGGCCGGAGGCCGATGACACCTGCTCAGCGCCCTGCGTCAGCGCGCCGACGGAATCGCGAAGCACGCGATTGGTCGTACGGATAATGATGAGCGCAATGCCGAGACCGAGACCGATGGACGCGAGGACACCGACGATCGTCCACAGCCGCGCCGTCGCGACGGTGCTGGTGATCGAGCCGGCGGATGCCGTCGCATTCGCGGCGTTCCACTCGAGTTCCTTCGCCACCGCATCCTCATAGGCCGCGTACGGGGCCTTGACGTTCTGGTCGTACTCCAGGCCGCTCTCCTTCGGCGTATGGGTCTTCGCGTACGCGATGAACGCCTTACGGACGCCCGCCAGTGTCTCCCGAGTCGCTTTCACGACTTCGAAGAGGTTGCGGTCCTCCGCCTTCGTGATCGTGCCTTCGTAGTCCTCGATCTGTTTCGAGTTGTTCACATTGATCTCGTCGATCTCCTTCTCGATCTCCGCGATGCGCTTGGGATCCTGGGAGAGGGCCAGTGCGAACACCAGGTTCTTCACCCTGAGCGCGTTCTCGCTGACGTGCGCGAAACCAATGGTGCCCGGTACGCCATCCTTGGCGATGTTCTCCGCGAGACCGTCGATGACGGTCAGCCGAAGCACCGCGTACGTTCCGAGGCTGGCCACGACCGCCAGCACGAGCCCGAATCCCACAACCAACCGTTTTGCAATCGTCCAGCGCTGCATCTCTTGCTCCTTGTGGGCCACACGTGGGGCCCTGCTCATGAATCGGAGTGTGAGACGGGTCGCGCAGTCGGCGGAGGCTGATTCGTGTGTAGGACGATTCCTACAACGACCGGCCAGCGGGGCGACACAGGCGCGGCTGTCTGGAGCCGGTCCGGCGGCCGCATGACCCGCCCGGGCCTCCGGTTCGCGCCGCTCGCACCCGCGCGCTCCATGCGCTCCGCCTGCGACCTGACGCCCTGAGCGCCACTCCGGTCTTGTAAACCACTTGGGAGCTGGCGCTCGCAGGCGTCGCTCCTTCCGCGCCGGGTGCGACCTGACGCGCATCGCGGCGCTCAAGTCGGCCCGGTCGGGTCATGCGGCCACCGAACCGGCTGTGTCGTGTCCGCTCACGTGCGAGTCAGGGGCGAGGCAGACCGGAGCGGATGTGATCTGGCGGGGCGAATCCGAGGCGGCCAGCATGCGAAGGATGAAATCGTCGCGCAGGGAGCGAAGCGTGCCAGCGCCGGCGGCAGCCGGTGCGGTGGGCGTCAGGACGCACGTGAGCGGACGGAGCGAACGATTTCCGCCGCCGAGAATTGAGCCCCGCCAGATCACATCCGCTCCGGTCTGATTCGACCTCAAACTTTCCTCCAACTCGCAACCTGTTCAATTGACGAGTTTGTGTTCGATGGCGTACCGGACGAGATCTGCGTTGGTGCGGAGATGGAGTTTCTCGAGCACGCGCGAGCGGTAGGTGCTCACGGTCTTGGAGCTCAGAGCGAGCTCCACGGCGATGTCGGACGTCGATGAACCGCCCGCCAGCCGGACGAAGACCTGATACTCGCGGTCGGACAGGTCTTCGTGCGGTGTCTCGGATCGAGGCGTGACCATGGCGGCGGCGAGATGCAGGCCAAGCGACTGACTGACATACCGCCCACCGCTGACGACGGTACGGATGGCCCGGACAAGCTCGTCCGGTGCGGTTTCCTTGTTCAGGTAGCCGTTCGCGCCGGCCCGCAGGACGCGAGGCGCAAATTCCTCTTCCGGGTACATGCTGAGCACGACGACCGGCAGCGAAGGCCGCAGACGCCGCACCTCCTGCAGCACATCGAAGCCACCGCGGCCCGGCATGTTGAGATCGAGCAGCATGACGTCGCAGTCGACACTCTCCGCTGCCGCGAGCGCTTCCGCACACGTCGCGGCCTCACCGCACACCACCAGATCGGGCTCAGCGGCGAGAATCCCGGTAACGCCACGCCTGACGATGCTGTGATCGTCTGCGACGAGAACGCGAATCATGCGGCCACCTTCCGTGCAAGCGGCAGCCGGCACCGAACGAGGGTGCCCGCGGGATGCCGGCGCTCGATCGCGAACGACGCGCCGACGCGAGCCAGCCGCTCCCGCATCCCGAGAATGCCGAGCCCCTGGCCCTTCCCCACTTCGTCAAACCCAGCCCCGTCGTCGGCGATCTCGAGCACCAGCGCGAATTCGTCCTCGGTCATGTCGACACTGACGGAGCGGGCACGCGCGTGGCGGGCGACGTTCGTCAAGGCCTCCTGGACGACGCGATAGAGAGCCAACGCCGGTTCTTCCTTGACGCCGTGCCCGGCTTGCCCGATAGACACGCGCGTTCGAATGCCGGTACGGCGTGTGAATTGCTGAGTGTGCGACTCGATCGCGGCCGGAAGACCGAGGTGATCGAGACTGGGCGGCCGGAGATCGGTGGCAAGCCGCCTGACCGAGGCGATTGTTCGATCGATCTGGGGCAATACCGCGAGCCGCCATCGCGGATCGTCCGTCGTCCGCCGCGCGACTTCCATCTTGAGCGCCGTCAGCTCCTGGCCGAGCTCGTCGTGAATCTCCGCCGAAATACGGGCGCGCTCGTCCTCGCGGGCACGGTCGAGATCCACCGACAGGCGGCGCAGGGCCCCTTCCGAATCGACGACGCGCGTCAGAGCATCGCGCATTCCTTGCGCGGTGGCAGCGAGCAGCAACGCCGTAACCCCGACGATGCCGAGGAACAGCTGAATCGCGAACATGTGGGCGACCGCGCTGGCCATCACGGGATGGACGAACGGCGTGGCAATGCAGGCCGCCGACAGCGCGCCGGTCATGACGGCCACGGCCGTCACCTGCGGTGACAACCGGAGCGCGGACCAGATGAGGAACGGGAACACGAGGTAGCGCGCATCAGCCGCGAGATCCATCGTTCCGATCGAGGACTGGGACATGGCGGCCGCGGCGGCGGCAAACGTGAGAACCGTCATCAGCCCGGACTCGATCCAGACGCGAGTCGCGAACGAACGCCGACGCCTGAAGAGGTCCACGAGACCGACGACGGCCGGCGCCGCGAGAATCATCCCTAACGCGTCGGCGAGCCACCAGGTCCGGAAGAACGAGAGAAATCCATGGTGTCCTACGCGCGCCGCCAGCACCGCGCACACGAGGCCCGGCGGAATCGCGGCGAAGACGGCAGTGACGACGATCGCGAGGACGTGACGGGTGTCGCTGAGGGCGACCCGGTCGCCGACGAACCGCCGGAGTCCCCAGGTCGCGATCGAGATCTCCGCGGCGTCTCCAAGCGCGTACCAGCCGCTGAGGATGCCGAAGTCGCTGTAGATGTAGGCCGCCAGATTCCCGGCCGTCACCGCGGTGAGGATCCTCGCCGTCCGCTCGCGCGGCGCAATCATCAGCGTCGCCACGATGATGCCGTTCAGCGGCCACCACACGGCGAGCCCATGCTCACCGAGCGAAAGGTTGCCGATGTGGGCGATAGCGAATGCCCCGGCGGCGATTCCGATGCCGCGGGCGAGAAGAGCCAGTGATCTGAGCGTGTTGCTCATGAGGGCAGGCGCCGGACTCCGCCGGCTGCCTGCCCAATCGGCATATGAGGGAAAACCTTGAGTGCCGGGTCTAAGGACCCGGCCTCCTATGCGGCCCTGCGGTCGACGGTCCGCTCGCGGACGGTCGAAGGCTGAGCCGAATCGACTGGCGCCGTACCCGTGGACGCTCCGCCCACAAGCGCGTTCAGCCGGCCGACGATCGCCAACGACGTTTCGGACTGCGCCGAGAGTTCTTCGCCGGCCGCGGCGCTCTCTTCGGCCGTGGCGGCGGTCGTCTGCGTGACCTTCTCCATCTGCGCGATGGCCTGCGACACCTGGTCGATCCCCTGCGCCTGCTGCCGGCTCGCGACACTCACTTCGTCCACGAGCCCCTTCACCTTGCTCACGCTCTCCGTGATCGCGGTGATC
>DATNEY010000058.1:0-15699 GCA_035606665.1 Vicinamibacterales bacterium | reverse complement strand
CACCGCTACCGCCGCCTCGCCGTCCGCTACGAACGCCTCGACTTCGTCCACGAGGCGTTCCTCACCCTCGGCTGCATCCTCATCTGTTGGAACCAATTGAAGGCGGCGAGCTAATTTTGCAACGCACTCTTAGGCCCGGCGCGCTCGGCAGCCCTGAAGGGCCGCCCTACTTGGGATCATGGACCACAGCGGCCGCGTCGATCGCGGCGCCGAGCCTCGCGATGCCCTCCTCAATCCGGGCTGGTGAGGGCGCTGAGAAGGACAGGCGCATGTATTCCCCACCCGAGCCGTCAACGAAGAATGCGCTGCCGTTCACGAAGATGACGCCCCGCCCCTGCGCGTGCGGCATCACATCCTGACTCGTGAACCCGCCGGTCAAGGCAGCCCACAGGAAGAAACCGCCACGCGGCGCCGTCCACCGGACACGGCCCGGCATGTGCCGGGCGATCGCAGACGTCATCGTGTCGCACTTGTTCTGGTAGTGAGCGCGTAGCGCCGGTAAGTGCTTGTCGATCAAGCCGCGTTTCCAGGCCTCGTGGACAATCCGTTGATCCAGCACGCTCGTGCAGAGGTCGCCCGCCTGTTTCGCGAACTCAATCTTGCCTGCGATCGCAGGAGGGGCACTGAGCCAGCCCACTCTGAAACCGGGCGCGAGTGTCTTCGAGAAACTGCTCAGGTACACCACTCGGCCAGGATCATCTCCGGCTGCGATTGGCCGCGTCAGGTCAGCCGTGGATGCGTCGCCGAAATACAGGTCGCGGTACGGATCGTCCTCGACAACGAGGACATCGCGACGCTCCGCCCACTCGAGTGCCTGCGTCCGCTTCGCCGCTCCAAGCAGCAGGCCCGTCGGATTCTGAAAGTTCGGCACGAGATACAGCAGCTTCACCCGACGCCCGGCCGCAATGAGCCCGGCCCAGGTCCGCTCCAGATCGTCGAAGTCGAGGCCGTCCGCATCCTGTCGCACGCCGACGAGTGAAGCACCGACGTTCCGGAAGGCCGTGATGGCCCCCGTATAGGAAGGCAGCTCCATCAGCGCCACATCGCCGGGATCGAGCAGGACGCGCGCTACGAGATCCAGGCCCTGCTGCGAGCCCGTCGTGATCACGACGCGATCGACGTCGCTCTTGATCCCCCTCTGCGCCATCAGCGCGATCGTCGCCTCCCGCAAAGGGCGGTAACCGCGCGTTGGTCCGTACTGCAGAACGCTGCCGTCGCTGCCCGTCAGGAGCTCTCGTGCGATTTCAGTCAGCGGGGGCCACGGAAACTGATCTTCCGCGGGATAACCGGGAGCGAACGAGATCATGTCCTTCGACTTCGCCAGTACGGTGCCCATCTGGCGAATCGCGGACTCCTGCATGCTGGCGCCGGCTCGGGAAAGGAATGCGTCGTAGTTGATCATGCTTCGTGGGCCTGAAAGTCGATGACGGCGGAACGAGGCGCAGAGTATCGCCGGTACTGAGTCTGATACGCCGAGAGTGTGGTGAGACCGGCGAACTGGAAGAAGAGCCCGCGGAGTACCCAGAACGCCGCCTGCAGCGGAAGAACGATCAGGCCGGCGAGTGGCACCCAAGCGACCAGCGCGAGTCCGGCAGTCGCTGTGATTGACGCGACGGTCGCAAGCACGAGGACGCCGGCCATCGTGCCGAAGATGCCGAGCACCTGCCGCGAATCCGCCAGCAGGAACACGAGCACGCGTGACCACGCCGTGCTGAGGCCGCAGTCGTCCGTAATGATGACGATGCGAACGAGGTCGAAGAGGAGGTTCGCCGCGGTCAGCGTGACCACACCGGTACTCGTGGTCAGCAGCACCAGGAGCGGCCAGGCCTTCGTCCATCCGGTAGCCGCGGCCCACTGAAAACCGTATCCCACCGTCAGCAGGTAACCGACGCAAATGACGAGGTAGACGGCCCCCAGCCACAGCGCGGCCGCAGCCGATCGCCGGCCGAAGTGCCGCACCGCCCGAAGTACAGCGTCGAGCGAAAACGCACGGGCCGAAGCGAGCGCATTGTGTCTGAGCAAAGACCGCTGAACTTCGCCCGCCGATCGTTCCGCGGTCACGAGCACCGCGAACGTGCCTGCTTTCGCGACGAACATCAACACGGCACCGCCGACGGAGACCAGCGCCAGCGCCAGTACGAACGCCACAAGCGCGACCGGCGCCTGCCCGAGGGGAATCAGGATGCGGTCAGCTGCGGTGAGAACACCGTCACCCAGCAGCGCGCTCACATCCACGCCAATGAGCACCGCCACCATGAAAGCGCCGCCGACGACCGGGACGCCGACGGCGGCCTTGAAGAGCGACTCCACGACAAAGTCGATGACGATGACCGGCCAATTCGCAAGGGAAACGAGTGCGCCGCGCGTGATCGCCGCCCGGAGCGGAAGCGCTGGTGACATGTGTGCGGCTCGGACGCGTCGAGTCCGCACGAGTATAGCTTGGGCGCCCGCTTGCTATGCTCCAACCATGCCCTGCTCTCGTCCATAATCGTGCCGGTGTCCCGCCTCAGACTCGGTGCCATCGCGGCCGCCCTCTCGCTCCTGCTGGCGGCCGGCGGACTGGCCCGCGAAGTCTCGCGCTTTGGCTGGAATGACACCGACGCGCTCGAGCGCATCGAACGCGATCTCGCACGCCGCGTGGGCGATCGATCGCATGCCCTCGAGGAACGCGCGCGGCGCGTGGCACGCGACGGAGCGCTCGTCGAAAAGGCCGCGCAGTCGCGCGATTCCCTGCTCGAACTGTTCACGAGTCTCGAGCCGCTCGCCGGCGACGATGACAACATCTCGTCGACGATCTGGATCCCGAAGGGCGCGGCTGGCGGATACCGGGTCCTCGCCTGGAGTTCAGGTCCGGCGGAGGACGTACCGAGCGACGTTCTGTCGCGCGCGCCCGCGCTCACCGTGGCACCCGGGGCCGGCGGACTTCGCCTCATCTATGTCACGCCCGTGCTCCTCGCCGACAGGCGGATCGGCGTCGCTTCCGCAGAAACCGCGATCGCCGCCAGCTCGCGCGCGGCCACGTTCCCGACAACCTACGTGCTGACGTCGTCGGTGGGCGCGCTGCCGGCGGCAGCCGCGGGCAGCGGCGTGCCGGCCAGCCCCGGCGCCGCGGGCTTGCGGATCGCGAGCCCGTCCGGCGTGCCGCTCGTCGACGCCGCGGTCAGCCCGGCGCAGGTCGCGGCCGCCCGGCGTGTGTTCCGCTGGCGATCCGCATCGCTTGCGCTCGCCCCCTGGGTGGCGTGGCTGGTCGTCATCGCGGCCGCCGCTGTGCGCCGTCGTCCATCGGGTGGCCCCGTGGGTCCGTGGATCACCTGGTCGGCCGCCGGCTGCGCGCTGACCGTCGCGGCAACCGGGCTCCTCGTGTTCCTCGGCCGCGCTTCACAGGTGCCAACGACGTGGCTGCAGGCGATCGGCGCGATTGGGCTCCTCGCTGTGGCCGCAATCGGGCCGGCGAGCGCCTGGTGGCGTCGGCTGCCGCGCGCGGTCCCAGGAAAGCTGCCGGCACGCTGGATCCTCGAGCACCTCGCGGGCGGCGCGATCGTCGGCGCGGGCCTGGTTGCGATGTCGATCATCTGGCGCGATCGGATCAATCCCACGTCCGTGGAGAACTGGCAGCTGCCGGTGTTCGCGTCGGACATCACATCGCTTGCCGGATTGTGCTCCGTACTCCTGGCCCAGGTCGCGGTGTCGTGGGCTATCGCCGGCATGCTGGGTTCGCTCTCCGCGCGGTGGGAAGTCACGGGCGGCCGGCTGCGGGACTGGGGGGCGGTCGCGCTGTGGACACTGCCATCGGTGATGCTGGTGTGGACTCCGGATCTTCCGGCCGCCCTTCCTTTTCCGGCGGCGATCGCAGTTCCGCTCGCGGCCGCCGCCTTCGGCGTTCTGTCCCTCGCTCTCCGGCGCCAGTACCGCGCGACGAGCGAGGCGAGACGTCTGGTCTTCCGGTTCGTCGCGTTGTTCGTACCGGTCCTGGTCGTCTACCCGCTGGCCGCCGCGTCCGCCGATCTGGCGGCGCGCACACTGATCGAGAAAACCTACGGCCCGGCAACGCTGGACGCTCAACAACCCTCCGCGCTCATGGGCGAGTTATCGCAGGCGGAGCGGGAGGTCGATGCGGCGCCCGGCCTCCCGTCGATGTTGAAGCGTGGTGCCGCGGAAGTCGGCAGCCAGGCCGCGTTTGCGGTCTGGGCGCAGACAGTACTTTCACGGCACAGGCTCACCTCTGAGCTCGAGCTTTACGGCGTCGATCTCACGCTCGTCAGCCGCTTTTCCCTGAACGTGCCCGAGTTTGGCGGGCTGTACCAGAGTGGCGAGGCGGTCTGGCAGGGCGCCGGATGCGAATGGGCCGAGTTTGCGGAAGTCGCCCGCTCGGGTCCGGACGAGCGTCCGATGCTGCACGCGGAGCGCGGCATTTGCGCGCCGGATGGACGACTGCTCGGTGCGGTGGTTCTCCATCTCATTCCCGACTACCGCACGCTGCCCTTCGTGTCCACGGCCAATCCGTACTACGAGGTGCTCGGCAGCGAGGACCGGCCGCGCGCGGGCTCGACGGTTCCAGATCTGCAACTCGTTGTGTACGGCTGGAACCTGCACCCGGTGTTCGTGTCGGGCCACATTTCCTGGCCGCTCGACTCGGAGATCGATCAAGAGCTCTACAAATCGCGCGTGCCCTTCTGGCGCGATCTCGTCCACGACGACGGTCGCCTGTTTCACATCTACTTCTCGAACGACCGCGCCGCGGTGTACGCGCTCGGCTATCCGTCGCCGACCGCGCTCCAGCACGTCACCCGTCTCGCCGAGGCCGCCGCGGTACTGATGGGGCTGTTCCTCGTCTACCTGGCCGCGACCACGCTGACCGCCCCGCTCTGGAGAGGGCGGCCGACTGCCCTGGGCAGACTGTTCATTGAAATTCGAGCCAGCTTCTATCGAAAACTCTTCCTCTTCTTCGTGCTTGCCGCGGTTGGACCTGTCGTGCTGTTCGCGATCACGTTCGGCACGTACATGACGTCAAAGCTCCGCGCGGACGTCGTCTCCGAGGCCGGCAGCGTCGTGACGGTCGCGCGCCGGGTGTTCGACGAGCTCTCCGCGGCGCAGGCCCGGCCCGGTCTGGCGCGCTCGGGCACCACTGACGATGTCATGGCGTGGATCCGCCAGATGGTCGAACAGGATGTAAACCTGTACGACGGACCGCTGCTGGCGGCCACGAGCCAACGCGACTTGTTCGAGGCCGGTCTTCTGCCGACGAGAACGCCGGCCGCGGTCTATCGCGACATCGTGCTCAAGCGCCGGCCGGTCTCGGTGGCGCCCGATCGAATTGGCGCGTTCAGCTACCTTGTCGCCGCCGCGCCGATCCTCCATCCGGAGTACTCGCGCGACACGATCCTCACGGTGCCGCTCGCGTCACGCCAGCGCGAGATCGAACGCGAAATCGACGAGCTCACGCGCGGTGTCCTTGCGGGAACCGTTCTGCTCGTGGTCTTCGCTGCCGCGCTCGGCGCGTCGGTGGCCGCCCGCGTGTCGGATCCGGTCGCGCGCCTCACTCGCGCAACACGGCAGATCGCTGCCGGCCGGCTGGATGAACGGCTCGTCGCTGACACCGCCGATGAGCTCGGACGGCTCGTCGAGGATTTCAACAGCATGGCCGAGACCCTGCTCGCACAGCGCGCGGAGCTCGCGCGCACAAACCAGCTCAAGGCCTGGGCCGAGATGTCGCGGCAGGTCGCGCACGAAGTCAAGAATCCGCTCACGCCGATTCAGCTCGCCGCCGAGCATCTGCAGCGCGTGCACGAAGATCGGGGACGGCCGCTCGGTCAGGTGTTCGACCAGTGTCTGACGACGATCCTGAAGCAGGTCAAGCTGCTCCGCCGGATCGCGTCGGAGTTCTCGACGTTCGCCACGCAACCCGCGCCGCGGTTCGAATCGGTGGCGATCAAGGAGCTCGTCGATTCAGTACTGGAACCGTACCGTGCAGGCCTCCCTGAGAACGTCCGGCTGCACACGGAGATCCGGCCGGGTCTGCCATCGGTGCGAACTGACCGCACGCAGATGTCCCGCGCGTTGACGAATCTCGTCGAGAACGCGCTGCAGGCCATGCCCAACGGCGGTACCCTCACCGTCGCAGCAGCCGCCGACGGCGACAACGTGCAAGTCACGGTGACGGACACCGGCGTCGGCATGGACCAGGAGGCTGCGAAGCGCGCGTTCGAGCCCTACTTCTCCACCAAGACCGCGGGTTCCGGCCTGGGACTCGCCAACGCGCGCCGCAGCGTGGAGACGTCGGGTGGGTCGCTGACGCTCGACACCGAGCTCGGACGCGGCACGACGTTGACGCTTACGCTGCCGGCCGGCCGTCCCGGCGCGCCCGCCATCGGGTGACCGCCAGCTCAATGAAGCCGGACAGCAAGTACGCGTAGGCCATGATCGGCAGCGTGATCTTCGGGTACGTCGCGACAAACGACACGAGCAGCACGAAGCCGAAGAGCGGCAGGTAGGAGCGGCCCCACCCGAAGTTGATCGTCTTGAAGCTGCGGTACTTGATCGTACTGACCATGAGCGCCGCCGGCACCAGCATCACGGCCACCCCGGCGAGCGTCTGATAGTGCCCGCGCGGGAGTTCCGGGAACGCGAAGATCGTGGCACCCACGACTCCAGCCGCCGACGGGCTGGGCATGCCGAGAAAGTAGCGCTTGTCCACGTGAGTGGCTGATTGCACGTTGAAGCGTGCCAGACGGATCGACGTCGCGCTGAGAAAGATGAAACCGGCGGCCCAGCCCACCTGGCCAAGCTCCGACAATCCCCAGCTGAAGGCCAGGACCGCCGGCGCCGCGCCGAATGAAATCACGTCCGCCAGCGAGTCGAACTCCACGCCGAACGCGCTCGTGCTGTTCGTCATTCGCGCAATGCGTCCGTCCAGCATGTCAAGGATGATGGCAAAGCCGATGAACGGCGCCGCGATCTCGAGCCGCCCCGTCATCGAGTAGACGATGCAGGCGTAGCCGCAGAAGAGATTGCCGATCGTGATGAGACTCGGCAGCAGGAACACGCCGCGGGGATAGCGGCGCGGCTCCTTGCTGCGAGATCGCTGGAACAGTGTCACGATTCGGCCGGTCTCACGAGAGCTCGGCGATCACGGTGAGACCCGCGCGAACGGTCTCTCCCTGCCGTACCTTGAGCGTGGCGGTTGGCGGGACGAAGACGTCCATGCGCGACCCGAATTTCATCAGGCCTATTCTCTCACCGGGCTGAACGTACTGTCCCGGCTTGACGCGGCACACGACACGGCGCGCGAGCAGGCCGACGACCTGCCGGGCCACGATCGGCACGCCCGCGTGATCGATCCAGATCTCCGATCGCTCGTTCCTGTGAGCATCGTGCCGGTACGCAGGCAGGAATGTGCCCGGGTGATACGTGACTCGGGTGACTTTCCCGGCCGCGGGCGTACGATTGATGTGCACATCGAGGACTGACAGGAAAATCGTGATCTGCTGCCAGTCCCCCGCCGGCGCCGCGTCCGGCAGTGCCGGCCCCGCGAACATCACGCGGCCATCCGCGGGCGCGAGCACGAGATTCGGTTCTTGCGGAGATGTGCGATTCGGATCGCGAAAGAACAGCGCGACAGCGATCGGAAGCAGCGCCAGGAGCGCTGAGGCCCAGGCGGGCGCCCCGAGCCAGATGGCGAACGCGAGCGGGCTCGCCGCGATGGCGACGAACGGCAAGGCAGCAGCGTCGATTCTCACAAATTGACCGTTGACCTGCCTGCCGGGAAGGCGGCGACTGACGTCGCCGCCTTCCCGGCACGAACGTGGAATTCTAGGATTCGGCCGCCGACGACTGACGTCGAGCCGCTTCGATTCGATCTTTGAGCGCGAGTTTGCGCTTCTTCAAGAGGGCTTCTTCGTACTGTTGCTGGTCGGTGAGGTAACTGAGGGTTGAGAGGCTGCGAATCTTCTCGTCGAGGTGCTGATGCTCCGAAACCATCTGCTGCAGGTCCAATCCGTTCCGGAGCGCCGAGTCCTTCACGTCGTCTTCCAGCCGGAGCTGTGCGTCTGCCATGCTCCGCCTCCTGTTCTCTGCAAATCAGCGGGTAAACCCGCCGCAGGTTGAGCGCCCGCCGCCGTCGATCCGGCGCCGAGATTGCGGAAACTACCACAAGGCCAGACCCCCGGCAACTAGCGTTCCGGCCGCGCGAATCGGGCCGGTAAATCCCGATGCCAGAGGATGAGAGCGTCCTCCTTCGGATCTTGATAATAACCGCGACGGACGGCCTCCACCTTGAAGCCGAGACCCTCGTAGAGGCGCCTGCCGGCCTCGTTCGATTGCCTCACCTCCAGCGTAGCGCTGCGAGCGCCGGCCGCGGCCGAATCCCGCAGGACTCGGTCCAGCAACCGCCGGGCTATCCCCTTCCGCCTCTGAGCCTCGTCGACAGCGACACTGTTGATGTGCAGCTCGTCGAAGATCATCCAGCACGAGCAATAAGCGACGATGGTGCCGTCCTGACCCCGGGCGGCGTACATCCGGGCCACTGACGAGTTGTCGATCTCCCACTGGATGGCTTCCGCTCCCCATGCATTCGCGAACGACCGGCGCTGCAATTCGGCAATCGCCGCGAGATCGCCGGGAGAGGTCGCGCGTTCGACCGTGAGGACGGCGCCCGCCGCCGCGGTCCTGGCGCGCTCGCGCGCGAGCACGGCGTCAGGCCGGCGTACGTAGAGAGGTTTGAGTGCGTGCGGTGCGACGGCCGCATCCCCGCCGGCGCGGCCACTCGCGACCAGCGCGGCGCCAAGAGCCAGGTTCGGTAGGGACTCCTCGAACGTGGCCGTGGGCCAGGCGCGTGCGAACACCTCGCGGTAGCGGATCGCCCCGTCGCCAACGGCAATCAGCGGCAGATGGCCACCGAGAGCAGTGACTGCCGCCGCAGCGCCAGCGGGAGTCTCGACGGCGGCCTCAAGAACCGACGCACGCGCCTGGCCCCCGGGTGCACCGCAGTCAAAGACCGCGAAGAAGACATCGGCGCGGGTGCCGTCGAGACACGTCACGAGCCGGCACGATCGATCGCGGTTCGCGTCCTGCCACACCGCAGCCATGGCATCGAGCGTCGGCACCGGAATGACGAGGGCACCACTGGTCATCGCGATGCCTTGAATCGTCGCCAGCCCAATCCGCAGGCCTGTGAACGATCCCGGGCCCGACACCACCGCGAGTCGATCGACATCGGCAAGCGTGAGGCCCTGGCTCGCCAGGAAATCGAACAACTCCTTCGGCAGGCGCGCGCCATGGGTGCGCGTGGTGTCGCCGGCCATGGCGTGACGGCGTCCGGGGCCGACGATCGCGAGACTTCCGGCTCGCGTCGCGGTCTCGAGCGCCAGAATCAGCATCGGCGCAATGTTATACTCCCGGCTTGCGCAGGCACTCGCGGCGCAACCCGACGCGGTTTTCCCAGTGACAACTTCTCCGGCGCCGAATCCGTTGGCCTCAGCGACCCCGGCGATGCGTCAGTACCTTGACGTGAAGCGCCAGCATCGCGACGCCATCGTGTTCTTCCGGATGGGCGACTTCTACGAAATGTTTTACGAAGACGCGCTCACGGCGTCGCGCGTGCTCGAGCTGACGCTCACCTCGCGTGCAAAAGACTCGAGCGGCGGCGCGATTCCAATGTGCGGCGTTCCGTTTCACGCCGCAGAAACGTATCTCTCGCGGCTCATCCGCAAGGGCTACCGTGTCGCGATCTGCGACCAGGTCGAGGACGCGCGCAAAGCCAAAGGCATTGTGAAGCGCGAAGTCACCCGCGTCGTATCGCCCGGCACGTTCACTGACGCGTCGTACCTGGAGGCACGCGAGCCTGCGTTCCTCGCCGCACTTTCCCTCACCCCGGGCGGAGCCTGGGGTCTTGCTTTTCTGGATGTCTCGACGGGCGAGTTCGCTGCGGCCGAGTACTCAGGGACATCCGCGGCGGCGACGGTCGCATCGGAGCTCGCGATCCTGAATCCACGGGAGTTACTCGCGGCTGAAGGCGCCGAGGTGGCAGCGGTCGTGAACGGGCTTCCAGGACGGCTGACGCGCGTGGACGCGTGGACGTTCGAGGCCAATCAGGCGCGCGAACGGCTGTGCGAGCAGTTTCAGACGGCGTCCCTCCAGGCGCACGGGCTCGACGCGGCGCCGGCCGCGACGGCGGCGGCTGGCGCAATCGTCGCGTACCTCAGGGACACGCAGCGCGGCGAGATTGCGCATGTCCGCGACATTTCGCTCCGCGTTGCAGCCGACGCCCTCATCGTCGACCCGGTCACGCTGCGACATCTCAACGTGCTCGAGGGCGCCGACGGCGGGCGCGCGGGCTCGCTTCTCGACGTGCTCGATCGCACCGCCACCGCCATGGGCGGACGGCAGCTCCGCCAATGGCTGATGCGGCCGCTCGTCGGCCTCGCGCGAATCCAGGACCGCCTCGATGCCGTCGAGGATCTCGGCTTCCGTGGATCCGAGCGCGGCAAGATCCGCGAGCTGCTCAAGGGCATGCACGACATCGAAAGGCTGATGGCGCGCATCTCGCTCGGCACGGCAGGCCCGCGTGATGTCGTGGCACTCGGGCAATCGCTGGCAATGCTCCCTCGTCTCCGAGGGTTGGCTGAGCCGCTTCAGGCCCCGCTCCTGAGAAGCCTGGTGGCCGAAGTCGAAGACCTCACGGACATCCGCGGCCGGATCGAACAGACGCTTGTCGACGAACCCCCGGCGCTCGCCCGTGATGGCGGCGTGATTCGTGACGGCCATGACCCTGCGCTCGACGATCTCCGGGCGATCAGCCGTGGCGGCAAGACGGCGATTGCGTCCATGGAGGAAGCCGAGCGAGCGCGCACCGGCATCGGCTCGCTGAAGATCCGCTACAACCGCGTCTTCGGGTACTACATCGAGGTTTCCAACTCGAATCTTGGCGGCGTCCCGGCGGATTACATCCGCAAGCAGACGATCGCCGGCGGCGAGCGGTTCATCACGCCAGCGCTGAAGGAATACGAGGACCGGGTGCTCAACGCCGACGAGCGCATTGCCGCGGTGGAGCTCGATCTATTCGAGCGGCTGCGCGCCGGCCTCGCGGCCGAAGCACCACGCGTCCTCGACACCGCCCGCGCTATCGCTGCCATCGACGTCCTGGCCGCGCTGGCTGACGCGGCGGCCGCGCTGAACTACACCAAGCCGCACATGCACGACGGCGACGAGTATTCCGCCGTCGACGTCCGGCATCCCGTTGTCGAGCGGGCGGTTACGAGCGCGTTCGTGCCGAACGACGTCCAGCTCGATGGCTCGGTGTCGCAGCTCGTGATCCTCACGGGCCCGAACATGGGCGGCAAGTCCACATACCTGCGGCAGGTGGCGCTCCTCGCGCTCATGGCACAGGCCGGCTCGTTCGTGCCGGCCCGCCAGGCCAAGCTCTCGGTGGTCGACCGCATCTTCGCGCGCGTAGGTGCGTCCGACAACATCGCCCGCGGCCAGTCGACCTTCATGGTCGAAATGCAGGAGACGGCGACCATCCTTCACGCGGCCACCTCGCGCAGCCTGGTCATCCTCGATGAGATCGGCCGCGGCACCGCGACGTTCGACGGGCTCAGCCTGGCGTGGGCGGTGGCCGAACACCTCGCATCGAACAATCGCGCGAGGCCGAAAACGATCTTCGCCACGCACTACCACGAGCTCACGGATCTGGCGGACGGACTGCCGGGCGTAGTGAACTTCCACGTGACCGCGCGTGAGTTCAAGGACGAGATCGTCTTTCTTCACAAGATCGTCGCAGGCCGATCGGATCGCAGCTACGGCATTCAGGTCGCCCGGCTTGCCGGCCTGCCGCCGGCGGTCGTCAAACGTGCGTCGGACATCCTGCGTGCGCTCGAGCAGGACGAATTGCAACGCGGCGGCCGGCCAAGCCTGAGCGGCCAGCCCCCGGCGGAGCAACGGCAGCTCGGGCTGTTCCAGGCCGACACCGAACATCCGGTTCTCGCACGCCTTCGCGCGCTCGACCTGGATCGGCTGACACCGCTCGAGGCACTCACCCTTCTCGCCGACTTGCGCCGCGAGGCGGACCAATGAACGCGCGTCGCCTCGTGCTGGCCGCGGCGTTTTTCGCCGTCGCCTGCCAGGCACGTACGGCTCCAACTTCCGACGTCATCGTCGTCGGGCTGGCGAACGCACCGACCAACCTGGACCCGGGCGTCGGACTCGACGAAGCCTCGCAGAAACTGCATCAGCTGCTTTTCCGGTCTCTGGTCAAGATTGACGCCCAGCTCAAGGTGGTCCCGGATCTAGCCACCAGCTTCGAAACCTCCGACTACATCAACTACGTCGCCACGATTCCCGCCGGCGTGAAGTTTCACGATGGCCGTGAGATGACGGCCGAGGATGTCGCCTTCACTTTCAGGCGCTTTCTGGATCCCGCGTTCACGTCCGCACGCAAGGGCGCCTACTCCGCCCTACGCGCCATCGACGTCGTGGACCGCCTCACCGTGGCGTTCAGGCTGAAGGCCGCGTCCGCCTCGTTCCCGATCAATCTGATCATGGGAATCGTTCCGAAAGGAACGGGGCCCGAAGCGATGCGATCCCCCATCGGCAGCGGACCCTTCCGGTTGAAAGAGTTCGTTCCCGACGATCACGTTACTCTCGCGCCATTTGCCGAGGCCTACGGCGGTGCGCCCGCCAACGCAGGCCTCGTCTTCAAAGTCGTTCCGGATGAAACGATGCGCGGCCTCGAGCTGCGCAACGGAAGCGTGGATATCGTCGTCAACGATCTCTCGCCTGATCTGGTCTATGGCCTGAAGCGCGAGCCGCGGCTTGCGGTGGTGACCGGTCCCGGCACCGACTACGCCTACATCGGGATGAACCTGCGCGACCCGCTCCTGGCGGATGCGCGGGTGCGCCGTGCGATCGCGTTTGCGGTCGATACGGACGCGATCATCAATCACCTGCGCCGGGGCTTGGCCCGGCCCGCGACCGGCGTGGTGCCGTCGATGTCCTGGGCCTATGCCGAGGACGCGCCCGCGTTCGGGCACGACCTCGGTCGGGCCCGCCGCCTACTCGACGAAGCCGGGTACCGGGATCCGGACGGCGACGGCCCGCAACCACGGCTGCGCCTGACGCTCAAGACCTCGACCGCGGAGGCGTACCGCCTTCAGGCGGCCGTGCTGCAACAGAACCTCGCGGAGGCCGGAATCGCCCTCGATGTCCGTTCGTACGAATTCGCCACGCTGATGACGGACGTGGTACGGGGAAACGTTCAGCTGTACACGCTGCAGTACGTCGGCGTGACCGATCCCGACATGCTCCGGCGAGCCTTTCTCTCGACTCAGGCACCGCCCGTCGGATTCAATCGAGGGCATTACAAGAATGCCGAAGTGGACGACCTCATCACCCGCGCGAGCATCGCGCTCGACGAGACCGATCGGCGCGACCTCTACCAGAGGGTTCAGCGACTCGTTGCGGCAGACGCGCCCTATGTGAGTCTCTGGGCAAAGACGAACGTCGCCGTGTCGCAGCGCAATCTTGAAGGGGTCGCGCTCTCGCCCATCGCCGACTTCACATTCCTCTCCCGCGTGCATCGCGTCAGGTAACGCGCGATATAGAATGTCGCGGCATGGGACGCCGCAAGTCTCGCTTTCTTCGCAAGCCCGTCGAGCCGTTCGTCGTGACCGCAGATGTCACGGTCGACAACGTGCTCGAACGCATGGAGCGCATTTCGTTCCAGGGACGAAACCTTGGCGTCGCCAGGCGCATCTGGGAAAAGATGCTCGGCAGCGACTGCACGATCTTCCTCGGCACCGCCGGCGCGCTGTCGGCGGGTGGCATGCGCATGACGATCGCGCATCTCATCGAGCGCCGATACATCGACTGCCTCGTGTCGACGGGCGCGAACCTCTATCACGACCTGCATGAGACGCGAGGCCGGCGCCACTTCATCGGCACGCCGCAGCTGGACGACGCGGCGCTGGCGGCGGAGCGGATCGATCGGGTGTACGACACGCTCGCGAGCGAGGACGAGTTCTGCAAGAACGACGAATGGATCGCCGCCTTCGTTCTGAAGCTCGAGCGGCGCCCTTACACTTCCCGGGAGTTCCTGTACAAGCTGGGCGAGTACCTCTGGACGGAGACGGGCAATCGAGGCATCCTCACCGCTGCCTATCTGGCCAAAGTGCCCATCTTCTGCCCCGCCATCGCGGATTCTTCGATCGGCATGGGCCTTTCCCAGGCCAGACATCGCGATCCCTCCGCGGGCTACGTGGACGTCATCGGCGACATCATCGAATCGGCCAACATCGTGATCCGCAAGCCCTCGACGGCGACGATCGTGCTGGGCGGAGGAACGCCGAAGAATTTCATCAACCAGGCGAGCGTCCAGGCGGAGTTCTACGACGACCGCGTCGGCGGCCACAAGTACGCCATCCAGATCGTCACGGACGCGCCGTACTACGGCGGCGCGAGCGGATCGAGCCTGGAGGAAGCCCAGAGCTGGGGCAAGCTCTCGATTGAATCGGAAAAGGTGACCGTGCACTGCGACGTGACGGTCGCGCTGCCGCTGGTCGCAACGGCGCTCGAGACCACGGGCCGGGCGGCAGCCGAGAAGCGCAAGCGTCCCGAATTCGATCCATCCGGACGCGTCATGGCGATGAACGGTCACGCGCTCGCGGACAACAAGTACCAGGAGAACTGATGCCCGACGTGTTTTCCCCGAACCGCGTGCAGTACGGCGGGCCGTCGAGTCCGCGCCGCACCTGGAAAGATGCCGACGCCTTCGTCCTGCCGATCCCCTTCGAACAGACCACCTCGTACGGCAAAGGAACCGCAAGAGGTCCGGCTGCCCTGCTGACGGCTTCCCTGCAGGTTGAACTTTGGGACGAAGAGCTCGGCACCGACGTCCACACGACGAACGGCGTCTTCACCTCCGCGGGACTGACGTTCGGCAGGCCGAAGGTGGCCGCAGCGCTACGACAGATCCAGACCGCCGCCGCTCGTGTCGTCGAGCGCGACAGGTTTCTGGTTTCCCTCGGAGGCGAGCACTCCATTACGGCGCCGCTGGTCGCCGCTGTCGCGCTGAAAACGCCAGGCGTCACGGTGCTGCAGATCGACGCGCACGCCGATCTTCGCGATCAGTATCTGGACGAGCCCAACAGTCATGCCTGCGCCATGCGGCGGACCCTCGAGTACGCACCAGTGGTGCAGGTTGGAATCCGCAACATCTCGGAGGATGAGGCCAAGGCGGTCCCGAGCCTCCGAACCCGCATCTTCTATGACTGGAACATGCGGACCGATCCGGCGTGGGTGGACGCGGTCGTGGACGCGCTCGGACCGAACGTCTACGTCACCATCGATCTCGACGGGCTCGAGCCGGGGCTGATGCCCGGCGTCGGGACGCCGGAACCCGGGGGGCTCTCGTGGAGGGAACTGATGACGCTCCTCAGGAGAACATTCGAGCGTCGTAATGTCGTTGCGTGCGACGTCGTCGAGTTGTGCCCGCTCAAGGGCATTATCTCGCCGGACTTCGCGGCCGCGAGGCTTGTCTACAAGCTGCTGACCTACAAGTTCGCGACTCGCCGGGCCTAAGAGTGCGTTGCAAAATTAGCTCGCCGCCTTCAATTGGTTCCAACAGATGAGGATGCAGCCGAGGGTGAGGAACGCCTCGTGGACGAAGTCGAGGCGTTCGTAGCGGACGGCGAGGCGGCGGTAGCGGTG
>DATNEY010000041.1:0-18147 GCA_035606665.1 Vicinamibacterales bacterium | reverse complement strand
AGCGAGCGCCGCGAGCACTTCCTGATACAGATACTTCGCGCCTTCGACGCCGTTGAGCGGTCCGGCTTCGTACTCGAGCGCGAACGTGCCCGTGAAGCCGCCGGCGAGCATGATGCGCACGCCGCGGCGCACGTCGTTCTTGTCGCCCCAGCGATCCCAGTACTTCGCGTGGACGTTCGACACCGAATAGGGCGCCACCGCTTTCAGGCCGCTGACGAGCATGTACTCGTGCTCCCAGTTGCAGAAGTCCGGCGTCAGCGCGCAGTAGGGATGATTGACCGCGTCCACCATGATCCGCAGGTTCATCGGATCGGCGGCGAGACCCCAGTGGTTTTCGAAGGTGACGACGATGCCGCGATCGCCGCCGAAGTCGGCCATCTCCTTGTAGGACTCGATCGCCGCGTTCATGAGAGGGACGATTTCGAGATTGCGTGGGTAGCCGTCGCCGCTGCGCGGAATCGCGTTCGGCCGGATCGACGGCCCGAGCGCCTGCGGTGAATTCATCCGCATGGACACGGGCTGGAGCACCGCGCATCCTTCTATCCAACGCTTGGCCATCGCCACGCCGGCCTTCCGGCGTGCATCGGCCTCGGGCGATCCGAAATCAGCGAGGCTGAACGGCGCGTTGTTCGAGACGTGTTGCACTTTCGTGCCGGTCTTCACCATCGTGTTCGCGAGTGCGTCGAGCCACTTCCGGCCGGCGGCGCTCAATGGATCGAAGCCTGTGCCTTGCGGACTGCCCGGGGGGAAGTACATCGCGTCATTGACCATGTCGCCGAAGAACCCCGAGTAGATGTCCATGCGCGTGAGCCCGGGGAAGTTGTCCTTCATCCACTGCGGGTACTCGAGCAGGGTGATCTCGCCGTACTTCTGCTTCATCTGCGCGGTGGTTGTCTGATCGCGGTTGGCCGGGATTGCCGGGATCGCCACCCCCGGCGCGGCCTGCGCGCCCTCGGGACCGGCGCCCGTCGCGCGGCCGGTCGCCGCTGGCGGGGAAGGAGCCGCTGCGCCGCCTGCACGGCCGCCCGCGCCACCGCCGCGGTTCGGATTCTGCCGCGTCTTGAAGAGCGTTCGAATCGGCCACGTGCATCCAGCCATCCGCTCGAAGCGCGCCTTCTCGGCCAGGCTCTGCGCGAGCGCCTGTTCGCGCGGCGTCAGCATCGCGCCGGCCGCCGTGACACCCGCCGCTGCCGATTTGAGGAATCTGCGTCGATCGATCATGTCCAGGTCTTCCTGTTACTGCGGTTTCGGCCCCACGCCCTTGACGTACTTGTCGAGGAAGTTGAGCATCTCCGCGATCACGTGCTTGTTCGACTCGGCCGCGGCGTAGCCGTGCGCCTCGTGCGGCAGCGTGACGTACCGCACGGTTGCACCGAAGCCCTTGAGCGCCATGTAGAGTCGCTCGGACTGGATTGGGAACGTTCCTGAGTTGTCGTCCATCTCGCCGTGAATGAGCAGAATCGGGTCCTTGATCTGGTTCGCGCGGAAGAACGGCGACATCTTCCCGTAAATCTCAGGAATCTCCCAGAAGTTACGCGTCTCGTTCTGGAAACCGAACGGCGTCAGCGTCCGGTTGTAGGCGCCGCTGCGCGCGATGCCGGCGCGGAACAGCCGCGAGTTCGCGAGCAGGTTCGCCGTCATGAACGCGCCATAGCTGTGGCCGCCGACACCCACGCGATCGCGGTCGCCCACACCCATCTCCACGATCTTGTCGATCGCGGCCGCGGCGCTCGCGACCAGCTGGTCCACGTACGTGTCGTTCGCGGTCTCGCCAGGGCCGATGATCGGCATCGTCGCGTCGTTGAACACGGCGTAACCCTGGGTGAGCAGCAGCAGCTGCGAGGCGCCGCTCACCGTCAAGAAGCGATTGGGGTTGCCGCTGATCTGCTGCGCGTCGTCGGCGCTCGTGAATTCGGCCGGATACGCCCACAGAAACACCGGCAGCCGCGCGCCTGGTCGGTAGCCCGCGGGCAGGTAGACGGTGCCGTTCAGCTGGACGCCGTCCTTGCGCTTGTAGGTCACGAACTGGCTGGTGATGCCCTCGAGCTGCGGTTGCGGATTGACGAAGCTCGTGACGGCCTTCGCGGACTTCGCCGTCGTGTCGCGGAGGTAGTAGTTCGGCGGATCGACTTTGCTTTCGCGCCGGGTGATCATCCGCGTGCCGCGATCGTCGAGCAGGCCCACGAACGTCTCGTAGCTCGTGTCGTCGCACTGCCAGAGCCGTGTCGCCTGGAGCGTCTTCAGGTTGAACGCATCGACGAACGGCCGGTCGCCCTTCGCCGACGCACCGGCGCCGCTGAGATAGATCGTGTCGCCTGACTGGATGATGCGGCCCGTGGACGCCCGTGCGATCGGGAATCCGGGATCGCCGTATCGATCCTGCTGGCGCAGTTCCCAGATCTTTCGCGGCGTCGCCGACAGGCCGCCGTCGAACAGCCACGTCCGGCGCATGCGCGTGTCGCGATCGTTCTCGCTGAGGAACACCGCGCCCGCTTCCGTGAACTGGAGGCCGCCGGCGCGCCAGGCCGTCTTCGCCCGCTCCATCGCCTGGCCGGTGAACGGCGCGGCGAGCGTCATCACGCGATCGCGGTGCTCGACCTTCTTCTGCGGGTCGCCGCCGTCGAGCGCCTCGAGGTACACGAGCGTCGCCGGTTCGGACAGGTGCCACTGGAACCCGCGCGCGCCGGGGAACACGCCGTTGCGCGGGAACGTGTCGGCCATCGGCACGTCGGCAAGTTTCTTGACAAGGACGCCAGCCTTGCTCCAGAGCTCCACGTCGCGCGGGAAATAGAACGCCGGCACAACGTAGGAGAACGGTTTCTTGATGCGCGTGACGACGACGAAGCGGCTGTCAGGTGAGATGTTGGCGCCCTGATAGATGCCCGCAGCGCCGAACGGCGTCTTCGCGCCACCGAGATCCACCCATGCGAGTTGGCTCGTGTAGAAGTACTCGTACAGCTTCTCGTCGTGCGGGTTCTTCAACAGATCTTCGAACGTCGGGCTCGGCGCCGCCGTGCCGGTGTTCTCCTGGATCGCGGGTCCGGTCGGGACCGCCGGCGCTTTCGGCTCGGGTCCACGGGCCGCCGGAATCAGGCTGCACAGGAATCCACTGGACGAATCCAGCCAGCGGCACCCGCCCCCGAGGGCATTCACGCCTGTGGCGACCACCGGCTTGACGGTTGCCGTGGCGATGTCCGCCACGTACAACCCAATGCTGCTTCTCGTCGTCACTGTGATCGCAAGCGACTTGCTGTCCGGCGAGAACACGCCGGTGTACGACACCGCCGGCGGCAGCGTCAGCGGCCGCTCGACACCGGTCGATACGTTGCGCAGCACGAGTCTCGTCGTCGCGCCGAGCAGACGCGGTCCGTTCGTCTTCGGATTGATGCGCGCGCCTCCCAGTCCGTAGAACGGCGCGGCGACCTCCGCGATCGAAGGCATGCTCTTGCGATGCGTGAGCAGCATCACGGTGCGGTCGGGCGACAACGACACGCCAGGCAGGGGCTCGGCGTCCATGAGATCCGCAATCACTTTGGGCGGCGTCAGATACGCCGACGGTTTGGACTGCGCGAACGGAACGGCGCGGACGCAAAGCGCGATCGCGGCAGCAGCCGCGAGCAGGGCAAGCGGTTTCGACTTCGTCATGGCGGGCTGGCTCCTTGTGGAACCAGAAGTATAGCCGCCGCTATCCCTCAGTGATCCACACGATTGACGATGGCGGCGGTGGCGCCGGCCGCGGCTGACCGGGCACCGGCGTGGGTGTCGGTGTCGCCGGCCGCGGCGGTGGAGGCGGATTGCGGTTCATCCGCACGAAGTTGGGGATCGCCAGCAGCGGCGAGCCGTCGGCGAACGTGCCCGTGATCACCGGGACACCGCCAAGCAGATCCTTCCGGAACTCCACGGACAGCCTCGCCGACGGTGCAAGCTTCTTGTCGATGTCCTGATCGACCTTCTCGACGTTGTAGACCATCGGACCGTACCGTAGCGCGACCTTGCCGCGCGTCGCCTCTATCTTGTCGCTGCCGTGGATTCGCTGAACGGTCATGGGCACTTCGAACTGAATGCGATCGCCCCGTGTCCACGTGCGCGCGATCTCCGCGTATCCGTTCACGATCTTCGGACTTACGCGCTGGCCGTTGACCGCGACGGTCGTGAGTCCCTTCACTGCCGGCGCGCTCGTGTAGAGGCTGCTGACGTCGCGATTCGGCACGCGGATGCGTACCGTGAAGGCCCTTCGCGTGGCCGGATTCACGGTGATCGCCACGCGTCCGTCGAACGGATAGTTCGTCGTCTGGATCATTTCGACGCTCGTGCCCGCCACGCCATCGACCTGTACGCGGCTGCCCGCGAAGAGATTCACGTTGATGGCGTCCGCACTGCGGGAGTACATCCACGTCGGCAGCATCAGCATGGTTCGGGGCAGATTGCCGACGCAGCACGGCACGCTGTGCCACGCGTAGCGGTTGACCCGCGCGTCGAGCGGATTGTCGTAGTAATAGTTGTTGCCGTCGAGCGCCAGGCTTCCGACGAGCGCGTTGTACATCGACTCTTCGTAAAGATCCGCGTACTGCGCGTCGTGATACGCGAGATGCAGCTTCCACTGGAAAAATACTTCGCCGCAGGTGGAGCACGTCTCGCAGTAGGCGTTCTGGCGAAGCGAGTAGTTCGGTCCGAAGCCCTCTGAGCTCTCGCCGCTGCCGACGCCGCCCGTCAGGTAGTACTTGCGATGGACGATGTTGTCCCAGATGGACTTGACGGCGCTCTGGTAGTCGACGTCATGTGTCTCCACGGCGACGTCAGCCATTCCTGAATACGTGTAGACGGCGCGCACGGCGTGGCCGACGGCCTCGTACTGCTGCGTGACTGGCAAATGACTCTGGTCGTACTCGGTTCCGTTGCGCCTGCAATCGAGGAGGAACTTCGCGAGCGCGATGTAGCGATCCCCCTTGCCGCCGCGTTCGATCTCATTGACGAACCGGCCGAAGCGCACGAGCGCCTGCTCCATTTCCTGATGGCCGTCGAACCACTCCTGTTTCGGCTTGCCATCCGGAGCCTTGGCGGAGGATGGTCCGATGTGATCGGCCCAGCAGTCAGCCAGCTTCTTCGCCGCGTTGTAGAGCCGCGCGTCCTTGCGTCCCGTCATCATGTAGTGGTTGATCGCGGACTCGATGAAATAGCCCGAGACGTAACCCTCGTGATTGTTTCGATGCGCGGGCGTCCAGCGATCGACCCACGGTCCGCGCCCGCCGGCAGGATAGTTCTCGCGCTCCGCCAGCGCATCCCGAAGCGTGAAGGCGGTCTGCAGGTAGCCGTCCGGGTGCTGCGCCGCGAGAATCTTCGGAATCCAGTCCTCGAGCGTCGCCTTCATACGCGTCTGAGCCGCGATGATCTCGGCGTCGCCCTGCGGATCGATCATCAGCGCGAGGCAGATCGACTCGACCGTCTGGTGCACCCACGCGTTCGAGAACACGTAGCCCTTGTGCTTTCCATGCGGCTCGCCGCGAAGCGCTTTGCCGGCTTCGATGAAGTTGTCGATGCCACCCGCGCCCGATCCTGAACCCTGCACGAGGTCCGTGCGGTTGCACTGATCGATACAGTGCGGAATCCAGTTGACGATCAGCGCCTTGACGCGTGAGGACCAGAACGGGCTGTTGATGCTGTAGGACGTGGTGAACACGGGTGCCAGGGGCACGGCTGGCGGCGGCAACTCGACCTTCACCGTCAGATTCGACGAAGCCTTCGCCGTGCCGTTGTCGGCGGTGACCGACAGCACGTACTCACCGGGCTTCGAGAACGTCGCCGTGGTCGCGGGCGCCGAGGCATCCGCGAACTTCACGTCGCCCGGGCCCGACACTCGGGCCCACGTCGTCTTTGGTGCTGGCCCTGGATCAGGCGGCGGAGGAGTCTCGGCGCCACCGCGACCTGCGCCGGCACCGCGTCCCCGGCGAGGCGGCGCGCCATAACCCGTCCATCCCGCGAGATACGTTTTGCCCGCGAGCATCACGACGCGATCGACGCCTGCGACGGCCGCGAGCGGCAGCGCCTGCGCCTCGACAGACAGGCCCTTCCCTAGTGCAGCGACCACGGGCGTCGCGACCAGCGACAAGGCTATGGTCTTTCCGCTCGCCTGCAACATTTCCCGCCGCGTGACACCGCCTCGCATGTGCTGCCTTTTCATGCGGCAATCCTAGCGCTGTTCTCGACTCGCCGTAGCCGGCGGCCTTTAGGCCGCCGGTCGGCCGGGCTGAAGCCCGCCGACTACGAAAAACCCGTCAGTACTTCGGCTGACTCGGATCGATCCGATCGATCCACGCGAGGATGCCGCCTGTCAGGTTGCGCGACGGAATCCCGTGATCGCGCAGGAGACGCACGGCCTTGGCGCTGCGGCCGCCCATCTTGCAATGCACGACGATGTCGGGCGCGTCCGCGCCCTGCGGAATCTCGGCCAGGCGCTTAGGCAACTCGCCGAGTGGAATGAGCGTCGTTCCAGGCAGCCGGCAAATCTCCCACTCGCGTGGCTCGCGCACGTCGAGAATCCAGAGGTGATCGCCCGCGTCGATCTCGGCCTTGAGCTCCTCGACCGAGACTTCCGGAACGTCCGACACCGTCGCTGCCGGCGCGATGCCGCAGAACTGCTGGTAATCGATGAGCGCCTTGACGGTCGGGTGATCTCCGCAGATAGGGCAGCCCGGATCCCGCCGCAGCCGCAGCGTCCTGAACTGCATCGTCAGCGCATCGAGCGTCAGCAGACGGCCCGCGAGTGTCTGGCCGACGCCGAGGATGATCTTGATCGCTTCGGCAGCCTGGATCGTTCCGATGATCCCCGGCAGCACGCCAAGGACGCCGCCCTCCGCGCAACTCGGCACGAGTCCCGGCGGCGGCGGCTCGGGATAGAGGCAGCGATAGCACGGCCCGTCTTTGGTCGCGAACACCGTTGCCTGGCCGTCGAAACGGAAGATGCTGCCGTACACGTTCGGCTTGCCGAGCAGCACGCACGCATCGTTGACCAGATACCGCGTGGGAAAGTTGTCCGCGCCGTCGACAACGATGTCGTAGTCCTTCAGGATGTCGAGCGCGTTCGCGGAGGAGAGCGGGGTCTCGTGCTTGATGACTCTCACCGACGGGTTGAGGCCGGTCAGCCGTTCGGCAGCGGCGTCGAGTTTGCGGCGGCCGGCATCGGCCGTGCTGTAGAGAATCTGCCGCTGCAGATTACTCGCGTCCACGGTGTCGAAATCCACCAGCCCCAGCGTGCCGACACCTGCCGCCGCCAGGTACAGCGCGCTTGGTGAGCCAAGTCCGCCGGCGCCGACGCAGACAACACGCGCTCTCTTGAGCCGCTGCTGACCCTCGACGCCGACCTCGGGAATGATGAGGTGCCGGCTGTACCGGTGGACTTCTTCGTGCGTGAGCTCGGCGTGCGTGGGGGCAGCCCCCTGAAGTGCGGGGTCTGCCCCGATCACGCCGGCTGGCCCCAACACACCCACACCCCCGGCGACTGACGGAATGATGCTGATGGTGTCCCCGGAAGACACCGGCGTCTGCTCCTTCTGCAGATACCTGATGTCATCGTCGTTCAAATACACGTTGACGAAGTTCCGCAGCCGCCCATCGGTACCGTACAAATGTGTTCGCAGGTCTGCGAACTCAGTTGTGAGCGATCGGAGTGCATCGCCAACGGTGCCGCCGTCGGCTGTGACCGTTGACTGCGCGTTCGTGAACGGGCGAAGCGGTGTGGGAATCAGAATCCGGACGGGCATATTCAATCTCCTCAATCACTCAATCGGTCAATCGGTCAATCGGTCAATCAATCACTCAATTCCTCAATCAATCAATTCCTCAATGAAGGCGCTCCTGTCATTGCGCAGCCTCCACGAGCGGAGGTCGCGTGCCGCGCCGTTCCGTACGGATTGAATCGCGTAGCTCAGGTTCGGCCACGCGTGCTCGAGATCGAACGCCGACGGCTCGGCCGGATGGTCGGGGTGCGAGTGGTAGAAGCCGACGATCTCAAGGCCGGACTCGGCCGCGTGCCGCTCGGCTCTGCGGTATTCGTCCGGGCCGACAAGAAAACGCCGGCGCCGCTCGAGATCGGTGGTGTTGTCCAATGAAATTGCGGCGCTGACCGTGTTCACGCTCGATCCCAGGAGCACGCCACACGCTTCGTCCGGGTATGCCGCAATCGCATGCGTGCGGATCGCGGCTCGGGCTTCGGCGGGCAACACGAGCTGGGCGGTGTCGCTATCCCACAGAGGTTCAGAAAGATAGCGAGCGCCGCCATCAGGAAAGACCGTGACGATGACACCGCGATCGAGCGTGCGGGCGAGCGCGATGGACGCCGCGAGCGCCGCGCCGCTCGACGGGCCGACGAGCAAGCCCGCGTCTCGCGCCAGCGCGCGCGTGATCGCGTGCGCCTCCTCGGTCGAGACCGTCATGTGCGAGGTAGCGAGGCCCGCGTCGTAGATACCCGGCACGATCGCCGTGCCCATGTGCTTCAGGCCCTCGAGACCGTGAAGAGGTGAGTCAGGCTCGACGGTCACGAGTTCGATTCCGGGGCGTGATGCGCGCAGGCGCCGGCCAGTGCCCATGAACGTGCCGGATGTGCCGAGACCGGCGACAAAGTGGGTGACCCGGCCGTCTGTCTGTTCGAGAATCTCCGGTCCTGTCGTCTCATAGTGCGCGCGCCAGTTGGCGTCGTTGTTGTACTGATCGGCGTAGAAGAACGACTCAGGATTCGATGCGTAGAGCCGCCGTGCCTCTGCAATCGCGCCGTCGCTCCCGTCCATCGGATCCGTCCAGACGACGTCCGCGCCGTAGGCGCGCAGGAGCCGCTTGCGTTCAGGGGTGACGTTCGCCGGCACGCACAACTTCACGAGGAATCCGTGCGCGGCGCCGAGCATCGCGTAGGCGATCCCAGTGTTGCCGGATGTCGCGTCGAGCAGGATCGAGACCCTGGAGGCCGGGTCTTTAGACCCGGCTAGTCTGCCGCGCTTGATCGCGTCATCGACGATGGCCTGGGCGGCCCGGTCCTTGACCGAGCCGCCCGGATTCATCGACTCGAGCTTCGCGTAGAGCTCCACGCCGGCCCGCGGCTCGAAGCGCGATAGACGCACCAGCGGCGTCCGGCCGATCGAAATAGGTGTTTCCAACACAGTCATTCCTGTCGCCAACCTGTCTCGCCGAAGCGGCGTAAGCCGCGCAGGCGCAAAAAAGAAAACGGCCCGGAGGCATTTGCCATCCGGGCCGTTTGAAGATCGCGTGAGCTTTGTGGCTCTAAAAGTCTCTTATCCAGACACCGCGCGGCACTCGGAGGCAGACGCCCCGAGACAACAACATGCGCACGCGTGACACACCGTCATGGATTGAACATCTGGAGCCTCCCACGAACCTGTAAGGCTGTCAAGACTCGCGCGCCTGCCGATATCTATTAATAGGGGATTACGCTAGTGCAATCGCGGTTCAGCGGGCTGATCGTCATGGCGGTGTTTGCCGCCGGTCTGGCTGCCTTTGCGCAAGAACAGCGGCCGACGTTCAGGGCCGGCGCCAGTCGCGTCTCCCTCAACGTGGTCGTCAAGGACGGCCAGGGACGGCCGGTCATGGGCCTCGTGCCGAAGGATTTCCAGGTCTTCGACGAGGGCCGGGCCGTACCGTTTGACAACCTCGGCGCAGACGTCGAGGGCGTCAGCATCTCGCTCCTGATCGACACCAGCGGAAGCATGGCGCTCGGTCCGCGCCTGGCCATCGCGCGTCAGGCCATGGAGATGCTGCTCGGGCAGTTCCAGTCGATCGATGAAATCGCGCTGCTGACCTTCGACAAGACCCTGCAGCAAATCGTGCCCTTCACATCGGATCTCGATCGCGTCCGGCGGGGATTCGATCGCGTCAAACCGTTCGGCGCGACGTCGCTGCATGACGCAGCCGCGGCAGCGGCGCGGGAACTGGGCGACCGGCGGTCGTTGCGGAGGGCGGTGGTCGCAGTCACGGATGGACACGACAACAGCAGCGAGCTCACGGCCGCCGCCGCGTCCCGGATCGCCAGCTTGATCGACGTTCCGGTGTACGTGCTGGCGGTCACCCCGCCGGATCGAGTGCTCGATCCTTCGGAAGTCGCGCTCGAGCCGGTTGAAGGCGGCCGCAGCGCGCGACTGGATGATCTGACGGGCCGAACGGGCGGCGCGTCGTTTGCCGCCGAAGCGCCCGGCGATGCGCATCTTGCCGCACGCCACATCCTCAGCGACCTCAGAGCCGGCTACCTCTTCGGCTTCACGCCGTCGGAGACCCCAGGCTGGCATCGCCTCACTGTGCGCGTCACGCGGAAGGACGTCCGCGTCCGCACGCGCGACGGTTTCTGGATGGGTGCGCGTCCGTTCTAGGTCTTGGTAAACTCGCGGCATCATGCCCCGAGTCCTGATCGTCTGCGTCCTGGCTCTCTCCGCACTGACAGCCGCCTTCGCGCACCAGTCCAATGCGCAGCAGGGAGGCGATCAGTTCCTCGACGGCATCGGTGAGACCAGCCTGATCGCGCGGTACCAGTTCAACGGCAACCTCGAGGATTCGTCGAGAAACCAGCTTCACGGGCGCATGGCTGGACCGGGCGGCGTGTTCGTGGACGATGGCGGACGCCGCGTGCTGCTGTTGACGGGCGATGGCAGCTACGTGCAGTTGCCGGCGAATGCGCTCGCAGGTGAAGACGCTGTCGCAGTCGTGGGTTGGCTGTACATGCCTACGCGCGCGACGGGACCGATCTTCGATTTCGGCGCGAATGCGTCGACGAGGCTTACCGCCGTCATCGACGCGCAGGGTTTCCGCGCGTCTGCGTCTGTTGGCGGCAAGGTCCGTGGCGAGACGCCGTCGAAGGCCGTCGTCGACAACCAGTGGACACACTTTGCGGTCGTGCTTGACCCCGCGAGCAAAGTACTGAGCGCGTACATTGACGGCGGCAAAGTGGGCCAGGCGACGAATGTTGACGTGACGCCCGCGCAGATTCTGCCTGCGGCGTCCACCACGAACAGACTTCTCCTCGGGCGCGCACTGGATGAGGGCGCACCGACGGTGCACGCGCGGTTCCGTGACATCCGGCTCTATCGCGTGGCGCTCGGTGACGAGCCCATCGCCTCGATTCGCCGGAACGCGCTGGCGACGGCAGCCGCTCCGCAGCAGGCGAGGGGCCGGGGCGCGGCGCCGGAGATTTCCACGGCGAACATTCCGAAGGAGTCGCCCTTCTCGTCAATCCTCGTGAAGGTTCCGAGCCTCACGGTTGAAACACCGGTTGGCATTCTTCCGCATCTGCCGGCCTTTGTGCCCGCGACGTATGCGGGTGGCGTCGCCCGTGACGTGCGGGTGATCTGGCCGTCGCCGACGGACACCTCTTCTGTGGCGAAGCCCGGCACGTACACGGTTGCCGGTCGCGTGCCTGGCACCGTTCTCCAGGCAAACGCCACGATCATCGTGAAGGATCCGGCCCGTCCGACCGCGCCTCCAGAACGCCTCGTGGAAGCATTTGCGCTCGATCGGGTTCTGCTCGAGAAAGACTCGAAGGGACGCGAAACGCAATTCATGAAGAACCGGGACAAGTTCCTGCGCGGTCTCGCCGCGTCGAATCCGGACAGCTTCCTTTTCAATTTCAGAGAGACATTCGGTCAGGCGCAGCCGGAAGGCGCAAAGGCGCTCGGCGGATGGGACAGCCAGACGACGAGGCTGCGGGGACACGCGAGCGGGCACTACCTGACGGCGATCGCGCAGGCGTACGCGAGCACCGGCTACGACCCCGCGTTGCAGAAGACGTTCCTCCAGCGAATGAACTATCTCGTCGACACGCTGTACGACCTGCAGCAGAAGTCGGGCAAGCCGGAAAAGGCAGGTGGGCCGTCAGTGACGGATCCAACTGCGGTGCCGATCGGGCCGGGCCGGCAGGCTTACGACTCGAATTTCAGAGCAGGTCAGATTCGTACTGACTACTGGAACTGGGGCACGGGCTTCATCAGCGCGTATCCGCCCGATCAGTTCATCATGCTCGAGCGCGGTGCGACGTACGGCACGCAGGACAGCCAGATCTGGGCGCCGTACTACACGCTGCACAAGATCCTTGCGGGCCTGCTCGACACGTATGAAGTCGCGGGCAACAAGAAGGCCCTCGAGATCGCGCGCGGTATGGGCGGGTGGGTGCAGGCGCGGCTGGCCGCGCTTCCGGCCGAAACGCGCATCCGCATGTGGAGCCGGTACATCGCCGGCGAGTACGGCGGCATGAACGAAGCGATGGCGCGGCTGTTCCGCCTGACGGGCGAGCAGCGCTTTCTCGATACAGCGAAGCTCTTCGACAACACCAACTTTTTCTACGGCAACGCTGCGCGCGAAGGCGGACTCGCGAAGAACGTGGACACGGTTCGGGGCAGGCACGCGAATCAGCACATCCCGCAGATCACCGGTGCGCTCGAGACCTACCGTGACTCGAAGGAGCTGCCGTACTACGACATCGCCACGAACTTCTGGCAGATCGTGAACGACGGCTACATGTACAGCATCGGCGGCGTCGCCGGCGCCAGGAATCCCAACAACGCTGAGGTCTTCACGGCGCAGCCATCCACGCTCTGGGAGAACGGCTTCGCGACCGGCGGCCAGAACGAGACCTGCGCGACCTACAACATCCTGAAGCTGGATCGCCAGCTGTTCATGTACGACCAGACGGCGAAGTACATGGACCACTACGAGCGCGCGCTCTATAACCACATCCTGTCGTCCGTGGCGGAGCAGGACGCGGGCAACACGTATCACGTGCCGCTCAATCCGGGCGCGCGCAAGCAGTTCGGCAACGCAAACATGAGCGGGTTCACGTGCTGCAACGGCACGGCGCTCGAGAGCAACACGAAGCTCCAGGACACGATCTACTTCCACGGCGCCAATAACCAGTCGCTCTACGTGAATCTGTTCATTCCGTCCACGTTGAACTGGACGGAGCGCAAGGTGAAGGTCCAGCAGGTCACGGACTTCCCGTACGCGGATACGACGAAGCTCATCATCGGAGGCGCCGGCCGCTTCGACGTGAACCTGCGCGTGCCCAGCTGGGCGACCCGCGGCGTGGTGGTGAAGGTCAACGGTCGTGTTGAACAGGTGAAGGCTGTACCGGGGACCTACGTGAAAGTGTCACGCACATGGCGCGATGGCGACACCATCGAAATGAAGACGCCGTTCACCTTCCATCTCGATCACGTGATGGATCAGCCGAATGTCGCCAGCCTGTTTTACGGCCCCGTGCTGCTGGCTGCGGAAGAAACCGACGCGCGCACCGACTGGCGTCAGGTGGTGCTGGACGCGAAGGACATCAGCAAGTCGATCACTGGCGATCCTGCGACGCTTCGCTTCCAGATTGCCGGTGCCCAATTCAAGCCGTTCTACGAGACGTACGGCCGGCACTCGGTCTACGTGCAGGTGAAGTTTCAGTAGCCGGCGGGCTTCAGCCCGCCGGATGCTGGGCACACCGCAGCAGTCCCCACTCGTGCTGCCGGTGAAATGACGGCGCAGCGTGCCGGGACGTCGAAGAGATGACTGGCGTATCCGCGCCCCGGGTGTAGTCGTAGCGGCTGAAGGAAAACCGCCAGGTCGAACCCGCGAGCGGGGAATCCACCGCGCCGGCGAGACTCGCCGGAATCGCGGCCAGCACGCTCCAACCCCGGCCGTCCTCGCGCTGCCACGTGCGCGACTCGAAACCATCGCCAGGAATCAACGCGGCCTCGAACGAGGTTGCGCTCGGGCCCGATGCCGGAAACCTCAGCTGGAGCCTGTGATTGTTCGGGGTCACGTGGCACTCAATGTACGAGCCGAGGCCGTCGCGGCGTAAGAACATCTCGAACGTGTCGCCCAGCTCCCAGAATCGCTGACCGTGTCCGGTGGCGGTGTTTGTTACGTCCGTGTCCGTAAGATCCGCCAGTACATATAGATACTGGCCGTGCCAGGCCGTCCGTACCACCGCCGGCTGAAAAATGGGGCCGGGCGTAATTTCCTCAGAAAAAGACGCCCGGCCCCTTTGCTGAAGCCAAGCCTGTCGCATGAGCGTCGGCTGCGCCCACGCGAACGCCCTTCGCGCGTCATCGAGAGTGACGCTCGTCACATCAATCGCCGCGACTTCGCCGCACGCGACGACTGGTACCCCGGGGACCATCGTCCCGATCGCGGCATAGTCGAGGTGGCCCGAGCCGGCGTCCGCGAGCGCGTCTACGAGCGACGAGACGACGTCCGTAGCGCGGGTTCTGACGTTGAGGTCGCGCGCGGTTTCAGCGGCGAGCCGTAAGTCCTTCTGGTACAGCGCGGTACGGAAGCCGGGAACGAAGTTTCCCGTCAGCAACCGCTCGCCGTGCACTTCGAGCACGCGGCTGGCGGCGAAGCCGCCGAGCAGAGCCTGGCGCACGAGCGCGGCATCGATGCCGGCCGCGCGGGCGATCGCGAACGCCTCGCTCACGCCCGCGAGCGCGCCGCCAATCGCCATCTGGTTGCAGATCTTGCAGACCTGGCCCGCGCCAGACGGGCCGATGCGGACGATCCGTTCGGGCGCGCCCATCGCAGCGAGGACCGGCCGTGCGCGCTCGAACGCCTGCTCATCGCCGCCGGCCATGATCGACAACGTCCCGGTCTTCGCGCCGATCTCGCCGCCGCTCACGGGCGCGTCGATCATGGCGCCGCCGCGCTCGGCGATGCGCGCCGCGAGCCGCCGCGTGGCATCCGGTGAAATGCTGCTCATGTCGATCACGACCGCGCCCGGGCGAAGGCCTTCGAGGACGCCGTCGGGTCCCTCGATCACCTTCTCGACGTCCGGAGTGTCCGGCAGCATCGTGATGACGACATCGGATTCCTCTGCGACACCGCGCGGCGTCCCGCCCACGCGCGCGCCCGCGTCGACCAGCGCCTCGACGGGAGCGCGGCTGCGGGAGTGGACGACCACTGGAAAGCCCGCTTTGCGGAGGTTCAGGGCCATGGGACGGCCCATCACGCCGAGTCCGATGAATCCGATTGTCAGCGCCATCGAAGCCGGCGAGCATTCTATCGGGTCACGCTGCCGGCGCGATGAGCGATCTGCTAGCGCCCGGTTCTTCGGACCGTCGTGACCAGGGTGTAGAAGCCGACGGCGATGCCCGCGATGGCACCGGAGACAAGGAAGGTCGGCGCTTCACCGGTCCATCGATCGACGAGGTAGCCAAGGAGCACGAAGGCGAGAATCGATCCGAGCAGCGAATAGCTTGCGAGGATCTGGTCCTCGTCCCGATCGAGGCTGTCCTGCATCTCGGTGTTCGCGTCCGCGAGCCGCTGGTTCCATTGCCGTTTCATGCGCTCTCTGTTTGCAGAGGCCATACCACGAAGAATCGCGAATCCGGCGGCGGCCGGGGCGCGAGACCTGCCAACCGATGGTGACGGCTTGCCCACTTTGGGGAACGGAGCAGAGTGCTACTGGATCCGGTAAAGAGACGTGTCAGTGCGAATGAGGATTGATCCGCCGGTGATGGCGGGTGACGCCTGGATGGCTTCGCCCAGCGAATTACGCGCCAGCACGCGGAACTCCGCGCCGGCTGCGAGGACCGTCGTGTCGCCGTCTTCGTTCGTGAAGTACAGGCGTCCACCCGCCGCGACCGGCGAGGCCGAGAAGTTGCCGCCGAGGCGCTGCACCCACCGCGGGTCGCCCGTGCGCGCATCGAGCGCGCTGGCGATGCCCACATCGTTGACCATGTAGAGCAGATCGCCCACGGCGATCGGTGAAGAGGTATACGGCACCCCGCGTGATGTGGACCACGCCACGTGCGTCTTCGTCACGTCACCGGTTCCGTCCGGCCGTATCGCCAGCAGTGACGGCTGCTGGAATCCGGTCGTGATGTAGACGAGTCCGTGCGCGAAAACGGGGCGGGGGACGTTTGAGAATCCCTCCCGGTAGCCGACGCGCCAGATCTCGCGGCCGGTCGCCGGTTCGAGCGCCGTGGTCCAGAACGCGCCGACGGAGACGAGTTGAGGAGAACCGTTGACGTTGATTTCGAGCGGTGTCGAGTACGCCTGGCTCGTCGGCTGGCGCCGCGGGCGCCGCCATTTCGTCTTGCCGTTCGCCGGGTCGATGGCGACCACGTACGGATCTTCAAATCCATCGCAGTTGATCACCACGAGGCCGCCGGCGAGCACCGGTGAACTGCCCTGACCGTGCTGATTGGGATGCGGCAACTCCGTCTTCCAGAGGATCTGCCCGGTCATCGAAACGGCGGCGGTGGCGGTCGATCCGAAATGCACCACCACGCGATCGCCAACGATGAGAGGTGTCGGCGTGGCTTCAGAGTTCTTCGGGTTCTTGCTGAACTCATCGCGATAGACCTTCGCGATTTCCACGTTCAGGAGCGGATGTCCGTCGTTGACGTCGAACGCCAGCAATCTCAACGACGCGGCGGCGCTCTGCACGATGGCGGTCGTCAACCACACGCGATCGCCCAAGACCACCGGCGACGACCAGCCCTTGCCCGGGACCGGCGTCTTCCACCGCACGTTTCGCGCGGTGCTCCATTCGATCGGAACGCTCGCGTCGTCCGAGAGGCCCTGTCCGGTCGGTCCGCGGAACTGCGGCCAGTTCTGCGCCGCGGTGGCCTGCGTCAGACAGACCGCACACGCGAGAGCAGGGATCGGCAGACGCCCGAGGAGCACAGTCGAACTATAATCCCGGTCTTCAGGAGCACACTTATGACCCGCCCGATAGTTGCTGTTCTCGGCCTCGTTCTGATCGGCACATCCATCGCTGCCGTGCCTCAAAGCCGGCGTGTGGTGACGACCGCGGACTACGACCGCGCCGTGAAGATGCTTGCGCAGAATCTCAACGGCCTCGTCATCAATGATTCGGTCCAAGCGAACTGGCTGCCGGACGGGCGGTTCTGGTACACGCGTACGGGCGCGGCCGGTGCCACTGAAAACGTCGTCATCGATCCGGTGAAGAAGACCCGCGAAGTCGTGGCGACGCCTCCCGCAGGCGCGCCTGCGGAGCCCGGAGCCGGCGCGGGCGGCCGCGGAGGCCGCGGAGGCGGCGGGGGGCGCGGAGGTGGCGGACGCGGCGGTGTCGCCATCACCAAGACGTGCGGCCCCAACGTCACCGGCATGACGGGCCCGCCGCCGGCGTCGATGTCGCCGGACGGCACGAAGGCGATCTTCATCTGCGACTGGAATCTCTGGGTGCGCGACGTCGCCACCGGACAGGATCGCCAGTTGACCACGGACGGCGTGAAAGACTTCGGCTATGCGACGAGCAACGCCGGATGGACGACGAGCGCGGGAGCGGCGCTGTCGTGGTCGCCGGACAGCAAGAAGATCGCGACGCAGCAGCAGGACGAGCGCAAAGTCGGCGACATGTACCTTGTCGAGACGCCGGTGAATGGCGGACATCCCGTGCTGCGCGCGTGGAAGTACCCGCTGCCGGGCGACCCGGACGTCGCGATGATCACGCGCGTCATCATCGATGTCGAGACGGGGAAAGTAACGAAGCTGCTGATGGCGCCGGATTTCCATCGCGCCATGTCGGAGGACAACATCGACATGGGCGAGTACCTTTGGAGCCCTGACAGCACGAAGCTCGGCCTCGTCTCGACCGATCGGTTCCACAAGAACTCGACCGCGAAACTCGCCGACGTGACGACCGGCGAAGTGCGGACGCTCTTCACCGAGACGGAGAAGACGCACGTGCAGACGCGCGTGCAGTGGCAAATCCTCTGGGATTCAAAAGAAGTTCTCTGGTATTCACAGCGCGATGGCACCGCGCACATGTATCTGTACGACCTGGAGAGCGGACGGCTGAAGAACCAGATCACCACCGGCCCCGGCCCGGTCACGCGCGTCAATCGCATCGACCGCGAAACGCGAACGATGTGGTATGAGGCAGCCGGCCGCGAAAAAAGCCAGGACCCGTATTTCATCCACTTGTATCGGATCGGGCTCGACGGGAAGAACCCGGTGTCCCTCACGCCCGGCGACGGCACGCACGCCGTCCAGATCTCGCCCGACGGGAAGTACGTGATCGACACTTCGTCGCAGCCAGACGCTGCCCCCGAGACGACGCTGAGGGATGGCAGGACGGGGAGCCTGATCATGCCCCTCGAGAAGGCGGATATCTCGAGGCTGGTCGCCACCGGCTGGAAGCCGCCGATGCAG
>DATNEY010000031.1:0-94678 GCA_035606665.1 Vicinamibacterales bacterium | reverse complement strand
GTTGGTGTCGGTGTCGGCGTCGGTGTCGGTGTCGGTGTCGGTGTCGGTGTCGGTGTTGGCGTCGGTGTCGGCGCTGGCACCGTACCAACATTGATACGAACCGGCAGAGAACGGACGCCATTCGCGATGATGAAAACGTCGTACTGCCCAGGCGGCGTGCTGACGTCCGTCGAAGACAGGTTGACCAGTGTTGAAACCGAAGTGGTGCCCGCGGCAATGGAACGCGGCATGAATCCGCAGCGCGCGCAGACGCCGGCCGGCGTCAGCACTTCAGGCACCCAGCTGGTCGTCGTATTCGGTACTGTGCCCGAGACCGTGATCATGCCGTCAAGCCAGGCGCCATCGCCGGGCTGCACCACGACGGGCACCGCCGTCGGAGCGGGTGTTGGCGTCGGCGTGGGCGTTGGCGTCGGTGTCGGCTGCGGTGCGAAGTTGTTTACGAGCACCGTGACCGGCGGCGAAATGATCGTGTTGCCGTATTGATCCTGAGCGACGGCCTCGAACGTGTGGAGGCCGTCGTTGGCCTGCGTCGAATTGAAGTCGGCGCGGCACGATCCATTGATGATCTGCGGGCCGAAGTTCTGCCCGTCCATCCTGAATTGCAGCGAAACGATGCCGGCGCTGTCGGCGACTGCGTAGACACTCACCTGACCGCTGACCGACTGATTCTGCGAGGGGGTGAGGATGGAAACGATTGGCTGCATTCCGCCGGCCATCACCGCGATCGGGGACGCTACGGCAAAGCCGAACAGCAGCCCACCGACGATCCCGAACACTCTCCGCAACAAACGAACTTCCGCGAATCGCATGACCTGACCCTTCCCCGTCCTGAACTCGGTGCCTTCTGCACCGCGCAGTGACTAGGGCAAGGGCTGTGCCACAACGTGCAATAACGTAAAGTCTTGAGAAAAACCGTGCAGGACTGTGCAGTGCCGTGCGGAACCCTCGATTGGTGGGCCGCGGATTTCGATTGTGTGAGTGAGGGGTGGCTAGGCGACGCGTTGAAGCACGTTGCGCGTGGAAGACGGGTCGACGAGCCAGGTCGAGATCTGCCGAACAATCTGCCGGGCACCTTCGGTCTGGCTCAGGCGGATCGTCAGCACGCGACGAGCGCCGCCATCGAGCGCGATTTGGAGCCATCGGCGCTCAGGCTCGTCGATCACGCTGAAGACCTCCACGCGCCAGTCGGATCCGTCGACTGACACATGAGTGCCGTCCAGCTGGGTGAACAATTCGTCAGCGGCGACTCGAGACTTCAAGCGAGCATGGAAGTGGCAAAAGGCAGGCCAGCCCGCGTACCCGCGAATCGCCATAAATCCGCCTAAAACGTCGTCGCGCCGCGCCTTTTGGGGAACGATCGGCAGACGAAGTGTCCGGAATCCAGGCGCATCGGGAACGTTTGGACCCCGGTCGCCGATTACAATCTTCAAACCATGTTGCCCGTCATCGACTTCATACACACAAATCGTGATCGCTACGTCTCGGAGCTCAAGGATTACCTGGCCATCCCGTCGATCAGCGCGTTGCCGGCACACACCGCCGATGTGAAGCGCTGCGCGGAGTGGACCTCCGGCGAGATGCAGCGGATCGGGCTCGAGAACGTGCGCCTGATCGAGACGCCAGGCAATCCGATCGTTTACGGTGACTGGCTTCACGCCGGCCCGACCGCGCCGACGATGCTCTTCTACGGCCACTACGATGTGCAGCCCGTGGATCCCGTGGACCTCTGGGAATCACCACCGTTCGAGGCGACCGTACGCGACGGCGAGATTTACGCCCGCGGTGCAGCCGACGACAAGGGCCAGGTGTTCATGCATTTCAAGGCCATCGAGGCGCACCTGAAGAAGGGCGGCTCGCTGCCCATCAACATCAAACTTGTCATCGAAGGCGAGGAGGAAGTGGGTTCCCGCAACCTTGATGACTTTGTGCGGTCGAACAGGCCGCTTCTAAAGTGTGACGTGGTCGTGATCTCGGACTCCGCAATGTTCGATCGCGGCGTACCGTCCATCTGCTATTCGCTGCGGGGGCTTGCGTACTTCCAGATCGATCTCCGGGGCACGAAGAGCGACCTGCATTCGGGCGTCTTCGGCGGGGCCGTCGCCAATCCCGCGATGGTGCTCGCACAGCTGCTGGCGCAGATGAAGGATCGTAGCGGTCGCGTCAAGATCGCCGGTTTCTACGACGACGTGCGGCCGTTGTCGGAGGCAGAGCGGGCCGCGTGGCGGCAGCTGCCGTTCAACGAAAAGAAATACCGCAAGGATCTCGGTGCACCAAAGCTGGCAGGGGAGCGCGAGTTTTCGGTGCTCGAGCGGGTCTGGGCAAGACCCACGTTCGAGGTCAACGGCCTTCTCAGCGGTTTTACCGGAGACGGGGCAAAGACCGTCATCCCGGCCGTCGCGATGGCGAAGGTCAGCATGCGCCTCGTGCCGGACCAGCATCCCGATCGCATCGCCGCGCTCTTCGAAGACTACGTAAGGAAGATCGCGCCCCCGACGGTCGAGCTCAAGGTCACGCGCATGCACGGCGGCAAGCCGTGGATCACCGAGTACGACAATCCGTTCGTCCAGGCGGCCGGCCGTGCGATCGAACAGGGCTTCGGCAAGGCGCCCGTGTTCTGTCGCGAAGGCGGGTCGATTCCGGTTGTCTCGACATTCCAGGAAGAACTCGGCGTGCCGGCGGTTCTTTTTGGCGTGGGGTTGCCTGACGAGAATGCCCACGCGCCAAACGAGCGCCTCGACCTGACCAATTTCCACAACGGCATCGTCGCGTCAGCCATCCTCTATAAGGAACTGGGCGGACTGCCAAAGTAGCGGCTTTCAGGTTCGTTCAACCTCGCACGATCTCGAAACCACGGACCACCATTCCGAGGCACCCGAGAGCCCCGCGTTTTTTCCGCTGACAGTTTCGAAAGCGGACTGCACACCGTGGCGTACGTAGATCCACGGATCCGGCCGATTTCACGCCACTTTCGTGGCATGGAACCTGCTACCTCACGTGCCGGTTGGAATGAAGAAGGACCACTCACTGATCGGCCGAATCCGCCACACGCTGGGCCGCGAGCAGACCAGCCTCGTATTCCTCGCGGCGGCCTATTTCCTCACCGGCAAGGCAGGCCTGGCGTTCGGGTACCAGAATCCATCCGTCACGGTCCTGTTTCCTCCCGCGGGAATTGCACTCGGCGCGTTTCTCGTCCTGGGCTATCGCGTATGGCCGGTGATCTTGCTGGCTGCGCTGATGCTGTATGCGTCCGTGCTTGGGCCGGTCGTAGCTGTGCCGATCCTTGCCGTCGCCAATACGGCCGAGGGTCTCTTCGCCGCCTACCTAATGAACCGGTACGCCGGCGGCCGTCACGCGTTGCAGACGCCGCGGCACGCCATGAGATTCGCGGGACTGACGGCGCTGACATCCGTCTGTTGCAGCTCGATGGTCGCGACCGTCACCCTGTCACTGCTCGGTCTCGCGCCGATTGCCGACGCGAACAACATCTGGATGAGCTGGAGCCTCGGCGTGTTCGGGGGCACCGTGCTCACCGCGCCGCTCGTTCTGCTGTTCGCGCAGGGCCGGACCGATCGCTGGAAGCGGGCGCAGGTGCTCGAAGCCGCGACGGTGTTCGTGTGCGTTCTCGCAGTGGGCCTCGTGGTCTTCTGCGGCGTTCCGGTGGAGCTCCGCGGCTATCCGCTCGAAATGGCCTGCCTCGTCGTGCTGCTGTGGCCCGCATTCCGGTTGGGCCGCCGCGCCGCGAGCCTTGGTCTCCTGATCCTGCTCGGCCTCGCGACGTTCGGCACGCTCTCGGGGTACGGCCCGTTCGTCAGCGCCACGCCGACGGCCTCGCTGATGATGGTCGTTTCGTACATGAGCGTCATGTCCGTGCTCATCCAGGCGCTCGCCGCCCTCGCCGCCGAATACGCGGTCGCCGAGTCGCAGCTGCGCGACATGGTGGTCACCGACCCGATGACCGGTCTGCCGAACTACCGCCGGCTGGTCGAAGTGCTGACTGAAGAGATCACGCGGGCCAATCGCACCGACTCGACGTTCGCGGTCGTGTTCTGCGACATGGACGGGCTCAAACAGATCAACGACGAGCTCGGTCATTTGATCGGCAGCCGCGCGGTGTGCCGCTTCGCCGACACGCTCAAGGCCTGCGTGCGCGACACCGACACGGCCGCGCGCTACGGCGGTGACGAGTTCGTTGCGGTACTGCCTGGATCAGACGAGGAGGGCGCACGCGCTGTCATCGATCGCCTGACGACGCGGCTGGCCGAGGACAAGGTGAAGCCCGAGCTCGCCACGAGCGCCGGCGTCGCGGTGTATCCGCGCGACGGCAGCACGGCAACGACCCTTCTCAGTGCCGCAGATCGCGCTCTCTACGCCGTCAAGGCGCACAAAGCCTCCGTCCGCCGGCGTGGCGTCGTTCCTATCAAGGAGTGGACGAACGCCGGCGCGAGGTGAGACTCAGATTTGGCAACTCCAGTGGCTGACCGGCCAATCACCAGATCACCAAATCACCAACTCACCAAATTCAACTAACATTTCGCCATGGATCCCCTATCCGTGGCGCGCACCGCGAGTGGTACTGAGCTCGCGATGCTTCCGGCACTCGCGAATCGACACGGCCTGATTACTGGCGCCACCGGCACCGGCAAGACCGTCACGCTTCAAGTGCTCGCCGAGCAGTTCTCCCGCATCGGCGTGCCCGTGTTCATGGCGGACGTGAAGGGAGACCTCGCCGGCATCGGCGCCGCCGGTTCACTGACAGCGAAGATGGCCGAGCGGCTGAAGGCCATCGGCGCGGTTGAGCCGGCCTGGTCGGCGTCGCCCGTCGTGTTCTGGGATCTGTTCGGCGCGAGCGGGCACCCGGTGCGGGCCACCGTCTCGGACATGGGACCGCTCGTGCTCGGCCGGCTGCTGGGCTTGAATGACACGCAGCGCGGCGTGCTATCGCTCGTCTTCAAGATCGCCGACGACAACGGACTGCTGATCCTCGACGTCAAGGACCTGCGCGCGATGCTGGCATTCTGCGGCGAGAACGCCGCGAAGTTCCGGACCGATTACGGCAATATCTCCGCGGCGTCGGTCGGCGCGATTCAGCGCGGGCTCACGACGCTCGACGAGCAGGGCGCCAGTCAGTTCTTCGGTGAGCCGATGCTGAACATCGACGATCTGATTCAGACCGCGCCGGACGGCCGCGGCATCGTCAACGTTCTCGCGGCAGACAGGTTGATCAATTCGCCGAAGGTCTATGCGAGCTTCCTGCTGTGGCTGCTCTCCGAGCTCTTCGAACAGCTCCCTGAAGTCGGCGACCCCGCGCAGCCGAAGATGGTGTTCTTCTTCGATGAGGCGCACCTGCTGTTCGACGACGCGCCGGATTCGCTCGTGGAGAAGATCGAGCAGGTCGTACGCCTGATTCGATCCAAGGGCGTCGGCGTCTACTTCGTCACGCAGAATCCACTCGACATTCCAGAGACGGTGCTCGGCCAGCTCGGCAATCGCGTGCAGCATGCGCTGCGTGCGTTCACGCCGCGCGATCAGAAAGCGGTCCGGACCGCCGCGCAGACGATGCGGCAGAACCCGGCGATCGATACCGAGAGGGCGATCACCGAACTTTCGGTCGGGGAGGCGCTCGTGTCGTTTCTGGACGCGAAGGGCGCGCCGGCCGTCGTTGAGCGGGCCTGGCTCCTGCCACCGAAGTCCCGCATCGGGCCACTCACGCCGGCCGAACGCGGCGCCATCATTCAGAGCTCGGTGCTCCGTGGTACCTATGACCAGGCCGTGGATCGCGAGTCCGCGTACGAGAAACTGAGGGCCGCGCACGCCTCCGGCCCCCCGGCCGGAGCGGCGCCCGGCGCGGGGCCGATCGCGACGCCGGCACCCGGTTCGAGTCGTGGCGGAGCGTCGCCCGCCCCGGCCGGCAATCCCTTGAGCGACTTGATCTTCGGATCCACCGGCCCCCGCGGCGGGCACCACGAGGGCGTTTTGGAGTCCGCCACGCGAAGCGCCGCAAGGTCGATCGGTTCTGGTCTTGCCCGCCAGATCCTGCGCGGGGTGCTGGGCGGGATTATGGGAGGCCGACGGTAATTTGGCGATCTGGTGATTTGGTGATTTGAAATCACCAAATCACCAAATCTCCAAGTCTCTCAAATCGGTGTCTAATCCCCCTGGAGGATTCCCTATGTTTGGTCGCGCACTTCGGATGTCTCTGGTGTTCGCGCTCGCGCTGGTCGTGGCAGCTCCGGCTGCGGTGTCGGCTATTCAACAGCAGGGACCGAAGAGGCCGCCCGTGCGCGTGGGCGGCGACATCAAGGAACCCAAGAAGATCAAAGACGTGAAGCCGGTGTATCCCGAGGAAGCCCAGCGCGCCGGCGTCCAGGGCATTGTGATCATCGAGACCGTCATTGGTACCGATGGCACCGTGCAGCAGGCGCAGGTCCTTCGGCCCGTGCCGATCCTCGACAAGGCCGCGCTCGACGCGGTGATGCAATGGCGCTACACGCCGACGCTTCTCAATGGCGAGCCGGTCGAAGTGATCATGACGGTGACGGTGACATTCAGCCTGACCGAGTAGAATTTGGCGATCTGGCGATTTGCGATCTGGTGATTTGAATCACCAGATCGCGAAGTCTCCAAATCACCAAATCTCCCGTGGCGTCACCGTCATCTCACCTCGTCAGTATTGGTCGCGCGTTTTATACGCGCGGCTGGGTCATGGGCACGAGCGGCAACTTCAGCGCGGCCGTTTCACAGCGGCCGCTCCAGCTCCTGATAACACCAAGCGGTGCCCATAAGGGCAGACTGTCGGCGCGCGACCTCCTGCGCGTCGATGGCAACGGCCGCGTCATGAAGAAGAGCCGAGGCACGCCTTCGGCTGAGACGCTGCTGCACCTGGAAATCGTCCGTGCGCGCGGCGCCGGCGCCGTCTTGCACACCCATTCGGTTTGGAGCACGATCCTTTCAGCGCAACATCTCGGACAGGGCGGGCTCCCCATCGAAGGCTACGAAATGTTGAAGGGCCTCGAGGGGGTTTCGACCCACCAGCATCGCGAGTGGGTCCCCGTCCTGGAGAACGACCAGGACATGACGCGGCTGGCCGGCCGGCTGCGGGAAACGCTGGCCGCGAATCCATCGGCGCATGCCGTTCTCCTCTCGGGTCATGGGCTCTACACGTGGGGGCGCACGATCGCCGAGGCCGAGCGGCATGTCGAGATTCTGGAGTTCCTGTTCGAGGTCGTTGGCCGCAGAGCCCGCGAACGCTAGTGAGCGGGCCGCCGGAGCGGAGCGGGGTGCCGGGGCCCCGCGAGCGAACGGCGTGGGGGGCCGGCGGGGCCAAGCCCCCCGAGAAAGGAAGAGCCATGGCAGTTGTGAAGGTTCCGGCTGAGTCGCGCGTCATCGAAGGAGTGGAAGGCGTCACCGCGTTCCTTGCGTCGCAGGGAATCGCCTACGAACGTGCGGTGCCTGGCCGGTCGGTCGGGCCGGACGCGCCAGCCGCCGAGCTCCTCGATGCGTACAAAGACAAGATCGACGAGCTGAAGGCGAGCGGCGGCTATGTGACGGCAGACGTCATCGACGTTTTCCCGCACACGCCGAATCTCGAAGTCATGCTCAACAAGTTCAACAGCGAGCACTGGCATGACGAGGACGAGGTGCGCTTCATCGTCGAGGGCCGCGGGCTGTTCCACATTCATCCACAGTCCGGGCCGGTGTTCGCGATCGAAGTCGAAGCCGGCGACCTGATTCGCGTGCCGCGCGGCACGCATCACTGGTTCGACCTCTGCGCCGATCGGCGCATTCGCGCGATCCGCCTGTTCCAGGATCCGTCCGGCTGGACGCCGCACTACACCGGGACCGGCGTCGACAAGAACTTCCAGCCGGTGTGTTTCGGGCCCGCGTACTTTCCGCCGGCGGTTTCCCGGACACCCCCCGGCGGCGGCGTGTGATCGCCGACATCGCACCATCCGCTCGCGTCGTCCTCCTCGATATCGAAGGCACGACGACGCCGATTTCCTTCGTTCACGACACCCTGTTCCCGTTCGCGCGAGCGCGGCTGGATGCATTCCTGGCCGAGCGATGGGAAGCGCCGGAGGTGCAGGCGGCCGTCTCGACGCTTGCGGCGGAAAGACCTCGGGAGTCATTTCCCGATCAATCTTCGGAAATGACTCCCGAGGTCGTTTCCGGGTTTGTCCGCTGGCTCATGGACCGCGATCGCAAGTCGCCGGGACTGAAGGACTTGCAGGGACTGATCTGGGAGGACGGCTACAACGCGGGCCTGCTTCATGGCGCCGTGTGGGAGGATGTGCCGCGTGCGATCGGGCGATGGCGTGCGTCGGGATTGCGGGTGGCGATCTACTCCTCGGGAAGTGAGCTCGCCCAACGTCTGTTGTTCAGGTCGACGCCGTACGGAGATCTCACCACGGACATCGATGCGTTCTTCGACACGCGAATGGGCGGTAAGCTGATGGCCGAAAGTTACGTCCGGATCGCCCGAGCACTGTCGACATCGCCCGCCGGCGTCTGTTTCGTGTCGGACGTCACGGGTGAATTGAAGGCCGCTCGTGCCGCAGGATGCGTGACGGTGTTGTCTTTGCGCTCCGGCAATGCATCACAGCCGGAGGTGGACGAGTTTCCACAGGTAACGACGTTTGATGATCTCTAGTGTTCGGATCCTGGCAGGCACGGTCGCGGTTGCGGGCGCCGTGTCCGCATTTGCCGCGCAGGCGCCACAAACGGTGAAGCCCGTACCCGGCGCGACCAGCGCGCCTGAGCTGTTCACCGTGCAATCGGATGCGCATCCGATCGCTGTCTGGGCGCGGCGGCCCGCTTCGCCCAAGGGCGCCGTGCTCTTCGTACACGGCCGCACATGGAGCGGTCGTCCGGACTTCGATCTCCAGGTCACGGGCCTGCGGCGGTCGGTGCTGATGTCGTTTGCATCCCAGGGCTTCGCCGCCTATGCGATCGACCTGCGCGGGTACGGCTCGACGCCGAGGGACGCGACTGGCTGGCTGACGCCAAAGCGCGGCGCCACCGACATTTCAAATGTACTCGCATGGATTGCGACACAGCATCCATCGCTGCCGAAGCCGACGCTCGTAGGCTGGTCGCGCGGCGCAGCGATGGCCGGCATGGTAGCGGTTTCCGCGCCGGATCGACTGACGAACGTGGTGCTGTTCGGCTTCGCGTTCGATCCCGAGCTCGAGTTCGGCGACGGGGAAGCAGCCGAGAAGCCGGACAAGATGCGCAACACCGCGGCTGCGGCGGCGAGTGACTTCATTTCGCCACGCATCACGCCGCGCCAGGTCGTCAGCGCGTTCGTCGAGCAGGCGCTTGCGGCCGATCCAGTTCTTGCGGATCTCAAGAACGACGGTGAGTTCAACGGATTCAAGCCGGCTCTCCTCACGACACCGATACTCATCATGTTCGGCTCCGACGACCCTGGCGTGTCCGCGGAGGACGCGGGCAAGATGCTGGCGGCGGTGAAGACCCCGGACAAGCAGCTCGTTGTGCTTCCCGGCGCCGACCACGCCGCGCATCTCGAGGACACGCACGATGCGTGGGTGGCCGCGATTGTCAACTTCATCAATCGGCCGCCGGCACGGCGGTAGAGTTTTCTGATGGCACTTTGGCCAGGCATTCCGGAGGATTCCATGCGGTCACATGCGTTACTCGCCCTCGTCGCAGCAGCTGCACTCGTCACGTCATCCGGCGTGACAGCCGAACGTAGCCAGTTCGTCCCAAACGATCCTCCGGGGACCTTCTCGATTCTCGGCTTCGATCCCGAAACTGGGGAAGTGGGCGGCGCGGTGCAGTCTCGCGTGTTCGCCGTCGGCAATGGTGTGCTCTGGGCCGAAGCCGGCGTTGGCGCCGTCGCGACACAAGCGGTGGTCGACGTGAGCTACGGTCCGCAGAGTCTCGAACTGCTCCGGAAGGGCATGGCGCCGAAGGACATCATCAAGAAGGTGTGGGACGCGGATCCCGATCCGGGCTATCGCGGCGGGAAGTGGGAAAAGACGGGACGCCAGTTCGCCGTCATGAACGCCAAGGGAGAGGTTGCCGCCTATACGGGGCCAACTGCGCCGGCAGAATCCGGCGACGCACAAGGCAAGTTCTGTTCAGCTCAGGGCAACACGCTCGGCAGGCCCGATGGCGTCTGGCCGCCCGCCGACGGCACGAAGCCCAGCAAGGTTCCCGCGGCGATGGTGGCCGGGTTCGAGAACTCCGAGTACGAGAAGAATCCGGACGGCTCGCGCGGCCGCCGCAATCACCTGTCTTTCCGGCTGGTCGCAGCGCTCGAAGCCGGCCAGGCCGCTGGCGGAGATCATCGCGGTCAACAGTCCGCCGCGCTCCTCATCGTCAAGAAGGACGCCGGCGTCTGGCTGCACAACGACGTTGTGTTGCGCCTGCAGGTCGACGACAACCCAGAGCCGATCAAGGAGCTGCGGAGACTGGTGGACAGATCGGGGATTGCGCGCCGGCGATGACGGCGAGGGTGAGTATTGAATTTGGTGATTTGGTGATTTGACGGTGATTTGACGATCTGGTGATTGTTGGTTCAGGCGTCCGAGCGTTGGAATAATTCCAGTGCCGATGTTGAATTGGTTTGGAGTCTTTCCAATTGAAGGAATGACCGAGCGAGCGCAATCCATGATCCGCGTCGGTACGGTGCTTGCTCCGACCGGGGGCTGAGACTGGGCGACGCGGAACGGGCCACCGAACTGAGGCGCGAGGCTTTGGAACTCCTTGCGATCATGTCCTCGTCCCGCCGAACCGTCCTCGACCACTTGCGTCAGGCTCGTCCCACGGACCGTCGCCGGTTGACCTCGTAGTGGATGGCGTTGGGCCGAGAAATCGCCAAATCGCCAAATCACCAAATACAATCTGCCCATGTCCCGATCCCGCGTTCTTGCGGTCCTCTGTCTCTGCCTGTCCACAGTCACCCTCGCGCAGCGCTTCCAGGTCGCCAACGCCGTCCGTCAGTTCGTCAAGGTCGATGCGCCTGTCGTCGTGTTGACGCACGTCCGTGTCATCGACGGCACCGGTGCACCCGCGCGAGCGGATCAGACGCTGGTGATTCGAGACGGCAACATCGCCGCGGTCGGACCGAACGTGGCGATCCCGGAAGGCGCGACTGTGATCGATGCGACCGGGAAGACCGTCATGCCGGGGCTCGTGATGCTGCACGAGCACACGTACTACCCGACCGGTCCCAACGTGTACGGGCAGCTCGGTCAAAGCTTCACGCGCCTCTACCTCGCTGGCGGCGTGACGACGATGAGGACGGGCGGGAACGTGAACGGCGTGATGGACATCACGTTGATGCAGCGAGCGGCGGCGGGGGAGATCGCCAGCCCGGCGATCGATGCGACGGCGCCGTACCTCAACGGCAACAACACCTTCTTGCAGATGCACTCGCTGGCCGACGCCGAGGACGCAAGCCGGCAGGTATCGTACTGGGCGGCGATGGGCGCGACGTCGTTCAAGGCATACATGCAGATCACGCGCGCCGAGCTCGATGCGTCGATCAAGGCGGCGCATCAGCGCGGCATCAAGGTCACGGCCCACCTCTGTTCGGTGACGTATGCCGAGGCCGCCGCGATGGGGATCGACAACCTCGAGCATGGCTTCGCGGCATCGACGGACTTCGTGGCCACGAAACAACCGGATGTGTGCCCGGGTCAGGGTGCAGGCCAGCAGACCATCGCGGCGCTCGACGCGAACGGCGAACCGTTCAAGAAGCTCGTGGCGACGCTGATCGAAAAGAGAGTCGCGCTGACGTCGACCCTGACGGTGTTCGAGACCTTTACGCCCGGCCGGCCGAAGCCGCTCGGCGTCGAAGTCCTAGTGGCGCCGCTTCGTGAGCAGTACGACCAGACCTACGAGCGGACGAAAGCGAGTCAGGGTGGAAACTACGTGCGGCTGTTCCCGAAGCTGATGGAGCTGGAGCGGGCGTTCGTCCGTGCGGGCGGCATGCTGGTGGCCGGGACGGATCCGACCGGATCCGGTGGTGTGATCCCCGGTTATTCGAATCAGCGCCAACTGGAACTTCTGGTCGAGGCGGGCTTCACGCCGCTCGAAGCCATCACGATCGGCACGTTGAATGGCGCGAAGTATCTCGGCCGGGAGGGCCGGATCGGGTCGATTGCGGCAGGCAAGCAGGCCGACCTGGTGCTGGTCACCGGCGATCCATCGACGACGATTGCGGATGTTCGCAATGTGGACACCGTGTTCCGTCAGGGCGTCGGCTTCGATCCCGTGAAGTTGATAGAGTCAGTGCGCGGACGAGTGGGACTCTGGTGATTTGGTGATTTGGTGAGTTGGTGATTTGGTGACTTCAACTACTCGAGTGATTTCGACGCTATTTGGAGCGGCGCTGCTTGTGGCCGCGTATGCTTCTCCCGCGGCGGCACAAGACGACGTGCCGGCGAAGACGACCTTGATGGGCGGCTACAGCTACATGGTGGATCGCAGCTGGTCCGAGAAACTGCCGTACGGTCTCGTGGCCGCCATCGCCCAGCGCTTCAATGAGACGGGCAGCCTGGTGTTCGAGGTCAGCGGGCAACGCGGCAAGTTGGGCTCTACGGAATTCAACATCGAACGCTGGGGGTTCCTGGGCGGAGTCAAGCTCCAGAGCACCGGCGGTGGTGAGGCATTGATGCCGTTCGTGCAGGTACTTGGCGGCCTGTCACGCCAGGCCGGAGACGTCGGCATTCAGAACGGCTGGCTGCTTCAGGCCGGCGGTGGCGTCGATCTGAAGTTCCGCGAGCGCTTGAGCCTTCGCGCGTTCGCCGACTATCGGCTCCTCCGCGAACTCGGTGAACGTTGGAACGAGTACCGAGTCGGCGGAGGAATCGTCTTCGCACTCTGGAAGTGAGCTAGTTCCCGCCCCTTCCGCCGCCCGCCGGCAGCGTCGCCGGCTTGCGTGGAAGTTTCTCGTCACGGTTCGCCGCCAGGAATGCGAACGCCGCGGCGATCGTCGCGTTCCGGCGCATGTCTTCCGGCTGCAGCCGCTCGTAGCTGTCCAGGTTCGTGTGGTGCGTCATCGTGTCGTACTCAATCGCATCCTGGATGAACTGGAAGCCCGGCAGTCCGACCCCGTCGAATGACTGATGATCCGTGCCGCCTGTGTTGCCCGGCGTCAGCGTCGTCATGCCGATGCTCCGGAATGGCTCCATCCACGCACGGAAGATGGGCGCCACCGCCTGGTTCTGCTGCAGATAGACGCCCCGGATCGAGCCCGTGCCGTTGTCGATGTTGAAGTAGGCCGAGAAGTTCGCGTGCGCTGGCGTCGTCGGATTCTGCGTTGGAGTCGCTGCCGCGCCGGCCGGTGCCGCTGCACCGCGACCACCAGCCGCGCCCGCTGCTGCCGCGCCGCCGCCACCACCGCGCCCGGCGCCACCCGCGCGCCCGCCGCCGAAGACCTGTTGCACGTAGAGGCGTGAGCCGATCAGACCCTGCTCCTCGCCGTTCCACAGCCCGATGCGAACCGTCCGGCGCAGCCGCACGCCCGACTGCTTGAGGATGCGCATCGCCTCCATCATCGCGGCGGAGCCGGCGGCGTTGTCTGTCGCACCGGTCGATGCGTGCCAGGAATCGAAGTGCGCGCCGAGCATGACGACCTCCGCCGCCTTGTCCGTACCCGGGATCTCGCCGATCACGTTGAACATCGCCGGGTTCGGGTTGTACGTGTTCTTGATGTCGGCCTCGATGGTGACCGTCTGGCCCTTGCCGATCATGCGGGCGAGGCGGCCGTACTGTTCGGCTGGAATCGCGATGCCCGGAAGCAGCGTCGCAGGATCCGCGGTGCGCGATCCGCCGCCGATCGTATAGATGCCGTGACCGCGCGGCGCGGTCGAGAACGTACCGAGCACACCCTCGGCGATGAAGAAAGCGTTGCGGTTGAAGGGAGCACCACCGGCCGCGCCGCCGGGGCCGCCTCTTCCGCCGCCGGGCGCGCCCGGGCCACCACGACCGCCACCCGGCGCCGCCGGCTGCGTGCTGAACGTCGTCGGCATGTCGGGGCTGTCCATGCGGGCGAGATCTTCGCGGGTGTGCCGCGATGCCGGCGCGTTCCAGTACGCCTGCACGTCGGGCGCCGTCTGGGTGATCACCCACTTGCCGCGCAGCTTGCCGGCGTACTTCGCCTTGAGCTCCTCTTCGGTGGTTTCGGTGACCAGCACCACGTCGCCGCGGACGAGACCGTTCGTGCCAGGGGTCCATGCCGTCGGCGTGCCTGGAATCGGGAACGCCTGCGGTGAGACCGCCGCAAGGTAGAACTTGTCGTTCGTCCAGCCGCGCGGAAACCCGTTGTTGCCGCCGGAAGCATCCGCGGGCCAGGGCTCGAGCCGCGCGTTGGAGAGGCCCCACTCCTTCATTTTTGCCACGGCCCACTCGCCGGCCTTCTGGATGCCGGGTGATCCCGAGAGGCGCGGACCGTACACGTCGGTCAGCCAGCTCGCCACGTCCATCACTTGCGAATTGGCGGCGACGAGCCCCTGGTTCTTGATCTTGTTGATGGCGTCGTAATCGATTGCCTCATCCGTAGTCGCAGCCCTTACGGGCAGGCCGACGGTGGCGACGGTCAGAAGCAGACCAAATCCTGCGGCGACGAAATGATGCCTTTTCATTCGGGATCTCCTTGCGGCGTCGAACGATACCGCATTGGGCGGTGGTAATCTATCGGCCGCCCGAAACTCCAGACGCCTGCTAAGGCCCATGCGTTTACGGGCGATATATAGGGAAGGATGCTGCACTCTCGAGTCGTTGCCGCCGTCGCCGCGATTGCGGCCCTGGGTGTCGGCGCTGCCGGCTGCTCGGTGCCGGCGGGCAGGTCCGAGACCGCTCTCCAGGATATCCGGCTCGCGCCGGACGGTCCGAGCATCGACGCCAGGGTCCCGAAGAACGCGACCCTCGAGACATTGTTGCAGCGTCACGAGCTCTCCGCGGAAACAACCGGTTCACTCCTGAGGGCGCTGACCGGCGTTTTCAACCCGCGCCAGTTGAGGGCCAACCAGGCCTACAGGATCTCGACAACGATCGACGGCCTGCTCCGCGAGTTCCGCTATCAGATTGACGCCGATCGGCTGTTGCGCGTGATTCGGCGGCCTTCGATGGACGCGGCGCCCGCGTTCAGCGCGGAAGTCGTCACGCTGCCGAAAACGGTCGAACTCGACGCGTTGGTGGGAGAGATCGGCCGAGGCGACTCGCTTATCGGTGTGCTCGACGCGGCGGGCGAGAATGAGCAACTCGCGCTTGCGATGGCCGCGATCTTCGGCGGTGAAGTCGACTTCAACTCCGACCTGCAGCCAGGCGATAAGTTCGAGCTGCTCTTCGAGCGCGCGACACGCGACGGCGAGTTCGCCGGATATGGGGACATCAAGGCTGCCGTACTTGTGAACGGAGGACGCCGGCTCACGGCGGTGTGGACTGAGGACAGCGACGGAAAGCCGGTGTGGTACGACGTTGACGGACGTTCGCTGAAACGGCAGTTTCGGAAGTCGCCGCTGGGGTTCGACCCGCGGATCACGTCGGGATTTTCCATGAACCGGTTCCATCCCGTGCATGGGACGTACCGCGCGCACCTCGGCGTCGACTACGGCGCGCCGGCTGGAACGCGCGTCTTCGCATCAGCGTCCGGCGTCGTCGATTTCGCCGGCTGGAATGGTGAGGCAGGCCGTATGGTCAGGATCCGGCATGCCGGAGGCTATCAGACGGCGTACCTGCATCTGTCGTCGATTCCTGCCGGGATTCGTCCCGGTGCGCGCGTGTCGCAGGACGATTTGATCGGCTACGTCGGCTCGACCGGCACTGCGACGGGGCCGCATCTCGACTTCCGGATTCTCAAGAACGGCAAGTACGTCAATCCGACGGCGGAGCTGAAGCGCATGCCGAAGGGCGAACCGCTCGCGGCGGACCGCCTGCCCGCGTTTCTGAAGGTTCGTGATGACGCCATGAGTCAGCTTGCCGCGAAAATCGCCGTCCTCGGTCGCCGGCCGGGGCTGTAGCCCCGGCACAAAACAACCATGTCACAGCTGTTTCCGTTCCGGGCGCTGCGTCCCGCGCCCGAGGTGGCTGCGCACGTCGCCTCCGTTCCGTACGATGTCGTCAACACCGATGAAGCGCGCGCGCTGGCTCGTGGCGAACCGCTGAGCTTCCTTCACGTGACGCGCGCCGAGATCGATCTGCCCTCGGGTCTCTCTCCGTACGACAATCGCGTGTACGAACAGAGCGTCAACAATTTCGAACAGCTCAAACGATCCGCCCCGCTCCTGCTGGAAGACGAGCCGTCACTCTATTTCTACCGGCTGCATATGGGCGAGCACGTGCAGACCGGTGTCGCGGGCTGCTTCTCCGTCGATGAGTACGAACAGGGATCGATCAAGAAGCACGAGAAGACGCGCAAGGAAAAGGAAGACGACAGGACGCGGCACATGCTCGATCTCCGCGCGCAGACCGGCGTCGTGTTCCTGACCTATCGCGCGTCCGCGGCGGTAAAGGCGGTGGAGAAGCTGGTGACCGGAGCACCGCCGCTCTACGACATCACGGCGCCCGATCGGGTTCGTCATCAGGTGTGGCGCGTTCCCGCCTCGGAGACCCGTTCGGTGGTCGACGCCTTCGCCGCAACTCCGGCGATGTACATCGCCGACGGCCATCACCGTGCCGCCAGCGCCGCGCGCGCACGCGCCGAGCTGCGATCGAAGGGCGGGCGCACCGCCGATGCCGATCGGTTCATTGCGGTCGCGTTTCCTGACACAGAGGTCCAGATCCTCGCCTACAACCGGACCGTCAAGGATCTCCGGGACCATACCCCGTCGAGTCTGATCGCGGCGATCCGGGCCAGCGAAATCGACGTGAACCCCGGCATGCCGGATCCGAAGCGCCAGGGCATGGTTTCCATGTTCCTCGACGGCGCCTGGTACTCAATCACGCTCCCGGCACCGGATCGCGGTGCATCGCGCGCCGATTCCCTCGATGTCGAAGTCCTGCACCGGCGCATCCTCGAGCCTCACCTGGGCATCGGCGATCCCCGTACGGACAAGCGGATCGACTTCGTCGGTGGCATGCGCGGCACTGACGAGCTCGAGCGCGTCGTCGGCAGCCGTCAGGCTGCCGTGGCGTTCTCCATGTTCCCTGTGAGCCTCGGGGACCTCATGGCCATTTCCGACGAGGGCGGCATCATGCCGCCGAAATCGACCTGGTTCGAGCCGAAGCTCAGGGATGGCCTCCTCGTCCACCTGATCTGAATAGCTGGATAGAATGTGGGCCGCGAGGTGAGTGCGCGTGTCACGTATTTATAATTTTTCCGCCGGGCCGGCGGTCCTGCCGGTGCCGGTACTCGAGGAAGCAAAGCGGGATCTGGTGGAGCTGCCCGGCGTCGGCATGTCGGTGCTCGAGATCAGCCACCGTTCGAAGCCGTTCGACCAGATCATCCAGGGCGCCGAGGCCGACTTGCGCGCCCTGGCCGGCATACCCCCGGACTACAAGGTGCTGTTTCTGCAGGGAGGCGCCAGCCTGCAGTTCTCGATGGTGCCGATGAACCTGCTCCTTCCGGGCACGACCGCCGACTACATCGTGACGGGAGACTGGGGCAAGAAGGCGCTGAAAGAAGCCAAGAAGGTCGGCACGACCAATGTCGCGGCCTCGACCGAGAACGGGAACTTCAAGCGAATCCCGGCGCAGGAGGAGATTCGCCTGACGCCGGGCGCGGCGTACGTGCACATGACGTCGAACAACACGATCCATGGTACCGAGTGGCCGTACGTGCCTAACGTCGGCGATGCCCCGCTCGTGTGCGACAGCTCCTCGGACATGTTCTCGCACCCGATCGATGTTGCGCGATACGGCGTCATCTATGCCGGCGCGCAGAAGAACCTGGGACCGTCCGGTGTCACCGTCGTGATCGTGCGTGAGGACCTGCTCGCCCGCTCGGCGGACGCGCTCCCGTCGATGTTGAACTACCGCGTGCAGGCCGAGAACGGCTCGCTGTACAACACGCCGCCGGTCTTCGGCATCTACATCCTCCGCCTGGTGCTCAAGTGGCTCGTCGCGATGGGCGGCCTGGCCGAGATCCAGAAAGTGAATCAGCGCAAGGCTGCGCTGCTCTACGCGGAGCTCGATCGAACGGCGTTCTGGAGTCCGCATGCGGACAAAGGCTGCCGCTCCCTGATGAATGTCACCTTCAAGCTGCCGAGCGAGGAGCTCGAGCGGCTCTTCGTGAAGGAATCAACGGCCGCCGGGTTTGACGGCTTGAAGGGGCACCGCTCCGTCGGCGGCATGCGCGCCTCGATCTACAACGCGTTTCCCGAGCAAGGCGTGCGCGACCTCGTCGCGTTCATGCAGGAATTCGAAAGGAAGAACGGGTAGCGAGATGACAGCAGTCTGGGCCGCGATCCTGGCACTCGTCCTTGGCGATGCCGGTCTCACTGGGAAGGTCCGCACGCCCGACGACGTCGCCGTGCCGAACGCGGCGCTCATCGTCGTCCAGGGCGATCGCGTGTTGACGGCCGTGACGAACGAGCGCGGCGAATTCGAGATCCCCGGCGTCACGCTGCCGGCGACTGTGGAAGTGCGGGCGTCCGGTTTCGGTACCGTCAGAGAGCAGCTGGCGGCGTCGCCGGCCACGATCACGCTGCGGCCGTCGGTCATTCGCGAGTCCATTCTCGTCGAAGGCACGGCCTCATCGGAGGCGTGGCGCCGCCCGCCGACTGGTACGACCGTGCTCACCTCGTCGATGCTGACCACCATCCCCGCGGTGACGCTCGACGAAGCGCTGCGCGTGGTGTCCGGTTTTTCGCTGTTCCGCCGCTCGACGTCACGCGCGTCGAACCCGACGACACATGGCGTGACGATGCGCGGTCTGTCGGCGTCCGGAGCGAGCCGCGGGTTGGTGCTGCTCGACGGCGTGCCCCTAACCGAGGGCTTCGGGTCGTGGGTGACCTGGACACGGCTGCCGGCGCTGGCGCTCGACACGGTCGAGATCGATCGCGGCGCGCACGGCGCGACGTTCGGATCGGACGCGCTCGGCGGCGTCCTGACCCTTTCATCGAATCTGCCGCAGTCCCGCACGGGCACCGTTCGCCTGACCGGCGGCGATCTCGGCGTTGCCGCGCTGGACGTCGCCGCCGGCGGCCCGGCCGGAGGCTCGTCTGCGTTCGGGACGATCAGTTGGTTCAAGACGGACGGCATCGTCCCGACTGCGCCGGAGTCAGCGGGAGCCGTGGACGTGCGGGCTGATGCGGAGTGGTTCAGCGCCTTGGGGAAGGTCCGGTTCGGAACGCCCGTGGATCACATTACGCTCAGCGCTTGGGCGAGCCGCGACGAGCGGGGCAATGGCACGCCGCTGCAGCGCAACCGGATGGCCGGCGGGACGTTCGCGCTGTCGTACGACCGGATGCTGGGAGGCACCACGGTGGGAACGAAGATCTCGTTCAGTCCCAATTCGTTCCGGCAGGTGTTCACGACGCCGTCCTCGAACCGCCAGACTGAGACGTTCACGTCGACACAGTTCATCAACACGACGGGCACGCGTGGCGTGGTTGAAGTCGGACGCGTCATTCCGCGCGGCTTCCTGACCGCACGATACGTGATGACCCGCACCGCCGCGGATTTCAGCGAGCGCCGTACCTCCACTTCGTTCGTGATGGCGCTCAGAGACGACGCCGACGCCGTGTCGATGCACGCGGGATTCTCGCCGTCCTCCCGTCTGTCCATCGGGACTGGGATCCGCCGCGAATCTCGGCTGGCGCCCCGCGCCGGCGCGGCCAGGGACGGCGCCACGGTAGGCAACGTCACGGCATCGTACCGGCTGTCTCCGTCGGTGGTGCTGCGCGGCGCCGCGTCGGGCAGCCATCGGTGGCCCTCGCTGAACGAGATGGTGCGCAACTTCCAGGTCGGCGCGATCCTGACGCGCGCGAACGCAGACCTCCTGCCCGAGCGGGCGATGTCCACGGAGGGCGCAGTCGCCGTGTCAGGCAGAAACTGGCACGCATCGGCCGGTGGATTCTGGACCGTGGTGAAGGACGCGATCGCGAACTTCACCGTCCAGACCACTCCGACGATCATCCGCGAGCGCAGGAACACCGGCGAGGCGCATGCGAAGGGCGCGGAGCTCGATTTGAGCCTGCAGCCGGTGACGGGCGTCACGTTGCGTGCGTCGGCGCTCATCGTCGACTCGCGCTTCCGTCACTCCATCGAGGCGCCGCTCGAAGGCAAGTGGCTGCCGCAGGTGCCGAAGGTGTCGGCGTCGTTCAGCGGTGACGCCGCGATCAATCGCTGGACGCGCGCATCGTTTTCCTGGCGTGCGGTTTCGACTCAGTTTGACGACGACAGGAATACGTTCCTGCTCGCGAAGGTCAGGCAGCTCGATCTGCGCGTGCGTTTCGGAACTGACAGGCTGGCACTTGACCTCACCATCGACAACGCCGCCGACGCGCGCATCGAAGTCGGCCGGACGCCGCTCGTGACCGTTGCGCCTGGGCGTACGGTTCGCGTCGGTGCGACATTGAGAATCAACTAGACGGCCACCGCGGTCCAGGGGCTAGCCATGCGCAGGTTCGTGACAGCGATCTTCCTGATGAGTTCAATTGCTGCGTCCGGATGTGGCCAGCAGCAACCTCCGCCGCCGTCACCGACGCCCGCCCCTTCGCCCGTCCTGACAACCGGCGGTGCACGCGTGTACATCTCGGACGAGACAGGCGGCGCGATCATCGTGATCGATCCATCGACGCGTCAGATGCTTGGACGCATACCCGTAGGCAAGCGGCCGCGGGGGCTCCGTCTGTCGCACGATGGCAAGCAGCTCTATGTCGCGTTGTCCGGATCGCCGATCGCGGGACCTGGTGTGGACGAGTCGAAACTCCCCCCGGCAGATAGATCCGCCGACGGCATCGGCGTCATCGACCTGACGACCGGCAAGTTGGATCGCGTGCTGAGGAGTGGCCAGGATCCGGAGTCTTTCGATCTGTCGGCGGACGGCGCGCGGCTGTACGTCTCCAACGAGGATGCGGCGGAGATGTCCGTCGTCAATGTGGCGACTGGAACGGTCGAGTCGCGCGTGAAAGTCGGCGAGGAGCCGGAAGGCGTGACGATGAGGCCCGGCGGACGTGAGGTCTACGTCACGTGCGAGAACGACGGTGAGGTGGTCGTGGTCGACACGGCATCCGGCAAGATCGCGGCGCGCCTGAAGTCGGGCCTTCGGCCGCGCGCGGTGGCATTCACCGAGGACGGCGCGACGGCATTCGTCACCAACGAGAACGACGCCACCGTGACCGTGGTTGATGCGATCCGGCGCAAGGTCGTCAGCCATGTCCGGTTTCCCCAGGCCGCTGGCGCGACCATTCCACCGAGACCGATGGGTTTGACGATGTCGCCCGATGGGGCTGTGGTGTTCGTTTCGTTAGGCCGTGCGCAGTCGATCGCGGTCATCGACGTCAAGGGGCGCAAACTCCTTCGCACAATCGACAATGTGGGCGGCCGGCCGTGGGGAATTGCGATTGGCCCGGATGGGAAGACGCTGTACACCGCAAATGGACCGTCAGGTGACGTCTCGATCGTCGACGTGGCGAGCGGGACGATCACCGCGCGCATCGCAACCGGCGGCAGTCCCTGGGGCGCGGTTCATGCTGGCGGCCGCTGATCGCTGCTGATCGCCGCTGATCGATCGACGTCAGGTGCGGCGCCGTCGTCCACGGACGCCGTCGAGTGACCACAGTCCGGGTCCAAGCAGCAGGATCGTCACCGCCCCGAGCAGGTACAACGCCGGCAGTTCCAGGGGGTCGCCCTTCAATGCTTCATTGGTCAGCGCTACGGCCATGTTGATCGCAATGACGGCCGACGCCCACCGTGTGAACAGTCCAACGGCGACGAGAACTGCGCCAATGGATTCAGCCGCTGCGGAGAGAACGGCGAAGACTGCCGGTATCGGAAAACCCAGCCGGCCGACCAGATCCACGAACGTCCAGGGCTGCCCGTAGAAGACGTATCCGATCGCTCGGCCCAGCCTCGTCCATCCATGGAATCCGAGGAGCAGTGCCGCGAAACCAAGCCGCAGGACCAGTAGACCAACGCGTTCCATCCGCGGCCGGATAATATCAACCTGACGATGTTTGTGTACGCGGCGATCGTGGCGCTGTCCCTCACGTTGCAGAGCGAAACCGGGGAGCTTCGGTTGGCCGTGAGCGATCCTGCCGGCCTGGCCGTCAACGTCGTCTTGGAACTGACGAGCGAGGCGAACCAGTTCCACGGGCAGTATCGTACCGACTCGCTCGGTCGGGCGGTCGCCCGGCGTCTGTCGTTCGGTCGCTACGTCGTGAGCATCGACCGCGCCGGTTTCGCGCCATTCCGCTCCGTGGTCGAGGTTCGTTCCTCGATTCCGCAGGAGCTGCAGGTGCGCCTGACAGTGGCTCCGCTGTCCACCTCGGTCACCGTCACCGGTGCCGACACCTTGATCGACGGACAGCGAACGTCGCTCGTTCATCGAATCGGTTCCTCGACGATCGAGAACCGCACGCCATCGCTGCCGGGCCGCAGCTTTCTCGACCTGGTGGCCACGCAGCCGGGTTGGCTGCTCGAAGCGAACGGAATCCTTCACCCGCGCGGATCCGAGTATCAGGTCCAGTACGTGATCGACGGGCTGCCGCTCACCGACAATCGCTCACCCGCGTTCATGCCCGATCCCGACGCTAACGGCGTTGCAGCGCTGAGCGTGCTGACTGCGGGCTACCCGGCGGAGTACGGGCGCAAGCTGGGCGGCGTCGTCGAGGTCGTCACCGCCAAGGACGCGACTCGGGGGCTGCACGGGCAGGCGTCCGTGTACGGGGGCGCGCTCGCGACGTTCGGAGGGTCGGCGCTCGCGAGCTATAGAACGGCGGCGGGATCTCTGCAGGCGAGTGTCGACGGTGGCGCCACCGATCGTTTTCTAGACCCGCCCGTCCTTGCCAATTACGCCAATCACGGATCGACGTCGTCTGCGTCGGCCCGGTACGAGCGGGACTGGCGTGACACGGACCGCGCAGCATTCAGCATTCGCCACACCGGCGCGCGATTCCTGGTCCCGAACGAAACAGCGCAGGAGGAGGCCGGACAGCGGCAGGAACGGCGCAGCCACGAAACCGCTGGCGTGCTGTCGTATCAGCGCCTGTTGTCGCGAAATGCCCTCGGAGAATTCAAGGGCCTCTTTCGCCAGATTGGTGCAGACCTCGAATCCAACTCGGCCTCGACGCCAATCGTCGCCGACCAGTCGCGCCGCTATCGGGAGGTCTACGGCAAGGGCGTCGTCACGCTGCAGCGGGGCAGTCACGAGTTCCGTTTTGGCGGCGAAGCCGCAATCGCGAACATCGAGGAGTCCCTGGATCTCCTCGTCACCGATCCGCAGGCGTTCGAACCCAGCACGCCTCGTGAGTTCGCGTTTACGGGGCGGTCGCCAGACCGTGAGTTCGCGTTGTTCGTCCAGGATCGATTCCGATTGAACAACTGGACGGCCAGCCTGGGGCTCCGATGCGACCGGTACTCAGTAATTGTCACCGAGCAGATGTGGAGCCCGCGGCTCAGCGTGGCGTACTTCCTGCCCACGGCAAACCTGGTCGTACGCGGATCCTACGACCGTATCTTCCAGACTCCGGCGTTCGAGAATCTCCTCGTCGCGAGCTCCCCGGCCGTCGATAGCTTGAGCGACCAGGTGCTCCGGCTGCCGGTGCGGCCGTCCCGCGGCCACTTCTTTGATCTGGGCTTCTCGAAGTCACTCGGCGGCCGTGCGCGCCTCGACGTCTCGGCCTACTGGCGAAACCTCACGAACTTCGCGGATGACGACCTTCTGCTCAACACGGGCGTCGGCTTTCCAACGACGTTTCAGAGCGCAACCGTCCGCGGAGCGGAGGCCAGGGTCGACCTCCCACGCTGGGGTCGGGTTTCCGGCGCGATCAGCTACGCGTACATGGTGGGGGAGGGATCGCTTCCGGTGACCGGTGGCCTGTTTCTGGGCCACGAGGCGGCTGAAGTGCTGGAGAACGCGACAGGGAAGTTCCGGTTGTCGCAGGATCAGCGGCACACACTGGCCGGGCGGTTGCAGTATCAACTCTCACATCGCGCATCGGTTGCGCTGGGCGGTTTCTACGGCAGCGGCCTGCCGACGGAGCTCGGCGATGACGACGAAACCGGTCACTACGATGCGGCGGTTCTTGACCGCGTGGATTTCGGTGCAGGCCGCGTTCGGCCGGCCTTCGGGTTTGACACGTCGCTTTCAGTCACGCTGCGCCAACGTATTCGCGCGCGCGTCGACATCGTCAACGTCGCCAACCGGTTGAACTTGATTAACTTCGCCGGTCTGTTTTCAGGAACGGCGATCGGCTCACCGCGACGTGTCTCGCTTCACGTGGATGTCCGGTTCTAGACTCTACAGGCAGACGATCCGATCCCTGGCCGCCTCGATCTTCTTGAAGTCCAGGCCAGGGACCTTTTTCAGATCCTCGATCGCCTTGCACGGGGTCTTCTCGCGATAGTTGATGAGCGCTCTTGCCTCGCTTCGAAGGAGTCCGATCACGCTCTCGAGGTCAATCGCAGGCGCGGTATTGACGTTGATGGGGCGCGGCGACTCGCCAAGAAAATTCGCTGAGAGGTATTCGATCACCTGTGCGATCTCCTGGTCGGTGCCCGTCGCGCCTTCCTTCACCATGTCCTTCACGACACCGGCCCAACCGTCGCGGGTGAGCCGCAACGACGCGACGATACCCACGTTGTGACAACCGGAACAGACCTTGATCGTGGCGTCCCTGCCCGGCCCGGGCGGAAGCATGTCCAGTGACTGGGGAGGACGTGGATTCTGCTGCGCGGTGGCCCGTACGGCCACCACGAGAATCAGACCGAGCAGCGCCACTGACACGTGCTTCAATGCTTGCGCTCCATGGCAAATCCAAACGCGTACAGGGTACCGTCGAACGCGCCGACGTACACCTGACCATTTGCACTCCAGAAACTCTTACCCGGGAAGAAAGATGTGATCGTCTTCCCGCTCGTCCAGAGTTCCTTTCCGTCCACTCCGTTCAGGGCGTAGAGCACGGCCGGTGACGAACGCTTCACGATGTCTGCCGCGGTCGCGCCGGCAGTCGAGGCGGCGCGCCCGCTTGCGATGGCGAAGACCACGCCGTTGACGATGAGCGGCGTTGCCGGCGAGGCGAAATCGCGAGACACCCACCCTTGCTGCAGCGACGGCTTGCCGCCACTATCGACGACCTTCAGCGCCGTGATCGTATTGGCTGTCGGAATCAGGAGCCAGCGCGTGCCCGGTATTACGGTTGCGGCAGGTGCGGCGGGTGGACCCGCGACTGGAGCCCCTGCCGCAGCAGGCGCGGCCGGTGGCGTGGCGGCGGGTGGCCCCGGAAGCACTTCCTGCCAGGTCGCCAACACGCCTGGAGCGAAGGCGGCGCCGCCTGCAAGCGATCGGGAGGCATGGAGCGGCGTCGAGTGATTCGCGCCGCCGAGCGAACTCGCATCAAGCAGCAGGATGCGCCCGTCTTTCGTCGCGGCCGCGACGATGTCCTTGTCGCCATGGCTGAAGACGATCGGCGTCGAGACGAATTCAGTGCCCGGATCCGTAAACCAGTCCTTCAGCTGCATTGTCGCAGGATCGATGGAGACGATGGCGTTGGCGTAGCCGCCCGCGCTCGCTGGCCCCGGTCCGATCGCGGCGATCAGCATGCCGTTGATACCGACTGCCACCGAGCCCACGATGCCGCCGCCGTTCGTCTTCCACGACGAGACGGGTTTGTCCTCGGCCGCGAGGTCGATCGCCCAGATTGCATTCGCGGCGTCGCCGCACCGATTGCTGGTGCCGGCGTACAGCGAGGTGTTGATCGCGACCGGGTCGGACCAGTTCGCGTTCGGAGGAAGAAACGGCGCCGGCTTCTGGATGTCCTTGCCCGACGGGTTACCCAGCACGTGGAGAGCGCCGTCGCTCGCGAGTACATAGACAACGCCAGACGGACGCCCAAATCCACCGGCCGGACCGCCGGCCGGAGCGCCCGGAATTCCTGGTGCGGTCGCACCACCCCCGCGACCCCCTCCTCCGCCGGCTGCAGGTGGTTGTCCGGGTGCGCCCGCGCCTCGTCCTCCAGCTCCAGCGGCGCCTGCCGGCGGCGCGCCTCCCGTTGGCGGAACGGCACCTGCGCCTGCACCGGCACCTGCTGCACCACCGGCGCCCGCGCCCGCTGCTCCTGCTGCGGGTGGCGCGCCTGGCGCACCGCCACGTCCGGCACCGCCACCGCGCGCTTCCACGACGATTCCCTGACCAGGCTCACTGACGCTGCCGCGATAACCACCGCCGCGGCCACCACCGCCGCCGCCGCCCCGCGCGCCCGCGAGAGCCGGTGGCGCGACCGCGACGATGCGAGTCGCAGCCGATGTAATTCCGCCGGGACAGGCGGCCGTCGCGGCGGGCAGTGCCGCGTCGAAATGCCGTTGCCACAGCACGTATCCCGTGTCGTTGTCGATGGAATAGACGTTGTTCGAACTCCCGGTGACGAGCGACAACGGAACGAACAAGGTGACGCCGTTCGCCGTGACGCCCTGACCCAGCCCGTTCAGATAGCGTGGCTGGTTTTCGAGTTTCACCTTCCATTGCAGTTCGAAGCCGGGCTTCGCCATCGCGTCGACCGAGATGGCGGCGTCATTCCGGATCCAGGACGTGCGTTGCGCGTCGCCTTGTGCGGTCAGCCACTCGGATCCACCACCGCGGACCTGAGCCCATAACGCCCCACCCGCCAGCGCGGCTAGTGCAACGACTGAAACAACCTTCATGCGCATGACGAGAATCCTCCGTCCAATTCGCTACTTGCCGCCGGCCGGGCGCGGGACGCCGAAGCAGTACACCGTGCCGTCGAACGTGCCGACGTACGCGCGGCCGTTCGCGACCGTCAGACCACTGAAGTGGTTCCACGACGTGATCTCCTTGCCGCTCGACCACAGTTCCTTGCCTGTGATTGCATCCAGCGCGTGCAGGGTTGAATACCGGCCGCCAGGAATTCGGCGCACCGACCCGCTGCTGAGTCCACCGCCATAGCGGGCCCCGCCCGGTTCATTCCACGCCGCGTCCTGCAGAACCTGCGTCGCGTCTTCGCCGGCCGCGTACGCGAACGCGACACCACCTGCGACAACGACCTCCTCAGCCAGGTCCATGTCGCGCGACAGCCACGCCGGTGTCAGTTGCCATTTTCCGGACCGCTCTTCGAGGCGATAGGCCGCGACACCGCCGCCGGCCGGCCGCGAATGCTCGATCGGTGCGTGAAAGTCCGGGTGGACCGGTCCCCAGAAAGGCACGAGCACCCACTGCGTCCCGCGTGCGTCCTGCCAGGCGGCCGTCGCTCCCCAGACGCCCCTGCCGTCAAATGCCTGCGCTTCGTTGCAGAGAAGCGGGGTTGTGTGAAGCGTCGTCCGATGATCGTCGCCGCCGAGTGCCTCGCGATCGAGCAGCCACATCCGGCATTCCTTGCTCGTTCCCACCAGGAACTTGCGGCCGCGGTAGTCGATGGACATCGGGGTGACGTTGACGTCGAGGTCGCGACGGAACAACCAGTTGGCGTTCGGGGGGCCGAAGTAGTCGACGAGCTGAAGCTGCTTGTTGGCGTCAAGTTGCACGCCGACGATCCCGTTACCGAGGCTCTTGGTCGCCGGATTGAACGTGGCGTCGCCCGTACCGAGATACGCGACGCCTTCGGGGGATATCACCGCGCCTCGACGGCCCCACAATCCGCCGCCGGCGGGCAGGAACGTGCTGGACTTGCGGGTAGCGAGGTCGAATGAATAGAACGCATTCGGTACTCCGCCGCAGCCTTGAGCGCTGGCGGTGTAAATGACGCCGTTGACCAGATTGAGGGCGTAGGGCTTTCCGTTCGGCGGCATGAACTTCTCGGGCGGTGCCACATCCTTGCCGTCGGCCAGATTGACCTGTCGCAGCCGGCCGTCCCACGACACCGCGTAGATCGTGTACCGGCCTTCTCCGGCCCGGCCGATCGTCGGCACCGCGGTTTGCCCGCCCGGGCACAATGCATCGCCGACGCGCCCGCCGCCTGGAAAAGTCGTGTCGAAATGCGTGTGCCACAGCGGTTCGCCGTTTGCGACGTCAATGGCGAAGAGATCGTCCGAGACGCCCGCGACCACGGCGATCTCCCGGACTCCACGCGGCGTGTTCACGCGTTCGGCGATGAGCGGCGCGAAGAGGTTGTGCATTTCCCGCGGGGTACTGGGGAGCTTGATCTTCCACAGCAGTTTCATGCTGCTGACGTTCGCGGTCGTGAAGATCTTCTCGTCCTTGACCCAACCGGTTCGCGCCGCGTCGACGCCCTCCGTCAGGAAATCGGACGCCCACAGCGTTGGGACGGACAGCAGTAGAACCGCGACCAGGAGCGTTCGAATGCGCATGGATGCCTCAGGTTACGTTCGTGACGTTCTTAGGCGAGGATAATAGACCGGTTCGCCGTCGTCCGTGGTCTGCACCCGCATGGTCACGCCGTTTCGCACTGCACTCCGGCACGACGGCACGGCCGACCGCGCGTTTTCAGCGTGTTTTGTGAGGCGCATCAGGCGGATGGGACCTCGGCAGGCCGGGTGCCGCACCCAGGCCGACGTTTTGCGAAACGAAACGCAGCCGGCCCCGAGCCCACCCCGCTATTTCTGGAACGCTTTCTGTGCGAAGTCCACGAGGTTTCGCCTCCACAGCGGCCAGACATGCCCCATGTCGGGCACTTCCTCTTCCGTGAAACGTACGCCTTTGGATCGCAGCCAGTCCTTGAACTCGCGATTGACGCCGATGAGTCCATCGGCCGTGCCGCACGTAATCCAGAGCATTCGCAGAGAGGAATTCGCTTTCGTGTCGAGGGACGGAAAAGTCTTCTCGAATACTGGCGTGCTATTCGACGGAGCTGCGCCGCGGCCGGCGTTGCCGTCGACCCCTGCTGCGCTGCGCCACATCACGAACGCTCCGCTGAACGAGCCGATCCAGGCGAACTTGTCCAGATGATTCAGGCCCGTGAATAGCGCCTCGGCGCCGCCCATCGAAAGGCCGGCGATGGCGCGTTGATCGCGGCCGGTCGCGACGTTGTAGGTCTTCTCGACGACGGGCATGACTTCAGTGAGCAGGATTTTCGTGTAGTCCGGAATGCTCTCCGGCGTCGATGCGCCTGCCGGTCCGTTATTCACGCCGTAACCGAGGGTGGTCACGACCACCATCGGCACCGCCTTGCCTTGCGCGATGAGGTTGTCGAGGATGACGTTAGCGCCGCCGCCGTTCATCCATCGTTCTGCGTCATCGCCAAGTCCGTGCAGCAGATACAGGGTCGGATACGCGCGTGAACGTTTTGGCTCGTATCCCGCCGGCGTGTAGACCAGGAAATCGCGCTCGTCCTTCGCGATCGCCGACCGGAATGTATGCCGGGCGATCGCGCCTCGCGGTACAGCAGGGTCTGGCAGCCACGGCTCCGGTCCGGGGATGACGAACATCGACCGGGCGCTTCCGAATGACGTCTCCATTCGCCGATTCGCAGAATCGCTGACCGTCGTGCCATCGATCACGAACGAGTACGTGTAGTAGTTCGGCGCCAGCGTGTCGCTCGTCGCGGTCCAGACGCCCTGCTCGTCCTTCTGCATTGGCAGGCGTGTTTGACCGAGCGAGACGACGACCTCTTTCGCGTTGGGCGCGCGCAGCCGGAACGTGACGCGACCATCGGCGGCGATCTCCGGCGACTTGAGCGCCGCACCGCGGCCGCCGCCGCGACCCCCGGCCGGAGCCTGCGGCGCCGGTCCCGGCGGCGTCGTCGCCTGTTCGGCAGCAAGCAGGGATGGACTGACAAGCACCAGCGCCAGCAAGATCCGGATCAATAGAACGTGACGAGTCATATGCACCTCAGTTCGGCCACGCGAACGTTTCGGGAATCTGCGCTGCGGGACGGATCACCGCCCAATACTCAACAGACACGGTAGCCTGCGCGGGAAGCCATCGGTAAGTCGGTACGCCGAAGAGCCGGCCGCGGTCGATCATTTGGCGCCGCGTCTCTGGAAATGGTGACACACCGAACTCCATCCCACGCGTAAGTCCGGCACCGTTCCAAGGCGACGAAGGACGACTCGCGTTCTCCTCCCAGATGCCAAGCCATGGAAAGGCGCTGCGGTTCCATATGTAGCCGAACGCCAGCTGGTGGCGTGGGGAGTGCGCGACAAAATACCCGTGCGTCTGGCCCGGATCCATCAGATGGGCGGAGTACGCACTCGACACCGGCGCTGTCGAGGAGCGCCGGAGGTCGGCGTACCCGCCGGCGATCGCCGGCGCCATCGGCCAGTCGAACTCCGCACCCGCAGTGAGATAGTCCGCGCTGCCAAACGCGCTTTCGAAGGATTTCGATCGCGTCGCAGGCACGCGAAATTCCGTCACGCCGCGCTCGATGAACGGCGGCCCCAGCGTCACGTGCTGGGTCCAGCCGAGCGGACGGTCGATACCGGTGAGGTTCTCGACATTCTCGCGAATGCGGACGGCCCGGCCGTGAAGTGCAATCTGCCGCTCCACGCGCAACTGTGCGATCGGGAAACGTGCCCGCATGACGAGCGATGAGTCGTCATGTTCAATCTGGTAGACCGCGATCGACCCCTCGCCGTGTGCGGACAAACCCGCAGCTTCTTCTTCTGGTGATGGTCCGCCAAAAAAATCGAGGCACAGGTTGTGACCCATCAGCGCCGAGAGCAGCCGGCTCTCTGCGGGTCCTGCGCCGTAGCCCGGGTGTGTGACGTGGTCGAAGTCCTCCGGCTCGATCGAGGGCCACGGCGGTGTCCACAGCGGATTGACGCCTGTCGCCTTGTCCAGGATCTCGGCGATGTGACCGCCGCCCTCGAGCACCGTGACACGAACGGCGTCGTTCTCAATCGACACCGCTCGCCGGCCTCGGTACGCCTGACGCATGACGCGACATTATCGCTGCTTTGGTGTCACATAGCGCAACGCCAGGAGTGCTTGGTGCTACCTGCGATCGGCTTGTCCACGCAGAAAACAATCAATGGCGGCCGTGAGGAATTTTCACTCTGCGAAACGGTACGTCTTGATCTGCCACTGGAGCGGTTATATCGTCCTCGGACCTGGGAAGGAACCTGACAATGGTCACGCGACCGCAAATCGAAGCAGCGATTGGCGCCGGATCCGGCATCCTGCGCCTCGAGCCAAGCTGGGTGCCGCGCTCGTTCATGCATCCCGGCCGCCGGCTCAAGCTCCATCCCGATGATCTCTACGCTCTCGGCGGCGATCGTGGTGGCATCAATGAACGATGGTTCTCATCGACGACGAACGCGGACAACGGTCCGGGCACGCCGGCCGACGAGGGACTGAGCTATGTCAGGCAGGCCGATGGCTCGCGCTTTCTGTTGAAGGACGCCATCGATCGCGCCGGCGATCTGCTGATTGGGCAGGACGTCATGTCGCGCGAGGGCGGCTGGAATCTGCTGTGCAAGTTCTTCGACAACATGGGTGCGATTCCGCACCATCTGCACCAGAGCGAAGAGCAGGCCCAACTTCTCGGCCGCAAGGGCAAGCCCGAGGCGTACTACTTCCCGCCGCAGTACAACAAGACCGACAACGATTTTCCCTACACCTTCATGGGCCTCGAGCCAGGGACCACCAAGGCGCAGGTGCGGCGGTGCCTCGAGAACTGGAATCGCGGCGACAACGGCATCCTGAACCTGTCGCGCGCCTTCCGGCTGGAAGTCGGGACCGGGTGGCAGATCAACCCGCGTATCCTGCACGCCCCTGGCTCGCTCGTGACCTATGAACCGCAGGTCAACAGCGATGTCTTCGCGATGTTCCAGTCTGAGGTGGATGGGCGCATCACGCCAAGGGCGCTGCTCACAAAGGACGTACCGCCCGAACATCACGACGATCTCGACTACATCGTCGAGCTCCTCGACTGGGAGGCCAACGTCAATCCGACGTTCGCTCAGGACAACCGGGTGTTTCCGCATCCCGTAAAGCCCTTTGCCGAAACCGAGCGGGCCGGTTTCCGTGAACAATGGGTTTGCTACGGCACACAGTGGTACTCGGCGAAGGAGCTTACCGTCCTGCCGAAACGAAGCGTGACCATCCGCGATCCGGAGGCGTACGGAGTGATTCTGACGCAGGGTTACGGCGCAATGAACAGCGTGCGCGTGTCGACGCCCTCGATGATCCGTTTCGGAGAGATGACAGAGGACGAAGTCTTCGTCACAGCGGCGGCCGCGCGTGATGGTGTGCGAATCGAAAACCACAGCGCGACCGATCCGCTCGTGTTGCTGAAGCACTTTGGTCCAGGCAATCCGGACAACCCGAGATGACACGGCGAAGCCCGCGACGGTCAGGAGCGGTGCTGAGCGCCCGAGCCGGCGGGAGCCGGCGACGAGCGAGCGGGGGTGGGGCCCCGCGAGCCATGAGAGAAAGATGACGCCATGAATAGCGGCACGCACGCGTATCCGAAGCTGCACAACGCCATGTGGCCGGGCCTGGTGGGCAAGGGTGGCCCTGGCGCCGAGCCGCCCATCGATCTCGACACGATGCTCGATCTGACAGCCGCCGCCGAAGTGGACGGCGTGCGATTCGACGGTGTCGATCTCTTCCTCTTCGATCCGCATACGAGTATCGACGCGACCGATGATGAGTTGAAGGCTCTCGCGGACAAGGTCCGCGGCAAGGGCTTCATGGTCGGGTCGGTAGTCGCTCCGGTCTGGCCTCCGACGGGCGGCGGTTCGGCGATGGGGAGCGCCGAGGATCGGCAGAACTTCCTGACGCAGGTCAGAAAAGCCTGCGCCATCGCGAAAAAGCTCCGCGATCTCGGCGTGCGGAAGTACGGAATCGTGCGCATCGACTCAGCCGCGAGTCCGGGCGACTGGGCCGCGGATCCGGCTGGCAACACGAAGAAGATCGCCGACACCTTCCGTCAGGCCTGCGACATCGCCGAGGACTTCGGCGAGCGGCTCGCGGCAGAGGGTGAGATTTGCTGGGGCGGCATGCACAGTTGGCGGAGGAACGTCGAGCTCCTGCAGATGGTCGACCGGCCGAAGACTCTCGGATTCCAGGCCGATATGGCGCACACGCTGCTGTTCACCATGGGCTACAACGAGCCGGACGATAGCCTGCTTCCCGAGGGGTTCGACTGGTCGAACCGCGAGGTGCTCGACGGCGCGCTCCGGATGATGACGCAGGCGCTCAGGCCCTGGACGATCGATTTCCATGTGGCGCAGAACGACGCGACGGTGAAGGGCTCCGGCTCGCACGACAAGACGGGCCGCCACTGCCTGCCGAACGATCCGAACGGAAAGCTGGATATCCCGCACCACGCGGGCTACTGGCTGCGCGACGATCACGGACACCTGACGAAGAAGACGCAGCATATCTGCTGGGACGGCTGCATGTTCCCGAACGCGACGATGATGCAGCCGGGAACGTGGCGAGACGTTCTGAAGACGATGATCGCCGTGCGCAACGCGCACGGGTGGGACTAGCCGCGTCGCTTCGCGACGCGGAAGTTCGAAGTCCGAAGTTCGAAGTTGTCTGACAGGAGCACATGAAGGACTTAAACATTGGCCTGATTGGCTACGGTTTCATGGGGCGGACGCATTCGAATGCGTTCCTGCACGCGCCGAAGTTCTTCGATGTGCCGTACCGGCCGGTGCTGAAGGCCGTCTGTGCGCGCAATCCCGATCGCGCGAAGGCGTTTGCCGCGAACTGGGGCTACGAGTCGGTCGAGGCTGACTGGCGCGACATCGTCGCGCGCAAGGACATCGACCTCATCGATATCGCGAGTCCCAACGACACGCACCAGGAGATCGCCGTCGCCGCGGCGAAGGCCGGCAAGATGGTGATGTGCGAGAAGCCGCTCGGGCGCACCGCCGCGGAAGCGAAGACGATGGTCGACGCCGTCGAGGCAGCCGGTGTTCCCAACAGCGTCTGGTACAACTATCGGCGTGTACCGGCGGTGACGCTGATCAAGCAGCTCATCGACGAAGGGAAGCTGGGCCGCATCTTCCACTACCGCGCGCAGTTCCTCCAGGACTGGACGATCTCGCAGGATCTTCCGCAGGGTGGTGAAGGCTTGTGGCGCCTTGATGTCGGCGTCGCTGGAAGCGGCGTCACGGGCGATCTCCTCGCGCATTGCATCGATACGGCGCTGTGGTTGAACGGACCCATCACCGAGGTGTCGGCGATGACGGAGACGTTCATCAAGGAGCGCAAGCACACCCTGACAGGCAAGGTGCAGCCCGTCGGGATCGACGATGCCAGCGCGTTCTTGTGCCGCTTTCAGAACGGATCACTCGCCATCTTTGAAGCCACGCGCTACGCGCGCGGGCACAAGGCGCTCTACACGCTCGAGATCAACGGCGAGCATGCGTCCGCGCGTTGGGACCTCCACGACCTGCATCGCCTCCAGTGGTTCGACCACAGAGACGAGGGGAAGGTCCGCGGATGGCGGAGTGTGCACATCACCGACGGCGATCAGCCGTACATGAAGCGTTGGTGGGTGCCGGGCCTTCAGATCGGCTACGAGCACACCTTCATTCATCAATTCGCGGATTTTCTCGACGCCGTTCACGCAGGCAAGCCCTGCGCGCCTACGTTCCGTGACGGCCTGGCGACCGACTACGTCACCGACGCCGTGCTCGCATCGGCAAAGAACCGCGCGTGGGTGGAGGTGGCGAAGAGCTGATGATGCGTGCCCTTCGTGCGGCGGCTGTCTTCGCCGGACTGTTCTGCGTCGCCGCCGCAGGTACGCAACCACGCGTTCGCACCATCTACGTCACAGTCATGGACCGCAGCGGCTTGCCGGTGGCGGGTCTGACAGTCGGGGATTTCAGAGTCAAAGAAGACGGCCGTGTGAGGAAGATCGAGAAGGCGGAGCCCGCCTCCGATCCCATGCAGATCGCGCTGTTACTGGATGACGGCGGGCCGTCGCTCGGGGCGATTCGCCAGGCCGCCGGGCAATTCGTCGAGCGGCTCCAGCGCCGGGCCGTGTTCTCCCTCACGACAACGGGCGGCCAGCCCATCGAACGCGTCAAGCCCACGGACGATCCCCGCGTGGTGTACGACGCCCTGCAAAAGACGTTCGCTAATGCCTCGCGGACGACTCAGTTCCTCGAGGCCATTGCGGAGTCGGCCCGGGACTTCGTCCGGCGTCGCGCTGCGCGTCCGGTCATCGTGGCGATCGTCAGCGAAGGGGAGGAACTGAGTGACGTCCGCGCGGACGCGGTTCTACAGGCCGTCCAGCAGAGTCGCGCGGTGTTCTACCACATCGGCCTTGGTGGGCCTGTGACGTCCGGCGCTCGCCCTTCCCTCGACTCCAACCGTGCGGCCGGCTCGACAGAATACGAATCGCTCCAACGGAACGTCGTGATTGGATCGGCGCCGAAGAACTCCGGCGGCCGAAGTGAGCAGGTGTTTCAGGCGGCGGGGATCGTGCCGTTGATGCTCGAATTCGCAGCCGAGCTCGCGGGACAGTACGCGATCACTTACCAGACCGATGCCCTGCAGGCGCGTCTCGAGGTGACGACGACTCGAGATCGCGTGCGTGTCCGCGCCCCGGCTCGGGTCGGCGACAGATAGGCGCGCCGCACGGACGGAAATCGACTACGTTAAGTCCTATCCTCGGGTATGAAGCAACACCGTCTCGGCATTCTCGTGGGCGGCGGTCCCGCCCCAGGCATCAACAGCGTCATCGGCGCGGCGACGATCCGTGCCCGCCTCGAGGGCCTCGACGTCATTGGCATTCGCGATGGCTTCGAGTGGCTCATGGAGGGGGACATCGATCACGTGACGCCGCTCACGATCGGCGCGGTGAGCCGCATTCATTTCAGGGGCGGATCGCATCTCGGCATCTCGCGGGCCAATCCGACCTCGAGCCCGGCTCGCCTCGAGCGGACACTCTCCGCGCTGCTGCGCCTCGACATCTCGCAGCTCATCACCATCGGCGGCGACGACACGGCCTTTTCGGCCATGTGCCTCGCCCGCGAGTCCGGCGGCAGCCTCCGCGTCGTGCACGTTCCGAAGACCATCGACAACGATCTTGACCTGCCGGCGCACGTGGACACGTTCGGCTTCCAATCCGCGCGCCACTACGGCGCGGAGATCGTGAAGAACCTGATGGTCGACGCCAAGACCACATCCCGCTGGTATTTCGTGATCGCCATGGGCCGGAAGGCCGGGCACCTCGCGCTCGGGATCGGCAAAGCCGCCGGCGCGACCATCACGCTCGTCGCGGAAGAGTTCACCACGCCGATCAGACTGCACCACGTTGTGGATACCCTCGTGGCGTCGATCATCAAGCGATTGAGCGAGGGCCGGCGTGACGGGGTCGCGGTCATTGCCGAGGGGCTCGTGCTCGACATCGCCCCCGAGGATCTGGCCGGCCTCCACGAAGTCGAACACGACGACCACGGTCATCTGCGGATTGCCGAGGTGAATCTCGGGGAGATCCTGAAGGCCCAGGTCCAGGCGCGCCTCGGCGCCTTCGGCCTGCGGACGACGATTGCGGCCAAGAACATCGGCTACGAACTCCGGTGCGCCGATCCCATTCCGTTCGACATGGAGTACACGCGCGACCTCGGGTACTGCGCCGCGAAGTACCTGCTCGCCGGCGGCAATTCGGCGATGGTGTCGCTCGAGGGCGGCCACTTCGTCCCCGTACCCTTCGAACAGATGCTGGATCCCCACACGGGCCGGACGAAGATCAGACTGGTCGACGTCGCGTCCACGCGATACGCCATCGCGCGACGGTACATGCTGCGGTTGAGACGCGACGACTTCGAGGATCCGCAGACGATGGCGCGGCTCGCAGAGACCGCGAACCGATCGATCGCGGAGTTCACACGCGAATTCGGGTATCTGGTCGCGGACGAACCTGCGCACCTCGTCTTCGACGCTGCGGGAGAACAGGCCCGCCTGTAGCCTACTGACGCAGTCTGGCGATGAGCACGTTTGCCTGATCGACGAGCAACGCCTCGGTTTCCCGCGCCACGTTGCCGTTTCCGCGCGAGGCCCTGACGCCGGCGATGTAGCGTTCGAGTCCCTGAACGGCTGCGGCGTATCTCCGCGCGCGATCACTCGCCTCGGTATCGCCTTCGGCGATTGATCTCGTGACCCCATCGAGAATCCTGATCAGCGCGCCGCCGTCCTTAATCATGAGATAGGCCGTCTGGTTCGCGAGCAGCATCGACGAAGGATTCGAAGGGAACTGACGGACGTCGGCGCAGAGTGGACCGCACACCAATTGCGACCCGTAGATCGACCGCCTGGCTTTGTCGATCGTCAGCGCCGCATCAGCCGAGAGCAGGAATCCCGCGTCCACAAGCTGGCGCGTGGCGCGCGTGACCTTCGCCACGTAGTCGGCATGCGATGGATAGAGCGCGTTCAGCGTGGCCGTATCGAACGGCACGTGAGTACCTCCGAGGCCGCACAGTTCGCCGGACTCCCTCGCGACAGGGGCCGCAATCTCCGCGGTGCGGATACCACCGAGGATGTTGCCGTGGCTGTCACGTTTCACCGGTTTCTCGGGTGGTCCGCCGCCACGGCCGCCGCGTCCCCCGGCCGGCTGTGCCGGCGCGGCTGCGCTTTCGTCGTAGACGAACGCCGGCGCATGCGGCGGCGCGACGCCAGCCCGGCGCCATCGCACGAGCGCCTCTGTCGCGGCGTTGTACACGTACCGGATCTCGACTCGCGAACGCGCCGGCGTGGCGCACGCATCGACGGCCTCGAGCCCCAGGTCCCGTTTGAGAAACGCCGCGCGCGACAGCAGCGAGTACTGTTCCGAGTGCGTCGATCCGGCGACAGGCCACACGCGGACCCGATCGAGATCGGGCTGACGCCGCGCCGAGTCACGCTCGGTCTCGCTCAGCACCTTGATCACTGGAATCGTGATGTCAGGACGGATGGCCTGATTGTTCACCGTGAGCAGTGCCGCGTCGTAGATCGGCGAACGGTGGTGCGGACCGTTCAGGTATGGCCCGAGACGCCCTGCTGACTGCGACTGCCCGGCTGCGATGACTTCGCGGATCTTCAGGCCGCCGAGAACCTCCGGGACTCGGCGGATCGCCGCTGCGGCCTGTGAATAGATGTCGGCCGCGAGCGCGTCTCCGGTGATCGTCCCGCTGTTGGTCACGTCGAGCCGTCCGTAGCGCTTCGGGCTCCAGGCCTTGAGACCGGTGTTGGGCGCCGACAGGCCGACGTTCTGAGCTGACACACCGACCCACGCGTAGCCCTCGCGGATCAAGAACTCCTTCTGATAGAGCCACAGCACATCGGTGTCGTATTGGTTGGTCACGTTGAACCATTCCACGAACACGACGCCGTTGAACCGTGTCTGACGCAGCGGCCGCCGCACGATGAGCCGCGTGCGATACGGAATGTCGCGCTGCGCGACTTCGACCGTGCCATCCGGCGCCGGCGTGGCGTAGGTGTTCGCCGCGCCTTCGAAGACGAACTCTTCCTCGATAAAGCCGTAGTTGGCGAGGACGATGTCGGCGGCGAAGAAGGGATAGTCGTGGTCGGCGGCACCGGGCGTTCCCGCCGGCAGGCGCGTGACCTTCGGCGTCGGTACGTCGGCAACCGGGGATCCGATTGCGGCGAGGCCCGGAGACACCAGTGCAAGAATCGAGGCAATGAGCAGTCGTCGCATGCGCGCGATTATCGCTGCGCGTGCGCCTGCAACGGTGCCTGCGACCCGGGTGTAACGGTAACGCCACCGTAACCGGCCGTTGATCCAACGAACGTGGCTGTTATAACCGTCTGACTCTCGCTGATTACCAAGGAGCGCGTGATGGTCAACCGACGAATTCCCGGCTTGATCGGTCTGATTGCCGCGGTTGGGGTGTGTGCTTTCGCTGTGCCTCGGCCGGCCGCGGTCGCACAGGGTCGCGGTGGCACGCCGATCCCCGGTTCAGCGAGTCCTCCGAAATTGATCTTCCGCGAGGCGTGGACGCGCGCGCCAATGTCGCAGCCGATGACGCAGGCCAACCTCGGCAATCAGCACCTCACGCTGCACATCTACGGCGATCCGAATCAGATCCGCAAAGCCATGCACCCGCTGGACGACTACACATACACCGGGGAGACGACGACGCACTGGGCGCTGACGGTGAGCGACAAGACATCGCTCTGGGACGTCACTGGTGGCGGGAAGATCAGGTTCAAAACCCAGAACACCGGGTATCGCTTCCTTCACGTCGTGATCAGGACCGCTGATGGCCGGTATTTCGCGAGCGAAGAGGGAGCGGGGGAGTCGAGCGTCTGGATAGAGACCGACTTCATTTTTCAGGATCTGCGCTGGCGCAATCTGCTCATGACCGACACGCCGAGCAACGCCTCGAACCGTCGGCAGCCCGATCCGAAGCGCGTGCCGATCATTCCGACGTCGAGGGGGACGCCCGATCTGACCGCGATTGACGAAGTGGGGTTCAGCGATCTGATGGAAGGCGGCTGGATCCCGGCCACGTCGCGTGTCGCGTCGTTCGAGCTGTACGGCAAAGTCGTGCCGAGGAAGCAGTAGCGGCGACGGGCACGCGTCGTCTCGGGCTTCAGCGGCTGTAGCTGATGCGGATCAGGCGATGGCCCACATCGTCAGTGACGAGAATCGAGCCATCCGGCAGTTGCAACACATCGGCGGGACGACCGGTGGCGGCCATGCCCGCGCCGCGTCCGCCGGCTGCGCCTTTCGGCAGAAACCCGTCGACGAGCGGTTCGTAGCTGGTCACTCGACGTCCATCCGTATACGCCGCCATCACGCGATACCCATTCGGCGTTGACCGGTTCCATGAACCATGCAACGCGATGATCGCGGCGTTCTTGTATTGCGCGGGAAACATGTTGCCCGTGTAGAACTTGAAACCAATGGCGGCGACGTGTGGCCCGAGCTTGGCGACGGGCGCTTCGGTCGTCGCACACGCACGTTGGGCGCCGAACTCCGGATCGGAGACGTCGCCCTGATGACAGAAGGGGAAACCAAAGTGCAGGCCGGCTTTGGGCGCGACGTTGAGTTCATCGTTCGGCACGTCGTCGCCGAGGTTGTCGCGCCCGTTGTCGGTGAACCAGAGCTCACGCGTCACGGGATGCCATGCGAATCCGACAGTGTTGCGGACGCCCTCCGCGTAGACCTCCTGCCCGGTGCCATCTGGTTTCATTCTGATGATGGATGCGGTCATCGGCTGGGGCAGGCAGACATTGCACGTCGAGCCGACCGACATGTACAGCATGTCGTCCGGACCAAAGGCGATGTATTTCCAGGTGTGGCCGGCCTTCGGGTTTGGCAGGTCGCTACGAAGCGTGACAGGCGCCGGCGGGGCGTCGAGGTTTTTGTCGATGTCATCGAATCGCAGCAGACGGCTCGCGGTCGCGACATAGAGCGCGCCGTTTCTTATCGCGACCCCATTTGGTTGGTCGAGACCACTGGCGACGACGACCCGATCCGCCTTGTGATCCCCGTTGGCGTCAACGAGGGCGTACACCGACCGCGCGTATTGCGACCCGACGGAGACCGTACCTTGCGCGCCGAGTGCCATCGATCGAGCGTTCTGCACTTTTTCGGCGAAGATCTCTGATCGAAATCCGGAAGGCAGCACGAGCGGGCCGAGTGGCCGCGGCTCCTGTTGAGTGAACGCGGTCACACCCGCGGCAAGCATGCCGAGGCAGAGAAGAGCGACGAGCCGCGTGGATCTTGATGAGGTCACGTGTGTCTCCCTGTTGAGAAGAGTAGACGACGGTGCCGGCGGGTCAATTGCCTATTCCTCCAAAGAAATGTCATGGATGTCATGGATAATGAGTTGTTCCTCCAATGACACCCCAAGCCAGCCGCTTCCGCGTTCCGACGCCATTTGAGCCGTCAACGTCGCCAACAACGCGCCGGCGGACGCAGGTGCACGCGGGGCTTGCCGCGTCACTCGAGGCGCACGCGCCCCACGATGGCCGATTCGAACTTGCGCTTCCGGGTACGTTCGCGATCCGTTTGTCTGCTCCCAGCCGTGTGCCCGTGCACGCGACCCTGCAGCCGATGCTCTGCGTCGTCGCGCAGGGCGCGAAGACAATCACGCTGGGTCATCAGGTGTTCGAGTACAACCCCAGCCGGATGCTCATTTTCTCGGTGGATCTTCCTGTTTCCGGCCAGGTTCGCCGCGCAACACCAACTGAACCCTACCTGTGCTTCCGGCTCGATCTCGATCCGTTCCGGATCGCCGAACTTGCGTTACGTGTGTTCCCGTCCGGTGTGCCGATGCCAGACAACCCGCTCGGCCTCTACGTCGGCGAGGTGACTGAGGAAATCGTCGATGCCGCCACACGTCTCGTCGCATTGATGTCACAACCTGAAGAGGCGCGGCTTCTCGGCCCGCTCCTGATCGACGAGATCCTGATTCGGCTTCTGCGGAGTCCGGTTGGCGCTCGAGTGGCTCAGATCGGATCCGACGATTCCGGGCTGCGCCAAATCGCCAAAGCCGTCGCCGGCATACGCGCCAATTTCTCGCAGCCGCTCAGGATCGAAGCGCTCGCTCGCATGGCCCACATGAGCCTGTCGTCGTTCCACCAGCGTTTCAAGGACGTCACGGGCATGAGTCCGCTTCAGTATCAGAAGGCGCTTCGGCTTGAACAGGCGAAGCGGTTGATGCTCGGCCATGCCATGGACGCCAAGCGGGCGGCGAGCGAGGTGGGCTACCAGAGCGCATCGCAGTTCACGCGGGAGTACGCGCGGCACTTCGGCAGCACTCCCAGACGCGATATTGCACGGCTGCGCGCGGAGAACCCGTTCGTCGCCGCTTCGTCCCGCTGACCCGGCCTCTTCGCCGCCGAACTCCGCCGCCGGAGTTGCTCATCCGTCCGCAGTAATTGCCTAGTTCTCCGGGAGCGAAGCGCTCCGAGCGAACTCGGAGTATGAACAAGCAATGAAGCTAACGCTGATTTTCGGCGCCGTGTGTCTCGGCGTCGCCGCCCTTCATGCAGCCGTTGACCCGCCACGATCGCACAGTCCCAGGTCAGATGGACCTCAATCTGCCGCTGGCGCGGCACCACAGGCGTTTGCCGACGGGAAGCGCCTCTACGACGCCAACTGCGCGAACTGTCACGGACCTCGCGCCAAGGGCGCAGTCAAATCGGACATCGCGATCTCGATCATCACTGAGCGTGGCGGGAAGCAGCCGCCCGATCTCACTGACGCGGCGTGGGATCACGGTTCCACCGACGCGGAGATCGCGGCAATGGTCAAGAAGGGCCTTCCGCTCGCCATGATGCCGGGCTACGAGGCAAGTCTCTCCGACGTTCAGATCCGGAACGTGGTCGCGTACATCCGTTCCCTCTCAGTGCCTCAGTCGGCGGTGACACAGGCCCCACAAAGTCCGGCCCGCACACTTGAGCTCGCCGATTACCTCGAGCTCCCGGTGACGGGCGATAAGTCATCGACCAATCTCATTTCCGGGCAGCTGGCGCGCGGCAGCATCCTTCGCGATGAACCGGGCGGCCGGCGCTTCTTCATCAACGATTTGAACGGTCCTCTCTACATCCTGGACAAGCAGACGAAACTGCTGACGCCGTACCTGAACTTCGATGGCGCGGGCGATCGCGCCGGTCTGTTCCCGAAGTTCACGGCCGCCCAGGGTTTCGCGGCTGGGCTAATGAACTTCGTGTTCGACCCGGACTACGCGCGGAACGGCGTCTTCTACACGCTCCACATGGAGAATCCCGTCAGCGCGGGAGAGACTGCGAATCCGAAGGCCGGCGTGGTGCCCGGGCTCAACCTGACGGGCTACACGACCACAACAGCGCTTTCGACTCCGCTGCTTCCCAACCCGATGGCCTCTCGCGACATGGTCATCGTCGAATGGATTGACCGGCAGATCTCGAACACGACGTTCGAGGGCACGGCAAGGGAAGTGATGCGCGTGAAGTTGCCGGGGCTCTTTCATCCGCTCAACGAAATCACGTTCAATCCGTCGGCCCGGCCGGGCGATCCGGAATGGAGAGTCATGTACCTCGGCATTGGGGACTCCGGCACGGGCGAGCGGCCGGGGCCCATGCGGATGCACGCACAGCGGCTCGACACCCTCCACGGCAAGATTCTTCGGATCATCCCGATGCTCGGTGAGCACGCGTCGACGAGCACGATCAGCGAGAACGGCCGCTACCGGATTCCCAACGACAACCCGTTTGTCGCGATCGAGAGTGCACGTAAGGAAATCTGGGCCCTGGGCCTGCGCAATCCGCATCGCCTGACCTGGTATGTGGATCAGGCACGGCCTCGCGAGGCGGTGCTGCTCGCTTTCAATATCGGTCTCGTCAGTTGGGAGACCGTGATGATCATCAAGAAGGGCGCGAACTTCGGCTATCCGCTGCGCGAGGGCACGCAAAGCATGTCAGCAACCAACGGCATGGGACCGCTGCCCACGGACGACGTGATTCCTGTGCTGGTCACTGACACGGTGACGCGCGGCACGGTGAAGCCAACCTATCCGGTGGCTCAGTATCCCCACGGCCCCGGCGGCGGCGACGCGATTGCCAACGGCTTTGTCTACCGGGGCAAACGCATCCCAGCGCTCCAGGGCACGCTGGTCTTCGGTGACATCACGACGGGCCGGATCTGGTACGCCCAGATGAAAGAGGTGCTGGCCGCCGACGACGGGAACCCGCTCACCGTGGCGCCGCTGCACGAACTCGGCGCGGACCTTCGCGCGCTGTCGGAAGCCACCTTCCGTAAACGTGGCGGCCAGGGTGACAACCTGCCGGGCTTCGGTGCGGTCGCGGGCCGCGGTCGCGTGGACATTCGACTGGCCGAGGACAACGCCGGCGAACTGTACGTGCTGACCAAGGGCGACGGCATGATTCGCGAAATTCGGAGCATTCGATAACCCGGCATTGAGAATTGAGAAAAGGTAACCAAGCATGATCAGACGCTTCACACTTCCCGCTGCCGTTGTTCTCTGCGCCGCGGTTCTCCAGGCGGCGCCCGACTGGCCCCAGTGGCAGGGACCGGACCGGAATCGGCTGTCGAAGGAGACCGGTCTGCTGAAGGAGTGGCCAGCCGGCGGTCCACGCGTGATTTGGACAGCCAACAATCTCGGCACCGGCTATGGATCGATGTCGGTGGCCGGAGATCGCGTGTACCTGCAGGCCGCTCGGAACGAGAGCAGCTTCGTTGTCGCCCTCAATCGAGCGGACGGCAAAGAGATCTGGGCCAAGGCGCTGGGCCCGATTGAAACGAGAATGCGAACGAACATGGGCGCGGGGCCGCGCGGCACACCGACCGTCGACGGCGATCGGCTCTATGTGTTGACGGAAAACGGGGATCTCGCGTGTTTGAAGAGCGACGGTTCGCCGGTCTGGCAGATGAACATCCTCAAGGAGTTTGGCGGCTCGCAGCTGCAATGGATGATCAGCGAATCGCCGCTCATCGACGGACCGCACGTCGTCGTCTCTCCAGGCGGGCCGGGCGCAGGCATCGTCAAGCTGGACAAGATGACGGGCAAGACCGTCTGGACATCAAAGGACTTGAGCGACACCGCCGGCTATTCCTCGATCACCGTTGCAGATGTGCAGGGCGTCCGCACTTACATGACCTTCACCGCGCAGGCCGGTGTCGGCGTCCGTGCGTCGGACGGCAAACTGATGTTCCGGTACCCGAAGGCCGCCAACAACGTCGCCAACATCGCGACGCCGGTCTATCTCGACAACAAAGTGTTCTTCAGTTCCGCGTACGGCGCCGGCGGCGGGCTGCTCGCTCTCAGCGCCAAGGACGGTGAAGTCACTGCCACCGAGGTGTACCACACGGCGAACATGAGGAATCACCACGGCGGAATGGTCGTGGTCGACGGATACCTGTACGGATTCAGCGACCTCATCCTGACGTGCCTCGAATTCGCCACCGGCAACGTGATGTGGCGCGATCGCAGCGTGGGCAAGGGCTCGGTCACCTATGCCGACGGCCACCTCTATATTCAAGGCGAGAACAGCATGGTGGGACTCGCGGAAGCATCGTCAACGGGCTACCGCGAGAAGGGCCGCTTCTCGATCCCGGAGAAGGGACAGCTGAGCTGGGCTCACCCGGTCATCAGCGACGGCCGCCTGTACGTGCGCAATCAGGACACGCTCCTCGTGTACGACATCAAGGCCGCGCGCTGAGTCATGATCACCTTCTGAGGCTCTCCTCGCGCGGTCATCCGCGAGAGGCGACATCAAGAAGAGGGTGACGTGCCATGAGTGAAAAGAAAGTCTGGCTGATTACCGGCGCAGGTCGCGGGCTGGGCGTCGACATCGCAAAAGCCGCACTGGCCGCCGGCCACGCAGTTGTCGCAACGGGCCGCAATGCTGCCAAGGTCGCGGCTGCGGTAGGCGAACACCATGATCTATTGACGATCAGGCTCGACGTCACCCAGCCGGCCGATGCGCAGGCCGCTGTCGAAGCCGCCGTCGCAAGATTCGGCCGAATCGACGTCCTCGTCAACAACGCGGGCAACTTCTTTGCCGGCTTTTTCGAGGAGCTGAGCCCCGAGCAGGTCCGCCATCAGATCGAAACACTGCTCTTCGGCCCGATGAATGTCACCAGGGCCGCCCTGCCGGTGATGCGTAAACAGCGGTCCGGCCTCCTGGTATCAATTTCCTCAACGGCCGGTATCTCCGGACAGATGTTCTGCACGGCGTATGCCGCGGCGAAATTCGGTATCGAAGGATGGATGGAATCGCTCACGCCAGAGATCGCCCCGTTTGGGATCCGGACGATGCTCGTTGAGCCTGGATTCTTCCGCACCGAACTCCTCAGCAACGACTCGACGACCTACGCCCAGCCAGCCATTGACGACTACGCCGACAAGACAAGGGAAATCGTTGCGGCCTGGAAGGGCATGGACGGAAAGCAGGGTGGTGACGCCGCCAAGCTCGCGGATGCGCTGGTAAAGCTTGTTGCGCTCGAGCAGCCGCCGGCACGCTTCGCAGCGGGCTCCGACGCCGTGGAGACATTCGAGGCAAAGGCGAACACGCTCGTCGCCCAGGCACGGGCCCACTACGGGTTGTCCACGTCGCTCGGCCTGGAAGACGCCTGAACTCGGCGCGCCAGCGCGAGGGCTCTACTCCCTGAAGAGTTTCTGCGCTAAATGGTACAGGCTGTGGCTCATTTCGCCGGTATCGTGGCCGTTGGTGTCGATGCGCCAGATGTGGGGCACGCTCTTTTCCTTCAGGTAATCGTGGACGCCCCGGCTGACGCGCAGCAGGTTGTCGCGGTTGCCCACTGACAGCCACAGGAGCTTCAGGCTCTTCAGGGCCGCCGGATCGGGCACGAGGTCGGCCGGCGGCCTGGTATTGGGCGCCGCGGCGACTGAGGCGATCCACGCGAACCGATCGAGATGGCCCAGGCCGATGTTCAACGTCTGGCCGCTGCCCATCGACATGCCCGCGATCGCGCGGTGATTGCGATCCGTGAACACGGAATAGTGCGACTCGACGAACGGGATGATCTCTTTCAGGAAGTCGTTCTCGTACGCCGCGCCGTAGGACTCCTGTGTCCGGTCACCCTGCTTTTCGTCGCCCGGCGTGGCGGTCGCATTTCCGCTGGGGAAGACGATGATGAACGGCTCGATTTTCCTGTCGGCCAGCAGGTTGTCGATGATGATCGGGGCGCGCGCCCGCTGCGTCCATTCCGTGCTGGTGTTGCCCAGGCCCTGATGGAGATAGAGCACCGGATACTTCCGGTCCGCGCTGTAGCCGGGAGGCGTATAGACGCGCAGTGGCCGGCGCAATCCCAGGACTTTGGAGTCGTACTCGACGATCTTCACCTCGCCGTGGGGAATGTTCTCGCGCGCGATATTGAATCCCTCGGGCGCCGCAGGGTACGCGTCGAGGTTCTCGGTCTCCGCGAGCGGAGTGGCCGACGATAACGCCATGCCAGCCTGGGCCTGTGGCCGAACCGCGGCTGCTAGGAGAAGTGCCGACAGAACAAGACCATGAGAGACGCGAGTCAAGCTGTTCATGTGGGTCCCCGTGCATAAGAAAAAGGCCCGGGCCGACGCCGGCCCGAGCCCTTGAACGTAGCCGGCGCGGCGGGCTAAAGCCCGCCGCCCACGGACGTTACCACTTGAACCGCGCACCCAGCTGGATGACGCGGTTTGAGTTGCCTCGAACGCCAGTCGCGCGTCCGAAGCTCGGGTCGACCATCTCTCCTGTCGCGAAGTTGAAGATCGCGGCAGTATCCACCGCAGTGAACTGCGAGGAGTTGAGCACGTTGTAGAACTCAGCGCGGAACTCGAGCGATCGCCGGCCGATGGCGAACGTCTTGAAGAGCACCGCGTCGTGATTCACAAATCCCAGCGAGATCCATTCGTCACCGAGCGCGCTGCCCTGGTACAGCGTGTCGGCGGCATTGGTCAGTGGTCCGGGTGGCCGGATGCATTCCGTGCGGAATTGACGTTCTCTGGTTGCCTGACTTCGCGGGAGATTTGGATCGCACACCAGCACGACCCTCGTACCGCCCAGGCCCTGCGTGAGGTCGCCGGTTGGCGCTCCCGTGAAGGTGTAGCTGAAGCCGCTGCGCGTGCCGCCCTGCATGGTCGTCGTGCCGGACAGCTGCCAGCCGTCGAGGATGCCCTTCAGGATCGGGTGACCGCCTAGGAATCGTGACGCGCCTGGAATCTGGTAGGTGTAGCCAATCACCATGTTGTTCGGCCGGCTGCCGCTGGCGTTTGTGAACCTGGCCCGGTTGTCCGCGTCGGTCCGGAACCAATCCCAACCCTGAAGTCCGGCACGACGGGTGCCGGTATAGGCGGCGCTGAAGGAGAAGCCGTTTGAAAGCCGACGGCTGACCATCACCTGGATCGAGTGGTAGGTCAGGCCATCCTCGAAGTACCGGCGTTCGTTGATTGTGCCGAAGCCGAAGTACTTTCTCAGGTAGTTCTGATCTTTGAGCTGGGTGTTGTTCTGCGTCGGGTCCAGGTTCGCCGGGTCAACGAGCTGCGCAGGCGTCAGGCTGTTGATCGGGATGTTGCGCTGGACATTGGTGTTCTGATTGCCCACGTAAGCCACGTCGGCCATGAACTTCCATGGCAGCTCACGCTGAACGCCGATGCTCCAGCTGTACACCGTCAATGGCTTCCACTCTGTGAAGGCGACCACATTGCGCGGGTTCTGAATGAGCTGCGACGACAGCAACTGCGGCAACGTGGTGAAGTTCGTCGTCATCGTCTGCATGAGCGGCGGCTGCTCGACCAGCGACAGGATGTCGTCGTCCTGGTAGCGGTCGTAGTTGATGCCGAAACCGCCGCGCACCGAGGTCTTGCCGTCTCCGAACACGTCCCACGCGAAGCCGACGCGCGGCGACGGATAGTACGTGTTGTTGCGGTACTGGGGCGGCGTTCCCTCGGCGACGACCATTCCATTGAAGAAGTCGCCGCTTCCCGGGACGAGCTTGCCGATGTAGGTGTTGTCGAGAATCTGTCCGGTGATTGGATTGCGTGCCTGTCGCACGTTACCCGAACACGTCGCGGCGTTTCCCGGACAGACGGGTTCGTACATCTTCGGCGCCTTCGCCGGATCCCACTTGGTGGGATCGAAGTACGAGATGTCCTGGCCTGCGACATACGTGGCGCCCATGTGGACGAACCGCATGCCGAAGTCGAGCGTCAACTTGCGGTTCAGGCGCCAGTTGTCCTGGACGAAGAACTCGACCTGATTGAACCGGCCTTCCGCGAATGGCCGCGACGTTGACTCGGTATACGAGTTGATTGAGCCCAGCAGCGCATTGGCGAATCCGAAGTTCGTGTCGAACGGATTGGCGGCGTTGGAGTTGAATGAATAATCGCCGTTGAAGTTCGACTGCCGCCGTGCCGGTCGCAGGACCCGCTCGATGAAGATGCCTGCCTTCAGGTTGTGCGACCCCCGCTGCTTCGTGAGGTTCGTCGTGATATCCCACGTCGGGTTCTTGGCGTCGAACGGGTAGCGCTGTTCGAATCCGCCAATTGTGCGGGTGTTGGGCAACGCGTTGGTTCCGGCAAACGTGAAATTCGGAATCAGGTTGAATGGGTTGGCGCCCGGGAAGAACTGATTGAGGCCGGGAGTCACCTTCGTGCGATCGACGGCATCGAGGTCCTCGGCGCTCAGAGCGTAGACCTTCTGCGCGGAGTGGTTCAGGCCGACGGTGGTTTCCAGAACCGTCGTCGAATTGAACGTGTGCACGAGCGTGTTCGCGATGCTCAGCGAATCGATGTCGTAGGAATTGCGCATCTGCGGCCAGTTGCCCTGGAGGAACAGATTGAAGCATCCGGACGACACGAATCCGCGCGCACACACTTCATGGCCGAACTGCACCCGCGAATTGAAGGTGGTCGTTCCGGGCCGGACGTTCCAGTCCAGTTTCAGCACCTGTTCGAGGCGGAGTTTCTCCGTGATGCCTTCGAACTGGTAGTTGTACTGGCGCGTGCCAGTCGGATCGGTCGCGTTCGGCTGCGGGAAGAGTCCGAGGATCGCTTTGCCGATCGGGTTGATCCGGCCGGGGGGAATGATGTTGTTCGCGAAACAGCCCGGTCCTCCCGTGTTCGCGTTGCAGGCTAGTGGCGCCAGCGACGGATCCTTGATCCAGATGCGGTTGCCATTCGCGGCCACGGTCTGCGAGAAGTCGCCATTCCGTTCGAGGGCGGTCGGCATCGTGCTGTTCTGCAGGCCACCGGGATCGTTTCTCGGCAGGATGTCCTGGGACCAGAAGAAGAACAGCCGATCCCGATTCTTGTTGTATGACGTGCCTGGAATCAGCACCGGACCGCCGATTGTGTAGGCCGTGTTGTCGTAGCGATACCGCGGCTTGTCGCAGCTTGGCGAGACGGAACCGAGCACCTTCGCGGCGTCGCAGGCGCGACGTCGATCCCACGTATTCGAGTTGTAGGCCTCGTTGCGGCGGAAGTAGGAAGCCGTGCCGTTGAATTTCTGCGTGCCGCTCTTGGTCACCACAAGGATGGTGGCTCCAGACGTTCGGCCGTACTCGGCCTGGAAGTTCGAGGTCTGGACTTTGATCTCCGCGATGGAGTCGAGGGCCGGCGCCGCGTAATTGCCGGAATTCGAACCGGTGTCCTTGTTGGTAACACCGTCGTAGGAAAAATTGAACTGGGCCATGCCGTTGATGGTGAGTCCCCCGACCGACCCCCAGCCTGGCGCGTCTCTGGCGGACGTATCGATGACGCCCGGCAGGAATTTCAGCGTCCCCATGAAGTCGCGGCCGCGCAGGCCGATGGTTTCGATCTGCTCAGCGGAGATGACCGCCGACCGCTCGCCGCTCTGCGTCTGCACGCGAATGGCCGACGCCTCGACCGCGACGGCCTCTGAGAACTGGCCGACCTCCAGCGAAATGGGCGGCAATGACAAGCGCTCCGTCGACGTCAGAACCAGGCCCTTCTGGACGTAGCCCTTGAACCCGGTCAGGGTGACCGTGACGTCGTACGTGCCCGGGAGCAGGCTGGTGACGACAAAGCCGCCGTTCGAGTCGGTAACCGCCGTACGAACGAGCTGTGTGTTGGTGTTCTTGATTGACACGTTGGCTCCGGGGAGGACAGCCTTCTGGCCATCAACCACCGTGCCACCGATCTGACCGGTCAAGGTCTGTGCGAAGGCATTACTTAGTTCGCCCGCACAGAGGAGCAACGCGACCGCGAGCAGAACTCTGGTCATACCTCTCTTCACGACGTCCCCTCCTCAACGAATCCGGACCGCACCGGCCCTCAGGGCACAGCCGACACGATGCCTATGGCTATCTGAATCGCCGCGAGGCTACGCCCCGTCACGGAGGACTGTCAACGAACTGTGACCGTTACGTAATGTTGTGCTATGCGAAACAGTTAACCTGTTGAGAACAAGCGAATTTACCAATGTTTTTTCTATTTCAGTTGAATGACTGCCTCCCAATGCTCTCGGACAGCGTTTTGGATAGCGAAAGAGTTTTGGCGTGGCATAATCGGCCACCTTTTGCCAGTTCACCGGCGCGGTTCGAGCGATACTGTCGCGGTTTCAGAGGTAAACGTCCATGAACAAGTCACGGCTTTTCGTCGCCAGCTGCATCTCTCTCGTGACCACATCGATGGTCTTCGCCATTCGCGGGGACATTGAGCCAGCCATGAGTGGAGCATTTCAGCTGACGTCGCAGCAGATGGGACTGATCTGGAGTCCGGCGTTCTGGGCGTTCACGATTGCGATCTTCGTGAGCGGCGCTCTCGTGGACGTCGTGGGGATGCGCGCGCTCCACATTCTCTCGGCCGTCGGCTACGTCGTGGGTGTCGCGATGGTGCTGCTCGCGCCCTATCCCACCGCACCAGTCGCCTCGATCTTCGACACGACCGGCACGACGCTGCTGTACGCCGGGTTTTTCACGATGGGACTCTCTCAAGGATTGGTCGAGGGCGTGATCAATCCACTCGTTGCCACGCTCTACAGCGCGGAGAAGACCAGGAAGCTCAACATGCTTCACGCATGGTGGCCCGCCGGGATGATCATCGGCGGCCTGCTGGCGTACGCGTTCACCAATTTCGGTGCGAGCTGGCAGATCAAGCTCAGTCTGATCCTGGTTCCGGCGGCCATCTACCTCGTCATGGCGCTGACTCAGTCGTATCCGAAGACCGAGCGCGTGGCCTCGAATATCTCGACGGGCGAGATGTGGCAGGAAGCCGCGCGGCCGATGTTTCTGCTGCTCTTCGTCTGCATGTGGATGACGGCCGCAGTCGAGCTCGGTCCCGATCAGTGGTTCCCGTCGGTCATGGGTTCGTTGACCGGTATCCAGGGCATCCTGTTCCTCGTCTATACGGCCGGCCTCATGTTCATCCTGCGGACCTACTTTGCGGGCATCGCCCATGCGGCGCCGATCCGGACGCTCGTGGTGTGTTCCGTGCTGGTGGCGGCCGGACTGTACTGGCTCGGCAGCCTGCAGCCGGGCGCCAGTCCAATCATTGCGTTCGCCGCTGCCACGATCTTTGGAATCGGGAAGACGTATTTCTGGCCGACGATGCTTGGCGTGACGGCGGAGCAGTTTCCGCGCGGTGGTGCGCTGCTCCTGAGTCTGATGGGCGGTGCGGGGATGCTCTCGGTGGCCGTCGTCCTGCCGATCATGGGCGCGCGAATCGATTCGCTTGGCGCCGGCGCGGCGTTGCAATTTGTCGCGGGGCTTGGCGTAGTTCTGGCCGTCATCTTCGGTGCGCTGTTCGCGTACTTCCGCGCGAGGGGCGGTTACAAGCCCGTGACGCTCGGGGCCGCCGCGTCCGGACCGCGGTAAGGCCGGCCCGCACGAGCGCCAGGAGTTTCGCAAAGCGAAATAGGCAGCACCGGGTCGTATCACTGTCGCAGCGGCGATTCCTTATGGAACATCGCACGAAAAGTCGGCACGACGTCGATCTCCAGCCTCTCCGGCCGGCCACTGAACCGTATCGCTACGCGCGACACCGTTCAGTTGGCAATTCCGCCGTGACGCGACGTATGCTGTTGCCCCGTGAGCGCGCGATTTCTAGCTCTGGATCTCGGCGCAGAAAGCGGACGAGCGATCCTCGGACGCCTCGACAGCGGGGTCCTCTCGCTTAAGGACGTCAGCCGTTTTTCGAATGCTCCCGTGCGCACGAACGGCTCACTGCACTGGGACATCCTTCGCGTGTGGCATGAAGTGCAGAAGAGCCTTGACGACGTCACCGACGTCAGGCTCGCGAGCGTCGGCATCGACACGTGGGGATGTGACTACGCGCTCCTGGGCGAGCGCGGCCAACTCCTCGAGAATCCTTATCACTATCGAGACACGCGTACCGATGGTGTGCCTGCGCAGGTCTTCGGCCACGTATCGGCCGAACGCATTTACGCCGTCTCCGGCATTCAATTTCTGAATTTCAATTCGTTGTTTCAGCTGTATGCCACAAAGCTCTGGACGCCGAAGCTCCTTCGCGCGGCGACCGCCTTTGTCACGATTCCCGACCTGCTGAATTACTGGCTCACCGGCAAGCTGGCTTCCGAGTACACGATCGCGACGACGACCCAGATGATCGACGCGCGGCAACGATCCTGGGCGACCTCGATGCTCTCGGAACTCGACCTGCCGACCCACTTGTTCCAGCCGCTCGTCGAGCCGGGGACCGTCATCGGCGGGATCCGGCACAGCGTCTCCGCGTCGCTGGCCGACACGCCCGTGGTTGCGCCGGCCTGTCACGACACCGGTTCCGCTTTCGCGGCGGTGTCGACCGAGTCGGGCGGCGCGTTTCTCAGCTCCGGCACATGGTCGCTTCTCGGTGCGGAGGTCGATGCACCGGTGATTTCGGCGAGAGCCCGGGAGCTCAATTTCACCAATGAGGGCGGCGTCAACGGTACGACGCGGCTGCTCAAGAACATCGCGGGTCTGTGGCTGCTGCAGGCGTGCATGCGGCGCTGGGCCGAGGCGGGACAGCCGGTGTCGTACGACGATCTGCTCGTCGCCGTGCGCGACGATCGCCTGGCCTTCCGCTCGGTCTTCGATCCCGATCACAGCAGTCTCTTCAACCCGGTCGACATGCCGGCGGCGATCGCTGCGTACTGCCGGCAGACAGATCAGGTCGAACCCGCGGGGCAGCCCGGTTGCGCGCGCGCGATTCTCGAGAGCCTCGCGCTGAAGTACCGCCTCGTGCTCGAATCCCTCGAGGAGTTGACGGGCCGGCACTACACGCACATTCGGATCGTTGGCGGCGGCTCGCGCAACCGCCTGCTCAATCAATTCACCGCGGACGCGACGGGCCGCACGGTGCTGGCAGGGCCCGTTGAAGCAACCGCTCTCGGGAACATCGCGATGCAGTTGCTCGCGACCGGCAGCGTTCGATCTCTCGCCGAGGCCAGACAGATCATCGAAGATTCATTTCCCGTGGAGCGATTCGATCCCGTCGCGACCGATCGCTGGACGACGCACTACGGCAGGTTTCAGGAATACCGGGAGGTCATGGGTGTCTAAGCAAGATCCGAGGGGCTTCGCCCCTGCGGGCTCCCCGACGGCGTCGCTCGCGGGGGGCCCACAATCCCCGCTCCGCTCCGCCGACTCGCTCGCGTCCGCTCGCTCGTTAGCCGCTGCGTCGGGGCTGTTGCAGGACTTGTGGGATGAGAAGGAGGCGGCGGCACTCGAGCAACGTCCCCTGGAGCTCCTTCGGTACCGGTCCAACTTGCTCGGCGCGGATTTACGCATTACGAATTTCGGCGGCGGCAACACCAGCTCAAAACTCGATCTGACGGATCCGGTGTCCGGCCGCCCGGCGCGCGTGCTTGCGGTAAAGGGCAGCGGCGGGGATTTGCGGTCGATGGGGACCAGCGGGTTCGCGTTGTTGTACCTCGACAAACTGGAGGAACTCATCGATCGCTATCGAGGCGAGGCGCACGAGGATGAGATGGTCGGGTACTACCCGCTCTGTGCGTTCGGTGACAACCGAGTCGCCGCATCGATTGACACGACTCTGCACGCGTTTCTGCCGTTCGATCACGTCGATCACCTTCATCCCGACTGGGCGATCGCGCTTGCCGCCAGCGCGAACGGTGACGGGAAGATAGAGGAGTTCAACCGCCGCTACGGACGCCGCATCATCTGGGTGCCATGGCAGCGGCCGGGCTTCGAACTGGCGCTGATGCTGCGGCGCGCAGTCGCGGCCGCGCCTGACGCCGACGGTCTCATTCTCGGCAGCCACGGGCTCTTTACCTGGGGCGGGACGCAGCGCGAGTGTTATCTCAACAGCCTCAAGACCATCGAGCAGATGGGCGAGTTCATCCTCGACCACCAGCAACGCTCCGGGCAGCCGCGCTTCGGCGGGTCAGCTATCGCCCAGCCTGCCGTCGATCGTCAGGCCGTTGCGACGTCGATCTTGCCGTTCCTGCGTGGCCTTGTCTCATCGAGCCGGCGCGTTGTCGGCCACTTCAATGCCTCCGACGAGGCGCTGGTCTTCGCGAACTCGAAGTGGGCCAACGATCTCTGCAGCCTGGGCACGAGCTGTCCGGATCATTTTCTACGAACGCGTATTTCGCCGATGTTCGTGGCCTGGGCGCCGGAGCACGAGAATCTCGACACCCTCAAGCAACGCATCACGCAACAGGTTGAGCAGTACCGTCGCGACTACGCCGGCTACTACTCAGAATTCGCCGATGCGGCCTCGCCGGCTCAACGTGGTTCCGATCCTTCAGTGGTGGTGATTCCGGGGATCGGGCTGTTCGGGTTCGCGAAGGACAAGAAAGAAGCGCGAATCACGGCCGAGTTTTTCGTCAACGCTATTCAGGTGATGGCGGGAGCGAACGCGCTCGAAGACGCTGCCAGCGCGGAACCGAAGTTCTGGCAGGCGCGGCACCCCGAGCAGCGCGCCGGCTTCAGGAGTTTCCACAACTATGTGGCGCTGCCACGCGGTGAAGCCTTCCGCATCGAGTACTGGGCGCTCGAGGAGGCCAAGCTGCAGCGCATGCCCGCGGAGAAAGAGTTCAGCCGGAAGGTTGCGCTCGTCGTCGGCGCCGGTAGCGGCATCGGTCGCGACGTCCTGCTGAAGCTGGCGCGGAAGGGTGCGCACGTCGTAGCAGCGGACCTGAATCTTGCGAGCGCTGAAGCGGCCGCGAAGGAAGCGGCAGCGCTCTCCAACGCCGAGATGGCATTCGCGTGCGAGCTGAATCTGACATCGCGGGAGTCAATCAGGAAGGCGCTCGAAGCCACGACACTCAGGTTCGGCGGCGTCGACATCGTCATCAACACCGCCGCGATCTATCCGACACCCGATCCAGGAACACCGTCCGAGGTGGTCTGGGGTCAGGCGCTGAGCATCAACGTCACCAGCAATCACGTACTGGCGCAGGAAGCCGCCGCGATACTGAAACCGCAGGGCCTCGAGGCCAGCATCGTGCTCACGAGCTCGGCCAACGCCGTCGTGCCCAAGCACGGGAGCGAGCCGTACGACGTAAGCAAGGCCGCAATCAATCACCTCATTCGAGAGCTGGCGATCGGTTTGGGGCCGGACATCCGCGTCAACGGCATCGCGCCGGCCACGGTCGTCGCCGGGTCGGCGATGTTCCCGCGCGATCGCGTGATCGTGTCGCTCGTGAAATACAAGATCGCCTATTCGGACGACGAGTCCACCGAGTCGCTTCGCTCCAAGCTGGCCGGGTTCTACGCGCAGCGAACGATCACGCGGCGTCCAATACTGCCGGACGATTGCGCGAACGCGATTTGTTTTCTCGCCGGCGACCTGAGTGCGCGGACGACGGGTCATGTGATTCCCGTGGACGGGGGATTGCCGGAAGCGTTCCTGAGGTAGTTGGGGGAGGAGTTCACGATGAGATTCAGGCTGACAGCAGTTTTTGTGTGCGCGCTGACGACGTTCGTCGCAGCTCAGCGCGGCGGAGGCGGTGGCCGCGGCGGGGCCCCGATCCCGTTCGACAACTTCACCGGCTTCGACAAGATTTTCGACGGCACGACGCTGAAGAACTGGGACGGCGACCCCACGTTCTGGCGAGCCGAGAACGGCACCATCGTCGGTGAGAGCACCGCGGAGAAGCCCGTCACCGAGAACACGTTTCTCATTTATCGCGGCAGCGAGCCCGACAACTTCGAGCTGAAGCTCGAGTTCAAGATGAACTCGACGAACAGCGGCGTGCAGTACCGAAGCCGCCAGCTCACCGGTGCCGTGGGTAAGTGGGTGATGTGCGGCTACCAGGCGGATATCGACTTCGCCAACGCCTATACCGGCATGCTGTACGAGGAGCGCGGCCGTCCCGGCTTCCTCGCACCGCGCGGTACCGTGCAGTACGCGGGGCCGAACGACGTCAAGCAGGGCCAGTGCAGCAGTGGTCAGCCGGTGGCGCCGCGCGGACAGGGCGCGGGTGGTCCGCCCGCCGCCGCACCGGCGACGCCCGCTCCACCGCCGCCGCTGCGCGGACAAATCGGGCAACTCGAGGACGCGGAAACACTGAAGGCCATCATCAAGGTCAACGACTGGAATCAGTTCCACGTCATCGCGCGAGGCAACACCTTGATCCATATCCTCAACGGCCACGTCACCGCTGTCTTCGTGGATGACGATCAGGCGAATCGATCAATGAAGGGGCTACTCGGCGTCCAGATCCATGTGGGGCCGCCGATGAAGATCGAGTTCCGGAACGTCTACCTCAAGAATCTCAAGTAGAGCCGGACTAGACACTAAGCGAGGAGGAGATCGCCATGAGGGCACGATGGGAGCTCGTCGGCATTCTGTTCCTCTGTCTCCTTGCTGCTGTCTCGATTCCAGCTCCCATCGTCGTTGCCCAGCAGGCGGCCCCGGCCGGCGGGCGCGGCGGTGGACGCGGCCAGATCGTCTCACCGGAGGTGCGCGCGGACGGCACGATTACCTTCCGCTTCAACGCACCCAACGCGCGCGAAGTCACGCTGATCGGCGAGCTCGACGGCAAGACGTACCCAATGATCAAGAACGCTGCAGGGGTGTGGGTGGTCAGCGTCGGTCCATGGCCGCCTGACGTCTACAACTATCAGTTCCGCGTCGATGCTGTTGAAGGGCGCGGCGGGGTGATCGCGATGGATCCCGCCAACCCATCGGTGAAGCTGGGCTTCGGAGGTTTCCCATCGGCAAGTCTGGTAGAAGTGCCCGGAACCGCCGGGCTCGCGTTCGATGATGCGAAGAACGTTCCGCATGGGTCCGTCCGGATGGAGACGTACCACTCCAGGAGTCTCGGCGTGCCTCGCACGGTCTGGGTCTACACACCGCCAGGCTACGACGCGAGCAGCGACAGATTCCCGGTCTTCTACCTGCTGCATGGCTCCGGCAACATCGACTCGAGCTGGATGCTGACCGGCCGAGCCAATCTGATCATGGACAACCTGATCGCGCAGGGCCGCGCCAAGCCGATGATCATCGTCAATCCCTTCGGATATGCGCGGCAGGGCGTCGGCCTCGGACCGGAAGTGACTTCGTTCGCGCCTGCGACTCCAACGGCGTCCGCGAATCCGGGCGACACGCCGTTCGCCAGGGATCTGCTGAAGGACGTGATTCCGTTCGTCGAGGCGAAGTTCCGGACGTTGCCAGGCGCCGGCAACCGCGCGCTCGGCGGCCTGTCAATGGGCGGCGGCCAGACAATCGCGATCGGCTTCTCGAACCCCGACACGTTTCATTCGCTGGTCGTCATGAGCGCCGGCGCGGAGGTCGCGGACACCTCTTACCCGGACTTCTTCACGCCGGCGACGAACAAGAAGATCAAACTGTTGTGGATCGGAATCGGGAAGGACGACTTCCTCCTCAGCAGCGCGAAGGCGCTCGACGCATCCTTGACCGCAAAGGGCATCAACCACACGTTCCGCCTGACCGAGGGCCGGCACGAATGGGTCGTGTGGCGACACCACCTGCAGGAAGTCGCACCCCTGTTGTTTCGATGAGCTGAGAAGGCGGCTCACCGCCCGCGATCGCGGGTTATCCTGAGCAGCCGCGTCTGATTGAGGTTCATGTGGTCAGGTTTCTCTGCGTCGTCATCAGTAGCGTCATCCTGATTGCCGCGCCCGCCGGGCGTGGCGCGCAAACACAGCCGGCGCAGACGCCGCCAGCCCAACAGACGCCGATTTTTCGTGCCGGCACGGTGCTCGTGCCGATCGACGTGCGCGTGATCGATCGGCGCACGGGCAAGCCCGTCACCGACCTCGGTCAGGACGAGTTCCTCGTGTTCGAGAACGGTGTCCGCCAGCAGGTCAAGCACTTCTCGACACAGTCGCTCATTGCCGATGAGTCCACCGTGGCGGCGCCGCTCGTGCGCGCGACGGCGGCCCCCACGACGCTCGAACCGCAGAAGCGGCGCACGTTCCTCATCGTGCTCGGGCGCGGCCGGCTGCAGCCGGTGACGAAGGCCGTCGACGGCATGCTGCACCTGGTGAAGGACCGGCTGTTGCCGCAGGACTACGTCGCGGTGATGGCGTTCAACCGCGCCACCGAGTTCACGACCGATCACGCGAGGATTGCCGCCCTCCTCGAGCGCTACCTCAAGGATCACGAGAAGGTCGAGGCGCAGATGGCGCAGCGCTTCAGCGGGCTCGCGGCGCGGTACGGCGGGTCCTACATTCCGAAGCCGATTCAGGCGCAGATCGACGCGATTTTCAAGGGCCCGGACAACGCCGCCATGCGGACTGTCGGCGACGCGCAGGTCCAGAACGCAGCACGCCTCGCCAACGATCAGCGACAGATCTCCGATGCGCTGATGGCGAACGAGATCAACGCCAACCGAGATCCCGGCACGTTCCTGAGCGATCCGATGAACGCGGCCACCGGCGTCGAGATGTCGTTCGACGACTACGTCAGCGCGAACGCGCAGACGTCGCAGGATCTCACGAAGCTGTACGCGGGCATCGCCTACATGCGCTACCTCGATGGCGAGAAGCACCTCCTCTTCGTGACCGAGCGCGGCATCATGCTGCCGCGCGCCGAAGACGACACGGGCCTCGCCGCGACGGCGGCCGATGCGCGCGTGGTCATCGACATCTTGCACACGGGCGGCGTGGCGGGGATGCCACTGAACATGTCGGCGGCACGCGGCGGAGGCGGTGGCGGTGGCGGCGGACGCGGCGGCGGTGGCGGCGGGCGCGGCATGGCGATGCCTCCCGTGGACTGGCGCATATCCACGTCCCGCACGGTCGCGTCGCAGACAGGTGGCAGGTTCTCGACGAGCGAAAGGGGGAAGGACTTCGTGGATCGTCTCGACGAGGCCACACGGTTCTCGTACGTGCTTGGCTATTACCCGACGACCACGAACTGGGACGGGAAGTACCGCAAGGTCACCGTCCGCATCAATCGCCCGGGCCAGTACGACATCCAGTTCCGTCACGGCTACGTGGCGAATCTGGACCTCGCGCCGCTCGACAAGCCGAAGGCGCTCGCGTACACGCGCGTCACGGGGGCGGCGAACATGCCCGAGTCGATCACGGACATCGGACTCACCGTGACCGCTGCGAACATCACAAGGGACGACGGCTCGCCGGCGGTCGATATCGCCGTCAGGGTCCGTACGGATCAGCTGGGCTTCACCGACAAGGACGGCAGGAAGAAGGACTTACTCGACATTGCGATCTTCTGCCTCGACGACAAGGATCATCTTCTCGGCGAATCGTGGAACACGGTGGACCTCGCGCTGAAGCCGGAGACGTTCGCGGAATTCCAGAGGACCGGATTCGGCTATGGGGGCAAGGTGAAAGTCACGTCACCCGCCCGCTACGTCAAGGTCGTCGTCTACGATCACGGCGCGGACGTACTCGGATCGAATCTCACGAAGCTCGAGATCCCGAAGGTCAAGAAGTAGTGGTGGGGAATCAGGCGTATCCGGTGGCCCCGCTCGCCGAAGGCGGGTGGCCCGCGGCACGCTCGCGCGTGATCCGTTCGACGTAGCCGCTCTGGCGCGATGCGTCGAGCGGATCTTCCGGCAGGCCTCGCGCGCGACGCCACTCACGGACAATCGGCCGCACGTCGGTCGCAAAGGCATCCTGCAGACACGTCTCGGCAGCGATGAGATCGCAGGCCTTCTGCGCGCTCGTCAGCCGGGCCAGGTCGACCAGGGAAGCCCTTGCGACCAGCATTTGCGCCATGCCGACCGTCTGAATCATCGCGTCAATCTTTCCCTTGAGGTTGTGGCTCTGGTCGATGACGTAGGCGATGTCGGCTCGTTCGCCCCTCTCCCACTCGTACAGCCGAATTTCGTGGAAGATGCGAAACACCTGATACGGATCGATCGATCCCAGCGTCAGGTCATCGTCCGCATAACGACGGTCGTTGAAATGAAAGCCGCCGAGCACCTGCTCGTCGAGGAGCCAGGCGACGATCTGCTCGATGTTCTGTGATTGGTAGTGATGGCCGGTGTCGACCAGGACCTTTGCGCGAGGTCCGGCGGCCCGGGCGGCAAGCAGCGCCATGCCCCAGTCGGCGATGTCGGTGTGGTAGAACGCGGGCTCGAACGGCTTGTACTCGATCAGCAACCGCTGATCTGACGCGAGCGCATCGTGCAACGCGCCGAGCGATTCCTCGAACCAGCGTTTGCGCTGGCGAATGTTCGCGGTGCCCGGGTAGTTCGAGCCATCGCCGAACCACAAGGAAACATCACGGCTCCGAAGTCGCCCGGCAATCGCGATGCTTTCGCGGCCGTGATCGAGCGCCTTGGCGCGCACATGGGGATCTGGGTTCCCGAACGAACCGAACTTGTAGTCCTGATCCTGAAAGAAATTCGGGTTGATGGCGCCCGGCGCCACCAATGCACCTGCGGCGAGCGACGCAACCCCGTCGGCATCCTCCAGTCCCCGAGGAAAATCCCACTGCACGTGCAGTGCGACGGTGGGACAGATGCCGGTGAGCGCGTGCACATGCCCGGCGTCACTTAGTTTTTCGGCGATCGTCGTAGCGGCAGCCGGCTGCAGGTACTTTCCGAATCGCGTGCCCGTGTTCGCGAATCCCCAGGATGGCAGCTCGATGCGGAAAGCATCCAACGCGCCGACAACCGCATCTGTTGCCTGTGACGTCATGACCGCGCCGAGTATATCGCCGGGAATCGCGTCCGATGCGTCAGTGCCTGCGGCCGACAAAAGACGCATCGAGCGCGGCAGTCGATGCGATGCCGAGCAGCTTCAGCGTCCTGATGATGTCCGCTTTCAGGATTTCGATCGCGCGTGAGACGCCGGCGCCGCCGCCCGCGCCGAGGCCGTAGGCATACGCCCGGCCGACCAGAACCGCCCGGGCGCCGAGACAGAGCGCCTTCACGACGTCGCTGCCGCGCCGGACTCCGCCGTCGAGCAGTACTTCAATTCGTCCGTCGACGGCGGCCACGACCTCTGGCAACACGGCGATCGTCGCCGCGACTCCGTCGAGCTGCCGGCCTCCATGGTTGGAGACCACGACAGCGTCCGCACCCGCATCCATCGCTTGCCGCGCATCGTCCGCCGTGTGGACGCCCTTGACGACGATCTTTCCGGGCCACGCCTGGCGAATCCACCGAAAGTCATCCCAGCTGACCATCGATTGCTCGAGCGCGGCCCCGACATCGGCGTACGGCATCGGGCCTTCCGGCAAGACGACGTTCGGGAAACTCATCAGTCCACCGTCTCGAAGGTAGTCGATGAGCCATCGAGGTCGCGCGAGAAACTGGGTCAGGTACGGCAACCGCGTCCACGCGCTCGCCGACACCAGTTCCTTGGAGCCATTGCGGACGTCGCGTTCACGGAGACCCGCGACCGGCGTGTCGATCGTGACCATGAGCGCGGTACAGCCGGCATGCTTCGCCCGGTCGATTGCGGCCCTGGCTACCTCGTGTCCGCCGACAAGGTAGAGCTGATACCAGAGCGGGCCGCGCGTGGCTTTGGCGACATCGTCAACCCGGCAGCCCGAGAGTGTTGACAGGACGTACACGGTGCCCGCGGTGCCCGCGGCCTTGGCGGCGACTTCCTCACCGCGCGGATAGAACATGCGGCTGCTGCCAACCGGTCCCAGAAGAACTGGAAGTGAGAGCGTGCTGCCCAGGACGGTCGTCGAGAGGTCGCAGCTTGCGGTCGCGACCGCGGATCTCGGCCGGAGGACGACGTCCTCGAACGCGCGAGAGTTCTCGCGCAGCGTGACCTCCGCGTCTGCGCCTCCATCGATGTAGTCAAAGACGGCGCGCGGCAGCCTCCGCTTCGCGAGGCGGCGAAGGTCGGCGATGTTGACGACGCGCGGTGAATCCACCGGTCCGGGCATCCGCGGATTCTAACGCGCCACGGTGAGGTCGCACGATTGCGCTCTGCGAAACCCTCATACATACTTGCAGGCCGGTAATGCGGGAATAGCGACGGTTGGACGCTAGGACTGATTTCGAGGAATGAAATGAGCGCGAAGGTTGCCAGGAGCCGCGATCGTTACCTGGTCAAGTCCGTTGAACACGCCTCGCGGCTGCTGTCCGCGTTCCGTACGTCTGGCGAAGCGCTGCCGCTCCGGGAGATCTCGCTTCGTAGTGGACTGCCGAAGAGCATGACCTTCCGCCTGCTCTACACCCTCGAGCGGTGCGGGATGGTGGAGAAGGTCGGCGAGAACCTCTACCGCTCGTGCCTGCGGCCATTCAAACAGAAACTCTACCGCCTTGGCTACGCCGCGCAGGGAACCGACTATCAGTTTTCAAAAGAAGTATCGTCCGGGCTCCAGCGTGCCGCGCAGACCGAAGGCATCGAGCTCATCTGCGTCGACAACCGCTACAACGCCAAGATCGCGCAACGCAATGCCGATGTGCTGGTTCGCGAGAAGGTCGATCTCGTGATCGAGTTTCAGACCGACGAGCACGTCGCGCCAATCGTCGCCGCCAAATACCGCGAAGCCAACATTCCACTGATAGCCATCGAAGTGCCGCATCCAGGCGCCACGTACTTTGGGGCCAACAACTACGAAGCCGGCCTGATCGGCGGCAGGTTTCTGGGCAGGTGGGCGAAGCAGCATTGGCAGGGACAGGTCGACGAGATCATCCTCATGGCCCTGGCGCGGGCGGGCGCCATGCCGAAGATGCGTCTGACCGGCATGCTCGTGGGCCTGAAGGAGGTCATTCCCGCGCTCGAGGACACGAAGGTGACGTTCCTCGAAGGGGACGGTGTCTTCAGTCAGAGCCTGGAGGTCGTCCGCCGACACTTGCGGACGAATCGGACGCGCCACGCGCTGGTCGGTGCCATCAACGATCCCAGCGCGATTGGCGCGCTGCGCGCGTTCCAGGAGGCAGGGCGCGCGGAGTCCTGCGCGATCATGGGGCAGAACGCATCGCCCGAAGGGCGTGCGGAGCTCCGTCGTCCAGGTACTCGACTGGTCGGTTCAGTTGCGTACTTTCCTGAGAAATACGGAACCGCCATCCTTGGCGTGGCGCTCGACATTCTGAACCACCGGCCCGTGCCGCCGGCCGTGTTTGCCAAACACGAGCTCGTGACGCCGGAGAACGTGAACCACGTTTACCCCAACGACGATCTCATGCTCGTAGCACCGGGCGCGACAGGGTAGAACAGCCGCCCGGCGACTCAGCCCTACGGTGCCGGTCTTGGTCCGCGCCCTCGACGCCGGCGGCGGCGTCTTCTCTTGCGAAGCTGACCGTCTTCTCCAACAGTCTGCGGCCGATGCGGAGGCTGTCCGTGCGTTTGCCCGTGAGCCGGCGCCGCTGCGCGATGGGGACCGTGTGCGTGGGGATGCGGACGCTGAACGTGCAGAGCCTTCCACTGCTCGACGATCGCCGCGTCGCCGCCGGTGATCTCGAACCATGTCAGCGTGTCCGGAAAACTCGGACGCTGCGGGAGTCCCCGCATCACGCGCGGAGGCAATGCCGGATCGGCCAGCCGCGGCAGCGTCTGCAGCACCTGGCGCATGCGATCGACATCCTTGCGCGCCACCGGGAGGGCGCCGAAGCTCACTTTCTCAGGGTGCTCCGGTTCCGCCCCTCGCGAGCCGCGGTCGGGCATCGGACGGTTGAGCAAGCCGATGGGCTGGAGCATCGCTCCCACGAGGATGGAATTGGTGAGCTCGGGGGGCGCCGACGGAAACCGCTGGCGGTACCGATCGATCGCGGCGAGCGAATCCCAGAACGCCGCGGGCGGTGACTTCAACTCCGGCGTAATCAGCTCGAGCAGGCGCGTCCGCGCCAGCGCACGGAAGCCGGCCTCCGCGTAGCCGGATCGCAGCACCTTGAAGTACTCCTCCAGCATGCGGGCGGACGACGCTTTCAGTATGAGAGGCCTGAGCTCCGCAATCGCTTCAATCACCAGGGGATCCAGATCGAAGCCGAGACGCGATCCGAAGATCGCCGCGCGGAACATGCGGACGGGATCCTCGACAAAGCGGACGCGCGGGTCGCCGATCGATCGAATCACCCGGTGCTCGAGATCGCCGAGCCCGCCGACGTAGTCGATCACCGACTTCGTGGCCGGATCGTAGAAGAGGGCGTTCACGGTGAAGTCGCGCCTGAATGCGTCTTCTTCCGGCGTGCCGAACGTGTTGTCGCGATGCATGATCGCGGGCCCGCCGGTCCGCGCGTCGCGACCGTGTCCCCGAGCATCCCGCTTCACGTCGTCGTCTTCGCTGGCCACGGGATCGGGCCCCGATACGTGGTGATCGGCCGGCACCCAGATTGGCGCGCGTTCCGAGAGGGGCGGTGCCGCGTGCGCGACCAGGACGGACTCGGCCGTGTCAGCCTTGAGCGTCGGATCGTCCGTGGGCCCGGCGGCCTCGGTTGCCGCGGCGGGATCCGGAACGTTCTGCCTGAACGTCGCGACTTCGATTGTCTTCGTGCCGAACTTAATGTGCGCGAGCCGGAAGCGGCGGCCGATGATCCAGCAGTTCCTGAAGAGCTTCTTGATCTGGCCCGGATGCGCGCTCGTGCCGATGTCGAAGTCCTTCGGCCGGCGGCCGAGGATTAGATCGCGGACGCTGCCGCCCACGAGGTAGGCGACATGGCCGTGCTGCTGGAGTCGCTGCAGGACGCGGAGCGCGTCCGGGTCAATGTCCCGTCGCGAGATCGGATGATCTGCGCGAGGGACAATGACCGGTTCGGACACGAGGACCGATTATAGGCCCCCCGCGATTCTGAGATCCTGAGTCTTCCTTTCGCCGTCCGCGAGCGAGATCTTGACAGACGCCGAGACAACCTGTTCGAGGAATGAGGGATCGTTGATCTCGCCCGGGGCGACGTCGATGAGCGCCGCGATGCGGTATTCGCCCGGCGGCAGGCCGGCCACAGCGAACTTGCCGTCCGTACCCGGCCGCGTGCTGCGGATCCGCCGCGAGGGCGCCGTCCAGAAACGCTTGTCCTCGGAGAAGACGACGATGGTGTAGTCGGGCGCGGGGCGTCCGGTCACGTCCTGCAGCGTGCCGTTGATCTCCTGCGCCGCATCCGTGAACGTGACGACCACGTCTTTGATTTCGTCGTTCGGCCCGATGTCGAGCGGGAAGTCGAGGACGTCCTGGCCTTTCGCGACGGCCGACAGCATTGCCCAGCCCAGGCCGGGCGCCGAGCCCGGCGGCAGCGGCATCACGCCCTGCAGGCGGTAGCGCCCGGGCGTTACGCCTGTAATGCGGAACTGTCCGTTGGGCTCGACCACCACGGACGGCACTCCGAGCTGAAGTCTCGCCGGCCCCGAGGTCTGGGCCGGGGCCAGATTGAGCCGCACCCGCGACAGGTCCGTCTCAGGCGTCAGTCGCGTTGCCTTGAAGGCGATGCGGCCGGTGATCGTCATGCCCGGCTGCAGCGGCACCGTGATGCCCGAGAGTGCGGTGCCGTCGACCGAGACGTCCGTCTGTCCCCAGAACACCGCCGCGTTCGGGTCGCCGCCGCCCATCGGCGGCATCATCATCAGCGGCTCACCGCCGACGGCACCGTTGACGCTGATGGTTCGAAACTCCATCACCGCCTGACCGCCACCCGCAGCGCCCGGTGGCGGAGGCGGTGGTGGGGGCGGAGGCGGCCCGCCGGCGTTCGCGCGTGCGACGATCGAATACTGCCCCGGCGGAACCGCCGTGAACGAGAACTTGCCCTCGGCGTCCGGCGTGGCGCGGTTGAAGGTCAACATCTCGATTCCCGCGCCGCCGATCTGCGGTCCCGACGCCGGCACTGACGGCGACAGCATGAGCTGAACCGACTGCGGCCGGACGTTCGACGGCACGATGACGGTGCCTTCGACCCGGGCGGTGCGGACGAGCTTCATGGGGAAGTCCACACCGAGCCGCTCTTCGCCAGGTCCCAGCGTCACGGTGGACGCCATGGCTGGAGTCGTCGTGCCCGGGTAGTAGACGTTCGCGAAGCCGACCGTCACGGTTTCAGTGGGCGATGGTGTCGGCGTCGGTGCTGGCTTGGCGGTGCCCGCCGCGGCGAGACCGGGATTCGTCTGTGGCGCGGCCGCCTGTTGCTGTTGCTGAAGCGCCTGCATCACCGCGCGAATCTCGGCCTCGGTCATGGCGCGCACTTCGCCACTGAAGATCCGCGGACTCGCGGCCACCACGTAATCGCCCGGCGGCAGTCCGAACACGCGGTACTGACCGCGATCGTCGGTCGACTCCCCAAGGGCGTTCCCGACGCCCGCCTGCACGAACGTGCGCTCTCCGTTCTGCATGCGAACCTGCATGACGCGGACGTTCACGCCGAACGCCGGCTGGCCGTTCTCGTCGATGATCACGCCGCCGAGCACGGCGCCGCGCGGCAGCCGCATCGTGACGTCGTTCATCTGCGCGCCTTCCTTGAGCGTAATCGGCGTGCCGGGGCGATCCCAGCGCTTCGCGCCGTACGCCAAGCGAAGGTAGGGTGACTTCGAAGCCGTCAGCGAATAGCGCCCGGCCGGCAATCCGGTGAGCGAGAATCGTCCCGTCTCGTTGGTGTAGGCCGTCTTCGTGAACTGCGACTCCGCGTTCATCACGAGCACCTGCGCGCGCTTGAGGGGCTGCGGCGTGGTGTCGTCACTCAGGATCACGCCGGAAATACTGGCGGTGCCCGACTTCGGCGCCTGGAATTGATCTCGTGACTGCTGGGCCTGAACGACCGACAGAGTCACCGCGATGGCCGCCACCGCGGCCGCCAGAATCCTTCGCGCGTTCATCGGGACACCTTCAGCATCTGCGTCACGCGATCGCCGTCACGCACCCGGACGCGCGTGGCTTCGACGGACAGCGATTCGAGAAATTTCGGATTCTGCCAGTCCGTGGCGAGGCGATCGGGAATCGCGATCGCGTAGTACTCGCCGGCGGGCAGGTTCGCGAACCGGAACTTGCCGTCCTTGCCGACGCGCGCACTCGCGAAGCGGCGCGACGTCGAACCGTATCCGGTCCAGGCCGACGTGTCTGTCGGGAATACCAGGACACTTGCAGCTTCCGGCGTTCCGGTCTCGACGGTCACGTCGCCGGAGAGTTCGCTCGGTCGATCGGTGAACGCGATCGTCACGCCGCCGACGTCGCTGCCTTCGATTTCAACCGGCACGACGCTCGCATCGCGGCCGTTCACCATCGCGGAGTGGAACGTCCAGTTCTGGGGTGCGCCGACGACCCGGATGAAATACCGCCCCGGCGGCACGCCCATCGTGGCGAACGTGCCTGACTGATCGACACGGCCTCGGGCGTTGCCCTGGCCCGGCCGAACGTCCGCAGGCTCGAGGCTGAGGGCGATGCCTGGAAGACGATCGGCCGCCGGCCGCTCAGCGCCGCCGTTGAACTGCACCATTCCCGTGACCTTCGCGCCGGGACGAAGACCGATCGTGAGCTCCGTCACGTCACGGGTGCCGACCGACACCGTCATCTCGGCCCAGAGGGTCGGATCCGCCGGGAGTGGCGCGGACGAATTGGCCGTGGCGGTTCGAAACACCATGACGTTCCCGCCCTGCTGAATCGTCTGCGTCTCTGCGGGTCCCATCGCCAGGCGCGGCGTGCGCGTCGCGCGCAGGATGTACTGTCCCGGCGGCACGCCGTTGAACGTGAACCTGCCCTGGCCGTCGGCGAATGCCGTCATCGTGTCGATCGGGGACGCGAGCTCCTCGGCATCGACCGGCACCATCGTGATGTTCAGATTGCCGGCCGGCCCTTCCGGTCCCATCATCGTGCCCGACACCTTCGACGTCACGACCGGCCGCAGCTGAAAGTCGATGGCGCTCCGCTCTTCGCCTGAATTGAGCCTCACCGTCGTCGCCTTCGCCGCGGTGTTCGACGTCGGATAGAAGACCGTTGGGAACGCGAGCGCGCGGCCGTCTTCCGTGAATCCCAACGCCGAGCCGCCATCGCTGCTGAAGAACATTGCGCCGCCGCCACCGGCGTTGCCGGCAACAGCCGCCATGCGCACCGCGGCGACTTCTACTTTGGCTCTTTCGGCGGCCTCCATCGGAAGGACCATGTCCATGCCCTGATCCATCGGGACCGCGACGATGTATTCGCCGGGCTCGAGCATGCTGACGCGATAGAGACCGCGATCGTCCGTCGAGTCCTGCGAGTTCAGGACGAGCCGCACCCGGCCGCCCTGGATCACGCGCTTGAGAACGCGTACCGGCTTGTTGACGAGCGCGTCGCCTGACTCATCGACGACGCGTCCGGAGATCGATGCGTAACGCCACATCGGGACGTTGACGCCGGAGACCTTCTCGCCAGCGGTAAGCGCGAGCGCAAGCGTTGGACCCGACGGCCGCGTCCGGCCATAGGCGCCGTCGAGCCAGCCCGGCCGCATTGTCGCGATGCTGAAGCGGCCCGGCGGGAGATCCCGGAAGCCAAAGCGGCCCTGGGCGTCCGCCATCACCCGGATTGGCGAGGCGCCAGGAATGCTGAGTGCGACGACGGCACCGGCGACCGGAGCGTTGGAGTCCGATTCGGTGACCTGTCCAAAGATAACGCCCGTGCCAGTGCCCATCGGGGTTAGCGGACCGGTGACGCCGCCAAGTGAAATCGGCCCGCTGTCCGAGGTCACGATCTTGATTTCCTGCTGCTGGGCCGACGTGTAGGCCAGGTCTTTAGACCCGGCAACGAGCCCCGCAAAAGCAACGAGCGCGAGAGTGAGGGGAGTTCTGTGTCTCATCACCCCTATTAGACGCCTAGCCGCGGGGTGCGATTGTTAAGTGTTTGATAACCCGATGCAGGGCAGAGGGCAAAGGGCAGAGGGCAAAGGTAAGTGGAGAAGGAACTAGGGCTTAGCGGCTTTCCAGTTGGGTCCGACACCGACGTCGACCGTCAGCGGGACGTCCAGTGGGAACGCCCGTTCCATGACGGATCGGGCGAGGGCGGCGACTTCGTCGGCTTCAGAGACCGGCGCCTCGAAGAGCAGTTCGTCATGGACGGTGAGAATCATCCGTGACGGCGCGGCCCGTCCGGTGTTCCAGGCTGCGAGCGCGGCGTGGGCGTCGATCATCGCGCGCTTCAGCACGTCGGCGGCCGTGCCCTGGATCGGCATGTTGACGGCTTCGCGTTCGGCGGCCTGCCGGATCATGCCGTTCTTGCTCGTGATCTCCGGGAAGAGCCGTCGCCGGCCGGTGAGCGTACGGACGACGCCGGTGGCGCGCGCGTCGGCAAGCGTCCGGTCGATGAACTCGCGCACGCCCGGGAAACCCGCGAAGTACGCGTCGATGAATTCCTGCGCGGCCTGCTGCGACACGCCGATGTCTTTCGCCAGCGTGAACGCCGTCTTTCCGTAAAGCAGGGCGTAGTTGATGATCTTCGCGCGGCGCCGCAGCTCGTGCGGGTCGAGGCCGCTGTTGGATCCGAACACGCGCTCGGCGGTGCGATCGTGAATGTCGAGCCCGGTGCGGAAAGCCTCCGTCAGCGCCGAGTCTTCCGACAGGTGCGCGAGCACGCGCAGCTCGATCTGCGAGTAGTCCGCCGAGATCAGGGCGAACCCCGGCGCCGCCGTGAACGCCCCGCGGATCTCCCGGCCCAGGGCCGTCCGAATCGGGATGTTTTGAAGATTCGGTTCGCTGCTGCTCAGGCGGCCGGTCGCAGCCACGGCCTGGTTGAACGTCGTGTGCAGGCGCCCGGTCGTGGGATTGACGAGCGCGGGCAGGGCATCGACGTACGTGCCCTTGAGCTTCTGGATGCTGCGCCACTTCAGCACGAGGCCGGGCATCTCGTGCGTCAGCGCGAGCTCTTCCAGCACGTCCTGCGCCGTCGAGACCACGCGGGTCTTTCCGGTCTTCTTGCCCGCCGTGAGACTCATCTTGACGAACAGGATGTCCGCCAGCTGCTTGGGCGAATTGATGTTGAACTCTTCGCCGGCGTGGCGGTAGATGCCTGACGCAAGCTCGTCGAGTTCCTTCTGCATCCGCGCGCCGAGCGTGGCAAGCCCTTCGACATCGACACGTATGCCGGCGCGCTCGATGTCGGCAAGGACAGGAATCAACGGCTCCTCGAGCTCGCGGTAGACGCGTTCGAGGCCTTCGGCCTTCAGGTCGTCCTCGAGCTTCGGCCGCAGCTCGAGCGGCAGCGTCGCGCGCTCGCCGGCGAACGCCGCCAGTGATTCCGGCGGTACCGCATCGAGACCGACGGCCTTCGCGCCTTTGCCTAGGAGTGCCCCTTCATCAGCCGCCCGGTACCCAAGCCGTTCGAGCGCGAGCCCGGCGATATCGTGATTCGATCGAGTGGCATCGACCAGGTAGCTCGCCACCATCGTGTCGAATTCGCCGCCGGCGACGTCCACGCCGTGCCGCGCGGCCGCGATGCGCGCGAACTTCAAATCGTGTCCGACCTTCTCGATTGCCGCATTCGCCAGCGATCGGCCGACACGCGCGAACACGTCCCGCGCGGGCAGGTTGGGCGTATCGCTCAATCCCGAGTGCGCAAACGGCACGTACGTCGAGGATCCGGGCGTCGCGCTGAACGCCCAGCCGACCACCACGGCGCCGACGGCAGACGATGCCTCGGCGATGGCAGCGACGCCGATGCGCGTGGCGCGATCCAGATCCGTCGCAAGCGCATCGACGTCGTCCAGGCTCCTCGCGACGCGGAATTCCCGGGATGATGTCGCCGCGCTGGGCGCGTAGTCGGGGACGAGCGTCCGGAATCCGAGGCGTGAAAACAACGCGTACGCCCTCGCCGGCGTGGCGCCCGTGAACCTCATGGATGTCGCGTCGAATGAAACCGGGACGTCCGTTCTGATTCGCGCCAGCTCCCGGCTGGTCCTCGCATCGTCCGCGTGCGCCAGCAGGCCTTCGCGGTACCGCTTCTGCTGTACCTCGGCGGCGGATTCCAGCAGTTTGTCGAGCGTGCCGTAGGTCGCGATGAGCTCGCGCGCGCCCTTCTCGCCGATACCGGGAACGCCCTTGATGTTGTCGACGCTGTCGCCCATGAGCGCGAGCACGTCGACGACCTGATCCGGCCGTACGCCGAACTTTTCGACGACGCCCGCCGCGTCGTACCAGGTACCTTCGTCGCGTGGATTGAACACCTTGATGCCGTCGGTGACGAGCTGGAAGAAATCCTTGTCGCCGGTGACGATTGCGACGTCATAGCCGGCCTTGTGCGCCTGCATCGCGAGCGTACCGATCACATCGTCCGCCTCGAAGCCCTCGAAGGTGAGCACCGGCACGCCGAGCGCTTCGCACGCCTCGCGCACGAGCGGCACCTGCTCGGCAAGATCGGACGGCATCGGTTCGCGATGCGCCTTGTAGTCGCTGACGATCTGATCGCGAAACGTCGGTCCGGCGAGATCGAAGGACGCGGCGATGTGGTCCGGCTTGTGATCCGCGATGAGTTTGCGGAGCATCGTCGCGAATCCGTAGACCGCGTTCGTGGATTTGCCGTCGGGTCCCGTCAGGCCGCGAATCGCGTGATACGCGCGATACATCTGCGAGCTGCCGTCGATGAGAAAGAGGCGGAGCATTGCGGCGGGCGACGCAGTATATCATTCGGATCGATGCGCCCTCGGCTGCGTTTGGCGGCAGGTGTGCTGGCCGCCGCAGGCGTTGTGGCATGCAGCAATCCTCTCGGCCGACAGTACGAATACGACGAGCAGACCTATCTCACCGTTGATGGCCGCGCGACGGTCGTCGTGAACACGTCGCTGCCGGCGCTGGTCGCGCTGCGCGGCGCGCGCGTCGATCCGAAGGTGGATGGCGCCGCCGATCGTGACGGCATCAAGCAGCTCTACGAATCCGCGGGTTGCACCGTCGACAAGGTGGGCCGCTTCTGGTACCGGCGCGGGCGCCGGTTCGTGCAGATTCAGGTGTCGGCCAACGACGTTCGCTCTCTGACGAAATGCGGGCTCCTGTCGTGGTCGTCCTACGTGCTCGGCCCCGATCCCGTGACGCCGGACGGACTCCAGTTCAAACAGGATGTCGGCGCGCCCGCCGGCGGCGATCCTGGCACGATCAACTGGGACGGCAGCGAGCTCATCGCGTTCAAACTGCACGCACCGAGCCGCATCCGCTATCACAACGTCAAGAAACTCGACGGCACCGACGGCACCACCGAACGCGGCAACATCTTCACGTGGGAGCAGACGCTGGCCGATCGCCGCTCCGGCAAGCCGCTCGCCATGGAAGTCCGCATGGACTCCACGTCGATTCTCTACACGACGATCTGGTTGTTCGCAGGAGCGTTCGTCGCGGCCGTGGGGGTGCTGGTGTTCCTGATCTGGATGACGATTAGAAAAGGTAGACAGAGCCCCCTCAAGCCCTAGTACGTCAGGTACGACCGGTACGTCGGGTACGTCGGGTACGACGAACGTGCATTCATACCTACTTTCTTTTTTTCCAACACTCCGCGGTCAGCAGATTGGAGATACTCCAATCGCATCAGCTCCCGAGCGTTCATTTCCCAGCCTTTGGGTTGGTACGGTCCGTGCGGACTCCTGGCGCATGGCGATTCGGCGGTATCAGGACTTTGATGCGTGGAAGCTCGCGGCAGCGTTTAAGGCGCAGGTGTTTGATCTCGTACTTCGGCGCTGCCATGGGGTCCTGGATCCGAAGTTCAGGAGCCAACTCATCGAGTCGGCCAGGAGCGTGACAAACAACTTCGCGGAAGGCTTCCTGAAGTGTTCGCCCGGCGAGTTCGCTCGTTACCTGAGCATCAGTATCGGTTCGCTTGGAGAGGCGGAGAACCACGTTCGAGACGGGATCGCGCTTGGACACTTTCTCGAGTCAGATTGCACCGAGTTCTTTCGGCTCGGTCGCCGGACCGTTGTGGCCTTGGTCCGATTGAAGCAATCGCAAGTCCGGAGGAGTCTAGAGGATCGTGCAGGCCGAAAAAATAGGAAAGGCTGACAAGTAATACAGGTTCCTCGTACCCGTCGTACCCGACGTACCTGTCGTACCCGACGTACTGGTCTTATCCCCCTCCAGCCATCCTCAGCGCCTGTATCTTCTTATCCCCCTCCGCCAATGTGATCTTGATCGCGGCAGGTACCAGCTGTTCGAGGAACGCGGGATCGTAGAGATCCTGTGAGTCGAGATCGGTGAGCACGACGAGCAGGTAGTCACCGGGTAATACGCCGTTGAACTGGTAGATGCCTTCGTCGGTCGGACGCGACGACGTGCGAATGCGGCGGGAGGTGGTGCCGTTCCAGTGCTGGCGATTCGCGGAGAAGAGCACGAACGTCATGCCGGGCACCGGCTTGCCGGATTGATCCGTGATGCTCGCCGACAACTGCGGCAGGCGCGACGTCATCGTCACCATCGCCGGGGATGGGCTGCGGCCCGCGAACACTTCGAAGGGCGTTTCGTAGGCTTCGCGCCCGTCGATGACGGCTGATTTCACTCCCCAGACGGGCGGCAACGGACCGGATGGCGCCATCGCAGCCAATGCCGGAGGCGTCGTTGTCACCATCGATGCCACCAGGCGGTAGCGTCCCGGCGTTACTCCGGTGATGGTGAACTCACTTTCACCCGGCTTCAGCGTGCGCGCGAATGACGCCATCGCGCGGCCGACCGGCTCGAGGCGCACCTGGACTTGCGCGTCAGGCGGTGGCGTCCCTTCGAAGGCCAGGCGCCCGGTGACCGACACCGGGGGCGTGAGCGTCAACGTGATGCCCGTCACGTCCGCGCCCGCGATCTCGATGTCCTGCTGCGCGTACCACTGAGGGTTCGACATCGGCGAGATCGGTGGACCGCCGTCGGCGGAGCGCTGCATCGGTTGCGCCCACCGCGCGATCAACTGGTACCGTCCGGGCGGAACACCAACCGCCTGGAACTTACCGGGTTCCATCATCCGCACAGGTGACTGGTTGATGCCCGATCCGCTCGAGCGCTGCAGCATCACGTTTCCGCCGTTGAGCTGCATGAGCTGTCCGTCGGCGGTAACCACTGTCCCCTCGATCCGCGCAGCGGTCACGAGCTGCATGGCGAGGCTGATGTTCACCTCCTGTCCCGCGACCACCGTAAACACGCCCGCCTGTTCCTCGATCGTCGTTCCCGGATAGAACACCGGAGCGAAACTGACCGGCCTGCCGGCGGGCGGAGTCTCGGGTAGCGGTCCAGGCAGCGCGGGGGCCAGCACTCTTCCCACGCCGGCTGGCAACTTGCCGGCCGAGGCCGCCACAGCCGTGCGCATTTCCTGATCGCTCAGCTGCCGGATCTCGGACTGGTTGCCTTGGTTCTGCGGCTGCGCGGATACCACGTACGACCCTGGTGCAATACCGAAGAATCGGAACATGCCGCGATCGTCGGTGACCGGCTGGCCGCTCGCGCCGACGCCGGTCAATCGAATCTCACCGTCGGTCATGAGTCGCCGCATCAGCTGCACGCGGACGTTCGCAGCGGGCTCACCATCGACGCCGATGACCATGCCGGTCACGACGCCGCCTTTCTTCAGGGACATGTCGATACCGGTGACTGCCTGGCCGGCATCCACGCGAATCGGCACGCCCTGCGCGACATTGGGGCGCTTCGCGCCGAAGTACATCGACAAGTACGCCGGCTTCGAAACCGAAACCTGATACGACCCTGGGGCAAGCCCCGGGACCGAGTAGCGGCCTTCGTTGTCTGTAAGCGCCGTTCGCTCACCCGGCAGGTTCGATGCGCGCACTGATATTCGCGCGAATCGTGCCGGCGTGTTGGATCCATCGTCCAGCTTCACCACACCGGAGATCGAGCCGGCTCCAACCGGCGCCGCTGCGCGCGAATCGCGGACCTGCTGATCCTCGTCGTCCGCCACGTACGGCCCGCCAACAGGAACCTCAGGAACCAAGGGAACCTGCGGAACCGGAGAAGGCGCCGGAACCCGAATCGCCGGTGGTTTGACGTCCTGCAGGCTGAGGTCCAGCGTTCTCCGCTCTCCTGGCGAGAGCGTGAAGCGCGTTGCAGTGCGCGAAAGCAAATCCAGGTACGCGGGGTCCTGCCACTCGCCGGTGTACTCGTCGGGAATCGCGATCGCGAAGTAGTCGCCCGGCGGCAAAGCGCCGACACCGTACTGGCCGGTCGTTCCAGCTCGCGCCATCCTCATTCGCATCGGATTGGTACCGAAGTTCTTCCAGGCGGTGCTGTCGGCCGGAAAAACGACCACCCCTGGCGGATCGGTGTCCGGTTTCAGCCCCGAAACCGCACCTCGAACGTCCTGAACGAGATCGCTGAAGGTGATGACCACATTCGCAAGGTTGGCGTTTGTGAGATCGATGGGTGCATCCGTGGCGTCGACTCCACCCACCGTGATGGCCTGCACCGTCCAACCTCCCGGCACTCCGCCAACGCGGATGAAGTACTTGCCCGGCGCCTGACCCACCGTGGTGAATCGGCCGTCAGCCTGAACCCGGGACTGCGCACCGGGGCTGAACTGCTGCCGGCCGTCGGCCGACTCGACGTTGATTGGAACCTGAGTGAGACGCTGTGGTTCGGGCCGGGGTCTGGTTCCGGAGAAGTCCAGGCGGCCTGAGATTGTGAGGCCTTCGCGGAGCGTGAGCTGCAATCCGCGAATGTCCGTGTCGCCGACCGAAACCTGCGCACTCGCCCAAAGGAGCGGTTCGACAATCGGCTGTTGTTGCAGCGCCGCCAGCGCCGGAAGCGCCACCGGAGTTCCAGCGACCGCAACCGGCCGCGGCGCATCCACCATCGGCGTGGGACGCGCGAACCGCGTCACCTGGATCACGTACTGTCCGGTCGGCACGCCAATGAACATGAATCCGCCGGTACCGTCGGAGGCGGCGACGGCCGTTTCCGGTTCCTGCTGAATGTCGCCGGTGTCCACTGGGAGCAGGCGAATCGCGTAGTCTGCGGCAGGGCCGTCCGGCGCCATGATCGATCCTGAGACCGACACGGTCGGCACGCGGCGCATCATGACGTCAACGCCATTACGCTCCTCGCCCGATGCGATCTTGACGATCTCCGCGCCGGCTGCCACGCGCGCGTTCGGGTAATAGACCGTTGAGAAACCGAGGATGCGGCCCGACGCGTCAGGCGCCGCCATCATTTCGCCCGACATTCCGTTGAAGCGCTGAAGGACAAACCTTGGATCAGGCCCAATCGCCTGGCCGCCACCCCCAATGTTCGGCGCGCCCGAAGAGATGTACTGCGAAGTCATCTGCAGGTTCGTTCTGTTCCCGGCGCCCTGGGTTCCCGCGGGAACGGTGACAGGAGTCACCGGGACGACGATGACGTATTCGCCTGGGGCAAGATTGCCCATGCGATAAATGCCCCGATCGTCGGTCGAGACGGAACCGCCCGATTGCGTGAGGACGCGCCGCCCGGCGATCAGTACACGCCGGTACGCGCGTACGGGCATCGACACGACGGGTTCACCGGATTCATCGATCAGCGACCCGGTGATCGATCCGTACTTGAAGAGACGGATCGTCGCGTCGCCCATCTTTTCGTTGTCGTCGAGCTGCAAGGCTTTGCTCGGACCATTGGGCCGCAACCGTCCGAATGCACCCTGCGCATAGCCGACCTTGGTGACGCTGAGGGTGTAGTTTCCGCGCGTCAGGTTCATGAACGCATAGCGGCCGTCGTTGTCCGTCAGGATTTGAGGTGGCGGTGGTGGCGGCATCGACGGCTGGCCGGGTTGCGCCGGCATCGGCGCTCTGGACGGGCCGCCATTGAGCGTGACCACCGCGCCCGAGACTCCCTTGCCCGTCGCCGAGTCGATGACGCGGCCGACGATGAGGCCGGTGGTGACAAGCGGCGCGGGTGGGACCGACGAACGTCCCGGCTGCGCTGTGCCGGGGACGCCTCCTGCAACACCACCAACGACACCGCCTCGGCCCTGGATCGGAATCGGAGGCGTCGCGGGGGGCGGCGGAGGCGGGTTCTGGGCCAGCGCCGTGAACGACACGCAGAGCGCGCCAAAGCACGCGCACAGAACCGCCAGCCTGGTCTTCATCGCTTGAAGACTCAGACTATAAACCCTGGGGACCGGTTGGTCGCCTTCGGACTGGTCGCGACCGCGCTACCCGCCGCCGGCGACCTTGATGTCCTGAACCTTCTTTTCGCCGTCGTTGATCCTCAGTGGAATCGACACATTGACGAGCTGGGACAGGAAGTTCGGGTCGAACCACTCGCCGTTCTCGACATCTGTGACGGCGGTCAGCCGGTAGTCGCCGGCAGGGATGTTCCGGAACGCGAACTTGCCGTCCGTGCTCGGGCGCGCCGACAGGATGCGGCGTGCCTGCGGCACCCAGAACGACTTGTCCGAGGCGAACAGAATGATCGTGAAGTCCGCTGTGGGTTTGCCGGACGGGTCCTGAATCGTTCCGCTCACTTCCTGTGTTCGATCGACGAAGGAGAGCGTGAGACCGGTCACGTCCTGATGCGGCTCGACCGTCAGACCGAAGTCGAGAATATCCGCGCCACCGCCGGCCGCGGACTTCAGCACCCACTGTCCGGTGCCACCGCCGGCGGCGCCTCCTCTTCCTCCGCCAGCCGGCGCGGTTGCGCCAGGCGCTTGTCCCGCTGCAGCGTTCGCGCTGATTGAATAACGTCCCGGCGGCACGCCGGTCACGGTGAAGTTTCCGGAGGCGTCCACCAGCGCCGGCGGAATGCCACCCATCTCCATTCCCTGCTGCGTGCCGCGCTGCATGATGTTGACGCGCACGCGCGTGAGATCCGTGGGCGGCAGGAGCGTCGTGCTGTCGAACGTCACGCGGCCACGGACCGTCATGCCCGGCTGCAACGACACCGACACGTTCTGCACGTCCTGTCCGCTGACACTGATGTCAGCCGATCCCCACAGCACCTGAGTGATCTGGCCTCCCGGACCGCCCCGGCCACCGGGACCTTGTCCACGGCCGGCACCGCGGCCCGTCATGTCCTGTGTCTGTGCCTGCGCGGTATCGACGGCGCGCACGTTCGCGCGCGCCATGACACGGTACTGACCCGGTGCGATGTTGTTGAACGCGAAGTGACCGTCCTGGCTCGCGCGCGTCGCGCTCGTGGAGGCGCCGGGAATCGGGGGCATCCCGATTTGATCCATCGGGACGAGCGTGATCTGTGTGTTCTGCGGAAGCGGACCATCGGGCGACTGCACCGTGCCTTCGACCTTCGCGGTTTGCACAAGCATCAACCGGAAATCCACGCCGCCGCGCTCTTCGCTGATCGCGAGCGTCACCGCCGACGCCGCGGATGGTGACGGTGTGCCTGGGTAGTACACCGGCGCGTACGCCGCGCTCTGTTCCTGATCCATCTGCGACAACTGCTGCTGCAGCTGTTGCGCCCGCGCGGCCAGATCGGGATTACCTCCGCGGCCCATCAACTGTCCGAGATCGACGCCGGCCGCGGCTGCGAGCCTGTTGCCACCCGGCCCCAGTGCCTGATTCGCACCGCCGCGCCCGCCGCCACCGCCTCCTGCCGCGCCGCCACCGCCGCCTGCACCGCCACCACCCCGGCCTCCGAGCAGCGCGCCGAGCCCGCCCGCCTGCAACTGCTGCATGGCGGATTCGATCTCCGCCGCGATCGTGTTTCGCAGATCTCCGATGCCCTGGTTGCGCGGCACGGCGCTCACGAGATAGTCACCGGGCTGCAATCCGTAGATGCGATACATTCCGCGGTCGTCGGCCTGCGCCTGTCCCGCCTGTTCGAGCGTCTTCTCTCCCGTGCGCATGACATAACGGAGCACGCGGACCTGCGTGCCGGGTGACGGTTCGCCGGAGTCGTCGAGGACGATGCCGGTGATCACGCCGCCTTTGGGAAGCGTGATGTTCGCGTTCTTCATTTCCTGAGCAGCAGCGAGCTGAATCGGCGTGCCTGGGCGTCCCGGCTTCTTCGCGCCGTACGGGACGTTGACGTATCCGGCCTTCGACGCGGTCATCGTGAAGCGCCCGGGCGGTAGCGCGGCGAACGAGAACTGTCCCTGATCGTTGGTGATCGTCGATCGCCCGCCGCGGAGCTCAGTGCCACTGAGCGTGACCCGGGCGCGGCGCACCGGAGTCCCGGTGCTGCCGGTGGTCACGACGCCGGAAATGATTCCGGTTCCCGTCGCGGGTGTTGTTTGGGCCTGCGCATCCCGCGCCTGTCCGGCGGCCCCGGCGGCGCGTCCACCACCGCCGCCTCGGCCCTGGGCCTGGCCCTGCTGAGCCTGCCCCTGTGCCTGGCCGGCGCCCTGGGCCACCAGGTGCGCGAGCCCGAGCCCGGCCACCATGGCGACAGTCGCCACCGTCGCCGTCGCGCGGGAACTCCACTGAAATCTCATGACCACACCTCGGAAACCTGCCCCGGACGTCTATTTCGACCTGCGACGGCCGGGAAAAGATACCCACATTGATTATCGACTATCGCGCCTCCGGGTCAGGACGGGCTGCCATGAAAGTTTCGTGGCAGATCCGGGTCGAATCCGCGGCTACCGCTTGACGGTGCTGAGTCTCAGCTGGACCGTTCTGGATTCCTGCTGTTTGAGCGAGACCCTCGTGCCGAGCGTGCGCAGTTGGGCGATCCAGCGCTCGTCCTGCAAGCCCTCCGCGAAGGCATCGTCAATCGCGACGACGATGTAGTCGCCTGCCGGCAGGCCCGCGACGGTGAACTGGCCGTTCATCGAAGCGCGTGTCTGCCGGGAGCGATTCGGGCTCCACTCGGACGAGGCCGCCGGCAGAACGAGAATGGCGGCGCCGGACGCCGGAAGCATCCGCGCATCGCGGACCGCGCCGGTGATCGTTGTCGGCCGATCGGTCAGCACGACGCGGATCGATTGATCCTCGACGCTGCCGAGTTCAACCGCGCCATCGAGCGCGTCCTTTCCGCCGACGGTGATGCCCTCCAGATAAATGCCCGGAGGCAGACCCGTGATCCGAACGAAATAGTCGCCCGGGATCAGAGGCACTGTCAGGAATCGGCCGTTGGCCACAGGTGGCGCGGTTGCCCGCGCCAATCCCGGTATGGCGGGCACGATGGCGATCGAGACGCGCGCCCACTGCACGCCGGCCGGGGCCGAGATTGTGCCGTTGACCCCGCGTCCCGTCTGCATCTCGACGACGACATTCTTCACGTCTTCGTCGATCACGTTGATGCGCTCGCGTCCCCAGAAAACCTCGGGGGGTGGGTTGGAGCCGTCAGGAAAATTGACATCGACGGTGCGCGGCGGGCCGAAGGCGCCGCCGGCTTCGAGCCGGTATTCACCCGCGGGAACGCGTTCGAAAAAGAACGTGCCGTCGGGCGCCGAAATCGTCACCGCTGCTTCGTTCGCGATACCGACTTCGCGCGTGTCGATTGGCACGAGCTTCACGACCTGGCCGCCGATGAGTTCCCTGAATCCAGTCAGTCTGCCGCTGACCGCTCTCGCGGGCACCGGCGCCCACTGGAAGTTCACCGCGTACCGGATCTCGCCCGAACCGATCGTGACCGGCAGCGAAAGCAGCGAGTAGCGCGTTGTTGCGTAGTAGACCGTCGGGTACGCCTGGTCCGGTGATTCAGTGAACGGCACGCCGCCCGCTGACAGCGGCTCGTCAGGCACCTCGACGTTCAGCTGTGCCGTCGGCGTCGTGACGATGTATTCGCCTGGCTCGAGGCCGTAGACGCGATACATGCCCTGATCGTCGGTCGTGACGCTGCCGGCGGGAAAGAACCGCCAGTCGCCGCCGGCAAAGAACCGGCGGATTGCGATGACCCGCGCGCCGACGACGGGCTCGTTGGCTTCATCGAAGACCGATCCCACGATCACGCCGGAGCGGAACAACTCGATCTGCATGTCGGATGTCGCCTGGCCCGCGCCCGCGCTGAACGGCAGCGGCGATCCGTTCGCACGCCGCTTGCCGAAGGCGCCGTCGTAGAAGCCGCGCTTCCGGGCCACCGCGACGTACTCTCCGGACGCGACGTTATTAAAGAGGAAGCGGCCGCGCGCGTCAGTGACTGCGCGCTGGATCGACGTCTGGCCCACCAGCCACACGGTGGCTTCCCCGATGCCGCGACTTCCATCGTCTACAACCCGGCCCGAAATCTCGGCTGCCGGGCCGGCCTTTGGCGTGACGGTAAGTGGCGGTTTCTGCGGCGGCCTGACCGGGCCGACGGGAGTCGTCGTGGGCGGCATCACGACCGGCGGGATCGTGCTTTGTCCCGACACCGCGACTGCGGCACCGACCGCGACGGCCAGGGCGAAGAACACTCGCATGGGGATAGACACAGATTATGGACGACGGGGAGAGGGGACTAGTCGGTGATCTGGTGATTTGGTGATCGATGAGTTCCCGTCGTTCCCGTGCGTTCCCGTCGTTGCAACTACTGCACCATGACCATCGTCCCCACTCCCAATCCGATCAGAATCAGCTGTCGTATCGCGTTGCGGTCGAGCGTGCCACGGTGCAGTGTGGGGATGAGATCCGTCATCGCGATGTAGAGGAAGTTGCCGGCCGCGAAGGAGAGCACGTAGGGCAGCACGCCGGGGACGCTGGAGCCGAAGATCAGCATGGCGGCCGCGCCGAGTATGCCGCCCACGGCGGATGTGAGGTTGAGCAGGAAGGCGCGGGATCTCGAGTGTCCTGCCGCGAGGAGAATCGCGAAGTCGCCCGCCTCCTGCGGGATCTCGTGCGTGGCGACGGCAAGTGCCGTCGTTGCGCCGAGCGGGAGCGAGACCAGGGCTGCGGCGGCGATGACCACGCCGTCCACGAACGTGTGGACCGCGTCGCCGGCGATGACGAGCGCGACGGTTGACTTGTGCACGTCGCATTCGTGGTCGTCGTGCGAATGGCGCCACAGCACGAGCTTCTCGAGTACGAAGAAGGACATGATGCCGGCGAGGAGCGTGCCGAGCGCGTGCGCCGGCGGCAGGGTTTCGAGGGCCTGCGGCAGGAGTCCGAGTAGCGCGGCGCCGAGCAGCGTGCCGACCGCATACGACACGAGCCAGGGCACGACGCGTGTCCGCATCGCAGGGGAGGCGAAGAGCAGGATGGCTGCGGTCGCCATGCCCCCGGCGCTTCCGAGCACGGACAGCGCCAGCGTCGCGGGCCAGATCATCTGTATAGGATATGAGCCCGGGCGTCATTTTCCCGGTCCGTAAGATAAGGTAGAGCGCCCGGAAAATGACGCCCGGGCTCGTTTTCATGGACAAATCTGCAATCGTCACTGGTGCCACATCCGGGCTGGGTCGCGCGACGGCATTGCGACTCGCGCGCGATGGGTTCGCGATTCTCGCGGTTGGCAGGGACGCAGCCGCCTTGTCTTCTGTGTCCGCGGCTATCAAGGACGCCGGCGGTATCGCGACGCCCTGCGTGGCCGACGTGACGACCGACGATGCACCGCGCGCGATCGTGGCGGCGGCGGTCGGCGCCTATGGCGGGATTGACGCGCTCGTCAACGCCGCCGGCATCATCGCGTCCGGCGCCGTCATGGATACGACCGACGCCGGCTGGGACGCGATGATGGGTATTAACGTGCGCGCTCCGTTCCGCCTCCTGCGCGAGGCGTCCGCGGCGCTCATTTCGCGCAAGGGATCCGTGGTGAACGTCTCGAGCGTCGCGGGACTGCGCGCATTCCCGGGCGTCGCGTCGTACGCGGTGAGCAAGGCGGCCGTCGATCAACTGACGCGCGTGGCCGCGCTCGACCTGGCGGCCCACGGCGTGCGCGTGAACGCCGTCAATCCCGGCGTCGTCGTCACGAACCTTCACCGCCGCGGCGGCATGGACGAGGCGAAGTACGCTGAATTCCTCGAACGATCGAAGACGACGCATCCGCTCGGCCGGCCCGGGCGGCCGGAGGAAATCGCGGACTTGATTGCGTACCTGCTGTCGCCGTCTGCGGGTTGGATCACCGGCGAGACGATTGCGATTGACGGCGGCCGCCACTTGACGTGTCTTCGGTAGGCGGACGTGGTTTTCTTGCTTCGAAATAGCTGACGCCGTCTTGTGAAGCAAGTTTCCGCACCGCAACTCCTCCCGCCGCCTTCAGCAGCGAGATGACCTCATCGCCTCTTGGTGCCTGCGCAGGCGTCTGCAGGGCGCCGAGGATGCCGGCGCGGCGCTCGCCGCAGATCGCGATGATGCGTCCAGCCGGCCGCGCGACGCGCAGGGCTTCGGCGGCGACGGCGCCGTCAGCCATGTCCGAGGGCGCGCCGAACTTCGGAATCAGGACCACGTCGAACGTGTCCGAATCGAGCGGAAGCATTGTCGGCGGCGCGTCCACGAACTCGATGAGCGCGCCCGCGGCGGCCGCGGATGATTCGACGAGTTTCTGCTCCGCCGCGCCGCGGCCGACGACAACGGCGCGGCCGTTCAGGCCCGTCACGGCCGCGCACGCGCCCGCCAGCCGCGTGTTCGACACGCCGATGACGAGAAGCACGTCGCCAGGCCGCGGATCGACCATTGCTTCGGCTGTTTCCCGCATCGGCGCGGCCGTACGAAACCACCGGAACATCCGCCGAATGATATAGTTTTCGGCCGTGACACAGGCGTCTGCTATCAAATCCGCCGAGGGCAAGCTCGGCATTCTTCTCGTCGGTCTCGGCGCGGTTTCCACGACAACCATTGCGGGCATCATGGCGGTGCGGAAGGGCATCGCGAAACCGATCGGTTCGCTCACCGAGATGGGCACGATCCGTCTCGGTAAGCGCACGGAAAACCGGACACCAAAGATTCGTGAATTCGTGCCGCTGGCTCGGTACGACCAGCTCGTGTTCGGCGGCTGGGACATCTTCGAGGACAACTGTTACGAGGCCGCGAAGCACGCCGGCGTCCTCGAGGACAAGCTGCTCGATCAGGTGAAGGACGAGCTGGCCGCGATCAAGCCCATGCCGGCGGTGTTCGACCGCCAGTACGTGAAGCGGCTCGACGGTCCGAACGTCAAGAAAGGCAAGAACAAGAAGGACTTAGCGGAGCAGTTGATCGCCGACATCCGTAAGTTCAAGGCCGACAACGGTTGCGATCGACTCGTGCTGCTCTGGGTCGGCAGCACCGAGATCTTCATGACCGAGGCGCCGTGCCACAAGTCACTCGCGGCCTTCGAGAAGGGCCTCGAGACCAACGACCCGATGATCTCGTCGAGCCTCATTTACGCGTATGCGGCGATCAAGGAAGGCATCCCGTACGCGAATGCGGCGCCGAACCTGAGCGCGGAGATTCCGGCGCTGCGCGAGCTGGCCCAGAAGACGGGATCGCCGTTCGTCGGCAACGACATGAAGACCGGCCAGACGCTGATCAAGACGATCATCGCGCCGGGGCTCAAGGCCCGGATGATCGGCGTGGCCGGCTGGTACTCGACCAACATTCTCGGCAACCGCGACGGCGAGGTGCTCGACGATCCCGAGTCGTTCAAGACGAAGGAAGAAAGCAAGAAGGGCGCGCTCGACTACATCTTCCAGCCCCAGCTGTACCCGGATCTCTACAAGGACATCTCGCACGTTGTCCGGATCAACTACTACCCGCCGCGCGGCGACAACAAAGAGGGCTGGGACAACATCGACATCTTCGGCTGGCTCGGTTATCCGATGCAGCTCAAGATCAACTTTCTCTGTCGCGACAGCATCCTGGCGGCGCCGATCGTCGCCGACGTCGCGCTGTTCCTCGATCTTGCGCAGCGCGCCGGCATGTCGGGCATCCAGGAGTGGCTCTCGTTCTACTTCAAGAGCCCGATGCACGCTCCCGAGGTCTATCCCGAGCACGACCTGTTCATTCAGTTGATGAAGCTGAAGAACACGCTACGGTACCTCCAGGGCGAGGAACTAATCACGCACCTGGGCCGCGAGTACTACGACTGATGCTTGCATTTGTGATTTGGAGATTTGGTGATTTGGTGATTGCAAAACGCCCTTCGATCACGAGTTCGCCAAATCACCAGATCGCCAGATTCTGAGAGGTCCTTCATGGGTCGATTTCAACCCGCTCTGCTTGGCGCTCTGTTCATCGGTGTTCTGTCGTCGCTGCCCATCGTCAATGCGGCCAATATGTGCTGCTGTCTGTGGGTCGTCGCGGGTGGCGTGCTCGCGACGTACCTGCTTCAGCAGAACACCCCGACGCCGGTGGCCACGGGTGAGGCCGCGATACAGGGATTGATCGCCGGCGCCCTCGGCGGCCTGATCTATTGCCTGGTGCAGTTCGCGATTGTGAGCTTCTTCGCCGGTCCGGACGTACTCGCGCAGATTCGGGCGGAGCTCACGAAGAACACTGAGATTCCTCCGGAGATGCGGGATCGCATCCTTGGCTTCATGAACGGCCGGAACCTGGTGCTGCTCGGGCTCTTCGTGACACTGCCGATCTACTCGGTGTTCTCGATGGCCGGCTCGTTCCTGGGCCTCGCGTTCTTCCGCAAGAAGCTGCCGCCGACGCCGCAGGCGTAGCCTGCGGCGGTTCAGGGTTCAAGGTTCAGGGTTCAGGCCGAGGAGTAGCGTTGTCGGGACCAGAAATCCAGAATCTATTGAAGGAGGCGCGGGTCATTGCGCCTTCGGAGGAGTTCAAGAAACACGCGCGCCTGACTGACGACTCGATCTACGCGCGCGCGGCGGCGGATCCGGAAGGATTCTGGGCCGGCTTCGCGTCGGAGCTCGAATGGATTCAGCCCTGGACGAAGGTCCTCGATTGGAAGTCTCCGAACGCGAAGTGGTTCGTTGGCGGCAAACTGAACGTCAGCGCCAACTGCCTCGATCGGCACGTGCGCACCGCGCGCCGGAACAAGGCTGCGCTCATCTGGGAAGGTGAGCCTGGAGACAAGCGCACGCTCACGTACTTCGAGCTGCATCGTCAGGTCTGCAAGTTCGCCAACGTCCTCAAGTCGCTCGGCGTCAAGAAAGGCGATCGCGTCGCGCTCTACATGCCGCTCGTGCCCGAGCTGGCGATTGCCATGCTCGCGTGCGCGCGCATCGGCGCCGTGCACAGCGTCGTGTTCGGCGGTTTCAGCCCGGAATCACTGCGCGATCGCATCAATGACGCGCAATGCAACGTGCTCGTCACTGCTGACGGAGGCTACCGCCGCGGCCAGATTGTTCCGCTCAAGCACCTGGCCGACGAAGCATTGCGCGAGACGCCCTCGATCAAGCACGTTGTGGTGCTGAAGCGCCAGGAAGGCGAAGCCTTTCCCGTCCACATCCAGGAGGGACGCGATCACTGGTTTCACCGGCTGATGCAGGACGCGCCCGCGGATTGTCCGCCCGAGCCGATGGATTCGGAGGACATGCTCTACATCCTCTATACGTCCGGTACCACCGGCAAACCCAAAGGCATCGTCCATACGACGGGCGGGTACCTGGTCGGCGCGTACGCCACGACGCAGCTCGTGTTCGATCTGCGTGATGAGGACGTCTACTGGTGTACGGCGGACATCGGCTGGGTCACTGGACACAGCTACGTCGTGTACGGGCCGCTCGCGAACGGCGCGACAGTGCTGATGTACGAGGGCGCGCCGGACTGGCCCCAGAAGGATCGCTTCTGGAGCCTGATCGAACAGTACGGCGTCACGATCTTCTACACCGCTCCAACAGCGATCCGCGCGTTCATGAAGTGGGGTACCGAGTGGCCCGCCAAACGGAACTTGTCGAGCCTGCGCCTGATGGGATCCGTCGGCGAGCCGATCAACCCCGAAGCGTGGATGTGGTACCACGAGCACATCGGCGGCAAGCGGTGTCCGATCGTCGACACGTGGTGGCAGACGGAGACCGGCCACATTCTTATTACCGGTCTGCCAGGCATCACTCCGGCGAAGCCGGGATCGGCGACCAGGCCTTTCCCGGGCATCACTGCTGAGATCCGGAACGCGAACGGCGAGGCTGTCTCCCAGGGGGGCGGTCTTCTCGCGCTCACGAAGCCATGGCCGGGCATGCTGCGCGGCATTTACGGCGATCCCGAACGGTTCGTGCAGCAGTACTGGACCCGCTGGCAGGACGGCGTCTATTTCACCGGTGACGGCGCGCACGTCGATCAGGACGGCTACTACTGGCTGCTCGGCCGCGTCGACGACGTGCTGAACGTCGCCGGTCATCGTATCGGGACGATGGAGGTCGAAAGCGCGCTCGTCGATCATCCGAAGGTCGCCGAGGCGGCGGTGGTCGGGCGCCCGCACGAGATCAAAGGTCAGGCCGTCGCGGCATTCGTGACGCTCAAGGAAGGCTGGAAGGGCAGCGCCGAGCTCATCGACGAGCTCAAGGAGCACGTCGTCCGCAAGATCGGCGCGCTCGCCCGGCCCGATCAGATTCTCTTCGCCGCCGACCTGCCCAAGACGCGATCGGGCAAGATCATGAGGCGTCTGTTGAGGGATATTGCTGAAGGCAAGACACTTGGGGATACGACGACACTGGCCGACCCGAACGTCGTCGCTCGATTGAAGGATGAGTACGAATCGAAAGAGACTTGACGCGGATCGGTTCAGGGCCCAGCGTTCCGGGTTCGCGCGTCTGGTGCCCGGTTCCGGGAACGTCACGGTCCCGGGGTCCGTAAGAGACAATGCACCGAACCCGGAACCAGACAGGCGAACCCTGAACCCTGCGCCCTGAACCAACGGATTTCATATGTCTTTGATTGAAACGCGAGATTTGTGGAAGACCTACGTGATGGGCTCGGAAGAGGTACACGCCCTCCGGGGCGTGTCCATCATCATCGAGCGCGGCGAGTACGTCGCCATCATGGGGCCCTCTGGCTCGGGCAAGTCGACGCTGATGAATCTGATCGGCTGCCTCGACACTCCGAGCAAGGGCAGCTACCTGCTGAACAGCAAGCAGGTGAGTCAGATGAACGACGACGAGCTCGCCCGGATCCGGAACGAGGAAATCGGGTTCGTGTTCCAGACGTTCAACCTGCTGCCGCGCGCGACGGCGCTGCACAACGTGGAGTTGCCGCTCGTCTATGCCGGTGTGTCGTCGAAGGCGCGGCACGAGCGCGCGACGGGCGCGCTGCAGAAAGTCGAGCTCGCCGACCGCATGAAGCACAAGCCGAACGAGCTGTCCGGCGGCCAGCGCCAGCGCGTGGCCATCGCGCGCGCGCTCGTGAACAATCCGTCGATCCTCCTCGCGGACGAGCCGACCGGCAACCTCGACTCGAAGACCGGAGTCGAAATCATGGCGTTGTTCGAGCGCCTTCACGGCGCGGGCAACACCATCATCCTCGTCACGCATGAGCCTGACGTCGCCGCGCACGCCCACCGCGTGATCCATATCCGGGACGGCCAAGTCGAAAAGGACGTCTCACGCGCCGCGTAGACGGTACGTCCCTCGCGACTCCATCGTCGCGAAACCCTCGGCGACGAGCGCACGATTGCCGAGCCCCGCTTCCGGCCGCGGCACGCCCGTCACGCGTGCGAGTTCGCCCGGGACCGTGAGTCCCGCGCCGGTCAGAAAGCACCTGGCAATCTCGCGAAGCGCCACGTCTCTCGGGATGCGGCGGCGGAGCTCGTCCGGGAATCTCCCGACCGCCAGCGTCCAGATGTACGTGAACGGGTCGTAGACGACATCTCCGGGTATCACGATCATCGCCGCTTGAAGCTCGTCGAGCGCGCGGGTGAATGCCGCTCGGTCCTGTACGCCGGACTCGTTCCTGAGATCGGCGGTGCCCATCTCCCATTCGTGGCGCAGGACGTCCAGCACGGCGCGTGCCGGCTTGCTGAACCGGCGCGCCTCTTCGGATCGTTTCACCCCCCAGATGGCGTGAAAGTGCGGCAGCATTCGCGGCGCGATGAACGTGGCCCTGCCGCGCGCGAGTTTCCCGTAGAAGACCCTGCCGCGCCGGAGCAGCGCGTCCTTCAGATTCCACGTGAGAGAGGCCTCGTGATCCTTCTGCGCGTTGCGCGGCATGATGGCATCGCGCCGGCCGCAGACCGAAACGTAGAGTGAGGGACCAGGACGGCGGGAGTCCGTGAGGCAGGCGGCGAATCCCACCTGCTCGATGAACCGCTCCGCATCAATCGGCGTGCCGACCTGCCGCGTCGGCTCGCGCCACCAGCGGTGGTCGCGAAAGTCCTCGATGTCCTCCGGCAGCTCCGGAATCGAGCGCATGAGGCTTTGCGCCTATTTCATCAGACCCGGCAGCAAGCCGCCGATGCCGCGCGCGAGCAAGCCGAACGCAGTTGCCGTCACGAGAATCCCCATGACGCGCGTGACGATGTTGAGCCCGATCGGACCAAGACGGCGCGCGATACCGCTCGACGATCGAAACGTGATCCACATCAGGAGCGCCGTGCCGAGCCCGACGGCGCTGATGATCAGCAGATCCTGCCAGCGCGAATATGTCGTCGACTGCACCACGACGGTGGTGATGGTGCCCGCGCCCACGGTCCCGGGAATCGCGATGGGCACCACCGCCAGCGCCTTCCAGTGCTCTTCCGGCACGTCCTCAACCGACGTCTTCTCTGCCGCGGTGAGTTTCGTTTCCTCGAGTACGACCATTCGCAGTCCGCTGATGAGCAGAATGAGCCCGCCTGCCGCCTGCAGCATCGGCACGCTGATGCCGAGGATGAGCAGCAGGTACCGTCCGGCCCAGGCGCAGACAAGAAGCACGACCGCAATCGCGAGCGCGCTCTGATCGGCCATCCTGGTCTGTACGGCCTGTCCGAATCTCGACGCTGACGTCACGAACAGCACCGACGAGCTCAGCGGATTGACGATGGCGATGAGAGAGGTCGCGAAGAGAAGCGTGGCCTGCAGGTCCATGGCTACCACCTGAGTCCGAGAGCTTTCGTCTCGAACTCGATGAGCGGCGCGGCCTCTTGGCAGGACGCGACGAATCGCTCCATGAAGTCGCCCGAGACGACGTCCGCCTCGGTGAAGTCCTTGAGCGCGTACAGATTCTGCCGGCGCAGATCCTCGATGTGCTCGTGGCTCGCTGAAAACCCGGCGGGGGCGCGCTTGAGCTGCTCGCCCTGCACCTCCACTCGCGCCCGTACCTTCGCCCAGTCCTGCGGAGCGTCGACGATCCGGCGGCGGATCTTCGTGAGCTGAGGCATTTCGATGTGATAAACGCCGCCGCCGCCGAAGGATTCGCCCGGACCGAGATGCAGGAAGAATCCGGGGACGCCGCCGCTCTCCTTGCGGCGTGACTCGTGCGCAAATCTCGCGGCGGTCCACAGCTTGTACGGCGACTTGTCCGGCGAGAAGCGCGTATCCCGGTGGATGCGGAACATCGACCCGCCGACGCGACGCCGATCCGCTGTGAATGCCGGGCTGATGGCCCTCAGGTGCGGCGCGAAATCGCCGATGAACTGCAGCACCGGCGCCTCCACGCTCGCGACGTACCGCTCGCGGTTCGCCGCGAACCACTCGCGATCGTTGTGTCGCTTCAGATCGCGAAAGAAGTCGAAGAAGCCGGGCGTGAAGTACTGGGCCACGCTCTATTGTCAGAGAGCCGCGAGGTGCGCCGGGCCCACCTCGCGCAACGCCGCAGCCGTGAACCCGGACGCGTCGAAAGGAATCCTCGGAAGTCGCTGTCCGGGCTGGAGTTGCGGGATCGCCGAGAGGAGCGCCCTCGTGTACGGGTGCGCCGGGGCGCCGAAGACGGACTCCGCGGGGCCCAGCTCGACGATCCGCCCGCGGTACATCACCGCCACGCGCTCGCAGATCTGGCGGACGAGCCGCAGGTCGTGCGCGATGAAGAGGTACGTGAGCCCCAGCTGCTTCTGCAGGTCAAGGAGCAGGTTCACGACCTGCGCCTGAACGGAAACATCGAGCGCGGACACCGGCTCGTCGCAGACGATGAATGAAGGCTCGAGCGCGATTGCACGCGCGACCCCAATCCGCTGCCGCTGGCCACCGCTGAACTCGTGCGGATACTTCGCGCCGGCATCCGGATCAAGCCCGACCAGTTCGAACAGGCGGCGTACCCGCGCCTGCCGCTCATCTCGGGATCCCATTTTGTGGATGATGAGCGGCTCCTCGACGATGGCCCCCACACGCATGCGCGGGTTGAGCGACGAGTAGGGATCCTGAAACACGATCTGAAAATGGCGTCGCGCCCGGCGAAGGTCACCGGATCCAAGCGCGCGCACGTCCATCTCCTTGAAACGGATCTCGCCGGATGTCGGCTCGATTAATCGCAGGAGGCAGCGTCCCGTGGTCGTCTTGCCGGATCCGGACTCGCCGACGAGGCCGAACGTCTCGCCCGGCATCACGTCGAACGTCACGTCGTCCACGGCGCGCACTGCCGGACCGCGGCGGAACCATCCGCGGCCGTGAAACTCCTTGACGAGTCCCTTCACTTGAACCAGCGGCGTCACGAGGAGACCCCGGGGGTAGCGGAGCGGAGGTCATGGAGGAAGCAGCGCACGGTATGGCCGTCGCCAATCGTCGTGAGGCCAGGCGCCGTGTCGCACACCTTCATCCGATCGCCGCAGCGCGGCGCGAACGCGCAACCAGGCCCCGCCTGACCCAACGCAGGGACGACGCCGGGAATGGCTGCAAGCCGATCGCCGGACTGGCCACCGGGTATCGAAGCCAGCAGCCCGCGCGTGTACGGATGTGCAGGCGCGCTGAAAAGCCGCGCCACCGGCGCCTCCTCGACGATGCGGCCGCAGTACATGACGGCGACGCGATCCGCCATCTCGGCGACCACGCCGAGATCGTGCGTAATCAGCAGCAGCGACAGACCGAACGTACGCCTCAGGTCGCGCAGAAGATCCAGTACTTCCGCCTGCACGGTCACATCCAGCGCCGTCGTCGGTTCGTCGGCAATCACCAGCGCCGGATCGGCGGCGAGTGCGAGAGCGATCATCGCGCGCTGGCGGAGACCGCCGCTCAGTTGATGCGGATATTCCTTCGCACGCCGCGCGGGATCGGGCACGCGAACGGCGTCGAGCAATTCAAGCGTGCGCTTCCTGGCCGCGGCGCCCCGCGCAAGATTGTGGACCGCGAGCGTCTCGCGAATCTGAAAGCCGATCGTGTAGACCGGATTGAGCGCGACCATCGGTTCCTGGAAGACGAAGCCGATCCGGCGGCCGCGGACCTGGCGCATCTCTTCTTCACCGAGGTCCATCAGGTTGCGTCCTTCAAGCTCGATGCGTCCGTGCGTGATCCGTCCGGGCGGCATGACCAGCCGGATGATCGACAGCGCGGTGACCGACTTGCCGCTGCCGGATTCGCCGACGAGCCCGAGCGTCTCGCCTCGCGCGATCTCGAACGACACGTCGTCCACGGCCGCCGCCTCGCGCCCACCTTGGAGGGGAAACGTCGTGCGAAGCCCGCTGACCCGCAGGAGGGGAGCGTCAGCTGAGCTGGTCACGGTGTTCGCCGAACACGCGTCGCAGCGTGTCGGAGATCTCCCCAAGAGTGGCGCGGGATTCGACCGCAGCGAGCACGCGCGGCACGAGGTTGCCGCCGTCGGAGGCGGCCTGTTCCAGGGCGGCGATCGCCTGCTGCCAGGCCACCCTGTCGCGGCTCGCGCGAAGTGTCCGGACCGCCTCGGCCTGCCGTATTTCGCCGGCAGGATCGATGCGGAGCAGGTCGATGTGAGCGGCCTCCTCGGTCTGGAACTGATTGACGCCCACGATGATCTGGTCGCCGCGGTCGATGGCCTGCTGCGCGGCATAGGCCGCGTCCTGCACCTGCCGCTGAATCCAGCCGGCTTCGATGGCGGCGAGCGTGCCGCCCATGGAGTCGATCTTCGCGATGAGCGCGCGCGCCTCCGCCTCGATGCCCGCGGTCCGTTCCTCGATTGCCCAGGCGCCGCCGAGCGGGTCAACTGTGTTGGCGGCGCCTGACTCCGACGCGATGATCTGCTGCGTCCGCAGGGCAATCCGGGCGGCTTCTTCGGTGGGAAGCGCCAGCGCTTCGTCGCGGCCGTTGCAGTGGAGCGACTGCGTGCCGCCCAGCACGGCGGCCATGGCCTGAACGGCGACGCGGACGATGTTGTTGTCCGGCTGCTGCGCGGTGAGCGTGCTTCCGGCGGTCTGGGTGTGGAAGCGGAGCTGCATGGCCCGCGGGTTCGTCGCACCGAAGCGATCGCGGCAGATGAACGCCCACAGGCGTCGCGCGGCCCGGAACTTCGCGATCTCTTCGATGAAGTCGTTGTGCGCGTTGAAGAAGAAGGAGAGCCGCGGCCCCAGCGTGTCGATGTCGAGACCGGACTCGCCGGCGGCTTCCACGTAGGCGATGGCGTTTGCCAGCGTGAACGCGACCTCCTGCACGGCAGTCGAGCCGGCTTCGCGAATGTGGTATCCGCTAATTGAGATCGTGTTCCAGTTGGGGAGCTCGCGATCGCACCACGCGAAGATGTCCGTCACGATGCGAAGCGAGTGGCGCGGCGGGTAGATATAGGTGCCGCGCGCGATGTACTCCTTGAGGATGTCGTTCTGGATCGTGCCCGACAGTGTTTCGAGCGGGATCCCGTGCCGGCGTGCGACGGCGACGTAGAGCGAGAGCAGGATGATCGCCGTCGAGTTGATCGTCATCGACGTCGATACGCGATCCAGCGGGATGGCGTCGAACAGCACGGCCATGTCCTCGATCGAATCGATCGCGACACCGACGCGGCCGACTTCGCCCGCGGCCATCGCGTGATCCGAGTCGTAGCCCATCTGCGTGGGCAGGTCGAACGCGACCGACAACCCCGTCTGACCGGCTTCCAGCAGGTGGCGGAACCGCGCGTTCGTCTCTTCGGCCGTGCCGAAGCCCGCGTACTGGCGCATCGTCCACAGCTTGCCGCGATACATCGTCGGGTAGATGCCGCGCGTGAACGGCCCCTCGCCGGGTGCGCTCTGGTCTGCTATGGGACGGGGACGCTCCGGCGAGTCGTGCGTCACTTGGACGACAGCACCGATCGCGCGTAGGCGACGTCGCGCTTGGATCCGATGATCAGCGGCGTGCGCTGGTGCAGCTCGGAGGGCTTGATATCCAGAATGTCGCGCTCGCCGTCGATGGCCGCCCCGCCCGCCTGCTCGACGACGTACGCGAGCGGCGCCGCTTCGTACAGCAGCCGCAGTTTGCCCTGTGGTGAGATCGTATCCGCCGGATACAGAAAGACGCCGCCCGACATCAGGTTGCGGTGGATGTCGGCGAC
>DATNEY010000029.1:0-27748 GCA_035606665.1 Vicinamibacterales bacterium | reverse complement strand
GCGGCATGTAGCTAGTTCGTACGCCTTCTACCCAATTGTTCGAGCGACTCCCCTTGGGAGTTGGGAATTGGAGGTTGGGAGTTCACAGGGAGCAGAGATGACCACGCGTCGTGACTTCATCACCACTGTCGCCGGCACCGCCGCGGGCCTGATGATCATTCCCCGCCACGTCCTCGGCCGCGGGTATCAGGCGCCGAGCGACCTGGTCAACGTCGCGGCGGTTGGCATCAACGGCATGGGTGCGGCGAACGCCCAGGCGGTGATGAGCCAGAACATCGTCGCCATCTGCGACGTCGACGATCGGCTTGTTGACGCGAAGATTACCGCGTGGCGCAAGTCTCTCGTGCCAGCGCCGCCTCCCGCTCCGCGGCCGCCGGCTGCGAGACCGGCGACTCCGCCGCCTCCGTCACTTCCATTCGAGGCGTGGGGCCCATCGGCGTTGCAGCTTGCGGCCAACGAACGCTGGCGGGCCGAACCCGCCAACGTCGGCGTCAGGCGATTCATCGAGACTCAACTCCCGCGTGTCAGGCGCCATCGCGACTATCGCGAGATGCTGGCGAGTCAGAAGGACATCGACGCGGTCATCATCGCGACGCCCGATCACATGCATGCGCCAATCGCGTCAGCGGCGATGGCCGCCGGCAAGCACGTGTACGTGCAGAAACCGATGTGCTGGTCCGTCGCCGAGGCGCGTCATCTGGCGAGACAGGCGGCGGCGAATCCGCGACTCGTCACGCAGATGGGCAACCAGGGCCACTCGTCCGACGATGCACGGCGGGGGCAGGACTATCTGGCAGCGGGCGTCATCGGTGAGATCAAAGAGGTGCACGTCTGGACGAACCGGCCGCTCGCGTACTGGCCGCAGGGCGTGCCGCGGCCGAAGAGGTTCGACGGCGACTGGAAGTCGCTGAGCTGGAGCAACAATGGCGTGAACCAGCGACTGGCCAACGCCTTCACTAACAAGGTGAAGGGCGGGATCCCGAAAGGCCTGCGCTGGGATCTGTTTCTCGGAGCCGCGCCTGATGTCGAGTACCACCCGCTGTACCACCCGTTCAACTGGCGCGGCTGGATCGACTGGGGCCAGGGCGCGTTGGGCGACATGGGCGCGCACCTCATCGATCATCCGGTGTGGGGCCTCAGGCTCGGAGATCCGACGTCGATCGAGACGCTGTCGACGCCGTTCAACGGCGCGAGCTATCCCACGGCGACGAAGACGCACTATGAATTCCCCGCGCGTCCAAGCATGCCGGCGGTCAGCATGACGTGGTACGACGGCGGATTCATGCCGCAACGGCCGCTCGAGATGGGCGACGTGAAACTCGAGGCCGGCGGGGGCGTGCTCTACATCGGAACGCGAGGAAAGATGCTGCAGGACAACACCGGATCGCGTCCGCGCCTGCTGCCTGTCGAGCTCCACAACAGTTCCGGAGCGCCGAGGGAAGTGATGCCGCGCGTGCCGCATCAGTCGCACGAAATGAACTGGGTCAACGCGATCCGGGGCCGGGACACGATCTCGTGCCCGTTCTCGTACGCGGCCCACTTGACGGAGATCATGCTGCTCGGCGTCGCGGCACTCCGAGCCGGCACGCGTCTTCAGTACGACGGCGCCGCCATGCGCGTGACGAATCACGCGGCCGCGAACGACTTCCTCGAGCGCGAATACCGTTCGGGATTCGGTCTTTCGTAAAATGCGGAACACACACCTAGGCCGGCCCTTCAGGGCCGGCGAGCACGCCGGGGCTGAAGCCCCGGCCTACGACCCCAGATGACGTTTCCGATTCGGACCCTCGTTGTCGGCTGCGGACACATGGGCGCGTCTCACGCGCGCGCGTATCACCGCATGCCGGAGTTCGCCATTGCCGGCCTGGTGTCGCGCGGCGAAGCATCCCGGCGGAAGCTCAACAGCGAGCTGGGTGGAGGGTACGAGGAGTTCTCGAGTTACCAAGAGGCCCTGACGCGAACGTGGCCTGATGCCGTGTGCATCAGCACCTACTCCGATACCCACGCGGACTATGCCGTGATGGCAATGGAGGCAGGCGCCCACGTCTTCCTCGAGAAACCTGTCGCAGACACGCTCGCCGGCGCAGAGCGGGTGGTCGCGGCAGCGGCGCGGACGGAGCGCGCGCTTGTCGTCGGATACATCCTTCAAGTGCATCCGACGTGGCAGAAGTTCACCGAGATCGCCCGCACGCTCGGCACGCCGCTCGTGATGCGAATGAATCTCAATCAACAGAGCGCCGGCGAGACCTGGGCCACCCACAAGCAGCTGCTCCGTACCACGTCACCCATCGTCGACTGCGGGGTCCACTACGTGGACGTGATGTGCCGGATGACCGGCGCGCGCCCCATTCGCGTCAATGGCATCGGCGCGCGGCTGGCGGACGACATCGCAGCGGATCAGATCAACTACGGCCATCTGCAGGTGACGTTCGACGATGGATCGGTGGGATGGTACGAGGCGGGCTGGGGTCCGATGATGAGCGAGACGGCTTTCTTCGTGAAGGACGTCATCGGCCCGAAGGGCGCAGCGAGCATTGTCGCCCAACGAGCCTCGCGATCGGGCCGGTCGGCGGATATCGAGTCGCACACGAACGCCGAGGCGCTGCGGATTCATCATGCGCCGCTTGCCCCCGACGGTTCGTTTGCGAAGAGCGACGACATCGTCGGCGTGGCTGACGAGCCCGACCACGACGAACTGTGCCGGCGCGAACAGGAAGTGTTACTGAAGGCCATCCGCGGCGAGTTCGATCTCGAGGCGCACTGGCAGAGCGCGCTCGACAGCCTGCGGATCGTGCTGGCGGCCGATCAATCGTTCCGGGAAGGAAGGACGGTGACGTTGTGATGCGTGCACTCTCTTTGACTGCAGCCGTTGTCGTGTCGATTGTTGTGTCCGTCTCGGCCCAACGCGTGACGCCCCCGAAGGGATTCGTCGCGCTCTACAACGGCCAGGACCTCGCCGGCTGGCGTGGCGGCGATACCTTCGATCACCGGAAATGGCTGGCGATGCCGGACGCCGATCGCGCGGCGCGCGACGCTGAATGGACCGCCGACATGCGCGCGCACTGGAGCGCGGCCGGACCGGAGCTCGTGAACGACGGCAAGGGCAAGTACGCGACGACGGTGAAGGATTTCGGCGACTTCGAGCTGTTCGTCGAGTACAAGACGGTGCCACTGGCGGATTCCGGCATCTACCTTCGCGGCGTGCCGCAGGTTCAGATCTGGGATCACACGAATCCGGCCGAGTTCAAGAATGGCGCGGAGAAGGGCAGCGGCGGCCTTTGGAATAACAGCGCCGGTGCGCCGGGCAAAGATCCGCTGGTTCTCGCCGACAAACCGTTCGGCGAGTGGAATCACTTCCGCATCGTCATGGTGGCCAATCGGGTCAGCGTCTGGTTGAACGACAAGCTCGTGGTGGACCACGCCGTGATGGAGAACTACTACGACCGCAAGCAGCCGGTGCCGGAGCGCGGACCGATCTCGTTGCAGACGCACGGCGGCGAGATCCGCTGGCGCAACATCTTCATTCGCGAGATTGGTGAGAAGGAAGCGAAAGAGATTCTCGACTCCGCCGGTAAGTCGATTCGTAAAGACTAGAGCTTGCGGACCTTGAGGTTCCTGAACCACGACATGTTCCCGTGGTTCTGGAGGCCGAGCTTGCCCTGTTTCGCGACACCGTACGCGGGATAGTCCTTCCACTTGCCGTTGGTCTTGAGCGCCTGCCACTCTGGCGTCCAGAGTTCGTAGTCGGACGTCTTCACGTCGTTGAGCCAGTGCTCGACGTGCGAGTCCTTTACGATGATCCGCGTGCGATTCCATTCGCCGACGGGCTTTGCCGCCTTCGCGAGCGGCGGATGCATCGCGTAATTGGCGCCGGTCTTCTGCCACGCCTCGAGCGGTCCCTTCCAGCCGTCGTCATCTATCAATTGATACTCGGGACCGGTGGCGTAGATCTCCTTCTGGCCCTGCTCGACGACGTGAAAGAAGATGCCGCTGTTGGCCTGCGGCGCCAGCTTCCAGTCCACGATGAGCTCGAAGCTCGCGAACTCGTCGTTCGTCACGATGTCAGCGGTGGTCTCGGTGCCCTTCCCAAGCGCGACGAGCGTCCCGTCGACGACGTCCCAGCCGTTGGCTGTCGACGGTACGACTGACGCTGCTTGGCCGAACGGATGCCAGCCGGCGGTGGTCCTGCCGTCGAAAAGCTGACGCCAGCCGGCTGTAAGTTCGGCGGCGGAAAGGGAGTTGGCTGTCTCTTGTGGATTCGACGCGGCGCTCGTCGTAACTGCCAGGGCGAGAACCGCGATGATGATCGGACGACAGGACATTCTCATAGAGCGCCGAGCGGCCTCATTATGGCCCAGAGCGCGCGCTGGCGCGGCCGCTGCCGGACTTCCCGGGAGCGGATGTCCCGTCTGAGGAATCGCTCGATCCGCCTTCCGCCGCTCCCATCGTCGTGGTCCAGCGACACAACTTAGTGTCAGTGGCCCCAACAGTGGGAGAGCGAGTCGGCCTATTCTTGGGATTGGCAAATCGGAAAGCCTTCGAGTCCTTGTTCCTACAGCCATCGGCGCTCCCGTCGGCCCACCGTCCTCGTTCGCTCCGCGCAACGCCGCACAGCGCAACGCCGGGCACCGATCTTGCTCAGCGAGCGCGGCATGCAGACCGATACGCGACGACGCCGGCGTCCTCTTGCCAAAGCCAACGTCTTCCGACAGCTGATCAAGCGGCCACACGGACGTCCGAACCCGATGAGCGATCCTCTCGTGCTCTCTGGTGCTCTAGCCCGCGGTCGGGCTCGCCATCGCCCGCGCGCCAGAGATCGCCGCGAGTTCGAGCCCGTCGACATTCGCGCCATCCGCGAGCAATTCGGTCAGACCCGCCGCCAATTCGCCTTGATGATCGGCATCAGTCGCGAAACGCTTCGGAACTGGGAACGCGGACGCCGGTTCCCCTTGGGGCCGGCGCGGGCGCTCTTGCGAATAGCCGCCGCCGATCCCGACGTCGTCGCCTCAGTCCTCGTTCGCAACAAGGCGCGATGGGGTAAGTTCGACCCCAACGACCCCTACCAACACATGCGCGGGTAGCGCCGTACCCGGCAAACGCAGCGCGTCGCGGCGTAAGATCTCCGCCATGCGGAAAACTCATCTCTTCGCCATCGCCATCGTCGCAGTTGTGCTTGCCATTGCGCCCGGTCCGTTCGCCCAAACGCGCCAGGACAACGACAAAGCCGCAGCGGATGCGGTCCGGAACCGTACGCTGCCGCTCATCACGAACCGGCCGCTGACGTTCACGACATCCGAGGCGACCTGGCTGTCGCTCGATCTCTCCAGGGACGGTCGCACGATGGTCTTCGAGATTCTTGGTGACCTCTACACGCTGCCCGTCACCGGCGGTGAAGCCACGCGCATCACGAGCGGCCAGGCCTATGACATGCAGCCGGCCTTCTCACCGGACGGCAAGCGCATCGTCTTCGTCAGCGATCGGAACGGATCGGAAAACGTCTGGATTGCGAACAGCGACGGCACCAAGGCTCGGGCCGTGACGACCACGGAGCGAGAGAACTACATGTCGCCGATCTGGACGCCGGACGGGGAGTACGTCATCGCCGCGAAAGGCGCGCAGCTGTGGATGTACCACCAGGACGGCGGATCGGGCGTGCAGATGACGGGTGTGTCGGCGGCGCCTGCGGCCGGCGGCGCGGCTCCGGCCGCGCCCGCGCTGCTCGGTCCGGCGTTCGCCACCGATGCGCGCTTCCTGTGGGTCAACATCCGCGGCGCCGCCCAGGCCGGATTCGCCCTCCGCACGAGTGAGGGTGAACAGGAAGATCCGTCCTCGTCCAACTACGACCCGCATCGCGAAATTCGAAGCAGCGCGCGCGTGATCGGCCCGTATCAGGTCGGCCAGCTCGATCGGGAGACCGGCCGGCTCCACGTGCGCACGCACGAGCACGAGGGCGCATTCCGGCCCGTGCCGAGCCCCGACGGCCGCTGGCTCGTCTACACGACACGCTCCGATTCCCGGGAGGCGTTGAAGCTGATCGATCTCACCACCGGGGAGGATCGATGGCTCACACTCGACGTGCAACGCGACGACAGCGAAGGCGGCGGCGCCCGCGATCGTGACGTCTATCCAGCGTCCGCGTTTCTCCCGGATTCATCGGCGATCGTCACTACCTATGGCGGCAAGATCTGGAGAGTCGCGGTGCCGTCCGGCACGGCCACCGAGATTCCGTTCACTGCAAAGGTCGACCAGCAACTCGCCCCGCTCACCCGATTCGAATACCCGATCGACGATAACAAGCTGACGTTGTCGCAGATTCGCGGGGCCAGGCCGTCGCCCGATGGGCGGCGGATCGTGTTCGCGGCGCTCGACAAACTGTGGATTGCGAATCTGCCGCAGGGGCGCGGCACCAAGAAGGAAAGACCGGCTGCCGTAGCCGGCGGGCCGCAGCCCACCGCGAGCCAGCCCGCCGCGACACCCGTCATTCGCGACGCCCGCCGGCTCACGACAGGAACGGACGTCGAACACGCGCCGGTCTGGTCGCCGGACGGACAGTACATCGCATACGTCACGTGGAACGACGATACGGGCGGCGACATTTATCGAATGCGTGCGGACGGAACTGGATCACCCCAGAAGTTGACGCCCGTGTCGGCGTTCTTCGACAAGATCACCTACTCAAAGGACGGCTCGCGGATCATCGCCGTGCGCGGATCGAAGATGCACCGCATGCGCATGCTCGAGGACTTCGGCGGGCACAGCGCGTTCGCTGAGCTCGAGTACGTCTGGTTGCCGGCGGCAGGCGGCGTCCCAACGAGGATTACGTGGGTTGCGAGCGGGAACACCGAAGAAGGGCGCAACGCGCCGCACGTCGGTCCCGATCCCGACCGTATCTATGTCTGGTCCGGCGGCGCCGACGGACTCCTTTCCGTTCGCATGGACGGAACCGACTTCAAGACCGTGCTGAAAGTCACCGCTCCGGCGCCGCCACCGGCGGCCGGTGGTGCGCCCGCGACTTCGACACCGGATGAGGTGCTGCTTTCGCCTGACGGCCGTCGCGCACTCGTGCGCGCGAATCGCAACGTGTACATGGTGACCGTGCCGCCAATCGGTGGACCGGCCGTGCCAACCGTCTCGGCCGCCACCGGTGGATCGCTACCGAGCTGGCGCTTGACGAAGGTGGGAGGCGATTTCATCGGCTGGACCGCCGACAGCCGCGCTGCGGTGTACTCGATCGGCCGGAGTTTCTTCCTGCACGACCTGACGCTCGCCGCTGAAGTCGACGCGACGAATCGGACGAATGCGGAGGCGGAAGCCGAGCGAGCGGCCGCGACCCCGGCTCCCACGCCGACTTCAACACCAGTTGCCGGCGCAGCCGCCGATCCGACTCAGAAACCCGTCGCGCCGCCGCGGGTACCCACCTGGGAATACGAGCCCCATCGCGTCGATGTCGAGATCATCGTCGACAAGGACAAGCCGAAAGGCGTGATCGCGTTCAGGAACGCGCGCATCATCACGATGAAGGGCGACGAGGTCATCCTCCGCGGCGATCTGGTCGTGACGGACAACCGCATCACCGCGATTGGTCCATCCGGCAAGGTCGCGATCCCGGCCGGCGCCGTCGTGCAGGACCTCAAGGGCAAGACGGTGATGCCCGGTCTCGTCGATGTGCACGCGCACACATGGGTGGCGTGGGGCGTGCACCGCGCGCAGGTGTCGCAGTTCCTGGCGCAGTTCGCGTTCGGCGTCACCACCCAGCGTGACCCGCAGACGTCGTCCGAGGACGCACTGACCTATCAGGATCTGATGGACGTCGGTCAGCTCGTCGGACCGCGGTTGTACTCGACCGGCCCCGGTATCTTCGCGCAGGACAACATCCGCACCTTCGAGGAAGCCCGCGATGTCGTCCGTCGGTACTCGGATCACTACAACACCAAGACCATCAAGCAGTACCTGGTGGGCGACCGGAAAGTACGGCAGTGGGTTGTCATGGCCGCGCGCGAGCTGGGGCTCACGCCGACCACCGAAGGCGGATCCAACTTCACGATGAACCTGACGTTGATGCAGGACGGCTACGCCGGGCTCGAGCACTCGCTACCCGTCAGTCCGTTCTACGGCGACGTCGTCAAGCTCGGCGCGGCAAGCGGGATCACGTACACGCCGACGTTCATCGTCAGTTACGGCGGTCCGACCGGAAGGCAGTACTACCTGACCAACTCGGACGTCGACAACGACCAGCGCCTGCGCCGTTTCACACCGCACGACGAACTCGACAAGTGGAAGCGCACCGACTACAACCGCACGGACCAGTATGTGTTTCCGCTTCACGCGCAGCAGCTCAGCAAGTGGGTTGAAGGCGGCGCCAAGGCGGGTCTCGGTTCCCACGGTGAAGTGCAGGGCATCGGCGCGCACTGGGAGCTGTGGATGATGGCGTCCGGCGGCCTCAAACCGCACCAAGTGCTCCGCGCCGCCACGATCGACGGCGCCATCTCCATCGGCCTTGGCAGGGACATCGGCTCGCTCGAAGTCGGCAAGATGGCGGACCTGCTCGTGCTGGACGCCAATCCGCTCGACGACATCAAGAACTCGTCGAAGATCGCGCAGGTCATGAAGAACGGCCGCCTGTACGACGCGGCGACGCTCAACGAGACTTACCCGCGCCAGAAACCGCTCGGGGCGCAGTGGTGGTGGAAAGTCGAACCCGGCAAGTAAGGGTTCTCAACACAACTCACGGTTTCCTCAGACCGGCGTCAGGACTCCGCCGGCGGGTATCGCTATCGTCCATGAAGAGACGATGGCGAGACTCTCGAAGGCGTGGATCGCGGCCGCAATTGCCGGACTGCTCGTGCTGGCCGGCGAGGGCGGCGTTCGGGGCCGCCTCTCGGCATCGCAGGCGCAGATGGACGGCCCCAGGCGCGCGGCCGAACTCCGCGCGAAAGGCGTTGAGCTCGGCTACAACCTCGACCACGCCGCGGCGCTGGATGTCTTTCAGGAAGCGATTGCGGCCGATCCGACGCATCCGTCCGCCTACCGGCTCGTCGCCGCCACGCTTTGGATCTCGCTGCTGTTCAAGCAAGGGGCGATGACCGCCGAGGACTTTCTGGGGCAGGCCACGTCCAGCGCCGCCCCCAGGCCGAAGGTCGCGGATCTCGACGGTCGATTCAAGGAGTCGCTGAACAAAGCGATCGCGCTCGCCGAAGGCCGGTTGCGGGAGCGCGGCCAGTCCGACGTGGACGCGCATTACCAGATCGGCGCCGCCTACGGGTTTCTCGCGACGTACACGGCGACGGCCGAGGGCAGCATGATGAGCGCGCTCGGCCCGTCCCGGCGCGCGTATTCCGAACACAACCGCGTGCTCGAGCTCGATCCTGCCCGAAAGGACGCCGGGCTTATCGTCGGCCTGTACCGGTACGGCGTGTCCACGCTGGGCTTGTTCTCGCGCCTGGTCGCGAATCTCGCTGGCTTCGGTGGCGGCCGTGAGCGGGGCATCCGGCTCGTCGAGGAAGCCGCGGCAACGCCGTCCGACGTGCAGACGAATGCACGGTTCTCGCTCATCGTTATCTACAACCGCGAAGCCCGCTATGCCGACGCGCTCGGCGTGATTCGTCAGCTCCAGCAGTTGTACCCGCGCAATCGATTGCTCTGGCTCGAAGAAGCTGGAACGGCGCTGCGGGCCGGCCGCGCCCTCGAAGCCAATGCGGCGATCGAAAAGGGCCTGGCGATGTGCGCGACCGACTCGCGACCGCGCGCATTCGGCGAGGCGGCGCGCTGGCGGTATCAGCACGGACTGATACTCGTGGCTCTCAAGCAGAACACCGAGGCCGAGGCGGAGTTCCGCGCGGCGCTTACCGGCGAGAGCCTCGCGTGGGTTCGCGAGCGGGTGCGCCTCGAACTCAACCGGCTCCAGCGGAGGACCCGATGACATGGCTGACTCGCGTCGTTCTCGCGTGCTGGATCGCGGTGTTTACCGTGGCCTTCATCGCCCGTGTGGGCGGCAGGCCCGAGACGCCGGCGGTCTCAAAGTCCGAGCTCGAGTCGCGCTTCCGCAGTGACACAAGGAATCTCGTCTATCGCTGGGATCCGGCGGATACGCGTTCCGAAGCGGACCGCGAACGGTCGCTGTTCGCCTTCGTGTACCAGACCTACGACAGCTCGGCGTGGATCCCGCAGTCCGTGTTCGACACGAACGTGGTGACGCAGGCGATCGTGGGCGACGTCGAGACCATCATGCGCGACAAGGTTGGCCTGGCCGTCTGGCCTGAGAACGAGACGGTTCCGGCCTACGGCATGGCGCCCAATCTTGCGCCGAATCAGCCACTCAGCTGGACGGTCAACTGTCTCATCTGCCACACCGCGGAAGTCGACGGCGTTGCCTACTTCGGCGCCGGTACCAAGACCTTCGACGACGTCTGGCTCGGCGAGGCGCTCAAGAGGCTTACCAGCAACCGCTGGCGCACGATGCTGCCTTCAGGATCGGCGGACGACGAGCTCGCCGCTGCGGCGAACCGGATTCTGAACAGCCACCACCACGACAAGATCGATTCGCTGACCCGCGCGCGGTCGACGGCCTTCGCCGCGTCTCACGTCGAGCTGTACATGCGTCCGAACGGCGGAAAGATGCCCCCGGTGGCCGATGTCGGCCGCGGCGACGTGAAGACGCCGCCGCTCTGGCACACCGCCGCGAAGATGCAGGCCGGGCGCTGGTACAGCGACGGCAGCTTCCACGGCGACATTCCACTCATGGCGTCGTCCATGGAGCTCGAGAAGGACCGGCCCTTCGATGCGCTCGTCGGCATCGTCATTCCGGAAATCAAACGCGAGTTCGCCGACGTCGTGCGGCACCTGCAGCCGCCGCCCTATCCCTATCCGATCGATCGCGAGCTGGCCGAAAAGGGCAAGACGCTCTTCTACAGCGACGCGGTCGGATGTTCGAAGTGTCACGGTGTCTATGACGGCAAGGGTCACGTGGAGTGGCCAGGCGTGCATCGCGACGTCGGAACCGACCGCTCGCGAATCGACGTAGTGTCGGACGGCTTCATCGACGCGTTCAACCACAGTCCCATCGCCGCTGAAGGCACGCTCGAGAAGAGCCGCGGGTACGCCGCGACGCCGCTCACGGGTGTGTGGATCAACTTTCCGTACCTTCATAACGGGAGCGTACCGACGCTCCACCATCTGCTCGGTCCGGTGTCCGAGCGGCCGCGGATCTTCGAAGTGATGGCCGCGAGGTCGTTCGATCGCGAACGGGTCGGGCAGCGGCTGTTTCGGCGGCCGTCGCAAGCGTCTGAGGCGGAGCTGATCCGCCGCTTCGGCACCGATCGGGACTGGTTCTACGTGGAGCGTGCGGGCTCGGCGAATACGGGACACGACGTCTGGCCGCGCATCAGGACGGATGAGAACCGCCGGGCCCTCATCGAATATCTGAAAACGCTATGACTGCGAACCCTCTCGCCGCCGGCGATCCCCGGCTGGATCTGGTCGTCAACGACCTGCATTCGCAGCTGAACCCGACACGAGTGCGCGCGATAGCTCGACCGGCGACGATCGAGGATCTCGCGAGGACGATCGACAGCGCGCGCGATGCTGGTGCGGCGGTTGCGATCGCGGGTGGGCGGCATTCCATGGGCGGCCAGCAGTTCGGCGAGGACTGCGTTCTCGTCGACACGCGCGACCTCAATCGCGTCATTTCCTTCGATCGGGACCGGGGCGTCATCGATGTCGAGGGCGGTATCCAATGGCCCGCGCTCATCGAGTACCTCAACTTCGTCCAGCCGGGCAGGGAAACCGATTGGGGCATCGTGCAAAAGCAAACGGGCGCGGACCGCCTGAGTCTCGGTGGCGCGTTGTCTTCGAACGTCCACGGCCGAGGCCTGACCCTCAAGCCGATCGTCGACCAGGTGGAGTCGTTCGACCTGATGGATGCGAGCGGGCGCGTTCGCTGCTGCTCGCGTGAGTCGCACACCGAGCTCTTCAGGCTCGCGATCGGTGGTTACGGGCTCTTTGGCGTGATCACGCGCGTCGGCCTGCGCCTTCGGCGCCGGCAGAAGGTTCGCCGGGTCGTCGAGGTGATCGATACTGCCGAGTTGCCGGCGGCGTTCGAAGAGCGGATGCAGGCCGGGTTCCTCTACGGGGACTTCCAGTTCACGATCGAGGCGGCCGCGCCCGACTTTCTCAGGAGAGGCGTCTGCTCGTGCTACGAGCCCGTACCGTTCTCGACTCCGCTGACAGAGTCTCCGATTGGGTTCTGCCCTGACGAGTGGCAGCGTCTAGTGCTCGATGCGCATGCCAACAAGCGGCGCGCTTTCGATGTGTACTCTCGCCGCTACCTCGAAACGTCGGGGCAGACCTACTGGGCCGACGCGCAGCTCGGATCACCGTACGTGGACGGGTATCACGCGGCCGTCGACGTCGCGTGCGGCTCGAGGATTCCCGGCTCCGAGATGATCACGGAGGTCTACGTCCCGCGCGATCATCTCGTCGACTTCATGGAGGGCGCCCGCGCGGAGCTCATCGCGCGGCGCGCCAATCTGATCTACGGCACCGTTCGCCTCATCGAGCGAGACGATGAGACGTTCCTGGCCTGGGCGCGCGATCGGTACGCCTGCGTTGTCTTCAACCTGCACGTGGAGCATTCGTCCGCGGCCGTGGCCCGGACGGCGGATACATTCCGGGCGCTCATCGACTTGGCGATCTCGTTCGGTGGCAGCTACTACCTGACCTACCACCGATGGGCGCGGCGGGATCAGGTGGAGGCCTGCTACCCGCAGATGGCCGCGTTTCTACGAATGAAACGGCGTCACGACTCCGGCGAAGTCTTCCAGAGCGACTGGTACAGGCACCTCAAATGGATGCTCAGGGACTAGCGCCGTATCTTTGGATCTGCACGGCACTGCTCGTGTATCGCGTCGCGGGGCAGCTGATCGTCGCGACATTGGCGCCGTCATGGCTGCCGCCGATGGAGCGATGGCAGTCCGGTCTCGTGCCGTACTGGTTCCTGCTGATGAGTCAGGCCGTCGTCCTGTATCTGATGTTCTCGATTTCGATCGACTTCACGCGCGGCCGCGGCTACTGGGTGGAGCCGCATGCGTCGCTTGGCGCCATCGCGTACTGCTGGAGCTACCTCTATGCTGCCGCGATGCTCGTGCGCTCTACGACGCGCATGAGGCGGCCCATTCCCATCTTCTTTCACACCGTGGTCGCCGCGTTTCAGTGGACGTTCGGCCTCTTTCACGTATTCCGCGCGTGACATCATGAGGCGTGCCGCCGGAGGGCATTAGTTATTGACGTTGACACCGTCGTGATCGGCGCCGGGCCCGCGGGCCTCGCGACCTCGCGCGAGCTCTCGCGCCGTGCCGTGCCGCACATCGTTCTCGAACGCGGCGATCAAGCCGGGCACACGTGGGCGAATCTCTACGACAGCCTCGTCCTGCACACCGGCAAGCACATGTCAGCGCTTCCCGGTCTGCGTCTGCCGGACGATGCGCCGCTCTTTCCCACGCGGCAGCTCTTCGTGGACTACCTTCAGCGGTACGCGACGACATTCTCGCTTCCGATTCGCACGGGCGCGGACGTCGTGGAGGTGACTCGAGCGAACCGCGGCTGGGCCGTCCGGACGCGTGCAGGAGAGTCGGTCAACGCGCGTGCGGTGGTGGTCGCCACCGGTATCGCGTCGAATCCGCAGACGCCGTCATTGCCGGGCCGCGAGCGCTTCGGCGGCCGTGTCCGCCACAGCATTGAGTACAAGAACGCGGCCGATGCCAGTGGACGGAGGATCCTGGTTGTCGGTGTCGGCAACTCGGCGGGGGAGATCGCGGCCGAGCTCAGCCGCGCCGGCGCCGCCGTCACTTTGGCAGTTCGCAACGGTACGCACGTCATACCCCGGCAGGTGCTCGGCATTCCCATCCAGTACGTGTCCATTCCGATCGGCTACCTGCCGAGGGGCGCCCAGCGTGCGTTCGCGACGTTCATTGGCGGAGCGATTGCCCGACTCCGGGGCCGGCCGGTGTTGCCCGTGCCGCATCCTGGGGGATGTCCACGCGTGCCACTGATCGGTTTCCATCTCGTGGATGAAGTTCGTCGCGGTGCTATCTCGGTGAGAGGTGACGTCGCGGCGTTCACCGCCGATGGCGTGCAATTCTCTGACGGGACGGAGCAAGCCCTGGACGAAGTCATCTTCGCAACCGGTTTCCGCGCCGAGATGCGGATGTTCGATGACGCCGTTCATCACGATCCCTGCGGCTTCGGCCGTCGTCGCAACCGGGTCGTGAGCACCGATCAACCGGACCTCTACTTCGTCGGCCACAATCCTGACGTTCGCGGCGGCATCTTCATGATCGGCCGCGACGCCCGCCGGGCGGCGCGGCTGATTCAGCAAGGTGTACCTGCCTGACGGAAGAGCTATTTACCTTAGTCAAAACCCGAGTTCCCTCACATATACTCGGCCCCCTGCATGGCTGGGCCGGCTGCCGCTCGGCCCGGACGGCCGGTTCGGCTGGCTGGCCACGGACATTTGGAGCAGCGAGCAGTCGCAGCGCGTGCTCGATCCGTATTCGTTCTCCCACGTCATCCACGGGTTCCTGTTCTACGGGCTTCTTCATCCAGAGCGTCGCGTTCATCGTCGGCGTCGAGTTACTGATGCTGTTCATGATCCGCGACAACCTCACGCTGAACATCGTGATGCTGGCGTTCCCGATCGAGGCGATTCGGCGTTGGCAGATGGAAGGACACTAGCCTTCGTGCGAAACGACAGGCTAGCCTGTCGGGATCATCCACGGAAACACGTACGCCTGCAGCAACGCGATCAGGCCGATGATCGCGGCGCCCGCGACCGAGTGCCACCAGACCCTGCGGAAGATCGGGCCGAGCGCGTGGGCCCGTTCGCGGTCGTCGTCGTAGCAAGCCGCGCAGGCGACCATGATGGACTGGGCGTCGATCATTTTACCCATGACGCCGCCGGTCGAGTTGGTGGCGACGATCAAGATCTCGTTGAGACCGAGCTGTTGCGCGGTGATGCGCTGCAAGCTGCCGAAGAGCGCGTTCGACGCGGTGTCCGATCCGGTGAGGAAGACGCCGAGCCAGCCCAGGTACGCGGCAAAGAACGGGTACATGAATCCCGCGTTCGTGAACGCCAGGCCGAGCACGGCGTCCGTGCCTGAATAACGCGTGAGGTAGCCAAGGCCGAGCACCTGGCCGATCACGAGCACCGGGATCTTCATGCGGCGAAGAGTCTGACGGATCGCTTCATCCCACTGGAGTCGCGTGAGGCGAAGCACGAATCCGGACAGCAGAGCCGCGACGAACACCCCTGTGCCGGCCGCCGATATCCAGTTGATCGTGAAGCGCGCCGCCTCCGGTTTGGCGTCCGCCTTCACGACCGGTGGCGTGCGCTGCACTTTGTTATGGAGCGCCGGCATGTCCCAGACCGGCAGCGACGCCGAACCCTTGAGCGGAGATCCAAGGAAAGTCGTGTCAATCGTCACCGACTGCAGCGAGTTGTTCATCGCGGCTTTGACCGGCGGCCAGCCCCACACCGCGCAGCAGAGAATCAGAATCGCCCACGGCGTCCAGGCGTGCGCGGTCTGGCCCGCCGTGTACTTGTATCTCCACTCTTCCTTGATCGGCGGGGACCCCTGCACGCCGCCTGGCTCGGTCGCTTCGCGGGGCCCCGCCGCCCCGCGCCGCTCCCTGCGCACGTCAAGGTCCGCACCACGCTCCGATCGCAGCAGGAACCGGGTCTTCGGATGCCAGACGAAACGGAGGAACAAGGCGGTGCAGATGATGGAGGTGACGCCGGCAATGACGTCGGTCATCAGGTGGAACGATGCGGTGCCTGACGCGACGTACTGCATGATGGCGAAGGAGCCGCCGGACACGAGTGCGCCAGGCCACACCTCCCAGACTTGCCGCCACGTCCCGCCTTCCATCTTCACGAAGATTGCCGTCAGCCAGAACGGTACGAGCACCGCGACGAACGGCAGCTGGTGACCGGCCATCTCGGACAGCGTGCGCTGATCGAGGCCGCTCGTGGATGCGAGGGTGACGATGGGTGTTCCAATCGCGCCCCAGGCGACGGGTGCGGTGTTCGCGATCAGATTCAGCACGGCGGACTGGAACGGCTTGAAGCCGAGTCCCACCATGACGGCGCCGGCGATCGCCACCGGCGTGCCGAACCCGGACGTGCCCTCGATGATCGCGCCGAAAGCGAAGGCAATCATCAGGACCTGCAGCCGCCGATCGAACGAGATGTGAATGATCGATTCCTTGACGATCTCGAACTTTCCGGTGATGACCGTCATCGTGTACAGGAGCATTCCGCCCAGCACGATCCAGATGATTCCGAGGAAGCCCGAAAGCGTGCCCAGGGAAAACGCGGAGAACGCCGCCGCCACCGGCATGCCGAACGCGAGACACGACACGATGAACGCCGCGATCACCCCGTAGAGGGCCGCATACGGCGCCGCAATACCGAGGTGCCGCACGCCACGCGCGTCCCGGTGCGGGTGGAGCGCGATGAAATACAGCAGTACGCCGATCGGAATGGCGGCGACGATCGTCGACAGGGCGGCATTGCCGAGCGGGTTGTAGTTCTGGAAGAACATCGGCGGGCCAGTCTAAAGCAGTACGGAGTAGACTCCAACGATGATCCGAGCCCTTGTCATTGCGGTGGCCATCGCTGCTGCGCAGGCCCCCCGTGCGGCGAATCCGGTCATCGAAGGCTGGTACGCGGATCCCGAAGCACACGTCTTTGACGGGAAATACTGGATCTATCCGACGTACTCCGCGCCCTACAACGAGCAGCTGTTCCTGGACGCCTTTTCGTCGACCGATCTCGTGACGTGGACGAAACATCCGCGCGTGCTGGACAAGGTCAACGTGAAGTGGGCGACACGGGCGATGTGGGCGCCGTCGATCATCGAGCGTGACGGCTGGTACTACCTGTTTTTTGGCGCGAACGACATTCAGAACGATCAGCAGGTGGGTGGCATTGGCGTCGCGCGATCGCGGCGGCCCGAGGGCCCATTCGACGACTACCTGGGCAAGCCGCTCGTCGACAAGTTCCACAACGGCGCGCAACCGATCGATCAGAACGTCTTCAGGGATGCCGACGGGTCGTACTACCTCATCTACGGCGGCTGGCGTCACTGCAACATCGCAAAGCTGAACGCCGATTTCACGGGCTTCACGCCGTTGCCTGACGGGACGATCTTCAAGGAGATCACGCCCGCGGGGTACGTCGAGGGCTCGTACATGTTCTTGAAGGACGGGAAGTACTACTTCATGTGGTCAGAGGGCGGATGGACGGGCCCGAACTACGCGGTCGCGTACGCGATCGGGACGTCGCCGTTCGGCCCGTTCGAACGCGCCGGAAGGATTCTGCAACAGGATCCGGCCGTGGCGACCGGCGCCGGTCACCATTCCATCCTCCGCGCGCCGAAGTCCGGGAAGTACTACATCGTCTATCACCGGCGTCCGCTCGGTGAGACCGATCGCAATCACCGCGTCGTATGCATCGACGAACTGAAGTTTGATGACAAGGGCGGGATCCTGCCGGTCGTGATCACGATGGGCGGCGTGGCGAGGGATCCGATCAGGTAGAAAAAGAAAATGCCCGGCTGCGCGCGTACGCGCGGCCGGGCATCAGTGTCGATCGAGCTCTTACGCGAGCCGGACGTTCTCGGCGCGCGGTCCCTTGGGACCCTGGCCGGTCTGGAAGGTCACGGCCTGACCCTCCCGGAGCTGGTCGAACCGTCCGTCGGCCACGGCCGACTGATGGAAGAAGTACTCGTTACCGTCCGAAGCGGCCACAAAGCCGAAGCCCTTGTCGCTCACCAGTCGCTTGATCGTTCCTGTCGTAGACATGCTGTCTCTCTTTTGCCCTTCTAATAGATGACATCCGCCTGGACGGGCCGTCCGGACTGATGCGTGCGGGCCAACGTGGAAATCACGCTCAACCCCGATCTCTGGCCGAATTGACCCGGTCGGCGCGCACTCAGAATGGCTGGAGATGCTCGAACGCTGGCTGGCTCAGATGCGGTAGGACTGGAGACATCATACACCACCAGGCCCCGCCTGTCCTGGCGGCGTAGTCGGCGGGCTTCGGCCCGCCGCGAGTCCGGCGGCCTAAAGGCCGCCGGCTACTAACCGCGCTGAAACGTCACACGAACCTTCCGACCGCTCGCCGGCACATTCCGACGCACGAGCTGCTCGAGCGTCCGCGTGTCCTGGATTGCTTTCCACCCGACATCCGAAAACGTCCTCTCATTGAAGATGTGCTCGGCGAACAACGGCGACGTGTAGACCTGCGAGAAGGCGTCGATCCCGATGAGCCGGCCAACCAGCGGGGGCAAAGCCGAGCCAGGCCTCACGTCTTCCGCCATCAATCCCGGATAGAACTCGATCTTGTCCACGTGCCCGTAGATCCCGGCGAGTTGCCGCTGCACGCCGGCATCGCCGGTGATCTGATTGAAATCGGTGACTCTCGGGAACCGGCAGTACTCCCGGTAGTCGTTGTAACTCGCGAGCTGCGTCTCACGGCCCCAGGCGATCGTGGTCCGCTCGAGATGAAGCAGAAAGTCCGGCGTGTTGTGCACGCCAATCCGGCCGGCCGGCTGGCTCGACGCCTCTTCGAAGAAGGCGGCGAGACCCATGTCCGTGAGCATCGTGTTGTTGAACATGCTCTGCGGCATGGGGATGTCGACGCCGCCGTGATGGAGCAGGCCCGGCAGCGCCATGTGCCACCGGTACACCATGCTGAACTCCACCGTCATCCAGTTGAGCCGGTACCACCTCTCGTTCTGGAAGGCCACGGGATCGAACACGAACTCGAAGTGATACGGCGCAATGTGGTTGATGTACTCCTCGACGACGATCCGGCCAACGATAGCGATCAGCGTGTTGCGTGCGGTCTGAAAGAGCCGCTCGTCGTCCCAGTCTGGATGGCGCTCTGCTATCAGCCCGCACAGCCGGTTGTGCTCCCGGAGGCACAGCGTGTTGAGCGCGACGAATCCGATGTGGACGTTGCCGCGATCGACGCCGGTCGCAAAGAGCGTGGCCTTGCGCTCCGGCGGCTGGTGACGCTCGAGCAATGAGGGCCGGTAGACTCCATCGAGATCAGCGGCGATGACGTCGTCGCCGGGATATGCCCGCGGCTCCTGATAGTAGAAGGGCGGATATTCCTCGCCGTTGATGGTTTGGCTCTTGAGTCTTCCGCCGGTGCCCGACCTCAGCTTGCGCGTGGCGGCACTCGTGATGCCGTAGACCGTGCTCAGGTCGATCTGATGATTCGAGGTCGTCCGTAGCCGGGCCCTGGCGTCTGCTGTGCCCGGCGCGCCGTCATCTCCGTTGCGATCGACGGACTTGTCGTCGCCGGCGTCGCTGGTCACCCGAAGGAATCCATCGGAGAACCACTGGACGAAGTACGGGAACAGCACCGTCGATTTCGGCGACAGGAGATCGGCGGCGCTACGCATGCGAAAGAGATCGACGACCTTGTCGATCGGTGGCAGGGTGCCCGGACGGTTGAAGTCAGGATCGGCCGGGAGATGGCGGCCGAGCCAACTGCGGTCGGTCAACGAATCCCATGAGCTGTACTCCGCCATGGTGCTGAACGGGCGCGGCCGCGTCGGAACCTTGTAGACCGCCTGGTTGATCAGCTTTCGATTGACCCATCGGGCCAGTGCGTCGTGCTTCTGCACCAGCCGCCACAACCATCCAAAGTGCGTGAGTGAATAGAGTTCACACCGGTTGGCGAAGCCGTCCCTGGATTTGTCCCGTCCCGGGAACGTGGGCGCCATGGCTGGTCAGGTGTGGCGTTCCTGTTTCCAGACCGTCTGGAAGCCGCTGATGAGCTCGCTGAACCCGACCTTGCGATCGCGTGAAGCCTCGGGGATGAGCGTCTTAACGGCGTGCTCTCCGATGTGCTGTCCGAGCGCCCGGTACGCCTCGAACTGGCCCTCGTCGAAGAACTGGTCGGCCGTCGACTCATGCGGGAACGCTTCGTTCCTGCGCCGGTATTCCCCAATCACATCGTCTTCGTCGCCGGTGCAGGAAGACTTCAGATAGAGCAGGTAGCCGCACTCGCGCTCGCCCGGATACGTGATCCGTCCGATGGCGCCGTGGGCCTTGCAGTGACGATTGGGATCCAGGCGAAGTGGATCCAGGCCGAGTTCGATCCGGATTCCAAGGTCGAGGCGGGCGGTGCGGATGAGGGTCGCCAGGCCGCCGAAGCTGTGGCGGTCGTCCTGTTCTCCGTCGCCGATCACGATCACCTTGCAGCGCCGGCGGAGGAGCTCGATAGTGGCGAGGTTCTCGATGTGCCCGCCGTCCGACAGGTTGACCCACTTATGCGATTCGTCGAGCCGCATCGTCATCTCGCGCACGAACAACCTCGGGCGCACGCGCCAGGAGAAACGGCTCCCGAACGAGCTTGCCGCCGCCGCGGGCTCGGCGGCCTTCTTCGGCTCCGGCGTCCTGTAGCGCATGAGTGCGCTGATGCTCGAGCCGAGGTACCCGCCGCCGGATACCGTCGACATGTAGTCGAAATGATCGAAGATGCCCGCGCCGTGCAACGCCTGCGCAATGCCGAGATTGACGGTGGCCGAACGGATGCCGCCGCCGGAGAACGCGATGCCGGCGAGTCGGTGTTTTGCTGTGGGGCTGGTGGACTCTGCCAGCCGGCGCCCGGCGCTCCTCGGACCCAGCTGTTGCCAACGCGCCTGGATCGATTCCATCTCATCGGCGAACACCTGTTCGAAAGTAAAGCCACCAGGCGTTCGTTTCGGCTTGCGGCCGGCGACGGTTTCCTCGAGCATGCCTGGATTCGGGACCCAGACGCCGAGTCGCACGTTGAGGAGCGTCATGAACGCGACGAGCGCCGGCGTCGTGCCGCGGCCCATGTTTGGTGACGCGGCTGCCGCCGAGATCGCCATGGCGCTGGCGAGATCGATCTGTGGGAACACCTGTTCCATCGTCATGGTTCGGCAGTAGCCGGTGCGCGCCCCGCCGATGAACTTCTTGCTGAAGACAAAGAAGTCGGCTCGCCGATCGCGCAGGCCGATGTCCTTGCTGCCCTGGAGGTTCATCGCCACATTGATCAATGGATACGGAGCGGTGGAGCCCGCGGCGTGGCAGCACAGCGTACTGAGCGGAATATCCTCAGCGACGCCGACGCGGCCGTGTTTGTCCTTTCCGAGCAGGTATGCGTTGGCGAGCCGATCGCGATACAGGCCATGGATTGAGGTCAGGTTGATGTCCACGGTCAGCCAGCAGAACAGCCAGATCTCGAGCGCTGCACCGAGGACGATGTACACGGCGAGATCTCCGTACGTACTGAGCTCGGTCGGTCTCGGCTCGCCATGCTTGACGTTTGCGAGGAGTACTTCAGGAACCCACTCCACCTGCACTTTGAAGAGGCCCCACACCGTCGCATAGAGCGCGATCACGCCCACGAACAACACAACGTGGGCGACGACCATAGTGACGAGCAGCCCGAGCAGCCGGGTGTACTCGCGTACCGAGAACGCGCGTGTGAACAGCCCGATGAGAATCGCGATCAGGATGATTGCGGCATAGACGGCGGGCGTCACCAGGAACAGGTAGACGACCCAGTCACCGAAATGCGATGGCGGCACCGACACGTACACAAGGAAGTCCGAGACGATGACGATGATGAGAATCGGGACGGCCAGGCCGAGAAGAGCCATGGCCGCCATCGCGAGCTTTTGCGGCGTTCCGCCGAGCTTTCTGAGAAGCGCCGGACCGCCGCTGAGCGCGGCGAGGGTCGTCGTCGCGGCCGCGAGCAGCTCCTTCGGATGCAGTCCATTGCCGGCGTATCCGCGCAGCCGATGGAACGAGTGCACGAGCACCGGCAGGACTTCAAAGAACGCGACCGCGACCACCGCCAGCAGAGCCGCGCCGAACGTGCGCTCGTAGAGATCGCGCCAGCCGATGGATTTGTCTCCGCTGTTCGCCAGGCTCGTCTTCTGAACCGCGATCCTGACGAGCACCATCACAACCGGGAACAGGAGTATCCACGCCGCAGCGACCATGGTCGCGAACGGCGTCAGCAGGAATGGTGGTTTCGAGCGAAGGTGCTCCTCGCACCACCGCACCCAGAGAGGCATCGGTATCGTGCCGTTCCAATGGGTCAGCAGGCCGCCGTAGATGAGGCCCACCGCAACCGAGATCATCAGCAGTGTCGGCAGGAGCACCAGGCCATTGATGAGGATGCCCCGCACGAGCACCGCGGCGAAGCGGAAGTAGTCGAGCAGCCCGCGCTCCGCCATGTAGTTGGAGTGATTGCGGAGCCACGTCAGGAAAGGCGATTCGTGGGGGCCGCCCGTGAGCGGGAACGGAAATTCGCCGGGCTCAACGGGATTGTCGGTCGCGGGTCTGGTCAAGGGCGGACCAGAGGATAGACCATGTACCCACATGGATCCCAACTCGCTCATGGTCGGCGTCCTGGCGGGCATCGTCGGCGGCGCCTACGTGCTGTACGGGCGGAAGGCCTCGAGGCTCCTCCCGGCTCTCTGTGGCATCGGGCTGATGGTCTATCCCTACTTCGTCGACAGCGTCTGGGCGCTGCTCGTCATTGGCGCCGTGCTGTGCGCGCTGCCGTTCGTCTTCAGGGAATAGCGGGCCCCGGTCTATCGAATCGACCGAAGGTTGAGAAGGGGCGGGAACACGGCTACGGCAGAAAGTAGATCGCGACCGCGATCATCGTGTAGAGCGCGAGCAGCTGTGCGCCTTCGAACCAGTTCGTCTCGCCGTTCAGGACCAGGTAGGCGACGATGGCGACCGCGAGGACGACCGACATGATCTCGAACGTGCTGAAGACGAGATCGAGCGGATGGCCGAGGGGGAAGGAGAGCAGCACGAGAATCGGCGTCACGAAGAGCGCGATCTGCACGCTCGCCTGCGTCACGATGTTCAACGCCAGGTCCATCCGGTTGCGATAGGCAAACCCCACCGCCGCGGAATTCTCAGCGGCGTTGCCGATCATCGCGAGCACCACCACGCCCAGGAACACCTCGTTCAGGCCCCACGCGAGGCCCACTTCTTCGACGACGCCCACGAGACCCTCGGCGACAATCGCCATCACGACGCTGGTGGCGACGAGCGTCAAGATCGCGCGCCGCATCGGCCACGGCTTCTCGGCTCCATGATGCGCGGCATGAGCGTCGCCGCGGAGCAGATGCTTGTGCGTGCGGAACGTGAACCACAGGCCGCACGCGTACGTGAGGAGCAGCACCACGGCAGTCCCCACGGACACTTCGTGCATCAGCTCGGGGTGACCTTCGCCACCGCCGCTATAGAAGAAGAGCGCCGGCAGCAGGAAGGCAGCGACGGCGACGACCATCTGCCCGGCGCTGGCTTCGACCGAGAGCCGATTGAACTTCTGCGAGTCGCGCTTCCAGCCGCCGACCAGCATCGACAGGCCGCCGACGAACAGCAGGTTGCCAAGGATCGATCCGGTGAGCGAGGCCTTGACGACGTCGAGGAGCCCGGCGCGAACGGCGAAGACGGCGATGATCATCTCCGCCAGGTTGCCGAACGTGGCGTTGATCAGCGCGCCGGAGCTCGGCCCGAGGTGCTCCGAGAGATGGCCGGTACTCCGGCCGATCAGCGCCGCCAGGGGAATGATCGCGAGCGCCGACAGCAGAAACACGGGCACCGCGCCCATGTGAAGGAAGTTCCCCGCGATTGCAAACGGCGCGCAGGCGAGCAGGACCCACTGCCAGTAGCGGGCGATCATCGGTGCCGGGATTCTACCTGGAGCCCGGGGTCTTCAGACCCCGGGTCTGCCGGGTCTAGAGACCCGGCCTCCGGTCAGCGCGCGTGATCAACTCCGCCAGCCTGCGACGAAGTCCGGAGATTTGCCAGTCCTCGAGCGTCACGAACTGCGCGGCCTGGGCGTCGTCCGCCGGCGCGCCTGCCGTGCGGCTGGCGGAGAGAGGCAGAAGTCCAAGAAGCAGCGCCCGCACCTGAGCGCGCTGCAGATGATAGCGATCCGAGAGGATGACCAGATACTCGACGATTTGCTCGCCATCGCGCAGAGCCTTCAGGCGCATGTCGCCGACGACGGGAAGGCCGAAGCGCGCGCCCGGCACAAGCAGCGTATTGCCGTCGACGTTGTCGTTCACATCAAGCGAGCTGTCGTTGCCGAGCGTCTGCCACGGGAGGAAACCGTTCGCTCCGTGCGACCACGCCTGCAGGATCGCTGACACGGTCTGCGTGTTGCTGTCGGTGGCGGCGTTGACGCTGCCGTACGCCCGGCTGTTCGCACCCGTATTCTCCGAGAGCCAGTCCGCGCGCGCGTACGCCTTGTTGTCCGTGAACCCGCCCCAGTAGACATTGTCCACGATCGAATCGAGCACGCGGCCGGTCCACATCGGGCGCGACAAATCGGCGCGAATCGACCAGACTCGAGGAGCGACGCCCAACACCTTCCGGCCCTGCGCCCAGAGATTGCAGAAGAACTGCAGCCCCAGCCAGTCCTCCCAGTGGTACGGCTCGTCGGTCGTCCACCACATGTTCGAACCATAGTCGAGGCGATGCGTGGCCTTGCCCCCGTAGAACAGCTGCATCTCGGTCTTGTTCCAAACCTGGCGCGCGAAGTGATCGACGAACTGTTTCTGAACCGCGAGGATCGCGTCCTTGTAGCCCTGGCTCAGCGCGTCACCGATGTACGGCGCCGTCATGTCTCGATCGATGAGCGATTGTCTTGATTCGCCCTTGCCCGGCCAGTGCCCGTTGTAGCGATAGGTCTGCGGACTGAGTGGGGTAGGCCAGCTGTCCTCGAAGGGCAGGTACATCACTGGCGTCGGTACGCCAGCCCGGCGGTTGTTCTTGAACGCGGCTCCGGACAGGAGTGGACCCACCATGGCGTCGTACTCATCCCATCGAACCTGAACGTCCTTGCCGGCGCCTTGCACCTGCGGCCGGACGACCCAGGGATTGAAGACGAGGCGGTTCTGGTGTGCGAGACGATGATGGTCGAGGAGGTTGTCCGGGACGCGATAGGCGTTCAGCTCCGCGAAGAAGCTGAGCGCGTCCGGCAGCGCGAAATCGAACACTTGCAGCGAGATCGGTAACGCCGCTTTGTCTCCGCCGGCCGAGACGGTCACGGTGCCCGTGTAGGTCCCGGCTCTCGCACGCTTTGGGATGTACACGTCGATGTACATCGATTGATTGCTCTGGTTACCGATGCCGCGCTGCCGATCGGGAATCTCGAGCGGCCGTCCGGCGGCCCAGGACACGCTGTAGGCCGGCTGCCATTGTCCGGACTTGTTCTTTGCGTACCAGTTCTTGAACAGCTCGAAGTCGCCACCGCCAATCCGGCCGCCGGGGCCGGTGAGATCGCCGAGTGAGATCGTCACGTTGGTCAGTGGTTGCGCGAGGTCGGCCCGATCGATCACCAGTTGGTACGAGACGGTCTCACCGAGGGCTCCAAACAACTGGATGGATCGGCCATTCCAGACGGCGTTGGGCGCGGGGAGTGCCGCACTCCGCTCCGGCCTGATCTTGATCAATCCCGCCGCGGGCCAGATCGTGAAACGGTTGCCGCCTTTAGCCGGCGCGGCGGTGCCGCGCGGTGCGGCCAACGGCGTGATGGCGTAGTCGGCGGGCTTTAGCCCGCCGATTTGCAGCACGTCGAGCAGGGCAGCGGATGACTGCACGGTCAGACTCACAGGGTTCGACGCCGCCCCGCCGGGCGCAACCGCAACGACTTCAAGCTGATGAGCGCGCTGTGGCTGAAGCCCGTCGAGATGGAAGACAACCGGTCCGCTCCGCGCCGTGCGTCCGCTCTGGATCTGTGCCTGTTCGCGTCCGGACCGCGCCACGGCCGGTGGATGCGGCACCTGCCATCGCGGAACGGGCTGGCCGTCGATACGTAACTGCCAGCAGAACACGGCAGGGTCTGGCTGGATTGAGATCTGAATCGCACCGCTTTCGAGGCGAGCATGCGCGGGTGATGGTTCGGCCGCAACACGCGGTGCAGCCGGGGCCGCGGTCAGGACCGCATCCGAAACCACCGAGATGTACGGCGCGGTGCTTCCGGCGGAGGCGGCGTCGATGAAGTTGTTGAAGAAGGCTGCGTTGCCGCCGTCCATCACGGCGAGGCCGTCGCTATCGCCTGCGGTGAGTGCGTAGACCAGTTCCGGCGTCAGCGGGACCGAGATCCAGCCGCCCGCCTCTTGCTGGTATTGGGAGTAGGTCGTGATGCTGTGACCCATTCCCATGATCACGTCGGCGAACTCCGAGCCTGGAAACGACCACGGGCGGCGGCGATTGGCATCGGCCCAGAGATACGTCGCGCCATCCGGGGCGCCATAGGCGCGCCGGCTCGAACCCGCGACCCAATCCTGATTCACCGTGGACACACGCAGGTAGCGCAGCATGTTCCGGCCGGTGGTGTGCAGATAGAGCCGCGCCTCGCGCACCCGCACTCCCTTGACCTGCCGCGCGTCGAATCTGATGGCCGCCATTTCCTGGATCGACTTGAGCTTGAACGTCGAGGCGAGACCGGCGCTGCTATTGCGCTCCTCCGGCGTGGTGTCGGCGAGCCAGATGCTGGCGGTTGATGGCAGCCGAATCGCCAGCTGAGTGTTTATCTGGGCACCGGCCGGCTCCACCGGCGCCGGCGACACGCGCTGGCAGGCGACCAGAAGAAGGATCAGCGCCTGGCTTGCGAAGGACCTCGGGAGTCGTTTCGCGGTCAAATTGGAAACTGGAGTTTGCACTCAGGTCAAATGGAAACTGGCGTTTGCATTTCGCTCAGAAACGACTCCCGAGGTCATTTGTCAGCGCCGCGAGTACTTCCTTATATAGATATTTCGCGCCCTCGACGCCGTTCAGCGGCCCGGCTTCGTACTCGAGCGCGAACGTGCCCTTGAAGCCGGCCGCCATCATGATGCGCACCGACCGCTGCACGTCGTTCGCGTCGCCCCATCGATCCCAATACTTGGCGTGGACGTTCGAGCTCGTGTACGGCGCGAGCGCCTTCAGTCCGCTGAAGAGCATGTGCTCGTGCTCCCAGTTGCCGAAGTCCGGCGTCGCGTCGCAGTACGGGTGGTTCACCGCGTCGATCATGATGCGGATGTTCATCGGATCGGCCGCGAGGCCCCAGTGGTTCTCGAACGTGACCTTCACGCCGTACTTGCCGCCGAAGTCCGCCATCTCCTTGTAGGACTCGATCGCCGCGTCCATCAGCGGAACGATGTCGAGGTTTCTCGGATACCCGTCGCCGCTCCGCGGAATCGCATTCGGCCGGATCGACGGCCCGAGGGCCTGCGGTGAGTTCATGCGCATCGACTTCACGTTGAGAACCGCACAACCTTCGAGCCACCGCTTGGCCATGGCGACACCCGCCTTGCGTCGCGCGTCGGCTTCCGGTGTGCCGAAGTCCGCGAGACCGAACGGCGCATTGTTCGAGATGTGCTGGACCTTCGTGCCGGTCGTGACGAGCTTGCTCGCGAGCCGATCCAGCCACTTGCGTCCGGAGCCGCTCATCGGGTCGAAGCCGGCCCCGCCGCCGCCTCCGTCGGCCGCCGTCATGAACATGGTGTCGTCGCTGACATCGCCGAAGAGGCCCGAGAACAGGTCCATCCGCGTCACGCCCGGGAAGTTGTCCTTGGTCCACTGCGGAAAGTCGAGCATCGTGATCTCGCCGTAGCGCTGTTTCATCTCCGCGCTGGTCGTGCGATCGCGATCGGCCGGAACCGGCGGAATGGCGGCCGGCGGCGCGCCCGCG
>DATNEY010000028.1:0-5032 GCA_035606665.1 Vicinamibacterales bacterium | reverse complement strand
AGCACGAGCTCGCCCACGATCTCGCCGGCGCGCGGCGTGACCAGGGTCGCGCCGACGAGGACCCCGCGCTCTCGATCGGCAACCAGTTTGAGCGCGCCCCGGTGGAAGTCGTGGATGTAGCCGCGCACCGCCTCTGCCGGATCGGCGCTGGCGACGACGACGTCGAGGCCTTTCGCGCGGGCCGCCGCCTCGGACAACCCGACCGACGCGATTTCCGGATCGGTGAAGGTCACGCGCGGGATCGCGGTGTGATCGGCCCTCGCGTCCATGCCCCGCAGCCGGCTCGCGATCACCTGCGCGTGGTAGTAGGCGAGGTGGGTGAACCCACCCAGCCCGGTGATGTCGCCGGCGCCGAACACGCCAGGCTGCGCTTCGAGCGTGGTTGGGTCCACCTTCAACCATCCCCGCTCCGTCTGCGGGAGCCCGGCTGACTTCCACGCCTCCATGTTGGGTCGACGGCCGGTGGCGACCAGCAAGCGGTCGGCCCGTACCACGGCGCCAGACTTCAAATGGAGCACGACGGCCGCGCGCTGGGCCGACGGTCCCATGATTTGCGGTTCGACCGCGACGCATGGGTCGCCGACAACCAGCATCATGCCGTCGGCCTCCAGATGTGGCCGGAGCGCCGCTCCGGCTTCAGGTTCCTCGAGGCCCAGGAACCGCGGCCCGGCTTCGATCACGGTCACGCGCGATCCGAAGCGTGCGAACGCTTGTCCAAGCTCGACCCCGATGGCGCCGCCGCCAAGAATTGCCAGCGAGGTCGGCAGCTCATTCGGAATCGCCGCCTGGCGGTTGGTCCAGAACTCGACGGTGTTCAGGCCAGGGATGGACGGGATCGCCGCGGTGCTGCCGTTGGCGATCACCACGGCGCGGCGCGCGATTAGCTGCTCGCCGCCGACGCTGACCGTGCGCGGGTTCGTCAGCGTTCCTTCGCCTCGAAACAGCCTGGCTCCGGTCGCTTCCATCGCGGCCGCCGGCCGGCTGTCATCGAGGTTGCGTGCCATCCACCGCACACGCGTGGAGACTTTGGGGAAATCCACCGTCCAGTCCACGCGTGATGCGGCGAGGACGCGAGCGCGATCGGCTTCGCTCAACGTTTCGCCGGAGCGAAGCAGCGTCTTCGAGGGGACGCAGCCCCAGTACGGGCACTCGCCGCCGACGAGCTCCCGCTCGACCACCGCCAGCGTCAGCCCGCTGTCCTGCAGGCCGACTGCGAGCGCCTCGCCGGCGACGCCGCCGCCGAGACACACGACATCGAATTCCTGAGGCAAGTCCCAACCTCCGTCGGCTGTCATTGAAGCACCGCGTCCGGGTGCAGTCTATTGGACGATCGTCTCGATCGATACGAAGACGATGGGCGCGACATCCGGCATGGTGACGGCCTCGATTCTCCCGGCGCCCGGAGCCGACTGCGCGCTGCGGGGTGTTCGAATCAGTGAAGCAGCGCGGCAAGACCCTCGCGCTGAATGAAGTCGGTCTGTTTCGGGTCGTTCAGCCAGTCGAGCACCTCTTCGACGAGCAACGTGTGCTTGACGCCGTCGGCGTCGGTGACGTCCACATGCGCGAGTGGAGACGAGATGTCGCACCCAAGCTGGCTGAACTGCCGCAATGCGAGTGCCGCGCCGTGGAGGTTCGACTCCGCCTGCAGCGTGACGCTTTGCGTCTGCGAACGTTTGTTGCCGGACGGCCACCAGTGAAACTTGTACTCACTCATACAGCACCCCTGCTCATTCTCGCGCTGTCGGAACTTCCTGAGATCCGTCCGCCTGACACCGGCATTGTACGCACGAAATTGTTTGTGCGATCACCGCTTCGCATTGCAGCATCGTGTTCAGGCGGGACGACGTACGATGAGCAGGCCGGCAACGGCGCTCGGACGTGCGCACGCCGATGACTGATGGACGCGAAACGATGCCTGGAACCAGTGAGCGGGTCACCGCGGCCCCTGAAGAGCAGCGGCTGGATGAAGATGCCCGGCGGTCGAAGAACTGGAAACGGTGGGGCCCCTACCTGAGCGAACGGCAGTGGGCGACGGTCCGCGAAGATTATTCGGCGGACAACAATTACTGGGAGAGCTTTCCCTACGAGCACTCGCTCGCGCGCGCCTACCGCTGGGGCGAGGACGGGCTGCTCGGCATCACCGACCGTGAGTGCCGTTTGTGTTTCGCGCTGACGCTCTGGAACGGCAAGGATCCGCATCTCAAGGAGCGATTGTTCGGGCTGACCAACCCGGAGGGCAACCACTCGGAGGATGTGAAAGAGGTGTACTTCTACCTCGACGCCACGCCCACCTACTCGTACTTCAAGGCCCTCTACAAGTATCCGCAGGCAGAGTTCCCCTACGAGGCGCTCCGGGCTGAAAACCGGCGACGCGGCCGGGCCGAACCGGAGTACGAGCTCACCGATACCGGGGTGTTCGATGACGATCGGTACTGGGACATCACGGCGCGGTACGCCAAGGCATCTCCAGACGACATCCTGATTCGGCTGACCGTAGCGAACCGCGGCAGCGGGCTGGCACGGCTGCACCTGCTGCCGACGCTGTGGTTCCGCAACACCTGGTCCTGGGGGGCGGCCTACGATGAAGGCCGGTGGGCCAAGCCGCGACTCACGCCCGCCGGCGACCGGAGCGTGGTGGCCGACCACGAGACGCTCGGACGCTTTCGGCTGACGGCAGGCGATCACCCGGACGGCCGGCGGCCGGTGTTCCTGTTCACCGAGAACGAGAACAACGCGCAGCGGCTGTTCAACTCACCCAACGAGAGTCCCTACGTCAAGGACGCATTCCACCACTTCATCGTCGACGGCCGGACGGATCTGGTTCGGCAGGATGGAGGAACGAAGGCGGCAGTCGTGTACGTGCTCGATCTCCCGGCCACGGCCGAATGTTCGATCGACCTGCGGCTGACGCGCGACGACGAGGCGCCGGCATCGCCGTTCGCGGACTTCGAGCGGGTGTTCGCGGCTCGCAAGGCCGAAGCCGACGCCTTCTACGCGGCGAAGATCCCGCAGCATCTGCCGGCCCTCGAACAAGCCGTCAGCCGGCAGGCCTATGCCGGCCTGTTGTGGTCGCAGCAGTTCTACCAATACATCGTCCCCGACTGGATCAACGGCGACGCGAAACTGCCGCTGCCGCCAGCGGTGCGCGAGACGCGGATCAACCGCGACTGGCCGCACCTGTTCAGCCGCGACGTGCTGAGCGTGCCGGACAAGTGGGAGTACCCGGCGTTTTTCGCCTGGGACCTCGCGTTCCACATGATTCCGATGGCGCGCATCGACCCGGACGCGGCCAAGAAGCAGTTGCTGCTGCTGTTGCGCGAGTGGTACTTGCATCCGAACGGCCAGTTGCCGGCCTTCGAGTACGACCTCTCCAGCGTCAACCCGCCGGTCCATGCGTGGGCGTGCTGGCAGGTGTTCGTCGAGACCGGCCGCACCGACCACGCCTTTCTCGAACGGGCCTTTCACAAGCTGCTGATGAATTTCACCTGGTGGGTCAATCGCACCGACCCCGAAGGCCGGAATGTCTTCAGTGGCGGGTTCCTTGGCATGGACAACATCGGCGTGTTCGACCGCTCGCGGCCGTTGCCGACCGGCGGTCGCCTCCAGCAAGCCGATGGCACGGCCTGGATGGGTTTCTATTGCACGAGCATGCTGCGAATCGCGCTCGAGCTCGCGCTGCACCACGATCGCGCGTATGAGGATGTGGCGAGCAAGTTCCTCGAGCACTTCATCTTCATCTCCGACTCGCTCAACAACCTGGGTGGACGAGGCTTGTGGGACGAGGAGGATGGGTTCTATTACGACCAGCTTCTGGTTGACGGGCGGTCCACCCCGCTCAAGCTGCGCGCGTTGATCGGGCTGATCCCGCTGCTCGCGGTGCACGTGCTCGTCGAGGATGGAACCAAGCAGGGCCTGCCGGAGTTCGCCAAACGAGCCGATTGGTTTCTCGCCAACCGCAAGATCCTGATCAAGAGCCTCGCCGAAATCGAGATCGAGGGCGTTGAGCCGCACCGCCGCTGGCTCTTGTCGCTCCCCGGCAGAAAGCGGCTGGAGCGCGCCCTTCGTTACCTGCTCGACGAGCGCGAGTTCCTGTCGCCGCATGGCGTCCGGTCGTTGTCGCGCGTTTACAAGGATCGCCCGTATGTCTTCCGCGCCGACGGTGACCGCGAGTACGAGGTCGCGTACGTGCCGGGAGACATGGACTCGCGGCAGTTCGGTGGGAATTCGAACTGGCGCGGGCCCGTGTGGTTCCCGATCAACTTCCTGCTGATCGAGGCGCTGCGCGACTACCATCGCTACTACGGCGACACCTTCCGCATCGAATGCCCGACCGGATCGGGCCGGTTGACCAACCTGAATGGCGTGGCGCAGGAGCTGGCGGAGCGGCTCGCTTCGTTGTTCGTACCGGAAGCCGGGCGGCCGCGCCCCTGCCACGGCTCCCTGGCGAAATACGCGGATGACCCGCACTGGCGTGACTACATCCTCTTCTACGAGTACTTCGACGGCGACACCGGCCGCGGGCTGGGCGCCAGTCACCAAACCGGCTGGACGGCGCTGGTCGCGTCGCTGCTGGCCTATTGCCGGCCGATCAGCGGCGTTCGGGCGGGAACCGCGGCCGAACGCGTGCCCGAAGCGACGTGAGTGAACCCGCCCGGCGGCTCGAGCCGCCGCTCCTCGACATCGCCGGATGGCCCGCGCATCCGCTGGTCTATGAAATCAACACGTGGCCGTGGCTGCGGGAGTTGTCGGCCGCCTCCGGCTCGCGCATCACGCTCGCGGATGTGCCGCAGCCGGAGCTCGAACGGATCGCCGCGCTCGGGTTCGACGGCGTCTGGCTGATGGGGGTATGGGAGCGCAGTCCGCGGGCGCGAGAGATCGCTTCGTCGCTTCCTGATCTTGTCGCCGAGTACGCACGCGTCCTCCCCGACTTCACCGCCGCGGATGTCGTCGGCTCGCCGTACGCGGTTCACCGGTACACGGTGGACGGAAGCCTGGGCGGGCCCGAGGCGCTCGCCGTGCTCCGAGCGCGCCT
>DATNEY010000056.1:0-174733 GCA_035606665.1 Vicinamibacterales bacterium | reverse complement strand
CGGCGGCAGCGCGGAAAAACGACCGTCGACGTGCTGCCTGACGTCCTGGCCGGCACGCTCCGGTCGCTCACGTTCCCCAAGTTGATGCGCTGGGACGCGATGCTCGATGACGGGCGCGGAGAGCTGGTCTTCGGGCGCCCGATCCGCTGGATCCTCTACGTGTACGGCGGCCGCGTCGTGCCGTTCACGATCGCGCGTCAGGCATTGGCATCGAGTCCGCGGGTTCAGGACGTGACGACCGGCGCGGTGACATACGGACACCGGTTCCTTGCCACGAGCGGGCGCGCCGGCCGTGCAATCAAGGTGCGCAGCTTCGACGAGTATCGGAAACGGCTCGCCGAGAACTTCGTGGTGCTCTCCCGCATCGAACGGCGCGATCGGATTCTGCGCGACCTGGACGCACAGGCCCGCAAGCTCGGCGGCCGGCCGATGCTGCATCAGCACGCCCAGGCCGAGGCGCTCCTCGACGAGGTTCCGGATCTCGTTGAGTTTCCAGCAGTTGTCGCGGGGGCGTTCGGACAGGAATTCCTGACGCTGCCTCCGGAGGTGCTGACGACCACCCTGATCCATCACCAGCACTATTTCCCCGTGGTGTCTTCCGCGGGCGGCTTGATGCCCGCATTCCTCGCCGTCACCAACACGCAGGCATCGAATGACCGCATTGTGGCGACGAACGCCGAGCGTGTGGTCACGGCACGCCTTCGCGATGCGCGCTTTTTCTGGGACGCCGATCGTAAAGCCGGCCTCGAGTCCCGGCTGCCGAAGCTCGACGGCCTGCTCTTTCATCGCGCGCTCGGGTCGTACCGGCAGAAGGCCGAGCGCATAGAGAAGCTGGCCGGCTGGCTGGCATCGGATGTGTTCTCGAAGCCGGCCGAGGCCGACGCGGCTAAGCGAGCCGCGAGGTTGGCGAAGGCGGACCTCGCGACCGACATGGTCCGCGAGCTGACGGAGCTCCAGGGTGTGATGGGCGGTGTTTATGCCCGCGAAGGCGGCGAGCCCGAGAGCGTCTGGAAGGCCGTCTATCACCACTACCTGCCGGTCGCCGTCGAGGCAAACGCGGCGCCCTCGGCCGAGTCGCTCGGCGCTGGGAAGGTCACGTGGGCGTCCGTAGCGCTTGCGGACAAGCTCGACACGCTCGTCGGCCTGTTCCTGGGGGGTGAGCGCCCCACGGGCTCCCGCGATCCGCTCGGGGTCCGGCGCCAGGCACACGGTGTGCTGCGGATCCTTCTGGATCTTTCGCCGCTCGCCGGAATCGATTCCCGGCCGTCGCTCGGCGATCTGCTCGATGCCGCGCGCAAGGAGTACGGAAGCGTCACAGAGAGCGACGAGGCGTGGCCGGCGCTCGAGGCGTTCGTGCGCGAGCGGCTCGAGTACGTGTTGCAGCAGCGTGGCTGGTCCGTGCGAAACGTTCGCGCGGTGGTGCGCACGAGGTCGCTGGCCGATCTGCGGCCCGCCGACCTCGAACAGAACCTGCGCGACCTCGCCGGGTTCTCGGAGACGCCGTCCTTCCGCAAGCTCGCCGAGGCCTTCAAGCGCGTTCGCAACATCGCGCGCGAGCTGAAGGAGCCGGGCGCGGGCGACCTTCGGCCGGCACTCAAGGAGGCGGCCGAGGTGGCGCTGCTCGATGAGATCGAACGGCGCGAGCCGGTCATTCAGGCGGCCGGGCGCGGCGGCAAGGATTTCAAGGCTGCCTACGCTGAGGCTGCGGCATTCGAGCCGGCAGTGGCGCGGTTCTTCACCGAAGTGTTTGTCATGGCCGAGGACGCGAAATTGCGTGACGCACGGCTACGGTTGATGAAACGGCTCGAGACACTCATCCTGCAGCTGGGTGACATCTCGGAGATCGTGACAGTGGACTCATAAGGCAATAGCCACAAGGACGTGATGCGAATGGCGAAGTCGAAGAAGCACGTATATTTTTTCGGAAACGGCAAGGCTGAAGGCGATCGAACGATGAAAGACCTGCTCGGAGGCAAGGGCTCCGGGCTGGCGGAAATGACCAACGCGGGGCTGCCCGTGCCGCCCGGATTCACGATCGCGACGAGCGTCTGCACCATCTACTACGAGAACAAGGGCAAGCTTCCGGCCGTGGTCGACGCCGAGATGCTGGCGAACCTGAAGAAGCTGGAGTCGACGACCAAGGCGAAACTCGGCGCCCCGGACAAGCCGCTCCTGGTGTCCGTGCGCTCCGGTGCGAAGTTCTCGATGCCGGGCATGATGGACACGATTCTGAACCTCGGCCTGAACGATGCGTCCGTCGAAGGACTCAAGGCCTGGACGGGCAACGGCCGGTTCGCGTGGGACAGCTATCGCCGTTTCATCCAGATGTTCGGCAGCGTCGTCCTCGAGATCCCGAAAGCCGCGTTCGAGCACGAGTTCGAAGCTGTCAAGCACGAGACCGGCGCGAAGATCGATACCGACCTCACCGAGGCCGCGCTCCAGACCGTCGTCACTCGCTACAAGAACGTGGTGAAGGCGAAGTCGGGCAAGCCGTTCCCACAGGACCCGCTGCAGCAACTGCGCGGCGCCCGCGACGCGGTGTTCCGCTCGTGGCAGAACCCGCGCGCGAAGGAGTACCGCCGCATCTACGAAATCCCGGATCACATCGGCACCGCCGTCAACGTGCAGTCGATGGTGTTCGGCAACACCGGCGACCGGTCGGCGACCGGCGTCGGCTTCACGCGCAATCCGGCGACGGGCGCGAAGGAGTTCTACGGCGAGTTCCTCGTGAACGCGCAGGGTGAGGACGTGGTGGCCGGCATCCGCACGCCACGCCCGATCGCGGAGCTCGAGACCGTTCTTCCAAAGGCCTTCAAGCAGCTGCGCCAAATCACGACGCGCCTCGAGAAGCACTACAAGGACGTCCAGGACTTCGAGTTCACGATCCAGGACGAGCAGCTGTACATGCTGCAGACCCGCAACGGCAAGCGCACGGGCTACGCGGCCGTGGTGATCGCCTCCGATCTCGTCGCTGAGAAACTGGTGTCCCCGAAGGACGCCGTGCTGATGGTTGAGCCCGAGGCGCTCTCGCAGCTGCTCGCGCCAATCTTCGATCCGAAGGACTGGAAGGCGCTGCCGGCTGCGACGAAGGGCCTTCCGGCGTCGCCGGGCGCCGCGTCCGGGCAAGTCGTCTTCACGGCGGACGACGCCGTCGAGTGGACGCGACAGGGCAAGAAGGTGATGCTCGTTCGCAAGGAAACCGTACCGGACGACATTCATGGAATGTTCGTCGCTCAGGGTATCCTGACCGCGACAGGCGGAATGACGTCGCATGCCGCGGTCGTGGGCCGGCAGATGGGCAAGCCCTCGGTCGTCGGCGCTGGTGCGCTCGTGATCGACGAGCGAGCGAAGACGGTCGGTGTTGGGGGCCAGACACTGAAAGAAGGTGACTGGCTGTCGTTCGATGGGCTGTCCGGTGAAGTGAAGATCGGTCAGGTCGCAACGACCCCCAGCGAGATCCTGCAGGTGGTGGCGGGCAAGATGAAGCCGTCAGCGTCTGATATCTACCGCCGGTTCAACCAGCTTTTGTCGTGGGCCGACAAGTACCGCCGCCTGGGCATCCGCGCGAACGCGGATCAGCCGGATCAGGCAGCGACCGCGTACAACTTCGGCGCGCGCGGCATCGGGTTGTGCCGCACCGAACACATGTTCTTCGGCGAGGGACGGATTCCCATCGTGCAGAAGATGATCCTTGCCGACAACGAAAAGGACCGCCGGGCGGCGCTTGACGAGCTCCTGCCGCTTCAGCGCGCTGACTTCTACGGCGTCTTCAAGGAAATGCACGGCGAGCCGGTGACGATCCGCACGATCGATCCGCCGCTCCATGAGTTCCTTCCGAAGCGCGAGGACCTCATGGTCCAGCTCGCGAAGCTCGAAGTGACTGGCAAGGGCGACAGTAAAGAAGCCGCTGACGCGAAGAAGCTCTTGCATCGGGTCGAACAGCTGCACGAGTTCAATCCGATGCTCGGCCACCGTGGCGTCAGGCTCGGCATCACTTATCCGGAAATCACCGAGATGCAGGCCCGCGCGATCATGGAAGCCGCCTGCCAGCTCGCGAAAGAGGGCGGCAAAGTCGTTCCGGAGATCATGATTCCGCTCGTTGGCGACGTGCGCGAGCTGCGCGACCAGAAGGCCGTCGTCGTCCGCGTGGCCGAGCAGGTCATGAAGGAGACGAAGGTCAAGGTGAAGTATCTCGTCGGCACGATGATCGAAGTGCCGCGGGGCGCCATCACCGCCGACGAGGTGGCGAAGGAAGCTGACTTCTTCTCCTTCGGCACGAACGACCTGACGCAGCTGGCGTACGGGTTCTCGCGTGACGACATCGGCAAGTTCCTCGGCGCGTATCAGGACAAGAAGATCCTCGACCGCGATCCATTCGCGTCATTGGATACCACCGGAGTCGGCGAACTCGTCGCGATGGGGACCAGGAAGGGCCGGGCGACGAAGCCTGACTTGAAGGTCGGTGTCTGCGGCGAGCACGGCGGCGATCCGTCGTCAATCTTCTTCTTCGACTCGATCGGTTTCGACTACGTGAGTTGCTCGCCTTACAGAGTCCCCGTCGCGAGGCTGGCAGCCGCGCAGGCGACGCTCAAGACAAAGGCGCTCGACTAGGAGGCCGGGCCTTCAGGCCCGGCATGGCGGATGGTCACCACCTTCGTCTTTCGCAACGGCGTGGCGGAGGAGGTGTCCGCCGTGGACCCGGCGTGGCTCGCGCCGGGCGCGACGGAAGTGCTGTGGGTCGATCTCGAATCGCCGGATGAGGTCGAACGCAAGCTCCTGACCGAGACGTTCCACTTCCACGAGCTTGCGGTCGAAGACGCGATCCAGGAAACGCATCATCCGAAGATCGAGCAATACGGCGGGATGCTGTACCTCATCCTGCACGGGATCGTCGCGGGCAAGAAGAACCACGGCTTCGTGACGAACGACGTCGACTTCTTCCTGGGCAGGAACTACCTCGTCACCGTGCACTTTCACCCGTCGCGATCGATCGTGGGGGAGCGCGAGGTCCTGAAGCGGCACGGGGCACTGCTGGGGGAGGGCTCGTGCAGCCTGCTCCATCGCCTGGTCGATCGGATGGTCGACCACTACAACCCGGAGGTGGACGCGCTCGAGGATCGGCTCGAAGCGCTCGAACAGGTTGTCTTCAGCAACGCGAAGAAGAATCCGCTTCGAAAGATCCTCGGACTGAAGGCGGACATCGCCTCGTTGCGGCGTGTCACGCTGCCGCAGCGTGACGCGGTGATGCGGTTGTCGCGGCGCGAGTTTTCCGAGATTCCAGAACAACTCGCCTACAGATTCCGCGACGTCTACGATCACCTTGTCCGGCTGGCGGATGAGGCCGTGTTCCTGCAGGACCGCGTCACCGGCCTGCTGGATGCCTACCTTTCGACGCAGTCCAACCGCCTCAATCAGGTCATGAAGGTGCTGACCGTCATCGCGACGATCTTCATGCCTCTGACAGTGCTGACCGGCATGTACGGCATGAACGTCGAGCTGCCGCACCTGCCGGGTGGAGGGCCGACACAGTTCTGGTGGGTGCTCGGCATCATGCTCGTCACCTCGGGTGTGATGCTGTGGTTCTTCCGCAGGAATGACTGGCTGTGAATCGCATCCACCGGCTGCCTCCGGAGCTCGCCAACCAGATCGCCGCCGGCGAGGTGGTCGAGCGGCCGGCGTCCGTCATCAAGGAGCTGGTCGAGAACGCACTGGACGCCGGTGCGCATCGCATCACCATCACGACCGAGTTCGGCGGCAAGAAAACCATCATCGTCGAGGATGATGGCGAGGGCATGAGTGGTGATGATGCCGTGCTGGCGGTGGAACGGCATGCGACGAGCAAGATTCGCAGCTCCGCGGATCTGGCGGCGATCGCGACCCTTGGGTTCCGCGGTGAAGCGCTGCCGTCCATCGCGTCTGTCTCGAGATTCCGGCTGCGGTCGCGACTCCGGGGCGAGCTCGGCGGTACCGAGCTGCGGTTCGAGGGCGGGAAGCTGCTTTCGCGCAGGGAGGTTGGGGCGCCGGAAGGAACGCTCGTTGAGGTTGCCGATCTGTTCTTCAATCTGCCGGCGCGCCGGAAGTTCCTGAAGGCGGATACCGCCGAGTCCGCGCAGGTCTCGAGGCTGGTCACGCAGCTGTCACTCGGGTATCCGGATGTCGGCTTCGTGTTCAAGAGCGGAACGCGGATCCTCATTGAGGCGCCGCCGGCGGGATCGCTGGAGGAGCGCTTCTATCAAATCTACGGCGACCGGCCGGATCTCGTGCCGGTGGCAAAGCAGGCCGCTGGAATCACGATCGCCGGCTTCGTGGCGGCGCTGGGCGAGCAGGGACCCGCTCGCGGTCCACAGCACGTCTTCGTCAACCACCGCATCGTCCGCGACCGGACGATCTCGCATGCGATCCAGGCGGCGTACAGCGTGGCGACGATCAAGGAGCGGAGCCCGGAGGTTCATCTCTTCATCACCTTGCCGGCAGATCGCGTGGACGTGAACGTGCACCCGACCAAAGCCGAAGTGAGGTTCCTCGACCAGAGCCTCGTCCATGAAGTGCTGCGCCGAGCCGTGCTCGATGCGCTTGGCACGACGGGCGCGCCGGAGCTGGTGCTCTCGCACGCGACGTTTGCTTCCGGTCCGCCGCCGGCGCCCGCCTTGCCGCTGGGCTTCGGCCCCGGCGCTACCGCGACCGTGCCGGCGACGTTCGCCTCCGCTCCGGACTTCGTGCCGGTGTTTCCAGCGGCGCCGGCGGGGGAGCCGGCCGCACTCGAAGACGCCTGGCGTGCCGCCGCAGCTGCGGCGTACCCTCGAAGCCCGGGGTCAGACCCCGGGTACCGCGCCGGCACGCAGGCCGGCAGGGAAGCGGTGGCATCGCTCATCCGCCCGCTCACGCCGCTCGGCCAGTTCCGCAACACGTTCATCATCGCGATCGATGACGAAGGCATCGCAATCATCGATCAGCACGTGGCCCACGAGCGCATCCTCTTCGAGCAGTTCTCGGAGCGGTTGATCTCGCGGACGATCGAGTCGCAGCGGATGCTTTCGCCGGTCGTGCTCGAGGTCAGTCCGGGCGAGCACCAGACGCTCGTCTCGCACGCCGAGGCGCTCGCCAGGTTCGGCTTCGATCTGGAGGACTTCGGCGGATCGGCCGTACGCGTGTCTTCGGTGCCCGCGGTGCTCGACTGGAATCGCTGCGAAGAAGCGCTTCGTGCCGTGGCCGCCGATCTCGACGGCCTGTGGCCCGGCGCGGGGGTCGAGGAAGCCCTTCGCAAGATGGCTGCCACGATGGCGTGCCATGCGGCGGTGAAGGCGAACGACCCGCTCACGCGCGAGAAGATGCAGTACCTGCTCGACGAGCTTCGGCGGACGTCGCATTCGTCGGTCTGCCCGCACGGGCGGCCGGTGGTGTTGCGATTGACCCGGCGAGAAGTCGAGCGGAATTTCGAGCGGATCTAGGCGCCGATGATTCCTATCGCGTTGGCGTCTCCGCGCCCCTCACGCAATCTAGAAGACGGCCTTGCTCGGGTCGATCGCTTGACCGTGGATGCGGCGGCAGGCGGCGCGCGAATCGTCTGCTTTCCCGAGGCGTACCTGCCAGGCCTTCGCGGACAGGACTTCGATGTCTGGCCGTACGACGCTGCGGTGCAGGAGCAGGCGTTCTCAGGTGTCGGACGCATCGCTCGCGCACATGGCATCGCCATTGTCATGGGCATCGAACTGGTCCAGTCGCGCGGACGGCTGATCGGCGCGGCGGTCTTCGACCGTCAGGGCGAGCTCATTGGCGTTCAGACGAAGAATCAGCTCGATCCCACCGAAGAGCCGAACTATGTTCCCGGGGACGAACGCCGGGTCTTTGAGATCGACGGTCTTCGATTCGGCGTCGCTATCTGTCACGAGGGCTTCCGGTATCCCGAGACCGTGCGCTGGGCCGCCGCTCGAGGCGCGCATCTCGTCTTTCATCCTCATCTCACCGGAAGCGATTCGACGGGCCGTGTGCCGGCGCGCTGGTGCGACCCGGACGCGCCGTACTACGAAAGGGCGGTCATGATGCGGAGTCTCGAGAACACGATCTACATGGCCAGCGTGAACTACGCGGCGCGGCACCAGGAATCCGCAACGTGCGTCGTTTCGCCGGCAGGTGAGTGCGTGGCCGCGCTGCCGTACGGCGAGGAAGGCGTGCTGGTCTGCGGTATTGACCCGGCACTGGCCACCGGCGAGCTGGCCCGGCGCTACGCACCCGGCCGATACCGGAGTATCTGACGTCTGAATCTGCTACGGCTGGTGCACACTTGGCATTGGCCCGGAGGGTGGCGATGCGCGCGATGTCATTCGTTGGAACAACCGCTATCTGTCTTTGCGTAGTCGCGAGTTGGCCGGTTGGAGCACAGGACCCGGCACCCGCCGTCCTCTCAGGAAACACCGAAGCCGAGATTGTTTCCAACGCAGAGCGCGAGGGCGCGGCGTTCCCGAGCGATCGGCGTGCGCCATCTCTTCCTGACAAGTACTTTGGAAGCGTCGCCACACCCGGTGCGGCTGAAAGGAAGTGCGTGGGCGCGTCTGGTCTCGGGCCTGTGCGATCCGGACAGTTCGCGATCGGCGGGATGCTGTCCGAGCCGAGGGACAAGAAAACTGGCGAGATGAAGGTCTGGTGGGCGCCGATGCACCACACGGCGCAGATGCGTCTCCTCGTGCGTGGGCGCAGGGCGGGGAGCGGAGAGACGACGGATTTCAGGAGCTCCGACGTCTCCTGGCCCATCCCGCGCCGCGGCGACGTGGTGCCGGTAAGCGAACGCGCGTATTTTTTTCCCTCCGGTGTGGTGTTTTCCTCCGCTGGCACCTGGGTGCTCGTGGCGATTCAGGGATCGGACTGGGGCTGCTTCGTTCTGACTGTCAGCTGACGCCACGGCGGCGCGTGCCAGAGGCGATAGAATTGCGCGCATGATTGACGGGGCCGCGGCGCTCGAGTGCCTTCGGGAAGGCAATCGGCGTTTCGTCGAGAAGCAGACGGTCGCTACGCCGGATTCGCACCAGGAGCGCCGGAACGCTCTGGTGTCAGGTCAGGAACCGTTCGCCATCGTCCTCGGCTGTTCGGACTCGCGCGTGCCCGCCGAGCTCGTCTTCGATCAGGGGTTTGGCGATCTCTTCGTCATTCGAGTCGCCGGGAACATCGTCGCGCCATCGCAGGTCGGCAGCGTCGAGTTTGCCGCCGCGAGATTCGACACCAGGCTCGTGGTCGTGATGGGACACTCGCAGTGCGGGGCGATTGTGGCGACGGTCGAAGAGCTGCTGGGAGAGGCGCCCGCGGAATCCCGCAACCTGCGGTCCATCGTCGACCGCGTCAAACCGTCCGTGCAGTCGGTCCTGGCGGGTGGGAAGTCGATCGACAAGGACACGCTCGTGGACGAGGCTGTCCGCGCCAACGTGCGGGCATCTGTGGACCACCTGCTGCACGGCTCCGAACTGCTCGAGGAGCTGGTTCGCACGGACGGCCTGCTGGTCGTGGGCGCGGAGTATTCGCTCGAAACAGGCATCGTCACCTTCCTGTAAGCTCTTTCCCGGGTTTTCATGCCCTACAGATTCGCGCAGACGCCCCTGGCTCTCAGGGTGGACCTGCTTGGCGTCATATCGGCGGCCGACATCCGCGGGATGCTGGAAGAGGTGGAGCGGATCGAGGCCGGCCTGTCCGTCATGCCGAATCGAGTCATCGACCTGACGCAGGTGACGGCGCACGAGTTTACGACCTCGGACATGATTGCGAACGCGCACAGGCGACGGATGACCGCGTTCTCGAATCCATTTCGCGTCGCGATAATCGCGCCGACGCCCGTTAGCCTCGGGTACGCCCGGATGTTTCAGATCCTGAACGACAACGCTGACGTGACGATCGAGATCTTCAACGACGATGGCGGTGCCGCGGCGTGGCTGTCAGCCGGGACGCAGCATGCCGATTGAGCTGACGCGCCAGCCTGGCTTCGTCCGCCTCGACTTTCGCGGCGAAGTCACCAACACCGAGCTCAACGAGTGCCTCGCCGAGCTGGAGGCGATCGAGCGGTCGGAACCCACGGCGCCGAACCGATTGGCAGATCTGACGCGGATGCTGGCGCGCACTGCGCCGCTGGAGTCGATTCGCGAGCTGGCGGCCCGGCGCCGGACGGCGGTCCTGGCCAATCCGATCAAGACGGCAATACTCACGGCGACGCCGGCGGCGCTCGGATTCGGACGAATGTTCCAGACACTGAACGACAATCCCGCGATTACCATCCGTATCTTTGAGTCCGAAGCGGACGCGGTGCGCTGGCTGCTCGAGGACTGACGCCTTCAGTCCTTCTTGCCCCTCAGCTTGCGGGCCTTCTCCAACGCTTCCTTGATTCGGACTTCGACCCCGCGATCGGTCGGCTCGTAATACCTGCGTCCCTCGAGGTGTTCCGGCAGGCACGACATTTCGGCCACGCCTTCGGCCTCGTCGTGGGCGTAGCGGTAGCCCTTGCCGTAGCCGATGTCCTTCATCAGTCGCGTCGGAGCGTTTCGCAGGTGCAGCGGCACCGGTGACGCGACGTCCTGGGTCGCGTCGCGCGAGGCGCGACCGTAGGCGACGTAGACGGCGTTGCTCTTGGGCGCCGCGGCGAGGTACACGACAGCCTGCGCGAGCGCGGTGTTGCCCTCCGGCATTCCGAGAAAGTGAACGGCGTCCTTCGCGGCGAGCGTCACCTCCAGCGCCCGTGGATCGGCGTTGCCGACGTCCTCGGAAGCGAACCGAACCAGGCGCCTCGCGACGTACAGCGGATCTTCCCCGGCCTCGAGCATGCGCGCGAGCCAGTAGATGGACGCGTCTGCGTCGCTGTTCCGCATCGATTTGTGCAGCGCCGAAATCACGTTGTAGTGCTCTTCGCCGCCCTTGTCGTAGAGCAGCGCGCGGCGCTCGATGAGGCCGGCAAGCGATCCGGCATCGAGGCGCTTGCGGCCGCTCGAGTCGGGCGACAGCGCGGTCACCGCCTGCTCGAGCAGGTTCAGTGCGATCCGGGCGTCGCCATTGGCATGCACCGCCAGCGCTGACAAGGCCGCATCCTCGGCATCCACGGCGTTTGCGGCAAGGCCGCGTTCGGTGTCGTCCAGTGCCCGGCGAAGGATCGTGACGACATCCGCGGTGCCGAGCGGGTAGAGGACGTAGACCTTGGAGCGCGAGAGCAACGCGGAGTTCACTTCAAATGACGGATTCTCCGTCGTTGCGCCGACGAGAATAATAGTGCCGGCTTCGACGTGCGGAAGAAACGCATCCTGCTGCGCCTTGTTGAAGCGATGGATCTCGTCTACGAAGAGCACCGTCCGCATGCCGCGCGCCTTCCGCCGATGGTCGGCGGCCGCGATGATCTCCTTCACTTCCTTGATCCCGGTCGTGACCGCGCTTACCGGAACGAATTCAGCCTTCGTCGCCGCCGCCAGAAGCCGCCCGAGCGTCGTCTTGCCGGTACCGGGAGGGCCCCAGAAGATCAGCGAGTGGAGCAGGCCCCGGTCGATCGCCTGCCGAAGTGGACGTCCAGGTCCGAGTAGTTGTGCCTGCCCGACCACTTCGTCGAGCGACCGCGGGCGCATCCGTTCGGCCAGCGGTGTGCCCGGCAGGCCGGCGGGATCGGCGTCGGGAAAGAGCGGACTCGTCATGCTGAGCGCTGCCGGCGCGCCTCGTAGAGCAGCAGGGCGGAAGTCGCAGCGACATTCAGGGAATTGACGCCCGGCCGCATTGGGATCGTGACGCGGTGATTCGCGCGCCTCACCACCGCTGGATCTAGACCGCCACCTTCGCTTCCAAGAAGCAGCAGTGTCGGTCTTGTGAGGTCCGCCTGGTCGGCCGGCACGCCGTCACCTGCCACCGTTGCGATGACCTGTATCTTGCGCGCGCCTGCGGCCTCGATCGCGTCCGCCAGACTCCCCACGGCGACCGGCAGACGGAACGTGCTGCCCATTGAGCCTCGGAGCGCCTTCCAGCCTGCGGGGTGTGCCGTGCCATCGAGCGCGAGGACGGCTGTAGCGCCCAGCGCGTCGGCGGATCGAATCGCGCTCCCGGCATTTCCGGGATCCTGAACATCACAGAGACCGACGACCAGCGCGTCGGCGACGTTGAAAGCGCGATCGAGCGACGCCGGCGTCCATCGTGCGAGGGCGACGATGCCCGAAGGTGTCCGGACGGGACTGATCGCATCGAGCACGGCGTCGGCGACTTCGTACACGGTCGCACCAGCGGCCTTCGCGCGGCCGGCGGTCGATCGCTGCGCCGCCGATGCGGCGACGACATCGATGGCAACGCCCGCGTCCATCGCGTCGGTGAGCAGATGATCTCCATCGAGCAGGACGACATCGTCGATCCGCCGCCGCGCGGCGAGCCTGAAACGCTTGACGATCTCGTGCTGGCGGCTGGTGATGCGCGGGAAGTCGGGCACGGCCACGCTGATTCTATGTTAGCCTCAGACCCTGTCATGAAAGCCGCATTGATCAAGCGCTTCGAAGTGGAAATCGCCGCGCTGGAGAAGGAGCTCACCCAGGATCTGCCCAGGGAAATCCAGCGCGCCCGCGAGCTCGGCGACCTGCGCGAGAACGCGGAGTATCACGCGGCGAAAGAGCGGCAGCGATTCGTCGAAGCGCGCGTGTCGATGCTGAAGAAGCGGGTGTCAGAAATTCACCTGATGAATCTCGATCGCATACCTCACGACCGTGCGGGCTTCGGATCGAAGCTGAAGATTCGCGAGGGCGGCAAGACCTTCACCTACGAGCTCGTGATGCCGGAGGATTCCGATCCGGACAAGGGATTGATCTCGGTAGCGTCTCCCATCGGCCGCGCATTTGTCGGGAAAGAGGAGGGCGACGAGGTCGACGCGCCGACGCCCGCCGGCGTGCGCACCTTCGAAATCATCGAGCTCACCACCATCCACGACGAAGAAGAATAGCCTTGCCTAACGCTTCGTACTCGCCGCAGGTCCGCACGGCCCTGGTGCTTTGCGGCGCCGGCAGTGCAGGCGCGTACCACGCCGGTGTCCTTCGGGCGCTGGCGGAAGCCGGCGTCAAGGTCGATGTCGTTGCCGGCCACGGTCCGGGCGCGGGCAATGCGCTAGCCGCCGCCATCGATGGGAGCGCGCGGCTCTGGGACGCCGAGGGCCCGTGGATGTCACCCTCGCTCGAACGCGCGTACCGCTGGAGGCCGGCCCTGCGCGTGTTCTTCATCGGGCTCCTCGCGACGGTCCTCCTGCTCGCATCTCCGCTCATTGTGCTCGTGGCCGCGGCGGCGACGTACGCCGCGGGCATGCTGCTCGCACTGGCGAATCTTCCAGCCGCGTCGGAGTGGGTCGTCGCTCTGTACCAACGGATGATCGGTTTCCTGTTCGATCCACCCGTTCTGCCGACCATCGTGCCGCGCGCGGTGCTCCTGGCGCTCCTGGTCATCGCCGGCGTAATGTTCGCGGCGGCTTTCCGTGCGGCCAGAGAAGAGCGGAGCCGGCGCCGGTCGCTCGGTGGATTCTGGTGGCGGCTCATCGGCGCGCCCCTCGGCGCCGACGAACCGGCGCACTCCTTGTCGCACGCGCTCTGGACGCTGGTCCGCGGCGCCTCAGCGACCCCAGTGCCGAGCGCCGACGATGTCGGAAGACGGTACGTTGAGGTCCTGACGGATAACCTCGGGCAGCCGGGGTTTCGCGAAGTGCTTGTTGCTGTTCACGACACGGACAGCCGCCGCGATCTCGTCGGCGCCGTGCTCGCGCCGCAGGCCCGTGGCCGTTTCGAAGCGCGCCGGCCGGCCGGCGGTCCACGAGAAGCGGAGATCGTGGACTTCTCAGGACCCCAGAGGAACCTGGCGCTCGACTTCCTGATCGGTGCGCTGAGAATGCCGATCGCCAACGGTACGTGGCCGATGCAGTTCTCGCCGGACGGGTACTGGCGGGGTGAGTTGCACCACATCACCGATCGCCCCGAACTCGCCGTCCGTCTGCTCGAGGAAGTCGCGGCGATTGGCGTCCAGCAGGTGGTGCTGGTGAGCCCGGCGCCCGAACCCAGCTTGCCGCATACGTTACGCGCGCGGGCCGTGAGCCTTCGGGCACGGCTGGGCGCCGAGGTGCGGTCGATGGAGACGTCCGCGTTCGACGACGCCTGCGCGGCGGCCGTCACGCGATTCACTGGCGTGTTCGCGATTCGACCCGTGCACAATCCGCTTGGCCCGTTCGACTTTCGCGGTACCTACGACGAAGCCTCGGATCGAAAGTACGGTCTCAAGGATCTGATGCAGCAGGGGTACGACGATGCGTACCGGTTGTTCATCGAGCCCTCGGTCGCGGCCGGGGAACGGCTGGACAATCTCTAGATAACCTGCAACCAACAACCTGCAACTTACAAGTCATGGGCGCAAAACATCATCCGACCACAGACGTCATTCATCTGGGCGAAGGCGCGCATCCGCAGGCGACGCCGCTCACCGTGCCGGTCTACACGACCACGACGTTTCTCTTCGACAATGCCGCGGAGCTCGAGGCATATCAGGCAGGCACGAGCCAGAAATACATCTACTCGCGGTACGCGAATCCGACGGTGCAGGCGGCCGAGCAGAAGCTGGCGGCCCTCGAAGGCGCCGACGCCGCGTTGATCACATCGTCCGGGATGGCCGCCGCGGCGACGGCCCTGTTCGGGCTGCTCGAGACCGGTGTGGAAGTGGTGTGCAGCGCGGCCATCTACGGTGGCACGCTGCAGGTGATGACGAAGTACCTCGCACACTTTGGTGTTGGCGCCAGGTTCGCGTCACTCGAGGATCTCGCGCGGCCCGAGTCGCTCATGGGCCCGACGACACGCGTGCTGTGGTTCGAGTCGCCGATTAATCCGACGTTGCGATGCGTGGACATCGCCGGAGTCGCTGCCGCCTGCCGCAGGGCCGGCGTGGTTTCGATCATCGACAACACATTTGCCAGCCCGGTGAACCAGCGGCCCCTGGAATTCGGTATCGACCTGGTCATGCACTCCGCGACCAAGTACTTGAACGGCCACAGCGATGTGACCGCCGGCGCCCTGATCGGCAGGGCGGACCTGATCGATCGACTGCAGCCGGCGCGCAAGCTGTTCGGCGGCGTGCTCGAGCCGGCGTCTGCGTACGCGCTTGGCCGGGGACTGAAGACGCTCGAGTTGCGTGTCACCCGTCAGAACGAAAGCGCCGCGGCCATCGCGCGCTGGCTCGAACGAGATGCTCGTGTGGTTCGCGTCTTCTATCCAGGCCTGGCGTCGCACCCCGACCACGAGATCGCGCGAAAGCAGATGCGTGGCTTCGGTGGAATGGTGTGCTTCGATGTCGGCAGCTACGCCGCCGCCAGTCGGGTGTTCGATCGGCTTCAGATCGTCAGGCGGGCGGCAAGCCTCGGCGGCCCCGAGAGCCTGTGCAGCCTGCCGGTGCTCACGTCACAGTACGGATTCTCGGATGAGCAGCTTGCCGCCGCCGGCGTCACGCGCGGGATGCTCCGCCTCTCGGTGGGACTCGAGCACGTGGACGATCTGATCGCAGACTTAGATCAGGCGCTGCGCAGTTAGCCGGGGCTAAAGCCCCGGCCTACGGGTCGTAGGGCGGCCCTTCAGGGCCGCCGGTTATGCCTCAGTCTTCAGAGGCTTCGGTTTGGCGGATGCCGCGGTCGCCGGGTCGTTGATGAACTGCTCGGCGAGCTCGCCGATGAGGTTGGCAATGCCGATCCCTGACAGGTCGCCGAACTTGCCGCGGAACTTGTCGATCGGCACGACCGCCTTCGCCATCGCGCGGTGGCCGCCCGCGCTGCCGATGTTGCCGAAGTTGGACTTCACGAATTCGCCGGCGTTCCTGGAATAGCCGAGGTTGCGCACGCTGATGATCAGCTGGCCGCCGACGATACCCGAGACCATCGTCCACTTGACGTCCTCGAGCTGCAGCAGGAAATCCGCCGTGTAGGGGATGAAGTCCTCGCGGCTGGTCTCTCCAAGGAACGCCGAGAACACCTGGCTGCGCACCCACTTGGCGGCCAGCGCGCGCGTGACGTGCTCGAGCCGTTCCAGCGTGATGTCCGCGCCCTCCATCTTCCGAATCAGCGCCGGGTCCGCCAGCGGATACAGGAACGTGAAGGCCTCGAGGTCGACGCGATTGGTCTGGCGCGCGAAGAACAGCGTGTCCGACTTGATCGCATAGAGCATCGCGGTGGCGGTGCGTTCCGAAATGTTGACGTCGACGGCGCGGAGGTGTTCGGTGAGGATCGTGCAGGTCGATCCGTAATTCGCGCGGATATCCTTGAACACCGCCGCATACCCGGGCTGTTCCGGATGGTGATCCACGACCAGATCCACGCGGGACAGCAGATCGCCGAAGTAATGGGGTTGGACGTCCACCGTCGCGATGCGCTCGAACGTCGAGAATTCCTCGGGCTTCACAATCTCGACCTGGATGTCGAGGAGGTCGGCCATCCGGAGATTCTCCGGCCGCGTGACGCCCTGCACCGCGCCGATGATCGCCGTCGTGCGCGTGCGCCGCAGAAGGTTACGCAACGCCAGCCCGGCGGCCAGCGCGTCGGGATCCGGCTCGTTGTGCAGCAGAATGAGGACCCGGTCGGCGTCGGCGAAGTACCGCTGGTACTGCTGCACCCGCGCCCGCGTGAGCGATCGGCCCAACTCCGTCGTGAGGGTCGGCGCGATGAGCTCTCCGAGGTCCAGATGCGTGACCTCGGGCATCACGGCCCGCAGTTCGTCCTGGCCGCGCTTGTTCGTCACGCCGTCGACGTGCAGGATGTAGAGCAGGCTTCCGCCGGCGTCGCGAACGGCTGTGACGACGCGCTTCAGGCTCCGCTTGCCGGTGTCTTCGAGGATGACGCAGGTGCCGGGAGTGAGGTCGGCGCGGACCCAGGTATCCATCCGCTTGGTGTCCGCGACGGTTGCGGACACCCCGTCATCGACGAGTCTCCGGGCCAGAGGCCGGCTCTCGACAAGGAACTCGATGTCGAAAGGTCCAGCCAGTACGCGATGCAGCGTCCTGATGAGCAGCTCGTCCTGACAGACGGCCAGCGCACGCACAACGGGACATTATACGAGCAGCGCCGGGCAACCCAACCGGCTTACGATTACGTCACAGCATGACGTCCATGCGTCCAGCGCCCGCGGCCGCGCTTGCAATCGCCGTCACAGCCTGCGTTGGCGTCGCATTGTCGGCGCAGCAGTTCCGATCCGGCGTGGAGCTCGTGCGGGTGCCGGTCACCGTCAGTGGCCGCGACGGTCTGCTCGTCCGCGGACTCACCGCCGAGTCGTTCGAGATCCGTGAGGACGGCGTCCGCCAGACCATCTCGGCATTCGCCGAGGGCGCGCCCGGCGAGGCGGTGCCGCTGCATCTCGGCCTGATGCTCGATGCAAGCGGCAGCATGGAGAAGGACATCCGCGATGCGGCCAACGGCGCCGTCCAGTTCGTGACGGCGCTCGAGGAGGCGGCCGACGTGACGTTCGTCGATTTCGATTCGAAGATTCGGCTGGGCCGTTTCGAACCAGCCAGCTACGAGCACCTTTTCGAGCGCATACGGTCGCCGAAGGCCGATGGCATGACCGCGCTCTACGACGCAATCGCCGCCTACGTCCGCAGCACCGCCTCGCGGGGTGGACAGCACGTGCTGCTCCTGTACACGGACGGTTTCGACAGCGTGAGCCGCATCACGTACTCCGATCTCCTGGCGCTCCTGCGCGCCGATAACGTCATGCTGTATGCGCTCGGCTATCTCGAGAGTGCGAGCGGCACCGAGCGGGCGGCGGGGCAGATGCGCCTGACGAGCCTGGCCCGCGAAACGGGCGGCGATGCCTTCTTTCCCGCGACGCTGCGCGATCTCACGAAGGCCTACGCCCGGATCCTCGACGAGCTCGGCTCGCGCTACACGCTCGGGTACGTCTCCACGAACACAAAAGCGGACGGCAAATACCGGAAGATAGAAGTCAGACTCATCGCGGCCGAGCACAAGGCCGCGAAGGTTCGCACCCGCCCGGGCTACATCGCCACCAGCCGCTAGCCGCTCGTAGTAGCATCGGAGGTTGGCATGGCTTACAGTGCGCCGACCAGCGGCGAACGCTTTGCGCTCGAATCGGATTTCGAGCTGCGAGGCGATCAGCCTCACGCCATCGCCCAACTCACGGAGGGTCTGCGCCGTGGCGATCGCAGCCAGGTGCTGCTTGGTGTCACGGGCTCAGGCAAGACCTTCACGATGGCGCAGGTGCTGGCCACCGTGAACCGGCCGGCGCTGGTGATGGTGCACAACAAGACCCTCGCGGCCCAGCTCTACCAGGAGTTCCGCCGGTTCTTTCCGCAGAACGCCGTCGAGTTCTTCGTCAGCTACTACGACTACTACCAGCCGGAAGCCTTCATGCCGGCCAGCGGCACGTACATTGAGAAGGAAGCGATCGTCAACGAAGAGATCGATCGCCTCAGGCTGTCGGCGACCCGCTCGCTGTTCGAGCGGCGCGATGTCATCATCGTCGCGAGCGTATCCTGCATCTACGGCCTGGGCTCGCCCGAGGCGTATTACGGACTGCTCGTGCCGCTCGAACGCGGGCAGACGGTCTCCCGCGACGAGATCCTGCGGCGCTTCGTCGAAATCCAGTACGAGCGCAACGACCACGAGTTCGCACGCGGAACGTTCCGCGCGCGCGGCGACATCATCGAGATCTATCCCTCGTACGACGACGCGGGCCTCCGCATCAGTCTCTTCGGGGACGAGATCGACGAGCTGCTCTCATTCGATCCGCTGACGGGCAGGGAGGTCAGGCGCCACGATCGCATCGCCGTCTACCCGAAGTCGCATTTCGTCGCACCGCGGGCGCGGACGATCAAGGCGATCGACTCCATCAAGGCGGAGTTGCAGGAGCGACTCGGTGACTTCGAGCGCGCCGGTCGCGTGCTCGAAAGCCAGCGGCTGCACCAGCGCACGATGTTCGATCTCGAGATGATCAAGGAAATCGGCTACTGCCACGGGATCGAGAACTACTCGCGGCACCTCTCGGGCCGGCTGCCGGGCGAGCCGCCGCCGACGCTCCTCGACTACCTCCCGGAAGACGCCGTGATCATCGTCGACGAGAGTCATCAGACCGTGCCGCAGGTGCGCGGCATGTACCACGGCGACCGCTCGCGCAAGGAAGTGCTGGTCGAGCACGGCTTCCGGCTGCCGTCGGCGCTCGACAACCGGCCGCTCAATTTCGAGGAGTGGGATGCCCGCGTGCGCCAGGTGGTCTTCGTGAGCGCGACGCCCGGTCCCTATGAGCTTCGCCAGTCGGGGGGCGTCATCGTCGAGCAAATCATCCGGCCCACGGGACTGGTCGATCCGACGATCGACGTGCGGCCGGTCACGGGCCAGATCGACGACCTGCTCGGGGAGATCAGGTCCACCGTTGAGCGCAGGGAGCGCGTGCTGGTCACGACGCTCACGAAGCGCATGGCCGAGGACCTCACGACGTACTACCAGGAGCTCGGCGTCAAGGTGCGGTACCTGCACTCGGACATCGACACCCTCGAGCGCGTCGAGATCCTGCGGGATCTCCGGCTCGGTGTGTTTGATGTGCTGGTCGGAATCAATCTGCTTCGCGAGGGCCTCGACCTGCCCGAGGTATCGCTGGTCGCGATTCTCGACGCCGACAAGGAGGGCTTCCTGCGATCGGCGGGCGCGCTGATCCAGACGATCGGGCGAGCGGCCCGCCATGTAAACGGCCGCGCGATTCTCTACGCCGACGTCCACACCGACTCCATGAAGTCCGCGATTGCGGAGACGGATCGCCGCCGGCGCGTCCAGGAAGCGTACAACCAGGAACATGGCATCACGCCGGCGTCGATCGTGAAGAACATCGACGATGTGCTGACGAGCGTGTACGAGCGCGACTACGTCACGATTCCGAAGTTGCCGGACGAGCGCGATCGATTCAAGACGCAGGCCGAGCTCGACGCCCATATGACGGCGCTGGACAAGGAGATGCGCGCGGCCGCGGGCAACCTCGAGTTCGAGCGCGCGGCCCAGTTGCGCGATCGGCTGAAGAAACTCCGAAGTCCGGGTGGAGCGCCGGATCTCCGTTAGCCATGGCTGCGGAGACGTTGGAGTTCCTCAAGCGCCCAATCCTGGAAGTCCAGGCCTACCTGCGGCTCATCGGCCAGGTCGCACGCGGACTCGTGACCCGTCCGCTGTACGCGCGAGAGATCGTCGTGCAGCTCGACGCGATCGGAATCGGATCGCTGACGGTCGTGATCCTCACAGGCACGTTCACCGGAATGGTTCTGGCGCTCCAGTCCGGGATGACCCTCGATCAGTTCGGCGGCCGCGACATCGTCGGCCGCCTCGTGGGCGCGTCGATGGTGAAGGAACTGGGCCCCGTGCTGACGGCCCTCATGGTGACCGGCCGCGTGGGGTCGGGCATCGCGGCCGAGCTCGGGTCGATGGTGGTCACCGATCAGATCTCCGCCCTGCGCGCGCTCGGCGCCGACCCCGTCCGCAAGCTGGTCATTCCTCGAGTCGTTGCCGGCACGTTGATGATGCCCGTGCTGACGGTCATCTCGGACGCGTGCGGCATCGTGGGAGGCTGGATCATTTCCAGCATGCAGCTGCGCGTGGCCGGCAGCGTGTACTGGAACAACGTCGTGCAGGGCCTGTTCATGGACGACCTGTGGATGGGGTTGATCAAGCCCGTTGCGTTCGGGTTCGTGCTCGTGACGATCGGTTGTCAGGTGGGCCTGGCCACGACCGGCGGGACGCAGGGGGTGGGCCGTGCGACGACGCGCGCGGTGGTGGGCGCGTCGGTGGGTGTGCTGGCCGTGGACTTCCTGCTCACGAAGTTACTGATAGCGTTGATGTACTAGCCATGAGCGACGCCCCGCAGCCGCAGGCCGCTGTCGTGTTCGAGGACGTGTCGCTCGCGTTCGACGACAAGGTCATTCTCGAGCGGATTTCTTTCTCGCTCCTGTCAGGGCAGATGAAGATCATCCTCGGTGCGAGCGGCGCCGGCAAGTCGACGATCCTGAGGCTGATCCTGGGCTTGTTGAAGCCGGACTCCGGCCGAGTCTGGGTCAACGGCGTGCGCGTCGATGAACTCTCCGAGCAGGATCTCATGCCCGTGCGCGCGGATCTGGGCATGGTGTTTCAGGAAGGCGCGCTGTTCGACTCGCTGACCGTGCGAGAGAACGTGGGCTACCGGCTCTACGAGGAGACGCGGCAGCCGCTGCACGAGGTCGACGCGCGGGTCGCCGAAGTGCTCGGGTTCGTCGGCCTTGGCGAATACGCGGACCGGATGCCGTCGGAGCTCTCCGGTGGGCAACGCCGTCGGGTGGCGATCGCCAGAGCAATGACCGCCAGGCCGAAGATCCTCCTCTACGACGAGCCCACGACGGGCCTCGACCCGATCACGGCGCTGTCGATCGATCACGAGATCATCAAGCTGCGTGACCTGGAACATGTCACGTCGATTATCGTCACGCACCAGCTGCGCGACGCGTTTCACATCGCGACGCATCGCGCGGTGAACGGCGCGGACCTGACATTCGAGTCCGCAGCCGCCGAACAGCAGGAAGGCACGGAGTTCCTGATGTTGCGGGACGGCGGCGTGGCGTTCGAAGGGCCCGCCGCCGAGCTGCGACAGTCGAAGGACGCGTACCTTCAATCGTTTCTTTCATAAGGGAGTGACGTCATGCCGCGAACGAGATCCATCGCCTGGTCGCAACTGAAGCTGGGGATCGTCGGCGTCGTCGCGGTGGGATTGGCGGCCGTGCTGATCGCCGCGGTCGGCGGGCAGGCCGGCTTCTTCTGGGAGCTCTATCCGATCAAGCTGCAGTTCCGCGACGTGCAGGGACTCAAGAGCGGCGCGGTCGTCCGGCTCTCGGGCAAGGACGTCGGCCGCGTCGAGGCTGTGGATTTCGTCGGTGAGCTCGTCGAGGTGACCTGCAAGGTCGACAAGGACGTGCGGCCGTTGATCACGAATGGATCGGTGGCGTCCGTCGGCGCGCTGAGCCTGCTCGGCGAGTCGTTCGTCACGATCAAAGCGGCGCCGGGGGGAATCTCGGTGCCCGACTGGGGCTACGTGCGAACGGCGGACACGGGATCGATCAGCAGTCTCACCGAGACGGCGTCGACGGCGATGAGCGATGCCCAGAAGCTGCTGGCCGATGTGCGCGCGGGCCGCGGTACGCTCGGCAAGCTCGTGACCGACGACGCACTGTACACGGAACTGAATCAATTCGTCGCGTCGGCAGGCGAGGTGACGGCGCGCCTCAACACGGGTAAGGGGACCGCGGGCAAGCTGATCAACGACCCCGCGGCCTACGACGCGCTGAAGTCGTCCCTTGAGAACCTGCAGCAGATGACGGCGCGCATCAACGCCGGGCAGGGAGCGCTGGGCCGATTCCTGAACGACGAAGCCATGGGCAAGTCGCTGTCCGGAACCATGACCAATCTCGAGCAGACGACAGGCCGGTTGAATCGCGGCGAAGGGACGATGGGGAAGCTTCTGACGGACCGGCAGCTCTACGACCGGCTCGATCAGGTGACGGCGCGCGTGAACGACATCGCCGGCGGCCTCGCGGGCGGCGAGGGTACCGCCGGGCAGCTCCTTCACAACAAGCAGCTTTATGAGAACATGAACCACGCGGTTACAGAGTTGCGAGGATTGCTCGCGGACATCCGTAAGGATCCCAAGAAGTTTCTGCGGGTGAGCGTCAGTATCTTCTAGCGCGAAGCCCCGCGCGTAGCGGCGGGCGCTGAGCGTCCGAAGACAAGCGCATGGGGGTGGGGCCCCATGCGAACTTAAGAAAGTTGACGGTGGTTGGCATGGCGAACGACAACAACGCGACAGGATCGGTACTTCTGGCGTTCGTGCTCGGTGCGGCGGCCGGCGCCGCGGTGGCGCTGCTCTATGCTCCGGCCAGCGGCGCGGAGACGCGGCGGAAACTCGCGGCCCGGGCGCGCGAGGGCAAGGACAAGGTCGAGGAGTTCGTGGAGCGGCATCGTGACGATCTGGCCTCGGCCGTGGAGCGCGGGCGCGAGACCTTCGACAAGGTGCGCAAGGAGTTCGTGTGACGGATTGGCAGCTCATTGCTCTGGGCACGATAGCGGCGGCGTTAGTCGCCATGGCGGTCATGCAAGTGGTCACGGCGTTCGCGTTGATGCGGGCCAGCCGCGAGGTGGCGACGGCGGTCCGGGAGGTCCAGCGGGACATCCGGCCCCTTATCGACAAAGCAACGAGAATGACGGATGATGCCGCCCGCGTGACCGAGCTGGCGCTGGTCCAGGTGGAACGAGTCGACCGGCTGGTCTCAACGCTGTCACAGCGAGTCGAAGAGACCGCCGCCGCCGTACAGGGCGCGATCTCGCGGCCGATGCAGCAGGGCCTAACGCTCATCGCGGCGTTCCGCGGCGTGATGGCGGCGGTTCGCGAGTGGCAGGGACGACAGACCTCGTCGCGTGACGACGAGGATCCGCTGTTTGTGGGGTGACGGCATATGAAGCAGCCGGCGGCGTGGAGATTGTTCGGGTTCGTGATGACCAGTGCGTTGATGGCGGCTGCGTCCGGCGCCGCCGTCGCACAGACAGCGCCCGCCGCTTCGACGGCGAAGGCCAAGGAACTCGCCGGCCTCATGGCCGAGAAGAAGCTCGAGTCGTACGCCGCCCGCGTCGGCGAGGGCACGAGCCGCTACGTGGCCGTGCTCGTCGTGCCCAACGTGCAGATCCTGCTCGTTTCGGCAAAGTACACGCGCGACACAGACATCGAGTACGCGCTGTACCACAAGCAATACTCGAACGCGTACCAGGACCTGCGCTCCGGCGTCTTCGCGAGCGAGCGGTTTCTCGTGGACGACGCCCAGCTCGATGGCCTCGTGGCCGCGCCCGGGAAGAATCCGCAACACGACGCGATCATGATCGAGAAGGAACGGACCGTCTTCGACGGCCTGCACGGTGACGGCAAGGGACGCAACTCCAAGAAGCCGCTCACGGAGGCCTACATGAAGGCGTTCGCGGACGCCGACGCGAAGTATGGCCAGTTGCTGGACGTTCTGATCCTCCAGCTCAAGACGGCCAAGCTGCTGGACGCTCCGGGCACGCTGCGATAAGCTGATTCGGCTGCACGATTCGGTTGGGCGCTTGGCTCAGTTGGTAGAGCATCGCCTTCACACGGCGGGGGTCAGTGGTTCGAGTCCACTAGCGCCCACCAACCTTAGCTTCGCGGTTCAGGGTTCAGGGTTCAAGGTTCCGGGTATCTAGTCCTTGCCCGCCGGCCGCCAATTCCCCACGCCAGCGCACCGCTCACTCCCAGCAACCCGAGCGCGAAACCGCTGACCTTCAGGTACCCATCAAACTTCGCCGGCCGGTACCGCACGACCACCGTGTGAGAGCCTGGTGGCACGACCAACCCTTGAAAGGCGTGATTGATCCGCAGGATCGGCGCCGGGTGGCCGTCGAGCTCGGCGGCCGCGTGCTCCGGCCAGTAGGTCTCCGTGAGCACGACCACGCCCTGCCGCGGCGCGGTGACGGCGAAGGTCGTAGTGTTTTCTGTCAACTTGTAGTCTCGCGCGGGGACCACGGTTCGGTCGGTCATGGCCGCGGCCGAACGGGATCCGGCGATCCAATGCGGGAGTCCTTCGAGCGCACGCTCGGTGGCGATATCGGACGCGAGCGCAGCAGCAAAAGGCCGGCCGTCGCCGTTCCTGAGCCGCTCGAGGAGGGCCGGCATCGTGTCGTACGTCAGGACGCCATCGGTGAAGAAGGCCCGCGGCCACGCCGTCGGACTCTGGAAGACAGCCAGGTCCGCCGCGTATCGCCACGTCACGCCTGGCAGGCCGCCGGGCGGCGTGGCGCGATCGGCGACGTAATAGCGAACGTTGAGCATGTCGAGGATCGGCCGCGACACCTCCGACCGATCCTCGGTCAGGTTGTAGCGCCAGTCCCATTGGCGCCTGAGCGGAGAACTCCGCATCAGCTCGCGATAGTTACGGTTCATGAGCGCATCGGGTGCGGTGATGCCCTCGAGTTCGTGCGCGCCGGACCAGCCGCCCATCAAGACGGAGTTGACGCCCGCCACGCGCGCAGGACCGGTGTCGAGCCGGCTCTTGATCCAGTCGACGGCGGGCGAGGGAACATGAAAGTCTGCGCGCGGCGCAGCCGTCAGGGCATAGCGGCCCAGGCCCACGTCCGCGTGCAACCCATGCCGCCAGAACAGCGCGAGCCCGCACAGCACAAGCCCGATCGCCTCCGAACGGACGAGGTGCCCGCGTCGCAGGGCCCGATGCGCGATCCATGCGACCGCGATCAGTGCGACGAGCAGACTTGTGAGATAGCCCCAGACAAACCGGTCGAACACCAGCGGAGACTCCGCGCCGACGGGACCGCCGTATCCGCGCGCGCCGATCATGAAGAGTAGTACGAGTGCCGCGAGTCCGGTCCCCGCGACGATGACGTCGTGCCGGCCCTGCGACGTGCCGAGCCGGCGCGCCGCCGCGGCAAACCCATAGCCGGCCAGCACGCCCCACAAGATGATGAGTGCGCCACCGAGCGTGGCGTCAAGATGGTGGATCTGCGCCATGAACGGAACCTCGACGATCCACGCGGCCGGCACGAGCCCGTACACGACGGCAGATGGGATCGCCGTCGCGAGCCCCAGAGCGAGCAGGGCGCGGTCGCGCCGGTAGTCGCGCCACGCCGCCAGCAGGTAAAGGCAGCCGGCGAGGAACAGAAAATTGGCCGAGGGCTGGAACACCAGCGCGCGCCGGCTCAGCGTGCGGAAGAGCGCCTCGTCGAAACTGCCCAGCAGCAGCACGGGCGAGAGCTGGCTCACTTTTGCCGCGTCAGACGATGTGTACGCGGTGCGCAGGACGTCGAGAAACGTCCGCCACTCCGGCATCGTGAGTCCGACGAAGAGCGCGCACGTCCACACCGCCGCACCGAGCTTGGCCCACCGGTGTCGCGGCGAGCCATCGAGCAGCAGTACAAGGCCGCCGGCGAGGTTCAGGCAAAGCAGGGTCAGGTACGCTTCCTTGACAGTGCCGCTGGCGAGCAGCGCGACATTAGCCACCACCAGCCCGCCGAGCGACGCGGCCGCCGCCCGCAGCGTTGCGGCCTCCCGCAATCGAAGCCAGCAGTACAGCGGCCACGGCGCGTAGCAGAAACTGAAAAACGCGGGGTGATTGACCCGATAGACAAAGAACCCCACGAACGGCGCCGCGAGGCACACGATCGCCGCCGCACCTCGATGCCGCGTGAGCGTGTAGACGCTGAGCGCGAGTCCCCAGGCGAGGAGGAATTTGGCGGCGAGAAACTTCAGGTCCCACGCCCACGCCGCGCCACGCGCCGCGATGACCGGCAGGTGCAGGGGATCGCCGAACATGGACTGCCCCTGTCCAAGGAGCGGCGTACCGCCGGAGTTGTAGCGATTCCACAACGGCCACTCCCCGTCACGGACGAGCGCGCGGTGCTGCGACATCGAGTAGGGCACGTGCTGCCACATGAGCGCTCCGACGTCGGCTCCCGATACCCCTGATAACTGGTCGGCGTTCGATCCGGGCAGCGCCGGAAGCCAGGGATAAAGCAGCGGTGTTCCGTAGTTGGGCGACACATAGCTCATCCCCATGAACACCACCGGGTACGAGCTGAGCACCGCCGCGCTCAACGCCAGCATCGCCAGCAGGCGCGCGGGCGAAGCGCCGCGGATGAAACCGAACAGACCTACTTCCTTCGTCCAGGAACCGGCCGCTCCGCCGGTCCATCGTAGTCATGCGTCGTCGGATTGATCACGCGCATCGGTTTCTCGCGCCGCTGTTCTTCCAGGGCGTGAGCCGCGAGACCGGGCACGCGCGAGATGAGCAGCAACGCGTCCGCGACCTCTGACGGCAATCCCATGTCCCCGCAAATCGCCGCGATCGCGCCGTCGATGTTCACGGGCAGCGGATGGTCGCGCAACGATTCTTCCTGCGTGAGCGCGATTTCGATCGCGCGCAGCATGTGCGCGTAGTCCTGATCCACTTCCAGCTCGTGCGCGATCTGCAGCAATCGTGTCGCGCGCGGATCGATGGTGTGGTACCGGTGGCCGAAGCCCGGCGGCGGAATGTCACCGCTCGCCACGTGCCTGGCGACGACTGCACGGGCTGCCGCCGCCAGCGGCTGGCCCTCGCGTACCAGATCGAGTCCCTCGTCGAGGAGCGCGCGGCAGGCCAGCGCGTCGCCGCCATGGTAGCGGCCGAATCCCAGCACGCCCGCGGCTACCGCACCGCGCAGTGACGAGCCCGTGGTCGCCGCGTTCCTCGCCGCGAGTGTGGAGGGCGGCGTCACGCCGTGGTCGATGAAAGACACGAGCATCGCGTCCATCAACCGCCCGATCGACGGTGTCGGCAACTCGCCGGTCAGCAGGAGATACAGGCCCTCGCCGAAATTGATGCGGCCCATGAGGTCGTCGAGCCGGTACCCGCGAACGAGGATCTTGTTCGGGGCAATGGACGTGAGCCCCGTGTTCCAGCTATCGCGTTTGCCGGCAGGTGGGTCAGGCCGTGCCATAAAGGCGATCTCCGAAGTCGCCGAGGCCGGGCAGAATGAACTTCTGGGCGTTCAGCTGGCGATCGATGACAGGCGTGAATATCGCCACGGACGGATGGGCGGCTTCAACGGCCGCGATTCCTTCGGGCGCCGCCACGATGCACACCAGGCGGATGTCCTTCGCGCCGGCCTGCTCCAGAAGGGAAATCGCGGCCAGCGCGCTGCCGCCCGTCGCCAGCATCGGATCGACGACGAGCGCCGTCGCGTTGGAGAGATCGTCTGGGAGCCGGAGGTAGTAACGCGAGGCCACCGCCGTGTGCTCGTCGCGCTGCAGGCCGATGTGGCCGACACGCGCGGTCGGCAGGAGCGTGAGCACGGCTTCCACCATCCCGAGCCCCGCCCGGAGTACGGGAACGACGACCACGTTGGCGTTCAACACCTCGCCCTCGGCGGGTTCCAGCGGGGTTTCGAGGCGGGCTAGCGACATCGGCAGTTTTCGAGTCGCCTCGATGGCGAGCATCAGACTGAGGCGATGCGCGAGTCGGCGGAATTCACTCGACGGCGTCGCCCGGTCGCGAAGGGACGACAGCGCGTCCTGCGCGATCGGATGCTGCACAAGATGTACCGGCACGTCAGAACTATACACGCACTCAAGTCACGTGGCTTTCCGTCTAGAATCGTCACCGATGCGAACGATCGGATGGGGACTCGTTGCCGGGCTCGCGGCCATCGTGGCGGTGCTGACCGTGACGTTCGAACGGGGCGCCGGCGCGCCGGGAGCGCTCGTGATTACGGGCGGCACCGTGGTGACGATGGATGGCAAGGGAACCGTGATTCCCAATGGCGCCATTGCTATCGAGGGCGCGACGATCGCCGCGGTGGGGACGGCGGCCGAAATCGCCGGCCGGTACCGCGCGAGCGAGACCATCGACGCCCGCGGCCAAATCATCCTGCCGGGCCTGATCAATACGCACACCCACGCCCCGATGGTGCTCTATCGCGGGCTTGCCGACGACCTGGCCTTGATGGACTGGCTGACGAAGTACATCTTCCCGGCGGAAAAGGCGACGGTTTCTCCGGAGTTCGTCCGCATAGGCACGCGCCTCGCCGCGCTGGAGATGATTGAGTCCGGCACCACGACGTTCGTGGACATGTATTACTTCGAGGACGACATCGCCGAAGCCACGCGGGAATCTGGTCTGCGCGCGATCCTCGGCCAGAGCGTGATCCGGTTCCCGGTCGCGGACGCTCCAACACCCGTGGATGCGCTGGCGCGCGCCGACGCATTCATGACGAAGTGGAAAGACGACCCGCTGGTGACGCCGGCGGTGGCGCCGCATGCCCCCTACACGCTCGACGGCCCCACGCTGCAGGCCGCACGTGCGCTCGCAAACAAGCATGGCGTGCCCTTGCTCATTCACCTGGCGGAGACAAAGGACGAGGTAAAGATCGTCGCCGGTGAGCAGCACGGCAAGTCGCCGGCCGCCTATCTCGAGTCACTTGGCGTCTGGAGCGGACGCTCGATCGCCGCGCATGCCGTGTACTTGGACGATGCCGACATGGAGATCCTGAAGCAGCGCGGAGTGGGCCTTGCGCACAACCCCGAGAGCAACATGAAGCTCGCGAGCGGCGTCGCGGCAGTACCCCAGTGGATCGCTCGCGGACTTCGCGCGGGGCTCGGAACGGACGGAGCGGCCAGCAACAACGACCTCGACATGTTCGAGGCGATGCGCGCGGCGGCAATGCTGCACAAGGTGTCGTCAGGAAATCCCCAGGCGCTTCCGGCGCGTGAGGCCCTGGAGCTCGCAACGCGCCGAGGCGCGGAAGCCATCGGCATGGGCGATCGGCTGGGCAGTCTCGAGGCAGGCAAACAGGCGGATGTGATCGCCGTCAACGTCGATGGCGCCCGGCAGACGCCGATGTTCGACGCGGTCTCGCACCTCGTCTATGTCTCGCGGGGATCCGACGTGACCACGACCGTGGTGGCGGGCCGGGTGCTGATGAAGGGCGGCCACGTCCGCACGCTTGTCAGGGACAAGGTACTGGGCGACGCCCGCTCAATGGCGGAGCGTGTACGGCAGGCCGTCGCCGCGCCGAAGGGAGGTCGTCCGTGAGCGGAAAGCCTGACGAGATTCTGTACGACCATGCGGCGATTCAGAAGCGCGTCGCGGAACTGGCGGGCGAGATTCGCCGCGACTTCGCGCCGGACGTCCCGATTCACTTCGTCGCCGTGCTGAAGGGCGCCTTTGTGTTTCTTTCCGATCTCATGCGCGCGATGAAGGGCCCCGTGACGTGCGACTTCATTGCCGTCTCGAGCTATGGCTCCAGTACGAAGTCTTCCGGCGAGGTGCGACTCCAGAAGGATCTCGACCGGGGTCTCGAGGGCCGGGACGTCGTCATTGTCGAGGACATTGTCGATACAGGTCTGACATTGACCTATCTGCAGGAGATCCTGCGCGCCCGAGATCCAAGGTCGCTCAGGACAGCGTGCCTGTTGAGCAAACCGTCGCGGCGGAAAGTCGATGTCACGGTCGAGCATATCGGCTTCACGATCGATGACAAGTTCGTTGTCGGCTACGGGCTGGACTTCGACGAGAAATACCGGAATCTGCCGCACATCGCCGTCATTTCCGGGACGGGAGACTGATCGGTGCCGGTACGTAGGTTCGGATTAATCGATGAGGCCGAAGCGCGGCGCATCGAGCCCGGTACGACCGTTGAGCTCGAGAAGGGCGGCCACGTGACGCCCCTTGCCCAGGACACGCTGCGCGCCCGGCGTGTGACGGTCGTGCCGGCCGGGTCGGTGGACGCGGCGTTGCCGGCGGACCTTGCGCCTGCCGCGGTCGTGAACCGCGTCATCATCGGCTGTGACCACACGGGCCTCGCGCTGCGAGCGGCACTGGTGGACCATCTCCGGAAACAGGGCAAGTCGGTTGTCGAGGCGGGGGCCACGTCGCCGGATGCTGTTGACTATCCGGACGTTGCTGCGGCGGTCGGAAAGGCCGTCGTTCGCGGTGAAGCTGACGCCGGTATCGTGATCGATGGCGCCGGTCTCGGATCGGCCATCGCGGCAAACAAGGTTCGCGGTGTTCGTGCCGCCATGTGCACGACGCCGACACTCGCGCGGTACTCGCGCGAGCACAACGGCGCAAATGTCCTGGCGCTTGGTTCGACGCTGTTGCAGCCCGCCGAAGCTCGGGAGATTGTCGACACCTGGCTGTCGACGCCCACGCGCGAGCCGCGCTACCTGCGCCGCCTGCTGAAGATTCGCAGGATGGAGGAGTCGTTCTGATGGACGAGCGCTCCGTCGACCTCGCGAAACTGATCGCCATCGTCGCCGAGGAAGTGCTGGCAGCGAGCCGGCGGCCAGTGTCGCGCTGCGCGTGTCACTCGGTTGCCGACGATTGTTGCCCGACCCGTCTGCGTTCGGTCGTCGATGCCGGCGCGGCGAGGCTTGGCTTTCACGCCACGCCGGGTGCATCAGGTGACGTGGCGAGCCTGATCGATCACACGCTGCTCAAGGCTGACGCGACGAAACAGGAGATCGAGACGCTCTGCCGCGAGGCTGCCGAGTATGGATTCGCCACCGTGTGCATCAATCCGGCCTGGGTCGCAACGTGCGCCACACTCCTGCGGGGCACGCCGGTCGGCGTCTGTACCGTCGTCGGCTTCCCGCTCGGCGCGACCGTTGCCGACGTCAAGCACTTCGAGACGCAGCGCGCCATTTTCGACGGCGCGCGCGAGATCGACATGGTCATCAATATCGGCGCGCTGAAGTCCGGCGACCTCCGTACCGTCGAGAAGGACATCGAAGCTGTGACGGCGCCATGCAGGGCGTCTGGCGTGCTGAGCAAGGTCATCATCGAAGCGGCGTACCTGACCGACGAGGAGAAGGTCACAGCGTGCGCGCTCGCCAAGGCCGCGGGCGCCGACTACGTCAAGACATCCACCGGCTTCGGCCCGAGCGGCGCGACGGTCGCCGACGTCGCACTCATGCGGCGAGTCGTCGGCCAGGACATGGGCGTCAAGGCCGCCGGAGGTGTCAGGGATCTGGAAGGATTGAAGGCGATGGTTGCCGCCGGCGCTTCCCGTGTCGGGGCAAGCGCCGGCGTCAAGATTGTCGCGGGGACCTCGGGTGCTCCGGGGCCCTCGGGCTACTGACTACTGATTGACGTGGAACCCGGATTCCTCGAGGTCCTTCACGTGCGCGTGTGACGCATCTTCCTCGACGACACGGCCGTCGAAGAGATGAATCGAGCGCTCCGCGTGTCGCGCGTAGCGCGGGTCGTGCGTGACCATGCAGATGGTCGCGCCTTCCCGGTGCAACTCCTGCAGCAACGTCATGACCGCCTCGCCGTTCTTCGAGTCGAGGTTACCGGTCGGCTCGTCCGCGAGCAGAATCGACGGCGACCCGCAGACCGCGCGGGCGACGGCGACGCGCTGCTGCTGACCGCCTGAGAGCTGGCTCGGGAGGTGCTTCGCGCGGTGCGACATCTCGACCTTTTCGAGCGCGGCCATCGCGCGTTCCTTGCGCTCGGTGGCCTTCATGCCGCGGTAGGTGAGCGGCAGCTCGACGTTCTCGTAGACCGTCAGGTCGCCAATCAGGTTGAAGCTCTGGAAGATGAAACCGATCTCGCGGTTGCGGACCCGCGCGCGCTCCGCGAGCGGCAGGTCGGCGACCGAACGGCCATTGAGCACGTAGGTGCCCTCGCTCGGCGTGTCGAGCAGGCCCAGAATCGACAGCAGCGTCGACTTGCCGCAGCCTGACGGCCCGGCGATCGAGATGTACTGGCCGCGCGGGATCTCGAGCTGGATGCCGGCGAGCGCGTGGGTTTCGACCTCGTCCGTATAGAAGACCTTGGTGACGTTGCCGAGCGTGATAACGGGCTGACCTGGCGCGTTCATGAAAGTCTCCTCACGTTAGTTGAGCCGAATTCGATTGTGGTCGTCGTACTGCTGCATGTCCGACAGGATGACGGTGTCGCCTTCCCGGAGGCCCTCGAGAATCTCGACAAACTGCACGGACCGGCGCCCGAGTTTCACCGGCGTGCGAATGGCTTCGTTATTCGCGCCCACCTTGAACAGTGAGACGGTCCCGTTTTCCTGCCCAAACGTCGGGCTCTCCACGTAGAGGACATTCTCGAGCCGCTGGAGCTCGATGACGCCATCGACGCTCTGGTCGGGCCGCGCACCGGTGGGCAGCGCCTCGTCCAGCGTCACATCGACGCCGACAGTTCCACCGCTCGAGGCGGGATCAATGCGCGTGACGTGTCCCTTGACGATCCCGCTCCGCGTGTCGATCTTGGCAAGCTGACCGATCGCCAGATCGCGAGTCGTCGTCTCCGAGATCCGGACCTCTGCCTTGAGCTTCTTCGGGTCGCTGACGCGGGCGAGGCTGGCGCCCGGCGCAACCTGCTGGCCAATCTCGACGCTGACCGCCTGGAGGATGCCGGCCATCTTGGCCCGAACGTGAAGGTCGTCGAGCTGGCGTGAAAGCTGATCGAAACGCGCACGCTGCTGGCTGACAGCGGCTTCCTGCGGGGCGAGCTGCGACTTCTCGGTTTCGACCGCGGCCTCGAGCTGCTTCTGGGCGAGGTCCATGCGGTTCTTCGCCTGCGCCACGGTCGCCTGCTTGACCTTGATGACCTGGTCGGCGACCAGGCCTTCCTTGAACAACTGCATGTTGGCGTTGAGGTCGCTCTCAGCCACCTGATGGGACGACTTGGCGTCCGCGAGGGCGAACTCCAGGGAGGTCCGATTGGTTCGCTGATTCGCCCTGGCGCTGTCGTACTGCGCGACCGCAGCCTTCACTGCGAGCTCGGCATCGCCGACCTGCTGCTTCAGGTCCGGATTGCTCAACTCGACGATGATGGTGTCGGGCGTTACGACAGCACCGGCCTGGAGGTATTTCTCGACCCTGCCGGTGGCGGTCGTCGAGATGGACCGGATCTCCTCAGGCTTGAGGGTGCCCGCACCGCGCACCTCCCGAACCATGGGCCCGCGCTTCACGGTGCCGAAGTAGACGCCACTCCTTGCCACGGATGGCGCTGCGGGCTCGAGCTGGGACACATAAACCGTGACGCCGGTTATCGCAAGGACACCAATGGCAGCGAAGATGATTCGCCGCTGTTGCTTCTTCTTCAGAATCGCGGGGTCGCGCTTTACATCCATCGCCATCAGTGATCCAGTCTGAAACCCGGGTCTCAAGGCATTCTACCGCCCTGGTACGGGCCAGTGGCCGGTTCGATGTGCCTTTGGACGGAAAAAGGTGTCCTGTAGTTTACTGAACCCCTCATGGACCTCTCCACCCTGGGCTGGGACCAGGCAGCTGACGCAGCCTTCGGACCCCATCGCGAGCAAGGCCTCGTGCCGGGCAGGGTGTCCCTGGAGCACAACCACATCTATCGCGTGATGACCGGAGACGGCGAACGGCTGGCGGAGGCGGCGGGCCGGATCAAGTATCTGGCGAGCGGCCGAAATGAGTTGCCGGCTGTCGGGGACTGGGTCGCCGTCCGCCTCGACGCACGCCACGAGGCGGGAACCATACGGGCGATTCTGCCGCGCCGGACGTGTTTTTCGAGAAAGGCCGCCGGCCGCGAGACCGAAGAGCAGGTGATTGCGGCCAACGTAGACGTGGTGTTGATCGTGTTCGGTCTCGATTCACCCTCGAAGCCCCGCGCGATCGAGCGTTACATCGCCCTCGCCAGGCAGAGCCACGTTGCGCCAGTCGTGGTCCTCAACAAATACGACCTGGCAGAGGACGTCGCAGGCGACGTCGCTGAGATTACGCCGGTCACCGGTGACGTTCCGGTTCACGCCGTGAGCGCGGCCACCGGGATCGGGCTCGACGCCCTCGCGTCCTACCTGCGTCAAGGCGTAACGCTCGCTGTCCTCGGCCCATCCGGGGCGGGGAAGTCCTCTCTCGTGAATCGACTCATCGGCGCGGAGGCCCTTGCCACCGGCGAGGTCCGCGACTGGGACGCCCGTGGGCGGCACACCAGCGTGCACCGGCAGATGCTGGTGATGCCAGGTGGCGGCGTGATCATCGACACGCCGGGGATGCGGGAACTCCAGATGTGGGACGCCGAGGATGGCGTCGGGGAGACGTTCGAGGAGATTGCCGCCCGCGCTGGCGAGTGCAGATTCAGGGACTGCCGCCATGACGCCGAGCCCGGATGCGCCGTCAAGGCGGCGGTCGCCTCAGGTGACATCCCCGAGGAGCGTTACGCAGGCTACATGAAGCTCAGCCGGGAGCTCGAAGCGAGCGAGAAGCTGCGGGATGAACGTGCCCTGCTCGACGCCAAACGCCAGGCTCGCATCGGCAGCAAAGCCATGAAGGCCCTGCAGAAAAATCGGGGCCGGGCGTGATTTCGCGAGGAGACTACGCCCGGCCCCTTTTTCGCCGGGGGGCAGCCGCTGTCCGCCGATGATCAGGAACGCCGAGGGTCCCTTACCGTCTACCCTCGCCGTGGGGACAAAGGGGGAGCCGAACATGTCGACGCCTGCGAACGCCGCGCTTCCGCTCGAGGTGGCCGGCGCACGGAAGAAGTTCGGTGACATCGAGGCGCTGGCGGGCGCCTCTTTTGACGTGCGGCCCGGCGAGCTGCTGGGGTTGCTCGGCCCGAACGGCGCCGGCAAAACCACGGTCATCAAAGCAATCGCCGGGCGCGTGCACCTCGATGAGGGGACGATCCGGGTGTTCGGACGAACCCTCACTTCGCGCGATTCGCGGCCCGACGTCGGGCTCGTGCCGCAGGAGCTGGCGGTGTACCCGCTGCTCACCGCGCGCGAGAACCTCGAGGTCTTCGGCGCGCTCTACGGAGTCTCGAAGTCGGAGCTGCCGCGCCGCGTGTCATGGGCTCTCGAGTGGTCCGACCTGAAAGATCGATCGGGCGAGCCCGTGAAGCGATTCTCAGGCGGCATGAAGCGAAGGCTGAACATCGCATGCAGCCTGCTGCACGACCCGAAGCTCGTGCTGCTCGACGAGCCCACGGTCGGCGTCGACCCACAGAGCCGTGAGCGGATCTACGAGATGCTGTCCGCGCTCCGGCAGGCCGGCGTCTCCATCGTTCTGACGACCCATCACCTCGAAGAGGCAGAGCAGCGCTGCGATCGCATCGTGATCATCGATCACGGCCGCATCGTCGCCGCGGGCACGCTGGCCGAGTTGCTGCGCAATGCTCTCGGAGACTCACGGTCCGTTGACGTTCGCCTGCAGGCGCCATGGCCGGCCGCGAGCGCCCAGCCAGCAGGGTGGCGTGTGAGCGACGATGGCCGCCAAGTCACCGTGGAGGTGGCGAGTCTGGGCCGCGATCTGGGCAGCGTACTCGGCGCGATGAACGCCGCCGGTGTCGAGGTCGCGGACGTAACACTCCGGGGAAGCACGCTGCACGACGCGTTCATCGCCCTCACGGGCCGGGAGCTACGCGAATGATCGGGACGTTTCTCCGCATCGGGCTCATCAACCTCCGGCGGGATCGTGTCGCGCAGGCGCTCACATTCCTTCTGCCGATCATGTTCTTTTCGATCTTCGCGAGCGTCTTCGGCAATCAGCGGAACGCGACGAGTCGCATCAGTGTCCCGGTCGCAGACGAGGATCAGTCCGAGTACTCGCGCAAGCTCGTCAAGGCGCTCGCTGCGGAGGGCGGGTTGCGAGTGGTGACCACAAAAGATCGGAACGCCGGGACGCTTTCCGCGGCCGGCGGTGTTCGTCTCGAGGGATCGAAAGACGCGGGCCCCGAGGGACCGCCACTGACGAGGAGCGACATCGAGACGGCTGTCAAGAACGGGGCGTACTCCGTCGGTATCGTCCTGCCCAAGGGCTTCTCCGAGGGACGCAACATTTTTCAGAACGATCCAGCGAGGCCGAAGATTCAAGTGCTCGCCGACGTCTCCGATCCCATCGCGCCGCAAATGGTGATGGGGCTGCTGCAGAAGGTCTCGTTTACCGCCGCCCCGGACATGCTGGCGGTCGACGGTATGGGGATGCTCGAGAAGTATGGCGGGCCGCTCACGCCGCAACAGAAGCAGTCGATGGATTCCTGGCAGAAGCTGCTCGCAGACCAGACGGCAGCCGGCAAGACGGCGAAAGACGCGGAGGGATTTGTCGGCGTCCCCATCGAGCTGGTCAACGTGATGCAGCCCGGCGGCGACAGCAAGCCGACGGTATCGTTCTACGCAGCGGGCATTGGCGTGATGTTCCTCCTGTTCTCGGTGACCGGAGCCAGCGGCACCCTGCTCGAGGAAGTCGACAGTGGCACGCTCGGCCGCCTCGTCGGTTCGCGCGCCGGCATGACGGGTGTCCTGGCGGGGAAATGGCTGTTCACGGCGCTGACGGGCATGGCGCAGCTGACGGTCATGTTCATCTGGGGCGCGGTCGCGTTCGGCCTGCCATTGATGTCGCACCTTCCTGGTTTCGCGGTGATGACGGTGTTCACGGCGGCCGCGGCATCGGGCTTTGGATTGCTGCTCGCGACCCTCAGCAAGACACGCGCGCAGCTCTCGGGCCTCTCGACGATCATCATCCTCGCCATGTCGGCGGTGGGCGGCAGCATGTTCCCGCGCTTCCTGATGAGCGAGGGCATGCAGAAGATGGGGCTCGCCACCTTCAACGCATGGGCGCTCGACGGCTACATCAAGGTCTTCTGGCGCGAGGCGCCGATCATCGACCTCTGGCCACAGTTGCTCGTATTGACGGGCCTATGCGTGGCGTTCCTGACGGGCGCAAGGATGGCGGCACGCAAGTGGGAAACGCTCTAGTTGTGATGTGATCGCGATGTGCGTCGGTGGTTCGTTGCGGGCGTCCTTGCCATCATCAGTGCGTGCGCGCCCGTCCGCGACGACGGCGTCGTCAAGAGCTTCGAAGCATCACTGACCGTGCTCGCCGACGGCGCCCTCGACGTTGAGGAGCGCTTTCGAGTCGCTCTGCCTCCCGGTGCTACTTCCTTTCGAAGACGAGCGGACGTCTGGCGCCATGATGGGGCCCAGGCCGTAACAGGCGGGATCGAGGGCGCGAGCAGTCGCTTCGCCGTCGGCTCCGGTCCCGCACTCGACGCAACCTGGCAATTTGCGCAACTTCCCGCGGGCGAACACACGCTTGTCCTTCGCTATCGACTGCTGGGAGCGGTGGAAACCTCTGGAATCCGCGGAACTCTCGCCTGGCGCTTCCGGAATCCTTACCAGGACATACCAGACGCGCGGTTCGCCTTGCATCTACCGCCTGGCGCCATCCTTCTGGAGGATCCCTGGGTCGAAGAGGCGGGCTTTGAAGTCGCGCGCCTCGACAACGGCATGACCGCTCGAGGCGCCGTTCCCGGCGGCGGGTCGGCGACCCCTGGGGCCACCTTCACCATCGACACAATGACCGCCGGTGAACCTGCATGGCAGTACCACCTTCGGCGGGCGCGCGACCTCATGCCGGCGTTCGTCTCCGGCGGTCTCTTCCTGCTCGTCATTGGCGCCGGCGTCCTCGGAATGCTCCGACTCAAGTACCCGCCCTGGCGAGTTCGCGAGGGCACTCGCGTGGAGAGTCCGGCGCTCGCGGCGGACGTCCGTGCCGCGCTAGCACGCGATCGATACCCGGAGCATCTGCGGCCCGGCATGATCGCGCTCGGTCTGATCGACGTCGAGCGGATGAACGTTGCTCGAGATCTGGGCCGGGCCGCAATCGCGACGCTGTTGCTGGGTGTTCTCACCTGGATCGTCGCGATGAAAGCATTCGGCCATCTGGGGCTCTGGCCGCTCTCGATCCCAATCGGAATTCTCCTGTCGGCGGCGCTGTTCTGGATCGCGGCCAGACGCATGCCGATCCTCACCGAGCGTGGCGCTCTGGCCAGAGACCACGTGTTATACTCCGCCCGCGTCCGGGACGGACAAACTACAGCGTGACAACCAGTTACCTGCCTGTCGCAATCTTCTTCGCGCTCATTGTCGGCTTCGTCGTTGTCTCATTGGGACTCGCCTGGTTCGTGCGGCCCTCGCGCCCGCAGGGCGTCAAGTCGGACAACTACGAGTGCGGAGCCGAGCCGATCGGTACGGCGTGGGTGCAATTCCCGGTTGGCTTCTACCTCGTCGCGCTCGTCTTCATCGTGTGCGACGCGCTCGCGGTGTTCCTGTTTCCGTGGGCCCTGGTCCTGCGCGAGCTCGGCGTGGCCGGCCTGACGACGATGGGACTGTTTCTGGGGATCGTCGGGCTCGGCTGGGTCTATGCGTACCGGGAAGGAATCCTCGAGTGGCAATAAAGGGGCCGATTCCCGTGGTGCCGGCGCCGGTCTGGAGGAACTTCAAGGACCTTCAGGAATGGGAAGCGCTGCATAAGACGCGTCCAGACGCCGGTGACAAGTACTCAGGCGCGTTCGAGGCGCTGACGGAAGGGATCCACTCGTTTCCCGGCGGATTTGCCGTGACGACCGTGACCGACGCGTTTCTCAACTGGGCGCGCAAGTCGTCCGTGTGGCCCGTGACCTTCGGTCTCGCCTGTTGCGCCATCGAAATGATGGCCACGTTCGCCTCGCGCTTCGACGTCGAGCGCCTCGGCATGGTCCCGTGGGCCTCACCGCGGCACTCGGATCTGATGATCGTGAGCGGCACGGTCACCATCAAGATGGCGCCGATGCTGCTCCGCATCTACGAACAGATGCCCGATCCGAAATGGGCGGTCTCGATGGGCTCGTGCGCCAACTCCGGCGGCCCGTTCCGCCACGGCTATCACGTCGTGAAGGGCGTGGATCGCGTCATTCCCGTGGATGTGTACGTGCCCGGATGTCCGCCGCCGCCGGAATCGCTGCTCAACGGCCTGCTGCTGCTTCAGGATCAGATTTCGCATTTCCGGCGCACTGGAAAAAAGGCGGCGCCCAATCCGAAGGTGGATTGAGGGATGACTGCCGCCGACGCGCGCACGAAGATCACCGAGTTCGCGGGTGCCGTCCTTACTGGGGGCGGGACCGCGCTTATCGTCAGTGTGCCACCGGATCGCTGGGCGGCATTCGCGGCATTCGCCAAAGACACGCTCGGCTGCCGCTTCTTCTCATTCCTTTCCGCGGTCGATCTCAAAGACGAGGGGCTTGAAGTCATCGCGTGGGTGGACAACACCGACGGTCCGTTTGCGATGCTGATGAAGACGCGGCTGGGCCCCGGTGTGTCGGCCTGCGCGTCACTTGTGCCCGTCTATCGGGGCGCGAACTGGATGGAACGCGAGTGCTTCGACATGTTCGGGATCGTGTTCGAGGGCCATCCCGATCTGCGCCGGATCCTGCTGGGCCACGACTGGGTCGGACATCCGCTGCTGAAGTCCTACGCGGTCGATACACCGCATCCGCCGTACCGGTAAACGAGAACTCGTGAGCGCCGACACCGCCATCCCCGTCGTCAGGACCCTCGACTACACCGGAGCCGAGCGGCTGACCATGAACATGGGGCCGCAGCATCCGTCGGCGCACGGCGTCTTCCGGGCGATTCTGACGCTCGAAGGCGAAAAGGTCGTCGCCGTGGACGCCGTGATCGGCTACCTGCATCGCTGCCACGAGAAACTCGCCGAGACGCTGACATACGCGCAGTACCCCTCGATTGCCTCGAAGACGGATTACGTGGCGGCCATGACGAGCGAGCTGGCGTACGTGATGGCGGCGGAGGAGATCGCGAAGATTGAAGTGCCCAAGCGCGCGGAGTACTTGCGCGTGCTCGTGGCCGAGCTGCAGCGCATTGCGTCGCACTGCCTGTGGCTGGGCACCTGGTGCATGGACATGGGCGGCGCGCTCGGCGGAGGCGCGACGATCTTCTTGTACTGCATTCGCGAGCGCGAGCTCGTGCTCGACTTGTTCGAGTCTTTGACTGGCGCGCGGCTTCTGTACGGATTCCATCAGGTTGGCGGCGTTCGCTACGACGTGCCGGAAGGCTGGATGGAACAGTGCCGGCAGACCATCGACCTCATCGACAAGCGCATCGATGAGTACCAGGAGATGCTCGAGGGAAATGCATTCTTCCTGATGCGCACGCAGGGCGTCGGCGTGATCTCGAAGGAGCTGGCGCTCGACGTCGGCGTCTGCGGTCCGCTCCTGCGCGGCTCCGGAGTCGCGTTCGACCTGCGGCGCGTGGCGCCGTACTCCTCGTACCAGGATTTCGATTTCAGGGTGCCCGTCGAGACCGCGGGCGACTGCTTCGCGCGCTACCGCGTGCGGATGGCCGAGTTCCGCGAGTCGATCAAGATCGTGCGGCAGATCATCGCGGGTCTGCCCGAGGGCCCGATCTCGTCACGGCCCGGCCTCAAGTCGGTCGCCCAGGTGCGCGTGCCGAAGGGCGAGGCCTACACGCGAGTCGAGGGAGCGAGAGGCGAAGTCGGTTGCTACCTCATCGGCGATGGCACTGCAAAGCCCTATCGCATGAAGTGGCGTGGCGCGTCGTTCTCGAATCTCGCGGTGCTGCCGCACATCATCCCCGGCCACGCGGTCGCCGACGTCGTGGCCATCATGGGCTCGGTCGATCCCGTCTTCGGCGAGGTGGATCGATGACGACATCGTCGATTGCCGTGACGGGACTGATCGCAGGAGGGGCAGTGCTGGGTGCGCTGCTTGGCCTCGTGGCGTACGTCACGCTGCTCGAGCGGAAGTTCGCCGCGCGGATGCAGTCACGCATCGGTCCGTATCGCGTGGGGCCGCACGGCCTGCTGCAGCCGATCGCCGACGGCGTGAAGCTACTCCTCAAGGAAGACATCATTCCGACGGACGCCGACAAGCGCATCTTCACGCTGGCGCCGCTGGTCTTCGTCGTGCCGTGCCTGATGATTTTCGCGACGATACCCTTCGCGCCCGGGCTCGGCGTGGCCGATCTGAACATCGGCGTCCTCTTCTTCATGGCCGTGTCGTCGATGGAAATCGTGGGTCTGTTCATGGCCGGCTGGAGCTCGAACAACAAGTACGCGCTGATCTCCGCGATGCGCGCGGTGAACCAGATCATTTCGTACGACCTGCCGTTCATCATGGCCGCGCTGGTGCCCGTCCTGCTCACCGGATCGCTCAAGCTCTCGGAGATTGCGCACGCGCAGGAGGGCCTCTGGTTCATCTTCTATCCGGTCCTCGGCCAGCTCGGGTTCATCGCCTTCATCGTGGCGAGCGTCGCCGCCGAGAACCGCGTGCCCTTCGACATCCTCGAGGCGGAATCCGAGCTCGTCGCGGGTTTCCGCGTCGAGTACTCGGGGATGAAGTTCGCCATCATCCAGCTCGGTGAGTACGCGCACGTGCTTGGCACGTCGTTTCTCGGCTCGCTGCTGTTTCTGGGCGCGTGGGCCGGTCCGGGTCCCTGGTGGCTGGGGCCCGGCTGGTTTCTGCTCAAGGCGCTCCTGATTTTCCTGCTCATCACTTGGGTGCGCTGGAGCTTCATCAGGATCCGTGTCGATCAGATCCTGCAAATCTCGTGGAAGCTTCTGCTGCCGCTGACCGTCCTGCTCGTGATGGCGACCGCCGTCACTGTCGTCATGAGGAGCGGCACCGGTGAATAGGATTCAGGCGAAGGGCTTCTTCGCGGAGACGGCGCAGCTCGTCGGAGCCGTGGTGCGCGCGATGCGCATCACGTTCATTACTTTCTTCCGGAAGCCGGTCACCGTTCACTACCCAGACAAGCCCCGCGCGTATCCCGATCGCTATCGGGGGCTCCTGGCCCTCGTGTACGAACCGGATACCGGCGAAGAGGCGTGCATCGGCTGCCGCCTCTGCGAGTTCGTCTGTCCGCCGGCGGTCATCAAAGTCGAGATGCAGAAGGGCGAGAAGCGGAACTACGCCAAGACATTCACGCTCGAACTCTATGCGTGCGAGTTCTGCGAGCTCTGCGTGCAGGTCTGCCCGACGGACGCCATCGTGATGATGAAGTCGTTCGACATGGCGACAGCGGACCGGCGCGAGATGCTGCTGGACAAGGATCGACTGCACGCGATCGGTCAGCAATTCCCTGTCTCGTGGGCGACGGGTAACAAGCTGCGGGACATGCAAGCGCCCCCGAAGAAGGCGCCGGGTGAGAAGCACGGCGGAGGGGAGGCATGACCCTGGAGGTCTTTGCTTTCTGGGCATTCGCCGTCGTCCTCGTCGGATCGGCGCTCGCCGTTGTGCTGAGCAAGAACCTGTTCCATTCCGTGCTGTGGCTGGCGCTCGCCCTCACCGGAACGGCCGGCGTGTTTCTGCTTCTCGATGCGGAGTTCCTCGCGGCGGTTCAGATCCTGCTCTACGCGGGCGGGGTCGTGACCGTGGTCGTGTTCGCGATTGTCGTCACCGAACGACTCGTGGGCACGCGACTGTCCCAGACAAACCGCCACGTCGTGCGTGGAGCCGTCTTCGCGGGGACCGTGCTGACGCTGATCATCACGTGGATTCGACGCGCGCCACATCCGGTGCGGCCCGACCTGGGCGACGCTGATGTGACGCGCGCGATCGGCTCGACGCTGTTGACGCAGCACGTGCTGGCGTTCGAGCTGCTGGCGGTGCTGCTGCTCGTGGCCATGATTGGCGCGAGCTATTACGCGAGGCCGGAGGAATAGGCATGGGACTGCACGCCTACCTCTTTCTCGCTGCCGTCGTCTTCTCGATCGGCCTGTTCGGCGTCATCACGCGCCGAAACACCATCGGCATCCTGCTCGGCGTGGAGCTGATGCTGAACGCCGTCAACATCAATCTGGTCGCGTTCAGCCGCTTCCACGGCCAGACGGCCGGGATGATCCTCACGGTCTTCGCTATCGCGATAACCGTGGCCGAGGTGGCGCTCGGCCTGGCGCTCGTCATTCTCCTGTTCAGGACGCGACGCACGGCCATCGCGGACCAGATCGACTGGTTGAAGGGATGAGCGCGCGCCCTGATTCGCTGGTGCTCGTCGCCCTGCTCGCGCCCGCGGCGGTCTTCGTGCTGCTTGCGGTGGTAGCGCCGTTACGCCGAAGCGGCCGGCTTGCGGCACTGATTTCGATCGCCGGCGCGCTCACGGCGCTTGGCGCGGCAATCCTCGCGTGGCGCAATCTCGGCGAGGACATCGACGTCTTCCGTCACGTCTGGGCCTGGCTGCCGCAGCACGAAGGCGTTCTGGCGACCGTTGGCGTCCTCGCGGACACCTACTCGGTGAAGATGCTCGTCCTGGTGTCGCTCGTAGCGACGCTCGTGCAGGTGTATTCGCTCGGCTATCTCAGCGACGAGCCGCCCGCGGCGCTCGGCCGTTACTACATGTACCAGTCCCTGTTCGCGTTTTCGATGATGGGCCTGGTACTCGCGCCGAACTTCCTGCAGCTCTTCATCTGCTGGGAGCTGGTCGGCCTCTGCTCGTACCTTCTGATTGGCTTCTGGTATCGCAAGGCGTCAGCCGCGCGCGCCGCCGTCAAGGCGTTCTGGACGACGAAGGCGGGCGACGTCGGCCTCCTCATCGGCATCGTCCTGCTTTGGAGGATGACCGGCACGTTCGATTTCGCGGAGCTCGAAGTCTGGGCCGGTTCGCAGCAGGCAGGAATCGCCGGGATCTCACTGATTGCGTTCTGCTTGTACCTCGGCGCGGCAGGGAAGTCCGCGCAGTTCCCGCTCCACATCTGGCTGCCGGATGCCATGGAAGGCCCGACGCCGGTGTCGGCGTTGATTCACGCGGCGACGATGGTGACGGCGGGCGTGTACTTGCTGACGCGCACGGCGTTCCTCTTCGAGCTTGCGCCTGACGTGATGACACTTGTCGCGTGGGTGGGGGCCGGAACGGCGTTGATGGCCGCGATTCTTGCGTGCGCGCAGGACGACATCAAACGCGTGCTGGCGTACTCGACCGTCTCGCAGCTCGGCTACATGATGGCGGCGATCGGCGCCGGGTTCGCGAACGCCGGATTCCTGCACTTGTTGACTCACGGCGTCTTCAAAGCGTTGCTGTTCCTCGGTGCGGGCGCGGTGATTCACGCCGTCCATACAAACGACATCACTCGGATGGGGCGCCTCGCCAAGTCGATGCCCCAGACGGCCGTCGTCTTCATCATCGGAACGCTGTCGCTCGCGGGCGTCCCGCTCTTCGCCGGTTTCCTGTCGAAGGAAGAGATCCTCGGCGCAGTGCTTGCCGGCGGCCTGACGGTGCCGTTCGTGATGCTGGCCGTCGCTGCGTTCCTGACGGCGTTCTACATGTTCCGCGTCGTGTTCCTGACGTTCTTTGGAACAGCGGATGCCGGCCCTAAAGGGCCGGCCTACGAAGAACCGGTGCACGCTCGCGGCCACCACCCGCATGACGCACCGGCAGTGATGACGATTCCGCTCTGGATTCTGGCGCTCCTGTCGATGGCGATCGGGATCCTCTTCATGTTCCATCACGAAGAACCGCAGTTCGAGAGTCCGGTGTGGCTGACACCTGCCGCGGTTGGCGTCGGCCTCGCGGGCATCGGACTGGCGTGGCTGACATTCCAACGTCGATCGATCGACGGCGATCGGCTCGCCTCCGCGATGGGCCCGTTGCGCACGGCCGCTCACGCCGGCTTCTGGATCGACGACGCGTTTCTGTTTGTTTATCGAAGCGTGCTCCTGGTGTTCTCGCGGACGATTGGCTGGATCGATCGCTACGTCGTCGACGGCATCGTCAACGTGATGAGCGCGTGGACGGTCATGGGCGGCGGGCGCCTGCGCCGGATGCAGACCGGGCGCGTGCAGGACTACGTGTTCGGCGTCGCGGTAGGCGTCGTCGCGTTGCTCATCTGGTTGGGAGGCGTGAAGTGAACGGCCTTCCAGTGCTGTCGATCATCACGTGGGCGCCCTTCGCGGCGGCGCTGGTCATCATGGCGTTCGGCCGGACCCGGCCGCAGCTCGTGCGCTGGTCCGCGGCGATCGGCGTGGCGATTTCGTGCGTCGGCGCTCTGTGGATTTTCCGCGCCTACGACCAGGCTGCGGGTGGGTGGCAGTTCGGCGAACGGTTCGATCTCGTGCCGACGCTCGGCATCGCCTACGAACTTGCCGCGGACGGCATGAGCGTCGTGATGGTGCTGCTCACGGCGATCATCATCCTCGCCGGCGTGTTCGCGTCGTGGACGGTCAAGACGCGCGACCAGGAATTCTACGCGCTGCTGCTGTTGCTCGTGACGGGCGTGTTCGGCGTGTTCGTGTCGCTGGATCTCTTTGTCTTCTTCCTGTTCTACGAAATCGCCGTGCTGCCGATGTACCTGCTCATCGGCATCTGGGGCTCGAGTGGGGACGTGCCGCCGCGAGGCGTGTTCGGATGGGCCTATCGACGGACGGGTGTCGGCTCCAAGGAATACGCCGCGATGAAGTTGACGCTGTACCTGCTGTTCGGGTCGGCGTTCATTCTGGTTGGCATCCTCGCGCTCTATGTCGCCGCGGGATCGACGTCGTTCTCGCTGCTGGCACTGGAGAAGGTCAAGTTCGCTCCAGGGCTCCAGAGCTGGGTCTTCCTCGCGTTCTACGTCGGCTTCGGCATCCTCGCGGCGATCTTTCCGTTTCACACCTGGTCGCCGGACGGCCACGCGTCCGCGCCGACGGCGGTGTCGATGCTGCACGCCGGCGTGCTGATGAAGCTCGGCGCCTACGGCGTGATTCGCGTCGGCATGTGGCTCCTGCCCGAGGCGACGCACCAGTGGATGTGGCTCGTCGGCTTCGTGGCCTGCATCAACATCGTGTGGGGCGCGCTCAGCGCGATGGCGCAGACGGACCTGAAGTACGTGATCGCGTATTCCTCTGTGTCGCACATGGGCATCGTCATGCTCGGCGCGGCGACGCTGACTGAAACGGGCCTCAACGGCGCCGTGTTTCAGATGTTCGCGCACGGTGTCATGACGGGCCTGTTCTTCGCGCTCGTCGGCCTCGTGTATGAGAAGGCGCACTCGCGAGAGATCTTCAAGATGGGTGGATTCGCGTCGATGATGCCGGGCATCGCCGCGGCGTTCACGATCGGCGGGCTCTCGTCGCTCGGACTGCCGGCGACATCCGGTTTCGTCGCGGAGTTCCTGACGTTCCTCGGCGCCTGGGCTTCGGCGCATCCGTGGTGGCTGTTCCCAGGTGTGATTGGGGCGTTCCTGACGTCCCTCTACGTGCTCCGTGTCGTGCGGGCGATCTTCTGGGGACCGAAGAGCACCGACCCGCACTTCCAGCATCTGCCGGATGCGCAAGGCACGGAGTGGGTGGCGCTCGTTCTTCTGGTGTTTGTCATCGTGCTCTTCGGCGTTCTACCCAGCCTGGCGGTTTCGCCGATTGAAACCTCCACAGTGCCGCTCCTCATGCGGCTGGGCGTGATGTGATGACGCCGTTCGTGGAGATGGCGTCGCGTCCGCTCTATCTCGAAGCTGGCACCTTCGGACTCCTGCTGCTCGTATTCGCGACGGGCTTTGCGCGCCGGTCCCGGACGTCGCGACTGCCGGGTTGGATCACCCTGGCCGGTCTTTCGATTCTGGCCGCCGCCTCGGCCATCGCTCTGCCGGGGCAGACGGCGTTCGGCGGGACATTCGATCTCGACGGTATCTCGCTGTTCCTGAAGACGCTGTTCTTCTCGTCGGCGGCATTGAGCGTCCTAGCTGGACTTGGGCTGCAGTCGGAAGCGATGACGAGGCGTTCGGTGGAGTACCACCTGACGCTGCTCGGGTCGCTGCTGGGGATGCTCGTGCTCGCGTCGGCGCGCGATCTCATTCTGGTGTTCGTGTCGTTCGAGTTGATGTCGATTCCGCTCTACGTGCTCGCCGGTTTCGAGCGCAAGGGTGAGACGGCGGGCGAGGGCGCGCTCAAGTTCTTCCTGGTCGGCAGCGTGTCGTCGGCGATCATTCTCTATGGACTTTCGTTCGTCTACGGCGCGACGGGTTCGATGGCGATCGCGGCGATCGGTCCGGCGCTCGATGCGCGGCATCCGCTGCTGCTTCTAGGCCTCGTACTCGCGCTGGCCGGACTCGGATTCAAGATCGCCGCGGTGCCGTTCCACATGTGGGTACCGGACACGTACGAGTCCGCGCCGACGCCGTTCGTGGCGTGGCTCTCGGTCGCTCCGAAGGCGGCCGGCTTCATCGTCCTCATTCGCCTCTACGTCGAGGGCGCGGGCCCGGCGATGGCGAAGTGGGTGCCCGCGATCGCCGGGATCGCCACGGTGACGATCGTGCTCGGCAACCTGATGGCGATTCCGCAGCAGAACATCAAGCGTCTGCTCGGCTATTCCGGCATCGCGCATATCGGCTACCTGCTGATGGGCATCGTGGCGATGTCGGCGTCCGGCATCGGCATGCTCTTGTTCTACCTGGTCGCGTACTTGTTCGGGAACATGGGCGCGTTCTTCGTGGTGCAGGCCGTGGCCGGATCGGAGAAGTCCGATCAAATTGAGGCCTACAGCGGCCTCGCACGCCGTTCGCCGGCGCTCGCGCTGAGCCTGCTGGTGTTTCTGCTCTCGCTCGGCGGCATTCCGTTCATGGCCGGTTTCTGGGCGAAGTTCTTTGTCTTCTGGGCCGTCGTGGAGCGCGGAATGTACTGGCTCGCGTTCGTCGGCGCCGTCGCGACAGTGGTCGCGCTCTACTACTACCTGGTCGTCGCGAAGCGGATGTACATCGATCCGCCGCCGAGGCCTGATGCCATCAGAGTTCCCGCAGTGTTGCTGGTCGCCATCGTTCTTTGTGCTGCGGGTGTCGTCATCATGGGTGCGTATCCGAGCCCGTGGGTGACTGCGGCGACGAGGGCCGCTTCGTCGATATTCTGAGGCTCACATGAAGAAGTGAAGCTACTGAAGGTTTTCTGGGGCCTCGGGCCTCCAATCTTCTTGTGTTTTGGTCCACGGTCTTAGAATCGTTAGAGCATGTTCCGGCAACGCCTTCCTTTTCTTGCACTTCTAGTCCTCGTCGCGACCATCACGGTTCGCGCCCAGCAGCCGTCGCAGATTCCGCCCGGGCCGGACGTGCGTGTGTCGGACGGTTGGTATCACCTCGCCGACTGCAGCATTGCCATCGGGCGTCAGGCCCCCTCCCTGCCGTTGCAGCAGGCGCTACGGCAGAGCATGCGGGCGTGTCCGATCTGCGAGCCCCTCGAGCACCAGCCGGAATGGGCGGCGTTCGTGAAGGCGCACGGCGAGAGCATCAAGGCCGAGGTGAAGGCGAAGGCCGATGCGGAAGCCGCGGAGGCCAAACGGAAGGCAGAAGCGGACGAAGCCGAGAGAGTCCGAAGGCTGAAGGAACTCGAGGACACGCGCCGATCGAAGGAGACTGCTCCCGTTCCGCGGCTCACCGAGCAGCAGGCACGAGCGGCCGCCGAGGCGGCGCTGAAGGACACGAACGGCGATGTCGCACAGTTTTCCGCGAAGTATCGCGCCCGAGTACGTGAGACGTCACCGGAGTTCGTCGGGCCCGTTGTCGTCTACGGCTCGCCGGCGTTGAAGATCTACGCCGCCGGGCCAGTGGCCCGCTTCGAGGCGGCGGCGCAGGATCGCATTCAGCGACGGCTGCCCATTGCGGGCGCGCTCTGGTCGCCGGACGTAGCTATCGTCGTGGTCCCCGAGTCCATCGACGCTCCCGACATCAAGCAGGTGGTCGTCCAGCGCAGCGAGGCGCAGGGGCGCGCTGGCGCCGAGACTCAGGCAACGGCCCTCTCGAACACCCTCGCGCCCCACCGGCTTCCGAACACGCCGCCCACATCCAAGGCTGTGATTTCGGGTGAGGTGACGTTCCCGATGTCGGCATTCGAGCCCGGCGAGGGCGTCATCGTCCGCGTCATCGCCGTACCCGCGACCGGGGCTCCGCTCAACCGTACGTTCACGCTTTTGGCACTGCGCGGAATTCAGTAGGCGAGCCGAGGACAGCGAGGATTACGAAGCAAACGGCCGAGTCTTGCTTCGCTAGCCCTTGTCACACGGAGATAACGGGACACGGAGACACTCCAAGGCTTGCTAACCCGAAGTAGCCCCGTGTCTTTGTGCTCCGTGTCGCAAGATCAAATAGGCGCGCGAGGCAAATGAGCGAGCGGTCAGCGAGCGAGTCTCGCGAACGTAGTGAGGCTTGCTTAGGTGCTTTTCAGAGGAGGCGAGCCGAGCGAGAGAGCGAGTAAGGGGTCCGGGGACGAAGTCCCCGGAATAATATTGGTGCCGAGGGCCAGAATCGAACTGGCGACCCCGTGATTTTCAGTCACTTTTTGCCCGCCTGCGTCTGACAACCCCTGACCGCGCCTGACCGAGTTCGTCTCCCTAACTCATTGAACAGTCAGTGAATAGCGACCTAGAATGCCACGAGTTGAACACCCGTGCATCGCAATCGTGCCGTTACCTGGGTGTTACCTTTGGCCCTTTATGCCTGTACTCAAGCTGACAAACTCCAACATCCGCAAGCTCCTGCCGGGTAAGTTTCAGATCGATTACTTCGACACGGAAGTCAGGAAACTTGCGCTCCGAGTTTCGCCAAGCGGACGTCGAACGTGGGTGCTGCTGTACAGACACCAAGGACGTCTGAGACGCTACACGCTAGGTGACTTTCCAACGCTCGGCCTGAGCGCCGCCAGAAAGCTCGCGCGGTCCGTACTGCAAGACGTTGCTGCCCAGAAAGACCCAGCGGCCGAGAAACGAGCTGCTCGAATCGGCCCCACCGTCAAACATCTCGCGCTGGAGTTGCTCAAGCGCATGCGTCTCGACAAGAAGAAGTCATGGCCGTACTACGAACGATTGCTGAACAAGGAGGTCCTTCCGAAGTGGGGTTCCCGAAAGGTTGCCGACGTTAAGCGGTATGACGTTCGAACGCTCGTCGAGCATATCCACGATGAGAGAGGACGAGTGTACCTAGCCAACCGAACATTCGCTGTTGTCAGCGCGATGTTCACGTTCGCAGTGGAACGAGACCTTATTGCCCTCAGCCCCTGTTATGCCCTGAAGCCACCAGGAAAGGAAAGGAGACGCACCCGATGTCTCTCTGCTGAGGAAATCCGTCTGATATGGACCAGCCTTGACGGAGAATCACCCGCTGTCGCCGCTCATTTTCGCCTGCGCTTCTTGACCGCCCAGCGAGGTGGCGAGTTGCTCGCCGCGAAGTGGTCCGACTTCGATTTGAAGAACGGCGTGTGGGTCATCCCTGAGCAGAATGCGAAGAACGACACTGAGCACAACGTGCCGCTGTCGAAGCAGGCAGTTGAACTGTTGTTGCGATACCGAGAATGGATTCTCAGCCGCGAACAAGTGGTCAACGATGGCCGAGCCGCGAAAGGCCTACCTCGAAGACCTCCGAATGAATGGCTCTTCCCGTCGCCATTTGGTGACAACGAGCGTGTCCAATTCATCCAAAAGGCGTCCCAGCGACTGCGCCAAAAGTCCGGCGTGACATTTCGACCGCATGACATCAGACGAACCGTCTCGACGGAGTTAACAGCGGCTGGCGCCCACAGAATCGTTTTGAAGAAGATTCTTAACCACGTCGATCAAGACGTGACCGGAACGTACGACCGCTATCCGTACGCAAAAGAAATGCGGTTCGCACTCGAAGGCTGGAGCCGCCGCCTACAAGACATCCTTGCTGGGAAGGAGGATGCGTCAGAGAACGTGATTCCGTTCATACCCGGTCGCCGTTGAGGTTCAACGCCGATGTCGGCGCTTTGTCGCGGCCGGTGATCGTAGTCGAGTCGTGCAGGTTGAAAAGAAGGCTGCCAGCGAGACGCTGAAAGCGTTTGCGAGCCGGTTCAGGTTTTCAAGGGCGATGTTGCGCTGACCGCGTTCGACGGAAGAGAGATACGTGGGATGGATGTTCGCGCGTGCCGCTGCTTCTTCCTGAGACAGGCCGCGATCCTTCCGTAGCTGACGGATTCGGGACCCAATAACTACGCGGACATCGTCCACGCCGTGAAGCGTGGCCGCGAAGCCGTATTCGACGCCATAGACTTTGAGTCAAGTTACCATTGACGGCCCCTGACGGGGAAGGGAGGCAAACGTGAGTAACGATGAGGTCGCAAGCCGGACTGTAGACACGAGAGCGATTCTTCAGGCAACCGTACGCACGTACGTTCAAAAGGGCTATCTGGTTATGAGCCAGACGGAGAACACAGCACAATTGACGAAGCGTCGAAAGTTCTCGTTGTTCTGGGCGTTGATCTTTGTTTGGACCTTGATTGGCCCCGTCATCTACTTCCTCTGGTTTGCGACTCGAAAAAAGGAAATGGGTGCCTACGTCGAAGTGGACCGACAGGGGAATGTGCAAGTCACGACGAGTTGAATTGATTGTCTAGCCTCGGGACGAGAAAACCCTGATTGTCTGATAAACAAGGCCAGCAACAGTGCGGATGTGCCCTCGGCGGGCCGTCTGACTGCTCCGATCATCCAGTCCTGTGAACGATACCAGCGACCCTAAACCAGGTCGGGGCAGGCAAGTGAGCGGGCGGATTGATCCTGCTGGAGCAAGACAGGTAGTCAGATCGTTCTGGCAAGTGAGAAAAATCCCAGTAGCTAGAGAATGTCTGTGAGTCAGAAAATCCTCGTAGCTTCGGAATCATCGTCAGCAACTGAGCCTTCCGCGTGGACCCACCAGAGGCACGCCCGATACTGCCTTCGCGGAGGCGGGGCACTCTTGACTCAGCGTGTTACCGTAACTGTGATGACTGGGAACGCCCTGAAACGGCGTCGCTGAAGCACTTCGAACTCCCAGATTGGTTATTTGCAGACCGAGAAAGCCTCGGGCGTTTAGCAACGAGCATCGGAGAAACGGATGTCCACCGAAGTGGCATCCCATCGTGATGCGCCGTTGCAGATTCCGAGGTGTGTGTTGGCTAAGGTCCGTCACAAAGTCCGTCGTTGTTCGCAACCCATCCCGCTCACGACAGCCCCATCGTTCCAACGAGTAGGCCGACCCGCCTGCGCCACTGGCGGCACCGCAACCGCACAGCAGCGGCACGTTGAGCCTCTCGTTGCCAGGACGCGACGAGCTTGCGACCTGCTCGACGTGTCACGTGCGCACCTGTGGCGACTGGAGAAAGGCACAGTATTCCCCAAGCGCGTACAACTCGGCGGCACAGTAACGGGTTTCATCGTCGCTGAATTGAAGCACTGGGTTCTTACTCAACCCCGCTGCCGTTAGTCGCATCGCCGTCGCGGGCCGCACGCCATTTGCGGCCGAGACTCGCGCAGCCTCGCTCCGAGTCGGTCAACACCGGTTATCAGCAATGGGAGGGGTGTGCATCAATGAAATTGAGAACGAGTGAGAGAACAGAGACTGAAGTGTTGCGTCAGGTGTATCGGGATTGGCTCGAAGGCATTCCTTTTGATGTCGTAATGACAGTGAATCCGAACGCTGATCTGAGTTGGCACCGTCATGACACGATCATGCGAACCGTGGACGCTTGTCTCAACAGACGATACCTTGGGCCACGATTCGCCAAGCGACCGGAACATCATCGCGTCGCAATCGTGGGAGTGCCAGAACGTGGCCGTGCCCACTGGCATTTTCACTTCGCCGCGAAGCTTCCGTCGGCCGACTCGACTGATAGAAAGGTTGATGCCGTAAGCCTCTCATTGACGAGACTGTTCAGGGAAGAGCGCCAAGGTCGACGCTTTCTCCCTAGCGCGAGCATCGATGTGCAGGCATACCGTCCAGGGTGGATTAGTTACATTTTGAAAAGTTGCAAGCCAGAAACTCCAGTCTACGTTCGCGGGCTGGCCGTGCGGATGGAGCAGACTTAGTGAAGACCCCGGACCCAAACAATGGAATTCCTTAGGGATGGCGGCTTACCCGCTTGTCAGCGGACCGGGTTTTTCGAGATCGCTGGAGCACGTTCACGATCAGTGTTTCGTGGGACACGATTCTGTGCGGGTAAGATTCTAGAGGGGCCTCGATGACAGTGAATCAGTCGTTGCGACAGGAGCACCCGAAGCGATTGCCAACCGTGGCGGCGATTCAAGCTGACACGAAGAGACACGATGGTTTCGTTCCCAAGTCGTGTTGGATTGCTGACGTGAAAGTGCAGATGGGTTACAAGGTCCGCCCAGCCTGGAATCGCCGGAGCGACGCCCGAGCCGTCCCATGCCCTGCGGATCGCGTTGAGCCGATCAAGCGTTCTATCTGGCGTCTCATGGGCCAGTTGTAGCCAGAAGGTGAAAGCTGCTGGCTGCGAATGACGTCTGCTGACCGACCGGCGGTTGAAGTCCCACGACGACGGTTTGAAAGACACACCGGAATGCTGATAAGTTCGTCTGAGTCCCTCTGACCCGTGGCGCGGAACTGAGTTGTTCCGCTTGTGGTGAGAGACGCGCGCAGCAACGCCACGGTGCATGACGCACTTTGTTTCAACGAGGCAGATAGTTCTGCCGTCGTCGAGGTGTGTTCATGAAACTCCGTACCAATCGTGACTTTCGAAATCCAGATCGTGTGTCGCCTCCTTTCATACGGAAACGCAAGGAGCAGCGGGATGCGAGGTCGCACAGCCAGCATCTGCACGACGCGGAGAACAAGGCAGTGCCGGTGAAGGCGATGTCAGCAGGAGAATTGCCAGACAGTGCTCCGCCGAAGAAGAGACGTCCAATCGAACCGTCGCCAGTAATCCTCGGTGAAGACCCGCTGATTCGCAGGAGTGATGTTGAACTCCTCACCGGCATGAGTGAATCGACACTCCGCCGTCGAGTCCGCGAGGGAGCGTTTCCGCGACCTCGACAAATCGGCAAGAAAGCGTACCGGTGGTCACTCAGCGAAGTCGTTGAATGGACCGAAAGCCGCCCAGTTGTTTAGTGCATCCTGCGCTTTTGTGATACTCATTCGCCGAACTTAGACGCCACCAATGCACCGTACCGACCGCCGCCGCGAGACGCCGAATCGACCGACGCCACTCGCGGCGAGCGGTCGCTATTCCCTGAACGCCATCTGTCCGTACTTCACGATGTTTCCCTTGGAATTCCCGCTCAAGATTCTAAAGAGACATCCAGATGCGAAGGCAGTTGGCGACCCGTTCTGCGGGCGGGGTACGACGCTTTTTGCAGCACGCTCCCGCGATGTTCAGGCCTTCGGGATCGATTGTTCGCCTGTTGCCGTTGCAATTGCTGAAGCAAAGCTAGCTCGAATCGACCTCGAGGAATGCCTGGCACTCGCACGCCGAATAATTGCGCATCGAAGAGACATAACGATCCCACGCGGCGAGTTCTGGCAGCATGCGTATGCGGCATCTACCTTGCGGGACATTTGCCGACTGCGAGCCGGTTTACGTGACCAGGGTTCGAAAAGCGACGCGGCCATCCTTCTAAGGGCGGCGGTCTTAGGATGTTTGCACGGTCCTGTAAACAGTCTCCTCAGCTACCTGTCGAATCAGATGCCTCGAACGTTTGCGCCGAAGCCAGATTACGCGAGGAAGTTCTGGAAGCAACACGGGATGAAGCCGCCAGTTGTTGACGTGATTAAGGCCGTCGAGCGAAAGCTCTCCAGAATCGCTGCCGAGGATGAAAACGCTGATCAACCGTGTCGCGGTCGCGTCTGGCAAGGCGACGCGGCCGAACCCTCGGACTTCCGATGGATTCGAACGAGACTAAGTCTGGCGATCACATCGCCCGCGTATTTTGGGATGTCTACGTATCTTCCAGATCAGTGGCTGAGGAATTGGTTCCTGGGTGGCCCCGCCAAAGTCGATTATTCGTCGATGGAGAGCCTACCAATGAGCAATGCATTCGAATACACAGAAGCGCTTGGTGACGTGTGGTCAAACCTCGCTGGGTGCGCCGCTGACGAATTCCATCTCTATGTTCGCTTCGGTGCGATCCCTTCAAGGCAAGTTGACGCGAAGCGGTTGCTACTGGAATCGCTGGAATCGTCCGCTAATCGATGGCGCATCGTCTCGCTCCGCGATGCTCGGACGGCAGACGCGGGCAAGCGACAGGCGAAGCACATGAAATCGCACGGCAAGGCGCCAGTTGAGCTTGACTTGCACGCGGTCCTGCTTGACTGAAACGTCGATTAGCGCCAGCGGAGTGTCATGCGGCGCTGCGTGCCGTTAGCGCTGTGAACGTACCCCTCAAGTCGATTGGTGCACCATTCGTCCGCCACCCCCCGCAGTGCGTGAGCACTTTGAGCGGCCTTACGGTCGTCCGGGATGTGGTTCGCAACTTCGTCCGACATGAACACGACACACTTGCCCATTGCTCTCGAAATCGCCACGTTGGTGCGTTCAAGCTGGAGTAGGAATCGTTCCTCACCGCTAATAACGTCGGGGTCGCCAACGCCGAAGGAAATCACAATCATCTGACGTTCGCCACCCTGAAACCGCTCGACGGTATCGACCGCGCCCTCAATCAAATTGGGGTCAGTGTCTGGAAAAGCCTTTTGCAAGGCCAAGACGACTTGGGCACGCTGCGCACGATGTGGTGTGACAACACCAACTCCGACTGTCCAAAACAGGCCGTCGGTCCACTGAGCCTCGGGGACCTCTCCATTTCGCCCCGACAACACGGGCGAACCAGTCTGTCGCCACAACCAGACCAATGACGCAACACACGAAGCCTCAAACTCGTTGGCTTGGCCCGCCATCCCGTCTGGATAAGTCATCGCAACGATAGGGCGGTCGGCGCGAAGAGCGCCTTCCCACAACTCTGAGATTGGCAGTCCTACGTCTTCAAGTTCGGCAATGGAATGTGAAACGCTGCCAATGAACGTGAGTCGTGTGTCGGGATACTCAGCCTGAAGTTCTTGCGGATAACCCAGCCCACGGGTGTACTCAACGATGTCCCGGTTCGAGCGGTAGTTGCGAAGCAAGGGCTTACGTTTCTCTTGAAGCTTGAACCGCTCGGTGACGTACGTCTGTAGACTGCCAACCAAGTATTCGGCCCCCAGTGGCGGATCAGTCTGTACGACAGGGGGCATTTGCAGATGATCTCCAGCGATCACCAATTGAAAGTCGGTCTTGAGGAGGGCCAGAGGACCCATCGCATGGGCCATGTCGATTTGCGAGGTTTCGTCCATCAGTACCAGGTCGAATAGCGGAGCCAGCCACCCTCGATACTGCGCGAGCCTGGCGCACTGATGCATGACTGCACTGACAATAATGATTCCCTCACCGCTCGCCAAGTCAGCGATCATTTCTTCATACGTCTCAACGCCGGGTTCAATTGGCGTGTCGAGCACCTGAAGGTGTGCTGGCGTTGGAACAAGGCGAAAGAACCGGTCCTCGCGGTGTTCGGAAAATACGTGATACATCCGGCAGGGGGTCGCCGTGTCTAGCATTAACTGTCGCGTGACACGCTCTACCAGCTCGTTGACGGCCTTGTAATTCGGACCTGTCAAGAGAACGCTCAATGCGCGCGGCGCCACTGTTGCCTCTGCCGCCAAGCCTTGTATGAGCGCCGCGCACGTCTTCGTTTTGCCAGTACCTGGAGGTCCCCAAATGATCGTCAGTTGGCTCCGGGCGGCTTCTGCCACAGCATCGGCTTGGCTGACATTCAGTGCTGTGAATTGGGCGGCTCTCGACACCACCGCCTGAGGGACAAACCAGCCAGGGTTGCTCGACTGAAGAACGTCAGCCTTCCAAAGTACCCGCGCCAAAGGAGTTGGTGACGCGGTTCCAGCCTTGATCGTCTGGCCTTTGATGCCAAGAGCCTCCGATGTCTCGGGTGCCGCAACTGCGATGGTGGGATTTCGGACTTCCCTGAGGATATTTGTGAGCCGTCGGACCGTAACGTTAGGCCCAAGACCGTTCACAATTGAGAGATTGCGATCAAAATCCTCACCCAGTGCGTCGATGATGATTTGTCGGAGTTCGGTCTTTTCAGCAATACGGGGATCGAGGTGGAAGAACTCGTTGAGCGCAAACTCCGCGACTGCTGCGACTCGATTGAAAGACTCAAGAGTCACGCCGAACAGATCGTGCATGGACACGCGCACAACTTTCATCAGATCGGTTGGGAAGTCTCCGAGGTTGAGCACCTTCCAGACTTTCCAAGCTGGCAGCGCCAGGAAGCCCGGGACCGCATCGACAGACACGCAGAAGAATCCGTCCAGCTTGAGTTTTGAGTTCAGAGATTCCTGACTGACACGGTAGCGAAGCAATCCGTTGTCATCAGCCAGCTTCTCCACGAGCCTTATGGACTCATGGGTTGCCTCTGCTTCTTCTGGGTCGGCCGAGAAAAATGCGAATCTGTCTGCACGGGCGACTAGGTCTTCAAACTTAGCCCACGCAATCCACAGCTTTGAGTCGTGAGCAACTCCCTGACTCCACGTAGGGATTGTCAAATCGACTGTTGGGGCCTCAGCGCGAAGGCGATCTCCAAAGTCCTTCCGAATGCGAAAAGTAACTGAGGCGAGAGCGAACACCTGCGAATCGATAGTTCGTGCGAAACCGTCGAGCAGTTGCGTAAGCGTTTTGAGTGTTTTCCCCCATCGTATCGACTTAGTCCCTCCGCTGGCGCTTAGCGACCAGATTTCGTAAATACGTTCGCGCGGAATGCTGTCGGATAGAGGTTCCCGGTAGAACTCATCTGGTGGAGAAAACGGCGTTTCGCCAAAGTGGTAATGCTCGACAACGTTGAACAATGTCAGTGCATGTACAGCGGGAACTCGCACCAACCGTCGAAGGGTATCCACGACAAAAGCGATCTGCGGCCGCTGTCCTTCAATATTGTCCTTCTCTTGCAGTTCCTCGGGCGGGAATAGCCACGCGAGGGCACGGACGAGACGATCTTGATCCTTGTCGTAAAGGATTGCTGGCAGATTTCGTCCTAACGCCAAGCAGAGTTCGTCAAACTGCCGCCGATCCCAAAACACTATTTGGGCCGTTGTCTCGCCCGCGTTCGGTCCACCCCGGTCTTCGTGTGCGTCGCCAACGAAGGCAAATACTTCGGCGAGCCGCTGGAGAAAAGCTAAGACCGAATTGCGTTCAGCTAAGGGGTCCTTTGCTTCGACGATGAACCTATCTCGCCAACGTTTCTTCGGTTCGGTCGTCTGAGGGCCTTGGCCAAAAGCGAAGTGCTGAAAGAATATCCCTTGCAATCCAAGGCCCGTGAGGAGGCCACTGCCGGGATCGAAATTCACCGTAACGAACAGCGTTAAATCTGATCTGCGCGACAGCGCACCATCCGTTCGATCCGGGTCCAAGGACGTCTCGTTATTAGCCAAAGCCGTGGCGAATCCAGGAATAGCCCGCCTGTCAGTCTTAAGCCGCGAGTGCTTCGAATAGACGGCCTCGGCACCCGAGGTACCAGCAACTGCTGCGACCGATGAGATTCCATCAGCCGCTAGGACGCGACGAGAGCCGCGGGTAATCAACGGCAGTCGGCTGACGTGATCAACGACCTCCGCGCGCGAAAAGCAATAGTGATCAGGGTTGGCATCGAGAAGCTGTCTATCCTTCGGTGACAGCCATTCTCGAAACCCCAGCCAGTCGCACGACGCGCACTTTGGATTGACATGCCAATCCAATGAACGCCAGTCGGCTAGCCCTGTTCTCACGACAGAAGGGATTCGATCCGAGAAGAACCTCCGAATTGATTGGACATATATCGGCAGGTTGATGGGGGACACTTCTCCGCGAACGGCCTCTATGATTTCTGTCAAGGTCTTCGAGCCGTCGTCAATCGCGTCCTGCAAAGCGCCCTTTGCTGCTCCGGCGCGCGTCCACAACCCCAACTTCGTACTAACGAAGAAGCGGTCGGAAAAGCCTTCGTACTCCAGCCAGTTCGCCAGCATCATCGCGTAAAGAACCACCTCCGCTTCGTAGCTCGGGTTTGCCTCGTGAGCGTGCTTTACATCGATGATTGAAATAGCGAGTCGAGCATCGTCAGGACTGATCGCGGTCCGCTCGCCAGTTGCCGCGAGGGCAAAGCCGCCAGCATGATTCTCGATGAGCATTACGTCTGGCACGAACCCCGCCAGTTCCGGCATGACCTCGAAATCACTCGGTGTCACTCCAAACTGAAAGAAAGTAGCTTCTCGATACTCATCGACACTGAATTCAGGCTGGACAAGCACTGCGGGACACGTTGAAAGCTGATCCAAAACGGCTTTCAGCGGCTGGTTACCCCAACGCCCGTCCTTTTTGTCCGGCCTCACGCCGAGGCAGTCCGCTCCGAGAGCCTGATCTAATCGATTGAAGATCAGCGTCTCCTGTTCAATTCCTGCTTCCTTGAGATAGACAACACCTGGTCGTGATGTCAGTGGCGCTGGAAGCCCCAGTGTCTCAAGCTCTTTGGGCGTGAAAAGGGTGAAGAGGAGCGCGAGATCGCATTCCGTCCGCAGGTTCTGGGAAAGTACGTTCTTGCCAAAACGCATCGTGTCCTCGTCCCTCGTAAAGTGCTTCCGTGGTTGCCGCAAAAACAGGCGTCATCAATCTCTATGCCGGGGCATCGATGGTAGTAACGAATGCTGAAAATAGCTACCCAGCCGAACCTCATACAAGCTCGCTGTGTCGATAGCCGTCTGTCCTTGCCTGTCATACCCGTAGTACCGGCCGACAAATTGGTCTGGTGCCGTCTTTCAGCGCCTTGACTTCTCTGTCCGGCCGGATTCTGAACTAAGCTCTGGCGCATGCGGCTACGATTGACTTTTGATGTTGGCGATGGGGTTCTGCCTAGCGAGCTATCGAGAGTTCTTTTGGACATCCAACATCAAGCCGTCACGTTCACGTGGCTGGCCCAGGAAGAGGTTGCACCTGCCCGGTGGCGACGACTGACGCCGTTCGACCCCTCACTAATCAGCTACAAGTTCATGGCAGAAGCCACTGACGAGAGTTTTGGTGACCTGTCGCTTGACGTTGACGTGACGGGCATCCGCTTAGCGAGCCCGCTCTGGATTGAGACGACTATCAAGGTCGCAAAGAGTGCAAGTGTGTATGTCGGCAATCACTTCAAGACCCTCTATCGACGTATCTACTTTGGTGACCTTGAACGAGATCGCATGCGGCTGGAGAATGCGCGCGTGCGTGAAGAGGTAATCGCAGCCAGGATTGCTAACATCGAGGCTGCCTACCGAATTGACGAGAGAGTGAACGATCCAGCGGTGGCCAGCGTGCTGCGAAAGCACCTTATTTCCGCGATTGCACCCTTCGACCCAGTTCTATCCTCTGAGTTGCCGTACAGCCGCGAGAAGCGCAAGTTGGTTGCTGCTGAGATTGTTGAATCTGATGGTGAGCGAACGAGCAGTGGTGATCGATGACAGCTTCAACGATCCGCTTTATCGCCTTTCCGCGGACGGAGCCTCCTCCCAGCTTTTGTGCCGAGATCGTGGCGGCTTTTGTTGCCCACGAGCAGGGGATAAGTACCAAGCTTCTGAAGAAAGGCTTAACCAGCAATGAGGTTCTGACAGCCCTTCGAGATGACCTGATTCGCTTGGGGTTTCAAGTTGAAGCAGGCCCCCAAAAGAACGACAAGATTCAGCGTCCCGTGTTTTTCGGTGAAGGGGGTACTCCGACCCTCAATTACCAGATTGACGCTTATCATCCCCAGTGGCGTTGCGGGTTCGAAGTTGAAGCCGGTCGCGCGTGGATGGGCAATGCGATCTACAGGGATTTGATACAGGGCCTCGTAATGGTGCAGGTAGATACTCTTGTTCTTGCCGTGCCCAATGGTTATCGATATCAGTCAGGGGGCCGAAGCGTGGTCAGTTCGGATTTTGCGAACACAGTCAGTGTTGCAGAGTCACTGTACGGTCACACCAGATTAAAGATGCCGTACGGGTTAATCGTCATTGGCTATTGACTCAGGCGCTGAGAGCGCTAGACCGTGCCTTGATCGAATACTCACTGCGTAGAGCGTACGCAGCGCGAGAGCCGCCCGCTGTTACCGTCAAATCCCTAGCTTTGAAGCTTGCCCGCATCGCGTCGAGAACATCGCGCAGACCACGCCTCCAGCGCCTCCAGAAACCCGCCAGAGCGAGCAAGAGAACCCTCCTGACCGTGAGTGACCCGCTGCCTGCCAGACGACTCCTACGCCATCGTCGCTGTTACCTCTGTGCTACCTTGCTAGACAGAACGAAATGACTACGCTTAATTGCGTAGCCGTAAAGTATTGATTTGTAACGAGTTAAGTGGTGCCGAGGGCCAGAATCGAACTGGCGACACCGTGATTTTCAGTCACGTGCTCTACCAACTGAGCTACCTCGGCACTGCAGGGCTCAAACACGGCAGTAGAACCCGAAAATAATATCACGCGGCCCTGTACCGGCCGATTAGGCACGAGCGCGCGGTCAGCGCGCGAGTCACACGAGCGGAGTGAGCCTTGGCTAGGGCTCTTCACGGGAGCCGAGGCAAACGAGCGAGTGTGCAAGGGGTCTGGGGACGAAGTCCCCAGATCAACGCAAAGAAACGTGCGCGGGCGTGATCGCGGCGACCGTCTGACATCCCGAGAGCGCCATCGTGAGTTCGAGCTCGGCGCGCAGCATTTCCAGCACCCTGGTCACACCGGCTTCACCGTCGGCCGCGAGGCCCCAGAGATACGCGCGCCCGATGAAGACCGCGCGCGCGCCGAGCGCGAGCGCTTTGAAGACATCGGTGCCGCGGCGAATGCCGCCGTCCAGGAACACCGGCACGCGGCCAGCGACTCGCGCCGTGATCGCCGGCAATGCATCGATCGTCGCCATGGCGCCATCGAGTTGCCGGCCTCCGTGGTTGGACACAACGATCCCCGAGGCGCCATGGTCGATCGCCAGCGCCGCATCGTCAGCGGAAAGAATGCCCTTGATCAGCAGCGGCAGGGACGTGATCGATTTCAGCCAGGCCACAGACTCCCAGGTCAGAGTGGGATCGAAGAGCTTGTGGACGTATTCAGTGAAGCTCGACGTCTGCGCCCACCGCAACGCCTCCGGCGTGCCATACCGTTCGAGGTTACTGATGCTGACATCGGGCGGCAGGCTGAAGCCGGACCGCGCATCCCGTTCACGCCTGCCGAGACGCGGCGTGTCGACGGTGAGGACGATGGCCTTGCAACGGGCGAGTTCGGCGCGCCTGACGAGATCGCGCGTGACCTCGCGGTCCCGGTAAACATACAGCTGGAACCAGAGCGGTCCGCCCGCAGCCGCGGCGACGTCTTCAAGAGACGTTGACGAAGCCGTACTGCAGCACATCAGCGTCCCGGCTTTGCCCGCGGCGCGCGCCGCGGCGAGTTCGCCGTCGGCATGCGCCAGTTTGTTGAGCGCTGTTGGCGCGAGACCGACGGGGCAGGCCAGCGAGACGCCCAGGACCTCGACCGCCGTCTGGACCCTGTCCGCGCCCACGAGCACCCGAGGCAGAAGCGCGATGCGCCTGAACGCGTCGCGGTTTTCGCTGAGCGTGACCTCGTCTTCGGCGCCGCCTGCGTAGTAATCGAATGAAGACGGCGTCATCCGTTCGCGGGCGATCGCTTCGAAATCGAAGACGTTGACGGCTCGGATCATCAGCGGGCGTTCCTAGAAACAGAGTGGCGTGACGATTCTATGGGAACTGTTTGCCAACTCCCAGCGCTCGGCACGTCGCGAGGTTGCGTGGAGGTACCGGCGTCATTGGCCTCCTCATTGCAACTCCTTGTCGAATCAACCGGACGTTTCGTTGAAAGGAAACGACACCATGGCAACATTCGAGGAACTCAAGTCGAAATACGCGGCAGCACTCAAGGAAATCGAGACGCAGGGGGTCAAGCTTCAGCACCTTCATGTCCAGGACAAGAAGCTGTACATGAAGGGTGCCGCCCCGAGCGAGGCCGCTAAGAATGCAGTCTGGGCGGCGATCAAGGCGGCCGATGGCACGTATGCCGACTTGACGGCCGACATCGCGATCGACACAAGTCTGGCTCCGCCCAAGCCGGCCGCCGCACCGCAGGCTGCGCCGGCTCAGGCGAAGGAAGACAGCTACACGGTGAAGGCTGGCGACACGCTGTCGAAGATCAGCAAACAGTTCTACGGAGACGCGAACCGCTACATGAAGATCTTCGACGCCAACAAGGGCACGCTGAAGGACCCGGACAAGATCCAGCCAGGTCAGGTGCTGAAGATTCCGGCCGCCTGAGGCGCAGCGACGACTGTGAGGGACGCCGACCTATTCGCTGACGGTCGGTAGTCCCATCTCTTTACGCAGGCGCATTTCGATCGCGGCGGCCATTTCCTTGTTCTGTTTCAGGAACGCCTTGGCGTTCTCGCGGCCCTGACCGAGCCGCTCGCCGCCGTAGGAGAACCAGGTGCCGCTCTTCTCGATGATGTTGCGCTCGACGCCCTGATCGATCAGGTCGCCCTCGCGTGAGATGCCCTCGCCGTACATCATGTCGAACTCGGCTTCGCGGAACGGCGGCGCCACCTTGTTCTTCACGACCTTCGCGCGCGTGCGGCCGCCGACCATCACGTCGCCATCCTTGATGGCGCCAATACGGCGGATGTCGACGCGGACGGACGAGTAGAACTTCAACGCGCGGCCACCCGTCGTCGTTTCCGGATTGCCGAACATCACGCCGATCTTCTCGCGCAACTGGTTGATGAAGATGAGGCAGGTCTTCGACTTCGAGACGACGCCCGTGAGCTTCCGAAGGGCCTGCGACATCAGGCGGGCCTGAAGGCCCATCTGCGCGTCGCCCATCTCACCCTCGATTTCGGCTCTGGGGACCAGCGCCGCGACCGAGTCCACGACCACGACATCGACGCCATTTGAACGAATGAGGACCTCGGTAATCTCCAACGCTTGCTCGCCGTTGTCGGGCTGAGACACGAGGAGATTGTCGAGATCGACACCGAGCTTCGAGGCGTACTGGGCGTCGAGCGCGTGCTCGGCGTCGATGAACGCCGCCACGCCGCCGAGCTTCTGCGCCTGGGCGATCGTCTGCAGCGCCAGGGTCGTCTTGCCGGACGACTCCGGACCGAAGATCTCAATCACTCGGCCGCGGGGGAGGCCGCCCACGCCGAGCGCCCAGTCCATGCTGATCGAGCCCGTCGAGATGGCGGCAATCGGCGTGATGGCGTCCTTGCCGCCGAGCCGCATGATCGAACCCTTGCCGAACTGCTTTTCGATCTGACCGACAGCGAGCTCGACGGCCTTGCCGCGCTCCTTGTCGACCTGGGCGTAGCGCTCGTCTTTCTCGTGCTTTTCTGAACGTTCCGTTGCTGTTGCCATGGGACTCCTCAGCGCTGCGCCGCCAAATGGGGCAATGCGCGCCGGACCGAACGTCATCCTAGGGTTGTGCCAGCCTGAAGTCAAGCGAAAATCCATGAGTGTGTGCCTCTATCCCTATGAGAGTAAGTAGCTTACAAGCCAAGCCGACTTTCGCCTCGACGACAGGTGATTGGAGATTCTCCAACTCCTCGCCCGTGAAACTTTGGAGATTCTCCCGGGCTTGCGTGACAAGGCTGGTCACACCCGTCAACCTTTTCGTGTTGAGCCCGTAGAGAGACTCATGTCAGGACTCCTTTTCGATTTCCGATTTGGCGTGCGGATGCTGCTCAAGCGACGCGGCACGAGCGTCCTGGCGGCGGTTGCCCTCGCGCTCGGTATCGGGCTCACGACGACGATGTTCAGCATCGTCAACGGCGTGATTCTGCGCGGGCTGCCGTTCGAGGAATCGAACCGCCTTCTCCACCTCGGCCGCGAGAATCCCGCCCGCGGTAACACCGACAACTTCGCGGTGTCGCCGCATGACTACGTCGATTGGCGCGCGCGCCAGACTGTGTTCTCGGACTTCGCCGCGTTCTCCCAGACGCAGGTGATCATGTCGGGCGGTGGCCTCAACGCCGATCGCTATCGCGGCGTCCACATCACCGCCAGCACACTGAAGCTCCTCAGGATCGCGCCCGTCCGCGGACGGGCTTTCAACGAGCAGGACGAGCAGGTTGGCGCCCCTCCCGTCGTGCTGATCAGCTATCGCACCTGGGAGAGCGAGTTCAGGCTTGCCCCGTCGGCTATCGGTACCGCCGTTCGCGTGAACGGCAAGCCGGCGGAGATCATCGGCGTGATGCCGCCGAAGTTCGGCTTTCCCGAATCGCAGAACCTCTGGCTTCCGCTCAGCATCGAACTGCCGGCGAAGCGTGGTGACGGAAGGTCGCTGGAGGTCGTCGGCCGCCTGAAGCCCGGCGTCTCCAGATCGGAGGCGACGACGGCCATGAAGGCCGTGGCGGCGCAGCTCGAAGCCGAGCATGTTGAGAACAAGGGCATCTCAGCACAGCTGAAGCCGTTCCTCGAGGAGTACATCGATCGGGACGTGATCTCCACGCTGTTCACAATGCTCGGGGCCGTCTTTGGCGTGCTGCTCATCGCGTGCGCCAATGTCACGAACCTGCAGCTTGCCCGGGCGCTCGAGCGCGCGCGCGAAATCGCGATCCGGTCCGCCATCGGCGCCGAGCGCTGGCGCATCGTGAGGCAGCTTGTCGTAGAAGGCCTCCTGCTGGCGTTTGCGGGCGCGGTCGCAGGTGTGCTCATTGCGTACGCGGGAGTGACCTATTTCAATGCAGGCATCGGGGACACGAACCCTCCGTTCTGGATCGACATCAGGATCGATCTGAAAGTGTTGGGGTTCGTGATGATCCTGACAGTCGCGTCGGCGTTGCTGTCGACGGTCCTGCCGGCCTTGCGGGTGACGCGGGGCGGCGCCAGCGATGTCCTGAAGGAACAGGGACGCGGCTCGACGAGTCTCCGCGCCGGCCTGGTGTCGCGCGTCCTGGTGGGATTCGCCGTGACGTTGTCCTGCGCCTTGCTGCTCGTCTCGGGGCTGATGATCAAGAGCGTCATTGAAATTGGCCGCGTCAAGTACGGCTTCAAGGCCGATGACGTCCTGATGGCTCGCACGACACTGGACGAAACCAGATTTCAGGGTGACAGCGTCTTGATCGACGCCGCTGACCGACTTGCACAGAAGCTCGGCGCCATCGGGGGAGTCAGGCGTGCCGCCATCGGAACGAACGAGCCCTTGAACGGCGGTGCGTTTTATCTGACCAAAGAGGGCCAGGTCTTTCCGCCGCCCGACAGCGGACCCACGGTGCGTCGCATCGCCGCAATGCCCGCGTACTTCGACGTCGTCGGAATCACGGCAACGCGTGGACGCCTGTTGCTGGACTCGGACAAGGCAGGCACCACGCCCGTCGTCCTGATCACCCAAGATGTGGCCGACAGGCACTTCACGAACACCGATCCGATCGGACAGCGGGTGCGGCTCGGCCGCAATCCTGCCTGGCCCTGGTGGACGATCGTCGGCGTCGTGCCGACCTTGGCTTCATCGAATGGCGATGCCGTAACGCAGACAGCGTTCGTTCCGTTCGAACAGGCGCCTAGCCGCGAATTGACGATGCTCCTGTCGGCCGGAGAGAACCCCCTGGCGGCGGCGCCGGCCCTTCGGGAGGTTGTTCGGTCGATCGATCAGGATCTGCCCGTCTTCGCCATCGAGCCGTTCGGAGGCATGCTCCACCGGCGCAGCTGGCCGTTCAGACTCTTCGGATCGCTCTTCATGGCCTTTGGACTCTCGGCGTTGACGATGGCTGCGGCCGGACTGTACGGCGTGCTGGCTTATGGTGTCCGGCTGCGAACGCAGGAGATCGGTGTGCGCATGGCGCTGGGCGCGGATCGCAACCATGTCGTGCGCATGATTCTTCGCCAAGGGTTGATCGTCGTGGGCATCGGTCTTGTCATCGGCCTTGGAATCGGCTTTCTGCTGGGCCCGATGATGTCCGAGCTCTTCTTCAACGTGAAGCCGACGGATCCCCTGGTGTTTGGACTGACGACGGCGGTGTTGCTCACGACCGGCGTCATCGCATCCGTTGTCCCGGCGCTGCGCGCGGCGTCCGTGGATCCACTCGAAGCGCTGAGACAGGCGTAGGCGGCGGGCTTTGGCCCGCCGGAGCCTTCAGTACGCGTAAAAACCCTTGCCGCTCTTTCTACCCAACTGTCCTGCGGCAACCATTCGCTTCAGCAGCGGACATGGACGGTACTTGGGATCACCGAGTCCGTCGTGCAGCACGTTCATGATGGCGAGGCAGACGTCCAGTCCAATGAAGTCCGCGAGCGTCAGCGGGCCCATCGGATGGTTCATGCCGAGCTTCATGACGGTGTCGATCGCCTCAGGCGTGCCGACGCCTTCCATCACCGCGTAGATCGCCTCGTTGATCATCGGCATCAGGATGCGGTTGGCGATGAAGCCGGGGTAGTCGGCGGCTTCGACAGGAGTCTTGCCGAGCGCCTTGCAGAGCTCCGTGGCGGTTTCCATCGACGACGCCGAAGTCGCCTGGCCGCGAATCAGTTCAACCAACGTCATCAGGGGCACAGGGTTCATGAAATGCATGCCCAGTACCCGATCCGCTCGTCCGGTCGCCGCGCCAAGCTCGGTGATCGAGATCGACGAGGTGTTCGTGCCGATGATGACGTCGGGCCGCGTGATTGTGTCCAGGCGCGCGAGCACGCCCTTCTTCGCCTCGGCGTTTTCGTAAATAGCCTCGACGACGTAGTCCACGCTGGCGAGGTCGTCGAGTGAGCCTGCGGGTGTCAGCCGGCCGAGCGCCGCATCCCGATCCGCCGCTGTCATCTTGCCCTTCTCGACGAACTTGCCGAGGCTCTTCTCGATGGTGGCCTGCGCCCGCGCAACTGCTGCCGCTGACGCATCGTGCAGCCACACGTCAAAGCCCGATTGCGCGAACACCTGCGCAATCCCGTTGCCCATCGTCCCCGCACCGATGACGCCGACTGTTTTGATCATCGTCAACATTCTTTCAGTGGCGCGGGGCCCCACCCCCGCGCGCTTTTCTCCGGACGCTCGGCGCCCTCGCTACGCTCGGGGCACTCGCGGCAAGGCGTTAGAGAATCTCGACAGCCATTGCTACGCCGTTGCCCCCGCCAAGACACAGAGTCGCGATACCGCGCGTCTTGCCCTGCCTCTTCAGCGAGTAGAGCAGTGTCGTGAGGATGCGCGCGCCGCTGGCGCCGATGGGATGGCCGAGGGCGACGGCGCCGCCCTGACCGTTCACGCGCGCCGGCTCGATCCCGAGCTCACGCGTGACGGCGACCGCCTGAACCGAGAACGCTTCGTTGAGCTCGACGAGCTCGGCGTCTTCCATCTTCCAGCCGATCTTCTTGTTGAGCTTCCTGACGGCCTCGACCGGCGTCATCATGACGAGCATTGGTTCAAGGCCAGCGGTCGCATACCCAACGATCCGCGCGATCGGCGTCAAATTCAGGCGCTTCGCGACGTCCGCGCCCATGACCACCACGGCAGCCGCACCATCGTTGACGCCGGGCGCGTTACCGGCGGTCACGGTGCCGTCCTTCTTGAAGGCCGGCTTCAGCTTCGAGAGGGACTCGGCGCTCGTGTCTTCGCGAATCGATTCGTCTCGATCGATGACGATCGGATCGCCCTTCTTCTGAGGCAGTGAGACGGGCAGAATCTCGTCCTTGAACCAGCCCTGCTTCGTCGCGTGCGCCGCCTTGCGGTGACTGGCGGCCGCGTAGTCGTCCTGCTCAGCGCGCGTCACGTTGTACTTCTCGGAGACGTGCTCGCCGGTCAGTCCCATATGGACGTTGTGGAACGCATCCCACAATCCGTCGTGGATCATCGAGTCGACCATGGTGCCGTCGCCCATACGCAGTCCCTCGCGCACGCGCGTGAGCAGGTACGGGCAGTTGCTCATCGACTCCATGCCGCCGGCAACCGCGATGTCGATGTCCCCAAGGGCAATACCCTGGGTGGCGAGCATCACCGCTTTCAGTCCGGATCCGCAGACTTTGTTGATCGTGAGGGCACCAACCGCGTTCGAGAGACCGCCATTGAGCGCGGCCTGCCGCGCGGGCGCCTGTCCGGCGCCGGCGCTGACGACGTTGCCCATGATGCATTCGTCGACGGTTGCCGGATCGATCCCGGCACGCCGGACGGCTTCACGAACAGCCATCGCTCCCAGCTCGGTCGCTTTCAGATCCTTCAGTCCGCCCAGGAACTTGCCGGTGGGGGTGCGAACGGCACTGACGATCACGGTCTCGCGCATGTAGTTCCTCGCTCGTTATTCGTTATTCGGTATCCGAAATGGAAATGCGGGCAATCACGTCGGCGCCCAGGAGATCCTGAAGCCTTCGGAGTAGGGCGCCGCGAGCGGCGCCGACTTCCCGACGCCAGGCCTCGCCCTCGGGGTGCACGTAAAGCGTCCCATCGCCGGTCCACGCGATCCGCGTCGCGCGATCGAATGCGGCGCCGGCAGTCATGCGCCACGCAAATGCGATCTTAGCCAGCGTCGTCGGTTGCGACTCCAGCACACGACGTAGCGCGCTCGCTTCGGTCGTGCTGAGTGGTTCCATGCAGGTCGCCCCGGCCTCCCCTAAACATCCAATCATCACACCTCGCGCCGCGGGGTTCAAGGCGCGCGGCGTCACGGCGGACACGCCGGATTAAGATCACGCTCGAGTCATGGCGTGCGATTGATTCTCGCGTCTACATCCCCACGGCGGCGTGAGCTACTCGACGCGGCCGGCGTAAAGTTCGACGTGGACGCGGCGTCCGTGGACGAAACGCCGCTCGATGGGGAAGCGCCCGCGGCGTGCGTGGAGCGGCTTGCGCTGGTAAAAGCGCGCGCGGTGTTCCGGCGTCATCCCGCAGACGCCGTGCTCGGCGCTGATACGACGGTCGTCCTCGACGGCCGCATGCTCGCGAAGCCCGCCGACGACCGCGATGCGGCCGCGATGCTCCGAGGCCTCTCGGGACGGGCGCACGATGTGCTCACCGGCTTTGCCTTGGTTACACCGGCCGGCGAGAGATCCGCGGTCGAGACCACCCGAGTGTGGATGGCGGCCCTGTCCGACGCGGAAATCGCGTGGTACGTCGCGAGCGGAGAGCCCCGGGACAAGGCCGGGGCCTACGCAATTCAGGGCCTCGCATCGAGGTTCATTCCGCGAATCGAGGGGTCGTACTCGAACGTAGTCGGGCTACCTGTCGAAGCCGTCTTGCAACTTACTGCAGCACTGGGGGTTGGGGTATTCTGACGGGGTAGAAGTCGGGGAGCGAGAGGATGTCGAAAAAGGCCACGCGCGCAGTCGTTTCAGCTGTCGTTGTTCTGACCGCTCTCATTGCCGTCCTCTGGACGACCGTGTCCGAAGGCGCGCAGTACTACAAGCACGTGGACGAGGTCATGAACGATCCCTCGCCCTGGTACGGCAAGAACATGCAGCTCCACGGCTTCGTTGTCGACAAGTCGATCGAGCAGCGGCCGGACACTCTCGACTACCGATTCAAGATCAAGAGCGGTGATTTTGCCGTGACTGCGCTGTACAGCGGCGTCGTGCCCGACACGTTCAAGGATGGCGCGGAAGTCGTGCTGACCGGACGGCTCGACGCAAGCGGCTTCAAGGCGCACATCGTGACGGCGAAGTGTCCGTCGAAGTACGAGGCCGCCGGACCGGGCGCCCCGGCGAAGACACGATAAGCGCGAACGCGCATGGCATCCCTCGGTTATTTCCTCATCCTTGCGGCCTTCGTGTTGGCGAGCGGCGCGTTCGCCGCCTCGATCGCCGGCTCGAGACGCGCACAGCGCTCGCTCGTTGACGGCGGCCTCGGCCTGTTCCACACCGTCACGGCGATCATGGGCGTGCTGTCCGCCGTCATCGTTCACGCCTTCGTGGTGGGCGACTTCAGCATCAAGTACGTCCAGCGCTACTCGGACGCGTCCCAGCCGCTGTTCTACAAGCTGGCATCGTACTGGGGCGGGCTCGACGGTTCACTGATGTTCTGGGTGACGCTGCTGGCGACGTTCGGCAGCGTCGCCGTGTATGTGAATCGCGAGCGTCACCGGCTGCTCGTGCCATGGGTCGTAGCGGTCATCTCGCTGGTGGAGATGTTCTTCCTCTTCCTGATGGTGATCCACAACAACCCATTCGAAACGTACCTGACGACGGTGCCGACGGAGGGCGCGGGTCTCAGTCCGCTGTTGCAGAACTTCTACATGGCGATCCATCCGCCACTGCTGTACCTCGGCTTTGTCGGCATGACGATTCCTTTCGCGTTCGGCATGGCCGCGCTGGCGACCGGACAGGTGGATGACTCATGGCTGCGCGCCGTGCGGTCGTGGACGATGATGGCCTGGCTGTTCCTCACCGTTGGTCTCTCACTCGGCGCACTCTGGGCCTACGAGGAACTTGGCTGGGGCGGCTACTGGGGCTGGGACCCGGTGGAGAACGCCGGCCTTCTGCCCTGGTTCACCGCGACGGCCTTCCTGCACTCCGTCATCGTCCAGGAACGGCGGGGGATGCTGAAGGTCTGGAACATGGCGCTCGTCATCGTCACGTTCTTTCTGACCATCTTCGGCACCTTCATGACGCGTTCGGGCGTCGTCCAGTCGGTGCACTCGTTCGGCGAGAACCGCGAGCTCGCGTGGCTGTTCACCGGATTCATGGTCACGACGCTCGTGCTGAGCTTCGGCCTGTTGATCCGCCGGCTGCATCTGCTGCGCGCGCGTAACGAGCTCGATTCGTGGATCTCGCGCGAGGCCGCGTTCATGGCGAACAACTGGGTACTGTTGTTCTCGGCCTTCTTCGTGTTGTTCGCGACGATGTTCCCGACACTGAGCGAAGCCGTAACGGGGGAGCGCCTGACCGTCGCCGCGCCGTTCTTCAACAAATGGCTGACACCGGTCGGCCTGGTGCTGCTGTTCCTGACGGGCGTCGGCCCGCTGCTCGCGTGGCGCAAGTCCGCGATCAGTAACCTGGCGAGTCAGTTCATGCTGCCGACTGCCGCTGGAGTGGTTACCGCCGGTGGCGTCGTGTTCCTCGGCGTTCCGTTCTGGGCGTCGGGGCTCTGTTTCGGCCTGTGCGGCCTCGTGACGATGACGATCGTCCAGGAGTTCTGGCAGGGTGCGGCCGTGCGCCGGCAGTCCACAGGCACGGACATCTTTACGGCGCTCGTCGGCCTGTTTGCGCGGTCCAGGCGCCGTTACGGTGGCTACGTCGTCCACCTCGGCATCGTCCTCGTGTTCCTGGGGTTTGCCGGCGGCGGCTTTGAGCGCGAAGAGCAAGTACTCCTGAAGCCCGGCCAGCAGGTGGACGTTGCGCCCTACACCGTGCGTTTCAGTTCGCTGGGTATTACCGACGACGGACAGAAGCAGATGGTGACGGCGCAGGTCGAAGCGTTCCGGAATGGCAAGCCGATCGGACGGATGTTTCCGGCCAGGTGGTTCTTCCGGGGTCGCGAGGGAGAGCCCACAACCGAAGTTGCGCTCCGCCGGACATTTGCTGATGACCTGTATATCGTGCTGGCGGGCTACGCGGTCGAAAACCAGTCAGCCACCCTCGTCGTAAAGGTCAATCCGCTCGTCAACTGGATCTGGCTTGGTGTCGGCATCATGGCAATGGGGACATTCATTGCTCTGTTGCCGGAGCGCGCGTTCGCATTCGCAACGGCGAAGGTGCCCGCCGGCGCCGCGACCACGACGATGGTTCTGTTGCTAATTCTGTCCGGCTTCGGTGTGGGACTGGAGGCGCAACATGTCGAATCGGCGCAGACCGTCGCCGTCATTCCGAAGACGCCCATGGAGCGCGAACTCCAGTCGCAGATCATCTGCATGTGCGGCACGTGCGGCCGCAAGAAAATCGGCGAGTGCACCTGCCCGGATGCAGAGAAGATGCGCATCGAACTGGCCGGCCTTGTCGAAAAGGGCATGACGCACGACCAGATCATCGAGCACTTCGTCACGAAGTGGGGCAGCCAGGAAGTCCTCGCGTCGCCGATCGACAAGGGTTTCAATCGGCTGGCGTGGTTGCTGCCATATGCGGTGGGCGCCATCGGGGTCGTCGCCGCGGGCGGACTGGCCATTCGGTGGTCGCGTCGCCCATCGTCCGGTGGAGCCTATGGCGCGAACGTCCCCGTGGATCCCGCACTCGAAAGCAGACTCGATGACGAGCTCCGCGACCTCGACTGAGCGGCGCGAGCAGGAGTCCGCGGCCAGTTTCCATCCCTGGCATTTCTTCCTGTTGTTGTCGATGGCCGGCGCGACGGCGGCGGTCATCGTCTCGCGCGAAACGCATCCGGCGGCCCTGCTCCTGCTGAGCGCGGCGGTGATCTGCGCCGGTCTCGTCGCGATCGCCCTGACCCAGGCCGTCAGCGGATTCTTCAGGAACACTTCGATTGCGCCTCTCACACTGACGGCGCGCGAGGTGCTCGAGCGCGAGAAGACCCTCGTGCTGCGTTCAATCAAAGAGCTCGAGTTCGACAAGGCCATGGGGAAGGTCAGCGACGCCGACTTCGCCGAAATCTCGGGACGCTTGCGCGCGCGAGCGATCACCCTCATGCAGGATCTCGAGCGCGCGCCGGAGGAGAGCGCGGCGCCGGCGCCAGTTGCGCGGGCCGGACGGTGTCCGAGGTGCGAAACGCAGAACGATGCGGATGCCCGGTTCTGCAAGAACTGCGGCAACTCGTTGCCGGCGGGCCGGGCGGTGCGTTTGTGATGCCTCAAACACACACGGAGACCACCAAGAAAGGCAGAGATAGATCTTCGTGGTCTCAGTGTGTGTCTGGGGCGCTTGTGTGCGCGTTTGTCATCTCGACCTCGATTGCACTCAGTGCGCAGGTAGCGATGCCGAACTTCAAGGAGATGTCGGGCTCCGTCCTTCCCACGAACGAGATCCCCGCGGGAACGGTCTCGGTCCGAGTCGTTCGTGGGGGGCCTGACAAGCCCCTCTCGAAGCAGTCCGTCGAGTTCTTCATCGATGGGAAGCCGCGCAAGTCAGTGACCGACGAGATCGGGCGGGCGCAAGTGAGTGGACTGGCCCGCGGCACCCGAGTGCGCGCCGTCGCCGTCGTCGATGGCGAACGCCTCGAGTCGCAAGAGGCGATCGTCGAGGCGAGCGGCTTGCGTATTCTCCTGGTGGCGACCGATCCCGAGGCCGTGAAACGCGCCGAGGAAGACAAGGCCCTGGCTGCCGCGCCGCCGGTGAAGGGCATCGTTGTGATGGGCAGTGAGTCGCGGGTCATGGCGGTGATGACGAACGACCGCCTGGACATTTATTACATCCTGCAGATCGTGAACTCCGCGAGAACGCCCGTTGATATTGGCGGGCCGCTCGTGTTCGATCTGCCGAAGGAAGCTCGTGGCGCCACCGTGCTGGAAGGATCGTCGAAGCAGGCGACAGCCAACGGCCCGCGCATCAGGGTGACCGGACCCTTTGCTCCGGGGGTGACGGCCGTGCAGGCGGCGTACGAGCTGCCATACAGCGGCCCGGTCGCGCGCATCGAGCAGAAGATGCCAGCCGCATTGCAACAGGTCACAATCGTCGTGCAGCAGATCGGCGGCTTGTCGATTTCGTCGCCGCAGATTCAGTCGAAGCGGGACGTCGTGGATCAGGGGCAGGCCTTGATCCTCGCGCAGGGACCGGGCCTCGCCGCGGGGCAGACGCTGTCGCTCGAGATTTCCGGACTGCCGCATCATTCGACGTGGCCGCGGACGCTCGCCCTGTCGCTCGCGAGTGTTATCGCCGCCGCCGGGATCTGGGGCGCCGCGACTGCTTCGACGCGCCGCCGGACTGCCTGACTGTGCCTTCGCAGGCGACGCTCGACTTCGACAACGTTCATCTGCGCGAAGCGTCGCGACACTACGGACGCCGCCGGGCGCTCGCCCGGACGTCCCTCACCTTCGGCCGCGGCGAAATCGTCGGCCTCTTCGGGCCAAACGGCGCCGGCAAATCGACGATGCTCGGGCTCCTGTCCACGACCCTTCATCCCACGACGGGCTCCGTCCTCTTCGGCGACCGCCCGGCGGCAGACCTCGGCGACGACCTGCGCCATCGCATCGGCGTTCTCGGGCATGACCTGTTTTTGTATGGCGATCTGACGGCTCGCGAGAACCTGCGGTTCTTCGGCCAGCTCTACGAATTGCCGAATCTCGATGCGCGAGTGCAGGTGGCCCTCGATGAGGCCAGGCTCGTGGAGCGCGCCGATGATCGCGTCTCCGGATACTCGCGCGGACTCAGGCAACGCCTCGCGCTCGAGCGCGCGCTCTTGCACGACCCGCGGCTGGTACTGCTCGACGAACCGTTCACCGGACTGGATGACGATTCGGCCGGTTTCCTTGCCGCGCGGCTCCGCCGCCTGCGCGCGAGCGGCGCCATCGTGCTAATGGCGACCCACGACTTCGACAATGCCGCCGGGTTGGTGGACCGGATGGTGTGTCTCCGGAACGGCCGCGCGCGCGAAGTGGCAGTCGACGGCCGCGCGTTGCGGGACCGCTATCGCGCCACGATGGCCGAGGAGTGGCCGTGAGCGTCCTGAGAGCCGCTCTCCTCATCGCGCGAAAAGATCTAGTCGTCGAGTCCCGCAGCCGTGAGTTGGCCTACACGACGTTGTTCTTCGCCGTGTCGTGCGTCCTTGTGTTTGCTTTCGCTCTAATCCGGGAAGGCCGCGCCCTCGAGGATGCCGCGGCCGGCATTCTCTGGGTCGCGATTGCGTTCTCAGGCACCCTTGCCCTGGGTCGCGCATTCGAGCGCGAGCGCCAGGCGGAAACACTCAAGGCCCTTCTGCTGGCGCCGATCGAACCGTCAGCCGTCTATCTGGGAAAGCTGACGGGTCTGTTGATCCTCATGATCGGCGTGGAGCTCATCGTCGTCCCGGTCGTCGGTCTGCTATTCGATGCGCCGATCCTCCGCGCGCCGCTTCTGCTGGCGGCATTGCTCGCCGCAGGCACAGTTGGATTCGCAGGCGTCGGAACGCTGTTCGCCGCGATGCTGGTTCGCGCGCACTCACGTGACGTTCTGTTGCCGGTACTCCTGTACCCGATCACGGTGCCGGTCATCATCGCCGGCGTGCGGGGCACCGCGGCGATTTTCGCGGCCGAGCCAAACCTCGACGTGGCGGGCTCATGGCTGTCAATGCTGGTATTCTTTGACGCGGTTTTCGTAACGCTCGCGCTCTGGACGTTCCGTCCGGTCATGAGCGACTGAATCATGACACTGGCCACCCGGCTCGTTCCGCTCCTCGCGATTGCGACAGCGCTGATGTTCGCGCCCGCACCGTTCATGATCTACGGCGCGCCCCTCGAGTCGACGATGGGCGTCATCCAGAAGATCTTCTACTTTCACGTGCCTGCGGCCACGGCCGCGTTCATGGGCGCCATCGTCTGCGGTGTTGCGAGCGCGTTGTTTCTCTGGCGCCGGAACCGCTTGGCGGATCACTTCGCGCTGTCGGGTGCGGAACTGGCCGTGCTCTTCGGGCTGATCATGCTGGTCACGGGACCGCTTTGGGCGCGCAAGGCCTGGGGCATCTGGTGGCAGTGGGACGTCAGGCTCACGACGGCGCTCGTGATGTGGATGGTGTTCGTGTCGTATCTCCTCGTGAGGAGGTTCGGCGGTCCGGGATCCGAAATGATGTCCGCCGTTGTCGGCGTATTCGGGATGGCGCTGGTGCCGTTCGTCTACATCTCGGTGAACTTCTGGCGCACCATCCATCCGACGACCAACGTCGTGCCATCGCTGCCCGCGTCCATGATGTGGCCGTTCGGATGGTCGATGATCGCGTTCACGCTGCTCTTCACGACGCTCTTGCTTGTTCGCGTGCGGCTCGAGACGAACCGCGCGATGCTCGAGGATGCATATGTTGCGATGGAAGACTGAAAAGAACTGGCTCGGATTCGGCCTGGTCGCCCTGCAGGGGCAGGACGGATTCAAGCCGGCGACAGATCTTGGCCGCGAGACGTTGCCCGCGCTTCCGCTCGTCTACGGGGCCTACGCGTTCTGCTGGCTCGTCGTGATCGGGTACGTATTCCTCCTGTGGCGGCGGCTGGACCGCGTCGAAAAGGACCTCAAAGAGGTGAGCGGCCGCGTGGGTGCAGCCAGACGCTAGCCGTTCGTCATGCCGGCCACTCACTTCATTTTCATTCCGGCCGTTCTGCTGATCGGCATCGTGATCGGCTGGATCCTCGGATCGCGCGCCGCCCAGGATGCCTACGCGGCCGAGCTTCGCCGCAGGGAAGAGCGCGAGAAAAAGAACCGAGCGTGAGCTACTGGCCGCGTTCGAGGCGGAACGCCAGCCACTCCGGCAGTCCCGCGGTGAGAATCGCGGACTGCGCCGCGGCGATGTCGTAGGGCACTCGGCGAAGCTGCAACGTGCCGGCCTCCAGATCGAGCACCCCATACGCGGCGCGCGGATCCCCGTCGCGCGGCTGTCCCACTGAACCCACGTTGATCAATGCAGGAGCTTCGCGTGGCAGCCGCAGCAAGTCCGTGGCTTCCGGTGCCGCTACGACGGGATCCTGCGCGGTCGCGTAGATGGCCGGCACGTGCGTGTGCCCGAAGAGACAGATGCGGGCGCGGGCCGAATCGGCCGCACGGGATGCGTCGTGGTCATCAAAGACATAGTGGTCCTCGTCGAACGGGGTGCCGTGACAGATCTCGATACCGGCGTTGACGAGCTGCGGGCCCTTTGGCAGGCTCCGCAGCACTCCCAGGTGTTCCTCGTCCAGCACCTCCGCGGTCCACTCCGCGGAAACCCGCGCGGCATCGTTGAAGAGCAGCGGCGATTCGATGCCGGCGCAGACCTTGTCGTGATTCCCGCGAATCATCGCGGCGGGCTCGAGCGCGAGCGTCCGATCGATGACGGCCGCCGGATCGGCGCCGTATCCCACGAGGTCACCCAGCACCAGCACGGCGTCGTAGCCGATGGCCTGTGCGTCCTCGATCACGGCGTCCAGTGCCTGAAGGTTGGCGTGCAGGTCGCTCAGGATCAGGTACCGCATGGCGTTACCGCGCGGCTCCCGGCCATGCGTCTCCGTGGTCCCGGTATTCAACCAGCGTGGGCGCACGCTGGACGGCATCCAGCACAATCTCGACGGTGGCGTCCACGGACGTCGATCCGGCGGGGATGTGCACGTGAGCCTGGCGGTATGCGTCGAGCCGTGTGGCGTAGAGGCGTTCCAGATCGGCGCGGTTTGCCGCGAGCGGGCGCCGGCCGTCGAGCGGGATGCGCGCGATGACCTCGACCAGCGGGACGTCCAGCCAGATTGAAACACCGTCCATGTTGATTGCCGAGCGACTCTCCGGGTCCGCGAACGTACCGCCACCCGTGGCCACGACGACGTGCCGTAGGGGCTGAAGAAGCTTGAGGATCTCCCGTTCCACGCCGCGGAAGTAAGCCTCACCGTGTCGCGCGAATATGTCGGCGATGGTGAGGCGTTCGCGCCGTTCGATGAGCTCGTCGATATCCTCGAATTGCCAGCCCATCCGGGCAGCCAGAGCGCGCGCCACGGTTGTCTTGCCGCTGGCCATGAATCCCACGAGATAGATCTTGTCAGGCGTCACGGCCGCAGCCTCGCGAGGTCCGCGGCAAACTGCGGATAGGACACCGACACGGCGTCCGCGCCGGCAATTGAAACGCCGTCGCGAGAACCCAGGCCGACAATGGCGAAGGCCATCACGAGGCGGTGATCCCCCGCGGCAGTAGCGGTCCCGCCTCGCGGCCGTCCCCCGCGCACGACGAATCCATCAGGCCGCTCGTCTGCATCCACACCGAGTGCACGCAGGCCCTCAACGAGAGCGGTGATGCGATCGCTCTCCTTCACTCGAAGCTCGGACGCCCCGGTCACATCCAGCGAACCGCCGAGCGCCGCGCGCGCAGCGAGGACGGGAAGCTCGTCGATCAGATCGGGCACTTCGGCAGCGCCAATCGAGCAGGCCGTGTGATCGCCATGCCTCACCGCGATCCGCCCGACCAATTCGCCGCCGGCGCCGTGCGTGACTTCGGTTCGAATATCAGCGCCCATGCGTCGTAGCGCCGCCACGAACCCGAGCCGGCGGGGGTTGAGGCAAACGTTCTCGATAACCACGTGCGATCCAGGAACGGCAGCGGCAGCCGTGCACCACACGGCAGCGGAGGAGGGATCTCCTGGGACGACGAGGCGCCCGCCGGAAGGCGCCACGGCTTCCTGACTACCCGGCACACGGACGGCGGCGCCCTCGACCGTACACCGAAGTCCGAAAGCGGGGAAGGCCAGCTCGGAGTGATCCCGCGTGGGCTGTGGCTCGATCACGATCGATTCGCCCGACGCGGAGAGTCCAGCCAGCATGACGGCGCTCTTCACCTGCGCACTCGGAACTTCCGGGCGCCACTCGACGCCGTGCAGTCCGCCGCCGCGGATGGTGAGTGGCGCGCGGCCCGCCTCTGAGGAGATGCTCGCGCCCATCGCCGTGAGCGGGTCAATGACCCGTCGCATGGGCCGGCGTTGCAGGGACTCGTCGCCAGACATCGTGACCTCGAGGTCCCTGCCCGCGACGAGTCCGGCGAGGAGCCTCATCGTCGTGCCTGAATTCCGGGCATCGAGCACGCTGTGCGGCTTCCGGAGTGAAGACCAGCCGCGTCCGTCAACGAGGACCGAGCGATCGCCCGCTGCCGAGATCGACACTCCAAGCATTCGCATGCAATCGACCGTCGCGGCGACATCAGCGCCCGGCGCCAGATTCGTAATCGTCGTCGTGCCACCAGCAATAGCGCTCAACATCACATAGCGATGCGAGATGGACTTGTCGCCAGGCGGGCTCAGCACACCGTCAAGTACGGCGGCTGGCTCGATTCTCATCACCGATGCGGCTCCGCCGCCTTGAACCATGGCGGTATATATGTTACTTACTCGGCGGCATGGTGTCTGACGCTCACCTGGTGCGGATCGAGTTGCCGAGCTCTTTCGACCTCCTCGATCTCATCCAGATCGTCAGCGATCGGATGTCGACGATGGCGGGCATGGAGGAGGACGCGATCCACTGGGTCAGCGTCGCGGTGCGTGAGTCCGTCATCAACGCCATCAAACACGGTAACAAGGAAGACCGCGCCAAACACGTCACCGTCGAGTTCCAGCTCAGTCCGCGCGAACGGCCAGACGAGTTCGTCGTCGAAGTCATGGACGAGGGCGAGGGCTTCGATCCCGAGGCGGTGGCCAATCCCCTCGAAGCCGAGAACGTGCTGAAATCGAGCGGTCGCGGCATTTTTTTCATGAAGAGCTTCATGGACGATGTGACGATGGCCCGGCGCCCGCAAGGCGGGATGTCGGTGCGCATGTCCAAGAAGCTCGCCTGAGTGCCACTCGATCCTGTCTATCTCGCTACTGGAATCGAGGCGGCGCTCGCCGCCGGCCGCATCCATCGGCAATACTTCCGCAAGAATCCTGAGGTTCAGAAGAAGGGGCCGATCGACCTCGTGACGGCTGCGGACGTCGGCGCCGAACGAGCGTTCCGGGCGCTAATCGCCGCACGTTTCCCCGATCATTCCGTGCTCGGTGAGGAACAGACCACCGGGCTCCCGAAGCATTCAGAGACGCGTTGCCGGTGGATCGTGGACCCGCTCGATGGCACGACCAACTTCGCTCACGGCCTGGCGTTGTTCTGTGTGTCCATCGCCCTCGAGATTGACGGGCGGGTCGAATTGGGCGTGGTCTACGACCCCATCGCGGACGAGCTCTTCACCGCCGAGCGCGGAGGCGGCGCGCGACTGAATGGGGAACTGGTGCAGGTCTCCCAACGGGCGACCCTGCTGGACGGGCTGCTGTGCACCGGCTTTCCGTATTCCATCCGGGAGCGCCCCGAACGACAGGTTGAGGTCTTCGCGTCTTTCCTGGGCCAGGCGCGGGCGGTGCGCAGGCTGGGATCGGCCGCTCTCGACCTCTGCTACGTCGCGTGCGGACGCTTTGACGGGTTCTGGGAGCGCCACCTCCATCCCTGGGACATGGCCGCCGGCGCCCTCATCGTCGAGGAAGCTGGCGGGCGAGTGACCGATTACTCAAAGCGGCCGATCGACCTCTTTGGCGGCCAGATCGTCGTATCCAACGGGCATCTCCATGAGGACATGCTTACCGTAATTGACGCGGCCGGCCGATAAAACCCCAGCGGTGCCTTGGCACCGGATCTGCTGATTGGTATATCGCGGCTCGAGAGCTGCGAACCTGGAGACTCACATGCGAACAGTCCGAGCAATGTCCCTGGCCCTTCTATTTGGCATGGTTGCCACTCCGGCATCAGCCCAGATTGTTCAGTCCCTCGGATTTGGCGTGGGATGGTTCTCGCCGCGTGGTTTTGATACCCGCGTGGACGGGGATGTCCTGGTCGCCGACCTGACGCAACCGGATGTGCTTCCCGGGGTCTCGGGGTCGTTGTCCTTTGACATCGGCAAGTTCCGCGGCGTCCCGTTCTTCGGCGAGTGGAACATCGGCATCAACAAACATGTCGAGGTGAGCGCCGGCTTCGCCTACTACTCGAAGAAGGTGGACAGCAAGTATCTCGACCTGGTGAATGGCGCCAAGAACAACGCGGAAATCGAGCAGACGCTGCGATTGCGGACGATGCCGATTACGGCGGTGGCGCGCTTCCTGCCGTTCGGCGATGCGACGGGCGTTCAGCCCTACGTCGGAGCCGGGATCGCTGCGGTCACGTTCCGGTACACCGAGACCGGCGAGTTCGTAGACCCATCGACGTTCGACATCTTCACCGACCGCTACACCGCCAAGGGCACGGCCGTCGGACCGGTGATTCTTGGAGGCGTCCGCCTCCCGCTCGGTGGTGACGTCTATGCGCTGACCGTCGAGGGCCGCTACCAGATGGTGACGGGCAAGACTGGCGGCGCCGCTGCCGGTTTCCTCGGCGACAAGATCGATTTGAGCGGTGGCCAGGTGAACTTCGGTTTCCTGATCCGTTTCTGAGAACTATCCGCTTCGTGGAGTAGGCGGCGGGCTTCAGCCCGCCGCCCGTCCGGCGGCCTGAAGGCCGCCGGCTACGGCCGTCACGTTACTGCCCCTCGCGGCGCTCGTAGAGCGCGAGGCCGCCGCCCTCGATGACGCGTTCAAAGCCGGCCAGGAAGGTCACGTCGCGCTGTGCGCGGGCGAAGAGCACATCGCCGCCCTCGGCGCGTTGTTCGATCAGCACCCATCGAACGGACCGGCGCGGGCTTTTGAGCGCGTCCAGCCACAGGTCACCATTCCCCTCGTGAAGGAATCGATCGAGCGAGAGCCCTGCCCACGACGCTTCCTGCATGTAGTGGGCGAGTGACCCCATGCTGGCGAGAATCGGCGAGCCGTCGTCTCGCGCCGCGAGCACCGCCGTGACCTTTTCGCGCTCCAGACGGAATGGCGTCTCCCACTGAGCCTCCAGCACCATCGGGGCCTTCATGTCGAGTGGCGGGCGCTGCCAGACGGCCAGGGCAAGAACGAGAAGCGCGAGGACCGGCTGCAACCGGCGCGGAAGAGCCGCGAGAGCGAAGCTTGCCAGGACGCCCGCCGCAACGACCATCGGAATCAGGTATCGAATCCTGAAGGGATGGCCAGAATAGAACGCCATTGACGGCAGCGCGACGGGCGCAACCAGCGCGAGGTAGAGCAGCACGTGCCGCCGCGCCTTCAGCGCCTGAATCACCAACACAAAGAGACCCACAAGGCCGCCGGCAGCGAGCGGCCAGCCAGCAAGGTCCAGAAAACCCGTCCAGATCTTGTCCATAACAACCGCGGGTTGATGCAGGAGCTCGGGGTCGGGCACGTAAAAGCTGTCGGACAGCGGCCACTTGCCAGTACTCGCAAAGCTTGCTGCCAGGAACACTGCGACGGCCCCCGCCGGGTACAGCCAGAGCTGTTGGATTGTGCGCAGGCGCCGCCATGAGAGCGCAACAGAGATCACGACAAGCGTGCCGCCGACGAGCCAGCCTTCATAGCGGGTGAGCACGAGGGTCGCAAGCAGGGCACCAGCCCGGTGAGCACTGGACTCGGATCGCACTTCCAGGCACACATCCACCGCGACCACCGACAACAGCGTCAACCCGAACAGCAGGGGCTCGGTCATCGGGGTGGACTGGAGATAGAGCACATTGGGATTCGCCAGCACGAGCGCAGGCCCTGCAAGCGCAGCCACCATCGAGCCCGTTCGCTGGGCGATACGCCATGCCGCGGCCGAGAGGCCGGCGCTGAGCGCGACCATCGAGATCAAGACGGAGAGTCCGCCGGTGCGATAGCTCCAGTCCGGGATCGTCGCAATCAGATTCAGGAGATGTGGCAGTGGCAGCCAGACCGATCCGAACTGGCGCCATCCCGGCGTGAGGCTGTCGAAGACGCGGCGTGAAACAACTAGATGTGCCCGCGCATCGTAGTGGCTGAGCGTGAGATTGCTGCTTGCGTACAGCAGCGCGGCGGCGCCACCGGTCACGAGTGCACCAGCCAACACGATCCACGCGACTCGACGAGCGGAAGTTCGTGCGGAGGGGTCGGATATACTGCTCGGGTACTTCTGCAACATCGGGGCCGTGCTACCCCATTTTAGATGCAGTTCCTTCACAACATCGCCGCGAGAGCACAGGCCTTTGCTGAATCACTGGGCGGTCCCGGTCTGCTCCTCGTCGCATTCGTCGATTCGTCATTCCTGACGCTGCCGGAAGTCGCGGACATCCTGGTCGTGCTGTTCGCGATCAGGTCGCCCGAGAACTGGCTCTACTTCTCGATGATGACGACCGTTGGATCCGTCGCCGGCTCGTACGTCCTGTATTTCGTCGGACGAAAGGGCGGGGAAGCGCTGCTGCGCCGTCAGTTCCACGAACGGCACGTCGACCGCGGCCTGGCGTGGTTCAAACGCTTCGGCGGCTGGGTGCTGGTCGTTCCTGCGATGTTGCCTCCGCCCACGCCATTCAAGTTGTTCGTCCTCGTAGCCGGCGTAGCCGGCGTTGAACGGCTGCGGTTCATCGTGGCCGTCGCCGTGGGGCGCGGGCTCCGGTACGGAGGCGAGGCCTACCTGGCGACCATTTACGGCGAAGAAGCCCTCGCGTTCGTCAAGGACAACGTCTTCCATCTGATCGTGCCGGCCCTCGTGGCGGTACTTGTGCCCATCGCTGCATGGTGGGCCTGGCGCAGGCTGATCAATCAGAGCAAGGCGCCACCAACGGCACCCGACCGGCCGGGCGGTCCGGGCAACGTAGAATAGCGGCCACCGTGAAGCCCGAGCTTTCGGTCGTCATTCCGATCCTGAACGAGGCCGCCAACCTCGAGATCCTCCATCAGGAGTTCACTCAGGCACTCGCCGCCACCGGCCGCGCCTACGAATTGCTGCTCATCGACGACGGCAGCACCGATGAGTCGTTCGCGATCATGAAGCGGCTTCAGGCCGGCGACCGCCGGGTGCGGGTGATCAGATTCCGCCGCAACTTCGGGCAGACCGCGGCTTTCGCGGCGGGCGTCGATGCCGCGCGTGGTGACGTCGTGATCACGGCCGATGGCGATCTCCAGAACGATCCCGGTGATATTCCCGGCATGCTCCAACGGATGTCGGCGGACGGCGCCGACATCGTCTGTGGCTGGCGCAAGGATCGCAAGGACGCGTTTCTCAGTCGCAGGCTGCCGTCGATGCTGGCGAACCGACTCATCTCCTGGGCGACCGGCGTGCGGCTCCATGACTACGGCTGCTCGCTGAAAGTGTTCCGCGCGGACGTCATCAAGACGCTGCACCTTCGAGGCGAGATGCATCGCTTCCTGCCCGCGCTCGCGAGCGGCATTGGCGCGACGATCGTCGAGATGCCGGTGAATCATCGCCCGCGCACGCGCGGCACGTCCAAATACGGCATCGGGAGGACGTTCCGGGTCATTCTCGATCTCCTCACCGTGAAGTTCATCCTGAGCTACTCGACACAGCCGCTCCAGATCTTCGGCATGCTCGGGGGCGTCATGGCCCTCACTGGAGCGGGCCTCCTCGGCTATCTGGGCACGCTCCGGCTGCTGCATATCGAATCCATCATGCAGCGGCTGCCGCTGACCCTCCTCGGCATCCTGCTCCTGTTCACCGGCGTCCAGTTCGTGACGCTCGGCCTGCTGGCCGAGCTTCAGGCGCGCAACTACCACGAGCTCCAGAACCGTCCGAGCTACGTCGTCAGAGAAGTGGTCGAGTCGCTGGACGAGTAAGGCGAGCTGACTGAGATCAGCTTTCAGCGGGTGTCGTGGCGTACGTGCGGCGGCGGGAGAGGTAGGCGGCGGCGCCGCTCATGGAGAACGCCATGACGAGGCCGGCGCCGATGAAGGACAGCGCCATTGCCGATTCGAGAGGCACGCCGATCTTGGTGAGGTAGAGGCCGAAGGTGGCCTCGCGCACGCCCAGACCGTTCAGCGACAGCGGCATCATCTGCACGATGAACGAGACGGGGACAAGAATCGCCAGATGCCCGATGGGTACGGTGATGTGCAGGGCGTTCGCCACCGCCGCGTAGTACCCGACAAGGATCGCCTGCACGGCGATACCGCCACCGAAGCCCGCGAGCATCGCACCGGGCGCCTGCCGGAACCGGACGAGCGCGGCCGTGATCGTCTCTACCCGTTGATCGACCCACTCGGGATGGATCATCCGCAGCGGACGCGCCAGGACGCTGAGCTCCCGCGGTACCGCGAGCACCAAAATCACCAGCCCGAGCACGACCAGCAGTCCGGTCCAGAGGAGGCTCGGTCCGAGCGGGCCGATGGCTTCACTGCGCCGCGCGGCCAGCGTCGACCCGCACGCGGCAACGAATGCCAGGCCCAGGACACCGAGCCCACGGTCGAACAGCACGACGGCCGCCGCGAGGGTCTTCGATCCGGCGGGCTTGGCCGTGTCTTTGATGCGAAAGACATCGCCGCCGATGTTCGACGGCAGAAAATTGTTCGCGAAAATCGCGACGAAGAACGAGTTGAGCAGCGAGCCGAACGCGACGTGCACATGCTGAGCCCGCAACAGCAGCTGCCACCGCCAGGTGCTGACCAGCAGCATGACGACGTACAGAGTCAGAGCGGCCGCCACCCAGAGCGGCGAAGCATTGCGGATCAGGCGCCACAGATTGCCGGCGTCGATGCGAACGAACAGCAGGTAGAGCAGTCCCGCACTGACACCAATCTTCAAAACCCAGAGCAGAGTCGACTTCAGAACGGAGGGGCGCTCGGCGGGCGGCTGAGGTGGCGTCATTACTTCGCGCGCCCGGTACGCCCGGCGCAATGGGCGCGTAGTGTACCATGCCCATCGAGGCTGTTTGTGAGCTACGCGACGCCACTCGAGGCTCGTCTCGCCAGAAAAGTAACCCGCGCCATCGTCGAACATGGCTTGATCGAAGACGGCGATCGCGTGATGGTCGGCCTCTCAGGCGGCAAGGACAGCTGGGCGCTAATCCAGATCCTTGATGTGCTGCGACGCCGTGCGCCAATCAAATTCTCCTTCGTCGCCGTCAACGTCAATTCGGGATACGAACGGTTCAGGCACGACCTGGTGACCGAGGCATGCGCGGCTCGGGGCTGGGAGTGCCACGTGGAGCACACGACAATCGGGGCGGTCATGGACGACATCCTCGATGATGGCGACACCCCGTGTTCGCTGTGCGCCCGGCTGCGCCGGGGCGTCTTGTATCGCCTGGCAACCGAAGTCGGCGCGACGAAGATCGCGCTCGGCCATCATCTGGACGACTTCATCGAGACGGCGCTTCTGAATCTGTTCTTTCAAGGGGCGCTCAAGGCGATGCCGGCTCGGTTGGTTTCGGACTCGAAGAAGCACATCGTGATCCGGCCCCTGGCCTACGTGACCGAAGCCGAGGCTCGCAGCTACACCCAGGAGTCCGGACTGCCGGTGATCGGCTGCTGCTGCCCGGCATGCGGCGATCTCAGCCTCAAGCGGCAGCGCATGAAGCGCCTGATTGCGGATCTCGAGATCGAGCATCCGGACATCAAGAACTCGATGATGTCCGCGCTCGGCAACGTGGTGCCAGGCCACCTCCTCGATCGGCGTCTCATGCCGAACGCCGACCTAGCCGGATCGATCGCCAGCGTCTGAGCATGCGCGCGGTCGTCCAGCGCGTTGAGCGCGCGTCAGTCACCGCGGAAGGGCGCACGGCCGGACGAATCGGCCCCGGGCTCCTCGTGTTTGCCGGCGTAGCGGCCGGCGACGGGCCAGCCGACATCGAGTACATCGCGTCAAAAGTAAGAGAGTTGCGCGTGTTTCCCGATGAACACGGAAAAATGAACCGGTCGCTCGCGGATGCCGGTGGTGAGTTGCTGGTGGTATCGCAGTTCACTCTGATGGGCGACGTGCGCAAAGGGCGACGGCCGGCGTTCGATGCGGCGGCGGCGCCAGCCGATGCAAGAGCCACGTTCGAGGCACTGCTCGATCGGCTCCGTGCCGGAGGGCCCGTGGAGACGGGCATCTTTCAGGCCCACATGAACGTAGATCTGGTGAACGACGGCCCTGTCACCATCCTGCTCGACAGCCGGCGCCAATTCTGAGAGGACGAGAACGATGAGAATGCCCGTGAGTCGCGTGTTTGCCGCCATCCTGCTCGTAGCGGGTACCGCCCAGACCGCAGCAGCCCAGTCGAGACCACTCGCCACCGAGGACCCCGAGACCGTACCGAAGGGGTTTGTCCTCCTGGAAGGCGGGTTCGACGTTCTTGGCAAGACTTCGTTTCCTGCGTCAGGACTCAAGGGCGACCTTCTCCGAATCGGCACGTTCGGCGTCAGTGTCGGCGTCAACTCGAGCGTCGAGCTGCAGTTCGATGGCGGCCTGCGCCGCCGCCTGACGATCGACGGCTTCGATGCCTCGGCGCCGCTTGCTGGCCGCTACACCGGAACCGGAACGGCCACGGGCGGGTTCGACGATCTCTTTGTAGGCGTCAAGATTCGGTTCGCGCCTGAGACGGTGTCGCGCCCGGCCGTGGCCCTGCGCTTTGCGACGAAACTGCCGAACGCGGGCCCCGGAAGCGGCCTCGGCACATCGACGACCGACTTCGCCATCGGCCTCGCGGCGGCGAAGACCGTCGAGTCGGTGCGTGTCGCCGCGAATCTCGGAATAGCGTTCATGACGGAACCCTCACAGATCGCCACGCAGAACAAGCTGATGACGTACGGCGTGTCGGTAGCGCGGGCCGTTGCCACCGGCATCGAACTCGTCGGCGATGTCAACGGCCGCCTCGACACCGGCACGGACGCCGGTCCAGGTACCGAGAGCCGCGGAGCCGTTCGTCTCGGCGGACGCCTGACGCGGGGGCCGGTGCGTCTGGACGCGGGCTTTCTGATCGGCATCACCGACGTCGATCCGTCGTGGGGCGTGACCGTTGGTTTTACCTGGGTGTTCAAAGCCTTCGAGGTCAAGTAAGCTCTCGACGCATTACGCGGGAGCCCGAGTGCCTCAGGTCGCAGAACCGATCAGACTGGTCAAAGCCCACGCTTACGGAAACGATTTTCTGCTGACGACCGAGGACCTTCCGCGCGGTACCGCGCCGGAAGAGCTCGCGCGCGCGGTCTGCGACCGTCATCAGGGCGTCGGCGCCGACGGGCTCATCGTCGTGACGCGCACGCCGTCCGGCGCACACATGTCGTTGTTCAACGCCGATGGGACCAGACCGGAGGTGTCGGGCAATGGCGTGCGCTGTATCGGAGCCTGGCTGGCCCATACCGACAACCTGCAACCCGGGGCAGAACTCGTAGTCGAGACGGACGCCGGGCCTCGTCCTTTGCGCGTGCTGTCACGAGAGGGCAGCCGCGTCATGTTTCGAACCGGCATGGGGAAGCCGGAGGGCCTGCGCATGGTTGGGCTCTCCGTCGGGCCCTCGACCGTGTCGGCCGTCACGCTGCGCGTCGGGAATCCACAGTGCGTCGTCCTTGGCCCGGCCACGCTGGAGCGGTTGCACACGCTGGGCCCGGCGCTGGCCGTCCATCCACATTTCCCCGAGGGCACCAATGTCGCGTTTGCCGAGGTCCAGCGACCCGGCCACGTGCGCATCCTGATCTGGGAGCGCGGCGTCGGTCCGACGATGTCGTCCGGAACGGGGACCTGCGCGGCGGCAGTGGCCGCAGCAGCCCACGGCGGTGCTGACCGCACTGTGATCGTCGAGGCGCCGGGCGGTAGCCAGCGAGTCGAGTGGCTTGACGAGGGACTCTGGCTGACTGGCTGGGCCGAAGTCGTGGCCGGCGTCGATTGGTGGCGCGCCTGAGACCGGTGCTGGAGAAACTCCAATCTCTATCGCAACGGCCTGACAATTTCCTGCGCCTCTGCGCCTGAGTCCGGCCTCTGCTGGCTGGCCTGATGTTTGAAACGTCGGGGACTCATGCCGGATTCAGTCAAGCCCAATGAAGAATCGTACGACCGTCCTCGTGAGCGCCTGGCCCGAACGGGAGTCTCGGCTCTCGGCAATCGTGAGTTGCTGGCGTTAGTCCTCGGTCATGGCGGCGCCGGCCGGACCGCGACGGAAATGGCCGCGGCGATCCTGAAAGAACTCGGTGGGGTTCATGGACTGGCCAAGGCAAGCCCGGACCGGCTGGGCCGGCTCAACGGGATGGGTCCGGCTCAGTCGAGTCGCGTGCTGGCGGCGATCGAGTTGGGGAGGCGGACGCTGCTTGTATCCCCAAACGCAAGGCTGCCACTGCGCGAACCGGATGAGCTCGCGTCATTCCTCCTGCCCATGTTCGGCTCGCATTCGACGGAACGCTTTGGCGCGGTGCTGCTCGATGCGCGACATCGCCTCCTCCGGGTTCACCTCGTATCAGAAGGCAGCCTCGACTCCGCGCCGGCAATTCCGCGCGATGTCCTGCGGGAGGCCACGATCAGCCAAGCCGCGTCGATCGTGGTGTTTCACAACCACCCTTCCGGCGACGTCCTTCCATCGCGAGAGGACTTTGAGCTGACCGCGAGGCTCATCGACGCCGGTAAGATTGTCGGCATCGACGTCATCGATCACCTCATTCTGGGAGATACGGTGTACTGTTCGATTCGCAGGGTCTACGCACAGCTATGGCTCGAGTGATGTACCTCGATTGTTTCTCCGGCGCAGCGGGCGACATGCTTCTCGCGGCGCTGATCGACGCCGGACTGCCGGTCCAGGAACTGAAGGGCGCGTTGGGCAGCCTTGGTGTCGAGCACGCGCTCGAGGTGTCGCGCGTGACCCGCTCCGGCATCAGCGCAACGTACGTGAAAGTCAAGGAGCGTGGACGCCAGCACGAACATGCGCGGCATCACGACCACGGCGATCACCATGAACATCACGACCATCGCACACTGCGCGAAATCAACGAGTTGATAGGCCGTTCGGAGCTGTCATCCGCCGGTAAGAACCGGGCGGCCGCTCTGTTCCAGAGAATCGGCGAAGCCGAAGCCGCCATACATCAGACTCCGATCGACCAGGTGCACCTGCACGAGGTCGGCGCGCTCGACTCGATCATCGACATCGTCGGGGCGGTGTTCGCCCTCGAGTGGTTCGGCATTGCCGACATCGTGGCGTCACCACTCAACGTCGGGTCCGGGACCGTCCGGATGGAACATGGTGCGTACCCGGTGCCGGCGCCGGCCACGCTGCGGCTGCTGGAAGGCGTGCCCGTGTACAGCAGCGGCCCGGCGACTGAGCTGGTCACTCCGACCGGTGCGTTGCTCGTCAGCAGCTACGCGCGCAACTACGGTGTCGTGCCGGCAATGACCGTGCGGAAGATCGGATACGGCGCCGGCACCAAGGACTTCGACGGCGTCCCGAACGTTCTACGTGTGCTCATAGGCGATCGTTTGGAGGCGGCGAGTGCGGATTCCGGCCAGGTGATCGAGATCGCCTGCGAAATCGACGACATGAACCCGCAGCTCTTCGGCCCGGTCAGCGAGAAGCTCGTCGAGGCGGGCGCACTCGACGTGTTCCTGACGGCCGTGCAGATGAAGAAGGGCAGGCCGGGCACGCTGCTGACGGTGCTCGCGCCGGCGGCCGCGCGCCAGACCGTCACCGAATTGATTTTTCGCGAGACCACGACTATCGGCGTGCGCTTTCATGCGGTCGAACGGGAGACTCTTGACCGGAAGTGGGTGGATGTTCAGGTTGACGGCGGCTCGGTTCGCATCAAGGTGGCCGGCCGAAACGGCCAGGTGCTGAACGCCGCACCGGAGTTCGATGACTGCGTCCGTGTGGCCTCCGCGACGGGGCAGCCGGTGAAGGCTGTGCAGGCCGCCGCTCTGCGAGCCTGGCTGGAGAGCGGATCGCACTAGAATGGGAGTTTCCCGAGGCCGCTCGGGGCCCAGTCATCGACCATGCAGCGCTTCTATCTCACGACGCCGATCTACTACATCAACGCGGAGCCCCATCTCGGGCACGCGTACACGACGATGGTGGCCGACGCCATCGCTCGATCGCGGCGGCTGCTGGGTGACGACGTCTTCTTCCTGACGGGCACCGACGAGCACGGACAGAAAGTCGAGCGGGCGGCCCAGAAGGCGGGGCTGGATCCCCATGTCTTCGCCGACAAGATCGCCGGCAAGTATCGCGAACTGTTCAAGGCGCTCAACATCTCCAACGACGACTTCATTCGTACGACCGAGCCCCGGCACATTCATGCGGCCCAGGCGATCTGGCGAAGGGTCAGGGACCGCGGGTATCTCTACAAGGCCCCGTATGAAGGGTGGTATTGCACGGTCGACGAGCTGTTCGTGCCGGAGGCGCAGCTGGTGGACGGCCGCTGTCCAACGTGCGGCACCGCAGTCGAGCGCCTGAGCGAGCAGAGCTATTTCTTCAAATTGTCGGCGTTCCAGGAACCGCTCCTCGACCTTTACCGCACCAATCCCGGGTTTCTGACGCCGGAGATTCGCCGCAACGAAATGATCTCGTTCGTGTCGGCTGGCCTCCGTGACTTGAGCGTCAGCCGCACGTCGTTCAAGTGGGGCATTCCGGTGCCTGACGATCCCGGACACGTCATGTATGTCTGGTTCGACGCGCTGACGAACTACCTGACAGCTGTCGGGTTTCCAGACGACGAGACGAGGTTTCAGCGGTACTGGCCGGCGGACGTCCATCTCATGGGCAAGGAAATCGTTCGGCAGCACACCGTCTACTGGCCGGCGTTCCTGATGGCGGCCGGTCTCGAACTGCCCAGGCGTGTGGTCGGTCACGGCTGGTGGCTGATGAACGACGCCAAGATGTCCAAGTCTCTTGGGAATGTCGTCCATCCGAAGGGCTACACGGATCGGTTCGGGGTCGATGCTTTGCGCTACTTCGTGATGCGCGAGATGGTCGTCGGCCAGGACGCCTCGTTCACCGACGACGTGTTCCTGACGCGGTACAACTCGGACCTCGCCAACGACCTCGGCAATGTCGTGAGCCGGACGACGACGATGATTCAGCGGTACTGCGAGGGGATCGTGCCTGCGCCGGCGGCGCCCGAGCCCGCCGACGTGGCGCTCGGCCAGCGGGTGGATGCCGTCATCGCGTCGGCGACGGCGCAGACGCTGGCGTTCGATTTCAGCGGTGCGCTGCGGGACGTCTGGTCGCTGATCTCGGATCTCAACAAATACATCGTCACTCGTGAACCCTGGACGCTCGCAAAGAATCCAGACCTGCGGCCCAAACTCGACGCAACGCTTGGAAATTCAGCGGACATTCTGCGCGTCGTGGCGGCGCTCATCGAGCCGGTGATGCCGTCAACGTCGGCGCGCATTCGCGTCATGCTGGGCATCGGCGCTGAAAGTTGGGTCGGCCTGAAGTCCGGATCGATTCCGGCGGGGACCAGGCTCGGAACGATCGAGCCGCTCTTTCCAAGAATGGAACACACAGTGGAGGAACTGCGACAGATGGCGGACAACCAACCGATAAACCCGGCCCCGGCAAGCGAGGCTGCGCCGGCGACTGCTCCGACTGAGGTGGCGGCCGCTCCAGCGGTTCCACCGAGTCAGTGGCCCATGGATCAGCGCATTTCGATCGACGACTTCATGAAGATCGATCTGCGCGTCGCCAGGATCACGGCTGCGGAGCGCGTCCCGAACTCGAAGAAGCTGATGAAGCTGCAGATCGACCTGGGCAGCGAGCAGCGGACGCTGGTTGCCGGTATCTCTGAAGCCTACGAGGCGGACGCCCTCGTCGGCAGGCACGTCGCCATCGTCGCCAACCTCAAGCCAGCGAAGCTGATGGGGATCGAGTCCAACGGCATGGTGCTCGCGGCGAGTCCCGATGGCGGCAAGCCGCTGCTGGTCAGCTTCGAGGCGCCGCCGTCGCCCGGCACGCGAGTCCGGTAGCCGTCGCATGACGTTGCGAGCCTCTCCGCACCAATGATCGACTCGCACTGTCACCTGGCTGACGAGGCGTTTGCCGGCGATCTGGACGACGTCGCCGGCCGAGCCCGTGCTGCCGGCGTAACTGAGGCGCTATGCATCCTGTCCGCTGACGAGCCGGACGAAGTTGCGCGCGCGGCCATCGTCAGCCGCGCCTGGCCTGCGGTGAGGTACGCCACAGCCGTACATCCCCACCGTGCCGGCGGTTACGCCGGCCGCGTAACCGACGCGATCGCAGCGACACACCAGGCGGCCAGGGCTTCGCATGCGGCTGCACTCGGCGAAATGGGACTCGACTACCACTACGACTTCGCGCCGCCGGATGTGCAGCGCGAGGTATTCGACGCTCAGGCCGGATTGGCCGTCGAGCTCACGCTCCCGGTCGTAATTCACACCAGGGAAGCTGCGAAGGATACGTTCGACATCCTGCGACGGCATGGCGTGGGAACGATCACCGGCGTCATGCACTGCTTCACGGGAACGCTCGAGGAGGCAAAGCAGTCACTGGAGCTGGGCTTCTACGTCTCGATTTCAGGAATCGCGACATTCCCAAGGTCGTCCGAGTTGCGCGACATCGCGAAGTTCATCCCCGACGACCGGCTTCTGGTTGAAACTGACGCGCCGTTCCTGGCCCCAATACCGCACCGGGGCAAACGAAATGAACCCGCGTGGGTCGTGGAGACGCTACGGCGGATCGCCGAGACGCGAGGCGTGGACGCAATTGCGCTCGGAGCGCAGGTTACGGCGAACTTTCATGCGCTTTTTGGACGTCCTTCGGACGAATCCACGGCGTAGAAACGGTGACGGCGCGTTGACACCCCAGCAAGTCCTATGGTCTGATTCCCGCAGGTTTTTTCACCGGTGAGCCTTCAGGCGCGACCGATTCCAGTGACTCCAACCTCACCATCCGTTCCGGGTCTGGCGGAGATCTTCGAGCCCGTACGCGAACAACTCGCGCGCGTGGAACGGGAATTCACCAAGCATCTGGAGTCGCGTGTTGAGCTGATCCCGCAGATGGGCAAGTACGTCCAGATGAGCGGCGGCAAGCGCGTGCGCCCCGCCGTTCTACTGATGGCGTCGCGTCTCTGCGGATACCAGGGCGATCGGGCGATTCTGAACGCGGCCGTCGTGGAATTCATTCACACGGCGACGCTGGTCCACGACGACATCATCGACGGCGCGGAAACGCGCCGCGGCAGGCTGACGGCACACTCGAGGTGGGGGAGCGACATCACGGTCCTCCTGGGCGACTACCTCTACATCCGCAGCATGGCCATGGCGCTCACGCAGGACACGCTGGAAGTGGTCCGGCTCCTGTGCGACGTGACCCTGCGGATGATCGAAGGCGAGCTCTACCAGCTCACCAAGACCGGCGACGCAGCGATCACGGAAGCCGAGCACCTCGAGATTATTCGCCGCAAGACGGCGTACCTGTTCTCGGGCTGTGCGGAAATTGGCGCGGCGCTTGGAACGTCGACGCCGGAGCAGCGGACAGCGCTCCGCAACTACGGATTCGACCTTGGCATCGCGTTCCAGATCGTGGACGACGTGCTGGACTACATGGCGGATCAGTCCGCGCTCGGCAAGCCCCTCGGAGGGGACTTGCGCGAGGGCAAGGTCACGCTGCCGGTGATTCTGCTCTTGCAGAAGAGCGGCCCCGAGGTCGCGGAACTGATTCAGTCCGTGATCGCCGAAGGGTCAGTGACCCCGGAGAACTGGCGCCGGATTCAGGACCTGCTCAGGCGCGAGGGCGCGATTGAGGCTGCGTTCGAACGAGCCGTGACGTACGCGGCAAGCGCCAAGCAGCACCTCCTGGCCGCCTTCCCCTCGTCCGCCGAACGGGACGGCCTCGTCGCTCTCGCGGACTACGTCGTCAGCAGAGACAGATAACATTTGTCATTTGAAGATTTGTCATTTGGTCATTTGGGTTCGCCGCAAAATGACAAATGGTAGATGTTAGATGACCAATGTAGATGCCGCCCGTGTCGCCGAACTTCGCGCCGAAATACGCCGGCATGAAGAGCTGTACTACCTCCACGACGCGCCTGAAATAACCGACGCCGAGTACGACGCCCTGATGCGCGAGCTCCAGGCGCTGGAGACACGGCATCCCGAGCTGCAAGATCCGTCGTCGCCGACGACTCGGGTCGGGGGCCGGCCTGCAGAGGGATTCGAGACCGCGGCGCACATGGCGCCGATGCTGAGCCTGGACAACGTGTACAACGCCGACGAGCTGCGCGAGTTCCACGGCCGGGTCTGCCGCGGGCTGGAGATCCCGGAGGACACCGCGCTGGCCTATGTCGCGGAGCTCAAGATCGACGGACTGAGCATGGCGTTGACATTTGCCGATGGCCGCCTTGCCCGCGGCGCCACACGCGGAGACGGCGTCCTCGGAGAGAACGTCACGCAGAACGTCCGTGTCGTGAAGGCGATTCCACTGAGGCTACGTGGCGAGGCACCTGCGCTGATGGAAGTGCGTGGCGAGGTCTACCTGCCGCGCGCGGCGTTCGATCGAATGAATGAGGAGCGCGAACAGGCCGGCCTGCCGTTGTTCGCGAATCCCCGAAACGCCGCCGCCGGAGCGATTCGCACGCTCGACTCGACCGCGGTTGCGAAACGAGGCCTCAGCGCGTTCTGCTATCAGATCGTCGTGCCATCCGGCGCCGGACTCCCGCAGCCCTCACATGCGGAGGTGCTGAGGCAGCTGGCTGCCTGGGGGCTGCCGGTGGAACCGCATTGGCGGCGGTGCGAAGGCATCGACGCTTTGATCGCTTTTTGCGAGGAGTGGCGGAACGCACGCCATACGCTCAAGTTCGAAACAGACGGCGTCGTGATCAAGCTCGACGACCTCGCGGTGCGCGATCGGCTGGGCATGACCGCGAAGTTCCCGCGATGGGCGACCGCATTCAAGTTCCCCGCGGAGCAGGCAAGAACGCGCCTCCTTCGCATCGATGTCAACGTGGGTCGCACGGGCGCCGTGACTCCGTTCGCCGTACTCGAGCCGGTTCGACTGGCGGGCACCACCGTTCAGTTGGCGACGCTGCACAACGAGCAGGAGGTCGAGCGACGCGACATCCGCCCGGGCGACGTCGTGCTCGTCGAGAAGGGGGGCGACATCATCCCGAAGGTCGTTGGGCCGGTGCTGGCGGAGCGGCCTCCCGACTTGCCGCGCTGGGAAATGCCGAAGCAGTGCCCATTCTGCCAGAGCGCCCTGGTCAAGCCCGAAGACGAAGTTGTGTGGCGATGCGAAAACGTCTCCTGCCCGGCCCGTATCCGAAGGGGATTGCTGCACTTCGCGTCGCGACGGGCCATGAACATCGAAGGGCTTGGCGAGTCGCTCGTCGACACGATCGTGAGTAACGGACTCGTTCGCGATTACGCGGATCTGTATCAACTGACTGCCGAGCGAGTAGCAGGACTCGAACGCATGGGGCCCAAGTCGGCAACCAACCTCATCGGGGAGATCGAAAGGAGCCGCACCGCCGAAATCTGGCGGCTGCTGCACGGCATCGGCATCCGGCACGTCGGTGAGGGCGGGGCCAAGGCCCTCGCGCGCGCGTTTGGCTCGGTGGCCGCGATTCGGCAGGCGCCGGTCGAGGCGCTCGAGTCGGTCGAAGACGTAGGGCAGGTCGTCGCGCGGTCCGTGCGGCAGTTCTTCGACGAGCCCGCCAACGTGGCATTGATGGACCGCCTGGCAGCGGCGGGCGTCTGCACGCACGTCGAGGCCGTCGCCAGCGATGCTGCGGCGAACCGTCCGCTAGCAGGGCAGATCTTCGTAATCACCGGCACTTTGGATTCGATCAGCCGGGACGATGCGAAAGCAGCACTCGAGGCGCGCGGCGCCAAGGTCGCCTCCTCTGTCAGCAAGAAGACGACGGCCGTCATTGTCGGCAGGGATCCCGGCAGCAAGGCTGACAAGGCCGCCGAGCTCGGGATTCGCACGCTCGATGAGGCAGGTTTTCAGGCCCTTATAATGAACAGCTGACGGTCATGACTCGGTTCGCGGGTGTTCTTGCGGCCTTCACGGCCGTTGTCGGGTTCCTTCTCGGCCTCGTCGTGATGGGCAGTCCACCACCGACGGCAGGCGTGACGTCCCACCTCCGTCAGACCGACGCTCCCCCGGTTACCTTCACATCGTCTACGTCACCGAGCGCCTCTTCCATGGGAGGTCCGGTCGATTTCTCATCCGTTGCCAGCCGTGTGAATGCCGCGGTCGTCAATGTGGACGCGGCAACCCGCGGCGATGGCCGGGTCCGGCCTGGCCCGCGATGGCGCCGGGACATGGCCGATGACCCAAGCGCCCCGCGCGAGGGCTCGGGCAGCGGATTCCTGATCGACGCTCACGGCTATCTCCTCACGAATTTCCATGTCGTCGATGGCGCGGATCGCGTGACCGTCACGCTCGCGGATGGGAGAAGCTTTCGCGCGCTCGTGGTCGGCGTGGATCCAGCCATCGACGTGGCGCTGCTGCGGATTCCTGATGCGCAGGGGCTCCCGTCAGTCGTGCTCGGTGATTCGGCAACGCTGCGTCCGGGCCAGTGGGTGTGCGCGATCGGCAACCCGCTCGGCTACGTACACTCCGTGACGGTTGGTGTCGTCAGCTACCTCGGGCGGAAACTGTTCGATCAGTCGCTCGACGCGTACATCCAAACGGATGCGGCCATCAGCCTGGGCAACAGCGGCGGCCCGCTCATCGACGCCGACGGCCGGGTCGTCGGAATCACGACCGCCGTGAGCGCGCAGGCCGCGAACATCGGGTTCGCCGTGCCGATCGGTCAGGTGCTTCCCATCCTCGATCAGCTCCGCGAACGCGGTCGGGTGTCGCGCGGATATGTGGGCATTGGTCTCACGACGCTGACGCCAGCGCTGCAACGCGCACTCGGACTCACCACCTCGGGCGGTGCGCTCGTGCAGGATGTCACCGCGGACACGCCGGCTGAACGCGCCGGTCTGCTGCCGTACGACGTCATCGTGACCGCCGACAGCACGCCGATCAGGTCGGACGAGGACCTGATCAGGCACATCGCGGCACGGACGCCCGGAACGACTTCCACGCTGAGCATCGTTCGTGACGCTGCGCGCCGCACGATTGTCGTGAAGCTGACTGAGCGGCCGCTCCCGGAGTCCGCCAGGCGGAGCACTCAGCAGACTGTCGACGCCAGGCCGGCCTCCGGGCGGGACCTGGGCCCGCTCGGGCTGACGGTTCGCGATCTCGATCGAGCCACCGCGATGCGCCAGTCGATACCTCCTTCGCTGCAGGGCGTGCTGGTCGTCGATGTGGATCCTGCCGGTCCGGGCCGCCTGGCGCGACTGCGGCCAGGGCACGTCATTCTCGAGATCAATCGTCGCCCGGTGACGACGGCCGCGGAGTTTCAAAAGGCCCTTGCGGCGCTGAAGCCCGGAGACGTCGCCGCGTTGTTCGTCTTCGATCAGCTGCTCGATCAACGCATCCTTGTCGCCATCGCCACCGACGGAGGTTCATGACCGGCAAGATTCTGGTAATCGACGACGAGCCGGCCATCCGCGACACGATGCGGATGATTCTCGAGTACGAGGGCTACGACTGCATCACGGCGGGATCCGGTGCGGAAGGGCTCACGGCAGCGGAGCGCGATTCACCGGATATCGTCTTTCTCGACATCAAGATGCCGGGCATGGACGGCCTCGAGACGCTCAGCCGTCTCCGGGGCATGAACGACACGCTGCCGGTCGTCATCGTCTCGGCGCACGGCACCGCGAGCACGGCGCTCGAGGCGGGCCGGCTCGGGGCCTTTCGCTTCATTGAAAAACCCCTCTCCAAGGACTACGTGCTCGACGCGATTCGCGAGGGGCTCGAGCTGGGGACCCTCAAACGCGAGAACCGCCAGATGCGATCGGCGCTCGAGACGAAGCACCATCTCGTCGGCGCGAGCCCCGCGCTCGGCCGCATCATGGACCAGGTCAAGCGCGCGGCGCCGACGAGCGCAACCGTCCTGATCCTCGGCGAGAGCGGCGTAGGCAAGGAGTTGATCGCACGCGCGATCCATCGCGCGAGCCTGCGCGCGCGAGAGCGGTTCGTGCAGGTGAACTGCGCGGCGATTCCGGAAGAGCTCATCGAGTCGGAGCTGTTCGGGCACGAGCGCGGCGCGTTCACGGGGGCCACCGAGAAACAGATCGGCAAGTTCGAGATGGCCGATAAAGGAACGATCTTCCTCGACGAAATCGGCGACATGAGCGCCAAGACCCAGGCCAAGGTCCTCCGGGTCCTTCAGGAAGGCGAAGTCGAACGCCTCGGTTCGTCACGTACGACGAAAGTTGACGTGCGCGTCATTGCCGCGACGAACAAGGACCTCGAGGAAGAGATCGCCCAGGGCCGCTTCCGCGAGGATCTCTACTTTCGTTTGAGCGTCATTCCCATCTCGGTGCCGTCGCTTCGTGAGCGTCTCGACGACATCCCGGCGCTGGTTCAGCATTTCGCGGGACAGTTCGCGCGGGAGAACAACCGGAAGCTGCCGAAGTTCTCACCGGGGGCGCTCGACGCCTTCAAACAGGCCCGCTGGAGAGGCAATATCCGCGAGCTCAGGAACGTCGTCGATCGACTGCTCATCATGAGCGATCGGGACGTCATCGAGGCCGAGGACGTACGACTCGTGGTGCGGCCCGATTCGGGCCCGTCGGCGCCGCGGGCGGCCACGGGCAGCGGCGTCCAGCCAGCCACCTTGCGCGAGTTCAAGGAATGGTCCGAGCGCGCGTTCCTAGTCGATCGGTTGCGCGAGCACGAGTGGAACATCTCGAAGACGGCCGAGGTTATCGACACCCCCCGCAGCAATCTCTACAAGAAGCTCGAGCAGTACGGCATCACGCAGGAGAGCGACGGCTGACACGCCCACAGCTTGTCGAAGGGAGCGGCTAGTCGAAGGGTGCTACGATCCTGATTGTCCGCCGCAGCGGACCAGATGACCGTCCCATCGTCGCGCTCCGCGCGGTGGTGGGGAGGAAAGTCCGAACTCCGCAGGGCAGTGCGCCGGGTAACTCCCGGTCGGGGCAACTCGAAGGACAGTGGCACAGAAAACATACCGCCGTCCCTGGCGCGCAAGCGCGAAGGACGGTAAGGGTGAAAAGGTGCGGTAAGAGCGCACCGCGTCTGTCGCAAGACAGATGGCAGGCAAAACCCCGCACGGAGCAAGACCAAATAGGGAGGCGACAGAGACGGGCGGCCCGCCCGAAGCCTCCGGGTAGGTCGCTCGAGCCCGTCAGTAATGCCGGGCCTAGAGGAATGGTTGTCATCCACCATTGCGCGCCGCAAGGTGCGCGACGGTGGAAACAGAATTCGGCTTACGGCACGCTGCGGTGGACACTTCCGATACAATCGCGTTCGTGCGCGCAAAATTTTTTCTACTCGTCTCATTCGTGATTCCGGTCCTTGCGGGTGCACTCGTACTCGCGCAGCAGGGCCAAGGCACGGCCGGCCAGCAGCAGCCTCCGCCCGCACAGGGACGCGGCGGTGGCGGCGCCCGTGGTGGCGGCGTCCAGCTCCAACGCGACGGTGAATGCCCGGCGGGCATGACGATGTGGCGGTACTTGCAGTGCAGGGCGCCGGAATGGCCCGTGCCGAGCATCGTCGACTACCGGCCGAAGACGACGCTCGTGACCGAGGAGCATCTGGTCCCCAAGGCGAAGTTCCCCGCAGTCGATGTTCATGGCCACGCGGGTGGCAACATCGCGACGCCGGAGGCCCTGGCCGCCTTCGTGGCGAAGCTCGATGCGGTTGGCGTTGGCGTGTATGTGAGCGCCGACAACACCTCGGGTGCGCGGCTGACGCAAACGCTCGACGTCATCCGGAACAGTCCCTACAAGGATCGGATCCGCGTGTTCACGGGGATTCCCCTGCAGGGCGTGGGGCCGGGATGGGCCGAGAGGGCCGTCGCGCAACTCGAGGCCGACGTGAAGGCCGGCGCCGTCGGCGTTGGCGAAGTCGGCAAGGGGTTCGGGCTCACCGCCCGGAAGGCCGACGGCTCGCGTCTAGCGGTCGATGAGCCGATGCTCGACGCGTTCTGGGCGGCGTGCGGCCGGCTCGGGATTCCTGCGTTCATTCACACCGCCGAGCCGCAGGAATTCTTCAATCAGCCGGACATGCACAACGAACGGTGGCTGGAACTTGCGCTCTTCAGTGATCGGCGGAACTACACGCCCGACAAGCCGACGTTCGAGCAGCTCATGACCGAAAGGAACAACGTCTTCCGCCGCAATCCGAAGACGAAGTTCATCGCGGCGCATTTCGGGTGGCACGCGAACAACCTCGGCCGGGCCGCGAAGATGCTCGACGAGTTCCCGAACGTGTACGTGGAGCTCGGCGCGGTGCTCTACGATCTCGGCCGCCAGCCTCGCGCGGCGCACGACTTCTTCGTCAAGTACCAGGACAGAATCCTGTTCGGCAAGGACTCGTTCGAGCCCGAGGAGTTCCCGTACTACTGGCGCGTCCTCGAGACGAAGGACGAATACTTCGACTATTACCGCGACTACCACGCGTTCTGGAAGATGTACGGCATGGATCTGCCTGACCCGGTCCTGCGCAAGGTCTACTATGAGAACGCCCTGAAGATCGTGCCAGGCATGCCGAAGATCGCGCGTTAGGCCAAGGAGACTCACCACGTGTCGTTGTATGTCGTCACCGGCGGCGCCGGTTTCATCGGCTCTCACATCGTCCAACGGCTTCTTGCGCGCGGCGACCAAGTCAGAATCGCCGACGATTTCTCCAGCGGGCGACGAGAGAACGTGCCACCGGGAGTTGAGGTCGTCGAAGGCGACGTCGCGGATCCGGCAGTCGCGGCACGGGCGGCCGCCGGCGGCACGTATGTGATTCACCAGGCGGCCATCCCGTCGGTGCCGCGCTCGGTCAAGGACCCCGTCACGTCTCATCGCGCCAATGTCGACGGCACGCTCAACATGCTGATCGCCGCGCGCGATGCCGGCGCCAAGCGGCTCATTTTCGCGGGCTCCTCGTCGGTGTACGGCGACACGCCTGTGCTTCCAAAGCGCGAAGACATGCGCCCGAATCCGCTGTCGCCGTATGCGCTGCAAAAACTGGTCGGAGAGCAGTACTGCCAGATGTTCACGCGTTTGTACGGGCTCGAGACCGTCGTAACGCGCTACTTCAACGTCTTCGGCCCCCGACAGCAGCCAGGCTCGCCGTACTCCGGTGTGATTTCGCTGTTCGTCGAGGCCCTGGCGGCGGGCAAGTCGCCACTGGTTCTCGGCGATGGCAAACAGACGCGCGACTTTACCTACGTCGGCGACGTTGTCACGGGCGTATTGGAGTGCTGCAAGGCGCCGAACGTGGCGGGGGAAGTGATCAACGTAGCCGCCGGCGGCCGCGTCTCGCTCCTCGAATTGATCCGATCGCTCCAGCGCATCCTGCACACCGACGCCGCGCCGACGTTCGGCCCCACCCGCGAGGGTGACGTGAAGGACTCGCAGGCAGACATCGCCAAGGCCAGGAAACTCCTGAACTTTGAACCGTCGGTGCCTTTCGACGACGGGCTGCGCGAGACGGTTGCGTGGTTTCAGTCGCGATCGAACGGCGCAACGGGAGTTTCCCGTCGGGCTGACTGAGCCGCCGTTCGGTTAACTCCAGGCGTCAAGGCTTCGAATCCTGCCGCGGGCCGTCACCGCCCACCCGCCACTCCGATCAACTAACTCCTTCTCCAGCAAGACATTGACGGGTACGCCTCGAGGTGCGCGCCGACCTGGCGCGACGCTTGCCTCTCCTGTGCGCGGGGCCGGTGAGACAGCACACGTCACTGGCGTCCGATCCTGCGTCAGCCCTGGACTGAATCGCCGGTCCCATTTCGGGCCAGGCTCGCGGGATACGGCCGCCGACCAAGGAGCGCAACGTCATGATTCGCACGATCCTCGCAGTGGCCGCACTGGCCACCACCTGGACCGTTGTCTCGCCGCTGGCGATGACCGGAGGCCAGTCGTCAACCCCACAACAGCAGGGCGCCGCGCAACCGTCGGCGCCGGCCGTCAACCTCAATACAGCCACACAGGCCGACCTGGAGAAACTCCCAGGCGTCGGGCCGTCGACCGCGAAGCTGATCCTCGAGTACCGGCAGAAGAACAACGGTTTCAAGAAGGTCGAAGAGCTCATGAACGTCAAGGGCATCGGCGAGAAGTCGTTCCTCAAGCTCAAGCCGCTCGTCACCGTCGCGCCGCCCAAGACCCTGGAAGGGTAGATCGCCGTGTTCTCGAACGACCGGGGGGCATCACTTGTCGAGCTGCTCGCCGTGCTGGCGCTGGCAGGCGTTCTCGCGGGCCTGTCAGCGCCGCTGTCGGCGAACACGCTCGACACCGGGCGGATCAGAGCCGCCTCCGCGTTCCTGAGCTCGCGCTTCCGGCTTGCTCGGATTGAAGCCGTAAACCGCAGCGCGAACGTCGGCGTGGTTTTCGATCAAGTGAGCGGCCAGTGGGAGATTCGGGCGTGCCGGGACGCGAACGGCAACGGGCTTCGTCGCGCCGACATCGCGTCAGGCGCGGACCCCTGCTTCGACGGCCCTCATCGCTTCGCCTCGATGTTCGCGGGTGTGGACATCGCAGTGGACCCGCTGCTGACAGGGCCGGTGGGGGAACCAGGTAATCCCGATCCCGTCCGCCTGGGCACGCCGGACATCGCGAGCTTCTCGCCGACCGGTAGTTGCACGGCTGGCTCGGTGTTCCTGCGTTCGTCGAAGGGCCAGCAGTTCGCGATCCGCATCGCCGGAGCGAATGGACGACTGCGGACCTTCCGCTATGACAAGACACCTCACGCGTGGTTTCAGTTCTGACGTGCGGGCAGTGACGACCCCTCGCGATTCCCGCGCGGGGTAGCTCCTACCCGTAAAGTCGATGGCCGTGACGGAGCTTCAGGAATCCGGGCCGAAAACGCGATGGCATCGCAGTTGATTGGGTGCACGACATGATGATTGGCCAGAGTCCGCCGATTCAAGAACTCAGAGCTCGCATCGGGCGCGTGGCGGGCACGCATTTCACCGTGCTCATCGAAGGCGAGAGCGGTGTTGGAAAAGAGCTCGTCGCCCGGGCGGTGCACGACGGCAGTGCGAGGCGCGGCGGGCCGTTTGTCCCGATCAATTGCGCCGCGCTCGTGGACAGCCTCCTGGAAGCTGAACTGTTCGGTATCGAGGACCGCACCGCGACGGGAGTACGAGGGCGCCGTGGGAAGTTCGAGATAGCGGACCACGGCACGCTCTTCCTCGACGAGGTCGCCGATCTTTCGGCAACCGCGCAAGCCAAGCTCCTGCGAGTACTACAGGACTTCAACATCGAGCGCGTCGGCGGGCACGCCGCGCACGTCGTCGATGTGCGCGTGGTCGCTGCGACCAACCGGAACCTCGCGGAGCTGGTCGAGACGCGGCGCTTTCGCGCGGATTTGTACTACCGCATCGCCGGCGTCGAGTTGCACGTGCCTCCGCTGAGGGCCAGGCGCCAGGACGTACCGCTACTCGTGGATCACTTCAAGGGCCGCCTACGGCGCACACGCGTGCTGCCGTTCTCGACGGAGGCGGTCGAGGCGCTCATCGCCTACGAGTGGCCAGGCAATGTCAGGCAGCTGGGCCGGGTGGTCGAGCGGGCCCTTGCCCTTGCGCCGGGCATCGAAGTGCGAGCCGAGGATCTCCCCGGGGAGATCTCGCGGGTCTATGGACCATCGACCGCATCGCGGTTGAGCGACCACACGCTGCGCGGCTGGTGCACCCGCTACGCGCGCCTTGTCCTCGACCGCTGCGACGGAAACAAGCGGCAGGCCTGCGACATTCTCGACATCAGCTACAAGACGCTGCAGTCGCTCCTTCACGAAGGCGCCGATCCAGGGCCCACAGAAGCGGCTGCTCCCGGAGTTCGTCTGGAGCAAAGCCTCTACGAACAAGCCGGATAGTTCGATCGAATCGGGTTCGGGATCGCCGACGGCCGGAAAGCCGGGGTGGTGGCAAGTAAGACGACGTGGAGAACGTATGAAGCTCAGTTGGCAGTTCGGAGGAATGGTATTGGCAACGGCCGTGTCGGTGGCGCCGGCCCTTGGGCAGGAAAAGCTCGTGCACCAGGAAATCGATCGGAACACGCACGCAATCGTGCGCGTGTTCAAGACCACGACAGGCGGGCGGATTGAGGTGGAGACACCGCGGTTGAAGCTGACGAAGACGGTGGCGGGTGAAAGCGTGGTGACCCGCGTGAGCGAGGCCGGCGACGAACTCACGATCAGCATGAATCAGCGGACGCTGACGGTCGCATCGAAGGCCAGCCGCGTATCGACCAGTCGTACAGACAAAGTACGCGGCGAGCAGGCGCGCGCGATCGTGGCGGCCTCGTCTGCCGGCCGGTCCGCAGCTGAACTCATCGGCCGGATGGGTCTCGGCGCCGCGACACCGGTGCAGCCGATGCTCATCACCACCAGGCTGTTCCTGAACGCCGCAGCGGGCGTCCGGACGGGCGGCGGGGAACTCGCGCGTTGGGCGCGGGAAGCCCGAGCCGTGAGCAACACTCGAGCCACCGCCTTCAAGGTCAGCCTGGCGGCGCCGGACCAGGACAGTGCGAGCAAGGGACGGACGCCGACCGAGTGCTGGAACGACTACGCCAAGGAGGCCATCGCGGCCTACATGGAATACGAGGACTGCATGAAGGAGCACCAGTCCTGGTGGGACGTTCTCGGAAGAGGCGAGTGCGGCGTGGTTTACGACATGCGGGCCATCGGCGCGTTCACGTGGTGGCTCAAGTGCGTCGCGATCAACAACTAGCAGCCTGCCGCCGGCAAGTCCGGGTCGAAGACTCTAAGTGAGGAGCAAGCACATGATGCGCGCCGTGGTAGTCGTGATAGTTCAAATCCTGGTGAGCCTGTTCGTGACGGCGAGTGTCATGCCGCTGGTGCTGGTGACCACCCCAGCGGCGCAGACAGACCCCCGCCTGGGCCTCGCCCTGATGGGCGGCGTTCTGATTGTGGCGTTCACCCTCATCGCGCTGGCCTGGCCTCGCCGCCTCAAGTGATTGGAGGGCCGGCCGAGGCGGCGGCCGGCCTTTGTCACGCGCGCGAGTCTGGCGGTGGCCGCCTTGACCGCGCGGAGTCGGGATAGTACGTTGTAGGGCGATTCGCCGGGCGTGGACGCATGCCGTAGCGAACGAATCCCCGGCACATGTCGACTTCCCAGGCGCCACTCAAGAAGACTCCACTCAACGCACGCCATCGATCCGTTGGCGCGCGGATGGTCGAATTCGGCGGCTGGGACATGCCGGTCGAGTATTCGGGCATCATCGACGAGCACCTGACGGTGCGCACGCGGGCCGGGCTCTTCGACGTAAGCCACATGGGCCAGATCGAGCTCGCCGGCGCCGACGCACTGGGGACGGTGCAATGGCTCACGAGCAACGACGCGTCAAAGCTCGACGTCGGCCAGATCCAATACTCGGCCCTCACCACTCCGGAGGGCACGTTCGTCGATGACATCCTCGTGTATCGCTTGGCGCCGGACCACTTCATGCTGGTCGTCAACGCCGGCAACATCATGAAGGACCACGAGTGGATCGCCGGGCGGACGCGCGAGCATGGCGGCGATGTGGCGGTCGTGAACGCCAGCTCGCGTTATGCCCTGTTGGCATTGCAGGGCCCTCAGGCCGAGGCCGTCCTGCAGACACTGACCGGCATCGATCTCCACGCCATCAAGTACTACTGGTTTGCCACCGGTGAAGTCGCCGGCATCCGGGCGACCGTCTCCCGCACCGGATACACGGGTGAAGACGGGTTCGAGGTCTTCGTCCCGCCCGCGCAGGCTGAGAAAGCCTGGGACACCATCATTCAGGCGGGCAAGGCCGCAGACGTCAAGCCCTGCGGCCTCGGCGCCCGCGACACATTGCGTCTCGAAGCATCCATGCGCCTGTGCGGCAGCGACATGGACGAAACAGTGACCGTCCTGGAAGCGGGGCTGGGGTGGATCGTCGGCTGGAAGAAGGACGACTTTCTAGGGGCCTCGGTGCTCCGGGCCCAGAAGGCCGGCAGCCTGGCGAAGAAGCTCGTCGGCTTCGAGTTGCGCGACCGTGCTATCGCGCGGCACGGCTATCCGGTTCTTCGCGATGGCAATCCGGTAGGAGTCGTGACCAGCGGCACGCAAACTCCATTTCTCAAGAAGGCGATCGGTCTGGCCATGGTGCCGGTGGACATGACCGCGAACGGCACACAGTTCGATATCGACATTCGCGGCCGCGCCGTGCGCGCCGAAGTAGTGCCCGAGCCGTTCTACAAGCGGCCGGGCAAGGCCTGAAGTTCGAACGGAGAGCAGCATGTATCCAAGTGACCTCAAGTACACCAAGGACCACGAGTGGATCAGGATCGACGGCGCGGAAGCGGCGGTCGGTATCACCGACTTCGCGCAGCGTCAGCTCGGCGACGTGGTGTTCGTCGAGCTGCCTGAGGTCGGACGCACGCTGAAGGAAGGCGAAGTCTTCGGCACGATCGAGTCGGTCAAGGCTGTGTCCGAGCTCTTCTCACCGGTGTCCGGCGAAGTCGTCGCCGTGAACGGCGAGCTGGGTTCGCATCCGGACAAAGTCAACAGCGCGCCGCACGAGTCCTGGATGATCCGCATCCGGCCGAGCGATCCTGCCGAGGCAGGGCATCTGCTCGACGCAGCCGCGTACATGGAGCTTGTGAAGTAGTGGCAGACACGTTCCAAGCCAGACACATCGGGCCGCGGGAGCAGGATGTCGACCGGATGCTCGAAGCGGTCGGCGCATCGAGCCTCGATGCGCTGATTTCAGAGATTGTTCCCGCCGACATCCGGGCAAAGGGGCCGCTCGGCTTGCCGGCCGCCTTGAGCGAATTCGAGTATCACCGCGAACTTGCACAGCTCGCTGCCAGGAACCGCGTCTTCCGCACCTACATCGGGCTCGGCTATCACGACACGATCACGCCGGCCGCCATCGCACGAAACGTCTTCGAGAATCCAGGCTGGTACACACCCTACACGCCGTATCAGGCGGAGATTGCCCAGGGCCGCCTCGAATCCCTGCTCAACTTCCAGACGATGGTGAGTGAGCTGACGGGGATGGAGGTAGCGAATGCGTCGCTTCTCGACGAGGCGACGGCGGCAGCCGAAGCGTTGTCGCTGATGCTGCGCCTCCAGCGCCGCGCCGACGCCCCGACCTGCATCATCTCCCATCGGGTGTTTCCGCACGTGAGGGACGTGATCGAGTCGAGGGCGGAGCCGCTCGGGATCAAGCTGCGGTTTGAAGACGTGTCGAAAGCCGAGTTCACACCGGACGTGTTCGGTGTCTACGTTCAGACGCCGGATGATCGCGGTGAAGTGATGGACCTCACGGAGCTCGCCGCGCGTGCGCATGCGGCCGGCGCGCTGATGGCTGTCGGGACCGATCTGCTCGCGCTCACGATCATGACGCCGCCTGGCGAAGCCGGCGCGGACGTTGTCGTCGGCAATGCCCAGCGGTTCGGCGTGCCGTTGGGATACGGCGGGCCGCACGCCGCGTTCTTCGCGACACGCCAGTCCTTCCTGCGACAGGCGCCAGGCCGAGTAATCGGTGTCTCGGTTGACGCGCATGGCCGGCGGGCGTACCGCATGGCGCTGCAGACCCGCGAGCAGCACATCCGCCGCGAGAAGGCGACGTCCAACATCTGCACGGCACAGGCGCTGCTGGCCAACATGGCGGCGATGTACGCCGTCTATCACGGACCGAATGGCCTTCGGGACATCGGCAGCCGCGTGCACGATCAGGCCACCCGCCTGGCGGCGGCGCTCGGAACGCTTGGCTTCAAGCAGACGAACGCGTCGTACTTCGACACCGTTCGCATCGGCGCCGACGAAGCTCTCACGACGCGAATCAAGAACGCCGCGGAGAAGATGGAAATCAACTTCCGGTACGTGGACGGAGGAGTTCAGGTCTCGCTCAACGAAACTGTGTCCGAGCGCGACCTCGCTGATGTTCTGTCTGTGTTTGCCGAGGCCGGGGGCAAATCAGGCGCCCTGTCGGCGCCGGGAACTGGGAAGTCGGCGCTGCCCGGGGGCCTTCGTCGAGCGTCGGCATTCCTGGCACATCCAGTGTTCAACAAGCATCACTCCGAAACCGAGATGATGCGGTACATCCGGTCGCTCGAGCGGAAGGATATCGGCCTCGACGTCGCGATGATTCCGCTCGGCTCCTGCACGATGAAGCTGAACGCCGCCGCGGAGATGATGCCAGTCAGCTGGCCGCAGTTCTCCCGCCTCCATCCGTTCGCGCCGGTGGAGCAGGCGGCGGGGTATCAGGCGATCTTCCGGGAACTCGAAGCGTCCCTCGCGGAGATCACCGGCTTTGCCGGCGTTTCCCTGCAGCCGAACTCCGGCGCGCAGGGCGAGTACGCGGGTTTGCTCGTGATTCGGGCATACCACCAGTCCCGCGGCGACCATAAGCGCAACGTCGTATTGATTCCGCAGTCCGCGCACGGAACCAATCCGGCCAGCGCGAGCCTTGCCGGCATGGTCATCGTGATCGTGGCGTGCGACGACCGCGGGAATATCGATGTCGACGACTTGAGAAAGAAAGCGGAGGGTTTCCGCGAGAACCTGTCGTGCCTCATGGTCACGTACCCGAGCACGCACGGCGTGTTCGAGGATCGGATCCGCGAGATCTGCCAGATCGTCCACGACTTCGGCGGCCAGGTCTACATGGACGGCGCGAACATGAACGCGCAGGTGGGGCTCACCAGTCCCGCCGCGATTGGCGCCGATGTCTGCCACCTGAACCTGCACAAGACGTTCGCGATTCCACACGGCGGCGGCGGGCCCGGCATGGGGCCGATCGGAGTCGCCAGCCACCTGGCTCCATTTCTGCCGGGGCACTCGGTCGTGCCGACGGGAGGGCCGAAGGCCATCGGCGCGATTTCAGCGGCGCCGTGGGGCAGCTCGAGCATCCTGCTGATTTCGTACGGCTATATCCGGATGCTCGGGGCGCAGGGTGTGGCGGAAGCGACCAAGGCGGCGATGCTCAACGCGAACTACCTCAAGGCGCGGCTGGAGCCGCACTATCCGGTGCTCTATGCCGGCCGCAACGGACGAGTCGCGCACGAACTGATTTTCGACATGCGGCCGTTCAAGCAGCGGACAGGGATCGACGAGGCCGACGTCGCCAAGCGATTGATGGACTACGGCTTCCATGCGCCGACCGTGTCATTCCCGGTCGCCGGTACGTTGATGGTGGAGCCGACGGAGAGCGAGCCCCTGGAGGAACTCGATCGGTTCTGCGACGCGATGATCGCCATACGCCAGGAAATCCAGGCGGTGGTCGACGGCAGGGCGGACGCGAAGGACAACCCGTTGAAGCACGCACCGCACACGGCCGAGGACGTGACGGCGTCAGACTGGCCGCACGCGTATTCCAGAGAGCAGGCCGCCTATCCTGTGGCGTCCCTGCGCGCGCGGAAGTTCTGGCCGCCGGTGTCGCGTATCGACAACCCGTACGGCGATCGGAACCTCATGTGCATCTGCCCGCCGGTTGAGGAATACGCTTAGAAGGTTGCAGGTTGCCTGGTGAGTTGATCGGCCTTCGTCCGGAAGTGCGCGAGCAGCTTCTGGCTGACCGGCCCGGGCCGTCCTGAACCGATCGCGGCGGTATCAACTCGTACTACCGGGGTGACTTCCCTCGTTGTCCCCGTAACGAACGCCTCGTCGGCGGTGTCCAGATCCTCCGGCGTCAGCCGCGCCTCGGCGGCGGGAATCCCCAGCTCGGCCGCCAGCTCCATGACGAACGCGCGCGTGATGCCGGGCAGCAGGCCGGCTGTGAGGGGCGGCGTGAGCAGGCCGCCCTGGCGCACGATGAAGAAGTTCGACTGAGAACATTCGACAATCTCGCCGGCCTGGTTGCACATCAGGGCCTCCTCGGCCCCGGCTCGAAGCGCCTGCTGCATCGCGAGTGCGTTGTTCAGCAGGTTGTTCGACTTGATCATCGGATTCAGCGCCTGCGGATGATTGCGGCGCACGTCGACGAGCGAGACGGTGATGCCGTCACTGAAAGTGCGCGCAGGCTGCTCCGGAAACGGCTTGACGATGATCACCGTCGTCGGGATGGGGCAGGCAGCCGGGTTGTATGTCAGCTCGCCGACGCCGCGCGTGAGCAGGATGCGAATGTACGCCTCGGTCATGCCACCCGGGTGCGCCGCCACCGTGTCGTTCATCGCGGCGAGCAGATCCGCGTCGGAAAAAGGAACCGCTAGGGACATCAGCGACGAGGATTTGCGGAGGCGTTCCGCGTGCCGCTCGTACAAGAACGGCACGCGATGGTACGTGCGCAGTGTTTCGTATACGCCCTCGCCGTACAGAAACCCGTGATCGAACACTGGTATCGCGGCGTCCGCTGCGCTCGTGATCCGTCCGTTGACCGAGACCGTCGCGTTCAAGTTGCGGCGAGTCTAGCACAAGGGATACGCTCGGTTTCGACGTGAGAGTGCTCAGTTCGCGGCAGATGCGCGAGGCGGATCGACGCACGATCGAGGATGTCGGGCTGCCGTCGATCGTGTTGATGGAGAACGCCGGCCGCCAGGTCGTGGCGGCGATCGAAACCACGTTCGAGTCGCTCGATGCGATGCGCGTCGCCGTGTTGTGCGGACGCGGCAACAACGGCGGCGACGGTTTCGTCGTCGCGCGCACGTTGCTCGAGCGCGACGTGGACGTCGACGTGTACCTGCTTGCCGCGTCGGCCGATGTGCGCGGGGACGCGCGCACGAATCTCGACGTGCTCCGCAATCTCGGCGTCGACGTCGTCGAAATCGCCGACGCGGGTGCGTGGGAACTCCACGCCCGTGAAGTCCTGGGCGCGGATCTCGTCATTGACGCCCTGCTCGGCACGGGGATCAACGCGCCGGTCTCCGGCCTCTACGAGAGCGTGATCGCGGACGTGAACGCGAGTCCGCGACCGGTGGTGTCGATCGACCTGCCCAGCGGTCTCTCGGCCGACGACCATCTGGTGAATGGACCGGCCATGCAGGCGACGCTCACGGTGACGCTCGGCGCGCCCAAGCTGCCGCTGGTCCTTCCGCCGGCCGAAGCGCTTGCAGGCACGCTGGTGATTGCGGACATCGGGATTCCTGCCGCCGTCATCGACGACATCGAGGGTCCGTGGGTCGAGATCCTGACCAAGGAATCCATGCGCCGGCTCGTGCAGCCGAGAGCGCAGGATTCGCACAAGGGCGACTACGGCCGCGTGCTGGTCGTTGCCGGTTCACCGGGGAAGACCGGCGCAGCCGTGCTCGCGGGACTGGCGGCCCTGAGATCGGGCGCGGGACTCGTGACCATCGCAACGCCGGCGTCGCTCGTGCCGATCGTGGCCGCGTCCGCGAGCGAGTGCATGACGCTGGGCCTGCCCGAGGATGAAGCCGGCTTCATCACGCTGGCCGGGCTCGATCAGATCATCGAGTTCAATGCCGATGTCATCGCCATCGGGCCGGGCCTCGGCCGGACGCCGGGTGCGCGCGCCCTGGTACGAGCCGTCGCGGAACGCACGGGCGTGCCGTTGATTCTCGATGCCGACGCGGTCGTTGCGTTCGCAGGGGAGCCCGATGCTCTCGTCGGCAGGGATGGCGTGGACATCGTCATCACGCCGCATCCCGGAGAAATGGCGGCGCTCGTCGGCCTGTCCGCCGCGGACATTCAGGCCCACCGGCTCGCAGTCGCGCGCGACTTCGCGGCGACTCACCGGCTCCACGTGGTGCTCAAGGGCCACCGGACAATCGTTGCGACACCCGAGGGCCGCAGCTTCATCAACCTTACCGGCAACGCCGGAATGGCCACGGCCGGCGCGGGCGACGTGCTGACCGGCGCTATTGCGGCATGGACGGGGCAGCTGCTCGACGCGGAGGGCGCGTGCAAGCTGGCCGTGTACGTTCACGGCCTTGCGGGCGACCTCGCGGAGTCGGATGAGGGGGAAGTGGGACTCATCGCCGGCGACGTCCTGTCGCGGCTGGGTGAGGCCGTCCTGGACCTCACCGCACGCCGGAAGAAGCCGGCCCAGTCCTCGTAATGGAACGCGATCGCCGCGTCGAAACGACATCCGAGCAGGAAACGATGGAGGCCGGGCGGGAGTTCGCGGCCGGCCTGCACGAGGGCGACGTCGTTCTGTTGTCGGGGGTGCTCGGCGCAGGGAAGACGGCGTTCGTGCGCGGGCTGGCGGAGGGACTCGGCGCGGCCCCCTCGGACGTCTCAAGCCCGACGTTCACGATTCTTCAGGAGTACCGCGGGCGCATCACCCTGCAACACGCCGATCTCTACCGGCTGACGGCCGTGGAAGCTGAAGACTTGGGACTGGACGATCTGATCGACCGCGCGGTCCTCGCCGTTGAGTGGCCGGACAGGTGGGCGAGTGCGCCGCTGGATGCGATCGCCGTGACCATCGAATCGCTCGGTGGCGATCGGCGGGTGATTCGCTATTCCACGCGGTAGTTCGGTGCTTCCTTGGTGATGATGACGTCGTGCACGTGCCCCTCGCGCACGCCCGCGGTCGTCGTGCGGATGAGCGCGGCGTCACGCTGAAGCGCGGGGATATCCGCGCACCCGCAGTAGCCCATGCCCGCGCGCAGGCCGCCGACGAGCTGGTGGATCATCGCGGCAACGCTGCCTTTGTGCGCGACCCGGCCCTCGATTCCTTCGGGCACCAGCTTCTCGGTACCGTCACCTGACTCCAGGTCGAATTCGTCCTGGAAGTAACGGTCGCGGCTGCCGCGGCGCATCGCGCCGAGCGAGCCCATGCCGCGGTACTCCTTGAAGCTGCGACCCTGGAACAGAATGATTTCGCCGGGACTTTCGTCCGTGCCGGCAAAGAGGCTGCCGACCATCGCGCAACTCGCGCCGACGGCGATCGCCTTCGTAATGTCGCCGGAGTAGCGGATTCCGCCGTCCGCGATGACCGGCACGTCGCGCTCGGCCGCCGCCCGCGCGCAATTCGCGATCGCCGTGATCATCGGCACGCCGATGCCCGCGACAACGCGGGTCGTGCAGATGGATCCCGCGCCGATGCCGACTTTGACCGCGTCCACGGCGCGATCGACCAATGCGCGCGTGGCATCCGCCGTTGCAACGTTGCCGGCGACAATCTGAACCCCGGGGTGCCGCTCGCGCAGCGTGGACACCATGTCGAGCACGCCCTGCGAATGCCCGTGCGCCGTGTCGATGACCAGCACGTCGACATGCGCGGCAACGAGCGCCTCCGCGCGTTCGATCGTGTCCCGGCTCACGCCGACCGCGGCGCCGACCCGAAGCCGGCCGAGTTCGTCCTTGCAGGCGTTGGGGTACTTGACGAGCTTCTGGATGTCCTTGACCGTGATGAGGCCCTTCAACTGGAAGTCTGCGTCGACGACCAGGAGCTTCTCGATCTTGTGCCGGTGGAATTGTTCCCGGGCCTGATCGAGCGTCGTGCCGACGGGCACGGTGATCAGGTTGTCCTTCGTCATGATCTCGGCAATCGGCCGGTCGACGCTGGTTTCAAACCGAAGGTCGCGATTGGTGAGAATGCCGACCAGCCGGCCTTCCTTGCTGCCGTCATCGGTGATTGGCACGCCGCTGATGCGGTAACGCTTCATCAGCTCCAGCGCTTCGTAGATCTTGTTGGCAGGGGACAGGGTGATCGGATTCACGATCATCCCACTCTCCGAGCGCTTGACGCGGTCCACTTCGGTGGCCTGATCCTCGACCTTCAGGTTCTTGTGGATGATGCCCATGCCACCCTGCTGGGCCATGGCAATGGCCAGCCGGTTCTCGGTAACCGTGTCCATCGCGGCGCTGAGGATGGGGACGTTCAGGCGAATCCGTCGAGTGAACCGCGAGCTGATGTCGACCTGGCTCGGCAGGACCTTCGACTGCCTGGGAAGCAGAAGGATGTCATCAAACGTGAGGGCCTCGGTGAGCCCCGCCGCGACCTGTGCGGCCGCCCCCAAACGCTCTGTAGTCAACGGCATCCCATTACGCTCCGTGGCATTTCTTGTATTTCTTTCCACTGCCGCAATAGCAGGGATCGTTGCGGCCGATCTTGGGCTCGTCACGCTTGACCTGCGTGATGGGCGCGTCGTCGCCGCCGGTCCTGGCCGGCCTTGGCGGGCCGCCCATGGGCGGCGCGGTTGACGATGACCCGCTCGAGAACGTCAGCGACTGGGGCTTTCGTGGAGGCTGACGGACGGGCGCGACAGGCGTCGGCGCGCCGTCGGGGCCGGCAATCACGGGCCGCAGCCTCCAGAGGTACCGCACCATCTCTTCGTCGATGCGCGCCTTCATCGCCTGGAACAGCGCGAAGCTTTCCTTCTTGTACTCGACGAGTGGATCGCGCTGGCCGTAGCCGCGAAGGCCGATGCCTTCCTTCAGATGGTCGAGACTGTAGAGGTGGTCCTTCCACTGCGCGTCGACGATTTGGAGCATGATGTCGCGCTCGATCCGGCGCAGGATGTCGACATCGACGCCGAGCGACTTTTCCTTCTCGTCGTACTTCGACAGCGCGAGGCCGTAGACCTTGTCGGCGATTTCCGGCGCCGGCAGCTCATCGAGTCCGAGGGCTTCCACCTCGGCCGCGTCGAGGCCGAACATGTCCGCGGCGGCGATACTGATTGCTCCGATGTCGCGCTCGTCCACGTCCTTGCCGGCGTGCGTCTCGACGACCTCCTCAATCAACTCCTCCGCGAGCGCCGCGACGTAACCGCGTGAATCGACGATCTCTTCTTCGTCGATCTTGATCTTGCCCTCGAGCAGATCCCGGCGCAGCGTGTACACGTTCTCACGCTGCTTGTTCATGACGTCGTCGTATTCGAGCAGGTGTTTGCGTGTCGCGAAGTTCTGGGCTTCGACCTGTTTCTGAGCGCGTTCGATCGCCTTCGTGACCCACGAGTGCTCGATCGGCACGCCCTCTTCCATGCCGAGCTTTTCCATCAGGCCCGACACACGGCTCGTGCCGAAGATGCGCATCAGGTCATCTTCGAGCGACAGATAGAACCGCGAGGAACCGGGGTCGCCCTGACGGCCTGCGCGGCCGCGAAGCTGATTGTCGATGCGGCGCGCCTCGTGCCGCTCGGTGCCGATGATGTGAAGGCCGCCCACGTTGACCACATCCTCGTGTTCCGCGGATGTCTGGACCTTGAATTCCTCGAAGATCCGCTCGTAGTCTTTCCTGGGAACGCGGTAGAAGGAGTCGAGGTGGAAGAAGTAGACGAACTCGTCATCGTCGACGTAGCGTTCTTGCCCCTTGGGCAGTCGTTCAGCGATCTGATCTCCAAGGCACTGCTGGCGGGCCATGAATTCCGGATTGCCGCCGAGCAGGATGTCCGTGCCGCGGCCCGCCATATTCGTCGCGATCGTCACATTGCCGCGCCGGCCAGCCTGCGCGACGATCTCGGCTTCCTGTGCGTGGTACTTCGCGTTCAGAACGACGTGCTTGACGCCGCGCCGCTTCAGCGCGCCCGAGAGCCTCTCTGACTTCTCGATGGACACGGTGCCCACCAGCGTCGGCCGTCCCGATTGCTGCTTAGCGGCGATGTCGTTGATGATGGCGTCGTACTTCTCTTTCTCGGTCTTGTAAACGCTGTCAGGCTCCTCGATGCGAGCAAGCGGCCGGTTGGCCGGCGCCACGACAACATCGAGGTTGTAAATCTTCGCAAACTCCTCGGCCTCGGTCTCGGCCGTGCCGGTCATTCCGGAGAGCTTCTTGTACTTGCGGAAGTAGTTCTGGAAGGTGATGGTGGCGAGCGTCTGATTCTCGCGCTCGATCTTCACCTTCTCCTTGGCCTCCACCGCCTGGTGAAGCCCGTCGCTCCAACGCCGGCCCGGCATCAGACGACCCGTGAACTCATCGACGATGACGACCTGGCCGTCCTTGATCATGTAGTCGACATCCACCTTGAACAGCGCGTGCGCGCGGAGCGCCTGGTGAATGTGATGGAGCAGCGGCATGTTCGCCGGGTCGTACATCCCACCCGACCCCGGCACCAGCCGGTGGTTGAGCATCTGCTCAGCCTTGGCCATGCCGGTCTCGGTGAGCTGAACCGTCTTGTGCTTCTCGTCAACCAGGAAATCGCCCGTGGTCTCGAGCTGCTCGCGGTCTTCGGCTTTGACGTTGCCCTGCGTCACGGCGCCGGCCTTCAGCTTCGGGATGAATCGATCGACCTCGTAGTACAGATCGGTGGATTCTTCCGCGGGGCCGGAAATGATGAGCGGGGTCCTGGCCTCGTCGATAAGGATGCTGTCGACTTCGTCGACGATGGCGAAGTGGTGTCCGCGCTGCACGAAGTTCGCGAGATCGAACTTCATGTTGTCGCGGAGGTAGTCGAACCCGAACTCGTTGTTGGTGCCGTAGGTGATGTCGGCGCCGTAGGCGACCTGCCGCTCCTGATCGTTGAGCTCGTGCTGAATCACGCCGACCGACATGCCGAGGAAGCGGTAGATCTTGCCCATCCACTCGGAGTCGCGGCGGGCGAGGTAGTCGTTCACCGTGACAACGTGGACTCCTTTGGCGGCTAGCGCGTTCAGATACGCGGGCAGCGTGGCGACGAGGGTCTTGCCCTCGCCGGTCTTCATTTCGGCGATCTTGCCGCTGTGGAGCACCATGCCGCCGAGCAGCTGGACGTCGAAGTGGCGCATGTTGAGCACGCGCCAACCCGCCTCGCGCACGACGGCGAAGGCTTCGGGAAGGATGTCGTCGAGCAACTCGCCATTGGCGACGCGCTCGCGGAACTGCTGCGTCCGTCCGCGGAGATCCTGGTCTGAAAGCGCCTTGACCCCGGATTCGAGTTCGCCTACACGCGCAACAACCGGGCGCAGGCGTTTGAGTTCACGTTCGTTCTGCGTGCCGATGACCTTGGCAAGGAGGGCGTTGATCATTGAGCTACCGGCGCCGGCGGAAGCATGTCACCTGATGGTGGGGCTCCCGCCGTACGGGTAATTCAATCGATTCTACACGGAAAGCCGCGGCACCGAACGGCGCGGCGGGTGAGTCTGGCCGGCTCAGGGACGGGTCAGGATGCGGAACGGGTTGATGGGCTGACCGTTGATCAGAATCTCGTAGTGGAGGTGCGCGCTCGTCGCGCGGCCCGTCGCGCCTACGTAGCCGATTACTTCACCACGCATGATCTTCTGCCCGGGCCGGACGGCGATCTGAGACAAGTGCCCGAATCGCGTGCCGATACCGAACCCATGAGTCAGCACGATCGCGTTGCCGTAGTTGCCCTGATAGCCGGCCGACTCGACGGTACCATCGGCCGTGGCCTTGACCGGCGTTCCCTGAACCGCGGAGATGTCCAGTCCAGGATGAAAATCCGGCCGGCCGGTAAACGGATCCTTGCGCGTGCCGAAGGTGGACGTGAGCCAGCCCGTAATCGGCCAGAGGAACGGCGTCGCACGCTCGAGCGCCTGCTGGTTCTCGACGCGCGACTTGACGCTCGCGAGACCCGACTCGAGCGAACCCAGGACGTCCTTGAGAATGCCGAAGGTGCCCTCCGGCGCGGCGTTCGATGCGGTCATGGCCGGCGACGTCTCGCCACCCATGGCCCGCGACCGAATCACCGCCGGTAGCCCGGCGATCGCGGCCCTGGCGGTCGGATCCAGCTGCGCATCCTCGGAAAGCTGGGTAATCGCGGCTTGAAGCGTGGCGATTTGAACCGTCAACTCTCCGGTGGCTTCCCGATAGCTCTGGTTCTCGAGACGGAGCGATTCGTTGGTGGTCTTGAGGCCTTCGACTTCCGCCCGGCCGGCGCCACGGGAGCCGATCAGGACCAGCGTCGGGATGACCAGCAGCGGGCCGAGCACCAGTCCCATCACGCGCCGAGACAACGTCAGCCGGCGGACGGCTCCCGTTTTTCGGTTTGCGATGAGAATTGTGTAACGGGTTGAACGCATTACCGCCCTTGCCAGTCTCTATCCAGGGCCCCAAAGCCCTGCAAAAACCTTCGGAATCTATCACATAGACCCGCTCCTGTCACCAATTTCGTAACCAGAAGCGGACCGGCTGGCCAATCTAAAGTGCAAGGCCTCTGCCACGTGCAGTTCCGTGACCCGGGGTGCATCTTCCAGGTCAGCAATCGTCCTGGCCACACGCAAAACCCTGGAGACGCCCCGCACGCTCAGCGCATACCGCTCGACGGCCCGTCGGATCATTTCGACGCCCCTCAGACCAGCCGGTTGGCAGTTCTGACGCAGCCGGGCGCCGTTCAGTTCGCTGTTGAGCACCCCCTGTCGGGCGAGCTGGCGGTCCCGTGCGGCCAGTACGCGCTCACGAACAGCGGCCGTGGCTTCGCCCTGCGCTTCGACGGCCGCGATGTCGGCCCAGGGAACAGGTGGAAGCTCTACGAGCAGATCGAATCGATCGAGGAGGGGGCCCGACGGCCGCTCGCGGTACCGAGCGACTGACGCAGATGAGCAGACGCACGCCTTGTCCGCAACGCCCGCGAACCCGCACGGACAGGGATTCATCGCAGCGACCAGCATCACGCGGGATGGAAAGGTGACGGATCTTGCCGCTCGCGCCACGTGGACGACTCCCTGCTCTAGAGGCTGCCTGAGCGTATCCAGGGCGCGCTGGCTGAACTCGGGCAACTCGTCGAGGAAGAGGACGCCGTGGTGAGCGAGACTGAGCTCGCCCGGCCGCGGTATCGAGCCGCCGCCCACCAGTGCGACCTCCGAACAGGTGTGATGTGGAGCGCGAAACGGCCGGCGCGTCATGAGCCCTGCTCGACGTGGGAGCAATCCGGCAATCGAGTGGATGGTCGTAACGGCAAGGGCCTCTTCAAACCGCAACGGGGGCAGCAGTCCCGGAAGCCTGCTCGCCAGCATCGTCTTTCCGGCGCCTGGCGGACCGCGAAAGATCAGATGGTGAGCTCCTGACGCCGCGATTTCGAGCGCCCGGCGGCCCACGTGCTGCCCACGGACCTCGGATAGGTCGTCGAAGTCGTCGCCTGGCAGGGACACTGGCGGGGCGGGCACGGGTTGTCGATCAGGGGAGACAAGGACGCGTGCGGCCTCCATCAGCGTGCGAACGGGATGGAGCGGGAGCCCGTCGACGATGCCGGCCTCCTCGAGGTTGGATTCGGGAAACAGCAGCGCAGCACTTGACTTGCGTGCGAGCGCGGCCATCGGCAGGACGCCATGCATCGGGGGCACGCTGCCGTCGAGCGACAGGCCTCCAACGATCACGAGCGGACGATCGGCATGGTGGGGTAGAACGCCAGATGCGGCCAGGATGCCGAGCGCGATCGGCAGGTCGAACGAAGCGCCGATCTTGCGCATATCCGATGGTGCAAGGCTGACCGTGATCCTGGTGGACGGTATTGGGAAGCCGGCGTTCCGGATCGCCGTGCGCACCCGGTCCCGGCTTTCCCTCACCGTGGCGTCGGGCAGACCGACCATCGTGAGTCCAGGTAAGCCGCCGCCGCTGACGTCTACTTCGACACTGACTGGAACGGCTTCAACGCCGGCGATGGCCGCCGTCGTGAGTCTCGAGAGCATGCGGCCTGATCAGGCAAGGAGCGGACCATCTGAGAGTGGCCCACATTCGCGGCAGCTTCGGACGAGAAGTGGAGTTATTCCATCGACGTCAGAAGAGGGAATTGGAGAATCTCCAAACTCTAGCGGCGAACTGTGAGCCGATCGCCGGGGCGGATGCTGTCTTTCGTGAGCCCGTTGAGCCGCTTCAGCTCCGCCACCGTGATGGAGAACTGACGCGCGATGCTGAAGAGCGTGTCACCCGAGCGAACCTGATATGTCCGCGCACTCGAGCTCACAGCCGGCCGGCCTGCCGCCACGGTCGGCTTCGGAGATGCCACGGCCGGCAGCGCGGTCGCTGACGGCGACGGGATGCGCAGTTCCTGACGGGCCTGTACCTTGGCCTTCGCGGACAGCTCGTTGAGCTCGCGCAGCTTTGCGATGGTGACCTTGTACTTCTTCGCGATGCTGCTGAGGGTCTCGCCCTTCTTGACGGTGTGGAACTGGAATTCGCGATAGAGCGACGCCGCGCCGTCGAGCTTGCCTTCGATCGCCGCGCCCGTGCCAATCGGAACCTTGAGCGAGTGCGGCGTCATCGGCGTTGTGGTGCGCCGGAGATCGGGATTCAGATCCTGCAGCGCCTCGATCGGGACGCCAGCCCATTCCGCGATGATCTTGAGGTCGAGCGCACCGGGAATCCTGACCGTTTCGTACGCGAGGGGCGCGGCCGACGCAACCGCAAAGCCGTACAGCTCGGGGTTCCTGGCGATGATGATCGCCGCCTGAATCATCGGCACATACTCGCGAGTCTCGCGCGGCAGATACCGGGTGCTGGCGGTGAGACGCCAGAAGTCGGTCGATTTCGACAGCCGCACGGCGCGCTGGAGTCGTCCTGGGCCCGCGTTGTAACTCGCAAGCGCGAAATTCCAGTCGCCGTCGAACATGCCCTGCAGGGTTTTCAGGTACTGCGCTGCCGCTCGCGTTGCTTTCTCCGGGTCCGATCGATCGTCCACGAACCATGTCTGGTTGAGGCCGTGCTCACGCGCGGTCGGCAGCATGAACTGCCACATGCCCTTGGCGCTGACGCGCGAGAGCGCCGTCGACTTGAATGCGCTTTCGACCAGGGGCACGAACGCCAGATCCAGCGGAATGCCTTCAGACTTGAAGACGCTCTGGATCATGGGCAGATAGCGCTGCGCCCTATCGAGGCCGTTCTGCATGAACTCGCGAAGGCGTCCCTGGAACAACTCGATGTACGACAGAACGCGCGCGTTCGCTTCGATCGGAATGTCGTGCGGAGTCTGTTCCAGATCGGCGGCAACGGTTTCCGCAGTCGTTGCTTTTGGTGACGGCCGTTCGGAGGTGGCGGCCTTCAGCACCTCATCGATCGCCGCAGGCTCTGAGCGTGCCTCGGCGACGCCGTCGGCTTCCCGCAAGGCCAGCAGGTCGAACGCCGCGATGCGATCGAGCAGCCGTTCGAGCGCGGCCTGCGATCGGGCATCTGAGCGCGCGCCATCGGGTATGAGCAGGAGCAGGTCGATGGCGGCATCGAAGTGCTCGCGTGCAGCCACGATCCGGCCCTTGTCGAACTCCGCGCGGCCGAGATCGAACTGCGCGTCGGCGCGCTTGATCAGCAGGGCGATTGAATCCTCAACGATCGGCGGAGGTGTCGGCTTCGGTGTTTCGACCGGCGCGGGTGCCGGCGTGGGGGCCGGAGCCGGAGGCGGAGGCAATTGGGGAGCGACGGGCGCGGTACTGACAGCGCACCCCGAAAGCCAGCCGGCAAGACACACGACGAGCAGTCGGGATCTCAGCCTCATGCCTGGTCTACGGTCGTCGGCCCGCCGGAATCATGAATGTGAGGGCAGGGTAGCATCGCGATCGCACTCGGTCAACGGTGCAAGAACAGGGCCGGAGCGGCCTAGCGTGGCCAGGACTGCAGAACGAACACCTTGTGTTCGTTGGCGAGGTCGCGAGCTGACGGTGTGATGATCGTTCGCTCGCCGATCACAATCTTGCGACCGAGACGCACAGCCTGGCGTACATCCTCCTCGCACACGAATGACACGACGGCCCCGGACTCAGCCGGCGGCACGGCTGTCGTCGCGGTTCCCGTGACGGTCGCCACTTGCTTTGCCAATGCCGCGGTATCCACTCCGGATGCTGCCGCCGGCGGCGCCACCTTCGGCAAATCGGTGTGCGCCGCTGGAGCGGGCGTGGGGACCGCCGATGCCGATGCGTGCGTTGTCGCCGGACGCAGCTCGTACGCGAGGCGCTTGATGTTGAGCAAGTGTTTCGGAGAAATGTTGTCGGACGTGATATTGCCGCCCCAGCCGCCGCATCCAAGCGTCATCGACGGATCGAGGCCGGTCGTGAGCCCAATCGACCCGTGCGTCGTCGGGGTGTTCACGACGATCCGGAAGGCGGGTTTCTTCAACCCGAATTCGAGGATGACCTGATCGTTGCGCGAATGGACCGACATCGTGTGGCCCATGCCGCCGTACCGCAGGATCTGCTTGCAACGCTCGCAGCCCTCCTGCCAGTCCGCGACGACGTAATACGAGAGGACGGGGCAGAGTTTTTCGATCGAAAGGGGGTAGTCGCGGCCAACGCCGGCGAGCTCCGCTATCAGAACGCGCGTATTGCCGGCGACCGCGATGCCCACTTCCTGCGCGATGTGCTTTGCGGACTTACCCACGAGCTTGGGATTGGGAAGGCGCTGCGGAGTGACCAGAACGCCCGCGAGCTTTGCGGCGTCCGCGGGCGACAGGAAGTGGGCACCCTGGCGGATGAACTCGCGCTTCACTTCGTCCGCGACAGCACCTTCTACGACAACGGAGTTCGGCGACGAGCAGAGCACGCCGTTATCGAACGACTTGCCCGTAATGATGTCGCCCGCGGCCTTGGCCAGGTCCGCGCTTCGCTCGATGAAACACGGGGCGTTGCCCGGGCCGACGCCGTACGCGGGTTTACCCGCGCTGTACGCCGCGCGAACGAGTCCCATGCCGCCAGTGGCGAGAATCACCGCCACATCGCGGTGCTTCATGAGCTCCTGTGTCCCCTCGAGCGAGACGGTCTGCATCCAGTTGATCGCGCCCTCGGGCGCTCCCGCCGCGGTCGCCGCTTCCGACATGATCTCCGCGACTCGAGTGATGCATTTCGCCGCCGACGGATGCGGACTGAGGACGATCGGACAGCGCGCTTTGATCGAAATCAGAATCTTGTAGATCGCGGTGGACGTCGGATTGGTCGACGGCACGACGGCAGCCACGACGCCGAACGGCTCGGCAATCTCGATGACCTTTTTCGCATCATCGCGGCCGACCACACCCACGGTCTTCATGGGGCGGATGAACTGATAGACACGTTCGGCCGCGAACAGGTTCTTCTGGAGCTTGTCGGCCACGACGCCGAAGCCCGTCTCTTCGACGGCAAGCTGCGCGAGCGACTCGGCCTGCTGCCGAACCGCGGGTGCCATCGCATCGACGATGCGATCAATCTGATCCTGGGAGAGTTCGGCCAGCTTCGGCGCGGCGGCCTTCGCGCGCTGCGCGAGCCGGCGTGCTTCCTGCACGGAAGCGAGGTCGCGATCGTTCAGGGTTGGCGCCGACGCCATCGTCGTGCGGGGCAGGCGCTAGCTCTTGGCGGCTGCGCCGGCTCTCGGAAGCACGCGCTCGACGTCTGCGTGCGGACGGGGGATGACATGGACGGAAACGAGCTCACCAACGCGTCTGGCGGCGGCCGCGCCGGCATCCGTCGCGGCCTTCACCGCGCCAACGTCCCCGCGTGCGAGGACGGTCACATAGCCGGCGCCGATGTATTCCTTGCCGATGAGAGTGACATTGGCAGCCTTGACCATCGCATCGGCGGCCTCGATGGCGCCAATCAGGCCCCGTGTTTCGATCATGCCGAGCGCGTCAGCTGACATTGGGATATCGCTTAGGAAAGCGCCGCAAGGCTAACATATTGAACAGCATGCAGCAATACAGCTACGATCGGCGCCGATGATCTCAACTCGCGTGGCGGTCTGTTCTGCGCTGCTGGTGGTTGCGAGCACGACGTCAGGATGCAGCAAGGCCGACCAGGCACCGCCCGTGGCCTCCGTCGCGGTGACGCTCAATCGCCAGTCGGCGCCTCTTGGCGCTCCGATAGAGCTCACGTATCGCTTCGACGTCGCGCAGGGCGCGTCCATCGCCGGCGACTACAAGGTGTTCGTGCATATCACCAGAGACGACGGCACGACCATCTGGATGGACGATCACGATCTGCCCGCCGGAATGCAGACCTCGCAATGGAAGCCCGGTCAGACCATTCAGTACACGCGCACACGGTTCGTGCCGGCGTTTTCCTACCTGGGAGAGGCCACGATTCGCGTCGGCTTGTACAAGGACAACGAACGGTTACCTCTCTCGGGCATCGACCCGGCCGATCGCGAGTCCCCGGAGCGGCAATACAAGGTCGCCACTCTCGATCTGCTTCCTCGCTCCGAGAGCATTCAAGTCATCCGCCTGAGCGGCTGGCATCCGGGTGAGTTCGCGCCTGACGATCCGACGATCGAGTGGCAGTGGACGCAGAAGCTGGCGCTTCTCAGCCTGCGGAATCCACGCCGTGATGTGCTTCTTTACCTGGAGTACGACGGACGCCCGGATCTTTTCCCGGACAAGCCCCAGCAGGTCACGGTATCGGTGGGGCAGACGGCCGTCGAGACATTGACGATTGATTCGAAAGGGACGCAGCTCAAGAAAATCCCGCTCACCGTTGCACAGCTTGGCACCGGCGACATGGTCGAAGTGCGCATCGATGTTGATCGGACGTTCATCCCGGCCAAACAGCCGGGCGGCAGCCGGGACAGTCGAGAGCTCGGCATCCGGGTATTTCACGCCTTCGTCGAACCCCGCTAATTCACCGGCCTTCGCGGGGTCTTAACGCCACAGGGAATCCCGGACGATAAAAGTTCGGATGCCCGGTGTTGTGCCTTTGTTAAAAGTTTGTGTCCGGACCCGACCTCGGCGTCGAAAGCAAGGTCTAATGGTGGAGACGTGGAATTTCACTGCCGTGTAGCGACCGTAAGCGGCCAAATCAGCGAGGCCACATACGTCGCTGAGAACGAGGCACGCCTCCGTCTCGAATTGGAGGAAAAGGGCCTCTACCTGCTCTCGGTCCAGAACCGCGGTGGTTTGAAGGTTGGCGGGCTCCAGCTTCGCCTGCCGCGCCGGCGCAAGATTCCGATGGCCGAGTTCCTGGTCTTCAATCAGGAACTCGCGACGCTGCTTCGTGCGGGCCTGCCGCTCGTCCAGTCGCTCGAAATCCTGCGGCGCCGGGTCCCGAATCCAATCTTCAAGGTGGCGCTCGACGACGTGTACGAACGCGTGCGGTCGGGCAGCGCGCTGTCGGAAGCGTTCGAAGCCCAGAACTTATTTTCCGGTGTCTATACCGCGTCGCTGATGGCGGGCGAGAAGAGCGGGAGCATCGAGCAGGTGCTGCGTCGATACGTCCAGCACATCAAAGTAATGATGGGAGTCCGATCGCGCGTGATTTCCGCGCTGATCTATCCGGTCGTGCTCATGTCGCTCTCGATGGTCGTCGTCGGCCTGATCGTCTTCAAGGTCATCCCCGAGTTTGGCGCCTTCTATGCGCAGTACGGGGACGGCGCCGGCGCCGAACTGCCGCTGTCCACACGCATCGTCGTGAACATCTCGCAGACCCTGGTCGGCTACTCCGTGCCCATCCTTGCCGGGCTCGCTGGCGTTGTCGTGATCGGCTATGCCTTGTACCGTCAACCGGGCCAGAAGCGGCGCATGCACGGCTGGCTGCTTCGGCTGCCGTTCTTCGGCTTGCTGGGACGGAAACTCGCGACCGCCCAGGTCGCCCGGACGCTGGCGACGCTGCTTGGTGGCGGCATTCCGCTCGTGAACGCGCTCGATATTTCTGCCAAGGCCGTCACGAATCAGGCGATCGGCGAGGGCCTGGTGGTGGTTGCGCGCCGCGTTCGCGAGGGCGGCAGTCTTGCGGCAACGTTGAACGAGCAGCACACGTTTCCGCACGTGGCGATCGAGATGGTGGAAGTCGGCGAGTCCACGGGCGCGCTGGCGGACATGCTCAACAGCGTGGCGGATTTCTACGACGAGGACAACGAGACGACGTTGACGCGGTTTTCGAATCTCGTTCAGCCCGTCCTGCTCATCGTGATGGGCGTCGTCATCGCATTCCTCCTGCTCTCGCTCTACATGCCGCTCTTCAACCTGTCTTCACTGTCGAGATCCTAGGTCATGGCTGAACCGACGCAGACGGACACCCTTTACGCTGACGATGATCGGGCGCCAGTTGACCTGGCGGCGGAGGAAGTCCGGGCGCGGTTCCTTGCGGACCGCTACCAGGTCGAATTCGTCGACCTCGATCATTTCCATCCCGATCACGGGCTGTTCCGGAGCATCCCTGCGGATCTGATGCTGCGATACGGGTTCGTCCCGTACCGGCGCGACGGTCAGGCCCTCCTGATCGTCGTTTCAGACCCCAGCCAGTTCCAGACAATCGACGAAGTCGAAGTGCAGTTGAACACGCCGATCAAGGTCTGCGTGGGCACGCCCTCCGCGATTCAGAACATTCTGAAGAAGAGCGAAAGCTCGCAGCGCGTCCTCGAGGAAGCCACGGAAGGCTTCCAGATGCAGATCCTCCGCGAAGACGAGGCGGGGGAGGAGAACCTGACCGTCGACAAGCTCACGTCTGACGGCAGCCCGGTCATCCGACTCGTGGACTCCATGGTGTTCACGGCGCTCCAGCGCCGCGCATCGGACATCCATATCGAGACGGGCGACGATGCGGTGCACGTGAAATACCGCATCGACGGCGTGCTGCAGAAGGCGATGAACCCGATCGACAAGCGGCACCACAGCACGATTATTTCGCGCATCAAGGTCATGGCCGAGCTGGACATCGCCGAGAAGCGCGTGCCCCAGGACGGCCGCTTCCGGCTGCGCCTGCGCGGCAAGACCATCGACTTCCGCGTGTCGATCATGCCCAGCGTCCACGGGGAGGACGCGGTCATCCGAATTCTCGACAAGGAGTCGATGAGCGAGCAGTTCACCGATCTCCGCCTCGACATCCTGGGCTGGCCGGACATCGAGATGAAGCGGTTCCGGAAGTTCATCCGGGAACCCTACGGCATGGTCCTCGTCACGGGGCCGACCGGCAGCGGTAAGACCACGACGCTCTATGCCGCGTTGTCTGAGATCAAGACGATCGAGGACAAGATCATCACGATTGAGGATCCGGTCGAATACCAGCTGCGCGGCATCACCCAGATCCCCATCAACGAGAAGAAGGGCCTGACGTTCGCCCGCGGGCTGCGGTCGATCCTGCGCCACGACCCGGACAAGATCATGGTCGGCGAGATCCGCGACCCCGAAACGGCGCAGATCGCGATTCAGTCGGCGCTGACGGGACACCTGGTGTTCACGACCGTGCACGCGAACAACGTCATCGACGTGCTCGGGCGATTCCTGAACATGGGCGTCGAGGCGTATCAGTTCGTCGCCGCCTTGAACTGCGTGCTCGCGCAGCGCCTCGTGCGGCGGATCTGCACGGACTGCAAGCGCCCAGCCAAGGTCACGCGCGAACAGCTCATCGAGTCCGCGCTCGATCCTGCGATGGCCGACAACCAGGTGTTCTATGAAGGAGAAGGTTGCATCGAGTGCGGCGGCACGGGATACAAGGGTCGAACGGCAATATGCGAGCTGATGGACCTGTCCGACCGCATCCGCGACATGATTCTCGAGAAGCGTCCGACATCTGAAATCAAGCGGGCGGCAAAGGACGACGGGATGACGTTCCTGCGGGAATGCGCCGTTGGCCTGGTCATGACCGGCGTGACCACGTTGCGCGAGATAAACAAAGTCACTTTTGTGGAGTAGATCGACACGTGCCTGCCGAATCATCCTGGTTTGCGCCGACGCCGCCGACGATCGCGGTGGAATTGGCCAGCCGCCGCCTGACGGTGGTCGAGCTCGGCCGTGGTGCGTCATCGCCCCTGGTCGGATATGCGAGCGAGCCGCTGCCTCCTGGCGCGTTGTCGCCGGCGCCCAGCGGACCGAACATCCAGAATCCTTCTGCGGTCCTGGAGGCGCTCAAACGCGGCCTCGATCGCGCAGGCGTGCGGAAATCCGCTCGGGTAGCGCTCGTGATTCCGGACAACGCCGCCAGAGTCTCTCTGCTGCCGTTCGAACAGCTGCCGTCAAAGTCCGCGGATGTCGACCAGCTGATTCGCTGGAAGCTGAAGAAGTCGACTCCGTTTCCCATTGAAGACGCTCAGATTGCGTGGTTTGTGGCGCACAAGAGCGAAACCGGCCCTATGGTGGCAGCCACGGTTGCTCGTCGCGACGTCGTGGCCCAGTACGAGTCGGTCGCGACCGCCGCCGGACTCCATGCTGGCATCGTCGATGTCGCCAGTTTCAATGTCATGAACGCTGTCATTGGAGCGGGAGGCGCGCCGGCGTCCGACTGGCTGCTCGTGACGCTCGCGCCGGAGGCCACGACGCTGACGATCGGCCGCGGATCGGATCTGATGTTCTACCGCCATCGGGCCGCGGTCGAAGAAGAAGGCTTGAGCGCGCTGGTTCACCAGACGGCGATGTTCCACGAGGACCGCCTGGGCGGCACCAAGTTCAGCCGTGTGTGGCTCTGCGGCGGCGGACTCGGAACGGGCGCGGATGATGTGCGCCGGGAAATCCGCGACCGACTCAACGTGCCGGTTGAAGTTGTTGACGTGCGACAGGCCAGCGAGATGGGGAGCAAGATCAACGCCTCAACAGACGTGCTGGATGCCCTGGCCGCCCCGATTGGAGCCCTCCTTCGCGATCGGAAGGCGGCCTGACCGTGCTGAAGGGCAACCTTTCAACGCGTCCGTTCTATAACGAGCGCCTGGTCGGCCTGGTGATTGTCATTGCGGCGATCGCCGGCGTGGCGCTGACGGTGTTCAACGCGACGACCACGATGCGCTTGTCCGGCGAGCGCCAGACGCAGCAGGCCGAGCAGGATCGCGTGGATGCCGAGGCGGAAAAGAGCCGCACGGCCGCGACGGCCCTGCAGAACAGCCTGAACAAGTCGAACCTGTTGATGCTGGCCGATGCGACGGCGGAAGCGAACGTCCTCATCGAGCAGCGAACGTTCTCCTGGACGGCGTTCTTCGGGATTGTGGAAAAGACCCTGCCGCTCGACGCGCGGCTGCTTTCGGTGGCGCCACGAATCGAGCGCGGCGTCTTCATGATCGTGATGTCGCTCAACGTCAAACGCACCGAGGACCTGGAAGCGTTCATCGACGCGCTCAACAGCACCGGAGCGTTCTACGAATTACTGCCAGGCGACATGCAGCGGAACGAAGACGGTTTTCTCATCGCGACACTGTCGGGCGGTTATCGCGCGCCCGGCGTCGTGCCTGGCCGGTCGAAGCTCGCAGTACGGAAGGGAGGGCCGCGCCCATGAACCTCCTCAAACGGGTGTTCAGTGAGCGGCGGGCGATCCTGATTCCGCTGACGCTCTTCCTTGTGGGCAACGTCATCTACCTGGCCGCGGTCGTATGGCCGCTGCAGCGGACCGTTGCTGGCGCGAAGGACGCCCAGTACAAGGCCACACAGAGCGTCCTGGCCGCTCGAGCGCTCGAGACGCAGGCCAAGGCAGACCGCGCGGCAAAGGATCGGGCCGACGTCGAACTGCGGAAGTTCTACACGGAGATCCTGCCGAAGGACGACCGTTCCGCGATTGGCGTGGCGAACTTCACGCTGAACAAGCTCGCGGAGCAGTCTCGCGTCACATTCAAGTCCGGACAGTGGGACAGCGAGGAAATCAAGGACAGTACGCTCAGCAGGTTGACCGCGAAGGTGACGCTGATCGGCGACTACGCGAGCGTCCGCAAGTTCCTCTACGAGCTCGAGACGGCGGAGGAGTTCGTGATCCTCGAGAGCGTGAAGCTGTCCTCCGCGAGCACGGTGCAGAACGACAATCTTCTTGAACTGGGTCTCGAGGTGGCGACGTACTTCGTGCGGGACGCAAAGACGACGGCGGTGTCTCGATGAAGTTCCTTCCTTCGGGCGCCGAACGAACAAGACTCACGGTGCTGCTCGCGCTCCTGGGTATCGCCGGCGCGGTCTGGTACTACCGATCCAGCAGCAACGAGCCGGTGCCGCCGCCGTCACTTGGCGGGGCCGGCCGCACCCCGCCGACGCCGGCGCCGCAGCCGCGGGATAGCCGCGGTGCGGCACGGGCGACACCGGCGCCGAGACCCACAACGCCACAGGCCTTGAAACTGACGGAGTTGGAGCAGGTTCCTGATGAACCTCAGGCGGGCCGGAATCCGTTCCGGTTCGGCGTGAAGGTGATTCCGCCTCCGCCGCCCAGGCCCCAGCCGCAGTACACGCCGCCGGTCATTGCGCCTCCGCCTCCACCTCCGGCGCCGGAAGTGAAGCTGAGCCTCAAGTCCGTGATGGACGACTACTACGGGAAGAAACGTGCATTTCTGGTTGACCCCTCGGGCACGATGTTCGTCGGCGTCGATGGGCAAGTAATTGACGGCCGATATCGCCTCGTGAAGGTCGAAAGTAGAAGTGCGATCGTTGAGTTCCTCGACGGGACCGGCCGACGCACATTGATCTTGGGCAGAAACTAGGGTGACCTTGATGACGAGAGACATGCTGACTCGGGGCCGACGCTGGAGCGTCATCGGACTGCTCGTGCTGACGGCCACCGGATGCGCGACCGGTCGCGCCGTTTCGCGCGGGGACGCTGCGGCAAAGCGCGGGGACTGGGATGCCGCGGTCGCGTATTACCGGCAGGCAGTCGGCGAGAACCCCAAAGCCATCGAGGTCCGGATCGAGCTCGAGCGTGCGATGCGCGAGGCCGCGAGCGAGCACATCAAGCGGGCTCGAAAGCTGGAAGCTGACGACCAGTTGACGGGCGCCGCCGCGGAGTACCGCCTCGCGGTGGAATTCGAGCCCTCCAACGTGCTGGCGCTGAGCCGCGCGCTTCAGGTCGAGCGCAGGATTCGCGATCTCGCGGACGCTGCGCGCCCGCGCACGCGAATGGAGGAGATGCAGCGTCAGGCAACGCTGGCGTCGCCGATTCCAAAACTGGATCCGCGGACTCCGCTTCCGGCACTTCGGTTCCCCAATTCAGCGCTGCGGGACATCTTCAACCTGATTGGCACGTCCACGGGCATCAACATCAACTACGACACTGGGCTCGAGGGTACGCTTTCGCGTCCAGGCCCGCCCATCGACACCACGGACGTATCGCTCGAAAGCGTGCTGAACCAGCTGATGCAGTCGTTTCAGCTGACTTATAAGGTCGTCGATCAGCGGACCATCTTCATCTACGCGGACAACGCGGGTAACCGGGCGAAGTACGAGGACCTGTACCAGCAGACGTTCTATCTTTCGCACGCCGACGCGAACGAAGTCGGAACGATCCTCAATCAGCTCCTGACAACGACGACGACCGGCAATCGACCGACGGTCACCCAGAACAAGTCGCTGAACGCGATTACCGTCCGGGCGTCGGCGCCGATGATGGGCATGATCGAGAACATCATCAAGACCGCGGACAAGCCGAAGGCCGAGGTCCTGATCGACGTCACGATCCTGGAAGTCTCGCGCACGCGGATGCGCGATCTCGGTATCAACCTGTCGGAGTACGCGCTCGGCCTTGCGTTCTCGCCCCTCGCCGCGCCGACAGCGGCGGGCTCGCTGATCGCTCCACCCGCGCCCTTGAATCAAGCCGCGTTTTCGGGAGCAGGCCGTAACGACGCCTACGTCTCGATCCCGACGGCGATCATCAAGCTCCTCGAGTCCGACCAGAAGACGCGTCTTCTCGCGAAGCCGCAGCTCCGGGGCCGTGAGGGCGCTCAGTTGACATTGAACCTCGGCGACCGGATCCCCGTGCCGCAGACGACCTTCCAGCCGTTGGCGACAGGCGGCATCCCAAGTCAGCCGCAGGTCTCGTACAACTATCAGCAGATCGGCGTAACGCTGAACATGACGGTCCGCGTCACCTACAACGACGAGATCATTCTCGAGCCGATCGTCGTGGACAAGAGCGGCCTCGGCGGGAACATCGACGTCGCCGGACAGTCGCTGCCGACCTTCGTGAACCGGACCGCCTCTACGGCGATGCGCCTGCGCGACGGAGAGTCCAATATCCTCGCGGGTCTGATCCGGGAGGAGGACCGGGAGCTCGCGCGCAGTCTTCCCGGCATCTCGCGGATTCCCATCCTGCGGTCGATGTTCGGCAGCACCAATTCGACGCTCGATTCAAGTGACATCATCATGATCGTCACTCCGCATATCATCCGGTCCCGCGAGATCACGGCCGAGGATCTGAAGCCGCTCTACGTCGGCACCAGCACGAACCTCGGCGCCGGAACGACGCCGACTCTGATCTCGCCGACCGCACCGCCCCCGCCGGTGATCGGCGCGGGACAGCCGGGCCAGCCGCCCCCCCCGGGTCAGCCGCCCGCGAGCGCCGCGAGTACAACCACGACCGGCGCGCCTCCAGCAAACACGACTCGCGCACCGGGGGTCGTGCCGGTCGAGGCCGTGAACAGCTCTGGCGCGCCACAGTCTCCAGCGGGCGCACGGATCAGCGTCGCCGGGCCCGAGGCGGGCATGCAGATGGGCGGTCCGCCGTACACGATGCCTATCCGGATTGAAAACGTGTCGCAGCTCGGACAGGCGACCCTGACCATTACCTACGATCCGAAGGTGCTGAAGGCGGTCTCCGTCTCGAACGCCGGCTTCATGCAGCAGGGCGGCGTCCAGTCCACCTTCGTGCCGAAGATTGACGAAGTGGCCGGCAAGATCGACATCGCGATCGCGCGTCCAGCCTCGGCCCCCGGCGCGTCCGGAGCCGACTGGCTGGCGGGCATCGTGTTTCAGGCCGTCGGGCCAGGGCAATCCAGGGTGAACGTTACCGCTGTGCTCATGACAGCATCGGGGACGCCGATTCCAGTGCAGACCGTACCTGCTACTGTGATCGTCAAATAGGCATGGCCAAGCGCACGCCCTTGCAGTGGTTCCGGAAATCGTCGAGCGGCTATACGTTCATCGAGATCATCGTCGTCACCGGAATCATGGCGATCCTCGCGACGGCCGCGCTGCCAATCGCGCGCGTATCGATGAAGCGCCAGCGGGAGATGGAACTCAAGCGGGTGCTCCGCGAGGTCAGGGGCGCCATCGACACCTTCCATGACTGGGCGCAGAACGGTCTGCTCTCGCAGACCGAGCTCAACATGACGGCCGAGAATTACCCGAGCTCACTCGAGCAACTTGTCGATGGCGTGCTGCTCGCGAACGACGCGTCCGGACGAAAGAAAAAGTTCCTGCGGCGCATTCCGGTGGATCCGTTCACCGGCACGACCGATTGGGGCAAACGCGCCTACACGGATGCCGCGGACACCAAGGTCTGGGGCGGATCGAGCGTCTTCGATATCTATTCGAAGTTCGACGGCAAGGCCCTTGACGGCACGAAATACCGGGACTGGTAGGCACATATGAACATCGCGACACGGAGCCGGCTCCCCGGCAAGCGCGGCGATGAGGGCTGGACTCTCATCGAACTGCTGATCGTCATCAGCATCATCATGATCCTGGCCTCCATGGCGATGGTCGAGTACCGCAACTCGGTGACCGCGGCAAAAGAAGCGACGCTTCGCAGCCAGTTGTTCATCATGCGCGACGCGATCGACCAGTACTACGCCGACAAGGCGAAGTACCCGGAATCGCTCCAGACGCTCGTGTCGGAGAGCTACCTGCGCGCGCTGCCGCGCGATCCATTCACGACGTCCTCGGATACGTGGCAGACCGTGGCGGCCGAGCCTGAGGGCACCAATGTGACCGCGTCGGCGGGGATTTTCGATGTCAAGAGCGGGTACGACGGCAACGCTCTCGATGGCAGCCGCATCGCGGACTGGTTCTAGCAGCCGATGGCTCCCGTCAACACTCCCCGAGAGCGCCGCGAAGCAGGATTTGCAATGGTGGCGCTGCTGGTCGGGATGGCCATCGCGGCCATCTGGATGACCGCGGCGTTGCCGGCGTGGCGGCAACAGGCGCAGCGACAGCGGGAAGACGACCTCATCTTCCGCGGCGAGCAGTACGCTCGCGCGATTTATCTGTACCAACAGAAGAACCGCGGAGCGTACCCGCCGAGCATCGACGTCCTCGTCTCGGGCCATTACCTTCGCAAGAAGTGGAAAGACCCGATCACGAACGCCGACTTCGTGCCCCTCGGCAACGGCGTGAGCCTGCCCGGTACCAACCAGCCGGCGGGCTCAGCTCCACCTGCCGGCTCATCCCAGGGACCTGGCAGGTCAGGCCAGCAGGGCAATCAGGGTGCGGCGCAGACGCCAGGCATCACCGGCGTCAGAAGCAGCAGCACGGGTACCTCGATCAAGATCTATCAGCAGCAACAGCAGTACAACCTCTGGCCGTTTGACGCGCGGCTCGCGCAGCTCAGAATGAGCCGCCAGATGCCGCAACAGGGCCAGCCAGGCAGGCAGGGGGGGAACGACCGAGGCGGCCCAGGCGGCGCTCCGGGCCGTGGCCCACAGCAGGGCGGCCCAGGAGGCTTGACTCCCGCGCGTGGTGGGGGACTCGATCGGCCGGCGCCACCGACTGGCCCAGGTGGGCCTCCTGGCGGCCGGACGGGCGGAAGTTAGAACGGCAGCGCGTCGTGAAAACGCGCGCGCAGCGGCAGGAACTTCACGTTCGTCCGCGTCGGATGCACGCGGTTGGTCAACAGCACCGCATAGAGATCCCGTGCGGGATCGATCCATAACGAAGTACCAGTGAAGCCAGTGTGACCGATAGCCCGCGGGCTCATCCGGGTCCCGCACGACGACGTTGGCAACCCCGTGTCCCAGGCCAGGGCTCGCGAGCTTCCCGGGACCGCCGACCGTGACGCAAACAACTTCATCGACTCCGGCGTCCCGAGATGAGTCTCGCGCGCGAATGTCTGCAGAACCACGCGCGCAAATGCACCGACTGCCGCTGCTGTCCCAAAAAGCCCGGCATGCGAGGCCACGCCGCCCAGCGCGGCTGCATTTTCGTCGTGCACTTCGCCGATAAGCACTCGTCCGCGCCAGGAATCCAACTCCGTGGGCGCGGTGCGGTCGCGCCAGGCTGCAGGTGGAAGGAACCGAAGGTCAGTCGCCAGCGGACCCGCGCACTGTGAGAACTGCTGATCGAGCGGCGCACCGCCGGCGTCCTCCAGCATGAAGCCGAGGAGGATGAAGCCCGTATCGGAGTAAACCGCCGCGCGGCCAGGTTCCCGCTCCAGTCCGGTCGTCGCCAGTCGCGGGAGATAGTCGGCGCGGCCGTGCGCCTGTTCCCAGATGCGCAGGTGAGCGGGAAGACCGGATGAATGATCCAGCAGCTGGCGGACGTTGACCGCCGCAGCCGGAGCTGACCGGAACGACGGCAACACGTCAGAGACGCGCGTGTCGAGCGAGATGCTTGCCGATGCGACGTGGCGCATCGCTACCGACGCCGTCGCAATGACTTTCGTCAGCGACGCGAGATCGAAGACCGTGGCGCCCGTACACCGCGGCGCACCAGCCTCGTACGTCAGGGTCCCGAACGATTCCTCCCAGACGGGGCCGTTCACGTGACCGACGCTGACTGCCGCCGCCGGAAACGCGCGAATGTCGAGCCCCTCGCGGAGCACGGCACGCGCGGCATCGAACTCCGAAGAGTTTGCGGACAACGTGCGCAGCGTACCAACCGGCCAAAAACGATGTCAATGAGGTACGCTTCGCGGACGATGAGTGTGCTTGGCATCGACGCCGGCGGCACGAGGACGATGTGCGTCCTCGCAGACGACGCCGGCCAGGTTCTCGCCGAAGCGCGCGGCCCCGGGGCGAATCTTCAGTCAGTGGGCGAACTGGAAGTCGAGAAAGTCCTGCACGACCTGATCGCCCAGGCCATGGGTACTTCACCGGCGCCGGCGGCAATCTGCCTGGGCATGGCCGGCGTCGACCGGCCGCAGGACGCGGAAGTGATTCGCGGGATTCTGCGCCGCATCGGCCAGCGTGCGCGTGTCGTCGTCGTCAACGATGCTCTGATCGCCCTCGAAGCCGGTGTCCCCGGACGCCCGGGGACTGTCGTCATCGCCGGCACGGGATCCATCGCGTATGGCCGCAGCGCGGACGGACGAGGCGCCCGCGCCGGCGGCTGGGGCTACGTGCTCGGCGACGAGGGAAGTGGCTACTGGCTGGGCCGTCTGGCGCTACGCGCAGTGTTGCGTGCGGCCGACGGGCGCGGTGAGCAGACCGACCTGACGGCACGCGTGCTGGCGCATTATGGCGTGGAGAAACCGCGGGACCTGGTTCGCGAGATCTACGAGGGCGGAACGCGGCCGAGCGCCATCGCATGTCTCGCGCGCGAAGTCGGCGCGGCCGCGGACGCAGGAGACGGCATCGCCGGGCATCTCGTGACCGTGGCGGCGCAGGAACTCGCGAAGGCGGTGCACTCCGTCGCAAGCCGGCTTTCAATCGAGGCGGAGCCTGTCGTGCTCTCCGGAGGGACCTTGCTGGGCCTTGGCCAGTTGCGCCGCCAGGTGACGAGAGAGCTCAGCAGGCTCCTGCCCGAGTCGCGCGTAGTTCCTCTCGAGACTGACCCCGCACACGGCGCCGTTCACCTGGCGCGAGCCGCACTTTCGGGCGCATTGCAGCTGCCCGCGTACAACGACGCGTTCTGATGATGCAGATCCTCGTGCTCCCGACCTCAGGACTGGCCGCCCGTGCCGCGGCGCAATTCGTCGGCCGGACCCTTCGTGCGAGACCGGCGTCGGTGCTGGGCCTGCCGACGGGCCGCACGATGATTCCGTTCTATCGTGAGATCGCGCGATTGCATGCGCGCGGAAGCTGCTCGTTCCGCCGTGCCACCACGTTCAACCTCGACGAGTTCATTGGCTTGCGCCCGGGCCATCCCGGCAGTTACCGCGCATTCATGCACCACCACCTGATCGATGCCGTCGATCTGCCGGAGGCGTCAGCGCATTTTCCTGACATCGACGGCCGAGACCCGGGCGCGTACGACGACCGGATCGTTCGCACGGGCGGAATGGATCTCTGCGTGCTCGGCATCGGCCTGACCGGCCACGTCGGTTTTAACGAGCCGGCAGCGCACCTGAGCGCGCGCACACATCGTGTGCGGCTGCTCCCCGCCACGCGCCGGGCAAATGCCTATCTCTTCCACGGTCTGGCGCGCGTCCCTAAGTACGCCGTTTCCATGGGGATGGCGACGATTCTGAATTCACGGACGGTGATCCTGCTCGCGACAGGCGCGGGCAAAGCGGCGATCGTGCGACGCGCCCTGGCTGGGCCAGTGACGACGCGCGTACCCGCGTCGCTGATCCAGACGCACCCGAACGCCCTCGTCGTGCTGGATCGCGCGGCGGCCGCGAAGTTCCTCAGCTCTTAGGTTTCGCTCACTGCGAGCAACCGGCGAAGCGTCGGCTCGAGATCTTCTCCGAGCGCCTCGCGGAGAGAATCGTGGGCCTGCTTCAGCTTGCGAAGCGCCTGCGGCAGCGTGACGCCAGCCTTTTCCATGACGATGGCGGCCTTCACGTTCCACTTGGCCCGCTCCAGGAGCTCGCCGGCCTCTTCCTGGCCGACGCCCGTCACGATCACGACGATGCGCCGCGCCCGATCCTTCAGTTTCTCCGAGCCTGTTTTCACGTCGACCATCAGATTCCCGTACGTCTTGCCGACGCGAATCATGGAGATCGTCGTGAGCATGTTCAGCACCATCTTCGTCGCGGTCCCGGCCTTGAGCCGGGTCGAGCCGGCGATGACCTCGGCGCCGACGACCGGCGCGATGATGAGGTCGACGTAGTTCTGGAGTTCCGTACCCGGCCAGCACGTCACGAAGATGATGCGCGCGCCCTTCTTGCGGCCTCCCGTCAGCGCGCCGCGCACGAACTGCGTGATGCCGCTCGCGGAGACGCCGATGATGACGTCGCGCTTGGTCACCCGCAGCCGGGCCATGCTGCGCGCGCCTTCTTCGAAGTTGTCCTCGACTCCTTCGCGCGCGCGGAAGACCGCCTCCTGGCCGCCGGCCATGATGGCCTGCATGAGCTCGGGAGGCGTGCTGAACGTCGGCGGCATCTCGGCCGCTTCGACCACGCACAGCCGTCCGCTGGTACCGGCGCCAACGAGCAAGATGCGCCCGCCTTTCCGAAGGGCGCCGACGAGGATGTCCACGCCGTGGGCAATGCGTTCGCGCTCGCGATGCACCGCCGTGACGACGCGGCGATCCTCGCCGCTGATGATGTCGATGATGTCCCCGACGGGCATTGTGTCGATGCCAAGCGTCGCGGGATTGATGGCTTCCGTCGGGAGACCTTCGAACCTGGAGTGATACGGCATGAAAGCTTCCAGCCTGCTCGTCGCGCGATCGCAACGGCGGCAATCCGGTAGGGTAGCCGGAATCGGCCGCGAGCCGCAATTGCCGCGCACGGTACAATCGCCGCGTGACGCGCGCGCGTCGTCTACCTCACGCCAAATCTTCGGCACCCTCGGGCGCGCCGTCCTCGGTGGAAGAGCTTCCAAAGCTCGCGGCCGCATATCTCCGGCATCTGGAGGTTGAGCGAAGGATGGCCAGGAACACACTGGACGCGTACCGGCGCGACCTCGGACGGCTCGCGGCCTACGCCGTCAAGAGTGAGATTCCGCTCGAGCGCTTGTCGCGGCGCGATCTCGAGGCCGCGGCGCGGCAGTCGATGGCGGAGGGTAGATCGCCGGCGTCCACGGCACGCTTCGTGGCCGGAGTGCGGGGCTTCTACCGGTTTCTTCGCATGGCAGGTCACATCGCGCAGAACCCCGCGGAGGACTTTCAGGCCCCGCGGGCGTTTTCCACGTTGCCCAGGTTCCTGAGCTTCGAGGATGTAGACACGCTGCTCGCAACGCCCGACGTGACAACGCCGCGGGGCGTGCGGGATCGGGCGCTACTTGAAGTGTTGTATGCAACGGGCCTGCGGGTCTCGGAACTTGTCGGGCTCCGCGTGACCGACGTCCGCCTGGATCAGGGCTTCGTGCAGTGTCTTGGAAAGGGGAGCAAAGAGCGAGCTGTGCCCCTCGGCGACGAAGCCATCTCCTGGGTCAATCGGTACGTCCGCGAAGCGAGAGGCACCCTCAGTCGGGGACGGCAGTCGCCCTGGCTGTTTCTGAACGCCCGGACGGGCCAGCGGCTCTCGCGAGTCGGGTTCTGGAAGATTCTGAGGGACTACGGCCGCCAGGCGAAGATTCGCGCCGCACTGACACCGCACGTGCTCCGCCATTCGTTCGCGACCCACCTTCTGGAACGCGGCGCCGATTTGCGAGCCATTCAGGCAATGCTCGGCCACGCGGACCTGTCGACCACGCAGATCTACACGCACGTGCTGGAAGCCCGCCTGCGGCAGGTCTACGACCGCTTCCATCCGCGTGCGTGACACGTCGCGCAAATTGACCGGTACTGGGCGCTCTGGTACCGTTAAGTGTTTGCCGGATGGGGACTGAGCCCGTCTGAGGCCTGAGAGGGAGAGTTACGAATGGGGCGTGGCCGCCATCTGTTTACGTCTGAGTCCGTTACCGAAGGACATCCCGACAAGATCGCCGACCAGATTTCCGACGGAATTCTGGACGCCATCCTGGCGCAGGATCCCATCGCGCGCGTCGCGTGCGAAACGCTGGTGACGACGGGGCTCGCGGTCGTCGCGGGCGAAATCACGACCAGCTGCAACATCGACGTTCAGAAGATCGTGCGCGGCGTCATCACCGACGTGGGGTATACCCGCGGAAAATACGGATACGACGCCGAGACCTGCGCGGTGCTGTCATCCATCCATGAACAGTCGCGCGACATCGGCCAGGGCGTGGACACCGGCGGCGCCGGCGATCAGGGCCTGATGTTCGGGTTCGCCTGCACCGAAACGCCCGAACTCATGCCGCTGCCAATCATGCTGGCGCACAAGCTCGTGCGCGGGCTGTCTGACATGCGCCGGCAGGGAGTGCTGAAGTATCTCCGTCCTGACGGTAAGTCGCAGGTCACAGTTGAGTACGACGGCCACAAACCGGTGCGCGTCGATGCCGTCGTCGTCTCGACCCAGCACAGCGACGAGGTGACGCAAGAGCAGATCAAGAAGGATTTGATCGAGAAGATCATCAATCCGACGATCCCGGCCAGCATGATGGACAAGAACACGAAGATCTACGTCAACCCGACGGGACGATTCGTGATTGGCGGTCCGCATGGAGATGCCGGCGTCACGGGACGCAAGATCATCGTCGACACCTACGGCGGCGCGGCGCCACATGGCGGCGGCGCGTTCTCGGGCAAGGATCCAACCAAGGTCGACCGGTCGGCGTGCTACATGGCCCGTTACATCGCGAAGAACGTCGTTGCGGCGGGGCTCGCCGATCGCGCCATGGTGCAGCTCGCGTACGCGATCGGCGTGGCCGACCCCGTGTCCGTGCTCGTCGACAGCGAGGGCACCGGCAAGATCGCCGACGAGAAGATCGTCGAGCTCGTACGCGCGCAATTCAAGCTCACGCCGAAGGGGATCATCGAGTCGCTGGATCTGCGCAAGCCGATCTACCGGAAGACCGCGGCCTTCGGGCACTTCGGGCGCACGGAACCCGAGTTCACCTGGGAGCGGACGGACAAGGCAGCGGCCCTCAAGGCGGCGGCCGGTCTCTAGGACCTGACAGACGGACGGCCATGCGCCGGTTCCTGAAACGAATGATGCTGACAGCGGCGGCCGTTATGGCCGCCGCTGTTGTTTATGCGGCCGTCACGCTGCCGCCTCGCGCGCTCACGCCGGCAGCGGCGCCGGATGACCGGCTCGTCTGGGGCGCCTATCACGTGCACTCGTCGGCCTCTGACGGCAGCGGGAGTTTCGACGACATTGCTGCCGCGGCCGCGCGCGCCGGGCTCCAGTTCGTCATCTTCACCGACCACAGCGATGCTACCGCCTTCGAAAGCCCCGCATACCGCGCCGGTGTGCTGTGCGTGCACGCCACTGAGATCAATACCGAGTCCGGCCACGTTGTCGCTCTCGGTCTCGACAGGGCATCGCCGTATCCGCTGGCGGGCGAAGCCCGGGACGTCGTAGAGGACATTCACCGTATGGGCGGGGGGGCGATTGCCGCGCACCCGGAATCACCGAGGCCGAATCTGCGCTGGCGCGGGCAGGCCGCCGCCGTCGACGGCTTCGAGTGGTTCAACGCAGACTCCGAATGGCGGACGCGCGGTGCCTGGGAGATCGCCGGCACCGGCCTGCGATCGTTGCTTCGCGCGCCGGAATCGCTCGCGGCGCTGTTCAGGACACCACCGTCATTCTCGCGGTGGGATCGCGGCACCGGCCCGTCGCCCATGTTCAGCATCGCGGCTCTTGACGCGCACGCACGCGCAGGCGCCGACTCGGACGGCGCCGCACCCGGCGCTTCAGTTCGATTGCCGTCCTACCTGTCGATGTTCCGGACGGTTGCCCAGGCCGTTCGACTCGATCGGCCATTGACAGGCGATGCGGCCACGGACAGTCGTTTATTGCTGAACAGCATCCGTGATCGGCGGTCCTACGCGATCGTGCGAGGCTTCGCGAACGTGCGTGCGCCGCTGCGTTTCGAGGCGGCCAACGGCCGCGCCAGTGGGGAAGTGCCCGGTGTCGAAAACGTCGAGCTGCGCCTCCTCAGAAACGGCCAGCAGGTCGCCACCGGTGCCGGACGTCTCGACTCCGCCGATGCCGCGGAGCCAGGCGACTACCGACTCGAGGCGAGAATCGCGGGCCGCACGTTCCCGTGGATAGTCTCCGACGTGATTCGGATTGCAGCAGCGCCGGCATCATCCAAGTCGGCTGCGGGCGGTCCCAGCCCGGAGACCAAGGTGTCCGCGATGGGTGGAGCGTGGCAAATCGAAAAGCACGCCACCTCTACCGCAACTCTTGAAGCCATCGCCGGCGGGGTCGCACTTCGCTATCGACTGGGCGACGGATCGCCGGCCGGACAGTACGTCGCGCTATCCGCCGCGGCCGGAACCGACCCCATCGCCGCGATTCGCTTCACAGGCTCGTCCCGCCAGCCGATGAGGATCTCTGTCCAGGTGCGGGTCGCCGGAGGAGCCGATGGGCAGCGCTGGCGCCGCTCCGTCTATCTCGACGCGACACCCCGTGAGATCATCGTCGATCTTTCGGACATGCAGCCGGTGGATCGCCGGACCGCGCTGCGGCCGATCGTGGCCCGCGTGCAGTCCGTGCTGATCGTGATTGACACACTCAACGCAAAACCCGGGAGCGCCGGCGAGGTGAACATCCGGGACGCCCGGTTCGTCCACGGCGGGGCGTCGCAGGACGCTACGTCCGCACGGTAAACATCAGGAACAACGCTCCCGAAGCGAAGACCAGATTGGGCGCCCACGCAGCGAGCGCCGGCGGCAGCACGCCCGCGGCGCCGGCGGCGAGGGAGACGGTGAGCAGCAGGAAGTAGGCCCCGGCGAGCACGGCAGCGAGTCCGATGCCGTACAACGCGCCCTTCTTCCCGGTCGTCGCTCCAAAAGGAATCGCCAGCAGCGTCATGACGATCGTCACGGCAGGGAAGGCGACCTTGTGCTGGAGGTCCACGGCCTGCTCCGCGACATTGAATCCGCTGGCGCCCAGCCGCTGCACGTACTCGCGCAGCTGGCGGTAGGTCATCGCGCTGGCATCGACGCGCGCCCGGCGGAACTCCTCGACGGGCTCCAGCTTCAGGACGCTCGTCGCGAACTCCTCGCGCGTGACCTCCGCGCCGGCAAAGGTCTGGCTCCATCCATTGACCGCACGCCAGTCCGTGTTCCTGAGGTCGACGCGCTCCGCGAAGGTGTGTTTCGCCAGTTGATAGGGTTTCGGATTGGTCTCGAACACCGACAACGCGTGAATCGCGGGCCGGTTTGCATTCAGACGGCTGGCTGTTTCGAACACGGCGTAGTGATAGATGCGGCCGTCCTGTCCGATCATCCATGTCAGATTCGCCACGTCGACTGTATGGGCCGGACGTCCGCGAATGTTGTCTCTCAGCGCCACGGCCGTCTTCCGCGAAGCGCCGAGGACCCGATCCTCCAGGACAAACAGGACGGCGCCCCAGGCGATGGCGAAGAACAAGAGCGGCGCGGCTGCCCGGTACAGACTGACGCCGGACGCGCGCATCATCATGAGTTCGCCGGAGCGGGTCAGTGCCCCGATGGTGCCGAGCGCTGCCACGAGCGTCGCAATCGGGATCACGAAGGAGATGAACTCGGGTGTCGAGTACCACAGGTACTGCAACACCGTGCCCGTCCCGGCCTGGCCCTTGAACATCTTTTCCGCCAGGTCCACGATCGCGCCGATGTAGTACAGCGTCAGGAGCGCTGTGAACGACAGCGCAATCATCCTCAGGTACTGACCGCTGACGTAGCGATCCAGAAGTCTCGGAAGCGGAAAGGGAATGTTCGGAACCTTGAGGACGAGCACCGTCCGGTCCGCGGCTTTCGGGCGGTCCGTTGTCAACGCGGGGTCAGACGCGCGCCTGGACCAGCGGGGAAGTGTCAGCAACGGCCGCGCATTGCCCGTACGAGAACTCCTCCAGAGTGCGGCGACCCCGAGCAGTCCCAGGACGATGTTGGGAACCCACCGGGCCCACTCAGCCGGGAAAACGGGGAGTCCCTTCCAGTTCTCGCCCTTGACCCAGCCCTCGGCGACCTCCATCAGGAGGTAGTACGACGCGATGATCGCTAGCCCCACCGCCAGGGCGGCAAGGCGTCCTTCCTTCCGCGTGTTCAGGCCGACTGGGACGCCGAGTAGCGCGAACACCAGGCACGCGACAGGGAACGAGAACATCTGCTGCATGTGCATGATCTCGTTGTGGATGGGGATCCCCTTGGCCTGGTTCTCCACGGCATCCTTCTTCAACTCGGCGTAGCCCTTTTCGGCAAACCCGCGCGGGTAGGTGATATCACCCGTCCCGAACACCGACTCGGCGCTGATCTTGACTGTCAGGGGATCCCAGTTCGCGCGGTTGTAGACCCGGGCGTCGGAGCGGCCGGGTGTGTACTGGGTGGCGTTCGATAGCACCAAACTCACCTGCCGCTCCTCGCGGTCGATGACCAGGCGGCCGGCGTCCGCCAGGGTCACGGTGGGCCGCGTCGGGTCGTTCGTGTCGGCCAGCAGTACCTGAGACCAGGTGCCGTCCCGGTTCGATCCCCCGATGAACAGGACCAGGTTTGGGAACCGTTCGAAGAAGACCTGCGGCTTGATCTCCGCTGCGGTCTGCTTCTCCAAATGGCCGAAGGTAATCTCACGCCAGGCCTGGTTGGCGTCCGGCTTGAGCTTCATGAGCACGTACATGTCCGCGCCGCCGACGATGGCCGCGACCAGGAGCACGGGCCGCAGGAGGCGCAACGGGCTGACACCGCACGAGAGCAAGGCCACCGACTCGCGGTCCCCGGAGATGCGGCCCAGGGCCATGAGGAGTCCGGTGAGGAACGCCATGGGAATCGTGAGGCTCAGCGCCTGCGGAACCAGAAGCACGAGGAGCCACCCGACCGTGGGAGCCGGAAGTCCCTTGGCCAGCAGGTCCTTGGCCTTGTCGAGCATCGGGTTGACGGCGAGGACGAACGTGAACAAGCCGAGCGCCAGAAGGAACGGCGGCAGGATTTCCCGGATGATGTAGCGGTCCAGCGTCCTCACAGCAGACAAGACGATAACACCGCCAACATTTCATCCACAGGCCTCTTTCTAACGGCCTGGATACAACGTCTGATAAGACATGTTATGTTAACTAATAACCCCAAAAGCCTGAAGGACAGGCGCCCCTCGGCGCCGCCCACGTTGCCGGCGCACACCTCGTCGCCAGCGCACGCTCCTCGGTGCTAACGACTCGAGCGAAGTTCTTTGATGATGCCCTCGAGCGCTTCGATCACTTCATCGCGATCGACGTCGGACTTCTTGAACTGGAGTTTGAGATTGAATGTCTTCGTCGGCGGCCGGTACTGGAAAACGAATGCGCGAGGCCGGCCGGCCTTTGGCTTGATTGCGACAGCCTTGCGCGCCTGCTCACGCGTCGCCACAGCGCCGCCCTTGGTGATCTGCTCGACCAGCGCGAGCATTTTCTCAGTCGACTGCTGCCTAACTATCTGAAGAAGCAATGACTTAGAGGAAATGTCGGCCAGCCGACAAACCTTTCTCACCTCTGGAGGCATCGCCGTCAGGGCCAAAGACTCCGTCACCGACGTCCGCGACTTACCAAGTCGCTTTGCGAGGTCCTCGTGGGTGTAGCCGCAGCGCTTCGATAGCGCCTCCATCGCCTCAGCCTCTTCAAAGGCCCCAAGGTCCTTGCGCTGAATGTTCTCGATGAGCGCGATCTCGATGATCTCGCGATCATCGACGTCACGCAGGACGACTGGCAACTCACGGAGACCAAGCTGACTCGCGGCCTGGTATCGGCGCTCCCCGGCAACGATCTGGAATCGAGCCCCGCGCTGGCGCACGACGAGCGGCTCGATGATGCCCTTTTCGGCAATCGACGCCTTGAGTTCGGACAGGTCGCCCATCATCTGCCGAGGCTGCTCCGGATTCGGATCGATGAGCTCTATCGGCACCATGCGACCAATCGGGTTGCCGGCGGATGTCGTGAGCGCGTCAACGTAGTGAGCGTCGTGACGCATCTTGAGAGTGACTGGAAGGCCGCGCTTAGACACGATCGATGACCTCCTCGCAGAGCCGGTAGTACTCCGTCGCACCGGATGAGTCCGGCGCGAACTGGAAGATGGATTCCTTGTACGCCGGGCTCTCCTCGAGCCGGACGCTCTTCGTGATGACCGTCCTGAACACCTTCTTGCCGAACACGCGGTCAATCTGTTCGCGAATGTCCCTTGCGAGCGACGTCCGTTTGTCGTGCATGGTGATCACCACGCCGAGAATACGAAGCGTCGGATTGGCCCGGCTCCTGACTTTCTCAATCGTCTCCAGGAGGTCGTCAGTGCCCTCCAGTGCGAAGTACGACGACTGAATCGGGATCAGGAGATGCGTCGAGGCGACGAGCGCGTTGACGGTCAACAGGCCCAGCGCCGGGGGGCAATCGATGACCACCACGTCGAACCCCGCCAGGACGCTCGCGAGCCGATCCTTCAGCCTGAAGTGGGCGTCGATCTCCCCTACCAGCCTGGCCTCGAGCTTGGCGAGCGCGATCCGGGACGGCGCCACCCACAAGCTCGGCAGACTGGCGGGACGAATGACATCGCCAAGACCCAGGTGGCTATCGACGAAGACGTCGTACATCGACTTGTCGATGGAACCGGCTTCGAGGAACGACATCGTGCTGTTCGACTGCGGGTCGAGGTCGACGAGAAGCGTGCGCTTGTTCCGTAGCGCAAACGCCGCCGCGAGATTGATCGCGGTGGTGGTTTTGCCAACGCCGCCTTTCTGGTTGGCGATTGCGATGATCATGAATGCCAGCTAATCAGGAGAGTCGAGCCATTCTAGGAACCGGCCCGCAGCGTGTCAAGAAAACCACTACATCTTGTAGCCCATGTCGTCTGGATCCAGAGACTCGAGCCATCGCTGGAGACGCTCCTGGTCGGCCTGTTCGCTCGAAACTTCGAGGGACCGGGCCTGTTCGAGCACTGCGGGCGTCACGAAAACCGGAGATCCCGTTCGCAGGGCGATGGCGATGGCGTCGCTCGGGCGCGCGTCGAGCAGAACGCGCTCCCCTTCCCGGTCGAGCTCGAGATACGCGTAGTAGGTGCTGCCCCTGAGCTCGCTAATGACGACCCGCGTAACCCTCGCGCCGACGGCCGCCACCAGCCTCCGGAAGAGATCGTGCGCCATCGGTCTCGGCGACGAGATGTTCTCAATCTGCAGCGCGATCGCGTTCGCCTCGACTGGACCGACCCAGATCGGAAGGACGCGCTGATTGTCCGAGTCCCGCAGGACGACGATCGGCACGTTGGTGACGGGGTCGAGCATCAAGCCCCGGATTTGCATCTCTATCAGCATGGCCGCGGCTTCACCCGCACACCCTTGAGGCTGTTGGGACCGTAGCCTGAGATCTCCACATCGACGAGCGTGCCGATGAGGTCTCGAGCCCCTTCAAAGTTCACGACGGAGTTGCCGCTGGTCCGCCCCACAACCTCTGTCGCCCGCCGCCGCGAAACGCCGTCAACGAGCACCTGCACCCTGGACCCCACCATCTCTGCAAACAACTCCCCCTGGATCCGCCGCTGCAGATCCTGCAGTGCGAGGATGCGCTCCGTCTTGACGTTCTCCGGCACGTCATCCGGCATGCGCTTGGACGCCAGCGTGTTCGGCCGCACGGAATACTTGAACGAGTACATCGAGTGATACCGCGCCTCGCGGACAAGGTCGAGCGTCAGGGCAAAGTCAGCGTCGGTCTCTCCCGGGAAGCCGACGATCATGTCCGTCGACACGGCGATGCCGGGAACAGTCGCCCTGAGCTCCGCGATGAGGTCGAGATAACTCTCCCGCGTGTAGCGCCGGCGCATCGCCTTCAGCACGCGGTTCGACCCGGACTGCACAGGCAGATGCAGATGCTTGCAGACCGCTGGCGTGTCCCGGATGACCTCCATCAATCGCGCGGACGTGTGGCGCGGATGCGGACTCGCAAAGCGCACGCGACGGATCCCGGGCACATTCGCGGTGCGCTCGAGCAGTGTCGCGAAATCGCAGTCGGCATCGTCCGGCGCCAGGTAGTGATTCACGATCTGTCCGAGCAGTTGGACCTCCGTCCGGCCCGAATCAACCGCAGCCGCGACCTCCGCGAGGATGTCAGCAACCGGACGCATGCGTTCATGACCGCGGGTATACGGGACGACGCAAAAGGCGCAGAACTCGTTACAGCCCTCGATGATCGTGACCCATGCCCGGACGGGATCCGAGTGGCGCACGACGCCCAGGGGAAAAGAGACGTCGTCGTGAGGAGCGATGTCGATCCTGGCCGATCGCCGTTCGCGTGCGTCGCGGACGAGCCCGGGCAGGGACTTGAGACTCTGGGTCCCGACGATGACGTCGATCGAGGAATCTCGTTTGAGAAGCCGCTCGCCTTCCTGCTGCGCGACGCATCCAGCCACCGCGACGATCGGCGCGCCGCCGCGCTCGTTTGCCATTTCGCGCCACTCGCCCAGCCGCGTGTAGAGTTTGTCCTCGGCCCGCTCTCGAACGCTGCACGTGTTGATGACGATCAGGTCCGCAGCGCGTTCGTCTTCGGTGCGTTCGTAACCATCGCCCTCGAGCAGCCCGGACAGGCGCTCGCTGTCGTGATAGTTCATCTGGCAGCCGTAGGTTTCGATGAAGTACTTACCGGCCACCGCGTCTGCCTTTCGCTTTCGCCTGTCGGCTGCTTTCGTTTTCTCCTTTTGCTGAATTTTCGCCTCTCCGGCTCGCCAGCATCTCTCGGGCCGACGCCAGAACCTGCGTCGAAACCTCCGCGCCGGCAATCATTCGGCCCAGCTCCGCGACACGCGCTGCGTCATCGAGTCTCGTGACGGTCGTCGATGTACGGCCGGCCCGCACTTGCTTCGAAATCTGGAGGTGGCACGCAGCGCGGGCCGCGATTTGCGCCAGGTGTGTGACGCACAGCACCTGGTGCCGGGCACCGAGCGCCTGCAGCCGTGCGCCGACCGCGTCCGCCGCTGCCCCGCCAATGCCGGCATCGACCTCGTCGAAGATGAGCGTCTGCGGACCTCCGCTCCTGAGCGACGCCACGCGCAGGGCCAGCATGATGCGCGACAGTTCGCCGCCTGAGGCGATCCGCGCGAGCGGGCGCAACTCCTCGCCCGGGTTCGGCGACAGAAAGAACTCAACGTCGTCGGTGCCGGCAGCCGACCACCGATCTTCCGGCGCCGGCGCAACGCGTACGTCGACCCGGCAGGCAGGCATCGCCAGTTCCTTCAAATCCTTCTCGAGGGACGAGGCCAGCGCCCGGCCCGCCGCCTGTCTTGCGCGACCGATCTCTGCTGACGCGCGGGAGAAGGCATCGCGCGCCTCGCGCTCATGGGCAGTCAGCTCGGCAACGCGCTCCTCGCTCGCACCGAGCTCATCGAGCTCGACACGAAGGGCTTCCCGTCTGGCAATCACATCGCTCAGCGACGGACCATAGCGCCGGTTCAGTCTCTCGAGGGTGGCGAGGCGATCCTCGACGGCCTGCAGGCGATCCGGTGACGCGTCGAACTCCGATGCGTAGTGCCTCAGGAAGTACGCGAGATCCTCGAGGCGCGCCTTCAGGTCATCACGCTGTTCTGCGTACTGCGCGAACCTCCCATCGAGCGCGGCCAATTCTGCGACACGCTTGTAGACCGCCGCGAATCCGGATAGGACTGCTGCCTCGCCCTCATATAGCGCCGCGTAAGCCTCGGCCGACAATCTGCTGAGCCGATCAGCGTTCGCGAGCACGGTTCTTTCTGACGCCAGCCGTTCGTCCTCGCCCGCGACCGGCGAGACCTTGTCGATTTCCTGGAGTTGGAACGACGCCATGTCGATGCGCGCGCGTTTCTCGCGATCGCTGAGCTCGGTGCGCTCCAGCGCCACGACGACCGCACGCCACTCCGCGTAGCGCGCCGCCACCTGCTCGCGGAGGGCGCCGTGACCAGCGTGCGCATCCAGCAGCTCGACGTGCTCCGAAGGATCGACGAGCGCCTGGTGTTCGTGCTGGCCGTGCAATTCGAGATGTTCCGCGCCGAAATCACGTAGCGCGCCCGTCGTCGCAAGGGCGTCATCGATGAACGCGCGGCTCCGTCCCTGCGATGACACCTCGCGGCGAACGATAACCTCGCGTCCGGCGCTCGTCTCGAAGATCGCTTGCACGGATGCTTGGGACTCGCCGGTTCGAATGAGATCGGCGGACGCCCGGCCGCCGGTCAGGAGGCCGATCGCCTCGACGACGACGGACTTCCCCGCCCCGGTTTCCCCCGACAGTACGTTCAGGCCGGGTTCGAACTCGACTTCGAGATGATCGATGACTGAGAGATTGCGCACGCCCAGGAAGCGCAGCATGGTCGGGACCGGAACTCCCATCCTATCAGACCTTTGACAGCCCTTCTGGTGCGTGGTACCTTGGCTCATCGCGCTGTCCCAGCGGCGCATCACCACTAAACCGAGTTAACTTCGGAAGTGGAGGTGTCTTTGCGCGCGCTCGGAGTCATCGCACTCGCCGTCCAGGATCCTGCGGGTCCGACCCACGCTGCCGTCGATATCGTTTCGCTGATCCGTCAAGCGGATCCGGTCGTGCAGGCCGTGATGGCGATTCTGCTGCTCTTCTCGGCGGCGTCGTGGGGCATCGTGATCTACAAGTACCGCCACCTCGGACGCGCGGCGCGACAAAACGCCGCATTCGTCGGTGTGTTCCGCAAGAGCAGCCGCTTCTCCGAAGTGCAAGCGAGTTGCGCGAGTCTTCCCGCGAGTCCACTCGTCGGATTGTTCCAGTCGGGGTACGCGGAGCTCACTGCGCAAATGCGTGCACCGGCGGACTCCCGGCCGGGCGAAGCGGCATCGCGTCCAACTCTCAGGAGCATGGAAGGCGTCGATCGCGCATTACTGCGCGCGTCCACCACAGAGATCGCCCGGCTCGAACATCGCGTCGCGTTTCTCGCGACCACGGCGTCGATCTCGCCGTACATCGGACTCTTTGGCACCGTCTGGGGCATCATGTCTGCTTTCCAGTCGATTGCCGGCGCGGGATCGACGAGCCTGAGCGTCGTGGCGCCGGGCATCGCAGAGGCGCTCGTCGCGACGGCGATGGGCCTGTTTGCCGCGATTCCCGCCGTTTATTTCTACAACGAGCTCACGAGCCGCGTGAAGGCGCTGGCGAATGAAATGGAGGACTTCTCTCTGGAGTTCCTGACGATCGCGGAAAGGAACTTCACCTAGGTCATGCCGAAACTCGAGCCGATGCAGCAGCCGCCGAGCCGATCCGGACGCCGGGCGCGCGTCATGCGTGTATCGACGTCACTCGCGGAGATCAACGTGGTGCCGCTGGTGGACGTGATGCTCGTGCTGCTCGTCATCTTCATGGTCGCGGCGCCGATGATGACGACCGGGCTCAACGTGCAGCTGCCCAAGTCCACGCAGTCGAAACCCATCGGCGAGCCGGTGACGGTCGTGGTGCCCTTCTCGTTCCGCACCGATCACACCGTGCGCATCGGCAACGACGCCATCAAGCTGCAGTTTCTTGACGAGCGCGTCCGGCAAGCGCTCTCGGGGCAACTGACGCAGAACGTCGTCGTCGCCGGCGACGGCCGCACGACGCTGCAGGACCTCTTCCTGATCGCGGACCAGTTGCAGAAAGGCGGCGTGAAAGCCATCGCGATTCAGGCACAACCGGGCGTGGTGGGGCGATAGAGCGATGCGGGCGTCCTCATACGCGCACACCGCGCCGATGCACACCGCGAGCGACGGCCTCCGCAAAGTGATGCTCGGCTCGTTCGGCGTGCACATCAGCGTCGTTGTCGTGCTCTTCGTGCTGCCAAGGGGCTGGTTTGTGCGCGAGACTCCGATTCAGATCCCGATGACCCTGTCGATGGGTTCGCCGGGAGAGAAGACCGGCGGCTTGAACCCGGCAGGCGCCCAGCCAATCCAGGAAGTCGCGCCGCCCCCGAAACGACCGGAGCCGCAGCAGGTCGTGACACCGCCGAAGGCGCCGGATCCAATCGCGGTGGCAGCGAAGTCACCACCGAAGACAACTCCGAAGCTCGCCGAGACACCGCCGGCTCCGCCCTCGCCGACGAGGCCGCCGATCACGGGCGCCAGAGTCACGCCTGGGACCGCGGTCGCCGCCACCGGATCGGCGGGTCAGAACACGGGTTTGAGCGTCGGAGGCGGCGCTGGCGGCACCACGGCGCAACTCGACATCAGCTTCTGTTGTCCTGATTACGCGAAGGAACTTGTCCGGCGCATCGAAGCACGCTGGAACAAGCCTTCCACGGACGAGGTGGGCGAAACGACACTCGTCTTCGAAATCCGGAGGGACGGATCATTCGCGAAACCCCAAATCGAAAAATCGAGCGGAAGTGTGATGCTCGATCTGGCGGCCCAAAGCGCCTTTGTCGATCTGAAGTTCCCTCCGCTGCCGGAGCAGTTCAGCGGTCCGACGTTGAAGATTCACATGAACTTTCCCTACAAGAGGTAACGATGAGGATCGTGGTTCGTTCCCTGGTCGGTGTGCTCGTCGCGGGAGGCGTCCTGACCGCCGCGACGTCGATTCCGGCGGGGGTGACGTCGTTGCCGCTGCAGGACCCGCAGAAACCGCCGCAACAGACGGAGATCGTGCTCACCGCCGACAAGCCAGGCAGTCATCCGAAGGTGGGGGTGCCGGATTTCACCGTCACGGGTGATGCCAAGGTAAAGGAAGCGGCGGACCTCGTCGCGAACGTTCTTTGGGCCGACCTCGAGTACGAGCGCGAGTTCTACATGATCAACAGAAAGAGCTCCGCGTCGATTCCAGTCGCGGCCACGCCAGGCACCCTGCCCTTCGATCAATGGCAGCAGATCGGCGCCGACTTCGTGCTGATGGGCAGCGCCAAGGCGTCCGGGTCGGCGCTGACCGTAGAAATACGGCTGATCAGCACGCGCGGAGACAAACCGGGCCATGAGGACTTCGGCCAGACATTCTCGGGATGTTCCGTCGAGAACGCTCGCTACTGCGCGCACGCTATCGCGGATGACATGCACAAGAGGATTCGCGGCGTCGATGGAATCGCGCGCACGAAGATCGCGTTCACGTCCGATCGCGAGCCCGGGCGCATGACGACACGCCCGGTCGAGGACTCCGGCCAGAGCAAAGAGATTTACATCATGGACTACGACGGCGCGAACGTCCGTCCCATCACGCGCAACAAGTCACTGAACGTCGCGCCCTCGTGGGGGCCGGACGGACGCACGCTGGCCTGGACGTCATGGGCCTCGGTCTACCCGGACATCTATCTGACGTCGCTCGATGGGCGGCCCGCAACGCGCCCGGCAAATGGGACCGAGATCATCCAGAACCAGCATCCGGCCATTTCGCCCGACGGAGGAAAGATTGCGTTCTCCTCCAGCCGCGGCGGAAAACCTGGTTATTACGATATCTGGGTGATCGATCGCGACGGCACGAACCTGCGCAACCTGACGCCCAACACGGTGGATTGGTCCGAGGGGGCGCCGACGTGGAATCCCAATGGCAACCAGATCGCCTATACCTCCGATCGTGGCGGATCGAATCAGCTCTACGTCATGAATGCGGACGGCACTGGAAGCCGTCGGGTAACGTTCGCCGGCCCCGTCGATCGACCGACCTGGTCAGCCAAGAACTTCATCGCGTACACGTTACGACAGCCCGCGGGACACGACATCGCGGTGCTGCAGTTGACCGGGCAGCAGCCGGTCATCATCACCAACGGAGCGGGCTCCAACAAGCAGCCCACGGTGTCGCCGAATGGCCGCCACATCATCTTTGTCACGACGCGATGGGGCAAGGAGCACCTCGCGTCAGTCGACATCGACGGCAACAACATCAAGCAACTGACCACGGTCGGCAACAACACCTATCCCAACTGGTCGCCCTCACCCCGTTAATCACGCACGAGGATGTTCATGAAACGTACTTTGCTCTGGATTTCAGCCCTGACGATTGCAACGATGGTGTCGGCCTGCGGGCCGAAGCGGCCTGCGACGACGACGGGCCAGGGACCGGCGGCATTTCCGGGCGCGACGACATCCGCGCCGGCAACGACGCCCGCGCCCACGTCATCCGGTGTCGTACCTCCCCCGCCGCCGGTGGTGATTCCACCGGACCAGCCCGTGGTCGCGATCGACCCGCTGACGAAGGCGCCCATCGAGGCCATCAACAAGGACTCACCACTGAAGCCGGTGTACTTCGCGTACGACAGCGACGTGCTCGACGATGCGGCGCGAAAGGCAATGGCGGACAACGCCGAGGTGATGAAGAAGTACTCGACCTGGATCGTGACCATCGAAGGTCACTGTGACGAGCGCGGCACCGCCGAATACAATCTGGCTCTGGGCGATCGACGGGCGATTGCGGCCAAGAACTACATGGTGACACTCGGCGTGCCCGCCGAGCGCCTCCGCACCGTGAGTTATGGCAATGAATTTCCGTTCGATCCGGCGCACGACGAATCCGCATGGAAACAAAATCGCCGTGCCCACTTCATGCTGACAGCCAAGGATTAGGGACGCCATGAGATACCTTGCCGCCACAGTCATCGCGAGCGTTGCGGTCATCAGCCTGACGGCGCCGGCAGCCGCGCAGAACCGCGCGGAAACGCAGCTGTTGCTCGAGTTGCGCAGCCTGCAGGAGCAGGTGCAGAAGATGCAGCTGACCGTCAATCAGCTCACCGAGAAACTGAAGGCGGCGGAGTCCCGGATGGACGCGCAGTCGAACGACACGCGCCGGGGCTTCGCCGATCAGAAAGTCCTGATCGACTCGATTTCGTCGGGCCTCCGCACGCTGAACGAACGCGAGAACGAGAGCGCGGTCCGCGTCGCGCAATTCAGCCAGGAGATGAAGGCGATCCGCGAGGGACTCACCTCGCAGCAGACCTCTCTCGGCGAGATCGCCGACCTGCTCCGGCCGCTATCCGCCGCCGCATTCGCTTCTGCCGCAGCAACCTCGACGACGACAGACCCCGCGGCCGGCGCCGGCACAGGAACCGCGGCACAGGCTTCGCCGGGCGTCACGAAGCCAGCCCTCCCCCCGAATCCGACCGCGTACTACGGCTCGGCGTTCGGCTACTACCATGGTGGCCAGTGGGAGTCGGCGGTGACGGCACTCACGGCGGCAATTCAGAAATTCCCGGAGCACCCGGAAGCGGTGCGCGCGCAGTTCTTCATCGGCGAGTCGTACTTCCAGTGGGGCAAGCATTACGAGGAAGCGCTCGCGGCGTACACCGCAGTGGTCACGAACTACAAGGGTCCGGATGACGTCGTGTCCGACGCGCTCTACAAGCAGGGTGTCACCTACGAGCAACTCGGAAAAAAAGACAACGCGATTCGCAGCTACCAGCAGGTCATTAAGCTGTATAAAGGGACTTCCGCCGAGATCCTCGCAACGACGGCGTTGCGACGGTTAATCAAGCAGCCGACGGCGTGAACCCGAACGGAGACCTGACATGGGAAGTGTGAACAAGGCGATCCTGGTGGGCAACCTTGGCCGGGACGCGGAGATGAGATTTACCTCGGGCGGCACGCCTGTGGCGACAGTCAGCCTGGCGACGACCGAACGCTTCACGGATCGCGATGGACAAAAGCGCGAGGACACGCAGTGGCACCGCATCGTGATCTGGGGCAAGACCGCCGAGTCGCTGCACGAGTACCTGACCAAGGGCAAGCAGATCTACGTCGAAGGCAAGATTCAGACGCGTGAGTGGACCGACAAGGAAGGCAAGCCGGCCAAGACCACCGAAATCAGAGCCGACCGGATCGTCCTCCTCGGCGGCGGTGGTGGTGAAGGACGCGGTGGTGGCGGCCGGCCGGCTCGCGAACGCTTCGAAGGCGGCGACCAGGGTGGCGGCGACAACGTCCCGGTGGACGCCCCGCACGACGACGACATTCCTTTCTAGTCTGGATCTGGGGGCTTCGCCCCCAGCCCCCTACTCGCTCACTTGCGCGACGCGGCTCCTGTGAAAAGCGCTGAGCCACGTCGCGGCGCGTTTCGCGAGGCTCCGGCCTTTCCTCCGTGACCTCGGGGGCTTACTTCTTGTCCTCCCGGCCGTAACGGTCTTCGAGGCGGACGACGTCGTGCAATTCGGGCGTCGACACCTCGAAGACGTCACAGTCTTCGATGGCTGTCATGCGATGCACGGTGGGCGGCGTCACATGCACGGCGTCGCCGGGCTTCATTTCGCGCTTCGTCAGCTTGCCGTCCACCTCGATCTCGAACAGCAGCTTCCCAGACCAGAGATAAATCGTCTCGTCCTTCTGGTTGTGGTACTGCAGGCTGAGCGCGTGCCCCTTGTTGATGTGGATCACCTTCCCGACGTACCGATCGGTGATCGCCCAGCGCAGTTCGTACCCCCACGGCTTGTCTACCTTGACCACGTCTGACATCTCTACTCCCGTTTGAGCGCGGCGGCCGCTTCGGCCGGCGCGATGACCGTTGCCAGCGGTGACAGCAACATGCGCACCGCTTCGGCCGATTCGGCCCGGAGGGCACGCCGCGCGATGGCCGCGGCCTCCCGCCCGTTGATTCGTCCCACCGCGGCTTTCACCGCCGGTATCGCCGATACCGACATGCTGAAGCCCCGGAATCCCATTCCAACCAGCAGCGCCACCATCAAAGGATCTGCGGCCATCTCACCGCAGACCGAGATCGGCTTGCCGGCGCGCCTGGCGGCCAGTGCCACCGTCCGCAGAAGCCGCAGAACCGCCGGCGCCGCCGGCTCGTAGTGCCCGGCCAGGCGTTCGTCGGTGCGATCAACGGCAAGAGTGTACTGGATCAGATCGTTGGTCCCGACACTGAGGAAGTCCGCATGCCGGGCGAGTTGATCCACGGTCAGCGCCGCCGCGGGCACCTCGATCATCGCGCCGACCGGTACGGCGTCCCGGACATCGGCTTCGCGCGCCGTCGCCGCGATCACGTCGCGCACCTGCATCAGCTCTTGCGTATTCGTCACGAATGGCAGCAGGATCCGCAGCCGACCCGCCGGTGACGCGCGCAGCAACGCGCGAATCTGGACCCTGAACCGGTCGTCATGTAGCACCGCGGACCGGATGCCCCGGACGCCGAACCGATCCCGATGACCCGCCGTGCGGGCAGCGCTGTGACGATCGTCACCGGCGTCAAAGGTGCGGATCGTCACCGGCATCGGAGCAACGGCCTCCAGGAGGCCGCGGTACGTCACTAGCTGCTCGTCCTCGGACGGCGCCGCACCAGTCGCGTCGAGCAGAAACTCCGATCGAAACAAGCCGATGCCTTCGGCGCCGCTTTCGCGCACCCGATGCACTTCGTCGGCGATCTCCAGGTTCGCTTCGAGCGCGAGCCTGATGCCGTCGGCGGTCTCCGCAGGCCGATCCCTGAGGTGATCGAGCGCCCGCTCCCCCGCCAGCACGACCTCGGCGCGCGTGCGCCACCTCGCAAGGTCGCTCTCGGCGGGCTCGACGGCAACTTCGCCGGCCGTCCCATCGAGCGCGACCATCTGTCCGGGCGCAATCACGCTTGTCGCGCCACCGAGGCCGACCACCGCGGGAACGCCGAGCGACCGCACGAGAATCACAGTGTGGTGGGTCGGGCCTCCGATGTCGCACACGAGGCCCCGGACACGCGACCAGTCGAGCTGCGCCGCGACCGAGGGTGGCAGCTCGTCGGCGACGAGGACGACCGGCGGCTCGATTTCCTGGATCAGGTCGATGAGCGGATCGCTGCCAGGCCGAAGGTTGCGCTGAAGCCGGCCGCAGACATCAGCGAGATCGCCGCTTCGCTCCCGCAGCCACCCGTCGCTTTCGACGGCGAAGCGCTCGTACAACTCGGCCATCGCGCGCTCGAGCGCCCAGTCGGCGTTGATCCGCTCGAGCCTGATCAGCTCCTCCGCCCGCCGCGTGAACAGCGGATCGTCGAGCATCAGAAGCTGCGCGGCGAAGATCGCCGCCTGCGCCGGACCGATGGTGCGTGAGACCCGCGCGGAGATCTCTTCGAGCTCACGGCTCGTCCTGGCCGCGGCCGCGCGGAGCCGCTGCCGCTCACGGTCGACGCCGCTCGACGCCAGCCGGTAGCGAACGTGCTTCGCCTCGCGGACCGCCACGAGCGCGCGGCCGATGGCGATGCCGGGCGCCACGCCTCTGCCGACTAGGCGCGTCATGCTTCCTCGAACCCGCGCGACGCCAGGCCCGCCAGCGCGTCGAGCGCCTCGGATTCGTCCAGGCCGTCCGCGCTGATGAGGATTTCCGTGCCCCGCGCGGCAGCAAGCAACAGCAGCCCGAGGATGCTCTTGCCATCGGTCGTACGGTTGCCACGAGAGACTCGAATCTGCGACTTGAACGCGCCCGCCATCCGGACGAACCTCGCCGCTGCGCGCGCGTGCAGGCCCAGGGCGTTCACAATTGGCACGGCTCGCTGGATCACCTAACTCTCGTTCCTCGACTCCGGTTCTGCCCGCAGGAGATCCGATGCGACGCGAATGGCGGTCCGGCCGTGATCGCAGAGTTTGCGCGCTCGCGTCCGCAGATCCTCACCATCTGCGGCCCGCGCCAGCGTGATCAGCATGGGCAGGTTGACGCCGGTCACGACCTCCACCTGCCCGGCCTCGAGAAACGCCAGGCCAAGGTTCGATGGGGTGCCGCCGAACATGTCGGTGAGCAGCAGCACTCCCGCTGGTGTCCGCACTTTGTCGATGGCCGCGGAAATCGCCGACTTGGCCACGGTCACATCGTCATGCCAGCCGATTGAGACGGCGGCATAGCCCGGTAGATCGCCGACGATCATTTCCGCGGCGTTCAGCAGCTCGGCGGCCAACTGGCCGTGCGTCACCACGACGACCCCTGGGGTTGCGGAGCGGTCGGCCATGTTCCCTCAGCTTTCCCCGACGTCCCGGTGGCGCACCTGCACATCGACGCCACGAACCCGCTTCAGACGCCGGCCAATCTCCTCCGCCATCGCAACGGATCGGTGCCGTCCGCCGGTGCAGCCGATGGCGATCGTCAGGTACGTCTTGCCCTCGCGTACGTACTGCGGCAACAAGAACCTCAGGTACCGCTCGGTCAGGCTCACGAACCTGCGCGCAACCGCCGATCCAAGGACGTACCGGGCGACGCGCGCATGCTTCCCGGTCCAGGGCCGAAGCGCCGTCACGAAATGGGGGTTCGGCAGGAAGCGGACGTCATAGACCATGTCCGCTTCACCGGGAATCCCGTGCCTGAATCCGAAGCTCATGACGTTGACCCGGAGCGGCGCTGCGCGATGGCTGCCGCCCGTGGATTCGAGAATGCGCCGCCTGAGTTCGTGGACCGTCAACCTGCTGGTGTCCACGACTTGATCCGCAAGCCTGCGCAACGGCTGCAACAGGCGCCGTTCATTCGCGATCCCGTCGCCGACCGACGGCGCCGTGTAGATCGGGTGCGGACGCCGCGTCTCGCTGAACCTCCGCACCAGCACGTTGTCGTTCGCCTCGAGGAACACCAGCCGGACGCGACGGCCGTAGGCCTTCTTGAGGCGCCGGTATTCGCCAGGAAACCGCAGGAGCTCTTCGCCCTCGCGAACGTCGACCACGACCGCGCCGCGGGCGTGGCGCTTCTCCTTGAGGACGAGGTTCGCGAACGCCGGGATCAACGCGACCGGCAGATTGTCCACGCAGAAGTAGCCGAGGTCCTCGAGCGCCCGAAGCGCGTGCGATTTACCCGCGCCGGACAAGCCCGACACCACGACGAACGGCGCGGCACTGCGGCCCAGTCCGGCTCGGCGGACCGACCCAGCCTTGGCGGAGTCGGTCACAGATCCTCCGTCTCGAGATCGTCGCCGTCGCGCTCGGAGAGCTGTTCGAGCCGGCGCTCGAGCTTCTCCACCAGTTCACGCGCCGCATGTCGGCCGCGAGACCGCAGCAGGTGGTTCCTTGCCGCGACTTCGACGAGCATCGCGATGTTCCGGCCCGGAGCGACGGGCATCACGACGAGCGGGACGTTGATCCCGAGCACATCCGTTGTCGTCACGTCGAGCCCGAGCCGATCGTACTCCCGTGTCTCATCCCAGCGCTCGAGGTGGACTATCAACTCGACCCGCTTCGACGAACGCGTCGCGGATACACCAAAGAGGTCGGTGACATTGATGAGTCCGAGCCCGCGGATCTCGACGTGGTGCCGCGTCAGCTCCGGACAGGTGCCGATCAGGATCGCTTCGCCGCGGCAGCGAATCTCGACGGTATCGTCGGCAACGAGACGGTGCCCACGGCCGATGAGATCGAGCGCGCACTCGCTCTTGCCGATTCCACTGTCCCCCGTCATCAGGACGCCGAGTCCCAGGATATCCATCAGGACACCGTGCCGGGTTTCCCGCGGCGCCATGCGGTCCTCGAGAATCGTGGTGAGCCTGGCAATGGCCACCGGCGTCTGCAGTGCGGTACGCACCACCGGCACGCCCGCCCGTTCGGCTTCCGCGGAGAGCTCCACCGGGCCGTCCAGGCCCATCGTCACCATCACGCAGGGAAAATCCCTGGTGAACAGGCGGCGCAACGCCTGTGCGCGCTCGCCTGCGTTGAGTTGTTCAAGGAAACGGATTTCGCTCTCGCCGAAGATCAGCACGCGGCCGGCTCGAAGGTATTCGTCGTAGCCGGCCAGGGCCAGGCCGGTCTTCTGGACGTATGGGAGCGAAATCCTGCGGTCGAGCCCGCCGGCACCGGCGAGCAAATCGAGATCAAGACCGCCTGCCGCGCCTCTGGCGCCAAGCAGCGCGCCCACGCTCACGCCGGTTGCCATGCGCGCTCAGTAAAGAACCTTCCGCTGGTTGGACGTGGGGATCTTGAGCTCTTCGCGGTACTTCGCGATGGTGCGCCGCGCCAGAGCCAGCCCCTCTTTCTGGAGGATGTTCATGATCTTCGAGTCGCTCAGCGGCCGCCTCTGGTCCTCGGCTTCGACGATCTTCTTGATGCGCTGCTTGATCGTCACCGACGACACGTGCTCGCCGTACGAGCTGCTGATGCCGCTGTGGAAGAAGAACTTCATCTCATACACACCCTGCGGCGTGTGCATGTACTTGTTGTTCACCACGCGCGACACGGTCGATTCGTGCATGCCGATGTCGTTGGCGACGTCGCGAAGCACGAGCGGGCGCAGATGCTCGATGCCGTGATCCAGGAACCCGTGCTGGAAATTGATGATGCTGGTCGCGACCTTGATGATGGTCTTCTGGCGCTGGTCGACCGATTTCAGCAGCCAGAGCGCCGATCGGAACTTGTCCTTCACGTAGGCGCGCGTTTCGTCGGAAGCCTCGCCGTTTTTCTCGAGCAGCCGGCGGTACACGGGGCTGATGCGCAGCTGCGGCAGTCCGTCCTCGTTCAGGACCGCCTTGTATCCCTCATCAGTCTTGATGATGTAGACGTCAGGGATGACGTACTGCGTATCCGGCGGGCTATACCTGGCGCCGGGCTTCGGATCGAGGTGCTTGATGAACTCGATGTGCGCTTTGACTTCCTCGGGCTCGATCCCGACGGCCTTCGCGAGCTCGGGAATCCGCTGGTTGCTCAGGCGCGGCAGGTGATCGCGAACGAGTGTCTCGGCAGGCGTGCCGGCAAGGCCCATGTGGCGGATCTGGAGGAGCAGGCATTCCTGGGGATCGCGCGCGGCAACGCCGATCGGGTCGAACGTCTGGACGTGCTCGAGCCCGCGCTCGACATCCGTGATCTCCCACGGTCCCAGCGCGGCGATCTCATCGACCGAGGCGACGAGATACCCGTCGTCGTCGATGTTTCCGACGATGGCCGCGCCGATGTCGCGGAGCAGCTCGTCGGTCGTTTGGAGATTGAGCTGCCACATGAGGTGGTCGGCGAGCGAGCTCTTCGTCGAGAGCGTGTTCTCGATGGGCGGCAGTTCCTTGACTTCCTGGGGTTGCCGCGGCTTGTAGCCCTCGTCCAGGTATTCGCCGAAGAAATACTCGTAGTCGGCGTCGTCCCAGGGCTCGTCCTTCGTTTCCTTCGGCTTCTCCGCCTCCGGCGTCTGGGCGGCTTCCTGCGCGGGTTCTTCGGTCGGAACCTCCTCGAGCATGGGGTTCTCGACCATTTCCTGATTCAACAGCTCGGCCAGCTCGAGCGTCGTCATCGGCAGCAGCTTGATTGCCTGCTGCAATGACGGCGTCAGAATGAGCTTCTGCGCTAGGCGAGCCTGGAGCTTCTGGGAAAATGCCATGTCAACGCGTGTCGGACACTGCCCCCAATCTTATTCGGAAACGCGGCGGCGCTGGCTTGATATCTGCAAGGGCCGCACGGCGTGCCTCAATCAAGGCGAAAATCCGCGCCAAGATACACGCGCTTGACTTCCGCGTCTGACGCCAGACTTGCAGGCGTCCCGCTGTGAAACACCGCCCCGTCGTGGATGATGTACGCGCGGTCGGTAATCTTGAGCGTCTCGCGAACGTTGTGGTCGGTGACGAGGACGCCGATGCCGCGCGCCTTCAGATGAAACACGATTTTCTGAATATCGCCGACCGCAATCGGGTCGATGCCCGCGAACGGTTCGTCGAGGAGCATGAATTTCGGCTGGTTGACGAGCGCGCGCGTGATCTCCACGCGGCGCCGCTCGCCGCCCGACAGGGTGTAGGCCCGCGCGCGGGCCAGCGGCGTGAGATTCAGTTCCTCGAGCAGTTGCTCGAGCCGCGTCCGGCGCTCGGCGCGACCGATCGGCAGCGTTTCAAGAATCGCCTGGATGTTCTGCTCGACCGTCAGCCCACGGAAGATCGACGCCTCCTGCGGCAGATACCCGATGCCCTTTCTGGCCCGCACGTACATCGGGTCGCTCGTGATGTCCTGGTCATCGAAGACGACGCGACCCGCGTCAGGCCCGACGAGTCCGACCACCATGCTGAAGGTCGTAGTCTTCCCCGCCCCGTTCGGGCCGAGGAGTCCGACGATTTCGCCGGATTTCAGGTCGAGATCGACGTTCCGTACGACAGTCCTGCCGCTGTAGGACTTCGTGAGTCCGTGTGTGCGGAGCGTCGCCGTCATTTACGAGGAGGGCGGATCGATTCCGAACAGGGCATCGGGTCAGTCGAACTGCCGGCGGGGCTGCCTGGAGCTTCGACGGCACCCGTCTTCCGGTTCATCTCGAGTTTGGCACTCGTCGTTCGCTTGCAGAGGCCGCTTTGCTCTTTGGATTTCACGATCGCCGGCTTGCCGGTGACCGTGTAGATATCCGTGTCGGCCTGATAGACCAGAAGATCTCCCGTCACTTCGTAGCCACCACTGAGCGTCGCCCAGACCCCGCCTTCGGCGCGCATGCGATCCAATGTGCGGGTCTCCTTCGCCAGCTCGAAAGTCAACTTTCTGGCTTCGGTCTTGTTGCCGTCCTCAGTCGTCAACACCACAAGCGGCGCCTCATAGACCGCCGTCCGACGCGTGTCGTCATACGTGAGGATATCGGCCTGAACCTGGTATTTCTGCGGTCTCGGAGGCGACTTGGCGTCGGCGGCCGGCCCCGTCATTACGATTCGGGAATCGACCTTTCCTCTCGCCACAAGATAGCTGGTGCTTTCGGTGAATTCGAGCCGCGCAGCGACGATGTCCGTCGTGTCCTGCACCAACCGCGCCGGTGTCCGGGCACTACCCGTGTAGGTCGCCTTTCCAGTCTCGCGGACGTACACCAGCATGTCGGACGTACCGAAGACCGGCTTGTCGCCTTCGAAAAGCGACGCCGATTGCTGCCCTTTCCCGGGCTTGCGCTGCGTGCTCGTTCCGACGGCGCCGCGCGCCTCCAGATTCTCGCTCTCGGTCTCGAGATCGATCTCATTCGCAGAGACCGTCATCTCACCGGTGTCCACGCTGGGTTGCGGGCGGGCGTTCCGCGAATCGGGTCTCAGAAACAGCCTGCCCCGTTTCTCATCGTAGGTCGCGAGGTATCCCTTCGCCGTCGCACGTCCGCTGTCAAAGACAGCGTCCTGTTGAAACTGGGCTTCCTCGATCGCGTCGAGATCGCCTCCAAGCTTCAGGACAAGCGCGACGGCGCTTCCAACGCGCCGCGTCGGCGCGCCTCCCACTGCCCGCGATCGCGCCGCGGCCCGTGCGGCGGGCGTGCAGGCGTTCGGATCCGGCGGCACTGTCGCGCGCCCCGCAACCGCGGGCGCGGTGTCTTCCTGGAAACAGGGACCGCCTTCGAAGCGTGCAGAGGTCAGCCCCTTCTTGTCCTCGCCGGTCGCGGTCAAGGTCGTCGCGGTGATGAATCGGCCAGCCGTCTTCGCGGTTGGGGGAATCTCGACGACAACGCTGTCACGCGCCTTGAGGGCCGTCAGCGTGTGGCCGTCGCTGCCGGTGAACAGGTCTATCCACGAGGCGCGGATCGCCCGTGTTCCGGTGTCACCGCTGGTCGTCATGACCGCGCGGCCCGTGAGGGTCGCGTGTTGCATCGTGACGCCATCCGGCTGGAACGACATCGTGATCCGGTCGCCGTTCATGGAGGGCTGCCCTGCCGCGGCGGCCGCACCGGGCGTCACACTGGCCGCCCCGGTCAGCTCCAGGGACTTCATCGCTGACTCGTCCTCGGTGAATCCGACCGTCGCCTTCTGCGCGGACAGAACCTGAACGTCACCGACGATGCGCGCTCCGTCTTCCATCTGGAGCGCGTGCTGACCGCGGGTCATGATCATGCGCCGGGAGGTGGCCTGAGCCACGCCCTTCCCGTTCGCGTCAGCGGCCACGTCGGCCTTCGCGGCGTCAAGAAAAGTGATGGCATCCTTGTCGCGCTCGTAGGTTGCGCCGTTCGATGTGCCTGAGATCCGGCCGCGCCGAAAGCTCGTAGCGCCGGGGATCGTCATCACGCCGCTTGCGTCGTCGTACGAGCCCTTGTCCGATTCGACGACCATGCCGTCCGAGCTCTCGAACTTGAAGCCACCGGAGATCTCGAACTGATTCGGGTTCTCGCCGGAGACAGCCGGCCCCTTGGTGTCCACGATCGCGCCGCGCAACGTAAACGTCTTCTCGCCGAGGCCTTTGACGAGCGCATCCTCCAGTCGCACGCGGCCATCGGTGAAATTCGTCTGCTTCGTCGCCGTGATTTCAACGGACGGTTTGCCGTCCTTGTACTGAATGAGCTTGCCAGGACCGCCGATCAGGCTGACGTTGGAATCGAGCTTCGGCGGGTCCACTGGAAGTGGTGGCGGTGGCGGACCGCCGCGAGACTTCACGAAGACCGCGGTCGCGACACCAATCCCGATCACCGCGACACCGACACGGACGCCGGTTCTCCAGTTCACGCGCCCTCCGCCACCAGACTCGGCAGACGGACGTCAGCGACCGTGAGTTCCATCGTGCGCTGTCCCTGGTACTCGCTCTGGTCGAGCGAGTACGCGAGCTCGAGGCCGGCCCGGTGGGTGTTGAGGTACGTCTCCTTGTCGATGCCGCGCCAGGCAATCGCCCGAAAGGACCGGCCACTCTGCTTGAACAGCAGCGACAGATGTCGCTCTTTCAGACGGCGGGGTGCTGTGACGAGATCGACGGGCGACGCCCGGAACACCGGCTTCGGGTTGGCCGCTCCAAACGGCCCCAGCCGTTGGAGCGATTCGACAACCTCCCCCGATATCTCTCCCAGTCCCAGCGGCGCGTCGATGCGCAGCCGCGGAACGAGATCGTCCGGTTCGAGCCTGGCGTTGGCGTAAGCCGTGAGGCGCTTCCGGAGCTCAGGGACCCTTGATGCTTCCAGCGTGACACCGGCCGCCTGTTTGTGCCCTCCGAACTTCAGGAACACGTCGCTGACGGATTCGAGCGCCTCGAGCAGGTTGAACTGCGGAATGCTGCGACCCGATCCATGTGCCACGCCGTCCGCGATGGACAGCACCAGCGACGGCTTGTGGTACGCATCGACCAGCTTCGACGCGGCGATGCCGATCACGCCGCGATGCCAGCCATCCCCTGCGACGACCAGGAGGTTCTGGGCACCGATGTCCGGATCTCCATCAACAAGATGACGCGCCTGTGAAACGATCTCCGCCTCTTCAGCCTGGCGTCTGGCGTTCTCTTCATTCAGCTGGCGGGCCAACACCTGGGCGCGATCGCGAGCCGGCTGGTCACGGCCCTTGATGAGCAACAAATCCAGAGCCGCGTCCGCTGAACCCATACGGCCCGCGGCATTGAGGCGAGGCGCGAGGATGAAGCTGACGTGAAAACTGTCGAGGGTCTTCCCGGTCAACCCGCTCTCGGCCAGCAGCATCTCCAGACCGGCGGCGTGCGGCCCCCGTGACAGCGCCGCGAGACCGCAGTGGGCGATAACCCGGTTCTCCCCCGTGAGCGGCACGACGTCCGCAAGCGTGCCGATGGCCGCGATCTTCAGAAAGCTCTGCAGATGCTCCGCACCACGGCCGCTCGCTGAGAGCAGGGCCTGCACGAGCTTGAGGGCGACGCCTACGCCGGCAAGTCCCTTGTCGGGATACGAACAATCGACTCTCTTCGGATTCAGGACGGCCAGCGCCGGTGGCAGCGCTGACTCCGGCTCGTGGTGGTCCGTGATGATCAGATCGACTCCGAGGTCGCGCGCGCGCAACGCCGCCTCGGTCGCCCGAATGCCGCAGTCGACTGAGACGACCAGCCGCGCGCCATCCGCATGCAGGCGTTCGATCGTCGCAGCCTGCAGGCCGTAGCCGTCCCGGTGCCGGTGCGGCACGAAATGCGTCACGTTGCCGCCGAGCAGCTCAATGGCGCGCCGCAGGATCGCCGTTGAGGTCACGCCGTCGACGTCGTAGTCGCCGTGAACCGCAATCGGCTCGTGGTTCTGCACTGCCGCCAGGATGCGCGAGACCGCCAGCTGCATGTCCTGCAGCAGGAATGGGTTATGAAGACGATCGATCGAGGGATGCAGGAACTCGTACGCGCGCTCGACGTCGTCGAATCCGCGCTGGACAAGGAGACGCGCGATGACAGGCGGCACTCGGAGCGCAGCGGCCGTCGCGGACACCCGGCCTTCGTCAGCCGGTACGTCCTCCCAGACCCGCCGCCGCATCAACCGCTCTGCTCCACCTTCGCCGCGACATCGATGAACGACTGACCGAGTCGGCCCATCGCGCGGAACTTGCGATAGCGCAACTCGAGCCGCTCGGCCGCGTCCATGGCCTCGAGTTCAGCCAGATGCCGGACGAGTGCCTCATCGACGAGCGCCGTCGCTTCCGCGTAGTCGAGATGCGCACCGCCCACCGGCTCCTTGACGATCTCGTCGATGATGCCAAGCTCGAGCAGGTCGGGCGCCGTGATCTTCAGCGCCTCGGCGGCTTCGACCTTCCGCTGCGCGTCGCGCCACAGGATCGCCGCGCAGCCCTCGGGTGGTATGACGCTGTAGACGCCGAACTCCTGCATCAGGATCCGATCGCCCACCGCAATGCCGAGCGCTCCGCCGCTCCCGCCTTCGCCGCAGACGATGACCACGATCGGCACGCCGAGCTGGGACATTTCGCGAAGGTTGAGCGCGATCGCCTCGGCGACGCCCCGCTCCTCGGACTCGATGCCCGGATATGCTGCCGGCGTGTCGATGAAGGCGATGACCGGACGCTTGAACTTCTCCGCCATGCTCATCACGCGCAATGCCTTGCGGTAGCCCTCGGGCTTCGCGTAGCCGAAGTTGCGGAAAATCTTCTGCTTCGTGTCGCGGCCCTTCTGATGCCCGACCACGAATACCGGACGGCCGTGGAAGAACGCCAGGCCGGCGATGATCGCCTTGTCGTCGGCGAAACGCCGGTCGCCGTGCACCTCGGTGAAGTCCGTAAAGAGGCGCTCCACGTAGTCGAGCGTGCAGGGTCTGTTGGGATGCCGGGCTACCTGGACGCGCTGCCACGGTCCGAGGTTCGCGAAAATCTCCGCCCTCAGCTCGCCTGCGCGAGCTTCCAGCCGCCCGATCGACGCCACGCGGTCGGGCGTCTGCGGCATCATGCGAAGCGCCTCGATCTCCTTGAACAGAAGGGCGACAGGTTCCTCGAAGTCCAGCGTCTCCGGAGGCATGCGGTCTATTCTCTCACTTCAGCAGCACGGAGCCCGGGCCGCAGACCGCTTCGACGTCGCGCACGAAGCCCTCACTTGGCCGGATCCGGTGCGCCGTCGCGGTGCGGACGCGGAGCTTCGGTCCGGTGCCGTTGACCGGCACGATGAAGGTCAGGCGGCGATCGCCGGGATGCCGCTCCAGCACCGCGACAAGCTGCCGCATACCGTCCTTCGCGAGCGTCCGGCCGGCCAGCGTGATCTCCACTTCCCGCACGGCCCGCTCGCGGACGGCCTCGAGTGTCGTGATTTCCGCCACCACCAACCGGCTCGTCTCGTCGTCGCGTTCGTACTTGCCCCGCACGAGCAGCATGGCGTCGCTGGTAATCAGGCTTCCGAACTTCGTGAAGGCCTCCGGATACACCACCGTCTCGACCTTGCCGGCCTCGTCCTCGAGCATGAAGACCGCCATGCGATCGCCACGCCGGGTCTTGAGTTGCCGCAGTCCCGTGACCACACCGGCGATCGAAACATCGGTCTCCGACTGCACGAGACTCGAAAGCGATCGGGCACCGGCGGCGGCGAGGATCTCGTCGAACCTTCGCAGCGGATGCCCGCTCATGTAGAGGCCGAGCGCTTCCTTCTCAAACGTGAGCGCCTCGGTCTCCGTCAGCGGGCGCGTCGACGGCAAGGCCGAGTAGTCGTCCTGTGGAGCGCCTGAATCCGTCTCGCCGCCGAAGAGCAGGGACTGTCCCTGGTCGCGATCTTTTTGGTGGCGGCTCCCGTGATCGATGATGCGGTCGAGCCCGCCCAGCAGCCGGCCGCGCCATTGCAGAAACGTATCGCGCTCGTCGCCGGCGAGCGCGTCCATCGCGCCGGCTTTGACCAGCGCTTCGAGCACCTTCTTGTTGACGAGGCGCAGATCCGCATGCTCGACCAGGGAGAACAGCGACGGGATCCGCCCGCCGAGCGCCTTGCGCGTCTCGAGCACGGACAGGATCGCGCCTTCACCCGCGCCCTTCACCGCGCCCAGACCGAAGCGAACGCCGCCGGGCTCGACGGTGAACGGCAGCTCGCTGCGATTGATGTCAGGAGCGAGCACCGGCACGCCGAGCTCGCGGCACTCGGCCAGGTACAGCGCCACCTTGTCCGAGTTCTGTGACTCGATCGTCAGCAGCGCGGCCATGAAGTGCCGGGGATAGTTGGCTTTGAGATACGCCGTCTGGTACGCGAGCAGCGCGTAGGTCGTCGAGTGCGACTTGTTGAAACCGTAGCCTGCGAAGAACTCGATGAACTCGAAGATCTTGTTGGCCTTCTTCTCGGCGATCCCGCGCTCCTTGCAGCCGCTCATGAACGCCGCGCGCTGCGCCGCCATTTTCGCGGCGTCCTTCTTGCCCATCGCGCGCCGGAGCTCGTCGGCCTGACCGAGCGTGAACCCGGCGAGCTCGCTCGCCAGGCGCATGACCTGTTCCTGGTACGCGATGACCCCGTACGTCTCTTTGAGGACGGGTTCCATCTGCGCGACGTCGTACTTGATCTCCGTCCGTCCGTGCTTGCGGTTGATGTAGTCGTCGACGACCCCGCCCCTGAGCGGACCCGGGCGGTACAGCGCGTTCAGGGCAATGAGATCTTCGAGACACTGCGGCTTGGCTTTCCGCAGCGTGTCGCGCATGCCCGAGCTTTCAAACTGAAACACGCCGTGCGTCTGCCCGTTCTGGAAGAGCTGATAGGCCTTCGCATCATCGAGCGGCAGCTGCTCCAGATCGACCACGTCGCCGGTCGTGGCCTTGATGTGACGCACGCAGTCGTCGAGCAACGTAAGCGTGCTCAGGCCAAGGAAGTCCATCTTGAGGAGACCGACGCGCTCGATCTCCTTCATCGCCCACTGCGTGGTGATTTCGCCTTCGTCCTTCTGGCTCTTGTACAGGGGCGCGAACTCGGTGACGGGCCTCGGCGCGATGACGACTCCGGCCGCGTGAACGGACGCGTGCCGCGTCATGCCCTCGAGGCGCCGCGCGACTGCCAGCAGCTGCTTCACGCGTTCGTCGGCCTTCTCCAGATCGGCGAGCTGCGGACTCTCCTCGAGCGCCATGTCGAGCGTCATGTCGAGCGTGGCCGGGATGAGCTTGGCGACCCGGTCGGCTTCCGAGACGGACATGTCCATCACGCGCCCGACGTCCCGGACGACGGCGCGCGCCTTCATCGTCCCGAACGTGATGATCTGCGCGACGTTCTCCCGGCCGTACTTGGCGGTGACGTAGTTGATGACCTCGCCGCGGCGGCGCTCGCAGAAGTCGATGTCGATATCGGGGAGCGACACGCGCTCCGGGTTGAGGAACCGCTCGAAGTACAAGTCGAAGTGCAGCGGGTCGACATCGGTGATCCGCAGGCAGTACGCGACGAGACTCCCGGCGGCGGACCCACGGCCCGGCCCAACCGGAATTCCCTGCTCCCGCGCGTGCCTGATGAAGTCCCACACGATCAGGAAGTACCCGGGGTACTTCATGCGGCGGATCATGTCGATCTCGTACCCGAGACGCGCTTCGTAGTCCTCCAGCGGACGGCGGAGATCGCCGGCAGCTTCGAGCGCGCGAAGCCGCGGCATTCGTGCTTCGAAGCCCTCGCGCACGACGCGCTCGAAGTACGACTCGAGCGTGAAACCGGGCGGCACCTGAAAATCCGGCAAGTGCGCCTCCCCGGTGGGGATGTTGACGGCGCAGCGTTCCGCGATCCGCATGGTGTTCTTGAGCGCATCGGGATAACTGCCGAATACCTCGGCCATCTGGTCCGCGGTCTTCAGGAAGAACTGATCGCCGTGGTACTTGAGCCGCTTCTCGTCGCTCAGGCTCTTCCCGGTGCCGATGCACAGCAGGACGTCATGAGGGTGCTGATCGGTCTGCTTCAGGTAGTGCACGTCGTTCGTGCAGACGAGCGGCAGATTGAGGTCGCGAGCAATCGGAAGAAGCCCAGTGTTGACGACCTTCTGGTCGTCGATGCCCTGGTACTGCATCTCGAGAAAGAAGTTCGACGGCCCCAGAATGTCGCGGTACGCCGATGCGGCATCCATGGCGCGACGCGCCTGTTCGGTCCGGAGCGCCGATGCGACCTCGCCCTTGAGGCAGCTGCTGAGGCCAATCAGGCCGCGGGCGTGCTCGGCGAGCAGTGTCTTGTCGATGCGCGGCTTGTAGTAGAAGCCTTCGGTGTAGCCGCTCGAGACGAGCTTGATCAGGTTGTGAAAACCTTCATCCGTCTCGGCGAGCAGGACAAGGTGATTCTGGGTTTCGCCGGGCACGCCCGAGCGGTCGCGCCGATCTCCCGGGGCGACGTACACCTCGCACCCGAGAATTGGCTTGACGCCCCGCTTCTTGGCCGCGTCGTGAAACGCGACCGCCGAAAACATGTTGCCGTGCTCGGTCACTGCCACGGCCGGCATCTTGAGCTCCGCCACCTTGTCGAGCAGCTCGCCGACCCGGCACGCGCCGTCCAGCAGCGAGAACTCGGTGTGCAGATGCAGATGGACGAACTCGTTCATGACACTCACCGGCACGCTGGCACAACTCTCGAAGCCCTCACGCTATTCCCACTCAATCGTTGCCGGCGGTTTGGAGCTCACGTCGTATACGACCCGGTTGATGCCGCGCACTTCGTTGACGATGCGCGAGGAAATCTCGCCGAGCAACTCGTGCGGAAGCCTCGCCCAGTCTGCGGTCATCCCGTCCTTGCTCTCCACGGCCCGAATCGCCACCGTATGTTCGTAGGTGCGGCCGTCGCCCATGACGCCGACGCTCTGGACCGGCAGCAGCACCGCGAAGGATTGCCAGACTCGCCGGTACCAGCCGGCCTTTCGAATCTCCTCCGCGACGATCGCATCGGCCCGGCGAAGCAGGTCCAGCCTGACGCGATCGATCGGTCCAACAAGGCGGACTGCGAGTCCCGGCCCCGGAAACGGCTGGCGCCAGACGAACTCGTCCTCGAGGCCCAGCGCCTTGCCGACCTCGCGGACCTCGTCTTTGAAGAGCTCGCGAAGAGGCTCCACCAGCTTGAACTTCATCCGCTCGGGCAGGCCGCCGACGTTGTGGTGACTCTTGATCGCTTGCGATGGCCCCACGACGCTGACGCTCTCAATGACATCGGGATACAACGTGCCCTGCGCCAGGAAATCGAACCCGCCCAGCTCGTTTGCGCGCTTCTCGAAGACGTCGATGAAGGCGCCGCCGATGATCTTCCGTTTCCGCTCGGGATCGGTGACACCGGAGAGGCCGTCGAGGAACAGGTCCGTCGCATCGACGAAGTCCAGCGGCAACGCGAGCCGGGCAAACCGGTTTCGAACCTGCGCGGCCTCGTCGAGCCTGAGCAGGCCGTTGTCGACGAAAATGCAGGTCAGCCGGTCGCCAATCGCCCGATGCACGAGCAATGCGGCGACCGTAGAGTCGACGCCGCCCGACAGGCCGCACACCACTTTCCCGTGTTCGCCCACCTGTTTCCGGATGCGTTCGACACTCTCATCGACGAAAGACGCCATCGTCCAGTCGCCACGGCAGCCGCAGACGCCAAAGGCGAAGTTGCGGAGAATCTGCTCACCGCGCTCGGTGTGTACGACCTCCGGGTGGAACAGCAAGCCGAAAAGCCCGCGCTCGGGCGCCTGAATCGCCGAGACCGGTGCATTCGCGGACGTGGCGACCACGGCGAATCCGGGAGGCGCGCTGGCGACAAAGTCGCCGTGACTCGCCCAGGCTTTCACCGGACCCTGCACGCCCTCGAACAGCCGGCCTTCGTCCGAGAGATTGATCACGGCGTGACCGTACTCGCGGCTTGTCGCGGGCTCGACGGCCCCGCCGAGCAGCGACGTCATGAGCTGCATGCCGTAGCAGATGCCGAGCGTCGGCGTGCCGAGCTGCAGGATCGCCGGGTCGATCGTCGGCGCACCGTGGTCCGAGACGCTGCTCGGGCCACCAGAAAGGATGATTCCAACGGGTTTCTTCGCCGCTATCGCGGCCGCACTCGCCGTCGGCGGAAGAATCTCCGAATAGACGGAGAGCTCGCGCAGGCGTCGTGCGATCAGTTGGGTGTACTGGGAGCCGAAATCGATGACGAGGATTGTTTGATGTGCCACGGATAATCGAATCGGAAGTCGAGTCGCTATTATAAGCGTGACGATGAACACTGCGAACGCATTGATCGGCATCTTCTTCACTGCCGTTGCGTGCCTGACGCCCCTCGCGAAGCAGGCCACGGCGCCGAAGCCGCCGATGACCGTCGCCTGGCAGACGGAGATCGCCCTCGAGGGCCAGCGTCACCTCGCCGTCGGCACACGCGCTGTCATCGTCGCCGGCTCGGAATCAGGTATTTCAGCGCACGCAATCGACGATGGGCACTTGCTGTGGCACGGATCGACGTCGACCAACGCCCAACCAGTCACGATCGGTCGATTGGTCGTGGTTGCCGTAGAAGGAAGTCTTCAGGCTCTGGATCAGCAGACTGGTCAGGAGGCGTGGCAGATCACGGTCGGAGCAACGGAAGCCTCACCGCCACTGAGTCTTAGCGCGACTGACAACCTGTTGTTTGCCAGCCAGGGAACTTCCGTTACGGCCCTCCGGCCGGACGGCTCCATCGCATGGCAGCGCGCGCTGCCCTCCCCTCTCGTCACGCAGATTGTCCGAAGCGGAGATGTGCTGCTCGCCGGGCTGCAGGAGCCGGAGATGGCGGCGATTGATCCGGGCACAGGTGCCACGCGCTGGTCGGTGCGCCTTCCCGCCGCCGCGACCGCACTGGCAGCCGTGGCGGATCAGGTGTTCGTGCCGACCGCCAAGGGTGAATTGTTCGCGTACCGCGTCGCGGCTGGCGGTCCGAAAAGGATGTGGCGACACCGGAATCGTGCGGTTCCGGCAGTCGGCGCACCGGTCGTGAGCGAAAAGCGGGTCTTCTACGCGCTGATCGACAACACACTCAAGGCCTTCGATCGAAATGGCGGAACCAAGGTGTGGACAACCCCGTTGGAATCCCGGGCGGTCACGGGCCCGATTCTGGTCGGCGGCCACGTCATCGTGCCGCTCTCGAGCGGTGCGCTGGCGCAAGTACCGGCGGCCGATGGCAAGCTTCCGGAAAAACCCAGCGCGGCTCCGGTGACGACAGGACGAATGGGAGCGCATGCGGTGTCGAATGGCAGCGTCTACGCCATCATGACCGCCAGCAATGCGACCACGACGCTGGTGGCGTGGCGATCGGAGAAGTAGCGTGCGTAGGCCGGGCCTTTAGAGTGCGTTGCAAAATTAACGCTTGTACTTGATCGAGCGGTTCGGTACGGTGCGGCGACTGCTGGGAGGCGGTCCCCCATCGCCACCTTCTCCATCGATGACGCTCTGTGGGCGCGCGTCGAAC
>DATNEY010000043.1:0-9906 GCA_035606665.1 Vicinamibacterales bacterium | reverse complement strand
CCGAATCCGATCGAGCTCAGCACTACGCCGCAGCGTTCGAGTGCCGCCGCGCGCATGAGGCGATCACTCGCGCAGGACAACGCTCAAGAGCGAGTTGTCGTGGAGACCGCTGCAATCATCCTCCACCCGGAACCGGCAGCTGGAGTGTCGCCGGCCGCTCGCGGGACGGCTGCTGAGCGGGCTCGATTCCCAGCGATACGAAATAACCCGTCGCCATGTGTTGTTTCGCACAGGCTCGCGTCGAACAGACCGCTACGCTTGATTCAAGTGCGGGTTCAACGGTTCAGAGCACGGAGTTCAGGCGACTCGTCGCGATGAGAGGCGGATTCGGCGAGATCTCTCGCGGGCGCGTTTATCCGACCATCGGGTCCACTTGTACCTGCGCCAGCTGCGGTGCGGAGTTGAGGTCGAACGGCCGCAGGTGTTGACGAGCTCAGACGCCGTTGTTGGAGAAAAGGCGAAGGTGCCCAACGCGTTCCACGAGGGATCCAATGCTGTACGAGTTCGTGACGACATACCGTGACGCGATCATCGCCAAAACGAGAGTCAAGGTCGGCACCCGTCCCTGGCCACCGGCGTCCACGGCCGAACTGGAAAATGGACTGCCGAAGTTCCTGACCCAGCTGGCGGAGACGCTTCGCTGGGAAGATACCGCGACACCGTTTTCGACGCGGGCCATCGGGGACAGCGCGACTCGTCATGGGCGAGAGTTGCTCGCCTTGGGCTTCACCGTGTCGCAGGTCGTGCATGACTACGGCGACATCTGCCAGGCGATCACGGAGTTGGCTGTCGAGCAAAATGCGCCGATCACGACGAAAGAATTCCATGTCTTGAATCGCTGTCTCGACACCGCCATTGCCGACGCCGTGACTGAGCACGCCCGCCTCACCTCAGAGTCACGGTCGGTCGGCGAGCTCGAACGAATGGGGCAGGTCACCCACGAAATTCGCAACATCGTCAATACTGCGATCCTGGCCTTCGACGTGGTCAAGCGGGGCACGGTCGGCGTCAACGGCACCACGGGAGCGGTCCTGGGCCGCAGCCTGGCTGGACTCCGGGACCTTGTCGACAGCACGCTGTCTGACATCCGTACGGCCGCGAGCCATCAGCGGCCGGAGCGGTTTTCCGTATTGGCCTTTCTGAGCGACATCGCCGCCGCCGCGGCGCTGCAAGCCGAGTACAACGGCCTGCAGTTCACGAGCGAGCCGCTCGATCCTGACCGCTGCGTCAATGTCGACCGCCAGCTCCTGGCATCTGCCGTGACGAACTTGCTGAGTAATGCTTTCAAGTACACGCAGGCCGGCGGCAGGGTCATCCTGCGGGCGCGCGCGCTCGACGGACGCGTCGCCATCGAGGTGGAAGATGAGTGCGGCGGGCTTCCACAAGGCAAGAGCGATGTGTTCACGCCGTTCGGTGAACGGCGAGCGAAGAATCGCACCGGACTCGGATTGGGCCTCTCGATCGCCAGAAGGGCGGTCAGGGCGCAGGGCGGAGACATCGACGTCCGCAACAGCCCAGGCAAAGGCTGCACATTCGTCATCCAGGTGCCCGTCGCCCAGGCAGACGCGCTGGTCGCGGAAAGCGATCGAGCCTCGTAGGGTGACTGCCGAGCCGCGGCCTCACGGAGTCGCGCGGCAATGTTCCTCTTCTCTGCGGAGCTCCGTCACACCGAGGCGACGGCGGCAACCACGACTCGCGGAAGGTCGACCGTGAAGACGCATCCCTTTCCAGTGAGGTTGCGCGCATAGATTCGGCCGTTGTTCTGTTCGACGCCCCAGCGACTGAAGGCGAGACCCAGCCCCAGCCCCGTTCGATCCACTCCTCGTTGCTCGAATGGGCGGAACAACTCGTTGAGATCGCCGCTGGCGAGTCCGCCGCATTCGTCCTCGACCTCGATGAGCACGCGCTCGATGCTGGCGCCGGCTCTGAGCACCACCGTCGTCCCAGGTCGGGTGAACTTGAAGGCGTTCTGCAGCAGGTTCATGACCACCGCCGTGAGGACCTGCCGATCCGCTTCGACGATCAGCCCATCTTCGACGGGCAGGGCGCGTAATGCGATCCCGCGAGCCGCTGCCTCGATGGCAGCGCCCGGAGCGAGGTCTTCGATGAACGCGCCGACGAGGAATTGCTCCTGATGCTGAACACCCTGCGCGAGCCTGACCTCGGCGAGCGAGCGCCCGGTCAGCGCTCGGGCTCCGAGAAGACTGCGATGCAACACCGTCCCGGTGCTTCCCGCCACCCCAACATTTCCCGTCTTGAGAACTTCGAAGGCGAGCAGCGCGGTGTTGAGCAGGTTGCGCATTTCATGGGCGACAAACCCGGCGCGCTCGTTCCCGCGTGTCGCTTCCCCATCGAGGGTGGACTGATTCTGCTCGCGTCCGAACTCCGTCACCGCGCCCGCGATGGCGTCGTCGAGGCAACGGTTCAGCATTCGGAAGTCGTCTGTGCCAATGCTCGCATCCATCTCCACCGCGAGCTCGGTAATCGCTTGGCACACGTCACCGTAGTCGTGCACGACTTGTGACACGCTGAAGCCCTTCAGGAGGAGTTCGTGCCCGTGCTGAAGCGCGCTTCTGGCAATATCCGGCCTGGAAACCGTCGGGTGGCGCAAAGCCTCGACGAGTTGATCGAGAAACACCGGAACGCCGTGAGCGACTTCCGCCTCTGACGGCGTCGCCAGTGGCCGGGCCGCGGCTTTCGCTTGGCAACGTCGGATGATCTCCTCGCGGTTGGCGGTGATGAATTGGTCAAGCATCGGAGCAGGTCCCCATCCGATGGCAGCGTATGCCAGAGCTGACCTGAACGATGTTCGAAAGAGCACACCGCTCAAACGAGCGAGCCCGTGGGAACACTGACCGTCAGGAGCGCGGCCTACTCGAGCGGCTCGAACCGGATGCGCACGAGGTTGGCGCTGCCCGTGCGCGAACCGACCACGACACCTTGCAGATCGACGATGTCCACTCTCGCCCTGGTGCTGGCGTCATCGCCGCCATCGCCCAGCGTCACCTCGAGGCGAAGCCTGTTGTATCGAAGCGGCTGGCTCGTGTTGACGTCGTAGAAGAGGTCCCATACCGTCACGCCGAACCGCCCGTTGCCGAGGTAGCGCCAGACGCCATGGGCCGCGGTGTGCGGCGGACGCGCAGGGTCGGTGCTGACTTCGCCTTGCACCGAGCGGAGGACGGTTCCATCGGCGTGGAACGTGAAGAATTGCCTGATGCCGGTGGAGGTGGCGGCAAACCAGGAGCCGACGATGGCCCACGGCCGCCCCTCTTGACCGTGCTCGTCGCTCGCGTCCTGCCGCTCCGGACTCTGGCCAGGTTGCGCAATGGGTTGGGCCTGCGCCCCCGTCGCGGCGAGCGCGAGCGTACCGGTCAGCAGCAGTGTCCACAGGATTCTTGTGGTCGACCTGCGGCTGTTCCCTGTCATCATTGAAGCGGGTTCGCATCCGCTCACCGGTGCGCCGACGATGTTGTTCACCATATAGCTCGCTCCTCCGGCCCGGCCATTGTTCAGCGGCGGGCTCTACGGAAATAGGCGCAGAAGCCCGGGAAGAACTATCAGCCGAAGAAACGGAGAAGGCCGGTACAATGCCGCGACCAACCAACATGCCTGAGCGGCCGAGCACCGGTAGACCGCTTCCCGACGATGTCAGTGCGTTGCTTCGGGCGTGGACCGCCGGCGACCAGCGCGCGCTCCCTCGGTTGACCCCGATTGTGTACGACGAGCTCCACCGTCTGGCGCATTACTACGTGAAGCGCGAACAGGCCGGCCACAGCCTGCAGACGACGGCGCTGGTCAACGAAGCCTACATGCGGCTGGTCGACTACAAACGGATGCGGTGGCAGAACCGGGCTCATTTCATGGCGACAGCGGCGCAGGCCATGCGCCGCATCCTCGTCGACCATGCGCGTCGCCACAACCTCAAGCGGGGAGCGGGGGCCGAGCATGTGTCGCTCGACGCGGAGGCCATCATGTGCCCCGATCGCTCCGATGATTTCGTATCGCTGGACGAGGCGCTGACCGGCCTGGCGGAGCGGGCGCCGCGCAAGGCAAAGGTGGTCGAGCTGCGCTTCTTCGGCGGCCTGAGCGTGGAGGAAACCGCCGAAGTGCTGCGCGTCTCGCCGATCACGGTGATGCGCGAGTGGAAAAGCGCGAAAGCCTGGCTGTATCGCGAGCTCGCCGGCCCGACCGCGAATGGACAATAACCGCTGGAATCACGTCGATCGACTGCTGCAATCCGCGCTCGACGTTCCCGCGACAGAGCGCGACGATTATCTTCGCCACGCGTGCGGCGCCGACCGACGGCTGGAAGACGAAGTCCGTTCGCTGCTCGCCGCACACGACCGTGCCGACAGGTTCCTCGGCGCTCCGGCGATCGATCTGGCCGCACGCGCGCTCGCCGGAGAGCGCAGCGACGACGGTGGTCAGGCTGGCGGCGATCCGCTGATCGGTCAGGCGCTCTCGCACTACCGCGTGGTCGAGAGGGTCGGCGGCGGCGGGATGGGCGTGGTCTACAAGGCCGAAGATTCGCGGCTGCACCGTCCGGTTGCGCTCAAGTTCGTCGCCGACGATCTGGCGAGTGATGCCGAGGCCCTGAGCCGCTTTCAGCGCGAAGCCCGAACCGCCTCGGCGCTCAACCATCCACACATCTGCACGGTCTACGACATCGGCGAGCAGGACGGACGTTCGTTCATCGCCATGGAATATCTGGAGGGCGCGACGCTGCAGGACCGGCTTGCCGCCGGTCCACTCGAACTCGAGACGGTGCTGCGGCTCGGCATCCAGATCGCTGACGCCCTGGACGCCGCCCATACCGCGAATATCATCCACCGCGACATCAAACCGGCGAACATTTTCATCAGCTCGCGCGGTCACGCCAAGCTCCTCGACTTCGGCCTCGCGAAGATGCACGCGCCAACCTCACCCGAGGAGAACTTCACGACCAAGGCGGGGACGATTCAGGGCGCGGTGATGGGCACGGCCGCCTACATGGCGCCGGAGCAGGCGCGCGGCGAGCCGGTCGATCACCGCGCCGACCTCTGGAGCGTCGGCCTGGTGCTCTATGAAATGGCCAAGGGGACGCGGCCCGCGGCTGCCGTCCGGCTGCGGGTCGAGGCATCGCCCGAGCTGGAGCGCGTCATCTCGAAGTGCCTGGAGACGGATCGCCATCTTCGGTATCCGCACGCGGCCGACCTGCGGACCGATCTCGAACGTCTGAGACGCGGGCCGGCAACGGCGGCGCCGCACGCCGCGTTCAGGCGTCGCCGCTCGCGATGGCTCTCGATCGGCGCGACCGCAATCGTCGTCACCGCCGCAGTCGTGGGCGTGATGTATAGCCGGGGTCCGGCGCCGCTGACCGACACGGACACGATTGTGCTCGGCGACTTCACCAACACCACGGGCGATCCGGTGTTCGACGACACGCTGCGGCAAGGGCTCGCGGTGCAGCTTCAGCAATCACCGTTTCTCAGCCTCGTCTCGGACGAACGTATCCGCAGAACGCTGCTGCTGATGGACCAGCGGCCCGATGCGCTGCTGACTCCGGACATCGCTCATGATGTGTGCGTGCGGACCGCGAGCGCTGCCGTGCTCGATGGCTCGATTGCGAGCCTCGGCAGTCAGTACGTCGTCGGCTTGCGTGCCAGGAACTGCACCACGGGCGACACGCTCGCCAACGAGCAGGTGCAGGCGGGACGAAAGGAAGATGTGCTCGGGGCCCTGAGTCAGATTTCGAGCCGATTCCGAACCCGCGTCGGTGAATCGCTTGCGACGATCGAGAAACACTCGACGCCTCTCGGCGCGGAGACCACCACCTCGTCGTTGGAGGCCTGGAAGGCCTATAGCACCGCGGTGAAAGTTGTCATGACGTCCGGCGGCTCGACGGGGCTGCCGCTGTTCGAGCGTGCAGTCGCGCTCGACCCGAACTTTGCGAGCGCGCATGCGAGGCTCGGAATCAATTACAGCGGGCTCGGAGAGTCGATGCGGGCGCGGGAGAGCCTGCTCACGGCGTACCGATTGCGCGATCGTGTCAGCCACGTCGAGCGGTTCTACATTGAAACGCTGTACGATCGCGACGTCACCGGCAACATGGAGCGAGAGCGACAGACCCTGGAGTCGTGGGCGCGGACCTATCCGCGCGATCCGCGTCCACAGGGGTTGCTGTCGGGTCTCGCCACGGGGAGCACAGGTAGATATGAGCTGTCGATCGACGCGGCCACGAAATCCATCGCGCTCGACGCTGAACTGGTAGCGCCCTATGCCCAGAAGGCCATCAGTGAGATCCGCCTGAATCGGCTGGCAGATGCCGAGGCCACGATCCGGCAAGCAACGGAGCGCAAGCTCGAGCATCAAGATTTTCCCCTGTTTCGATACTTCATTGCCTTCTTGAGCGCGGATCACGCGGATCAAGAAGAGACGAGACGCAAGGCGGCGCTGGCCAGAGGCAGACCGTCACTCGAAGACATGACTTCGCACCTGGAGGCGCTCGCCCTGGCTCGTTCCGGACGATTGCGGGAAGCGAGGCTGGCCTCCGCGATCGCCGTTGACATCGCGCAGCGGTCTGGCAGGCGCGAACGGGCGGCGATGTTCGAAGCGGCACGAGCCGTGTCGGAAGCGTTTTACGGCGATGCGGTGGCAGCCGGAGAGAGGGCAGTCAAGGCTCTCAAGCTCGCCAGGGGTCGCGAAGTGGACTATTCCGCCGCGTTCGCATTGGCCCTCTCCGGCGATGTGGCTCGAGCCAGACCCCTTGCGGCCGACCTCGAGAAGGGCTTTCCTGAGGATACGTCGGTGCAATCGATGTATCTGCCGACGCTTCGGGCCCTGTTCTCGGTAAACGCGCATGATGCGCGCGCGGCGATTCAAGCGCTGCAGACCGCCTCGCGCTTCGATCTCGCGGTAGGCGGCATTGGCTTCCGCGGGTACTTCGGCGGACTCTATCCCATCTACATTCGCGGAGTCGCGTATCTCGCAGCCCGTCAACCTGCCGCAGCCGCCACCGAGTTCCAGCGGATTCTCGATCATCGAGCGATGGTCCTCGTCGATCCGATGGACGCGATGGTGCGCCTGCAGCTGGCGCGAGCGCTGACGCTGCTGGGCGATGCCGTGAAAGCGAAACGCGCGTACGACGATCTGTTCAGGGTGTGGAAGGATGCAGACCCGGACCTTCCTGTTCTCAAACAGGCACGCGCGGAATACGCAAAGTTACCGACCGCCCATGGACAGTGACCGCTGGAATCACGTCGATCAGCTGCTGCAATCCGCGCTCGACATCCCCGCGGTCGAGCGCGACGGCTATCTGCGCGACGCGTGCGGCGGCGACCGCCGGCTGGAAGACGAAGTCCGTTCGCTGCTCGCCGCACACGACCGAGCCGACAGGTTCCTCGGCGCTGCGGCGATCGATCTCGCCGCACGCGAGCTGGCCGGAGAGCGCCGCGCCGACGGCAGTCAGGCAGGCGGCGATCTGGTGATCGGTTACACGCTCTCGCACTATCGCATCGTCGAGAAGCTCGGTGCCGGCGGCATGGGCGTCGTGTACAAAGCGGAAGACACGCGGCTCCATCGCTTCGTCGCGCTCAAGTTCCTCACCGACGAACTGGCTCTGGACAAAGAAGCGTTGAGCCGCTTTCAGCGCGAGGCCCGGACCGCGTCCGCGTTGAATCATCCGAACATCTGCACGATTCATGACGTCGGCGAGCAGGACGGTCGTGCGTTCATCGCCATGGAGCATCTGGAGGGCTCCACGCTGAAGGAGACAATCGCCGCGGATCGGGGCGTCGAGCTCGAGATGTTGCTGACGCTTGGCGTCGAAATCGCCGACGCGCTGGATGCCGCGCACGCCGCCGGGATCGTTCACCGCGACATCAAGCCCGCCAACATTTTCATCACCCCGCGCGGCCACGCCAAGATCCTGGATTTCGGGCTGGCGAAAACCGGACGCCGCAGCGCACACGAGACCGCTTCTGCGGAAATGACCTTCACCGCGACGGAACGCGGCATGGTCCTTGGGACGGCCGCCTATATGTCGCCCGAGCAGGCGCTCGGCGACCTGGTCGATCACCGCGCCGACATCTGGGCCCTGGGCCTGGTGCTGTACGAAATGGCAACGGGAACGCGTCCGCCAGCTGCGGTGCGACTCCGTGTCGAGAAGTCGCCGGAGTTGGAGCGCATCGTTTCGAAGTGCCTCGAGACCGACCTCGAGCTCCGCTACCAGCGGGCTTCAGACGTTCGCGCAGACCTTCAACGCGTGAGAAGAGACTCGGGCGCTACGCAGGCGCCCAGCTTCAGCGCCACGCTGCCGAAACGCTGGCGGATGGTTGCTGCTGCCGCCGCCGTTGCGGTGCTGACGCTCTCGGTCGCGGGGTACGCCTATCTTCACCGGGCGCCGACTCTCACGGGGAAGGACACGATCGTCCTCGCCGATTTCGAGAACAAGACTGGCGATCCGGTGTTTGACGACACGCTGCGCCTGGGACTGTCCGTGCAGCTTCTACAATCCCCGTTCCTCAGCCTGATTTCGGACGCGCAGATCCAGCAGACGCTGGCGCTGATGGGACAGACGAAAGATGCGCGCCTGACCGCGGAGATCGCCCGGCACATCTGTGAGCGGACCGGCAGCGCCTCAGTGCTGGACGGCTCGATCGCCAGCCTTGGCAGCCAGTATGTCCTTGGCCTGCGCGCCAGGAACTGCAGCACCGGAAGCATTCTCGCGCAGGAGCAGATCCAGGCGGCGAAGAGAGAGGACGTCCTGAATGCGCTGAGTGAAATCGTTCGCCGGCTCAGGCCTCGCCTGGGTGAATCACTCGCCACCGTGGAAAAGCATTCGACGCCGCTGGTCGATGTCACCACGTCCTCGCTCGAGGCCCTGAAAGCGTACAGCACGGCCACCAAGGCGAACCTGGCCTCTGGCAACAAGGACCAGGCCCTGCTCCGTCGGGTGGTCGAAATCGATCCGAATTTCGCGATGGCGTATGCCAACTTGGCGCTTTCCTACAGCGGCGTCGGAGAATCAGTGCTCGCAGCCGAGAGCGCGACAAAAGCGTTTCAGTTGCGGGAGCGCGCCAGCGAGCGGGAAAGGTTCTTCATCACCTTCAACTACGATCGCGAGGTCACGGGGAATCTGGAACGCGCGTTCCAGACGCTCGAACTCTGGGAGCAGACCTACCCTCGTCGTTCGGCCCCTCCGGACGCGATGGAGCTCCTGGGGGGCCTCTCGACCAAGGGCACCGGACGGTGGGAGATAGCCGTCGATCGCGCGCGAAAGACGATCGCCGTCTATCCGGACGTGGTCATGGGATATGCCAATCTGGCGCTCTCGAGTTTCTTTCTCGACCGGTTCGGCGAGGCAGAGAACGCCCTCCAGCAAGTCGCCGCGCACAAGAAAGAGTGGCTGGAACTGCCGCAGTTCCTGATCTACCGATACAACATCGCGTTCATGAAGGGCGACGACGACGAGATGGATCGAGTCGTCGCTCTGGCCAAAGGCAAGCGTCAGGCAGAACACTGGGTGACGAACGCCCAGGCCCTTGTTCAAGCTCGTTCCGGCCACGCGCAATTGGCCCGGCGACTATCCGCCCGGGCCGTGGATCTGGCTCTCCAGGAGGGACGGCGCGAGGCGGCGGCGACCTATCAGTCCGCGGCGGCGGTATGGGAAGGCCTGTACGGAAACGCCAGCGAGTCGAGGGCGAAAGCCGCCGCGGCCCTCGCGGTGACAAACGGGCGGGACGTCGAATACGCCTCGGCTCTTGCGCTGGGCCTCGCGGGCGATTCCTCTCGATCCGAGGCACTGGCCGACGACCTCGACACGCGCTTCCCGGAAGACACGTTCGTCCGGTTCACCTATCTGCCGGTTCTTCGCGCGTTGTCGGCGCTGCAGCGGGGCGAAGCCACGAAGAGTGTGGAGCAACTTCA
>DATNEY010000010.1:0-2213 GCA_035606665.1 Vicinamibacterales bacterium | reverse complement strand
ATATGTGCCACGCATGTCGCTCTCCTTCGTCAGCCTGCCACTGCAGGCGGGTCACAAACGCAGAAGCTTGTTGATCTTCACCACGAGGCCGCGGTTCTGCAGCGCCGCCACGTTGGGGATCGATGTGTCGCGGCCTTCGGTGTAGACGACGAAGAGCTCGCTGCCGGGCATGTATTCCCAGCGGAAGCGCACGTTCGCGGATAGGTTGAGCGTGCTTGAGGCGTACTGGACGAGCGCCGTGATGAACATCCGCGGCGTCATCGAATAGAGGGTCCGCGTTCCGATGACCGTATTCGTGAATGTCTTCTGCGGCAGATCGATCCAGTTCAGCGAGATGTTCGGCTCGAGGGCGAGCCGCGGCGTGAGACTGGCACGGCCTCGAAAGGCCGCGGTGATCTTGTTCCCGTTGTAGAAGCTCCCGATTTCGAGCGAGCCCGATCCGGAGATGACGCGCTGCTGCCCAGGGTTATACGCCGCGAGCAGGCTGCTGAAGTCGTAGCCGCCCACCGGAATGCGTACGTCGTTCGCGACGGGGAACGGTACTTGCAGGAACTCGTAGTTCTTCGAGTACGTCACCGACAGCACGTCGCTGTTCTGCAGCTCCACGCGATACGAGCCGGTCGTCGCGCGGCTCTGGTGGACGCCGCTCGTGTCCGCGACATCGGTCAGGCCGCCCTCGTAGAAGTACTTTCGTACGCGCGTGTTCTTCGCGGGCCGCGGACTGAACCGTCCGCTGACGATGTGCTCGCGGAAGTCCATCCGCCGCATGAATCCGAGCTCGGGATTGAAATTCGGCTGCGCCTCGATCCGGTCGACCATCAGACCGTAACGATCGGCGGCGTAGCTGAACTGCGTACGGTAGCTGTAATCACGGCCCGACCGGCCCGTCGTCTTCGTCTGCGCGACGAATGCGCTGAGATACATGTTCTGGGAAAACGCGAGGCTCGTGTCGAGCCCCCACGCCTGATTCGACCCGCTGCCGGACGCCGACAGCGATCGATTCGTGAACATGCCGCCGATCGTGCTGCGGCGGAAGATGTCGCGGCGCACGCGCAGCACGTTGAAGTTGGTCTGCAGCGCGCCGCCGGGCAGCGTACCAGTAGGGGCGAGATCGTCGGATTCGATGTTGAGTGCGCCGATGTTCCAGGCGCCGGCCTTGCCGCTCAGGCGCGCGCCGGCGACGATCGGCACGGCGCGCGATCCGCTCAGGCCGATGCGGCGGCTGTAGAAGAGCGCAGGGGCGTCGCCGCTGAATTGCGCCGGATTCGCGCCGGGCGGCGGAGGAGGACCTCCGGTGGTCACCGCCGGCGTTCCGAACGTGAATGCGCCTGCACCCTCGAGGAAGAATTCGCGCTTTTCGGGGAACACGAGGTTGAACCGCGTCAGGTTCACCTGCGCTTCGTCTTCCTCGACCTGCGCGAAATCGGTGTTGTACGTGAAATCGGCGGTAAGGCCTTTGGTGATTCCGTACTTGACGTCGAGCCCGGCATCCTTTTCCAGCTGATTGCTCACCTTTGGCGTCGAGACAGTGTCGGTGGTCAGTCGTGAGATGGCGTAGGGCTTGATCTCCAGATTCTTCCCGGCGGGCGGCACCTCGATGCCGGTGAGTGTCGCCGCCGCCGACATGCGAAAGATCGCGCCGGGTCCCCAATCAGGCCGCATCGGCACGATGTAGGTCCCCTCGTTCTTTGCGCGGATGGTGCGGCGAATGTTGATGCCCCAGGTCTGATCGCGTCCCGCCGGATAGCGGAGCGACTTGAACGGAATCGCGATTTCCGCGATCCATCCGCCGTCGAACCGTCCGACTGCGTTTTTCCAGATGGTGTTCCAGTCGGAGTTGTAGGTGCGCTCGTCGAGCGCGAGCGCGTCGAAGAACGCGCCAAGCGGCGTGATGCTGAACAGGAACGCGTTGCGGCGATCGTGGAACGTATCGAGCGCGACGGCGAAGTTGTCGTTATTGCGGAGGTTCGGGCTGTCACGGCGCATTTCATTGAGGACCATCCGCTCGGGGTGGCGATCCCAGCACCGGCACGCCAGGTACAGATTGTCGTCGTCGAACAGCACCCACGCTTCGGTCCGCTCGCTCGACGGCGCACCCGTCTGCGGTTCGGACTGAATGAAATCGGTGAGCGCCTCGACCTGCCGATACACCTCGTCGTCCAGCTTCCCGTCGACCTCGATCGGTGTCGTGATGCGAGTGGCGCGGATGACGA
>DATNEY010000007.1:0-4804 GCA_035606665.1 Vicinamibacterales bacterium | reverse complement strand
CTGCCGGTCACGATCGCCCCGGTCATCCTGACCTCGCGAGCGTCGTCGTCATCATCGTCATCATCGTCGTCGTTGCCTTCCACCTCCGCGGCGAGGATGGAGTTGTCGGCCTGACGCGTGCCTTTGACTTCGACGCGAGTGCCCGCCGCCAGCGAGGCGCACGTGCCGTCGCGGAACTGCGTCGAGGCGTTGGTCACGACCCTGGTGGTGCCGACCATGAACGAGAGGTTGTTCGCAGCGCACGAGCCGGTGAGGCTGCCGGCGTTGATCGTGCCTTCGACTTCCGACCGTGCGGCGCCCGGATCCGGAGCCGGCGTCCCCGTTCCCGGGCCGGGGCCGGAGCTCCCGGAGCCGGGACCGGAATTATCCAGTTGGGCATCGTTGCCGTTGACGCGGACCCTGATCTCGATGGTCGTGTTGGCGGCAATGCCGTCGAGCACCAGGTGCGCGTCGATGCCCGCGCCGACAAAGTGCAGATCGACGCGGCCGGCGGGAACGTTGATCAGCGTGAACCGGCCGCCACCGTCGATCGTCGCGGCGATCGATGTGCCGGTGACCGTCACCGAGATCGGCGTGCCCAGCGTCCTGAACCCGGCAGGCGCGATCACGCCGAGGACCGTTCCCGAAATCGTCGCGCCCGGCGTGGCAGCCGGCACGGCGGCAGACGAGGTCTCGGTGCGGGCTGACGGCGCGCCGGGCGAGGGGGTGCCTCCGCCGCAGGCGACGCCAATCAGGCCGGACGCGGTGATAACGACGAGCGCCTTCCCGATCCAGTCTCGAACCATCTGAGCTCCTTCCGTTTGGGGGTGCGCGCGGATTCGACCGCGCAAACGGACTTCCGCCTTTGAATACAGCTGAGGTGTGCAACCGGGCCTCCGCCGGGCCCCGCGGCCGGAATTTCGCGTAATTTCACTCAGGCTGGCGTTATGGGCAGTTGCTCTAAAAGCGCCGCTACCGCTCGACTGTACAGGATCAACTCGCCCGGTAAGGGTGGTTACACGGTCGCCGCGTCCCACGACATAAGAGGACCGCAAACAATTCGGCCGCCGAATCGAGCGGCGCAGGCGGCATCATCAGGGCGATATGACGATAGACAACGCGATCGCCAGCCTCGCCGTCAGGGATCTGGCCGACGCCGTTCGCTGGTATCAGGCGCTGCTGGGAAGAGCGCCGGACTCCACGCCGATGCCTGAAGTCGCGGAATGGAGGTTCCCTCGCGGCGGTTGGCTGCAGGTTTACCAGAATCAAGGGCGGGCCGGGCATGGTTCCGTGACGCTGGCCGTGACCGACATCGATCGACTCGCGGCGCACGTCGAAACACTGGGCGTCGATACGAGCCAGCGAACGTCGGGCGCGAAGGTCAAGACGCTGATGATCGTCGACCCGGACGAGAATCACATCGCCTTCGCCGAAGCGCTCGATCCGACGATGGCGCGATAGGAGGTCTCTGTGCCGGTTGGCCGTGAGCCGCAGGCGCCGGGCATTGGTCGATGATCAGCAACGCTTTGCGCATTGCCGCAGGCATGCTGTTGCTGTCGTGCTTCGGATGAACCTCGGCCAACCGGACTGCCAGCATCGAGATGAAGTGGGACCCGCGCCATACCCAGCAGCCGTTGGCGATCTCCAACGACGGCCTCACGCTGTCCTGGGAACGCGATTCAGACTCAAATTGGCGCCTGTGTCGCTGCCGAGAGGAAGCACCGTCCTACCCGCGGGCTGTCTGCTCAGGAAAGGACAGATCGTGACCCTCAGTCGCTTGCGAAGAATCGAATAACGTGTCCCGCCGTTTCGAGACCTACGCGCTGCTTCTGCGCGACGCCACGGACCCTTGCGGCTTCACCATTTCGACGAACCAGGTCGGCGTGATCTTCCAGGGCTACCCGATCGATTACGACGTGCAGCCGGTTCAGCGCTGATAAGCATGGCTCACTCGACATCTCGTCGCGATGCTCATTGGCTTCACGGCGTGACTGAAGGGTATCCCGCACCATCCTGGCTATTTCAGGGGTCGCGGCGTCGCGTCGCCCTCGGTCAGGCCAAGCGCCCACCGCAGCCCCTCGAAGTACATCCGGTAGACGTCCGGGTTGTCCCACGCCGTCGCCGCGTGGCCAAAAGCTGAGTAGAAGACGCGGCCCCGCCCGAAGTTCTTCGCCCACGCCAGCGGGAAGTCGCCATCGCTGCGGTGCAGATCCGCGTTCGGCGGCAACTTCGACAGGTCGAGCCGCAGCAGGACGCGAAGCTTGTCGCGCGAGAACTCGCTCGCCTGATAGAACTCCTCGGTAATGTCGAAGGCTGGCGGCAGGTGCCTGGTCGCGGGAAACGTTGGATCCTCGTTGATCACCGTCCCGTGAATCGTGTTCCACGGATGCCCGTCATAACGGGCGCCGAGCAGCTCGCCGAATTCCGGCCACGATTGAAACGCGGTTGTCGCCGTGTGGCCGGCGACGAAGCCCTTGCCATCCTCCTTCACGAACGCGAGCAGATCGGCTTTCTGATCCGGCTCGAGCTGAATCTCGCGGTGGCCGAGGAAGAAGATCGCGTCGACGTTGGCGAGGCTCGGGCCGCCGCTCGCCGGCTTGCCGTCGGTGGTTTTCGGATGCTTCGAGATGATGGTCGAATCGGTGCGGATGAAGGTGTCGTAGCTGCCCGACTCGTAGCCGAGGCGCTCGATCACGGCGAGCGCGTGCGAGACGGAATCGTGCTGCGCGATGCCGTTGCGCGTGTCGGCCCACGCGAGCACGGCCTTCCGCGGCCGCACCGCGGCGCCCCGGCCGCCGCCGCGGCCGCCGCGTCCACCCTGCTGCGGGTCGGGCGTTTGCAGCGCCAGCACGACGCTCGAGACCACACCCACGAGAATCGCGACCGCCCCACCGAACGCCGCAGTCCGTCTCATCGTCACTCCGTCAGGCCGAGCGACCACCGGATCGCATGGAAATACATCTGCTGCAGCAGCGGGTTGTCCCAGTCCTCCGCCTCGTGGCCGAGGATCGAGTAGAAGACGCGCCCCTTGCCGTAGGTCTTCCACCACGCCGCCGGAAAGTCGCCGTCCTTGCGATGGACCAGCGGCCGCGTCAGATCCAGCCGTGAGGCGTCGAGGTGAGCGACGACATGAATCTTGCCGCGCGAGAAATCCTTGATCTGATACAGCTCGTCATGAACGGTGAAGCGCGGCGGCAAATGACGCATCGCCGGAAACTTCGGATCGTCGACCACGACCGTGCCGTCGGTGATGCCCCACGGGTGCTCGTCGAAGCGGCCGCCGAGCATCTCGCCGAACTCCGGCCACGAGAAGAACGCCGTCGCCGCCGAATGCGCGGCCACGAACCCCTTCCCATCGTCGCGCACGAAGGACAGCAGGTCGGCGCGCTGGCCGGGCGACAGGTCGATCTCGCGGACGCCGAAGAAGAAGATGGCGTCGAAGTAGTTCAGGTCGCGGACGTTGAACTGCTCCCCGGTCGCGATGCCGGTGCCGGACGGAAAGGTGACGCCGCGCTTGGTGATGATCTGCGAGTCGGTGCGGATGAAGGTGTCGTAGGCGCCGGACTCTCGGCCCAGCCGCTCGATGGTTGCGACCGCGTGCGAAATCGAGTCGTGCTGGTAGCCGTTGCGGACATCGGCCCACGCGAGCACGTGCCTGGCCGGCGCCGGACGTTGCGCCGCGGCGAAGGCCGCGACCGCACACACCGCCAGCAGGGCGAATATCGTCCGCACCTCAGTAGCCCGCGCTCGAATTCACCGGCAGCGCAAAGGCGACGATCTTCGAACCGGGCGGCGCGCCGAGATAGCTGCCGCCACCGGCGGCGACGACGACGTACTGGCGCCCGTCTTTCCCGAGGAATGTCATCGGCACGGTGTGAGCGCACGCCGGCAGCGCGGTCTCCCACAGCTGCCGGCCGGTTTTCGATTCGAACGCGCGGAAGCGGCAGTCGATCGTCGCGCCGATGAAAACCACGCCGCCGGCGGTCGCGATGCTGCCGCCGATGTTGAGCGTGCCGGTCTTGTCGAAGCCCCTGGCCTTGAGCGAGTCGACGATGCCAAGCGGGACCTTCCAGGCGATCTCGCCGCGGCTGACGTCAACCGCGACCAGCTCGCCGAACGGCGGCGCGGAGCAGGGAATCTTCGTTTCCGGATTCCAGAACCGGCCGACCGGGCCGCCCCACGGGCTGCGGCGCACCCACGTCACCGGGCCGCCGCCGCGAGACGTGCCCTGGACCATCTTCGCGACCTGGCCGATGTTCATCACGTTCGTGAACGCGAGGCCGAGCGTCGGGTCGAAAGACAGCCCGTTCCAGTTGCCGCCACCGACCGTGCTGGGGAACGTCACCATCGTGCCGTCGACGCCGGGCGGCGTGTACGGCCCTTTCGTGAACATCGCGTTCGTGTCCCAGAGCTCTTTGCACCACGCCGCGTGTTCAGGCGTCAGCGAGTAGAAGTCCTTCGCCGGATCGAAGGTATTCCGCGCCAGCGGCTCGGGCTTGAGCGGGAATGGCTGCGTCGGCCAGGTCGCTTCGCCAGGCACCGTGCTTTGCGGCACCGGCCGCTCCTCGATGCCGAAGATCGGCTCGCCGCTGACGCGGTCGAAGATGAAGAGCAGCCCCATTTTGGTGACGACTCCGACGGCCGGAATCGTGCGACCGCTGCGCTTGACGTCGAACAGGGTCGGCGCCGCCGGCAGGTCGTAGTCCCACAGATCGTGGTGAACGAGCTGGCGATACCATTTCACCTTTCCGGTGAGGGCATCGAGCGCGACGATTGAGTTTCCGTAGAGGTTCGCGCCTTTGCGATCGCCGCCGTAGTAGTCGGA
>DATNEY010000005.1:0-168194 GCA_035606665.1 Vicinamibacterales bacterium | reverse complement strand
CGCGATTGGCATTCGGCGGCACGGAACGAGGTGAAGTCGTGTTCTCCGAGCAGCGCCTGCGCAGCCATTTGCATGCGTTCGTGGTCGAGCGACTCTTTTATCCAACACACGTTGTGCCGCGCCAACGCTGCACGCGTGCTGCGATTCAAGATGAAATAACGATAGCTGCGTGCCCTGGCACTGTAGCGTGCGTGGAAGGACGCCGGCACCGCTTGTGCCCAGAGGGCGCTGACCGTTTCGGGGAGATTGGAGTTGGCGCCCAGAACCCAGCTGCGTTCGCTACGCACTGCATCGGTATCGAAGTGCACGACCTGCATCGCTGCATGCACCCCTGCGTCGGTGCGCCCCGATCCGTAGAGCTCGAAGTCGCGCCGCGAGGTCACGCTGCGCACGGCGGCGTCAATCTCCCCCTGGATCGTCCGGGCGTTCTTCTGGATCTGCCAGCCGCTGTAGCGCGTGCCGGCGTACTCGATCGTGAGGCGGTATCTGGGCATTTCGGCGGCGGCCGGACCTGAGGGTCCAGCTTGCGTTTCACCGAGTGTATGCTGACTGCCATGTTCGTGAAGCGCTTCTTTGAACCCAAACTGGCCCAGACGAGCTACATGATCGGCTGCGCAGAAAAGCACGAGTGCATCGTGATCGATCCCAATCGCGACGCGGATCAGTACATCAAGGCGGCCGAAGAAGAAGGCGCGCGCATCGCGCACATCACGGAGACCCACATCCACGCGGATTTCCTCTCTGGAAGCCGGGAGCTTGCCGCGCGAACCGGCGGAACGCTGTACGTGTCGGACGAGGGCGGCGCCGACTGGAAGTACGCCTTCGCCGGCGAGCCGAAGGTGAAACGGATCAAGGACGGCGACAGGATTCAGGTCGGCAACATCATCCTCGACGTACTCCATACGCCGGGGCACACCCCCGAGCACGTGTCGTTCATCGTCACCGACACCGCGGGCGCCAGCGAGCCGATTGCGGCGGCGACGGGCGACTTCATTTTCGTCGGGGACGTCGGACGCCCGGACCTTCTCGAGAAGGTCGCGAACGTGAAGGGGACGATGGAGGTGGGCGCGAAGACGCTGTTCGCGAGCCTGCGGAAGTTCTCGTCCCGGCCGGACTGGCTGCAGATCTGGCCCGGGCACGGTGCGGGATCGGCATGCGGCAAGGGCATCAGCGCCATTCCACAGAGCACGCTGGGGTACGAGCGCCGGTTCAACTGGGCGTTCAAGCACGACACCGAAGCGACGTTCGTCGCGAGTGTGCTCGCCGGCCAGCCAGATCCGCCGAAGTACTTCGCGGAGATGAAGCGCCTGAACAAGGAGGGCCCGAGGATCCTGCACGGTTTCAAGCGCCCGGAGTGCCTCGATTTCGCCGCGCTCGAGCGGAAACTTCATGAGGGCGCCGTGGTCGTCGACACGCGCCGGGCCGTCAACTACGGAACGGGATTCATCCCGGGCACCATCAACATCCCGTTGAACGGCAGCTTCACCAACTGGGCGGGCTGGCTCCTGCCGTACTCAGCGGACTTCTACCTCATCGTGGACGAGAGCAGACCGGGCGCCATCGACGGCGCGGTCCGCGATCTGGCCATGATTGGTCTCGATCGCCTCGGGGGCTATTTCGACGTGGCCGTTGTCGATCAATGGGCCGCGGCCGGGCGGCGCCTGGGAACGATCCCGCAGATCGATGCGAGCGATCTGAAGGAGTCGCTCGCGCACGACGCGGTCACGCTGGTGGACGTCCGCAATACGAATGAATGGGAGCTCGGCCACATTGCGGGCGCGAGGCATATTCCGCTCGGGCATCTCTCCGATCGGATCGGCGAAATCCCGAAGACGAAACCCATCGTGCTCCAATGCGAAGCGGGCAGCCGATCCGCGATCGGCGCGAGCCTCCTGAAGCGGCACGGCGTGGAGCAAGTCATCAACCTCGCGGGCGGCTTCAACGATTGGCTTAAAGCCCAATACCCGACAACCGACAACTGACAGCCTGCAGGTTACTGGTTGCAGGTTGCGATGGGATAGGCTGTCACTCTATGGCAAGCGGTATGGCGAGGGGCGTCCTCGCCGGGTGGGGGCGAATTCTCGCCGGTTATCACCCGAATCTTTCAATAGAAATCACACGTGAATGTCCTCTTCGTTGCCCCGGGTGCTATGCCTACGGCGACGAACATCTGGGCGGCGGGGTCGTACTTCGTCAGCTCGCGGACTACAAAGGACAGGAACTCATCGACAGATTTCTCGAGGTCGTGCGCCGCGAGAAACCCGTGCATCTTTCCATTGTCGGCGGCGAACCGCTCGTGCGGTTCCGCGAGCTCGACGTGATTCTTCCGAAGCTCTCCAGCACCGGCATCAATGTACAGGTCGTGACGAGCGCCGTGCGGCCGGTCCCGGAGCACTGGGCGAAGATCCCGAATCTGCAGATTTGCGTGTCGATCGACGGACTCGCGCCGGAGCACGACGTCCGCCGCGCGCCCGCGACGTACGACCGGATCCTCAAGCACATCAAGGGACAGCAGATCACCGTGCACTGCACGGTGACACGCCAGCAGACCAGGCCGGGTTACGTCACCGAGTTCACCGAGTTCTGGAACGCCAACGCGGATACGAAGAACATCTGGTTCAGTCTCTACACGCCGCAGAAGGGCGAGCGCTCGCCGGAAATGCTGACTGCCGACGATCGCCGCCGGGTTGTCGGCGAAATCATGGAGCTGACGACCCGGGTGCCGAAGCTTGGCGACATGCGCAAGGGCCTGCTCGAGAGCTACCTGGCGCCGCCGAAGGATCCCGAGTCGTGCATCTTCGCGCAGACGACGACGTGTCTGTCGTCGGATCTCGAGAAGAGGATCACGCCCTGCCAGTTCGGCGGCGATCCTGACTGCAGCCAGTGCGGCTGCATGGCGTCAGCAGCACTCGACGCAATCGGCCGCTACCGGCTGCCGGCCGTCCGCGTGCGCGCGGGGCAGTTGTTCTGGATGTCGCTCAAGGTCGGCGGCGGCGTCCGGAAGATCCGCAGCGGAGAGGCAGCGGCTCAATAGCTCATTTCACCTTGATCACGAGCGGCATTTCGTTGGGCTTGACGTTCTTCTTGCCGAGCTCGACTTCCTGCGGCACCGGCTTGCCTTCAATCTGAAGCTGAAACCGGACCGTCGTGACGTCGCGGCTGATCTCGAAGTCGAGGCCGTCCGCGTCGTCGTTCGTCTTCGTGGAGAATCTGATCAGCCGTTCGGTCTCCTGGAGGATGACATCCTCTTCCTTTGTCGCCACGACGGCGGGCGTCCGCCCAGTGGTGCCTACGACTCGACCGCGCGGTCCACGGACCACCCGGGTTGTCCGGCCGGGGGCAATGACCTTCCGTTCCACGTCCGGGTCGATCCGCTTGAATTTGGTGAACGAGCCCGCGTCGATCGTCACGCGGCCGGTGAAGTGATGCTCGGCGCCGAACGTGGTCCAGCGGACCTTCCAGGTGTTGCCGTCGATTCAGATGAAATAACCGAGGGCGTCGCCGTTCGAGAATTCCGGTTTGCCCTTCAGTTGCTCCGCGGTGACGTCGAATGCGAGGACGGGCACCGTCAGCATGAGCGCCGCGAGAAATGACAGGATTCGGGCCATGGTCAGCCTCCGTGCGAAGAATAGCTGCGCGTCGGCGCGTGTGATACTGTTTTTTGGCTGTGCGCCCGTAGCTCAATTGGATAGAGCGCCGGGCTTCGAACCCGTAGGCTGGGGGTTCAAGTCCCTCCGGGCGCACCAACAATTTCAACCTGCAACCAACAACCTTCAACCAACAAGTTGAGGTCACGGAGTTGGTGGGAGGCAATTGCAGGTTGCAGGTTATCGGTTGCAGGTTGTTTTAGTGTGCGCCCGTAGCTCAGATGGATAGAGCGTTGGCCTCCGAAGCCAAAGGTCGCAGGTTCGAATCCCGCCGGGCGCGCTTAGTTAGCTGGGGGGACTTCGTCCCCGCCAGACCCCCCTTACGCCGTCGCTCGCTTGCCTTCAGGCTGCGCTCCGCTCCGGCGGCTCACTCGCTGCCGCTCGTTCGCGATCCTCGTTGGGCGATCCAGCGGTCTTGGCGTTGCAGCTTGTTCGTTGTAGAGTTGTAAATTCCGCGGTGCGCCAGCGTCGCGCCTGTGGGCCCGTAGCTCAATTGGCAGAGCAGCAGACTCTTAATCTGTTGGTTGTAGGTTCGATTCCTACCGGGCTCACCACTTAACTCATCCTCATCCAATCAGTTAGCGTCTTCGTCGGAATCGAGCTCTCCAGGCTCTTTTTCGTCTTGTGCGAATTGGCTTGGGCTCCATCCGCGCCAAGGCTTCGGCGAGTCGAACGGGCGTGCTCGCGAGATACCGGCTGGTTGTCGTGATGTTGGCGTGGCCGAGGAAAACGCAGACATAGATGCAATTGTGATCAGCAGTGTGATCCAACGTCGCCGATGACTGCGCGCGCGACGCGCGCTGATTCTCGAAAATGTTCAGGAAATCGCGGGCAAGGTGCGTGATCGTCGGTCATCTTCCGGCGCGGAGCCGTCGGGTTGCTGGCTTGTCCGCCGAGCCTCATCCGAAGGCGGGCTCAGACCGTCGGCCAGAACACTTCATTTTCTTCGATTCCCCTTAGCGCCTCGGCCGCCGTCAGACCTCGCGCCACCGTGAATCACTTCCCGGTATGGCGGAAGAACGCCAAGTCAAATCTTCCAAATCCCGTCATCGTCAAACGGGCGCTGCGCGCGACGAAGTCATCTTCAGCTCTGTGGCTCCGCGTGCGGAATCGGGCGCACAGGTAGAATGCCTTGCCGCGCCATTCGGAGAGGACCTCGACGGCGTAGTTGAATGGCCCGTGATCCGTCGCTCGCAGTTCGAGCAGTCGATCGAACTTCCGCGTCAGCCAGTCGTTCGCCCAGCGATCTAGCTGGAGCTTCACGTCTGCCGGCACTGCGGCCAACACCCGTTCGTAACGACGGATCCGCAGGTGTGGGCGACGGACGTTGGTTGCGGGGCATCGGCGGCATTCCAGGAGAATGTGGGAGGGGGCTGATCCGGACCCAGTCCGCCCGGCCGTGCCATTCTCTATTCGCGAATCGCGAATGCCGAATGGCCCAACCCAGCCTGCGCCCCCAGGACGTCGTCGTGCTTGCCAAGCTCATCGCGCGCGTTGGGCCTCGGCCGTCGTTTGCCCAGCTGGGCGCCGGGTTGTCGTGCGCCGGCGTCGACGCCGCGGTCGCGATCAGGCACGCGTCGTAGTCAGGCGCCGGTCCCTAGGCAATCAATCCGGTCGTCAAGTTCTTTCTGACGGATTCCTGCGCCCGGTGGCGCGTCCGGATCGACGCAAACAGCGGACTCGACACGGGAATCAGCAGCGCGCCTTTTCTCTTCAGAAGGACTCCCTCGGCGGTCATTTCGCCAACGAGTCTGGAGACGTACTCGCGCGTCGTGCCGATCGCTTCCGCGAGATCGAGGTGCGTCAACGGCAGGTAGAGCCGAACGCCGTCGGCCGACTTCGTTCCGGTGGATTCCGCGAGCCGCACGAGCATCCGCACGAGCCGATCTCGTGGCGACGCCGCGGCAAACAGCGCGAGATTCGCCGTCTGATCCAGCAATTCATACGCTAAGGCCCGCTGGAGCCAGTCGGCGAGCGCCCCGCTCGTCTGCCTTAGTTGACGGAATTGATGTGCCAAGATGACTTCGAGCTCACAGGGGCCGGCGGTCACCGCGCTCACGAGATGTGGCCGTTCGAGAATGGCCGACGCGGCGCCCAGGAGCCAGCCTCGACCTCGGATGCCGATCAGGGCGTCACGGCCGGTATGTTCCATGCGATACAACTTCACCACGCCGGCGGTGACGAAGTACATCGATGTCACCAGATCCCCTTGCCGGAACAAAAGCGCACCCCCGGGGAACAGGCAGACGGGCGCGTCGCTGCTGTGCCCGGGCCAGAACTCCGTAGTGGTGCGGCGAGAGTTCATCAGATCACTTACGCATCAATGGAACTACCGGCTCAGGCCCGGGGGACTTGCTACTGTAACGGAAGCGACCTCGATTATTCCGTGAGAACGTACGCGTGTCAACCAACCTTCATATAAGTTTCTAGTTACGAGAATAGTTACAGCTACAGTCCGTGTAGTTACCGTTGAGTGACGAGCCGAGCGTCGAGCGCGCAGATCGCAGCCACGATCACGATCCCGTGTGATCGAGTTCACTGATTCTCTCGTACCGGATCTGTATCGTGCAGGGACACTCACGATTTTCGGCACCATGATCTGCTGCAGCCGGCAGTCGAGTGTGATTTGCAGGAGGAGACAATGAGCAATCAGAAAACAGACGTATCGGCGCCCACCGGCCGGCGGAGAATCCTACACCTCCTCTGGGCGGCGCCACTCGGATGGCTCGGAATGCGGGCGGCCGGAACCCTCAAGAGCAGCTCAGCCCCGGTGCGGTCCGCAGTCAGGTCTTCAGCCGCGGAAGATCTGCTTGCGGCGGGCTACCCCACGCCGAAGTACCTGCCGAACGGCTACCGCCTTGTCAGAGTCGTCGCGAACGCGCCCGATGGCCTGCGGGCCGCGGACGGACGCCAGCTTCCCGAACAGTTGCATATGCTCGCGTTCCGGAGCGAGGGTCGTCAGGACGTCCATCACCCGCTGACGGTCGTCGTCTCCAGGTCGGCCGAACCGGCCCGGATGTTTGCAGCCGTCGACGCGAAGAGTGTGCAGAAACCCGTCCGTCTCAATACCGGCGCGGTGACCCAGGCCACCTATTGCGACGGACAGTGGCTGTCCGGGAGGACGCCGAGCGAGCGCATGTGGAGCACCGACACCAATCATTCCGTCGTGCTCCGTCGCGACGGATTCGTGGTTGGCGTTCGCGGATCACGGGCGGTCGGTGTGAGTCACGACGAGCTGCTGCGAATCGCGGCTTCAGTAGCTTAAGGCGTTCATGACCGGGTGTGGGTCACTCGACTTCGTTACCGTCAGCGCCAGAGTCGGCGTCGGCGCCGTCCTGTTGGTCGCGGGATTGCTCAAGCTGTGGCCAACCGCACAGGACCTCTCTGATGCGTTGCCGCGTTGGTTGAGAAGTCGAGAACTCCTCGTTCGCGTGGGGCTCGGGGTTGTCGAGACGGTTGTCGGCGCCGCGCTCATCGCCGGCCTCGCACTGGCGGCGACCGCGCTCGGCGCTGCGGTGCTGCTTGCCACGTTCCTGTCGTGGACGGCATGGCGCGCGCTGACAGGTACCTACTCATCCTGCGCGTGCTTCGGCCCACTCTCGCCGAGTTCGAGCGCCCGTGTGGTGATCGCCCGCAACGCGCTGCTGCTGGCGGCAGCCGGCTCGATCGCGTGGCAGGCGATGCGTGGTGGAACGGTCTGCGCCAACGAACCATTGTGGAGGCTGCCCATCGAATGGGTGGCCGCTGCTGGAGGCGCAGCTGGCGTCGTGGCAGGAGCAGCCGTCCTGCTGCGCGAGCTGAATCGGTGGCGGCTGGTCTTGTCCGACAGGTGATGTCATGTCCTCGGTCTTCTGGGTCAGCTATGTGTCCCTCTGGCTGCTGATGGCAGTCGTGATGCTCGCCGTGTTCGTGCTGCTCAGGCATCACGCGCAGGTCGTGCTCAGTTCGCGGGCTGCGCGAAACGAGTACGCCAAACCCAAGGACGGTATGTGGCCCAGGATCGAGCTTCCCGACATCACCGGCAGGTCCAGGTTCGTCGCTGACGATCCCGGCGTCCATCTCGTGATGATCTTCGTGCGCGATTGCGCCTTGTGCAACAAAGCCATCCCGGCGCTCGAAGCGTTCGGGCGCGACATGGAAGCGCACGTGCGGCTGTGGTGTGTGTATGGTGCCAGCGAGTCGGTCACGCGCAGGTGGGCCGAGGGAATGGGCGCGGCGCTGTCCGGAATATCGGTGCTGAGCGACTCACGGGTCGCGCTGCAGCGGTCGCTGCGGGTGACCCAGACACCCTATGGCATCGTGGTCAAGGACGGCCGAATCGTCAAGGCCGGCCTCGCCAGCAACAGGCGGAATCTCGAGTGGCTGATGGAAGGGAGCATTCCCGAGGCTGGAGTCGAAACGAAATCCGTTGAGGTTGTCAGTGCAACTGGAGGAGTGTCATGAGCTTGATTGAACGAATCGTCAAGGACCGCGGAACCGAGGTTTTGCTCGCCGAGGCCAGATACCCTGCCCTGGGCCGCTTTTCGAGACGCGCGCTCGGCATCCTGGCCGGGTTCGCCCTGGCCGGCCGAGCTCTGCCTGCAAAGGCCGACGGCTGTACCGGACCGGGCGGCACAGGTCACTGCAACGAGTACGTCGAAGACGCGTGTGACGGATCTGACTGTGGCATCTGTGGTGGGTACAACGGCTGCGGTGGCGAGCAGTGCTGGCACAACGGCAGCGCATGGTGCTGCGACTGCTACTGCGACACCGGCGGCTACGAGGGCTACTGCTACTGCACGGGCACCGTCGTCAACTAGCGCCATCCTCTACGAGGGAGAGTGAAATGGATGCCACGTTCGTCGTACCCGCGACGATGGTTCTTGGCGTGATCTCCGGGTTGAGTGTCGTCTGTTCGCCTTGAGGGCGGAACTCGATCTACGTGATCGCCCCGCCGGTCGGTGGGGATTCATTCTTCGCTCGACAGCACCAGGTCAGGCTCACCGCCTACGTTCTCTCGCTCGTGGCGGCGAGTCTGGCCGTCGGTTCGCTCTTCGGCCTGACGGGCGCCGGGATCAGGACGCTGATCGGAGATCGACTCCTGCTCCTGGGATGCGCGTCGATCTGTGCCGTCGCAATCCATTCGGAGCTGAGGCGCCCAAGAGGCTATTGCGGACTTCCGATTTCGTCGCATTGGCAGGTGCCGCGGCACTGGGCCGGTCTGGGTTCACCTCGCTTCGAAATACTCTTCGGGGCAATCCTGGGTACGGGATTCATCACGGTCGTTCCGTATAGCTGCGTCTACTGCCTGATGGCCTGGCTGGTCGCGAGCGCGGATCCGATCCTCGGTGCCATCGGCATGGGCGCGTTTGGTGTCGCACGCGCGATCCCGATGGTCGTGGTTTCGGCCAGGCTGCCGCAGGCCGAAAGCGCCCGCGGCAATGCGGCGGTCATAGGGGCGACGTCTGCGATGGTGGCACAATTCGATGGCCGCCTGCTTCGAGTGGCGCGCTGGGCCGGCACCGCGGCAGTAGGCATCACTCTCGCCGGTCTGGTATTCGCTCGGTAGTTGCGCGATCATAGATCGACAGACTGAGGCCCGCATGGCACCAGGAACATACCAGGCGCTCTTCGTGTTTGCGGCGTTCAGCGTGTGTCAGGCCGCCGGCATACAGACGGGCTCGGGTCGCCTCTCAGGCAGGGTCGTCGACAATCGTGGCGCGCCGCTTGCCGGCGCGGTCGTCAACGCCGGCTGTGTCGGCGCCAGCAACGCGTTCCGAGATCGCGTGAGGACCGACGCCCAGGGGCGCTTCGAATTCGCGAACGTGCCGGTTGGCGTGCATACGCTCTGCGTCTCGCATGGAGATGTGCAGTCGAGTCCGTCACGTGTCCGCATCGACTCCGCGGGCGCCGCCACGCAAATCACCATCAGACTGGCCGGAGCAACGGGCACGATTTCTGGCATCGTCACTGACGCCCAGGGTGAGGCGATAGTCGGCGCAAGGGTGGTCGCGGTGTCTTCCCGGAATCAAGCCGGGACGCAGACGTGGCGGCAGACCGCCACCGCGAGGACAGATGACAAGGGCTTCTATGCAATCGGCAATCTTCAGGAAGGAGACTACGTTGTTGTCGTCGTTCCGGAGTACATCGCGCTGCCGTCGGAGGTGTTGAAGACGTCACACCCCAAGGATTTGCCGCCAGGGCTCTTCGACGATCTGCTGGCGGCGGGAGTTCTCGCGCGTTCAGAGATTCCTGAGACCCGACTGCTGCCATTTGGTGCTTCTACGTTCTTGTCTGCCCGCCTATCAGCGCTTCCTATCGTCATCAAGGATGGACTGATCTCGGCGTTCCCGATGACGGCGTTTCCTGTCGCTCGATCGATCGACGCCGGGGCGATTCAGACCGTCGCCGCCGGTGATGTCAAGACAAACAATGATTTTCGACTCCAGCCGATTCGTGCCCACAGCGTCGCCGGCAAGGTCGTGGCGTCGGGTTCGGGCGCCGGGATTCCGGTGCGATTGATGCCGGCCGGTTTCGCCGCTGTCGGGCCGGATCTCTTGTCGTTGGGAACCTATACCGACAAGGACGGCGCCTTCGAGTTTCCGCTCGTTCCGTCTGGTGACTACCTGCTGACCGCCGTTCGCCTGCCAGGCGGCGGACGATCCGCGGGACCATCCACCGCAGGGCCTGTTCTGGCTGCCGAGTCGGCCATCACAGTCTCCGACGCAATGGAGCGGCAGGTTCTGACGCTGAAAGCCGCCGCACGGATCTCGGGTCGCGTCGAGTTCAGCGGCGCTGCGCCCGCTCCCTCGCCTGAGCAACTGTCGCGGATCTCCGTGACGGCGACACGTGTTGATGGCCGGCCCCTGTGGGGAGGCACAACGCTCGGTTCATCGGCACGTGTCGCCGCCGATGGGACGTTCACCACGAATGGGCTCACCGCAGGCGCTTACAGAATCACGGTCGTGCCGCCCGCGAACTGGTCCTTCGTGGAAGCCAGGCTCGACGCGCGCGATGTCTCCGACGTGATTCTGCAGGTCGGTGACGAGGATCTGGTGGGGCTCGTCGTCAGGTTTTCAGACGCGCCGACGACCGTCATCGGCATTGTTCGTGACTCGAAGGCCGCGCCGCAGACCGACGTCACCATCGGCATCTTTCCACAGGGATGGGAGCGCGGTCCCGTGTCGCCGAGGCGTCTGCGCACCGCGCGGTCAGATGCAGACGGCAGGTTCATCTTTCGCGATCTGCCCCCCGGTGAGTATCTGATAGTCGGCCTTGGCGAGGTGCCTTCACCTGCCTGGTCCACACCGGCGGCTCTTAAGGCTCTCGCCGGCCGGGCCACTCGCGTGAGCGTCCGTCAGGGTGCGCAGCAGTCCGTCGACGTCACGTTCGGATCGAACAGGTAACTCGTCGAAAGAACTCATGCACCCCTTTGTCGCAGGCTCACTAGCGGTTGTCAGTTTGCTGTTGGCAGCGCCTCAGGACGGCCGTTCCGCGACCGGCGCGCTGGGAGCTGTTGAAGGGAGCGTGCTGCTCGCCTCAGAGCCCTCTCAGATCGTGCGTGGAGCGACGGTCAGTCTGCTCGGGCCAGATCCGAAAGTCGTGCTCTCGGACGTCGAGGGACGCTTCCGCTTCGAGGGCGTCCAGCCAGGACGTTACATTGCGACCGCAGAAAAGCCAGGGTTCCTCCTGACGCAGAACGGAGCGGCTGCACCGGGTGGCCCAGGCGTCTCGTTCGTGGTCGCCGCCGGCTCGACCGTTCGAGTCGACGTGCGCGTGTTCAAGTCCGCGGCCATCGCCGGGACGGTCGTGGATGACTTTGGCAAGGGCCTGGCCGGCGTGACTGTTACGGTCCTTCGCCGCAGACAAACGCAGTTCGGCACCAGCTTCGACAAAGTCGGCGAGCCGGTGATCTCCGACACGACGGGGCGCTATCGTGCCTGGGGGCTGCCTCCTGGAGCATATGTCGTGGCCGCGACGCCGGCTCTGTCGATGATGGGTGGCCTGCGCGATTCCGCGTCGGGTTCAGGAGGGAGTGCTCCAGCTCGGATCACGTTTGTTCCAACATTTCATCCGTCCGCCACTTCAGCCGATGCCGCGGCCGTCGTTTCACTCGCTGCGGGCCTTGACCTCGGCGGTGTCGACGTGCGGATGTCACCGGTCCACGTTGGAGATCTCACCATCCAGGTGACCTCGGCTGGTACGATCGACTTGACTACGGTTCAGGTCACTCTGACGCCGGTGCCGAACTATCTGGAGACGTCCGCTCTGGGGATTGGACGGAGTCTTGGCGGGTTCGCCACTGCCAGGCTGAATGCTGCAGGCAGCTTTGTCATCCAGGATGTTCCCGCCGGCCGGTACCGGCTCGTGGCCAGAACCCCATCGGCGTCGGCGGCGGGCAGTACTCAACCTCAAGCCGAGAGCACTCGACTCCTGTGGGCCGAAAGTGAATTGTCAGTGGGGCCCCGCTCGGAAAACCTCGCGCTGTCGCTGGCTCCGATCGGCGTAGTCTCAGGAAAGGTAGTCGTGCCCGCGGGTGAGGAGCTCGGCGACATTTCGGTCCGGCTGTCATCGAATTCGCCCGATGCTCGTGCTTTCGTCGGACGCGCCGGACCTACAGGGGAGTTCGCAATTCCCAACGTTCCCCCCGGGCGCTACCGGCTCGACACCGTCTCCAAGTGGCAGGTCGCGTCGGTGATCGCAGGCGGAGTCGATGTGTCGGACCGTCTGCTCGAGTTCCCGTCTGATCAACGTCCATCCTTGAGTGTGACGCTCGCTCGGTCGCTCTCATCGCTCACGGGCACGCTACAGCCCTCGCCACCCCGAGCCGCATCCGACTACGCAGTCGTCGTGTTTCCTGCCGAACGCGAGCTCTGGATGGCCCCACGGCGGACACGCGTGGTCCGCCCGGGCGCAGATGGCGGCTTTGACGTGCTGGAATTGCCGGCAGGAACGTACCTCGTCGCTGCCACCAGTGACATTTCGCTCGAGGGAGTTCCGGATCCGGTGATCTTCGAGGGACTCGCTGCCATGTCCATCGCGATCGAACTCCAGGCTGGCAGGATCCAGCGCCTGGATCTCCGTGCGATTCGATGAGGGGAACGCGACGAAACCCGCGCGTTCGGCTCCTCCGTGCGCTGATGGTCTCGCTGACCCTGACGTGCGTCGGCGGTCTCGCTCCGCCGGCGACGGCCTGGGAGCGGCCACCTGTTCTGGTGACCGGCGATCGCATCGGCGCCATCTTGACCGACGGCTCGATGCTCGTGTTGTCGGCTGACGATGGCACAGTGCTCTTCAAGAGTGCCGCCGCCGCGAGCCTGCCGGCCACCGCGGGCCAATTGACAGTCAGCACGGCGACCCGATCTTTGTACTCTCTGGTGCTGACCGCTTCCGGGGCGGCGATCAAGGCGCTCAATCTCGAGGATCTCTCCGAACGGACCGTTCAGACCCTAACCGACGCCAGTTACGTGGCGATAGCCGTCGGGAAACGAAGCCGTAACCTTTATGTCTTCGGCAGTCATGGTCTGCACGTCAAAGTGCTCAGTCCCGCCGACGGCAGTCTCGTGCGACTCCTCACGGGAAGTGGGCGGCAATCCGACCTCTCGGTTTTTGACGGTGCCGTGTCCGACGACGAACAGCGCGTGTACTTGAGCTACCACGGATTCGGGACCGGGATTGACTGGTTCGACATCAGCTCGAAGGCGCCCGTCGCGTGTACCGGGCAACGGAATGCCATGACCGGCTGCCTGCTGGCGCACGGGCGCTTCGTGGTCGAAGGCGCCCGCGTACTCGCGGCGACTGGCGAGGCCCACCTGGTCGAACTCGATCTCGCGACGTTGAAGCAACGCTCGCTGGACACGGGACTGCACGGCAACCATCTGATGGAGTTTGCGTTCGATCGCCCGCGCGGCGTGGCGTACGCGCTTGGCGCCTGCGACTATGCGGGCGGCCTTTCAGCGGCGGGATCGCGCGCCGGTGCGCCGCGCGTTCTGGTTCCGCCCGGCGACTACCGCATTTGCGGTGACACCATCGACGTTTCAGCGGATGGACGCTGGATGGTTGTCGGCGCACGCGCCACTACGATTGGAGGGCCCGGGCTCTCTGCCAACTTGTCCGCACGGCTGCTGGTCATCGATGTTGCGTCAGGCGTGGTGCGGCGGACGATCGCATTGCCCTCGGCCCCGCTCGACGTCGTCACCCTGCAATGACATGTCATCCGGCAGGCAGCCGGATCCAGTAATTCCGCCACAGCAGACGGTAGCCCGGCCGAACCGAGCAGAACGACGCGACGTCGATCAATCGGTGATAGTCGGGTGCGCCACGCTTTCTGGCGTCGACGATGAGGTCGATGTCCGGATTCTGCTCAGCGGAACAATACCCGAGCGTCGCCGATCGAAACACGATCGGATCGCATGTCAGCCGGGCATTGAGGTAGAGGATCCGCAGTCGAATGGTTTCTGAAACCGCGCCCGACGAGCGGCGGACGAGCACGGCACGGCAGTCGAGCGGCGGTCCATCGAACATGTTCAGTGCGAAGATGCGGCCTTCGCCGGTGAACGCCGCGCGCCCAGGTATCACCGCCGGCACGAGCTGGGCCGCACAAAAAACCGCCAGTACTGCTACGGCATCGCGGCTCATTTTCGATGGCTGTTTCAGAGGATTCACGTGTCCTGCGGGAAGGAACCTGATCAGGACAAGAATCGAGAGCAGCAGAAACATCAGGAGTGGGTAGAACCAGCCGACCACCCAGAACGACGCCAGGTGGAACACCAGGAACTGAGCGTAGCTCAGCCAGAACACCGGCGCGCTTCGCGAGAGCAGTCCCCAAACCGCCACGAGCTCGAGCAAGACAACGTACGAGCAGGCCACTGGAACCAGGGCGGCAGGCAGGTGGAATGGCCGGGCGCCGTGAAGCGCAGCGCCACTGAGCCAATCGGCGTCCGGGGTGAGCTTGAGAGCGCCGGCCCACACGTAGAACGCGCACAACATCGTCATCAGCGCAATGCGCTTCCTGCTCACGAACAGGAACACCAGCGTGACCCATCCGGTCATCATGTGGTGGTTCAGGACGAGGCGATAGTCGAGCAGGATCACGGCCACCTTGACGCACGTGAGAAACGCGAGAATCCAGTAGGCGCCCCGCACGAATCTCGTCACGAACAGCCACGCGTCGACAATGCCGAGGACCGTGAACATCCAGATGGCGGACCGGATCGTCGATTCCGGGAATCCGTGGAAGTCGCCGCACCGATCCCAGAATGGCCAGCAGATTGGCGGCGTCGACGGGCCGAGGATGTCTGAGAGCGGCAGCGGACCGCGCAACCAGTACCACCCGGTCAGAGTGACGGTCAGGGCCAGGACGAGGCCATAAAGACGCAGCGCGCGATCCGCGGAGATTTCAGCGATGCTGCTGGCCGGCCAGGAAGAGCGTCGGTACAACAATCTGGCTGTCATACCACTGCCGGAATTCTAGCAGGCAGCGCGCGACTGGATCCCGTCAGTATTCCGAGTGTTTCACCAGCGCCTCGCCGCAATTCCCCTGGCTGTCGCGTGCCTGGCCATCGATGCCGGCCAGAATCCGCCACAGTTGCGATCGGGGACCAGGATCGTCGTGCTCGATGTGTCCGTGCTGGATCGCAACCGGCACGGTCGTTGGCGTGACGGAAAAGGACTTCATCATGGTCGAGCGTGGCGAAACGCGGCGCATCGAGTCGTTTGCTGCCGTCAAGGACCCGGCCTCCTTCAGATCGAATCCATCAGGATCGTGGCGAGGGCATCGGGTCGATCGATCATCGCTTCGTGGCCGCAGTCGAGCCGATGCATCCGCCAGGCCGGATCGCCGGCGTACCGCTTCCTGATTGCTTCAAAGAAGGACTTCTCGCCGATCGAGACACCGATGAAGACGTTGCGCGGTACACGCGCGAAGGCCCCGGACACACGGAGCTTGTCGACGAGCGTCTGAGTCGGAGTCGACGTCAACTTGCCGGCGACCCACGTGCGGTCCGCCTCCTTCAGAATGTCGAAGACCTCGACGGGTGGCGGCGGCTGCGCGGGAAAGATCAACGGGCTTGGGACCATTTCAGGCGCCAACTTGCTCACGACGTCGATCAACGATTGCCCGTCCTCAGGGAGAAACGCATCGAGGTAGACGATCGTCGCGATGCGGGGCAGCAGGCGTTCGGCGACACCCGTGATGACCATGCCACCGGAGGAGTGGCCGACAAGAACGACGACGCCCACGCGCTCCAGAGCACCAGGCGAGTGACGCGTTCGTTATGAGGCTTGGTGGCGACATACGCGATCGCCGTCGGAGTGCCGCAGTCGATGGCGGCCACGGCAAATCGTTCGAGGCTGAGTGCGTCCACGACTGACGCAAGGTCGAGCACTCGTCCCTCGAGGCTCAGATTCACGGCTCGATCCGACGCGCCCATCCCGCGCACGTCATAGCGAACAACGCGCCAGCCGAGGTTCACGAGCCGGTCGGTGACGTCACCGGGGTTCGGCTCGCCAAAACGAAGCGCATTCAGATCGCCCCAGATGTTTGACGCGAAAACGAGCGCCGGACCGTCACCGAAACTGGCGTACGCGATGCGAACGCCATCGGGCGTCGTCGTGTATCGCATCGGCACGGTGCGCATGCGTGGGACATTCTAGCCGCGACGCACGAAACGGTCGCAGTTCGGACGGCCTTCTGTTGCGCCGGCTCGCGTCGTCACGCCGCTGCTGGGTACGAACCGCAGCGAGATTGGCCCAAGACCGCAGTGTTCAGAATTGAACAGTCTGCAGATTGCAATCTCGGTAGCGTACCCGTGTGATGGTCTCGGAGACCCGGTGCTGTCCGGCTTGCCGTTGTAGTGATGTGCGTCACCTCCCGCACGTCTCTAGCCGACACTCCCCGACGTTTTATCGCTGCGACAACTGCGGCTATGTATGGTGGGAAGCAAAGCCCGCGGCCTCCCAGCAAGCACCGAAGGTCCGGTCGGCCTAAGCGCTTTCGTTCACATCCAGGCCGGCGGTCGGGCTGGACGGCTAAAGAACGAGGACGATGTTCAGGAGAGCCAACACGACGGCAACTGCGATGCCTGTGATCATCAGGCCATACCGCCGCTGTCGATAGTCCGGTAGCACCCGTGGTTCTGGCGACGGCGACGACTCGACCTGGCGAGGAACGAACTTCAGGAGCGTTGCGGGCGGCTCAAGGAACACTTCCTCTGCCGGGAATTCATTGAACCAGTCGTGGCCGGTGTCTATCAGCTCGGAAACCGAAGGGACAGCCTCCTCGGACCTGAACTCCACGACCTCCTCTTCTAACCCAACGTGAGTGCCAATTACCGCGGCGGTATGAGCCATATGCACGTCTCCAGCGACTATCCAGTTGAGGTGAACTGGCGGAGCAATTTGGTGGCCAATGTATTGTCCGCGGAATCCGGCTAGTCAGAGTGCGGACAACAAGATCTCTACCAACTGTACGAAGACAGCCGCCACAGTCGGACATCGGCCCGTCCACATGTCAGCGGCGCGTTGAAATGCTCCGGCGGCTGACGGTCGACCAGCTCCTGCAGCGACTCGTGGTCGCGCAACTCGCGCGTGCAAGCGATCCGTATCCCGTTCGATACGCACCGGACGCATCGTGCGCGCCGACGCGATCGTAGGTCGCGAACGGCAGCATGTACATCTGCAGTCGACACAACCTAAGCAGCGCGGGTGCGACTAAAGAGTGGCGGGCAGCAAAGCGTCGGTGACCGAATTCGCCGATGTTGGTAACGATGTTGGTCACAAAGTTGCAGTGCGTGGGTCTGCGATGCGTCACGTCGACGCATTGCTTCTGCGGCGAAAGGGAGATTATGCCCACGAAGCGCTTGTCTGTCTCAGTCCTCGTCTGCCTCGGCACCATCCTCACGCTAGGCGTGGGGCGCGCGTACGCCGATACGGTCACGTTCAACAACTCCGCATCTCACCCAGGTGGCCTCGTCACGGTCGGCAACACCGTGACGCTCGCGAACGGCGCCATCGACGATGTCGCGCGGATCAACCCGCTTGTCGCCGGCGCGATCACAGGAACCTGCGGACCCAGCGGAGGCGCCACCTTCGGGTGTATCCAGGTGACGACTGGCGCCTTTGTCGGCCCCATCACCACCACGGGTTCGAACGACTATGCGTACATGGGCGCGGGCTCGTCACTCACCGTGGTCGGCGGTATTCCGTCGCTCGGAATCCCGGCCGGCACCGCATTGTTCACCGGGCTGTTCGACCCGAACTCCAACGTCGTGCTGCAGTTCGACGACACCTGCCAGAGCGCGCCGACTCAGTGCACTGGCAGCATTACGGGCACGCTGGCGCCCGGCCTGCTGAACTCGGTGCTCGCGGCGGCCTTCGGCGTGAGTCCCAACACGCTCGGCGGAAACGATCAAAACCTGTTCGTGAACTTCACAGGCGTGTCATTCCCGACATCCGGCTTTCCCACCGGAAGCGGTCCAGGCAACACGAATCAGCTTCAAGTCGTGACGCCTGCGGTCGCTGCAGTCCCTGAACCAACATCGATGCTGTTGCTTGGAAGTGGGCTCCTGTTCACCGTAAGGCTCGTGCGGCGACGCTCTCACGGCAAGTAGCTTTCCTGCATTCGCTCTCATAGGCCGGTTCCGCCTCGGGCGGAGCCGGCTTTTCTCTCGGAGTCTGGGGGATTCCATGGCTGCACGACTCGGCGTTGTCGCGTTTGTGTCATTCGTCATGTTGGGTGTCGGCTGTGCGAGGGTGGATCCCGACGAGCACGCGCGCAAGGCCGAAGCGTATTTCACAAGCGGCGATCTTGCGTCAAGTGCTCTGGAGTACAGGGTCGCGGTTCAAGCGGCGCCGAAGCGCGGCGACCTGCGAATGAAGCTCGCGGAAGTCTACATTCGCACCGCAAACTACCGGGAGGCAATCGCGGAAGCAGCCCGTGCCGCCGACTTGTCGCAGGATGACGCCGCCGTCCAGGTGAAGGTCGGCAACATCCTCATCATGGGCGGTGACTTCGAGCAAGCCCAGATGCGCGCTCAGCGAGCGCTGGCGCTCGCGCCCAACGATGTCGACGCCATGCTGCTGCTCGGCAACGCGCAGGCGGGTCTCAAGCAGTTTGATGCTGCCATCAGACAATTTCAGGACGTTATCGCGCTGAGGCCGGCGGACGGACAGCCGTACGTGAACCTGGCGAGCGTGCTCCACGGGCAAGGTAAACGCGCCGAAGCCGAAGCGACGTTCCGGCGGGCGGTCGCCGCGGCGCCAAACTCCGCGATCACGCACCTCGGCCTGGCCAATTGGCTGTGGAGCACGGGACGTATCAAGGACGCCGAACAATCCATCATTGCCGCCCTGGCGCTCGAGCCGGAGAGCGCAGCCGCCAACCGCGCGCTCGTGACGCTCTATCTGGCAACCAATCGCACCGCCGTCGCCGAGCCCTACATTCGGACACTCGTCAAAGTGACGAATACCCCTGAGGCGACGCTCTTCCTCGCGGACTACTACGTGAGCCTCAACAAGCCCGACGAAGCCAGACGGGTACTCGTCGAGCTGTCGGCCAAGAGCAATGGATTTGTCGTGGCGAATGTCCGCCTGGCTGCTCTCGAGGCATCCGCCGGTCAACGCTTGAGGGCGATGGAACTCGTGGACGCGGTGCTGGCGAAGTATCCCAACGACTCGGCTGCGCACGTGATGCACGCCCGGCTGCTGCGTGCCGAGCGCAGATTCAGTGAGGCGCTCGGCGAGGTCAACGCGGTCGTCAAGCAGGAGCCGTCGGCCGCGCTGACAAGTGTGGCGTACCTGCTGATGGGCCAGATTGCCGCGGACACGGACCGGTTCGAGGAGGCCGTGAAGGCCTATAACGAAACGCTCAAACGCGATCCCCAGTCGATGGGCGCGCTTCTGGCGCTGGGAGCACTGCATATTGCCAACGGTGCCGCCGAGAAGGCGGCTGGGTACGTGAATAACGCGCTGCAGATCGAACCCAAGAGCCTTCACGCGCGGGCGTTGGCGGTTCGTGTCCTGCTCGCCAAGAACGACCGCGCGCGCGCCGCGATCGCGCTTGCCGCCCTGCGGAAGGACGCTCCGGACTCCGTGCTCGTGCTCAACTTGATCGCGGCCCAGCAATTAGCCGACGGGCAACTCGAGGCCGCCCGCGCGACCTACCTCAAAGCCATCCAGGCGTCGCCCAAAGACGTCGAGGCCACGACGGGGCTCGTGAAAATCGACCTCGGATCCGGCCGTACCAAGGACGCGCTCGCGCGCGTCGAAGAACATCTCAAGGCGACGCCACCCTCGCCGGATTTCCTCGTGCTGGCAGCGCAGACGTACGCCCAGGTCGGCCACCCTGACAAGGTCGAGGAGAACCTGAAGAAGGCGATACAGGTCGCGCCGGAGCGGATGGCGGGCTACAGTCTGCTCGGGGTCTACTATGCGAACCACGACCGTCTGAAAGAGGCGCAGGCGCAGTTCGAGGAGCTCGTGCGTCGCAACCCCAACTCCGTTTGGGCCGGCACGATGCTCGGGATGGTGCTGGAGTCACTCGGCAAATTGCCTGAGGCCGAGGACCGCTACAAGACGGTCATCGCGCTCGGGCAACCCGCCCCCATCGCCGCGAACAACCTCTCGTACATATATCTCGTGACCAACCGTGAGATGCCGACGGCGTTTCAACTGGCTCAGATGGCCTACCTTGATTCTCCGCGGGAGGCGCACATTTCAGACACGCTCGGCTGGGCGCATTACCTGAAGAACGAGACGGCGGCGGCGATCAGCAAACTGGAGGAAAGCGTGAAACGCGACGCCCGAAACCCGGTGTCGCAGTACCACCTGGGCATGGCCTATCTGCTGGCCGGTGACGCCGGCGCGGCGAAAAAGACGCTTCAAGTCGCCGCCACCATCGGACGCGGCGACATCGTGACCGCGGCGAAAACTGCGATAGCGAAGATCGACGCGCAGATTCCGAAGTGAGTCTAGCGGGCACGATGTAACAAAGCGCAACCGCGAGTGAACTAAGCCTGTATACTCTCGCCGCACCGACGGTGCGTCAGTGACACTCGTCGCTACCGGAATCCAGAATCGCTCCGCCGCCCGCCTGTACGAACTGCCATCTGTAGCCGGTGGAGGAGAGGTCGAATCGAACCACGCCCCAGGCGGCCAGCTGCGCTTCGCTGCCGGCGCGAACGATCAGGGGCATGCTGGTCGGCGTTCCACCGGTCCCCGCGACGAAGGATCGGACGCCGTTGTTCGGATCGGCCACGCCGTCGGGGCTCATCCGCGCAAACCGTTCATAAAGGTGGTCGTGTCCACCGATGACGAACTCGACACCCGCCGCGTAGAGAATGCGGAACAGGTCCGTCATGTCCCGGTTGTCCCCGTGCGAACCGGACGAGAAACGCGGCCGGTGCCAGTACGCCGCCGCGCAGCGGGCGCCGGCCGCCGCGAGCTCCTTCTCCAGCCACAGGGCCTGTGGCGATCCGGCCGAGGCCGGAATCTCGCTGTTCAGCGAGAAGATCCGCCAGGTCCCGAGCGAGTAGGCGTAGTAGCCCTCGCCGGACCCGGCGCGCGCTCCGAAATACTCGAAGTAGCCCGTCGCGCCAGGAATGTCATATTCATGATTGCCGGGCGATGGATACGTCCGGTTACGGTGCCGTCCCCAACTGGACGCGTAGCAGTCGCGGTAGTCCTCCAGCCTCCCATTCGGGTACGCGTTGTCACCGGCGGTGAACACGGTCCCGCCGATTCCGTCGAGCAGCGCCGCCGTTTGCTCTTGACCTTCGGAGCCGCAGCGGGCGATGTCGCCGGCGCCGACGAGAATCTGCGGCGTCATCGAAGCGCCAGCGGCCGGCGTGCCCGACGATGTGCCGGTGCTGGGCGAGACCGGGGTCTTCGAACAGCTGGCCGCGAGTACCGCGGTGAAGATGACCACGATAGCGAATCTTCGCAAAGGGATGCTCCTCGGAGCAGTCTACGCACAGATCACCAGCGTATGAGCCTCAAAATCCTGCGAATCGCATTTTTCACGATCGCCTTCGCACTTTTTTGTACGACCGCCGAGGCCCAGATCTGTCAGCCAACGCAAGAGTCGCCGCCCGCGGCGACTGAGTTCGCCGAACGCAAACCAATCCAGAACAAAAGGCTGCAAGTCAGCGTGACGTGGGACGATCGGCCCGCCATAAGATTCGGAACTGTCGCGCGCATTGACCTGCGGGTGCGGCTGCAAGCGGACTCGCGTGGGTCGGACGCGTCACTCGACGTTCCTGCGGATCTGATGTGGGCCTCGAGGCGCGTCGGACTTGACGGCGTGGTGGGCGGCAAGGTCCGTTTTCAGATCGAACGTGAGTTCGTGAGCGACGATCCGTGGCGCGACGTCTACCTCAACTATCAGCAGTTCGATGCGTTTCAGATTCAGGCCGGCAAGTTCAAGCTGCCGTTCAGCCTCGATGAGACGACCTCGGCGGCGAACCTGGACTTCGTGCACCGATCACGCGTGGCAGATCAACTAGCGCCGGGCAGAGATCGTGGCGTCATGCTGCACGGTCGGCTGCTGAACAGGGCCATCACCTACGAGGCGGGTGTTTTCGAGCATGACGGCAACAACGCGCGCCGGCGCAACCCGAAGCGGGTGTACGGCGGCAGGACGGTGGCGGCACGCGTCACTGCCCGGCCCTGGCGGAGGGCCAGGTCGGTGGCGAGTACCCTGGATTTCGGCGCGGCATTCGCGTCCAGCGATGTGCCGACGGGCTATTCGTCGCTTGAAGGCGAGACGGCGTTCGGCTGGCAGTTCTACGAACCCGATCTCTGGGTCAGCGGTCCGATCCGGCGGACCGGTGTTGAGCTACGCTGGCGGCCCGGGCCGCTCTCGATCAAGTCGGAGTACGTGCGGGTCGCGTCAGCCCGCGAGCGGCAGAGCGTGAGCGGAACAGACCTCTCGCCGTTACTCGCGACGGGCTGGTACGTCAGCGGGACGTGGATTGTTACGGGTGAATCCAAGGCGGCAGGTCCATCGCAGCCCAGGCGATCCGTGCTCGATGGCGGTCCGGGAGCGATCGAACTGGCCACCCGGGTAGAGGAGCTTCGGTTCGCAAGCCGCGCATCGGGCGATTCACCCTCGACCGGCTCTCGCGCGGACAACATACTCGGCAACCGGTTGCGCGCGCTCACCGCGGGCGTCAACTGGTACCCATCGCGCTGGTTCAAGGTGCAGATAAATGTAATCCGAGAGTCAATTCTGTATCCCGACCACGGGCCCGTTCCCGCGCGTCCGGCCTTCTGGAGCCGCGTCCTGCGCGTCCAGATCGCGTTCTGACGATCGGCTGTGGCGTCGTGGAATCGCCCTAACGATTTGCTCCGGTGCGCATCGCGCCAGTTTCACGCAGGACAACGTCCGGCCGATCCCTGACCATCTCCCGAAGCGACTCGATGTCACCATCGATCTCCTCATTCGAGTACGGCTTGTGGGTGTCCGCGTAGGCTGCCTCTCGTATCAGGGTCCAGAAGCGTTCCAGTTCTGAAGACAGCCACCCGTTGTTGCGCATGAGGTTGGCCGTGTCTTCGGCCGTCTGGACAAAGAGGTCATGGAGGTCGCCGTAGCCGAGCGCGCGCTGGGCGAGCCGGTTGTCGGCGGTGCCATCGAAGATCGATCCCCAGAGCAGGTACTCCCCAAACGCACGATCACGGTCCCACACCACGAACGAGTGCACGCCGGCGTTCTTGTCGCGATAGAGATAGAAGTTGTGCATGCCCCAGCGCCCGGCAAGGCCGTCCATTTCCATCATGACCTTCTCGACCGCGAGAAGCCGCACGAATTGCCGCAAGTCGAGCAGGGCGTCCAGCTCCGCCCGTCCCTTGATCTCCTCTGGCGCGTTGACGGCCTCGAAAAGCGCGCGAATTGGCTCGTACAGCGCCGAGTCTGATTCGCCGCTGTTGGTGCGTGCTTCAAACAGGGACCGGTAGGCAGACAGGTCGTCGCCGATGTATTCCCCGTCGAATCGCTGGGTCAGGTGATGCTCGAACAGATAGCCGTCATCCCGTCCAAATGTCCGGTTGAGGAACGGCTTGTCGATGTTTTCAATGAGGAGATACAGGCCTTCGTACTGGTCGTTGAGATACAGGCGGTAGAACGCCACGCGCGGAGCGGGCAGGCTCATACGCGCGAAGATCGACATGGCGAGCGCCTCCCGCATCATCGCGGGATCCTGAAGGAGGTTGTCCAGCACAAGGCCCTTCAGGCCCACAAAAGTCTGGCCAGGCGTCAGCCGGTTGATGTCGATGTACAGCCCAGGTTTCGTGCCGCTGCGACTGCCCGTCCCGCGGGATCGGATCGCGACGTTTCGAACGGTCGTTTGCTTCCACTTGAGATCCGCCGGATAGAACGTGTTCTCGCCGAAGTGTGTCCGGAGCGAATCGAGATCAGCAGCGTTGACCGTCAGGTGCAGATCATGAAGGACGCTCGAGTCGAACACATCGTCGGACGTTGCCGTCTCGACTGGCGCCGGCGCTGGCACAGGAATCGGAACCGGGATCAGGGCCCGCACCCGGTCGCACTTGTCTGCACCGGCTGACGCTGACATTGATAACGCAAGAGTGAAGACCCGCAAGGGCAACGCGACACGCATCCCCGGCCATAGAGCAATATGGGTGCCACGCTGGGCGCCGGGGCGCCGAAGTGTTGCGTTGTGCAATCACGTGGAACCTGGGCCGGCCCGACACCCCAGTGACGGTACGCCGTCATGACGGGCGCACTACCGTGTCGTCGAAAACGTCAACAAGAACGGGTGTGCAAATTCTCGCAACAGTGTGCCGAACAGGGGCAGCAGGGAGAGGCAGATTGCTAACCAGTCAAGTGTACGGGATGCTCCACCACATGCCAGATCAAGAAGGAACGCTTTCAAAGGACCCGCGACTCTCTGTCATGAAAACGATCGTTTGCGTGTTGTTGGGGATACTCGTTTTCACCGGGACGGCACACGCGCAACAGACCTACGACGACCGGCACAGGATCAGCGTGACGGGAGAATCGCTCGTCAATGTGGCGCCCGACCGCGTGATTGTCACGTTCGGCGTTGATACTCGGGACATGGTTCTGGACACAGCGAAGCGGCAGAACGATGCCATCGTGAAGAAAGCTCTGGCGGCGATCAAGGCCATGGGCATCGTTGATCGGGACATTCAGACCGATCGACTCTCTATCGAGCAGCGCTTCGAGAGCCCAAGTGGGAGGCAGGTGTTCGCGGGGTTCACGATCCGCAACATGTTTGTCGTGTCGCTCAGCGATCCCGCGAAGGTCGACGCCTTGATTACGGCGGCGCTGGATTCTGGCGTGAATTATCTCCTCAACGTGGAGTTCCAGACGACTGAGCTCAAGAAGTACCGCGAACAGGCGCGCGAACTGGCGACGCGTGCGGCTCGAGAAAAGGCGGAGAAGATGGCAGCGGCGCTCGGCGAAACCGTGGGTCAGGCTCTGCAGATCGACGAGGTTGGCCAGAACTCCGGCGTGTCCTACTACTCGAGCTGGTCCTCAGGCTGGGGTGCCGGAAATCGAGGCAACGCGGGTACGAGTCAGAACGTCGTGGGGGTCAGCAGCGGCGACACAGTCGATACCGTTGCGCTCGGCAAGGTGGGCGTTCGCGCCAGCGTCAGAGTCGTGTTTGAGCTGATCCGGCGATGACGTCACGCCGTTGTGGATGTCAGACGAAAGGGCTAGGCTCTCCCTGTCCACGCCGCCAATCCTGAGAGCTTCGCGTGGGCAGGAGTCCCTCCAATGCCTGCGACCAGCAGCCGCGTCAATACGCCGGACAACCAGTTCCCGCCCGAACGAAACTACAGCACGCTGACGCTGCGTGACCTGCTCGAAGCGCGTCACCACTACCACGTGCATCTCGCTCATCTTCCCAACGTCGTGGGCACCGCCGTCGGCCGGTATCTCATTCGCGAAGGCGATTGGTTCGCGAAGCACCCGCCGAATACGAAACCCAAGGGCAGAAAACCCACCGGTCCCAGGACGCTGTTCAACTCTGTCGTGACGGCCTGGTCCTGGCCCTGCGTGCTCGTGTTCGTGAACTCGTGGGTGCCACGCAAGGGATTCCTGAAGGACCCGGACCGAATGGTGCCGAGGGCGTTGTATCTGCCGGATGGCCGCGTGATCCCCACCTGCACGGTGCTGGTCCAGGAGGAAAGTGCGCCGTCCACGCCGGACTACCACTTGTCGTTCGCCAACAGCTTCATCGGCGGCGGATACCTGACGTATGCGGACGTGCAGGGGCAACAACATCTCGGGTCGCTCGGCTGCCTCGTGACCGACGGCGACCTGACGTATGCGCTCACGAATCGACACGTGACCGGCGCCGCGGGCAGGGAGATGTACACATCCGTGAGCGGCAAACGGCGGCGCATCGGGGTCTCGCACGAAAACCAGATCAGCCTGGCGAAATTCACCGAGATGTACCGCGGTTGGCCCGGCGACAACGTGCTGCTGCACCTGGACGCCGGCCTGATCAGGATCGATAACATAGCCAACTGGACGACGCAGGTCGCCGGCATGGGGCCGCTCGGCGAGTGGCTCGACCTGACGACCGACACCTTGACGCTGGACATCATCGACCAGGATGTCAGGGCGTTCGGCGCGGCGTCCGGCGAGATTCGCGGCAAAGTCGCGGCGCTCTTTTACCGCTACTCCACTGCAGGGGGAACCGACTACGTCACCGACTTCCTGATCCGCCCCCGCCGCCCGGGTGACCCGGGGACGCTACACGGAGATTCCGGAACGCTCTGGTTCTGGGAGCAGTGGCGAAACAAGGGCCAGAAAGACGAGAAGCTCGTCGCGCTCCGGCCGTTCGCCATGGAGTGGGGCGGCCACACCTGGGTGGACTCCGGCAAATGCGTCCGCGTCGGCAGATTTGCGCTGGCGGCTGCGCTCAGCACGATTTGCCGCGAGCTCAACGTCACGCTGCTGCGCGACTGGAATTCAAGCCTTCCCGAGTACTGGGGACCCGTCGGCCACTACACGATTGGACACTTCGCCTGCGAAGGGATTGGCGGCAAGCTCGGCACGCTCATGGAGGCGAACCAGAATGTCGTGTCGTACCCGAAGGATTCAATCAAGGTCCATTCGAAGATCACGAAGAAGGCAGCCGGCGGGCTCGTACCGCTGGCCGACGTCCCTGACCGCATCTGGGCGCACGGACTGACGATTCGTGGGGGCGCCGACAATCCAAATCATTTCGCCGACATGGACAAGCCCGATCCACTGCAGGGAAACAAGACGCTCCTGCAACTCTGCGAGAACCCGGCCAACGTCAATACCGCCTTCTGGAGTGCCTATTACACCAACGTCGGTGACAAGAGCCGCGGCTGCGTGCCCTTCCGTGTCTGGCAGTTCTTCGACGAGATGGTCGATGCCGTCAAGAAGGGCGAGGCGAATAGATTCGTGGCCGCCGCCGGCATCATGGCCCACTACGTTGGCGACGCCTGCCAGCCGTTGCACATCTCCCACATGTTCAACGGCCTGACGCTGCCCAACGGCGAGAAGCGCGGGGACGGCGTGCACTCCGCCTACGAAGAAGACATGCTTCGGCAGAACGCCGTTGATGTGCTCCAGATGATGGAGAACGAGCTGAAAAAGGCCGGCGCCGCTATCAAGGTCCCGAAGACCGGCCATGACGCAGCCGTCCAGATCGTCAAATTGATGCAGCGCACCTTTTCGACCATCAAGCCGGTCGACATCGTCGATGCCTTTGCCGATGGCAAGGACCTCTGGCCGTTGTTCGGAACCAAGACGGTCAAGGTGATGGCCGATGGCACTCGAGTCCTTCGCGCAATCTGGAAGGGCGCCTGGAAACAGGGCCAGGGCGACACCAAGATCAAGGACGGCTCGCTCAAGGAAGCCGACCACCAGAAGCTCATCGATCTGTACATGGACAAGACCTGGATGCCGTCGAAGAACCTGAAGACCATCGGGGCACTGCTGAAGTAAAGCAGCGCGCGACGCCGTCTAACGGCTCGGCGCGTCGTTGGCCTGCAGATCGCCGAGCGCGTACTGCACGCCCGCCAGGATGTGCGCGAGCATCGGCGTGAGCTTGAAGATCGACTCGTCGTGGCCGAGGACCTCGACGAACACGCGCCCGTTACCCTCGCGGCGGATGTAGCTCAGCGCGTAGTCACCATCGCTGCGGCGCGGCGCCGGTTCCTGCGCCTTGATCTCCGCCGGCATCCGCGCGTAGTCGATGCTCGTGAGTACGTGCGCGTTCGCGCGGGACCACGACGTTTCGTTGAACGTGTAGACCTCGTCGACGATCTGAAACGGCCGCGCCTGGCGTGCGCCGGACTGGTTCACCGACGTGAAGGGCGCGTTGATTGGGTTTTCCGGATCCTCGGTCTTGACAGTGATCTGCGTCGGAAAGGACCAGTGCCACTTGAAGTAGCCGTTGAGCAGGTGGTTCCACTCGGGCCACAGCGGGCCTCCGCCGTCCACCCCGGCACCGTGATACGAGTCGGTCGCGGCATGCACCGCGATGAGTCCCTTGCCGCCGCGCACGAACGCCAGCAGGGCGTCGCGCCGCGCTTTCGTCGCGGCGGAGTCAGCCGGATCGTCGAGGAAGTGTCCCGTCGTCTGTGCGAGAAAGACGCCGTCGTACTGCTTCAGATTCTCCGCGTTGATGTCGGCCGCGTTGTACGTGATGACTGTCGTCCATGCGCCCGTCTTCTGGCCGAGCGCTTCGATCGTCCGCGCGGCGAGCGGAATCGACGAGTGCACGAACCCCGCGGCTCGCGCCAGCACGAGCACGCGCCGCGGTTTCGCCGGCCGGGCGGGCGCGGTGTCGGGCAGCGCCGCCATCATCTGCATCAGGTCTGTGACCCGCGCGACCTGCGGTTGCGGCGGGGGAGTTTGCTGGACGCTGAGACCAACCAACGCGAAGAGGCAGGCGAGAGCATGTCGCATGGGTGCGATCATAGCGGGCGGACGCGCACTCGAGCCTCCGCGCGTCTAGACACCGCTAACCGTCCCGTAGCGCCTCCGTCGGATCGGCGAGCACAGCGCGACGAGCTGGTCCGGCCGCGGACAGAAGACCGATGGTCAGGATGAAAATGGCGGCCGCCGGGAGGATCCCCGGGATGTGCCATCCGCCCTCGACTTCGATGTTCAACGCGCGATGCAGGGCGAGCGCGACCGCCACGCCGACAACGACGCCCGCGGCGATCTGCTTCATCGCGCGGGCGAAGATGCTCACCAGCAGGCGTCCCGGCCGCGCACCGAGCGCCGTTCGAATGCCGATCTCGCGGCGCCGGAGGGTGACTGTGAACGACATGAGTGCGTAGAGTCCAGCGGCTGAAAGGACGAGCACGCTCAGCGTCACGATGGCAAGAGCGCAGGACGTCAGGCTGCTGGACACCTGCGCCTCGCTGAGGACCTCGTCGAGGCGCCGCACATCATCCAGGCGGAGAGCGGGATCGAGGTTCGTTCCGATCTGCTGAAGGCGGCGCTGCATCACGACCGGCTCGGGCCCGCCATGCAGGACGATGTGGATTGGGGCGGGTCCACGCGGAGCAGGCAGTGCCGGCACATACATCCGTCCGTGCGACGTATTCGCGGGACGGTCGGGGACAATCCCGACGATTTCGTACCAGGGGCCAGGCTCCGCTCCCGAGGCAGGAACCGGCCTGACCCTGCGGCCGACGGCATTGCCGTCGGCGACGACCTGCCGGACGAACGTCTGGTCCACGATCGCCGTTGCCGCCGCGCCGAAATCCCTTCCGTCGAACGTTCGGCCCGCCAGAGCCGGGACGTTGAGTACCGTGAAGAACGCTCGGTCGACCTGATTGGCTCTCACGTAACGCCTGACGCGAGCGCCGCCGGTGCCGTCATCCATCTCAATCAACGTCTGAGGTTCCACGCCGGGCAATGCCGCCGCGAACGTCACGTCTGATGCGCCGAGCCCCGCTTCGATTTGCCGAAGGGCGTCGGGCCGAAGGTCTCGGTCACCTGAAAGCCGCGCGGTCAGGAATTCGCTTGCGGCAAATCCGGCTCCCAGCACCGAGGGCCGCAGATTTCCCCACGCCAACTCGATCGTGGACGGCAGCAGAGCCATGGCCAACCCAACTTGCGCGACGATCAAAGCAGTCCACGTCGCGCCGAGCGGGATCCTCGTCCGGCTGCCCACCGAGCGGAGTGCAACAGGAAGGACGCGACCGGTGGCCTGGAGCGCAGGTACCAAGCCGGCAATCATCGCGGCCAGTACGCACAGGCCGGCGACGAAGAGGGCAACGCGCCACGAAAAGCCGAAGTCGACCCAGAAGGGGAGCGAACCGCCCAGGTCCGGAAACCGCCTGATGATCTCGCCTATCTGGGCGAGAATCGGGCGTGTGATTGCAAGCGCTACGGCTCCCGCCGTCGAAGAGAGCACGAGCACCTCCACGCACAGCTGCACGACGATGCGACTGCGGCTCGCACCCAGCGCGAAGCGGGTGGCGAACTCTTCCTGGCGCGTGACGGTTCGCGCATAGATAAGGATTGCGACGTTCAGGCATGGCGGCACGAGCAGCAGGCTGACAAGAAGCAGAATGATCCGCTGCTGCCAAGCCAGCTCGCCGCGCTCGACGTCATCGGTAAACGCAAACGTATAAGGCACGACACGAGGGCGGCGGGCCTCGGCGGTCGTTGCTTGAACCGCGTTGTCGCGCGAGGGCATCGTTGTCGGCGGCAGCAGTCCCACAGTCGCGAGCTCCGCCTGCGCGCCCTCCAGCGACACGCCCGCCGCGAGCCGCGCGAAAACGACGCCGTCGGGCGCGGCCTTCAGGGAGGTATCAGAATCCAATCGCAGGGGGATCCAGTAGCGGTGGTTCACCGGGAACGCAAAGCCCTCGGGCATCACGCCGACGATGGTGTGAATGATTTCGCCGAGTCGTACCGTCCGGCCGATGACAGCACGATCGGCCGCGAATCGTGATTGCCAGACGTCGTATCCGATCATGACCACCGGTGCCGCGGCGGCCTGCTCGTCGGCCTCGGCGAGCCACCGTCCCAGGAACGGTGGCACCCGCGCCAGGTGGAAGCCCGAGGCGGTGATCTCGGCAACGCGCACCCACTCGACCGGCCGGCCGTCGATGATCAGGCGGCGCTCGATGGTCTGAAACCCACCGAGATCCTCCACCGACTTCAGCGTCGCGCCCCACCGCTGGAGGTCGCGACGGGGTACATCGCGCCGGCGGTGCGCCTGCGCGTCCCAGCTCTGAAGCGCGACCACGCGCTCGCCCTCATCGAGTGGCGGCGCGGTGCGCCCCATGAACTCGTCGAGAAACACAAAGGCCACCGCGGCGATGGTGATGACGATCGTCATCGCCAGCCCGCCGGCGAGCGTGAGCCCCCAGGATCGACGCAACATGCGGAGCCCCAGCCTGGCGTCGAGCGCGAAGCCGTCGAGCCAGGCGAGGCCCGATGCCGCGCGCCACGACTCGCGAAGTTGCGTGGTCCCGCCCAATTGCACGCGGGCGGCCCGGCGTGCCTCTTCGACGGTGAGCCCTCGTCGCAGGCCGTCTGCTTCGGCCATCTCGAGGTGCGCAGCCATTTCCTGGTCGAAGTCCGCCTCGAGGCCGCCCGGACGAACGAACCCGCGAATGCGGGCGGCGATCCGATTGAGGAACGCGAGCACGACTCAGTTCCCGGCCTGCGGGTTCAACACCCGTCCCATCACACCGGCGACGCGCTCCCAGTTCTCAGTCTCGGCCCGCAGCTGCTTCCGGCCGGCTTTCGTCAGGGAATAGAACTTGGCCTTGCGGTTGTTGTCGGAGACGCCCCATTCGGCCCGGATCCATTTCCTCTGAACCAGGCGGACCAGGCACAGGTAGACGGTTCCCTGATTCACGATCAAGGCACGTTCCCCGACCTGCTCGATGCGCAGGGCGATTCCGTAGCCGTGCAGCGGGCCGAGGTGTTCCAGCGTCTTGAGCACCATCAGGTCGAGAGTGCCTTGCAGAATGGACGACTCGGAATCGGGCATGCCACTCACCTCTGTGATGTATAGAGGAGCGTAGCCCTCCATCCTCTGGGATGTCAAGAGGAGAAAGCGCCTTCCACTGGAGCGTCCCCGCCGGTTTACCGATACACCGTACTCGGCGATGGTGGGCAGGAAGATCGGACAGTATCGGGTGGTCGATCGCCTCGGAACCGGGGGGATGGGGGCGGTCTACCACGGCGTGGATGAGCTGCTGGACCGCCCGGTCGCGCTCAAGATCCTGGAAGCGGACATCGATGGTTCATCCACGCGCTTCCGCGCCGAAGCGGCCGCGCTCGCACGGCTGAGTCATCCCGGAATCGCCACGCTGTACGAGCTGATTGAACACGAAGGCCGGCTGGTCATGGTGATGGAACTGGTCAAGGGCCAGACCCTTCATCAGATCGTGGAGCAGGTCGGCGTGCTTTCACCGCAACGGGCCGCCGAGCTCTGCATGCAGACACTGGAGGCGCTGGCGCACGCGCACGGCGCCGGCGTCGTGCATCGAGACCTGAAGCCCGCCAATCTCATGCTCACCGCGAACGGGACGATCAAGATCCTGGACTTCGGGATTGCGCGCATCGACGGCGCGGTCCATCTGACGAGAGTGGGCGCGATGATGGGCACGCCCGCTTACATGGCGCCGGAACAGGTGATCGGCACGGAGATCGATTGCCGCGCCGATCTCTACGCGCTGGGCGTCGTCTTCTATCGCCTGATTACCGGAGCCCTGCCGTTCCGCGGCGATACGCCGTTCGAAATGGCGCAATCGCAGGTCAACGACGAGCCGACGCCGGTCAACCTCGTCCAGCCGGAATTGCCGTCGTGGGCGGGGGAGATCATCGGTCGCGCCCTGGCGAAGGCGCCGGATCAGCGATTCCAGTCCGCGATGGAATTCCATGAGGCGCTCTCGCGCTGCCTCGGCACGATGCCGAGACTTCCGGATGCCAGGGTGGCCGAGGCCACCGAGGTGATGGTGCGGCCCTCGCTCGCGGAACCGGTGGAGCCGCTGCCGACCGCTGCGCAGGATGCGGTCGAGACACAGCGATCCATGCGCAGACGCGGTCTGGGCACCTGGACGTGGCCTGCCGCTGCTGTTCTCCTCGTCGGCGTTGCGGTCTGGATGATGGTGCCGGTTGGCGGCGCGCCGGCGCAGTCTGGTGTGGTCGATTCGGCGCCGGCCGTTCAGACGCCTGTCGTGACGCCAGCGGTCGATAGCACCCTGCCTCTGCCAGTTAGCTCTCCCCGGGCCGTTCAGCAGCCGGCAGCGACGGTCATCGCCCCAACGCGGACACGGCCCGACGTCGCACCGGCGAGCGATCCCGTTCCTCCGGCGCTCTTCAAGAACGTGAAGTGGCTCTCAGTCAGCGGAACGAGCACGAGCACGAAGGATGCGACGCTCACGCTCTCAAGCAGCGAAATCAGCGCCGTGCCGGCGGGCGGTACCCAACCTCTGACGACGATGCCCTACGGGCAGATCTCGAAGGCGACGTACGTGCACGCGAGGGATCCACTCTGGCAGCCAGGGTTTGCTGCGCCGGCTGGGAAGATCGACGTCCCAGGAATCATGGGCCGATCGCGCCATTGGCTCGTTCTGCAGACCGGCGAGACCTACGCAATCCTCCGTCTGGACGGCGACGACCGAGTGGATATGCTGAAGACGTTCGAAGCGCGGGCCGGAGTGACGATCGATCGTCCGTCGAAGAAGTAGCGACGCGTCGGTCTATGTGGGGCGCCCGAACAAATAGCCCTGTCCGAGGTCGCAGCCTAGTTCCTGGCAGATGCCCGCGACCAGCTCCGTTTCCACGCCCTCTGCAATCACTCGCACGCCGAGCCTTCGTACCACTCTGAGCAGCGCCCCCACCATTTCACGCCGGGGCGCGGCCGCCTCGATGCCCTGTATGACCGCCTTGTCGATCTTCAGATAGTCAGGCGGAATGTCCGTAAGCTCGACGAGACGCGCCTGCCCGGCGCCGAAGTCGTCGTACGCGAACTCGAGACCGAGAGTGGTGAACGCTTCCTTGTTCTCCGCCATCGCGACAACGTCGGTCACGCTCGCCTCGGCGATTTCCAGCACCACCTGATGGTCGCTCGGGGCCAGCGCACGCAGCGCCGAGAGAGACTCGAGCAGGTCGGGCCGCTTCAGCTCGTCCGCGTGCATGTTCACGAATACCTTCGTGCCGCTCGGTAACCGCCCGCAATAGCTGACTGCTTTGCGGGCGAACAGCCGGCTCAACTCGATGACGACACCGCACTGTTCGGCAAGCGCAAGCAGCGTCGCCGGGCTTCGGCTCAGTTCGGGATGCGTCCCGCGCGCCAGCGCTTCGTACGCCACGACCGCGCGCGTGCGCAGATCGACGATCGGCTGATAGACCACCTCCACAGTTTCGCGATCGATCATTTCGCGGAGGAGCTCCGTGCCGCGGATGAGACTGCCTGGCTGCTCCGCGACGATCAGCTGCGTCCGCTCGACGGACTTTTCGTCCGCGGGTCTGACGGCGTGCGACGGCGCCGACGAATGGCGAAAGCAGAACTCGACGTGCGCGACATGGATGATGTCACCGTCGGCGAGCACCCGATCTGTCGTTCGGCTGCCGTTCACGAACGTCCCGTTCGTGCTCTCCAGGTCCCGCACGGCGTAGCGGTCTCCGCTGCGGAGGATGACGAGATGTTCCTTGGAGACCTTGCTGGAGTAGATGGTGTGGTCGGCGTCCTCGGATCGCCCAATCGTGAACGGCACTTTCAGGATGGGAACCCGTTCGACAGGGCCCCCCGCCTCGGGATGCCGTTCGAGGTAGGGAATCTGGGTATCCGGCGCGGTCGCCACCAGGGGTATTGTCGGCGTTAGCGCCGGAGCGGGACAGCGGTGCCTGCCTCAGGACCGTCCGTTCGAGCCTTGGCCTGAATCCTCCCGGATCGTGTTCTGGCTTCCGTTGACACCAGGCTTCGGTACCCACCACACGTGCGCACACGACTCGCAACGATAGAAATCTGGTGAATGTGCACCAGTGACGTGCGCCAGCAGGCGGACATTCGTCGATCGACACGTGGGGCAAGACAGCTCGACGGCCATCTCCGGCTCCTCCCATCTGTCTGTTTCAGAGAGACTGCAAGTTGGCGGCCACAGAGGCCGGCTCATTGAGGCCGGAGATCGTGAGCGATCGGCAAGTGCAACTATCGCGAAGTTACCTGCCCGGACAATCAGCTCACGGTCGCCTCAAATGAATCACGGCCGATAGCGTGGGTCGTCTTTGGCGTGAGCCTCCCGCGTCTTCTCGGACGCCAGCCTGAGTGCCCCATGAAGCGTATCCAGCCGCTATGTCAGCTGCGTGATGCGGCTTTGCACGGTCGCCAGCAGCACACCCATCGCATTTATTTCGGTTTGACTGTTTAGCGTGCGCTCGGCACTCAGGCGCAACAGGCGCAGTTCCGTCACGCGAACGGCGGCGTAAGCGACGATCGCGCCCCGGGTGAGGCCGATGCCGGCCACCACGAGGGTTTCGCGCAGAGACTCACGGATGACCGACCAGCCGCCGGCGCCGAGCGCGCGCCGGATCCCGAGCTCCTTCGTACGCGCTCATGGCGCCACGATTTTCCGGACGTTCGCTGCCTGCCACAAGTGGCGACGGTCATGTGAAGCGATCACGTGCAGACCAGTGGCCAGACTGAACCGGATCCACGTGATGAATGGGTTCACGAACCGGATGCTCGCGAGATCGAGATCGGCGTTCGCGCGGATGAAGGCCCGCACATGCTCCTGGGATTCCAAGAATGCCGCGAGCGACACGGCGAGCGGCGGCGAAGGCCGCGGCGTCGAGCTCTTCGGATTCTTCACTTTCACATTGACCGGCGGTTCGAGCGAGCGTGCGAACAGGCCGCCGACGAAGCCCGGAAGGGCGGGCCGGCGGCGCATCCGTCCGGCTGCGCGGCCGAGTGACGCGGCTTCGCCAATCGGCGCGAGGTAGACGCGATTCGACGTCGCGAGGTGGTCGAGGCACTCGGCCACACTCCATGCGCCCGGCGCCGGTTGCGCCGTTCCGGCGGCCTCGCTCAATCCTGATGCGACCGCCTTCGCGTCGCGATCGGCGGCGTCGAGTTCATCGATCAGTTTCTGCAGCTCAGTGGGGAGGGGCATAATCACGTTCGAAGTTCGAAAGGATGCTCGAAGAGTATGAACCAACTCCATCCGGCGGCGCGCATCGGCGCCGTGCACCTCACGGTGTCCGACCTCTCGCGATCGGTCGCGTTCTACGGCGAGCACGTTGGTTTCATCGAAGCATGGCGGCGTGACGACACCGCAGGCCTCGCCGCCGGTGATCGCGTGCTGCTCGTGCTCCATGGGTCTCCCGACGCTCCCCGGCCGCCGCACACGACGGGTCTCTATCACTTCGCGATCCTGGTGCCGTCTCGGCTGGATCTTGCACGCTCGCTTCGGCACTTCGCCGACATGGGCACGCGCATGCAGGGTTTTTCGGATCACGCCGTCAGCGAAGCGCTGTATCTCGCGGATCCTGATGGCAACGGCATCGAGGTCTATCGTGACCGGCCCCGCGACGAGTGGCGGCGAGTGAACGGCCAGATCCAGATGACGCTGGATCCTCTCGACGTCGAGAGTCTGCTGCGCGATGCCGATGAAGAGACGCAGAAAGCCGATGGTCCAGCATGGAAGGGCCTGGTGCCCGGTACGACGATGGGGCACATGCACCTGCGGGTGTCATTCGTCGAAGACAGTGAGGAGTTCTATCGCGATGTGCTGGGGCTCGATTTGATCCTCCGGTACGCGGAGTCCGCCTCATTTCTCTCTGCAGGCGGTTATCACCATCACATCGCCGTGAACGTATGGGGCGGGGTCGGAGCGCCGCGGCCGCCTGAGGGCGCGATCGGGTTGCGTCACTTCGAGATTCTTCTGCCGGATGCGGCGGCAGTAGACGATGTCGCGCGCCGGATCACGGCGGCAGGCATCGCCGCGGATATCACGTCCGGGCGCGTCGCCGTGCGCGATCCATCGGGAAATGCGATTGTGATTTCGGTGCAGCCGTAGTCGGCGGGCTTCCGCCTTCGCGCGGGGCTACGGCGGACCACCATAGCCTTGGCGAAGGTGGTCAGCTCGCCGAGAGCGCCGCTTCGATCACTCGATCCCTCGTCCATCCCGCGGCGCGAAGATCTCGGACGCCGGTGTCGTGATCGGACTTGCTCAGCTTCTGGGTGGGTGACTTCATGATCAGCTCGTGATGCGCGAACGCCGCGGGTGCTTCTCGTCCAAGCAGCCGCGCAATGCGCATCTGACGGCCGGTCGACGCGAGCAGGTCGCGGCCACGTACCACGAGGTCGATGCCCTGCTTGAAGTCGTCGACCGACGCGACGAACTGATACGTCCAGTTGCCCTTGCGATCGCGAATCATTACGTCGCCGCATTGCGCCGCCGGATCCTGCGTCTGCGATCCGAGCAGCAGATCGTCGAATGTCTCGACGCCCGGATCGATTCGCAACCGCCAGGACACGTCACTGCCGAGCGCGACGCCTCGCGCTCGACAGGTGCCGGCGTAGCGATGTTCGATCGGACTGGCCGCCACGATCTGACTACGGCTGCACGTGCAGCCGTAGAGCAGACCGCGCGCCGCGAGTTCTCGTGCGGCGGCCGCATAGATCTCGCCGCGCTCGCTTTGTCTCGACTCGCAGCTTCCCGATCGAAACGCGCTGGTGGGGAATACATCCGGCGTGAAGCCCAGCCAGTCGAGGTCGTCCAGGATCGCGGTCTCGTACTCCAGCCGGCAGCGCTCGCGATCGTGGTCCTCGATCCGCAGCAGCACCTGGGCGCCGTGTTCGCGAGCCAGCGTCCACACGTGATGCGCGTTGACCACGTGGCCGAGGTGTAGATAGCCGGTCGGCGCCGGCGCGAAGCGCGTGAAGTGTCGCGGCATCAAACTCCGTGACCACCGTGTCAGGATTTGACGGCCTTCCCGGCGCGGCGCAACACCGCCTGCAGATTCACGGGCTTCTGTGTTCGGAGCGGCGCCCACTTGTCGTCGCCGGACGCGAATCGTTTCAGCACCGTTCGAATCGTGAAGTCGCGCGGGTCCAGCCCGGGCTTCACTTCGCGCCAATCCAGTGGCGTTGACACGCCGGCATAGTCGCTGGCGCGCGCGGAGTACGCCGTGGCCAGCGTCTTGCCGAGGATGTTCTGGAGATAGTCGACGTAGACCGTGCCTTTCGGCCGCTTCTTCACCATGCGCTCGATCGTGGCGACCTTCGGATGCTTCTCCGTTACCATCGCTGCGACCAGGTGACAAAGCAACTGGCCGGTGTCATACGTCGTCTTCGGCGGCAGCGGAATGTAGATGTGGATGCCTCGCGATCCGGACGTCTTCGGCACGCCCGGCACGCCGAGGCGATCGAGCTCTTCCTTCACCCAGCGAGCCACGTCAAGGACCTGGCTGAAACCCGCGCCCTCGCCGGGATCGAGGTCGATCGCCACGTAGTCGGCGTGCAGCGGGTCCGCGACCCGCGAAAACCACGGATCCTGCGAAATCGCCGCGAGCTGGGTCATGTAGAGGAGCGTCGTGATCGACCCTCCGATCAGTCGATCGCGCGGCCCCTCTTCATCGATGGGCTCGATATTTTCCGGCAGCACCTCGCGGCGGACGCCTGGCGGCGACTGTTCCGGATGCCGCTGTTGGTAGAACGCCTGCTTCGTGACGCCATTCGGGAACCGCTTCATCACCAGCGGTCGATCGTCGACGGCAGGAAGAATGAGCGGCGCCACCTGCACGTAGTAGCGGAGAAGTTCGCCCTTCGTAATCCCGAGGTCAGCCCAGAACACCTTCGCGAGATTCGTGACGCGGAGCCGATCGCCGTTCGGCAGATCGAGGTCCCCGTCCTTGCGCGCGTCCTCGAGCTCGTTGAGGCGCTCGACAAGATCGTAATGAGGTCGGGCGTCGTTTCCAGCAGAGTATTGAGCCCGGGAGTCGTTTCCCGGGCTTGAGCCGTCCCGCACGCGATGGTGTTTCTGCCAGCTGACGCGCGACGCCACGACCGGCTTCGCGACCGGTTTGCCGTCTTCGCGCCGGACCGCCCGCGCACTCTTGTCTTCCCTCGTTCCCAGGTACACAGGCTGCCGCAGTAGGCCGTCGCTCGTCCATTCGGTGAATCGAATCTCGACGACGAGCGTGGGCTTCACCCAGTGCGCGGGCTCGCCGGTTTTGAACTTGTCGTCGAACGGGCTTGCCGCGGTTTCTCGAGCCTTGAGCAGGGCGGCGACGCGAATCAGTTCCTTCTCGTCGAAACCCGTGCCGACTGACCCCGCCCACTTCAACGCGCCGCCGTCGTCGTAGTACCCGACGAGCAGCGACCCGAAGTGCTGGCGCGACTGCCGAGGTTCCGTCCAGCCTCCGACGACGAACTCCTGCTGCTTGAGCAGCTTGAGTTTGCGCCAGGAAGGCGAACGCTTGCCGCTCGCGTACAGGGACTGCGCCTGCTTGACGATCAGGCCCTCCCACCCCTCAGCTCGTGCCCGCTGCAGCATCGGCCGGCCATCGTCGAGCGCGATCTCGCTGAGCCAGATCACGTCCCGTTCGGCCCCCTTCGGTTTGATCCGATCCTGCAGGCGCAGCCTGCGCGCGGCGAGCGCGACCTTCCGGAGGTCCTCGTCGCCGTCGCGGAGCAGGTCGAAGACCACGAGGACCGCCGGCTGGTCGCCTTCGGCTCTCGCGATGTCGGGATCCGCGGTCAGATGTATCCGTCCCTGGATGTGCTGGAAACCGAGCGGCCGGGCATTGCGATCGACCGCGACGATCTCGCCGTCGAGCACCACGGGCCCCTTGAGCCGTTTGCCAAGGGAGGCCAGCGCTTTCGCGATGGCCGGGAACTGGCGCGTCTTGTCGTGGCCGTTGCGGGAGAAGATCGAAACGAGCCCGGGCGTCGTTTTTTCACGAAAACGACGCCCGGGCTCGTTACGGATCTCGACGATCGCCCGGATCCCGTCGTACTTGGGCTCGTACACCAGGCCCTTCTGCTGCACGGGTGGTTCCTGCAGCGACGCGAGCATGGGACTGCGAATATCTGTGAACTTCATGACGGAAACTCGGGGCCGGGCGTAATTTCCTCCGGAAATTACGCCCGGCCCCATTATTGGCCGATAATTGTCGTCTGGAGTCACATATGGCAGCGCGTCCTACCTGGAAGGGTTATCTCAAGATCTCGCTGGTCAACATCCCCGTCCGTGTCTTCCCAGCCACGGACGCGGCCGCGACCATCAGCTTCAACCAGCTGCACCGCGAGTGCCGGACCAGGATTCAGCAGAAGCGCTGGTGTCCGACGTGCGAGGTCGAGGTCGCCAACACCGATCTCGTCAAGGGCTACGAGTTCGAGAAGGGCAAGTACGTCGTCATGGACGAAGAGGACATGGCGAAGGTGCGGACCGAATCGACGCGCGTCATCAATGTGGTGCAGTTTGCCGATGCGTCGATGATCGATCCGGTTTACGTCGAGCGGCCGTACTACCTCGCGCCCGATGGCACCGTCGCCGCCGAGGCATTTGCCGTGATCCGCGAGGGCATGGCCGGCAAGGCTGCCGTGGGAAAGGTGGCCCTGTACGGGCGTGAGTATCTCGTCGCGATTCAGCCGCGGGAGAACGGACTCGTGATGTACACGCTGCGGCACGCGAGCGAGGTCCGGTCGATGAGCTCGATCGACGAGCTCAAGACGGTGCCGGCGAAGATGAAGCCGGACGAGGTGAAGCTCGCCCGTCAGGTCATCGGCAATTTCGAGACCGGCGGTGATCTGACCCAGTACAAGGACGACTACCAGGAAGAGCTGCGCAAGATCATCGACGCCAAGATCGAAGGCAAGGAAGTCGTGCTGCCCAAGGAGGAGGAGGCGCCGAAGGTCGTCAACCTCATGGAAGCGTTGCGCCAGAGCCTCGAGCGGGTCTCGACGTCCAAGAAGCGGACAGCGAAGGTTGCCCAGCAAGGCCAGACAAAGGCCGTGGCTGCGGCCGGCGGCGCGAAAAAGCGGGCCCGGGGCTAGCCCTTTCGTCAAGGTGACACGGCCCCCCCGGCCGTACTAGCATCGTGGCCGTGACTCCCACAGCCAAGGCGCCCCTCGAGGGACCAACGCGGCCGTTGGGGTCACCTGAAATCCCACAGCTATTCCTTCCAAGTACAAGTAAAAAAGGGACTTACACCCCGAAGCTGTACGGCGCTGCCAAGGTCCGTTTCCAGGACCGCAAGCGGAAGATCGACCAGGTCAAGGCCGTCGCCTTCGTCGTGCCGCTGACGACCGGGACCCGGTCAGTTGATTGGGAAGGTGCCCAGCCGACCGACGTAACGCAGGCGCAACTGCTCAAGGATCCGCCGGGCGAGGGGACGTTCCAGCCGCTCCCGAACAGCGCGATGGACTTGCAGAAGTTCACGCGGTGGGCCAAGAACTTCGATCGATGGCTGGCGCGGACGCAACGGCTGGAAGTGACCGTCAGTACGGCCGGACAGGACGCGCCGGAGGTGCTGACCCTCACGCCGAAGCGTGGCGGCGTGTCAGTCGAGTTCGTCGCGATCGCGTGGGATCTCGCCTAGCGGCGCCCTCGCGACTCCCAGCAGCATCTCCCTGAAGTACTTCTCCAGTTCCTCGTCTGACGGCAACAGCATCTTCGGCGGAGCCGCGGGCCGCGTCAGCGCGGCGCGCGGCACTGGCGGGAGCTCCATCGAGGCTTCGGTGACATCGCTCGCCCAGTACATGAACCCGCCGCCGCCGGCGATGAGCGTGACCGCAGCGGCGGCGGCGAGCAGTCTCCACCTCCGGCCTTCACTGCGCTCGCTGCCGATCGAAAGCGACAACGCGTCGCCCGACAGGTCGATCGTGTCGGCCGGTTCGACTTCAGCGACGTGGGGATCGCCCGACTCGACCGCCGCGGTCTGAGCGCCCGCCAGCGCGCGCGCCGCTCGTTTTACGTGCGTTCCGTTGATGCGCGCGGCGCCGTCGATACGGCCTTCCTGCAGCGTCCGGTCGGAGAGCACGTTGACCCGGCGGGGCAGTCCGCGAGACAACTCCGCGATGAGCCGCAACGCCTCTGGCTCGAAGGTGATCCGGTCGGCGGCACCGGCAATCGCGAGCCGGTGATAGATGTACTGCTCGACTTCCGCCTCCGACAGCGGCGTCAACGCCACGCGCCGGGTGATGCGCTCGTTGAGCGCATACATCGGTTCCGTCTTGAGCGTGTTCAACAGCATCGGCTGCCCGCACAGAATGATCTGCACGAGCCGCTTGCCGTCACGCTCGAAGGCGGTGAGCATGCGCACTTCGTCGAGCAATGTCGGGGACAGGCTCTGGGCCTCGTCGATCACGACGATCGCGCGCGCCTTGACGGCGAGCAGCGACGCCAGGAACGTCTCGAGGACGTCCATCAGGTGCGCTACGTCGGCGCCGGCCAGGGCCCCGCGCCGCAGCTCTTCCTTCGAGACCATGCCGAAGTCCCGGAGGATGAGCTTCAGCATCTCCGGGCCGGTCATGTAAGGCTGGTGAAGGATCGACGAGAACGTGCGCTCGCCCGTAGCGGCGACCACTGCGCGGCACAGCGTCGTCTTGCCGCTGCCGGTCTCGCCGGTGAGCAGCATCAGGCTCTCGTCGCGCGTGATGCCGTGCATCAGCTCGTCGTAGGCGCGCCGGTGCGGCGCGCTCAGGAACAGGAACCTCGGATCGGTAGAGATGGCGAAGGGCTGTTCTTTGAGGCCGTAGAAGGTCTCATAGATCGGATCCGACAGGGACTTCAGCGAGTCCGGCGGTTGCACGAGGCGATTATAGTACTGGTTCTTCGGGTCCTCAGGTTCTCGGGTTCTCGGGTTCGGGAAACATGAGTCATCCAAGCGGCTGGCGGCTGGTGTGGAAGAGCGGGCTCGTCTGGACGTCAATGGTGTTTATCGTGATTCTCGTCCCGGACCTTCTGGAGGACTGGATCGCCCTGCCCGTCGCGCGGGCGATCGGCTGGGTCGTGGCGTCGAGCGTATGGCTCGCAGTGATTGAACGGGACTGGCGCGAGTACTTCTCCCCGGTCCCGAGATTCGCGCTGCAGCTCGTGGTTTGGCTGTCCGCCGTCCTCGTAGGTGTGATGATCAGCGACTACTTCCGGATGGGCCGGGGGGAGTTGTTGTGATTCATCAGTGCGGGGCGCGATTGCGGAAAAGAAACCAGTGCAGTCCCGTGAGCGGTGATGTGGGGACGGTGCGCACGAGCTCGTACTGGTTGCCTGCCGCGTCCTCGTACACGCTGTGCGGGAGCGCCGGCGCCTCGTAGTGGTCGGCGTTGGCGACGATCCAGGCAGGCCCGCCTCGGGGCCACGCGCCCTCGGGAATGAAGGCCGCCGGCCGCGAGCCGAGCACGCGCTTCAGGTAGTAGTCCAGCTCCAGTCCGACGCGAAAGTCATGATCGGCCGCGATCGTGACCGGACCAGCGGTGCGGTCGGCCATGAACAGGATCGCCTCCTGGTATTTGCCGCGGCCGCGTTCCAGGAACGTCTGCAGATGCAGGCCATTCGCAGTGATGAACAGCAGAACCGCAGCCCCGGCTGAGAATCGTGATGCCCTGCCCATGTCCCACATCCAACCGAGAAGGTATGCCAGCAGTACGAGCGTGAGAACGCTGCCGAGCAGAAAGTGCCGCGTGTAGACCATCTCCGATCCGCGCAGCACGATCGCGACGTTCGGAAAGATGACGATCGCGCCGATGAAGAAGACCGCCGCTCCCTTTGATGCCACGGATGCGACGTGCGCGCCGGCAAGGATCACCACGGCCGCGACGATGGCGACGGCCACCCTGAAGGTGGCTGGGTCAGGCGCGCCGAGTGACCACGCGAGACCGGTGACATACGCATCGAAGAACGAGGTGATGCCGGTTCCGCCGCCGGATACGACGTGCCGCAAGTCACCGAAGTAGAGCGCGGCCAGGGCGGTGAGCGGTAGGAGTTGCGGCGCCCCGGTGCGCCACGCCGACGCCGCCGACCGAGGTTTCGCACACCACCATTCGACCGCCGACCACGCAGACGCGGCTGCCAGCACCGTCGCAAAAACGGGCTGAGTCAAGAGTCCGATCGACGCGATGAAAGCGTATGCGCCGAACGTCCATCGCCGCGGGCGTTCGAAGTGCAGATCGAGCAGGAGGAACGACAGCAACGTGCAGAGCACGGCGATCGAATACCCGCGTGCTTCAGATGAAAACACGATCAGTTCGTACGACGAGGCCGTCAGGACCATCGCAAAGACGGCGGTGGCGGCGCTGCGACGACGTCCGATCAGGCCCGCGACGGCGACCGACGCGACACCCGCGGCAAACGAGGGCAGGCGATAGATCAGCGCCGATGCATCCGGACCGGTCATGTAGAACCAAATCGTCGTCAGGTAGTGATTGACTTCGTGATGCAGCGTGAACGTCGTGAACGCCGACGGCATCGCGATCGCCATCCGCCGCGCCCACAATTCGTCGAGCCAGAGATCGGTGCCGAGGCCCGGCCAGCGAACCGCGGCCGCCGCGATCAGGAGCAGTGTCCAGAGGACCGATGTCCCAATGACAAATGAGAGATGTGAAATGGATTTGGGGTGAGTGACGGGGATCGAACCCGCAACCACCGGAGCCACAGTCCGGTGCTCTACCATTGAGCTACACTCACCGCACAGGCGGACCAACAAATGTAGCACAGGGCCGGTGCTTCATTTCACCACCCACGTCCCGGTCAGCCTGAAATCCAAGTCAACGTAGATTGGGGGCATCTGGTTTTCAGATCCGGGCGCCGTCAGTCTTCGGAAGGGAAGTGTCGAGGAGGTCGTGATGTAGCCGTCGCCTTCCTTGTACGCGTCCGCGAACGCGTCGACGACAACGGGGCCTTGTTTGTCGGTGTAGAACCAGTATTTCAGTGGCCCGGCGATCGTGAGAGTGCTGTCGAACACATACTGTCCGTTCTCGATACGGCTCGTCTGTGCCACCAGGGACGAGGAAGACCGCAAACCGAGTTCGTAGCCGAGGTATTCCGCGTTCAGCAGATACAAAGTTCCGAAGGCGCTGTCGCGGTCAGAGTCCAGATACCAATTGAAGCGGAGATCGCGGAACTCTCCTGCCGGAATCATGACGGACTGACCAACTCGGTTGTCTGTACCAACGGTTCCGCTCGACCCTTTCGCCAGAGTCATCGGTCCGGCGCTGGGCGCAACAGTCCGACTACATGCGTACTGAGCGCAAACCAGGATCAACGCGAGACCAGGGAACCCGCGAGTGCGTTGCATCGCGATTCAAGTTAGCATCCCTTCCATGAATCAAGCCATTGGAATTCGCGTTGGTCTACCGGTATGCCTTGCGTGCTTGTGCCTTGCTTTTGCCGTCCAGGCCGCGCCGGATCAGACGAATGCCGGTGGAGTGACGGTCTTCACCAACGCCAGGATTATCGCCATGGGCCCTGGCATCGAGTCGTTGCAGACCACGGCAATGTCCATCGTCGTGCGCGACGGGAAGGTGGCGGCGGTTGACAAGGGACTGAACCCCGCTGGTGCCCGCATCGTTGACCTTGCCGGCACGTACGTTGTGCCCGGCTTCGTTGCCGCGCATGCGCACATTTCCGATGTGAACGGTCTCAAACCGCGCGCCTACACCGAGGAAAACACCCGGCGGCAACTGGGCGTGTATGCGCGCTACGGCGTGACCACGGTCTTCAGTCTCGGAGGCGAACAGGCGCCCGCGTTCGCCCTTCGTGACGCGCAGAGCGCGCCTGGGCTCGACCGCGCCAGGATCTTCGTCGCCGGCGATGTGATCACCGGCCGGACGCCGGATGAAGCGCGTCAGAACGTTGCGCGCGTCGCCGCCTTGAAGCCGGACATCATCAAGATCCGCGTCGACGACAACCTCGGTACGACGGCGAAGATGACGCCGGACGTGTACCGCGCTGTCATCGAGGAGGCGCACGCGCGGAAGCTCCGTGTCGCCGCCCACATCTTCTATCTCGATGATGCGAAAGACCTTTTGAAGGCCGGCGTCGACATGATCGCGCACAGCGTCCGGGACAAGGAACTGGACGACGAGACGATCCTGCTCATGAGGAAGCGCTTCGTGCCGTACTGCCCGACGCTCACGCGTGAAATCAGTACTTTTGTCTACGAGTCGACGCCGGCGTTTTTCAACGATCCGTTTTTTCTGCGGGAAGCTGATAAGGACGTGGTGGCGCAGCTTCAGGACCCTGCGCGCCAGAAGGCGATGGCCTCGTCGGCGACCGCCCAGCGCTACAAGGCGGGTCTCGAAATCGCGAAGCGCAATCTCAAGAAGGCATCCGATGCCGGAGTGCTGATTGTGATGGGCACGGATTCAGGCCCGTCCGCCGAGCGGTTCCAGGGATTCTTCGAGCACCTCGAAATGTCGATGATGGCCGAAGCCGGCATGGCGCCGGGCGATGTCGTTCGCGCCGCGACGATCAATACCGCGCGCGCAATCGGCCGCAACGACATCGGCGGGCTGACGCCTGGAATGTGGGCCGACATGGTTGTCCTGACGCAGAACCCCGCCAGGGACATCTCAGCGACGCGCGCGATCAAGTCGGTGTGGATTGCCGGCGTGGAGCTCAAACGGTGAACGCCGGGGCTAGAGCCCCATCCTACGTTTGGCCTCTGCAGGCGGGCCCATTAGGGCCGGCTCAGCGCGGACGGACGCCGCAACCCTCGAGCGTGCTGCTCGAAAGGCCACGCTTCAATGCATCGACACGCTGAGCGGACGACCCGTGCGTGAAGGACTCGGGCACGACCCGTCCCCGCGTCGCACGCTGGATCCGGTCATCGCCAATGGCCGCCGCGGCTCGCAGGCCTTCTTCAACGTCCCCGGCCTCCAGATAGTTGCGCCCGCCCGCTGAGTGACCCCACATGCCAGCCAGGCAATCAGCCTGCAGCTCCTGCTGTACGGACTGCTGGTTATTCGAGCCGCCGGCGAGCAGACCAAACAGGTTCTGGACGTGATGCCCAACTTCATGCGCAACGACATACGCCTGCGCGAAGTCTCCAGGTGCGCCGAAGCGGCGATCAAGATCGTTGAAGAAGCCGAGGTCGATGTAGACCTTTTGATCGCGCGGGCAGTAGAACGGGCCCATCGCCGCGGAAGCGCCGCCGCACGCGGACCCCACTTCGTCGCTGAATAGCACGAGCCTGGGGGCCGGATACCGGAGTCCGGCATCGCTGAAGATCTTCGTCCACACGTCTTCGGTGTCGCCGAGCACCGCGGAGACCATCTTGCCGGTTTCGTCCGTCGGCGGCTTCAGCGGATCGGCACTCGTTGTGACCTGCCCTGAGTCGAGTGGCTGATCGGGATTGAGGAGGGCCGTCGGGTCGACGCCGAACAGCCATCCAATAACGAGGAGGATGAGGATTCCGCCGATCCCCATGCCGCCGGTGCGGAATCCACCGCCACCGCCGCCGAAGCTGAAGCCTCCGCCCGGCGCACCGCGCCGGTCTTCGACGTTGCCGCTCTGACGCATGCCTTGCCAGCGCATGTGGATTGAGTATGCAGTAACGACGCCAACGACGCCAAGGACGAGCACGACGCCAACCCACAGAGAACATTGGGGGCTTGCCCCGCCGAAGCCACGAGCGCAGTGAGTGCGTGGCGCCGGTGGGCGAAGGTAGGTGTCTAATACTCCCAACTCATGAAGCGACACTCACTGCGTCCGATGCTGGTGGTGGGCATCGGGCTGCTCTACGCATCGGCGGCCGCGGCGCAGGGAGCCCCGCCGCCTCCACCGCCACCTCCGCCGCCGTTGGGGAATTCGGAGATCTCGTCGAAGCCCATTGAGGCCGGCACCGGTCTGATCCTCGGCCGGGTCGTCGAGGCCGGCACGACAACCCCAGTGCCGGACGCGATGGTGACCTTGACCGGCTCCGCGCTGGGAACGGCCGGTCAGCGGTTCACGAACGGCGTCGCCGGTGGTCCACGTCTCACGGTGACCGACACCAGCGGCCGGTTTCTCTTCCGCGATCTACCGATGGGCAACTATCAGATCAGCGCTGCCGCTCAGGGATTTTCGTCCGCGGGTTACCAGCAGGCGAAGCCGAATCAGGTACGGAGGTCACTGGACCTCCCGAGGCCCGTGGAGGTCCGTGAGGGTGAGAAGCGCGGCGACGTCACGATCAACCTATGGCGGCACTCCGGCATCAGTGGCGCCGTGATCGACGAAGCAGGAGAGCCGGTCGTCGGAGTCACGGTGTCGGTGCTGACGCGAACACTAGTGTCCGGCAAGCCGGTGATGCAGAACTACACGACGGCAACAACCGACGACCGCGGCATCTACTGGGCCGAGGTCGTACCAGGCGACTACGTTGTCGGCATTCTGACTGCGCCGACCACGGTGCCAAACGCTCTGCTCGACGAGTGGATCCAGGTTCGCGCCGAAGGCGGCGACGGCGTCGTCGCCTTCGTGGGCCGGTTGGGCGCAGCGGGCGTCTCCTTGCCTGCGGTTGCCGGCGTGCGATTGGGCGCCACAACTGTCACGCCTCCACGGCCGGGATGGATCGCGCCACCGCTCACCGCGGCGGGCGGACGGCTCTACGCCTATCCCTCGACCTTTCATCCCGCAGCGCCGAGCGCAGCGACGGCCGCCATCGTCACCGTGGGCTCGGGCGACGAGAAGCCGGGCGTCAACATTCAGGTGTCCCCGCGACCAATGCTTCGCGTGAGCGGTCGCGTGCGCGGTCCTGATGGTCCGCTCGTCAACGTCGCCGTTCGCCTCATACCGATCGATCCGGCAACAATGATGTCTTCGCCGCCGAGTCAGATTGACGAAGCGGTTGCCGTGACGGCCGCCGATGGAAGCTTCGCATTTTCCACGGTCTCTCCAGGGCCGTACAGGGTGCGAGTGCTGCAAGCGCCGTTGCCGGGACAGGCCGGGCCGGCACCGATGGCCGGCGGTCAGGCACGTCCGGCACCGCCAACGCTCTGGGCGATTCAGAACGTGTCGGTCAGCGAGGAAGACATCGACGGCCTGGATGTCGTTGCAAAGCGGGGAGTGCGGTTCACTGGCCGCGTTGTGTTCGAGGGCACGCCACCTCCAGCAGCGGCTGGTCAGCTCGAACGCATCACAGTTGTGCCGCGTGCTGTGCCCGGCACGAACGGCTCAATCGCGCTCGCGCCCGGCACCGGAGTCGTCGGCCCTGACGGCGAGTTCGCGACTCCGGAGCTCGTTCCGGGTCCATACGTCCTCGAGGCTCTCAACCTCCCGGCCGGCTGGGTAGTGAAGTCGGCGATGGCCGGCAGTGAAGATGCAGCCGACCGGCCGGTCGAGCTTGGTGAAGGCGGCCTCGACAACATCACCATCACGCTGACTGACAAATTCACCGCGATCAGCGGCGCCGTCCGAGGCCCGAACGAGAAAGCGCCGGGCGCGCCGATTGTCGGCGTATTTCCGGTAGATCGAACAATGTGGCGCCGCGTGGGAATGCAATCGAGGCGAACCGCCACCTCCGTGCCATTGCGCAACGGCATCTATATCTTTGTCGGACTGCCACCGGGTGAGTACTACATCGTGGCGATAGATGGTGCGGTGCCAGACTTTTCGGATCCGGTTGAGCTGACTGCGCTGATTCCGCTGGCCCAGAAAATCTCCCTTGCGGCTGGGGAACGCAAAGGCCTGGATCTGCGCTCGGCGGTGCGCCGGTGATCCGCGCGCTGAAGGCCTTCGTCGTTGCCGCCGCACTTCTTCCGGCCGGCCAGGCGTCTTCCACCGCTACGGGCTCCATTTCGGGAGTCGTGCTCGGCGCCGACGCGGAACAGACGCCGCTGAGGCGCGTCACGCTGACGCTGGTCCGATCGGCGTTCGGCGATTCGCGCGTCACGTCTAGCGACGACAAGGGCCGGTATCTTTTTGCTGATTTGCCAGCCGGGCTGTACACGCTCAACGCAACGAAGGGCGCGTACGTGCAGGCGAACTATGGCGCCACCGGCCTCGGGCTTCCCGGCAGTCCGATTCCGATCGCGAATGGGCAGTCGTTCAGCGCTGAACCGATCGTTCTGACGCGTGGCGCTGTCATCTCCGGACGGCTGACAACGCCCGCCCTTCAGGGTTTGCGATCGGTCGTCGTCGAAGCCATTCAGATTCAGACAGTGAATGGCACCCGGCGGCGCCGGCCGGCGAGCACCGGCCAGGTCACGGCGACAACGGATGCCCGCGGCATGTACCGAATCTACGGTCTCGCGCCCGGGGACTACGTCGTCGCGGCGCGATCGCTGCTCGAACGCCCAGCGGGGGACGGTGTCCGGCAGGCCACTATCGAAGAACTGCGATGGGCGACCGCGCTCGTCTCCGGCAGCCCGGGGGTAGGTCCGCAGCCGCCGGGTCCGACTTCCGATCCGCCACTCGGAAGAACGACTGCCGATGCGCCGACCTACTTCCCCGGAACGGTCGACGTGTCCGCAGCAGCGGTTGTGACGGTGCAGAAAGGCGAGGAGCGCGCGGGCGTGGACTTCGGACTCGAGCACGTTCCTACAGCGCGGATCGTTGCCACCGTCCTCGGGCCAGGTGGCCGGCCGATGCCAAGCGTCAGTGTCTTCCGGCTGCCGAAGGACGTGGGCGCAACGTTCGACGGAAGGTACACGATGGGCGTTCACCTGACGGGACCGCAGGGACAGGTCTTTCTTCCGGCGTTGCCTCCTGGTTCGTACACGCTGCAGGCGCGGACGGTCCCGGCGCCGCAGATGTGGGGAAGTGTCGACGTGACGCTCGCCGGCGAGGATCGGACCGACATCCAGATCTTCCTCGAGCCCGCGTTGACGATGTCCGGACGCCTCGTGTTCGAGGGCACCACGCCCGCGCCGCAGAGCCGAACGCCGTTCGCGCCGCGGATTGAAGCCGCGGCGCCGTACTCCCCGCCAGGGATGACGGCGACAGTCGATCCCGACAGTAGTTTCCGCATCACCGGTGTGATTCCAGGAACGGTCAGGCTCGTTGTGCCTTCACCCGCGACGTCGGCGTGGGTTCCGAAATCCGCGATGTTCCACAGCCGCGATCTTATCGACGAGCCATTCGAGATCCGCGCTGGCGAGGACGGGAGCGGCCTGGTGGTCACATTCACCGATCGGCCGGCTGTTCTCAGTGGAAAGCTGCTGGATGCGACCGGTCGCCCCGCGCCACAGTTCTACGTACTGGTCTATTCGACAAACCGCGCTCATTGGACGTGGAATTCCAGGCGCACTCGTCCCGTTCGCGCCGGCATCGACGGCAGCTACCGCATTTCGGGTCTTCCACCTGGCGAGTATTTCCTGTGCGCGCTTACGGAGCTCGACGCAACCCAGCAGTACGAACCCACGTACCTCGAGCAGTTCGTACCCGCGTCGATCAAGATTTCGATTGGCGAGGGAGAGCAGAAGGTCCAGGGTCTCCGCATCGGCGGAACCCTGAACCCTGAACCCTGAACCGCGCAGCTAGAACGAAAGTCCCATGTTGAACGTGATCTGACGAACTCCGTCGATCGTCGTCGGCTTCCTGAAGAACGGCGACGTCATCACGCCGCTGTAGCCGCTGTAATTGGGAGTGTTCGTCGGATTGTTGATGGACACGCGGAAATTGAGGCGATAGCGCGGAGCACTCGGAGCACCGGCCAATCCTGGCGCGGCGCCAACCGGCACCGCGATCCGGCCACCGCCTTCGATGATCATGGGGAGGCCCGCGGGAAACCCGCCTGACCCGGACGCCTGCTTGCCGAATCCAATGCTGTAGCTGACGCTCATCGAGTTGAACCAGGTCACCGGGGCCTGCTCGGTGTTTCGGCCGACGCCGGCCGGCCGGTCGTTGAAGATCAGATCGCCGTTGTCGTCCTTGCCCGTCCGGATGGTGTAGTAGTAGCCCGCATTCGCGGACAGATTCATGCTGATGCTGAGGTTCTTGATCATCTGCGAGCTGATGAACACGTACGCGTTCCACAGACCGCCGTTACGGCCCCATTCCTTGGACAAGTCGCCGGTGGCGGGAACGCTGAACGATCCCTCGGTATTGGCGCGGCTCTTGTTGATGCCGAAAGAGGTGCCCACGTTCAGCCCACGACGCAGGCTGAAGAACTTCTGGGTGGCAGGCGCCGGTCCGATCGGTCCGGTGGCGCCGGGTGAGAGGCTCACGTTGATGTTGCCGTTCACGTTGTGCGAGATCCTCTCTCCGAGACCCACTGCGCGGATTACGTTGGCGAAGTTCGGATCCGGCCGCACGCCGTTCACGGGCGCATTCAGATTCTGGCCGACCAGCACATTCGAGGACCGGTTGTAGCTGTAGGTTGTACCAAGTGACAGTCGCTTGATTGAGCCGGACATGCCGAAGCTCGCCCGCTTCGTCATCGGCATCCTTCGGCTGTCCTCGAGGAGATACCGATTGGTGGGCGTCGATGCCGCGGCAAGCGGACCTGGATCCGGATAGGTCGGGTTGGCGATGTTGATGTCCCGCTGGCGCGTGCCGTCCGTCTGGAGCACCTGCCCGTATGTGTTCATCGGGAACCAGTCGTAGAAGACGCCAACGCTGCCGCGGACGCTGATGCGCCCGCTCTTGAGCGGCGACCATGTGAAGCCCGCGCGTGGTGCGAAGTTGTTGCGATCCTGTACGCGCATCTGCGTCTCGTAGCGCATGCCGAGGCTGACGGAGATGTTCTTGCGCGGCCGCCAGTCGTCCTGGACATAGAACGCCGTCTGGAGGTTCCAGTACTCGATCGTCGGGTCGCCAATACGCCGCGAATAGCTGCGCGGGCGGCCTTGCTGGTACGCATCCAGACTCTCGAACGTATAGGTGCCCAGGTAGTTCGTCGACAAGCTCGTTCCCGTGAAGCCGCCGTCGAGCATGACGCCGCTTCGCCACGAGTGCAGGCCCCGGACGTAGTCGAGATCCTGCTGGAACGTGAACGACTTGTTCTCACTGCCGCCCTTCCGCTGCGCGCCGCCGCTCGTGAACGCCTCCTGCACCACGATGGTCGGCGCTTCGGTGACGGTCTTGGTGGTACTCCGGCCCACATTCATCTGAAAGCGCGTGTTGGTCACGAAGCGCCTGCCCAGCGGGCCGCTTTCCTGAAAACGAACTCCCCAGTTTGTCTGCTCCTGGGAAAAGGCACGCTCGATGTAGTCGAACTGGCCGATGCCTTGATTCTTCATGTCGAACTGGCCGCCGTTGATGCCGAAGCGGATCGTCTGATCCTTCGTGAGCGCATAGTTGAGCAGAGCGCTTACGTTCGTGTTCATGAGCGGCGTCCTGATGTCCAGGTTGCGCCTGATCTCCTGGCCCGTCGGGCTGGTGGCAATCTGTACCGGCGTCCTCCAGTCGTTGCTGCCGAACACCGAGATGGAGAAGTCGGCCTTGTCCTTGATCAGCGTGCCCCCGATGCTTCCATTGCCGCCGCGTCTCTGGGCGGGGCCCTTCGCCCCTACCAGTGGGTTCTTCCCGTCCAGGCTGCTGTCGTAGAAATTGCCGCCCAGGCTGTACCGCATCGGGCCGATGCCGGGCTGCGTGATGATGTCGATTGAGGAGAACGCACTGTGGTTCTCGGCCGCGAACTGATCGCGGGAAATGCGGATCGACTTGATCTGCGCCTTCGGCGGCAGCTGCTGGCCCTCGAAGCTGTCCACCTTGATCACCGCGTCCGGCCCGGCCATCTCCTGAAGCTGCCGGCGCATTTCTTCCGGATCGTCCGACAGGGCCTGAATCTGTTCTCGCGTAAGCACCGATCCGAATGTCATCGTCCGATCCGTCGCGACATCACGCGCATCGCGTCCGACGACCACGCCCTCGGACATGCCTTTGAGCGGCAGGATCACGACCTGTTTGTTCTCGCCGGCCCGGAGGCGCACTTCTTTGAGGTCCGTGGTCGTGAAGCCCGGGAACTCGGCTCGAATCGTGTAGCGTCCCGGCACGAGTTTGTCGACCGTTGCCTGACCTTTGTCGTCGGCCTTGAGTGGATCCAGCGTTGCGGCCTTCGTCGCCGGCTCGAGGCCGACAACCGTCACGGTCGCCTTCGGCAGCACCGCGCCCGTCGGATCGACGACGGTGACGATGAGCTTCGCGACGGGTGTCTGAGGTGCTGTTTGTGCGAACGCCATCGCCGGCACGAGGCCAGCGAGGGCAAGGGCGACGGCAGTACACACCACGGTCAACTTGGCACGCATGTGCAATCCTCTCCGCTTGGTTACTTCACGACTTGAAAACGCCGCGGGTCGATTTTTCCGTTTACCTGATACCTGTCGAAGGTCGTCTCTTCCGTTGTGTCCGATCCGATGGCACGACGCAGACGGAACGGCAGTTTGACGCCGCTCACATCGCGATAGTCTGCGAAATAAATCCGGTGCTCCACGGGCGTTTGACGCGCCTTGGCCTGCAGGCCCTGCACGTTCTTCGCGTACGCGTCCTTTTCTTCCTGTGTAGCGCTTGCCGCCGGCGGGGCCGGCACGTCAACGAAGACCGCACCCGGCGGAACGGTGGCCGGCGGCGGCTGTCCCGGTGCGCGCAGCAGCACGCTCGTCGGCGGCAGCTGCCAGCTCACCATGATCGGGAGGTGCGTCTCGCTGTGAATCAGGAACCGCAGCTTGAAATTGGTCGCACCGGTGACGTCGAGCACGTCCGCCTTGCCCTGCGGCGCTTCCGCCTGTGCCGCGAATGCGAACGTCAGCGGATAGGTCTCGAACGACCTGGCAAACATGCCGAGAGCGAACCTCACAAAGTCCTGTTTGACACCGGTGACGCGCGCTTTGCGCTGCGCCTCCAACTGCGCGGGCGTCGGCGGGGGAGGACCGCCGGCCCGCGCAGGCGGCGCCACAGGCGCCGGCATCTGAATCAAACCGTCTCCGTTGAAACCGAGCGACGTCGGATCGGTTTCCTCGGCGGGGAATTCGTCCTTGCGAAAGTACTTGTCCGGCAGCTCGATGCCCAGCTCGAACTCGATCGGCACGAGGTTGTTGCCGCGCACGCGCTTGGTTCGGCCCGCCGCGGTGAGCGTCTTCACGCCCTCGAGGGCCGGGCCGCCCATCGCTTTGCGCGCCTCTCCAAGAATTGTCGCCGCGCGCTCGAGCGCGGCCAGGCTTGGCGGCGGAGCCGGGGGCTGAGCCGGCGGTGCGCCTGCGCGCCCCTGGCCCGGCGGCGGAACGCCTGCCTGACCAGCAGGCGGCGGCGCGCCCTGGCCCGCCGGTGGCGGCGCTTGACCCGCCTGCGGCGCGGCACCCGCGCCGATTGTCAGGGCAATAGCCCCAGCGGCACACACACTCATCGTCACGAATAGTCGAATCAGTCTTGGTCGCATCCGCCCCTTAGACGCTTTACGCCAGTGATTTGTTGGCGTTAACAGAAGAATTGTGAAAACCCGGCCCCCTCGAATTCGGGGACGTCCAAAGCGATGACAGTTTCCACCTTCGGCAAAGGCTCCGGTGGACAGGCTCCGAAACTGTCAGGAGGGTTATCGGATGTTGTACGCCCGTCATTTGAGAGTGGTTGTCCTACTCGTCTTCGTAATCGGCGCGGCAGTTGTGCCCGCCCTTGCTCAGGGTGTAGCCCAGCCTTCGGCGCCGGGCCAGCCGCAGACGGCACCAGCAACGGCGCCCATTCCTGTCGGCGCCCGAATCGGGTTCGTGAATCTCCAGGTGGTCTTCTCCGAGTCCAACCCCGGCCAGCAGGGGCAGGAACGCTGGCGGGTGTTGAATGACAAACTTTTCGCCGGGCTCTCGGCTCGCAACAAGGAAATCCAGGGACTGACGGAGAAGATTCAGTCGCAGCGCTCTGTCGTCGCCGACGGCGTGTTGAAGCAGTGGAACCAGGACCTCGCGCGCTTGCAGCGAGAAGCCCAGTTCGCGCAGCAGGAGGCCCAGGTCCTGAGCGAGCAAGCGCAGCAGGATGTGCTGGCGGATTTCGAGAGGCTAATTCTGCCTGTGATCAACGCCCTGCGAGTCGAGAAGAAGCTCGACGCCATTCTGGCCATTCAGGCCGATCCAGGTGGACTGTCGTTGCTCTCAGTGGAGCCGGGTCTCGATCTCTCGGCAGAAGTGGTGAAGCGCCTGAACGCCGCCAAACGACCCTAGAATGGTGGCATGCGGACCAAGACCATCGCCTTCGTCCTTTCTCTGGTACTCATCAGCCTCGCGCCGGCGGCAGCGCAGTCGCCGCGCGAGGCGCTCGTCGTCTCTGCCGCATGGCTGGCGGATCACCTCAAGGACTCTAACCTCGTCCTGCTTCATCTTGGTGTGAAGCCGGAGTACGACGCGGGCCACATCCCAGGCGCGCGGTTCATCACGCTGAATGAGATCGCGGTGTCGGATACAACCAGCCCGGCCGGGCTCACCCTTCAGATGCCCGCGCCCGACGATCTGCGCGCGAAGCTCGAGGCCATCGGCGTCTCGGACAATTCCCGCGTCGTGGTTTCGTACGGGCGGGATCGAATCGCGTCGGCGACGCGCGTGCTTTACACGCTCGACTATGCAGGTCTGGGGCGGCAGGTGTCGCTGCTTGATGGCGGCGTTGAGGCGTGGGTCAGGGACGGCCGATCGCTCGTGACCGATATGCCGGCGGCCGTGGCGGGCAAGCTGTCACCGCTCCGGATCCAGGCGACGATCGTGGACGCGGATTTCGTGAAGGCGCAACTGGAGAAGCCAGGTGTTGTCGTGATCGATGGGCGGCTGCCGGCGTTCTATACCGGCGCTCAGACTGGCGGATCCCCTGACCGTCCGCACCGTACGGGCCACATTGCGGGCGCCATGAACGTTCCGTACACCGAGACTCTCGACGCCCAACAGAAATTGAAGCCCGCGGATGCGCTGGCGCAGTTGTTCGTGGCGGCCGGCGCAAAGCCCGGTGACACGCTCGTCACGTATTGCCACATCGGCCAGCAGGCGACGGCAGTGGCGTTTGCCGCAAGGACGCTCGGCTTCAAGGTGCTGCTCTACGACGGGTCGTTCGAGGACTGGTCACGGCGAGTTGAGTTGCCGGTCATTAAGAAATAAGTTCGAAGTTCGAATGGCGTTCTGGCTCGAGACGGATCGGCTGGGGCTGCGGCGTTTCACGCCTGGAGATCGAGAGTGGCTCGTTGCGCTCTACGCGGATCCGTCGGTGACGCGCTATCTGGGTGGGACGCAGACGGCCGAAGCAGTCGATCGAATGCTGGCCGCCCGGATTCTCGACTACTACGACGCCAATCCCGGCCTCGGCATATGGATGACCGTCGAACGCGCGACCGGCCAGAGCATCGGTTTCCACCTACTCAACAACATTCAGGGTGAGACGATCATTCAGGTGGGCTTCGTGCTGCTCGAGGCAGCATGGGGGAAGGGCTATGGAACCGAGATGGCGACGGCGGTACTGCACCACGGCTTCGTCACTCTGGGACTGCCGCGCATAGTTGGGATGGCGAGTCTTCGGAACCTGGCCTCGCAGCGTGTCTTGGAGAAAATAGGTCTCGAGCGGCGCGGCGAGCGTGCGTTTCCGCACCCCGCCTACGCTGCTGAAGGCCCAATGGCCTGGTTCGAGCGCGACGCCGCCGCGTGGCTGGCCGGTCGCGGACCGGCCGCCTAGTTCTTTCCGGCGCTCTTGGCCGCCGCGGCCGCCTTACGCCGAGCCCAGTACTTCCGCATACCGGCGCTCAGCTTCTTCCGCGCATCGGCCGTCAGCTTCCGGCGCGGGCCACCGAACGTGGCGCCGTTCTTGGCCCACTTCAGCTCCGGAAACTCCTTGAGGATGGCTTGGCGCTCGCCGTCGATTTCACGTAACCGCGTTGCCGCCCCGATCCGAGCCCACTGCCGAGTCCTATCGTTTTGTGCTGCCATATGACTGAGTCACCCCAAATCTACCTACGTACTGTTACGTAGACTGGGCGCTTTTGCAAGCAACTTTAGATAAGGTTGCGGTCCCCTAAAGGATACGTAGGTACCGAGCCCCTAAAACACGTAGCCTCCCGGATTCCCCTCGATAGTTGGGGCGTGTAGTCTCAGCCCGCATGGGACCCTCCGCGTTCAGCCGCCGCCGGGACATGAGGCTCGGTGCGCCGCGGAACCTGCGCGTCACGATTGGTGCGGAGAAGGCCAAGGCGGTGCCGCACGATATCAGCATGGGTGGCCTGTCGATTCTCGCCACCGCCCCGATCGCGCTGCGGACGGTTCACACGGTCCACCTGAAATTCGGATCGATCGAGGTCGTCCACAAGGTCAGGGTCCAGCATTGCCGGCGTGCCCAGCGCGGCTGGTTCGTCGGGATGGCCTTTGTCGACAAGCCGCTCGAGGCAAGCGCCACCATCACACGGTTGTTCAGCGCCATCCTCGAGTCGGCGATTACGTTCAGCTAGGGCCGCACGTCGCGTTGCCGTGCGATCATTGCCGACGTTGTCTGCCAACAAGAATCAGGACCGCGCACCATCGGCGGTCGAAGCACGTGATCTGCTCGAGGCGCTGGTCGCCGAACTTGCCGCAGCCGGCACGTCCGCAGCCCTTCGCCAGCAAATCGGGGAGACCCTTCGGCGCTGGGCTGGAGACGCGGGCGTACTCTTCCTGGAACGATCGGGCGAGTCGCGATACGTCTGTACCTGGGTCTCGGGCGCGCAGGCCGAGGCCTTCGACGGGCAGGGCCGGATGATCCGGTGGCTGCGCGTCAACGCCGAAGTCCTCGTCCTTCGTGAACGTCCGGATGTCGTTGCGTACCTCACGGTTGAGGAGCGGAACGCGATTGAGCGTCTCGCCGCAGATGCCTGCGTGCCCCTGGTTGTGGGCGGCACTCTCGTCGCATTCGTGGTGTTGTGCCAGGTCAACGACCTCGCCTCTTTCTCGAAACGGCGGTCCATGATCGAGGCATATGCGGTCCGGGCGGCTGAGACATGGCAACAGGTGACGAGGTCGGAGGATCTCCGGGCGCGACAAGACGCCCTCGGTCACTCGAATCGTCTTGGCATCGCAGGCCAGGTCGCCGCGTCCGTCGCCCACGAGGTCCGGAATCCACTGGCGGCTATCCGCTCGCTCGTACAGTTCGCGAAGGACGCACCTGTCACTCCGGAGGAGCGAGAGTCCATCCTCGGCGACGTGCTGGAGGAAGTCGATCGAATCGACCAGACCGTGACGGCGATGCTGCAGCTGAGCCAGCCTCCTGCAACGAGGCGGCAAACGCTCAATCTGACCGAGCTCGTCCGATCGGTGTTCCGTTTCGTTCGCGCGTACGCGCACAAGCGAGGGGTCGTCATCACCGTCGAGGCGAATAACGAGCCGGTCCAGATTCACGGCGATGAACGGGAGTTGCGTCAGGTCATCACGAATCTACTTCTCAACGCCTGCCAGGCGTGCCGCGACAACGGTCGCGTCGTCGCTGCGGTGAGCGCGGCGACCGGCGCTGAGGCGGCGGCGCTCATTGAAATCACGGACAATGGCATCGGGATTTCGCCCGAACACCTGCCGCGCCTCTTCGAGCCCTTCTTTACAACCAGGCCGCAAGGCACCGGTCTCGGCCTGCCGTACTGTCGTGATGTGCTCGAACGGCATGGCGGCACCATCGATGTGGGAAGCACTCCGGGCGAAGGCACGCGGGTCCGGCTGCGGCTCCCACTGACGGAGGCCGTTTGAGCGCCATTCTGGTGGTCGACGACGAGCCGAAGATCTGCGAGGCGCTGGGCCGTCTGCTGCGGCACGCGGGCTACGAAGTACACGCCGTCGGTACCGGCCGCGAGGCACTCGAGGCCGTCGCCGCGCAGGAATTCGATCTGGCCCTGCTCGACATCGCGCTGCCGGACATCACCGGCGCCGCCGTCTTCGAGGCTATCCGCGAGCGCGATCGAACGATGCCATGCATCTTCATCACGGCCTTCGGCACCGTCCGATCAGCCGTCGACGCAATGAAATCGGGAGTGTTCGACTACATCACCAAGCCGTTCGACAACAACGAGCTTCTCCTCACCGTCGAGCGGGCCTTGAGCGTCAGGCGGCTGGGACAACGGGTCGTCGAACTCGAGGGCGAGTTGCGGACCCGGTCGGCTCTCTTCGAGATCCTGGGAGAGAGCGAGGCCATCAGGCTTGTTCGCCGTTCGATTGCGAAAGCGGCCGGCACGGACGCGACGGTCCTGCTTACCGGGGAATCAGGAACGGGCAAGGAACTCGCCGCTCGCAGCCTTCATCGTCTGAGCCGCCGGGCTCAGGGTCCATTGGTTGCCGTCAATTGCGCGGCGATACCGAGCACGTTGGCGGAGGCCGAGTTCTTTGGGCACGAGCGAGGCGCGTTTACGGATGCCCGTGAATCGCGAGAGGGCCACTTCGAGCGCGCGCATCTGGGTACGTTATTCCTCGACGAAGTTGGGGAGCTGCCACTGGACATCCAGGCCAAGCTGCTGCGCGTGCTTCAGGAACGGGAAGTGACACGGCTTGCGGGCCGGCAGGCCAGGGTTGTCGACGTTCGAGTGGTGGCCGCGACGAATCGCGACCTCCGGCACGCCGTTTCCGAGGGCCGGTTTCGGGAAGATCTCTATTGGCGGCTGCGCGTGTTTCCGATTCACCTGCCGGCGCTCCGCGAACGGAGTGGCGATCTCTCCGTTCTCATTCCTCATCTGATTGATCGCCTCAATCTGGAGCTCGGCACCAGCATCACGGGCCTGACGCAGGAGGCGCGCGAGCTGTGTGAAGCTCACCCGTGGCCGGGGAACGTGCGCGAGCTCGAGAACGTGCTGCGATACGCGATGATCGTCTCCGACGGGTCGCTCCTCGGCGCCCAGCACTTCCCAGGCGTTGGTGCGACGGCGGCCGCACCGAGCGATCCGCCGATTGGCGGTGAGTCTCTTGTCGATCTGGTTGCGCGTTCGACCGAGCGCATCGAACGCGCCGCCATCGAAGCGGCTCTGCGTCGCCATCGAGGTAACCGCACCGCGACGGCCGCCGCGCTCGGCATCGGACGCCGGACGCTCTTCAACAAGCTGCGACAGCTCAACCTGGTGCCGGCGAGCGAGACAGACGACGAGGGCACCTAGTTCCGGCCGGCTAGATACCGGAACTCAAGCGGCGCGCCCCTGCGCGAATGGCCAGAGAAACCAGAACGAGATAGGCCACCAGGGCGAGTAGTGGTTCGCGGGCTTCACGCCATCGAGATCGAAGTTCAAGGGGAGGCGGCGCTGGCAGATCGGACCATCGGAGGGTCGCGTGGCGACGAAACGCAAACATCTCCCCTTTGAATCGAACCGTTGGCTGCGAGCGGTTGTCGAAGAGCGCCGCAGTCAATTGGCGCTGTTGCGATTCCGCGAGTTCGAGCCATGCCTGCGACAGACCTCCACCCGTGCCTGACAGCGCGGCAGTCGCTGCATCGAAGCAGGCGCCCGGCGTCAGGAGTTGCAACCAGCGGTTCAGCTGAGTTTGACGATTCTGCGCGTCTGCCCATTCGCGCTCCGTGCTACGCGCGAGTTCGCGGCTGGCTTGCGTACGAGCGCTCCAAACGCTCTCGAGTCTTGTCTCGTACTGCTTGATTGCCGCGTCCGGCTCCACGGGAGGGACCTGCTCGGGCCGGCCGGCGAGCGCCTCGACCAGTTGCTCACCCAACGCATCTTCAACGGCTCGATTGTCTTCTGCATAGCGCTGATCGCGGGCGCGTTCGAACTCTGCCCGTGACGTGACCGGGACGAGTAGGCGTCCCGCGATGCCACCGAGTTGGGGACCGATAATCGCAATCGTCAACCAAACAGCGACTCCAGCTATCGACGCTGTTGCAAGGCTGCGCGACCAAAGCGCCACCGCCCCGCCGACCCCTGCCAGGACGCACAGGTAGAGCGCAATGGGCACCAAGTTCGATGTAAGCAGCGCTGCGATTCCCGGGGCGTCATCGCGGAGCTGAAGGCCGGTGGCCAAGGCGGCGGTGCCGAGCAGCAGCACACATCCTGAAACCAGCAGCCCTGCGCATCCAAGGAGTTTGCCGGCAACACCGACAGCAGGATCGAGGCCGAGCGATTGCCAGGCGAGAAGCTGCCCACGAAACCGGCTGGCGCCCACGACATCGATTCCCAGCAGCAGTGCAATCAGGCCGCCGATCACACGGATGATTGACTCGAGATCGAAAACGGAGGCCGCCTGCATCTGGGAGGCATCGGACCCGGCAGCCTGACCCCACTGCAACCCGCCCGGTCCAAAGTCAAAATAGGACGCGAGTCGAGTGTCCTCGCCTCGCGCGACCAGGCTTCCGAGTTCAGCCGGTCTCGCGACGCGCAAGACCCGTTCGACGCCGGCGCCGGTCATCGGCAGTCGCGGCTTGACCTGCTCCTTGACGATGCTCGCCAGTTGAGCGTGGTAGTCCTGCTCTCTTGATGCCAGGTCCTGCAGGCCCACGGCAATTGAAATCAGGACGAGCGCAGCGAGCCCGATGAATACGATGAGCAGCGATCGGCGTCGAGTCCACCCGAGAATCTCGACCCGCGCCAGTCGACAGAGGGTCGTGAACATGAATCCCGTGCTATCTCGAAGCCACGGTCGAGAGGGAGTGAGCGGGCAATATGTGTCCGGACTCGAGCAGATACGTTGAGGATGTAGAGTCTTCCGCGAACCGCTTATCGCGAGTTGTGAGTAGCACTGCGGTTCCGCGGGTCGACACCTCGTGCAACAGGGACGCCAGACGCATTGTGTCGGCTGGACCCAAAAACTCGGTCGGCTCATCAAGAAGAACGAGGGAACTTGTCCGAAGGCTTGCGATGGAAAGCCAGACCGCGAGTGCCTCCAGGCCGCTCAGTTCGGCGGTCCGGGCATCAATCAGGCGATCCGGGACGTCAACGTCCCGAAGGGCCCGCACAAGCTGCTCACGGTCAGGCACGGGAGCGCCGACGAGCGTCAGGAGGTGAACAACATTCTGCAATGTTGTGAGCTGCGGCTCGAAGACGTCTGGGTTGGCCACGAATGTGGTGTGCCTCGTGACGTCTCGAGGGTTCACCCCAGGATCGAACCCGACTACGCGCAACTCGCCACTCGAGCGGGTGAAGTGGCCAAGCAGAGTCCGAAGAAATACCGACTTACCGGCCCCAGCCCCGCCGACAATTGCCGCTGTTCGTCCCGGCATGACGGTCAGTGAGACGTCCTCGAGGATCGTCTTTCGACCAACGCGGACACCGAGCCGTTCGACGCGGATAGCTTCTGTCATCGAACACGTGCTGGACCGGCTATGGCGTCACCACGTCTCCGCGGGCCGCGACAATCCCGGCAGCGTGATCTCGAAGAAGTCCTCGATCGATCGCGCCTGGCGGCCTCTGAACGCGCCGAGCCACTCATGACTGATTTGGCCTCGGGAGGATACCACCAGCATGTGGGGCGTGGCACTCAAGCCAAGGGCCTTCAGGGACTCGCGGGAGATGCCGCCCAGAATCTCGAAATCGAGTTTCCGCGCCTGGGCGAACTGACCCAGATCGCTTTCCGCGGCCACGGCCATGAAGCGGAACCGGTTCGCGCTCACCGCCGACAACGCGCGAACGTTGGCCCAGTTCTCTTCGCACCACCGGCAAGCCGGACTGAAGAAGTAGATCACAGTCGGCTGGGTATCGACGAAGACGAGAGTCCGGCGTTCACCGGCGAGTGTCACTCCCGTCAGGGGAGCAGCCGACTTGCCAATGCGCGAAGACACCGCCTGTTTCGGCTCGACGAGGTCGCGAATGCGCCACGCCTGCAGCGTGTTCAGGCTCACGGACATTACGAGCAGTAATAACCCACCCCATGAAGCAAGGCTCGATTGCCGGTTCGACACTTCGGATTCACCTCGTCCCGACCTCAGGTTCGTCGGCTTGGACATCCAGTCGCAATAGCGATGCCGTTCGAGACGAATCGACCTAGGTCCGCAACAGCAAACCGGCCCTCCAACGGTTGGGCAAGGATCTGCCCGCGCGGGCAACGCGCTGCCCGCTACAAAACGCAAAGACTGAGGCGCAATGGCGACACAGCCACGCCGCGTCGCGGCAACAGCCTTGCAGAAACAAGCCCCGAGGTCACTTCATGAAGATTCGTGCGGTAGGTCTGATCGGCTGCTTTCTGGCGCTGCTGATGGCGACACCATCCCTGTTCGCTCGGCAGGAGCCGCCTCTTGCGTGTTGTTCGACAAAGGACGAGTGCGGAACGCTCAGGTGCTGCGAGTGGGAGTTTGTCGCAGATGAGCCATGCTCCACGGTGAATTCCGGCTATTGCCAGGCGGCCTGCGTCAGGAACACAAGCGTAGGTGAGCAATGACGGGCCGACGTATTCAGTCAGGCGGATTCCTTCGTCGCGAACGGGCGCGCCTGCGCCTCCGGCAGCTCAATATCGAGCGCGAGGGTCTCATTCGAGAGTTCCCTGATCTGGTTCGCACACATCCCGGCCCGGACCGGTTCACGAACCGCGTGACTCCTGGCTATTCCGGCGGTTTCGCTCGCCGGTGGAGGCCGAGAATCTGAGGGCCAACCGGCGAGGCTGATCGCGCGTGTGAAGCTCGCCGACCTTCCAGAGCGGGGGTGATGACGTGCGATTCAATGATCCGCACTAATCCTTCCTAGTGCGCGCACACATGCGACGCGGCTGGCAATCATGAAGAGTCAGTGGCCTGATGTGGGATCGCGACGATCTCTTTTTGGCCCTTTCCGAATCGGCGCGCCTGGCTGCGATCGAGCCTGCGACCGGAGGCGTCTCGGATTTCGCGGTCGCGTTCGCGGTAGATGAGATTGCCTCGACACATGAGGAATTCGGCATCTTGTACGGACCGAATTCCTTTCTGACCAGCCGTCTTGCTACTGGAGACCCGCTTTGGGCAGCGAATCACTCGAAGCGCCGAGCGAGGTCCCGCAGTGTATAGTTTCGTCCTGATAACTAGGAATTATTCACTTGGTCAGTTTTGGTCGGTCTCTCGTAAACTCACTGAGTTTCGGCCGGTTTCTGGGTTCCATCGTTTTTGCGTGCCTTGCATTTCAGGTTTCCCCCATCCTTCTTACTTGTATCTATGTTGCGACGGCCGCGAGCGACAGCTTGGACGGAGTGCTGTCGCGTCGACTGGGTGCGACCTCATATTTCGGCCGCGTCCTTGATCTGATCAGTGATAAGTCGCTCACCACCGTCTCCCTACTCTATGCCGCGGCACGCGGCGTAATGCTTCTTCCTCTTGCTGCGGTGGCCGCACGCGACGTCCTCGTCTTAGGTGCCAGACTTATTCTCGTTGGGGGGACGCCGCTACTAGCGACCAGCCGCACGTTCGGCTCCTTTCTTGCGTTGTGCGTGTGGGGAGCCACTCTGATGCTGATCAACGTCTCAGAAGACTCATCGACGATGAGAGCGGTGGAGGCTGTGTACTCGCTGGCCGGCCTTGCGGCCTCGGCGAATGTAGTAGTGAGGCTCTATCGCGCCCGCGCTACGATCCGGTCGATTGTTGCAGGCGGTCAAGAAGTGGATTGACGACCTCGACAATCCTGAGGAACCCTGAGAACAGGGTTGGCAGGAGCGCGACAGTCGCAGATCCCAAGACCCATCGCAGATGCGGATAGTGTGAGATCGTGCCAATCCGATCGCAAAGTCGGTCGAGATACTCGATTGTTTCGTTCGCCTGTCCGAGGTCATCAGCGCCGGAGGACAAAGAGCCAATCGCCCTTGAGTACTGTTCTTGCTGTTTGAGTCTGAGGACGGCTATCGAGCGCTTCTTAAGCGCCATCAAGTCGCGTCGAAGCCGCGCAATTGGCAGGCCGTACGCAACCAGGACGCTCGCAACCACCGCAATTGCGCCTAGGACCGGCGTGACATCAAGAGAGCGATGTACAAGAAACGCGCCCAGCGTTCCGACCCCCGCAACCAGTAGAGAACTGACCAACGGCCGCGAGATGAGATCGGGCGCGAAGCCGAGACCGCCGACGCCGTCGGGATGAAATGGAGCCAGTTCAAGCCGGCCCGACACGCGAGCTGAGCGGATCGATCGCAAAACACTTAAGACGATTCCGGTGTGTACCAACGCCACATACGGCAATAGCCACACGAAGAGGTAGAACTTGTAAAACCGCGTCAACCAGAAACAGACTGGAAACGTGGTCGAGTCCCAGAAATCGTACGGCAACAGTCGCCCAGGTTGCTGATTCTGGTAAGTGTTCCAGATGAAATTGACCAGCCCTGCTAGGTAGAAGACAGTGGCCCAGCCTCGGCCCTCTGCGGTCTTGAGGCCTACGAACGCGTGCACCTTGGGGAGCAGGTGCCGCAGGAAGGACTGATCGAAAGGCGTTCTTCTGCTTCGTGCCAGCCTAATAATGGAACCTCGGATCGCTAGTGGAAGCACAACCTGCATGGTGAGAAACACCCAGACGACTGGATGTTCGACAAAGCCGATGCTGCGCCCAGGAAGGTACAGACAACCACTGAACCACGCGCTCGAGAAGAGCGCTACCGCCCAAAGACCGGTCAGAATCCAAGTCTGATGATCAAATCCCACATGGAGGAGACGGCCGACCAAAAAATGGGGCGCCAAGCCGCCCTTTCGCAGGAGATTAGCGACTGGCGAACGCATAATTCCTAGTTATCCGGTCATCTTCCGTCCCATTCTCCCGAGTGTGTTGGCTTGATTCAGCCTCATCCGAAGCGCTCGGTCCGTGACGTGCGTGTAGATTTGCGTCGTCGCGATGCTTGCGTGCCCGAGGAGTTTCTGAACAAATCGAATGTCGACACCAGCTTCGAGCAGTTGCGTCGCGGCAGTGTGCCGCAGCATGTGCGGCGTGACTCGGCGAGTAATCCCGGCACCTCCACCGAACGTGCGCAGCTGCTTTCGGACGGTTGCCGGACTCAGGCAGATGCCCTTCGCTGTTAAGAGCAGGGCCTCGGTCGGACCGTGACGGCGGTCTCGCTCCGTCAGGAATACTCGGAGAAGTTCCCGCGCCTGGCGTCCAGGCAGATAGACCCGGCGTTCTCGATTCCCCTTGCCGTGTACTTGGATAGCCCCATCTCGAATGTCTACATCCGTTCTGCGCACGGACACCAATTCGCTGATGCGCACGCCCGTGGTGAAGAGCGCGACCACGACGAAGTGCATGACCAGGGCCTCGTACTGCGCCGCTCGTGCCCTCGTCTTTCGCGCCGATTCCGCACGGCGCAACAGCTGCCGTATTTCTTCGCCGGTCAACGCCCGGGGGAGCCGCTTGGGCAAACGGATCGAGAGGTCAAGGCGGTGGAAGACGCTTATTGGAACAGCATCTTCCTTCTCGAGCCATCGAAACAGCACCTTGAGAGTTGCCATCCGACGCCTTGCAGTCGTTGCCTTAACCTTTCGCTCCTCGAGTAAGTGATGAGCGAAGCTCCGGATGACCTCACGGTCAACGCCGGCTATTGGGATGGCAGGGCCTGCGAAGCGTCCGAAGTCCTCGAGGTCAGAGGCGTACGAGCGCAGTGTGTTTGCTGCGAGTCCTTTCGAGGTACGGCAGTGCCCAAGGAATCGGTGTGAGGCCTCTGGAATCGTCCAGGCCTTGAATGCCGCTTGGGCTGCCTTGGTGTCGATCTCGTCTGAGTCGTCCACTTCGTCCTCCAGAATGTGGGGGACGCGCATTCTGTCTGAGGACGAGCCGCAAGGCGATTTTGCCGTGCAACGGTGCGCAGCGCTGTCCTACTAGAGGAGCGATGGATCGAAAGGACTGGAAGAGGACTCAGTGCTGTCTTCGGCTCCGCGGCGAGGGCGATCCCATGCCGGGAACCCACCGACCGCTCGCCGAATTGGCGGTCCAAGTCGGCAGGTGGGAGGTGGCAACGCCGGAAGGATTCTGAAGATTGCCCGGGTCCATCGCGGGAGTCTGCGTGATCGAGTCGAAAAAGTTCACTTCGGGCGTCGTGATCTCGAACGAATTCGACTGACTGTGAACGGCAATCGACGACAGGCCCTGTCGCTCTTGGACAGAGCCTGTCGTCAGCCTCAAATATCCAGATCCGCGACGAACTGTTGGGCCTTGTCTCCGAGTTTGTCGATCACGGACTGCCGAACGGTGGCGTAGATCTGTTCGTTCAGCAACACGCTCTGTGCGCCGAAGTAGAGGTTGATACTCTTCGTCTTCCAACTGAAGAACAAGAAACGCCCCACATGTTCGGTCGCCTTGAAGTAGAAGGCACCAAGCGCCATCTGAACGTTGCCGTTCGGATCCGTGCTGGCCGTCGACAACTGGAAGTTTCCGTTCTCCCCCTTCGAACCGTTCACATCGAACAATGTCACCTGTTTGCTGTCGGGATCTGAATTCTCGAGGGCCTTCAAGGTCGCTTGCAGCGCAAGGAGTTCGTTGCCCGACGCGACCGCCGCGATGATCGCAAGGGCGCTCTTGTCGAGACGAAGCGTCGCGCCTGACTCGTCATAGCGCGTGAAACTGAAGCTCTGCACGACCCAGCCCACATTCTCCAGGACCTGGCGGTAGAATCCGTACCACTGCTCAGTTTGCGTTTCCCGATCGAACTTCTTGTTGGCAGCAAGCTGCGCCAAGAGCGTGGAGTTCAGCACGTCCTGCTGCTTCACGGCGGGCACGCCGCCGACGAACGACATCGTGCTGCCGGCATCGACGTAAGCCGCACTACCGTCTTCCACCACAGGCTTCCGCTTTACCATCGGAAGACTCAGCAAACGTGCATCTGGCACGGCCAGCTCGAGTGCCTTAACGTAGTCTAGTCTTGTCAACACGACACTAGTTTCCATATGCGACCTCTCGTTTGCGAATAATGGTGGCGTTAATGCCGACGTAGTATAGGAGCTCTCAGGCAAGGCGCAACATGTTTGTTCTGGCCGTACATAGTCTCAGCTTGTCTGACAGGCGCCATTGGATACATGGCGACTGCCTGACAGGTGGCTGGCGGCTATATCGCCCGGAAGGAAGGAGCCATTCTGCCTGGACAGGGCCGGTCAACCGTCTTACCAGGCGTGAGGATTGCCGGTTCGCTGCCGTGTACCCTCCGCCTGTCGCTTTGTTTGACGAAGCGGAGTTCGCGGGTTCTTTAGGAATTTGGCGCGCCTGGCAGGGATCGAACCTGCGACCCTCGGCTTAGAAGGCCGATGCTCTATCCACTGAGCTACAGGCGCGTGCCGGTGTCATTGTACGCGTCCTTCCCGGTCTTTCGGCCCTACTTCAACGACACGCACCCTTCATCAAGGTGCAGCCAGCAGGTGTCGTCCGGCTGGTGCGGATCACGCCTGAACGATTTGACCGGCGCAAAGGGCATTTTGCTCAGAGCCTGTCCGATTCGCGGATTTGCCGCGTCGCTGCGCACCCCAACGGCGGAATAGATCGCCACGAAGCCCGCCGTCCTGGCCGCGAGTCGAGTCGGGTCGTCTGTGGCGGTCAGCAGGAGCATCGGCCCCTTCCCGATCGTCGTCATCGGTCCCATCGTCGCAGTGACAGGGACAATCATGCGTCCGCCTGGCGCGAGGGCATCGAGCCACGAGGCCAACGGGTGCGTGACGCCGGCGTTGACGAGGATCGTGTCGAAGGCTTCGTCGAATGGAGCCGCGGCGTCGCCGTACCTCACCTCCACCCAGGGACGGTCGGCGAGGTTGTCCTTCGCACGCGCTGCCAGCTCATGGCTGACTTCGATGCCGAGCACGCGACCCTTCGGGCCGACGCACTCTGCCAAAAGCGCGGTGTAGTAGCCGAGCCCGGTGCCGATGTGGAGCACTCGGCTGCCCAGGCCTACTGACAAAGCGTCGATGGCGCCCGCGACAACGGTGGGCGCTCCGTTGAAAAGCGTGCGGCCCGCATCGATTGCGACCGCGAGGTTATGGTGCACGTGCTTCGGATCCGCATCCGGTGTCTGCCGCGCCGGCGCCATGAAGTCGCCCTCACTGCGAATCGTCCACGGACCCGGCGGGAGAAACCGCTCGCGTGGCACCGTCGCGAGCGCGTCCACGACCGCGGTCGACTGCAAATTCGCGACAGCCTGGATCTCTTCCGCGAAAATCCTGCGCCGGATTTCTATCGAGATGCTGTTGGCGCTCACTTCTTCCTCTTCTTCTTTTCTTCGGGCACCTTCGGCGCGTGCGTGTGCCCGGCCAGTCCCCCCGCGCGAATCGCTTCGGCGATGTCCTCGCCGATGGCGATCGCCCGCGGCGGCGCCTGCCAGAGATAGGCGTGCTTGCCCGACGGTTTCGGAACGAGACGGATCTCAGCGGATTCGTTGAGCCGCTTGAGTACGGTATGAATGGCGGACAGATCGTTGGCATAGACGGTGAGGTCCACGCCGATCTGAAGCAATCGATCGCGCACTTCGACGGGCGTCAGCGGGAGTCCGCCGCGGAGCACCAGCCGGCACGCATCCGTGAGGCCGAGTGGAACGGTGGGCGTGAGGCCAAGCAGGCGGGAGAGCGTACCGATCGTCTGCGCCAGATGCGCGAGCCGCCGATCGATTTCCTGGCGCTCGGCGCCGAGGGATTCATACTCCCGGACCGCGGCATCGAGGGCGGAACGGTAGTTCTCTGTCGTCATTCACAGACTTATACATGATGTATAAACATACGGTCAAGACACCGGGAAAGACCCTGAGGCTGCTCCTGCCGGAGTGGCAGGGATACGGCGTTTCGAACGTTCCCGCCCGTGGAGCGCGCGCGCTCGGCGCGGCGCTGTTCAATTCGGGCGGCGCGGACGTCGTGGAACCGGTTGAATCGATCGACGCGCCGGATACCGAAGCCCTCGCCACGAGCGGGGGAGTGCTCGGCCTCGACTCCATTGCGCTCCGGGCCGCGCGAGCACGGAATCTTCTTCGGGCCCGCCAGCCGGATCGCATTGTGATGGTCGGCGCGACTTGCGGCGTGGAGGTGGCGCCGGTGTCGTACCTCAACGAGAAGTACTCAGGCGAGATCGCCGTGCTGTGGCTCGACGCGCACGCGGACCTGAACACGCCTGAATCCTCGCCCTCCGGACACTTCCACGGCATGGTGCTCCGCACGCTGCTCGGCGATGGCCCGGCCGCGCTCGTCGATCGGCTCGCGCGGCCGCTCACGCCCGCGCAGGTGTGTCTTGTGGGCGCGCGCGATCTCGATCCGCCTGAGGCTGAATTCGCTCGCGCCACCGGCATCCGGCTGGCCGGCCTCGAGGCGTTCACTGATCCCGTCGAATTCGCGCGCTCGATCCGCCGCGCGGGTTTCGAACGCGTGTACCTCCATCTCGATCTCGACGTCACCAACCCGGACGATTTCGCGTCCTCCCTGATGCGGACGGCCGGGGGACCGTCGTTGGACGATGTGATGGCGCTGGTGTGTCAGGTGCGGGAGCAGTGTGACGTCGTGGGGTTCAGCGTCGTGGAGTTCTGCGACCGGGCCGGCGGCGATCTCGAGCGCTTGCGCGACGCGCTCGCGCCGCATTTTCCCGGGGTCTGAAGACCCCGGGGCTCCATGGAGGCCGGGCCTTCCGCCTTCGCATGAAGCTTCGGCGGACCACCATAGCTTTGGGCGAAGGTGGTTAGACCCGGCTAGTTGGCATACCCGCGGCGCGCCCTGACTTCGAAGTTGCCGGGCCTCGCAATCGTGACTTCGATCGGATGCCAGCCGCGGTCGGTCGCGCCCGTGGGCGTGTAGTAGAGGACGTAGCCGGCCCGCACCTCGTCGAACAGGTGCTTGACCGGGCCGCCGATGGACCGCGTCAGGCGGTAACTCGCGATCACATCCCCGCCGGTGCTCTTCGCAATCTCGACGAGCGATCCGAGGCTGTCGTCGATCGGCAGGGGATTCATGACCCGTGCGAGCGTGCGGGTCTTCAAGCGCCGGCCCTCTGCAACGATCACGTTCAGTTGCGCATCCGATCGGTGTGCGATGTCAGCGAGCGCGGCGGCGCCCGTAAAGCTGTACGCATCGAACCCTTCGGTGATGGCGACGACAAGGTGGTGCCGTCCGGGTGGCGTCGGGCGGATTAGGGCGGTCGCAACGCCGTCGAAGAGCGCCGGCAGGTCGCTCTTCAGGCGCGGCAACGGCGCCGGACCGCGGCCGGGTGGGCCGAGCGGCAGCGTTTCTTCGATATCCGAGCCCACCGCCACGACGCGAAGCCTGTCATCTTTGTTCAACAGCGACTCGAGTTCCACGACCTGCGGATGCGGTATCCGCTTCGCGTACTCGCTCTGCTCCAGGCGATCGAGCACGACCGTGACATCGAGCGGCAGTACGTCGGTCGTCATCGCCGCGATTTCCTGTTTCACACCGCTGTCGGTCACGACGAAGTCTTTCGCCGTCAGATCCCGCACCGGCTTCGCCGGCTTCGTGGCCGACTCGACCAGGACGTGCACGGCAACGCTCGTGGCGGACGAACGAAGCACGAGCTGCTGTTCCTGCGCGGTTGTCGAGATCACGGCCGCGACGGCCGCCAGAAGGCAGGCGGCGAGAGCCCTCCGGAGCCCGCGCGGGCTCATCGCAGGGCCACCCGCATCGCTTCCAGATACCCCGGCAGCTCGTGAAACATACCCAGCCCGTACAGGCGCCATGGATCATCGATGCGCTTGTCTGCCGGCGGCGGCGGCGCTATCGCTGCCGCCTCTTGCGTGTTGCCCATCTTCATCAGAGAGGCCGCGAGACCCAGACGGGCGGACGTTGCCGGCGTGATGTGCATTGCCTTCGAGTAGCGTGCGGCCGCCGCGGCCGAATCGCCGCCCGCGTAGTAGATCGCGCCGAGCATCAGGTTGGCGATGTAGCTGGCAAACGGCGCGTCGGTGACAGCGGCCGCGCCGAATTCCTGTAATGCCAGCGTCACACGGCCCGTGACGAATTGCAGGACTCCGCGCCGGAGCCGCGCCTCGTCGCGAACCAGCGGGCCGTCCAGTGCCAGCAGCCTCTCGAGCGTTTCATTCAGTCGCTTTGCGGCTTCCTGCGGCATGCGGTGCGCCGCCTCCGGCAACACCTCGTGGCCCTTGAGGGGCACGATCGAGATGATCCGAAGCTCGTACCGGTCGACTATCCGGATCAGCTTGAAGCGGTCATCCTGAGGGAAGCGCGCGAGGGCGTGATCGATGTGCCCCTGTCGCTTGTACGAACCTGACTCGATGCCGAGGAGCAGCGAATCGCCCGCGCCCTGGATCGCGGCCAACGACGCGAGCATCGCCATTCGCTCGACCTCGGAGGGAGGCTGGTTCTTGAGCAATTGGCAGAACCACTCGACCAATGGTTTGCCCGCGCGGTACTCCGCATTGGATCCGTCCAAGGTGAGAGCAACGAGCTCCACAGCAAACGCCGCGGCCACGTGCTGCCGCCGCAGGCGCCCATCGCCGCCGCCCTGGACGATCCAGGAATTCGCGCCATCCCGGTAGGTCTCCAGGACGTCGACGATTCCCTGCCCAGCCAGCCGCCGCGGAACGTCAGCGCCGGGGTGAGCCGCGTACTGGTCGAGGGCGGCACCCACAGTGAGCTTCTGGGACGCCTGGTCCGAAGCGCCGGCGGCCAGCACGCACCCAATCAGGGCCAGCGCGATACCGGCCAACCGCATGCGTGTCGGGGTCACCGCAGCCAATTTACCGCAGGATTCGGCGCGAGGGCGCGATCTCAGGTAGGCTGAAATCAGTGAGGTACCCCGTGACCCTTCAGCTCAAATCGATGGCGGCAGCCGTCGCCGTTGGCGCGGTCCTATTAGTGTCGACTTCGGACGTTGCCGGACAGACCAAACCCCCCGTGCAAACGGCCGGCACCAAGCCTGGGACGCTGTCCCTGACGGTTGCCAGCGACGCAGGTGCGACGCTCGACAAGGCGACCGTGTCATTGCGGGGGAGTGTCGATCGCGGAGCGACAACCGGTGGAGACGGCGTCGCGACGTTGACGAACATCCCGCCGGGAACCTACCGCGTCCGCATCAGTCGGGAGGGGTTCTTTACGCTCGAGAAAGAGGTCACGATTCGCGCGGGTGCGAAGACCGCCACCGAGGCCGCGCTCTCTCCGGCGCCCCCGCCACCGGCGCCACCACCGCCGCCCCCCGCTCCGAAGGAAACGCCCAGGCCATCCGAACCAACCGGCCCGGTCGGCGCGGCCAAGGTCCTTTCACTTTCCGATCTCGCGGAGCAGATGCTTCGCGACCCGGCGCCCCTGGTCGAGCGCGAAGTCGGCTGCTCGGTCGCGACATCGTCGCGCCTCATCCTCGTGCGCGAGACGCTGGCGAGCCATTCGCACGCGGACGCCGACGAGATGCTGTACCTCATGGCCGGCGATGCGACGCTCAAGATCGCCGACAAGGACACGCCAATTTCCGCGGGTTGGTTCGGCCTCGTGCCGCGCGGCGCCGCGCACACGCTGTCACGCCGCGGACGCAACGCGCCGATCTTTCTCTCGATCCGTTCGGGCACGCCCTGCGGCCGTCCGTAGACGGCGGCCGTTAGGCCGCCGGACGCGCGGCGGGCTGAAGCCCGCCGCCTACGGAATCGTCAAGCGAAGGGAGCGCGATATAGTCCCGGTGGATGGCCGACGCACCGCCGGCAAAGACGCAGAAATTCGATCGCTCGATCGTTGAAGGCCCCATCGTTCCCGCCGTCTGGAAGCTGGCGTGGCCGACGATGGTCCAGAACGTCATTGCGGGACTCCAGGGCGTGATCGATCACGCCATGGTCGGGCAGTTCGTCGGGTACACGGCGAACGCGGCCATCGGCGTCAGCTGGCAGGTCATCATCATCGTCATCGTATTCATCAGCTCGCTGTTCTCGGGAATGGGTGTGCTGGTCTCGAGATTCGCCGGCGCCAACGAGCCCGAGAAAGTGAACCGTGTCGTCTATCAGGCCTTCCTGACCGCGATCGCGCTGGCGGTGGTGATGGGTGTCGTCGGCTACTTCGCCGCGCCGGCGCTGCTGAACCTGGTCAAGGCGGCGCCCGACGTGCAGCACGAAGCGCTGCCGTTCCTGCGCGCGATGTTCCTCGGCATCATCGGCATGATGCTGTTCTTCATGCTGAGCGGCGCGTTTCGCGCGGCCGGCGATCCGCGCACGCCGATGCGTCTCGGCGTCGCGATGACCGTGCTCACGATTGTGCTGAACGTGCTCCTGATTCCCGTGTTCGGCACGGTTGGTGCCGCAATGGGCACGATCGCGAGCAGCACGCTCGTTGCGGCGTACGGCATCCGGCAGTTGTTCGTGCCGGGATCGGTGATCCAGTTTCATCGCGGCATGAATCTCTCGCCCGATGCCGGCATCATCCGATCGCTCTTCAAGTACGGTCTGCCGACGGGCGTTCAGGGCATCGCGATGAACATCGCCGGCATCATGCTGCTGCGGTTCGTCGGCGGGCTCGAACACAGCGCCGCCGCGCAGGCCGCGTACGCGGTCGGCTACACGGAATTGTTCTCGTTCATCACGTGGACATCCGTCGGCCTGATGGGCGCCGCCGCAACGATCGCGGGGCAGAACCTCGGCGCCGGCAATCCGGAGCGGGCGAAGCACGGCGTGGCAGTCGCTTCCCGTATCGGCCTTGGTGTCGCGGCGTTCGTGGGGAGTCTGTTTCTGATTGTGCCGGGCCTGCTGTTGCAGGTGTTCGGCATGACCGATGAGCTCGTGACGTCGCTCGGCATCCAGCTGCTGCGGTACCTCAGCATCTCCGGTCTCTTCATCACGGTCGCGCTCTGCTATACGGGAGGCCTGCAAGGCACGGGCGATACCCGCAGTCCGCTCTTCATTTCCATCGTCTCGCAGATCGGCGTTCCGATCGGCCTGTGCTCCTTCATCCAGACGTTGCGGCCGCTCACCCCGGGCGACATCTGGCTGGCGATCGTACTCGGCCACTGCACGCGGGCGCTGCTCAGTGTCGTGAGATTCCGTCAAGGACGATGGCGCCACATCTCCGTCGATATCGAAGCCGCGCGCACGTAGCGGAGCAGATCGACGAGGGCCTCCGGGTCGACAAGACCTCGGGAGTCGTTTTCACACCAAGGCGACAACCTGAGTTTGCAGGGAAACTGCAGGACGCGGTTTGGCCCGAAAACGACTCCCGAGGTCTTCTATTGCGTTGTAACATCCCAAGCGCCGCCGAAACCGGCGGTCAGCAGGGAGGCTGGAGATGTCGAACGTGAAGAAAGTTGCGGGCCACGCGGCGTGGATCGCCCTCGCGATTGTGATGCTGGCGCCATACGCGCCGACCGCGGCGCAGTCACAGGCGCCGGCGCAGAGACAGGACGCCGAGTACACCGCGCTCATCAAGAGCTCGCTGACCGACCCGCGGATCAATACCGAGCTGGTCGATCACCTGCCGGCGTCAGACAAGGTGCCGACGCCGCTCAAGTTTCTCGGGCACATCGCCGGGCAGCCCGGCTACCTGACATATGCGAAAGACATCCACGCGTACATGAAGGCGGTCGCCGACGCAGCACCAGGGCGCACGAAGTTCTGGACGATTGGCAAGACGGAAGAAGGCCGCGACCAGGTCGTGCTCGCAATTGCGAACGAGGCGACGATCAAGGAGCTCGACAAGTACAAGGGCTACCTGCAGTCGCTGACCGATCCCCGCAAGACCACCGAAGCGCAGGCGCGGCAGATCATCTCGGTCGCGAAACCGATCTACTGGCTGACGAGCGGCGTCCACTCCACCGAGCGCGGTGGTCCGGAGATGCTGACCGAGCTCGCGTACCGCCTCGTCGTCGAGGAGACGCCGTTCATCCAGCAGATCCGGAACAACGTGATCGTCTTCATTACTCCCGTTGTTGAAGTCGACGGCCGCGAGCGGATCGTCGACACCTTCTACGCGAACGCCAAGCGCCAGGCAGAAGGCCTGGCCGGCCAGATCCCCGTACCGTACTGGGGTAAGTACGTCGCCCACGACAACAACCGCGACGGCATGGGCCAGTTCCTCGCGATGACGCGCAACGTCGAGCGGGTCGCGAACGAGTGGAAGCCGACGGTCCTCCATGATCTCCACGAAGCGCAGCAGCTGCTGTACGTCTCGACCGGCACGGGCCCGTACAACGAGCAACTCGATCCGATCACGATCAACGAGTGGTGGATGTTCGCGCAGAACGACGTCATGGAAATGACGAAACGCGGCGTGCCCGGCGTGTGGACCTATGGGTTCTACGACGGATGGACGCCGAACTACATGTTCTATGCGGTGCACTCGCACAACGCGACGGGCCGCTTCTATGAAGTGAACAGTTTCAATCCGGGCACGGCGGCCAAGATTCCCGGGGTGACTGGAACCGCGCCTGCCGCGCCCGCCGCGGCGGGTGGCGGTGGAGGACGTGGAGGTGGCGGCGGACGCGGAGCGGGGGCAGCCGGAGGAGCAGGTGGCGGCGCTGTTGTGGGTGCCGGCGCTGGTGGTGCCGGCGCACCGCCGCAGTTCGGTGGCGGCGGCGGTGGTCGTGGCGGTCGTGGTGGACAAAGCCGTGAGTGGTTCCGTCCCAACCCGGATCCGGGCAACGTGAACTGGGGCCCGCGCGCGCACGTGAACATGAGCCAGTCAGGCGTGCTCTTCGCGCTCTCGTTCACGGGCAAGGACAAGGAGCGCTGGCTCGAGAACTACTGGATCAAGAACCGGAACGCCGTCGACAAGGGCAAGAACGGTCCCGTGTTCGGCTGGGTGATTCCCGCGTCGCAGCAGAGCAAGGCGAACGCCGCCGAGGCCGTGAACGGTCTCATCGCGCAGGGTGTGGAGTTCCACATCGCGACGGCCGCGTTCCAAGCCGGCAACGTCTCTGTGAAGCCGGGTGACTGGATCCTGCGAGGCGATCAGCCGTATCGCACGGTCGCCGACATCTATTTCGCGATTCAGGACTACTCGATGTCCAACCCGAGTCCGTACGACGATCTCGGATGGACCTATCCGATGATGAGGAACCTCATCATCACGCCGGTCACCGACAAGGCGCTGCTCTCGGGCGCGATGTCTCCCGTGACGACGGCCACCGTGCGCGCGGCCGGCGGCATCTCCGGCACTGGCTCGACCGTCATCGTCGAACATAGCGGCGACAATCTGCTGGCGCAGTTCCGCTTCGTCAATGCGGCGGTCAAAATGTCGGCGGCCGAGGCGGAATTCGAAGCGGGCGGACGCAAATTCACGGCCGGATCGTTCATCATTCCGAACGCCAACCGGGCGCAGCTCGAACCGCAGCTGACGCAACTCGGGCTCTCCGGCTACGCCGTCGCGTCGGTGTCCGCGGACGTCAAGACGCACGACCTCGACGTGCCGCGCATCGGCTACATCCACAGCTGGAGCAACACGCAGGACGAGGGCTGGGTGCGCGCGGCGCTCGACTACTACAAGATTCCGTACACCTACTTCGGCGAGAACGAAGTCGGGAAGCGCGATTTGAAGTCGTTCGACGTGATCCTCTGGCCGTCCGGCGGCGGCGTCGGGCAGGAGCCGCCCACGGGTGGCACGCCGATTCCGTATAAGAAGACAGAGTTCTTCCAGGCGATCGGCGCGCCCGACTCCACCGATGACACGCGCGGCGGCATGGGGCAGTCGGGACTGAAGAAGCTGTACGACTGGGTCTCGTCTGGCGGCACACTCATCACTGAAGGTGGCACCGCCGCGATCTTCCCGCAGAACTTCCTCACACCGGGCATCACGGTCGATCAGGGCAACGGGCTCATCGCGCCTGGCTCGGTTTATCGCGGCGTGATTTCGGATCGCGGCAGTCCGATCGTCTATGGCATCCCGCGCAACCACCTGCCGGTTTACTACAAAAATGCGCCGCTCTTCAGCATCGGCGGCCAGCCTGGGCCGCTCGCGAATGCGCCAGCGACACCCGGTGGCGGTGGGCGTGGCGGCTTGTACCAGAACACGCAGCCGATGGGATCCAGCGCAAACGTCTTCGGCACTTGGGATCCGACGAAGGACTACACCGGCTTCCAGCCGCCGGCCGCTGACGCGAATGCCGCAGGTGGAGGTCGCGGAGGAAATGCCGGAGGTCGCGGAGCGGGGGGACCCGGAGGAGGGGCACAGTTCGGAGGCCGTGGCGGCGGCGGTGGCGGACAACTCATGGACTTCATGCGTCCTCGCGTCGTGCTGTCGTTCCCGGCCAGCGCAAGCGACATGCTGCTTTCGGGCGGCGTGCTTGGTGCGCAGAACCTCGAGAACCGCGCGCAGGTCATCGACGCTCCGGTGGGCCGCGGGCACGTCGTGATGTTCGCGATCCGTCCGTTCTGGCGCTGGCAGACTCAGGGCACGTTCATCCTCGGGTTCAACGCCCTGATGAATTGGAACGACTTGAACGCTGGTAAGTAGAACCGCGTCGCTGTAACGACGCGAACGACGCGAACGACCGGGAACTAACGGGAACTAAGGGCATTCCGCACGCTGACTGCGTGCCGAGAAGGACAAGCGCCTCTTGGTTCCCGATCGTTCCCGTCGTTCCCGATCGTTCCCGATCGTTCGCGTCGTTGCTTGCGCCAACCTGAACGCCACCTGAACGCCCTATTCACACCGTCTTCAGCAAGCGTTCAGTAGACTCTCGTCATGGCTCGTCAACGTCGTGGCGTCATCATCGCCCTAATTGTGTTTGTCGTCCTCGCCGTCGCTATCCGTGTCTTTGGCGATCCGCTCTGGGACATGTTCCTTCGTCTCCACGGCGCTCCGCCTGCTGGTCACTAATGGCCGGCTGGCTTCGCGATCTGCGCGTCTCGATGCGCGCGATTCGATCGATGCCGGGTGTCGCAGGCGTCATCGTCCTGTCGCTCGCGGTCGGAATCGGCGTCAATACGACGGTCTTCTCGTGGATTCAGGCGCGTGTCCTCAGTCCGATTCCCGGCGTCGCGCGGGGAGGGGATTTCTACTTGGTCGAAGCCCGGAGCGAAACGGGAGGCTATCCAAGTTACTCATGGCTCGAGTTTCAGGATTTGCAGCGCCGGCTGTCCACGGTCCGTGAGGTCTTCGCGTTCCGCATCGCGCCGTTCAGCGTCGGCGGGGCGGACTGGTCCGACCGGATCTACGGTACGCTCGTCTCCGGCAACTACTTCCCAGCGTTGGGTCTGCAGCCGGCCGCGGGCCGGCTTTTCGGCCCTGGTGATACCGTGACGGCCGGCGGCCCGCCGATCGTTGTCGTTTCGCACAGATTCTGGCGGTCGCGCCTGCGGGGCGCTCAGGATGTCATCGGTCAGACGCTTCTCCTGAACGATCGACCGTTCAGCATTGCCGGCGTCGCCCCCGAGGGTTTCAACGGCACCATCTTGGGGTTGACCTTTGATTTATGGACGCCGGCGACAGCAGCGCCCGTGCTGCTGGAAGGATCGCGCGAGCTCGAGAGCCGCGGATTCCGCGACTACATGATGATGGCCGCGCTCAAGCCGGGCGTATCGCTCAACGACGCGCAGCACGAACTCGACGCGGCGATGGCGGAACTCGCCGTCGCGTATCCCGATACGAACCGGTCGATTCGCGGCGAGATTCTCCCGCAGTGGCAATCTCCTCGCGGCCCTCAGAAATCGTTGACGCTGGCCCTGGTGATGCTGCAGGGCATGATGCTTCTCGTCCTCGCTGTCGTTGCAGGGAACACCACCAATCTCGTCCTGGCCCGGGCCAGTTCGCGCCAGCAGGAAGTGGGCGTGATGCTCGCGCTCGGTTCTGGACGCTGGCGTGTGATTCGTCTGCTCGTCACCGAGAACGTTCTGCTCGCGCTGGTTGGGGCGCTTCTGGGTGCCGCAATGGCGGTGTGGGGGACCACGGCAGTGCGCGCGGTGCCGTTCCCGACTCCAAATGGTCTCGAGGTGTCGTTCGACACCCGGATCGATCTCGTGAGCCTGGGATTCGCATCGCTGCTCGGTCTGTTGTCGGGTCTGACCGTCGGGCTGCCGGCCGGCCTGCATCTGGCAAGGACAGCGCCCTTCGTCGCGATGAAAGGCGGCGTCACGCCGGCACGCAGCACGATGCGGGATGTGTTCCTCGTTCTCGAGGTTGCGCTCGCGATGGTCGTACTCTCGCTGGCGGCGACGTTCCTCAAGAACTTCACGGACACCAAGCGCAGTTATCCCGGGTTCACTCGCGACGGTGTGCTGCTCGCGACCTATGACCTGCGAACCCGCAATCGATCGGTGACCGGGGCGGCATCCACAGAGTTTGCGGCGCGCCTGCTCGATGGCGTTCGAACCGTGCCGGGTGTCGAGTCGGCGGCGATCGCGACCGCTGTCCCGCTCGACATTCACGGCGCGCAGTCACGTCGCGTGACGATCGAGGGCCATACGCGTTCCGATGGCCAGCCCGAGACCGTGCTGACGAACACGGTGACGCAGGGCTACTTCAGGACGATGGAAATCCCGTTCGTCGAGGGCACGGACTTTGCCGGCCTTAGAGACGCCACGCAGCCACCGCAGGCCATCGTCAATTCGACATTCGTCCGGCTATACGTCCCGCAGGGCGGGCCGCTCGGACGCCGGATCACCGCGGGCAATCGGACGTTCACGATTGTCGGGGTCGTGAAGGACTCGCTTTACAACGCCTTCGGCGAAGATCCTTCGCCGTTCGTCTATGTATCCTTCCGCGACGCGCCCTCATCGCAGGCCGAACTGCACTTCAGGACGCGGGCGGGTCAGGAGACGGCGCCGCTTCCGTCGGTGCGCGCGGCAGTGCGGGACATCGATCCCACGTTGCCGTTGTTCAACGTGCGGACACTAACCGCGTTCGTCGATGCGAACCTCGTATTTCAGAAGATTCCCGCCCGGATGTTCATCGTGCTGGGACCGATGCTCCTGGCGTTGGTCGCAATCGGCATCTATGCCGTTGCGGCGTACGCCGTCTCGCTCCGGCGCAAGGAGATCGGCACGCGACTGGCCCTCGGCGCGACGACCAATGGCGTGATCCGGATGCTCATCGGCTCGACACTGCGGCTCGTTGCCTACGGAATGGTTGCCGGCGCCAGCGTCGCGACGCTCGTCGGCCAGGGTACTCCCGGACTGGGGCAACTGGCCCTGATCGGCGGAGTTCTGACTGCGTTCCTTGCCGCGGCGACAGTCGCCACCTGGATATCAGCGAGACAAGTCTCTTCGATCGACCTGAACACCGTCCTCAAGCAGGACTGACACTCCGCTTTCTCCCGCGACGGGAGTAATATTCATCTGCTTCGGGGGATCCATCATGAAACCGTACCGCCTGTCCCTGCTTGTCATCCTGTCTGCCTTGTGTGTTTTGCCGGCATCGGTCGTGGCCGACCGGACCGACGATGCGAAGAAGTTTCCGAGCATCGAGTCCATCCTGAGGCCCGGCCTGCCACTCGAGCTCGTGTCGGCGAGGAAGGCCGATCGAATCGCGTGGATCTCGTACGAGGCGGGCAAGCGCAACGTCTTCACGGCCGCCGGTCCGCTGTACAAGACCGTGCGCGTCACGTCATTCCTCAAGGATGACGGCGTCGACCTGACGCAGGTGAGGATCTCCGACGACGGCAGCACGATTGCCTTCGTGCGCGGGCACAATCAGAACAACACCGGGTGGATCGCGAATCCGAACGGCGATCCGAATGGCGCGGACCGGACGATCTGGGCCGCGCGCACGGCGGTCCCTGGATCCGCACGGCGTCTCGCGGAAGGACAGAATCCCGAAGTCTCGCCCGACGGCACGTCCGTGCTCTACATGAAGGACGGACAGATCTATCGCGCCCGCGTTACTGCGGCTGGTGCGCCGACCAAGATCGACAAGGGCGAGGCGCCCTTCATCAAAGCGTGGGGCGTGAACAGCGGCCCGCGGTGGTCGCCTGACGGCACGCGCATCGCGTTCACGAGCAATCGCGTCACCCACAGTTTCATCGGTCTCTACGAGTTCAAGACAAACCGCGTCACCTACGTTGCCGCCAGCGTCGATCGGGACACGAGTCCGACCTGGTCGCCGGACGGCAAGCGGATCGCGTTCATTCGCCGGCCCGGCGCAGCGTTCGGTACGCAGCCATCGCCAGGCGGCGGCAGCGGCTTGCCGGATAACAACGCGAACGGAGGGCGCGGAGGGAATGCCGGAGGGCGCGGAGTGGGGGCACCCGGAGGTGCGCCCGGCGGCGCGGTAGCAGCGCCCGGTGCGGCGGCCACTGCTCCCGGTGCACAGGCGGCCGGTGCTCAGGCTGCGGGGCGTCAGGGCGGTGGTGGTGGACGCGGCGGTCGCGGTGGCGGCGATCAGCAGCCGGCGCCGCCGGCCGGAGCACCACTCGCGCAGCAGCCGGGTCTCTATCGTGGCCAGCTTCCGAGCGGCCAGCAGATGGCCGTGATGATCGCGGACATCAATAGTAGTGGACCGCGCGTCGGCGGCGAGTTCATCGAAGCGAAGGAGGTCTGGCATCCGGCGCAGGGTTCCCGGTGGGGCAACATCAACAACATCACGTGGACGGGCGATCACTTCACGTTCTCGATGCTCGAGAAGCCCACCGACGAGTCGAACAGCTACTACTCGTTCCCGGTCAATGGCTCCGCGCAGCCGGTTCAGTTGACGACGACTGAGGGCATCATCGAGGACGCGACGGCAGCAGCGTTCTCCAAGGACGGCAAGACGCTCTTCTACTGCACGAACACCGGCGACATCGATCGCCGCCACATCTGGGCGGTGCCAACCGCCGGCGGCACGCCGCAGCAGATCACTTCAGGCGTGGGCATCGAAAACGTCCCGGCACCGATCGCATCCGGCAAGCAGATCGCCGTACTGAGCGCGGACGCGAGGCGCCCGTTGTCAGTGGCGCTGTGGCCGTCGGCGGCGACACCCGCGAGCGTCGGTCAGAAGGCTGAGAAGGTGCTGTACCCGTCGCTCGTCGGATTCCCGATTGAGTCGATGGTCGTGCCGACGAACGTGACGCTCAAGGCCGAGGACGGCGTGGAGTTCCACAACCAGCTCTTCACGCCGGCGGACATCAAGCCCGGTGAGAAGCGCCCGGCGCTGATCTTCGTGCACGGCGGTCCGGCGCGGCAGATGCTGCTCGGCTGGCACTATCTGAGCTTCTACCACGTGTTCTACGGCGTGAATCAGTGGCTCGCGAACCAGGGCTACATCGTGATGTCCGTAAACTACCGCAGCGGTGTTGGTTACGGACGCTCGTTCCGTCAGGCGCCGCAGACCGGCAGCGGTGGCAACTCGGAGTATCGAGACGTGCTTGCGGCAGGGAAGTGGCTCGCGGCGCAGCCGAACGTCGATACAACCCGCTTCGGCATCTGGGGATTGTCGTACGGCGGCCTGCTCACCGCTCAGGCGCTCGCGCGCAACTCGGACCTCTTCAAGCTCGGCATCGACCTCGCCGGCGTGCACGTCCGCGGCCAGCTCGATCCCGAGAACCTCGCGTACCGCTCGTCGGCGATCTCGGAGATCGACAAGTGGAAGTCGCCCGTTCTGCTCGTGCATGGTGACGATGACCGCAACGTGAACTTCGCGCAGACCGTCGGCCTCGTCCAGCTCCTTCGCACGCGCAACGTCTATCACGAGCTCATCGTCTTTCCTGATGACATCCACGAAACGCTGCTGCACAGCCGGTGGCTGTACACGTTCGATCGCATGGAGGCGTTCCTGAACAAGTTCTTCGGGGAACCGACGGCGGCCACACGCTAGGTTGGTCAGGCTTGCGGAAGCGTCAGCGTCGCTCGTAGGCCGCCGAGTGGCGACGCGCCGAGGTAGATCGATCCGCCATAGAGACCAGCAAGGTCCCGCACGATGGCGAGGCCGAGGCCTGTCCCTGGCGCAGCCTGATCGGCGCGGACGCCGCGGTTAAGGACGGCCTCCCGCATTCCGGGATCCAGTCCAGGACCGTCGTCGTCGACCGTGAACACTGCACGGCCATCGGCGCCAGACGCCTGCAGCGCGACGCGTGTCTTCGCCCACTTGCAGGCGTTGTCGAGCAGATTCCCAAGTATCTCGTCCAGATCCTCGCGCTGAACACGAACGTACAGATCGGCTGGCGTGTCCGCGGAAATCGCAATTCTTCGTTCGACGTACAGCCGGGCCAGCGTCCGGCGGAGTCCGTCCACGCACGCTGTGGCGGACGAGCGGACAGCCGGCGCGGCGCTCGAGGCGGCGGCTCGGGCGTGTGCGAGGTGGTAGTCGATCTGTCGGCGCATGCGACTGACTTCGTGCGCGATGGTGTCGGCAAGTTCCGGCTGACCGGCCGCTCGTGCGCGGTCGGCCTCCTGCGCGAGTATCGCCAGGGGCGTCTTCAAGCCGTGAGCGAGGTCACCCGCCTTGGATTGCGCGCGGGCAACGTTCTCGTCGTGCGCGTCGAGCAACGCGTTGAGATCGGCGACGAGAGGTTGGGCTTCGCTGGGATAGTCGCCGACGACGCGCTTCTCCTTGCCGCTGTGGACGTCCGCCAGTCGCGCGCGAAGGTCGGAGAGCGAGCCAAGTCCGCGTCGGACCCAAACGAATCCGGTGACCACGAGAATCGTGGCGATCGACAGCATCATGAGGGTCTGCCCGAACGCCTGGTGAACCGTGTCGGGGATGTGCGGCTTGCCCGTGAACAGCAGCCACATCATCACCGCGCCAGAGATGAGGAAGAAGCCGACGGTCCACAGCGCCGCCCCGATGAGGACCCTCGTACGAAGTGAGCGTCGCGTCACATGCGGTACCCGAGTCCGCGCACGGTCTCGATGAGACCCGCGCCTATCTTCCGTCGCAGCCGCGCGATGAACACCTCGACGGTGTTCGAGTCACGATCGGCGTCCTGGGCATAGATGTGCTCGGTGAGCTCGCTTTGCGTCACGACCCGTCCGCGGTGGTGCATGAGATAGGAAAGAACGCGGAACTCATGACTCGTGAGCTTGACGGCGGTGCCATCGACGGTGACGCGAGCGCCGCGGGGATCGAGGACGAGCCCGCCGCTCCTGAGCTCCGGCCCGACTTGCCCGGTCGAACGACGGATCAACGCCCGCAGCCGCGCCAGAAGCTCCTCCATCTGAAACGGCTTTGAGACGTAGTCGTCTGCGCCCTGATCTATCCCGCGCACTTTCTCGTGCCAGCTGCCTCGCGCCGTCAGCACGAGGACGGGCACGGTGATGGCCGCCTCACGCCAGCCGGCCAGCAGCGTCAGGCCGTCGATGTGAGGCAGGCCCAGGTCGAGGATGATTGCGTCATATCGCTCGGTGCGCGTCAGGAAGTCCGCGCGTTCGCCGTCTTCTGCGGCATCAACCGCGTAACCGGCAGCGCCAACCGCCTGCGCCAACTGCTGGCGCAGGCGCTGTTCGTCCTCGACGACAAGCACTCGCACTGCACCGTTATAGCCCAGGGGGCGCTGAACCTTGGCTGAACGGGGCTGCGCGGTTCAGGGTTCAGGGTTCAGGGTGCCGGGTTCCGGGTGATAAGGGCTATTTCTTGGTCATCACGAACACGAAGTAGCCCTCCGCGACGGTGAAGTCCGCCGGCCGGGCCGTGCCCGGGTCGCCGAGCTTGCCCTTCATCGTGTTGCCGGTGAGCTCGAAGACGCCGAGCTGCGTCTTACCCGCGTCGTCGCCCTCGACGATGCTGATGTCGATGGTCATCGGCTTCTTGCTTTCATCGATCTTGAAGGTCCCGCGCTCGATCATCTGGCCGTTCACGGTCTGGACGTACGTGTTGTCCTTGATTGTGATGAGCATTTCCTGCCCTGAGCCTGCGAGGTCCTGTCCGTTGGCGTTCGTCATCTGCCAGACGCCCTGAACCGAGGCCAGAACCCCAGTGGGCTTCGTCGGCGCGGCCGGCGCGCCCTGGGCGCGGGCGGACTGAGCGGCCAGCGGGGCCGCGGCGATGGTGATAGCCAGGGCGACTAGAGCGATCCGTCGGGTCATTGTCGGGTCTCCTTCGTTCGAGTTGTTTCGAGCCTGGGCCGGGTCATCGGACGCAGCCCGCCGTTCCGAAGATAGACGTGCGGCGGGCCGAAATGGTTGCCCCGGCCCCGCCGCCCGGTCTCTCCTGTTGCCAAACTACACGAGACAGTCCTAGACTCCTGTTGTATGGCAACAGGAATCGAACGGACCGACGTGCCCCAGGGCACGCTTGCGCTCATGGTACTGCAGACGCTTCGCGCGCTCGGGCCGCAGCACGGCTACGGCATCGCGCGCCGCATCGAACAGGTGAGCGGCGATCTCATCGCGATGAATCAGGGCACGCTGTACCCAGCGCTCGTGCGCCTGGAGCAGGACGGTCTGATCAAGGCGAAGTGGGGCGTCTCCGAGAACAACAGGAAGGCCAAGTTCTACGCGCTCACGAAGCGCGGTGAGAAACGGCTGGTCACCGAGACGGCGCGCTGGTCGCGCGTCGCGGGCGTCATCGAGCGCTTCATCCGGCCCGAGGGAGAACAGCCATGACCGGCCTGCGACGCATCCTTTCGCGGATCCGCGAGTTCTTTTCCTCAGCTGCGGTCGAGCGTGATCTGACGGATGAGGTCCAGAGCCACATCGACCACGCGACGGACGAATACGTGCGCCGCGGGTTCACGCGTGACGAGGCGCGACGACAGGCGAGGCGTGACTTCGGCGGCGCCGGAAGCGAGGACATCGTTCGCGAGTTGGTGCGGGACGTCCGAGGTCTGCCGTTCCTGGAACAGCTTCTCATCGACGCGAGACGCGCCGTCCGATCCCTCGCGAAGACGCGCGGTTTCACCACGGTGGCGATTCTCACGCTTGCCCTTGGGATCGGCGTCAGCACTGCCGTCTTCAGCCTCCTCGATCACGTGCTGCTGCGGCCGCTTCCGTACTACGAGCCGGACCGCCTGGTCTCGATCTGGGAGGCTCGCGTGGGCGGCACCGGTCCGTCGGCGCAGCCGGCGTCGCTGCTGACCGGCAACGACGATCCGAACCGCCTGACCGTGGCGCCCGCGGCGTATCTGGACTTCAAGGCGCGCGTCGCCGGAGTCAGCGCGATGGCGGGCTACGACCGTGATTCCCGTACGTTCACCGGCGCGGGTGAGCCGGAGCAGATTTCCGGTGAGATCGTGACCTCGAGTTATTTTGGCGTGCTCGGCGCCACCGCGATCCGCGGGCGGCTGCTCGGCCCGATCGACGAGCAGGCGACCTCGGCGTCCGTCGTCGTGATCAGTCATTCGATGTGGCAACGGCGGTTCAACGGCGACGACGCGATCGTCGGGAAGGCGATTACCCTCAACAAGCAGCCGCTCGAGATCGTCGGCGTCATGGCGCCCGGTTTTGTCGCCGCGTCGCAGTTCGTCCAGGTCGAGCCGATCAGCTACTGGGTGACGGAAGCCTTCCGGCCGGACCTCATCAGCAACTACGGCGATCATGAAATCTTCGTCATCGGCCGCCTCGCGCCCGGCGTGACCGTGAGTGACGTGCAGCACGGATTGACCGCGGTTTCAGAGGACATCGAGCGCCGTTCGCCCAAGACGAACGCGGGGATGCGCGCATTCGTCCGGCCGCTCGGCGACGACATCGTACGGCGTGTGAAGACGTCGCTCACGATGATTTCGCTGATGGTCGCCTTCATCCTGGTCATCGTCTGCGTGAACATTGCGAACCTCCTCATCGTGCGCGGATCGGGACGCCGGCGGGAGATCGCCATCCGCTACGCGCTCGGCGCCAGCCGGCGCCGGGTGTTGAGCGAGATGCTGACCGAGAGCCTCGTCCTCGCGCTGCTGTCGTGCGCCGGTGGAATCCTGCTGGCGTGGTGGCTGAAGGGGCTGCTCGTCTCGCTCGCGCCACCCTCACTGCCACGGTTGGGCAATGTGGCGCTTGACCAGCGAGTGCTGTTCTTCAGCGTTGGCCTTGCCATCGTCACCGGCCTGTTGTTTGGAGCCCTGCCCGCCTGGCAGGCCCGCCGCGCAAAGCCGCTTGACGCCATCTCCAGCGGCGGCCGTGTGGTTGCCAGCGCCTGGATGATGCGATGGCGCAACTCGCTGATGGTCTTCGAGATTGCGGTATCAACGGTCCTTCTGATCGGCGCCGGTCTGATGGTGAAGAGCCTGGTGACGCTCAACTCGATTCCTCTGGGCTTTCGAACCGAGGGCATTCTGGCTCTCAATGCGACACTGCCGGAACATCGGTATGCCACCGCGGATGCGCGGTTTGAGTTCTTCCGCAGGCTCGAGACGCGCGTTCGCCAGATTCCCGAGGTCGCCGCCGTCGGGTACGCCAATAGATTTCCGATGCGCGGGGCCTGGGGCAGCGGCTTCGGGATCGAAGGTGGCGCCGGCAATCTGTCGGCTGACTTTCAGGCGGTGAGCACCGGCTACTTCGAAACGATCGACATCCGGCTCCTGCGCGGACGGCTGTTCACCGACCAGGATGTGAAGACGTCCGAACCAGTAGCGGTCGTCAGCGAGGCGTTCGGCCGCCAACTCCTCGGCGGCGCGGACCCTCGTGGCACGAGGCTCCGCCGCGGCCAGAACATGCCGTGGATCACGATCGTCGGCGTCGTGGCCGACATCCGGCGCGACGGCAAACGCGCCGAGATCAGTCCTCAGGTCTTCCTGCCGGCGGCCCAGACCCTGTCATATCCGGTGCGTCTCGCCGATTTGGCCGTGCGGGTGCAGGGCGACCCCGCAACGGCGAGCCGCCTCGCGCCTGCGCTTCGCGCCGCGGTCGCGGACGTCGATCCGGATCAACCGGTCTCCAACGTCAGGACGCTCGAGGAGGTCGTGGCGCTTGGCGCGCGGGAACAGCGCTTCCAAGCCGTTCTGCTCGGCCTCTTCGCGGGCCTCGCGCTGCTTCTTGCGACGATCGGCGTTCACGGTGTCGTCGCGTATCTCGTCGCGCAGCGGACGCCGGAAATTGGCGTTCGAATGGCGCTCGGCGCCGGCAGGCTGCGCATTCTGAGATGGCTGCTCACGGCGACCACGTGGCATGTGACGGCTGGCGCAATCGCCGGTCTCCTCGCGGCCGTTGCCTTGTCGCGATACGTCAAGAGTCTGCTATTCCAGGTGACGCCGCTGGATGCGGCAACCTACGCCGTCTCGACCGCGCTCCTTTGCGTCGTCGCGATTGGCGCCGCCGCACTTGCGGCCAGGCGCGCGACAAAGATCGATCCTGTCAGGGCGCTCAGAGCGGAGTAGTTACAACGACGCAAACGACGACAATGACACTAACGACGCCAATGGAACGGCACGGAGTGCTCTAGCTTGGCGTCGTTCTCGTCGTTGGTGTCATTGGCGTCGTTCAGTTCTGCCGTTGCGAAATTCTACCGGCGAGAATCCCGTTGATCGTTTGAATGCTCTGCTGAACGCGGCTTCTGAGGCGTAGCCGATTTCCTGTGCCACGGCCGAGACCTTCGACCGGCCTGATGTGAGCAGGCTGGCCGCGAGCTGGATCCGCCACTGCGTGAGGTACTGCATCGGCGGCATGCCGACGAGTGACGAGAATCGATCTGCCAGCACCGAGCGGGACGCGCCCGCTTCGCGCGCCAGTGAGGCCAGTGTCCAGTCCTCCGCCGGCCGCGAGTGCATGCACGCGATGGCGGGCCCGACCACCGGATCTTTCAGTCCGGCCAGCCAGCTCGCCTGTTGCGGCGGCATCGCCTCCAGATAACGTCGAACGACCTCGATGAACATCAGCTCGGCCATCCGCGTGAGCATCGTGTCCGCGCCGACCCGGCCGAGCCTGGATTCGGCGACGACCTGGCGTGGAAACTCAGACAGCCAGCCCTCAGCCGCGCGTGGCACGTGCAGGCATTTCGGCAGTGCGGCAAGCAGCGGGTTGAATGGCTTCGCGTCGCATCCCAAAAAGCCGCACACGAACGTCGTCTCTCTGTCCGCGCGATCGCCCAGCCGCACCGTTTCTGGATAGCGAGAGGGTGCATTCGCGCCGTCGTCGTTCGGCACTCGCTGGCCCTCCGCGCTGGCCATGACGTGGGGATCGCCCTGCGGAAAGACGATCACGTCGCCGGCATTGAGGTGTTGCTGCGGCTGTCCCACGATGCCGCCCCAGCAGCTGCCGCCGGTGACGATGTGGTACGAGATGAGATGTTCGGATTCGGGCAGGATGCGCGGCGCCAGTTCTCGGGCGGCTCGCGCGGCGACCGACCACGGCGCCGACGCTTCCACCAGATAGAAGTACGCGCCGTTCAGCCTGACCGCGCGCAGGACGTCCGAAAGCGGGTCCATTGGGGATTCATGGTACGCGGACAACGTACCCGGACGACGCCTCCGTGCCCTCCTTGGCGCGAATCGGACGATTGAGCAGGAGGCCCGGACGGGCGGTCATTCATTCCGGGCCGGCGGTTCCGTATTGTCAGTCATGTGCATCGCGAACGAATTCGCGCCAGGAGAACAGCCATGACATCAGCAGTTGCCATTCAGAACGTCGTTGATTCCTGCGGCCCGGTGGTGGGGAACGTCACCATCACGCCCGCCATCCCGATGGTCGAGGACGTTATGACCGGACGGAACCGCGCGACATGGGTCGCGGGGGATTTCGAGAAGATTGCCGTCGGGTTCGCCGCCGGCGCCGCCCAGTTCGTCGAGCGCGTGGGAGTGAACATCGGCGACAACGTGCTCGACGTGGCGACCGGCACCGGCAACCTGGCTATCCCCGCCGCGCATCTCGGCGGCATCGTGACGGGCGTGGACATCGCGCCCAATCTCATCGCAACCGCGAGGGCGAAGGCGGCCGAGCGCAAGCTCGACATTGTGTTCGACGAGGGCAACGCCGAATCGCTGCCGTACGGCACGAGCGTCTTCAAGACGGTCATGAGCATGTTCGGCGTGATGTTCGTGCCGCGGCCCGAGAAGGCGCTGGCCGAACTTCTGCGTGTGACACGACCGGGTGGCCGGATTGCGCTGGCGAACTGGACGCCGGACGGCTTCATCGGCAAGGTCCTCAAGACCCACGCGAAGCACGTGCCGCCGCCGGCCGGTGTGCCGACTCCGCTCCTCTGGGGCGACGAGGCAGCGATGCACGACCGGCTCGACCCGTTCATGGACGACATCCGCAAGGTCTCGTTCACGCCGCGCAAGATCGCGCTCGCGTTCCCGATGACGCCCGGCGCGGTCGTCGAGCTTTTCAGGGAGTTCTACGGTCCGTCGGTGCGAACGTTCGCCGCGCTCGACGCCGCCGGCCGCGCGTCTCTCGAAGCCGAGCTCGTGAAGCTGTGGACCTCAAGGAACATCGGACACGAAGGATCGACCTACGTCGAGGCGGAGTATTTGGAGACGAGACTTACGGTGAGATGAGCAACGACGCCAATGACACTAACGACCCAGCGACGCCAAGTCAGGGCCTGCTTGCCGCGTCTCCGTGGCACGTGCCTTAGGTTAGCGTCGTTCTCGTCGTTGGTTTCATTGGCGTCGTCGAACTATCGCACCTGAAAGTCTTGAGAGTGCTTGCCGCCGGGCGTGAGCGAGAAGATCGCGAACCCTGCGAGCTGGCGGAGCCACGCCGGGTCGTACCATCGACCCGGCTCCACGTCCTGAACGGCGATGAGCCTGTAATCGCCGCTCGGGAGATTCCGGAACTGATACCGCCCGTCGCTCGTTGGGCGAACGGCCTGGATGCGCCGGGACAACGGAAGCCAGAGCCGATCCTCGGACGGGAATGCGATGACGGTGAAGCCTGGCGCGGGCTGATTGGACGTGTCGCGAACCGTGCCGCTCACTTCCGTCGTCTGCGACGACAACGTGACGAGACCGCCGGCGACGTTGCGGCCGCCGTCGATTTCGAGAGGGAAGTCGAGAATGTCCTGGCCACCGAATGCGGCGGACTGCAGCACGTGCCCCGCGGGCATGCCGGCCATGGCCGTCAGCCGGTAGCGCCCGGGCGTCACCCCGCGAATCGTGAACTGGCCATTTGCGTCCACCGTTCCTGGAATCGCCTGAGCGAAGTCGCCACCGACTCCTCCGACCGGTGACAGATTGAGCGTCATTCGCGACAGATTCACTGAAGAGTCGCCGTTCTCCGTGGTGACCTGTCCGGACACGGTCAGTCCCGGTTGCAACGACAGCTGCAGGTCCGTCAGATTCCGCCCGTCAACTGAGATGTTCACGGTGGCCCAGAGCGGCGCCACCTTCTGGATCGCGGCCTGGATCTCCTTGATCTTTGTCGCGTCGGTCTGCGACGCAAGGAACTCCGCGGCTTCGCGACCGGACGCTTCGAGCTGCGGCGCGCCCTTGGCTGTTGCCTTGGTCATGAGGACGTACTGACCGGGAGCCACGCCCGTGAATGTGAACCGGCCCGCGTTGTCCGTGCGTGCGGAGCGCAGGCCGCCGTACTGCACACCCATTTCGTCCACGAGCTGCACCGTCGCGGCGCTCACCGCTCCGGTCGGTCCCATGAGCGTGCCCGACACGCGCGCGAGCGGCACGACCTGCATCGCGAAGTCGGTGGCAGCCCGTTCTTCGCCAGGACCGAGGGTCACCGTCGTGGCCGCCGATCCCACCGTCGTGCCGGGATAGAACACGCGTGCGAAGCCGGATGTCATCTCGGCCGGAATCTCGCCTTCAACCCGCAGCTTGAAGGTGTCGGCCCCTGCGGACTCGAGGGCCAGAACCTTCGCATAGACAGCACCTTCGCTGAGCGAGAAGGGGATGTTCGGCGCTCCTGATGCCGCGCTGATGACGTAGTCGCCCGGCAAAAGCGAGTGCAGCCGGTACACGCCGCGGTCGTCGGTGGTGGCGCTCGCGGCCTGCATCAGCGCGCGCTGCCCGGACTGCATGCTCCAGCGGAGCGCGCGAACCGCAATGCCGAACGCAGGTTCGCCGGCCTCGTCGATCACCGTGCCCGTGATGACGGCGCCGCGGGCGAGCGGCAGTGCGATGTTGGACCGTTTCTGTCCCTCGGCGATTCGAATCGGCGTGCCCGGCCTGCCGGAGCCCGGCTGTTTTTGACCGTAGATGCTCTCGATGAATCCGCCCTTCACCGTCGACACCGTGTACTCACCGGCGGGCAGGTCTGCAAAGCTGAAGGCGCCCTGATCGTCGGTCTGCACCGAGCGCACCAGCCGTGGAGCGGTGCTCGAGATGGTGACCGAAGCGCGCCGTACCGGACGGCCGGTGTCCACGGTGACAACCGTCCCGGCAATCGACGCCTTACCCCCGGCCGGCGGCGCGATTCTGGAGTCACGAGCGGCCTGTTCCGCCAGAACCAGGCCGGAACAGACGCAAACCGCGATCGATGCGGCGATGGACGCGGTGAGAAACCTTCGGGGGATTCGGGGCATGGTGTCTTTGACACCCGGTTGGCGAAAAAGGTCGGCAACGACGCGAACAAATGAGAACGACGGGAACGAACGGGAACCCAAAGCTCTTGTGACAAGTGCTTTTGGTTCGCGTCGTTCCCGTCGTTCCTGTAGTTCCCGTCGTTCCCGTCGTTTGAATCGGCGTGCTTACTTCGCTAGTTCATTGAGCGCGCCGATCAGCATGTCCACCTTCGCGCGATCGGACGAGCTCGTGGCGTCGGTCTTCAGCTGGCCGGCGAGCGTCGTCAGGGCCGTGCGGCGGGCGCCGCCGCTGGCCTTCTCGGCCCCGTCAATCGCCGACCGGACGGCCGAAATGCGCGCTGCCGACAGGCCGTTCGAGCGTTCGAGCTGATCGACGAACGCCTTCGCCTTCGCGAACGACGGCGGCCATACGAAGCGGCGCTGCTCCTGCGTGTTCCAGTAGTCCATCTTCACGGTTTTGGCCGCGTCGATTTCGTTCTGGGTGATGAGCGGGTTCGCGACGAGCTCGAAGATGTCGAGGCCGCGCGCGATTTCCGAGCTCACGATCACGCCGTTGTACCAGTAAGCCGACCAGGAGCCGCCGCTGATCATGCGCTCGCCGCTGAGCGGTCCGCGGTCGTGGAACGCGACTTCGAACGGCTTCGCCGGATCCGTCCAATCGAAGATCGTGAGGCCGCCCTGGTAGAACGCCTGCACCATCACTTCACGGCCGGGGATCGGAATGTTGGATCCATTGTGCGCGACGCAGTTCTCGAACTCGCTCTGCGCGGCCGGCATCTTGTAGTAGCCCTTGAACACCATCTTGTTGTTCTCGATGGCGAAGAGCGCGTCGGCGCCCCACTCGAGCTTGTGCTGTTTCTGGCAGTACGGCGCGCCGCCCCCGCCCCACTCGTCGGAGAAGAGGACACGCTTGCCATCGTTGCTGAACGTCGCGGAATGCCAGAACGACATGTTCGGGTCGCCCACGAAGTCGATGCGGATCGGGTGCGTCGCTTCACGGATGTCGAGCAGCAGTCCGAGGCCCGCGCACGCGCCGCCGGCGAGACCGACGTCCGGATACACCGTGATGTCGTGGCACTGGTTCGGGCCCACCGCGGGTCCCGGGGGTGGAGGAGGCGGGGCATTGGGGTCGCCGCCGCGTCCACCGCGCCCGCCGCGTCCGCCGCCGGCCGCGCCGGCAGCTCCTGCGCCAGCCGTTCCCGCCGCACCAGCACCGGCCGCGCCGCCGGCGACCACACCGCCGGCCGCACCGGCCGCGCCCGCCGCTGGCGGCGCGCCGCCGCGGCCCTGTCCATCACGTTCCGGGTTCGCCGGACGCGCCGGGAGGTCGTTGAAGATGCGCGCGGCGTTCGTCATCGCTGCGTTCTGCGGCGCCTTCAGGGGCACCTTGATGACTTCGAGGCGGAACTGCGCCGTCTTTCCGTCGATGTTGCCGCGGCCGGAATCGACGCACTCCCCCACTTCTTCAGTCGGACGCACGCCGGACGTCCCCTGAATGTAGATGTACACGTTGTCGTTGTCGCCTGGCTGGGTGACGACAGTGTGCGTGTGCGATCCGCGGCAGGTCTGCACGCTCGCCACGAGCTTCGGGTTCTTGACATCGGCGATGTCGAAGATCCGGACGCCGCGCATGCGCTCCTTGCTGACGGGTTCCATGGGCGGCTGGCCGTCACCGAACGAGCAGTTCAGACGGCTGTTCGCTGCCTCCGACGACATGAACAGCAGGTTCTTGTAGACAGACACGTCGTTCTGCGACGCGGGGCAGTAGTACGTGTTCACGACTTCCGGTCTCGCGGGATTGGAGATGTCGTAAATCTCGAAGCCGTTGTAGTTGCCCTGAATCGCGTACTTCCCGGTGAATGCCAGGTCCGAGCGCGTCGTCGCGAGATTGCGCTCGTTCGGCGTCGTCGTGGACAGGCGCTTCATGTTCCAGAGCGCTTCGCCCGCATCCCAGTAGCCGGCCTTGAGGCCGATGCGCGGATCCGGGGACGGCTTCGTGCCGCTCACGATCGGCGCGACGCCGGGTCCCATCACCTTCATTGGCGGAGCCGGTCGCGGTGGCGGCGCAGCGCGGCCACCGCCTGCTGCGCCGCCCGGCGCGCCTGCCGGCGCACCGGGTGCGCCCGCGGCTGCTGCCGGCGGAGCGGCCTGACCGGCGCCGCGTCCAGCCTGCGCCTGTCCCTGCTGTGGCGGCTGCGTCGGCGCCGCCGGCGGTGGCGGTGGCGTCTGGCGCGCTGGCGCCGCAGCCGGTGGTGGCGGCGGTGGCGGTGGCGCCGCCGGCGCGGTCTTCGGCGCGCACGCCACGGCCGTCACGAGGCCGATGGCAAGTGCGTACCCGAGAAGCGTCGTCTTTCTCATGGTCATCTCTCCTATTTGTTACCTATTTGATTGCTGCGAGCATCTGCTTCATCACTTCGATTTCGGTCGTCTGGTCGGCATAGACATCCGACGAGAACTTGTAGATGTCGTCGCCCTGCATCGAGCCCCACGACTTGGCGAGGACTTCGACCATGTCGATGGCGCCCTGGTGGTGCTTGATCATCCCGATGAGGAACAGGCGATCCCACTCCTTGCCGCGCGCCTTCCCGAGCGCCGCCATTTCCTCGTCGGTCAGCATGCCCGGCATGAGCATTTCGTGCACCATGTCGCCCATCTTCATCCGGTAGCGCGTGGCGTCGGCGGGCGGCACGTCCTGCCCGCGGTCGGCAAGCCACTGTCGCATCATCTTGATCTCGTAACCCTGCCCGACAACGATCCGCTCGCAGAGATTCTTGAGCGTCGGACTCTCGCCCTGCGACGGCGCCATCTTCGCCATCACGACGGCCTGCGCGTGATGCGGAATCATGCCCGCCATGAAGTCGACGTCCGCCATGTTGAACGCCTGGTCGATCCCGGGCGCCTTCATGAGCTTCAACTCGTCCTTTGAGCGCGTCATGTGCTGCGCCGAGGCGGCGCTGCCGAGCGTCCAGAGGATGCCCGTCGCGATCAGTGGGACCAGCGCGCGCCGTGTTGGAATAAAGGACATTTCAAAAACCCTCTCAGGAAGTAGTGAATGTTATGGGATTCCCGCATCCTTGAAAAGGGGCGGACGCCCTATCCGCTGAACTCCAGGCCCTCCGCGCCGGCCTGCACCCGGGCCCTGGTAAGCCAATCCAGCGCCACATTGGCGAGGGCCAGACCGCCAATCGACACACCAACGCGAATCGGGTCTGGATAGACCAGGTAAGTGAGGACCGGGCTGAGGATCGTGCCACCGACGATGGTTACCAGCATTACTACCGTGAGGCGCCCGGTGTTTCGTACCGTCTGGCTGCGTTCGAGAGAGAACGGAAGCTCCGGCTCGATCAACTGGTTGACCTGAAGCAGCGCAAGGGCCACGAGCCCGAGGATGGTGAAATGAACCACCGAGTGCCAAAAGAACCCTGACAGCGCAATGGCGACGCTGGCGATCGCGGCCGTGGCTGGGATCAGGATGCGGACGACGAACACGATCTTCGTGGCGCGCAGCAGCCGGCTGCGGTCGATGGGTGCCGCGAAATAGATCCATGACGCTTTGTACGCCTCGCTTCGCGGCAGGGCGCCTTGGAAGATCGCGCCAACCATGATCACGGTCATACCGATGAACATCCAGCCGATCGAATCGAAGGTTGTCCGCGCGTACGGGTCTGGAAGGACGCCCTCCCGGAGCGCCATCAGGAAGTACATGAGCACAATCGGGATGAACGCCAGGATCTGCATCCGGAATGCCTGGTCGTGACGGAACTGGGCGCGGATCAGCACCGTCATGGCACGCGCGTCACCTGATCGCAGGACCCAGGGGCGTCTGCCGGGCCGGGCCTTCGCTCGCGCGGTACTCGCGAACAGGCCGCCCAGCCTGTCCGAATAGTCGAGCGACACGCGGTCGCTGAGGCTGAACACCGCGGCGGCGATCGCGGCGAGAGTGAGCGCCGCGCCGATGTACTCGCGTGTGCCAGCGTTGCCCGCGGCCACGGCGACATAGCTCGCGAACCAGAACGGTGGATAGAGAAGCAGCCACGCGGATTCCGGCAGCGACAACGCGCCTGGCTTGACCTTGTCGAAGAACAGGTTCGGCAGCATGTAGCCGCCGTAGATAGCGAAGCTGGCGCCGAGCTGCAGGTACGTCAGGGCGCGTTTCAGCCGATCGGGTCCAACGGCGCGCAGAACCCAGGCGTAGCTGAAGACAATCACGAGCGACGCGAAGACCGCCGACAACAGTACCAGCCCACCGGCCGCGAGGCCGGTCGTGAGCCGGTTCGACGACACGAGGAAGCCCACGACCGGACCGAACCCCGCGAACAGTGCGAGGCCAATCGTGTAGATCAGGATGACCGCCACGCGCGCGGCGAAGTACGTCCGCGACGAAATGGGGCGCCATCCCAGAATCACGTGGTCCGTCGGACTCGTCATGACCGAGGCGTGATCGAGCAGCACCATGGAGCCGACGATCACCATGACGAAGCTCGATGTCAGCGTCGCGGCGCCCAGCTTGTCGGGCGCGAGGAAACAGAGAAAGCCCAGACCGAGTCCGATGACGAGGTACATCAGCGCGTTCATCGCGAGCGTGAGGCCCCTGGCGGCCGCGGCATTCGGGTTCGCACTGGCGGCGGTGCTGCGAAAGCTCATGCGCAGCCACGCGTGAACGAGCGCACGGAACACCGGGTAGTCGATCCCGAGCGCGTCGGCGATTCTCTGCACAGGTCAGACCTAGACTCTTTCCAATGCGGCCAGGAAGTCCGTAGTCACACGACCGGCGTCCTGGCCGCCCGTCAATTTCGCGAACGATTCCTCCAGTGTCTTCGCTCCGGTCTGTTCGGCGATCGCCTGTGCCGTCCCTTCCGCGATCTGCCGGCCCTTGTCGATGATGACGATGCGCGTGCAGATGCGCTCGACGACGTCGAGGATGTGGGAGCAGAAGAGGATCGTCTTGCCCTGCGACGCGAGGCGCTTGAGGAGCTCTTTCACAATCATCGCCGTGTTGGCGTCGAGCCCGTCGAGGGGCTCGTCGAGAAACAGCACGTCCGGTTTGTGCATGAGCGCCGACGCGAGGATCACCTTCTGCTTCATGCCTTTCGAGAATTGCGCCAGCCGCTCGACACTGACGCCGCGCAACTCGAAGAGGTCGAAGAGCTCCTCGCGCCGCAGTCGCGCGGTGTCCGGATCGAGGTGGTAGAAGCACGACATCAGCTCGAGGAACTCGTCCGCCGACAGACTCTCGTAGAGCGCGGTGCTTTCCGGCACGTAGCCGATGCGCTTCTTCGCTTCCAGCGCCTGCTTCACGATGTCGAAGCCCGCGACGGTGGCGCGCCCCTTCGTCGGCTTGATCATGCCCGTGAGGATTTTCACGGTCGTGGATTTGCCGGCGCCATTCGGACCGAGGAAGCCCAGGATCTCTCCGGGTTCCACGCGGAGGTTGAGATCCGAGAGCGCGGGCTTGTAGCCGTAGTCGCGCGAGAGATGCTCTGTCTGGATCACGGCCGGAAGTCTAGCCGAGAACCCTTGGCTGCGAGCGGTGTCTAAGCACTTCGACGCAACAAACGGGGCCCCAAATCACCCAATCGCCCATCACCAAATCACCGGATTTGGTGGAGGAGGGTCCCATGCCTCGAGATCTGTTCGCTGGAACATTCGAACGCAAGGCCGCACCGCGCCGGTCCGGTTGGACCATCGCGGGTTCGTTCGTCGCGCACGCCGTGCTCCTGGGCGCACTGCTCGTGCTGCCCGTGATGTCCGCGCTCGATAGCTACGTCGTCCAGGCGCGCACCATTGCGTTCGTCGTACCGCCGCCACCCGTCATGCCGGCCGTGCCGGTCGCACCCCCGAAGTCGTCGACACCAGCGCCGTCTGACATCAAGAACAATGCTGCGCCGCTGCAACCGCCCCTGAACGAAGTGACGAAGGACGCGACGACGGTTCCGAGCGGTCCTGTGCCTCCTGGTGCGATGGTGGGTGACGGCAGGGACGTGATTCTTGGTCCGCCTGGAAGCGGCGTGAACGTCCAGTACGTTGCGCCACCGCCCATGACGCCGCCTCAGCCGATTCGTCCCGGTGGCAACGTGAGCACGCCGACGCGCCTCCTCTATGTCGATCCGATCTATCCGCAGATCGCCATCATCTCGAAGACACAGGGAACCGTGATTCTCGAGGCGACCATCGACGAGACCGGCGTCGTTCGTGACGTGAAGGTGCTGCGATCGATCGCGCTGCTCGACCAGCCGGCGATCGACGCGGTGAAGCGGTGGCGCTACACGCCGACGAAACTCAACGGCGTCGCGGTGCCGATTCTCCTGACGGTGACGGTTACGTTCAGCCTTCGCTAGCGGTTCAGGGAGCAGGGTTCAGGGTGCCGGGTTCGCTTGTCTGGTTCCAGGTTCTTGGTTGCAGGGTGCACACGCACCGAACCGGGAACCGGGAACCGAAGCAACGAACCTGGCACCCTGAACCCTGAACCCTGAACCATAATCAGACCAACTGTTCATCCCGCGAACCCGTCCAACCACGAGGCCATGACCACACTGCGCTCGCTCCTCAAGCAGCCGCGCTTCACCGTCGTCGCGTCACTCACGCTCGCGCTGGGCGTTGGTGCCGTCACGGTGATCTTCAGCGTCGTCAACGGCGTGCTGCTGAAGCCGCTGCCGTATCCGGACGCCGATCGCGTGGTGAATGTGTGGAGCCACGCGCCGAAGATTGGCTACGACCAGTTCCCGCTCTCGCCCGACGTCTTCTTCGCGTACGAGCGAGACAATCAGGTCTTCGAGTCGATGGCGCTCTTCCAGCGGCGCCGCGCCAACCTGACGGGGCAGGACACGCCCGAAGTGGTCGAGTCCATCGTCGCGACCAACACCTATTTCAGGACACTCGGCCTGCCGGTGGTTCAGGGGCGTGACTTCAGTGACAAGGAAGACGCGCCCGATGGACCGCATGTGGTCGTCATCAGCAGCCGGGCGTGGACGAACCGGTTTGCGGGCGGCAAGTCGGCGATCGGGAAGACCATCCGGCTCGACGGACGGCCGACGGAGATCATCGGCATCGCGTCCCCGGCGCTCGACAGCACCGGTTCGCCGGACTTCTTCCTGCCTTCGGGGATGAATCGCACGAACCCGATTCAGGGCAACTTCGGCTGGAATGCCATCGCGCGCCTGAAGCCGGGCGTGCGGGCCGAGGACGCCTCGTCCCATCTGATTCCAATCGTCCAGAAGCTGCTGGCCGCGCTGAACAGTCCGACGTATCGCGCGTTTCTGATCGATGGCGACTACAAGCCGCAGGTCGTCCTGGCGAAGGAAGATCTCGTCGGCGACCTGAAACGTCCGCTCTGGATCCTGCTCGGAACCGTCGGCATGTTGTTGCTGGTCGCGTGCGCCAACGTCGCGAATCTGTTCCTGGTGCGCGCCGAAGGCAAGCAGCGCGAGATCGGGATCCGCGCCGCGCTCGGCGCCGGCCGCATGAACCTCGTCCGGCACGTGATGGCGGAAGCGTTGTTGCTTTCGACGATCGGTTCGGGACTCGGCGTGCTGATCGCGGCACTCGGATTGCCCGCACTCATCAAGGCCGCGCCGCCGTCCATCCCGCGGCTCGATCAGGTCGTGCTCGATTGGCGCGTCCTGCTGTTCGCCGCCGGCGTCGCGATCGTCTCCGCGTTCATCTTCGGGCTCGCGCCCGCGCTGCGATACACACGACAGCGGTCCCTGGCGACCATCGGGCACACGAGCCGCGGCGGTACCGAGGAGCCGGGACGCCGGCGCATCCGTCAGGTCCTCGTTGTCGCGCAGACGGCGCTCGCCCTGATCCTGCTCGTCGGATCCGGATTGCTCGCGCGCAGCTTCGCGCGCCTCACCTCGACGTCGCTCGGTTTCGATCCCGCGCACGTGATGACGTTCCGTGTGGCGCTGCCGGGGACGGACTACAAAGACGATGCGGCAATCAGGAACTTCGTGGACAGAATGGTCCTGCGTCTGCGCGAGATTCCCGGCGCGGAGTCATCGGGCGCCGCCACCGTCCTCCCGATCGCGAACAGTTCGCCCGGTACCGCGCAGGAGTTCGAAGGCCGGCCGCTCGTGGCGAATGCGCTTCCGCCGATGGTGCACTACAAGTTCGTGAGCCGGGGCTACTTCACGACGATGCGGATTCCGGTGGTGCGCGGACGCGACTTCGAGGCGAACGATTTCAAGGAGGAGATTCATTCGGTAGTCGCCAATCAGGCGCTCGCTGATCTCTACTGGCCGGGCCAGAATCCGATCGGCAAGCGAATCCGGCGGTCGTCCGACGGCGCGACCCGGGCTCCGGACTGGTTCACGGTTGTGGGTGTCGTTGGCAACGAGCGGCAGGATGGCTTGCGGGAGCCGGTTCGGCCGCTCCTTTACTACACGCCGCGAGGGATGGCCGGGCCGATGCCGCAGGTCTACGACTACGTCGTCCGCGGCGCCAGTCTCGAGGGACGCGCGGACGAACTGCGGCAGGCCGTGTGGAGCATCGACCGCGCGTTGCCGGTGGCGACGATGCGCCCGATGCAGGAGATCGTCAACCGGTCGATCGTCGAGTTCACCTTCACGATGCTGACGCTGACGATAGCGGCCGGCGTGGCGCTCCTCCTCGGCGCGATCGGTCTCTACGGCGTGCTCTCGTACGCGGTGACGCTGCGCACGCGCGAAATCGGCGTGCGTCTCGCGCTCGGCGCGCCGCCGTCGAGACTGATGCGATCGGTCGTGAGCAATGGCGTCCTGCTCGCCGGCATCGGCCTCGTCCTCGGCCTCGGCGGCGCCGTCTGGCTCACGCGCTTCCTCGGCAATCTGCTCTTCGAGACACAGCCCCTCGATCCGGCGACGCTCGGCGCGACAACGGGCGCGCTGCTGATCGTCGCGATGCTCGCGTCGTACCTGCCGGCCAGGCGGGCGGCGGCCGTGAGTCCCCTGGAGTCGATGAAGACAGAGTAGTCGCGATAGTCCGGCTATTTCACGTGGTTGATGTGGAACAGACCCTTCGTGCCGTCTTCGAGGGTGAAATTCATGTGAGGACTGTTGTTGGCGTCCACGGAGACGCTGCCTTCGCCGCGCAGCTTCAGTCCGCTGGCAAACGCCATCGTGAAATCAGCCCGGGTCGTGGAAATCTGGCCGCGCAGTTCCGTAGCCACACCACTGATCGTCCCTGTCGCGACAAAGCCGGCGGCGTTCTGCGTTACGTTGAACCGGTTGCCGAACTGATCCGTCCAGAAGCCCGCCGCCCAGCTGGCGTTGTCCCCGGAACCGGGGCCTGATCCAGGGCCGGGCACCGGTGCAGGTTCGGCGCGACCGCCCTTCTCGTACATCGCGTTGCCGATCAGGCCGAGCAATGCGATCACCCCGATGATTACCGCCCATTTCTTCCCGGTTGCCAACGATGCCCACCATCGGCGAGTCCCGTCGGGCGGAGGCGGGCCGGAGACTTCCATCAGTCAACCTCAGTCCTTCTTCTACAACGCCGCGCGGCAGAAGATACACGAAACCGGTCTAGAATTCTGCCTTCGCAGTAGATTTCCGCTTTGGGAGCAGGGACACATATGAAGAGGGTGTTTTTCGCAGCGCTTGCCGGACTCGTCGCGTTTTTCGTGTCCCTTGGAGCCGACCAGACTCCCGGCACTCAGGATCGGCTGACCGCAGAGGTCTTCGAGGGTTTGGCCCTCCGAAGCATCGGCCCGTCGCTCACGACCGGCCGCGTCGCGGACATCGACGTGGATCCAAAGAACCCGAACGTGTACTGGGTCGCGACCGCCGCAGGCGGCTTGTGGAAATCGGAGAACCGCGGCCTCGACTTCACGCCGGTATTCGACCGCGGCGGGTCGTTCAACCTCTGCTGCGTGAAGGTCGATCCAAAGAATTCCAACGTCGTCTGGCTCGGCACCGGCGAGAACTCGAATCCGCGCGCCGCGATGTTCGGCGACGGGATCTACAAGACGACCGACGGCGGCACGACGTGGGCGCGCATGGGCCTCGCCAACTCCGAGCACATCGGCAACATGCAGATCGATCCCCGCGATTCGAACATCGTCTACGTCGCAGCCCAGGGTCCGCTCTGGGCTGAGGGTGGCGACCGCGGCGTCTACAAAACGATCGACGGCGGCAAGACCTGGACGGTCGCGCTCGCCATCAGCAAGGACACGGGCGCCAATGAAGTGCTCATCGATCCCGCCAACCCGGACGTGCTGTACGCGGCTATGTGGCAGCGGCGGCGCGCGACGGGGCAGTTCGTCGGTGGTGGGCCGGAAAGCGGCATCTACAAATCAACGAACGCAGGCCGCACGTGGACGAAGCTCGCGAACGGCCTGCCGAAGGGCGACATGGGCCGCATCAACGTCGGCGTGGATGGCCGCGTGAAGCCCACGCGTGTCTACGCCATGATCGAAGCGCTTGCGCCGGAGCGGGGGTTCTACCGTTCCGATGACGCGGGCGCGACCTGGGCGCGGGTCGGCAAGAGAGCGCCCGATGCCGGAGGCGGCGGAGGAAGGGCCGGAGGCGCTGGAGCGGGGGCACGCGGCGGTGGCGCGGGGGGTGGCGGAGGCGACGACCCACCCGAGGCAGGCGCGCAGGACGCGAACTGGTACATGAACGCGGATCCGGGCTACTACAACGAGTTCTTCGTCGATCCGGTGCGGCCCGACACGCTCTGGGCGACCAGTACGAACCTCGAGCGCAGCGACGATGGCGGAAAGACGTGGCGGGCGTTCCCATTACAGGGCGTGCACGTCGATCACCATGCGCTGTGGTTCGACCAGGTCGACCGCAAACACATCCTGCTCGGCAACGACGGCGGCGTCTTCGAGACGTACGACGAGGGCAAGACGTGGCGGCACTACGACTCGTTGCCCGTGACGCAGTTCTACCGCGTGTCCGTCGACAACATGACGCCCTTCTACAACGTGTGCGGCGGCGCGCAGGACAACGGATCGATGTGCGGCCCTCATCGCTCGCTGAACTCGGTCGGCGTGAGGACGAGCGACTGGTACCGATCGGGCGGCGGCGACGGCTTTACGACGCGCAGCGACCCGGAAGACCCGTTCTACACGTACGCCACGAGCCAGAACGGCGCGATCACCCGCATGGATTTGCGCACGGGGCAGTCGGCAGGCATCAGGCCGAATCCCAACAACACCCGGGCGGCCGATGGCAGCCAGATTCCAGTGAGCACGGGCGGCCGCGGCGGCGGCGGCTTCGCCAACGAGCGCGCGAACTGGGACGCGACGTACTTCGTCTCGCCGCACTCGCCGACGCGCATCTACTGGGGCACGAACTTCATGTACCGCACGGACGATCGCGGCGATTCGTGGACACGCATCAGCGGTGACCTTTCACGCAACCTGGACCCCGTCGAGATTCCGATCATGGGCAAGAACTGGAATCCGCAGACGACCGTGTCGTGGAACCGCGCGACGACCGCGCTCTCGAACATCGTGTCGATGGACGAATCCCCACTGCTCGAGGGCCTGCTCTATGCCGGCACGGACGACGGCCTCCTGCAGGTGAGCGAGGACGGTGGCCGCCAGTGGCGCCGCGTTGAGTCGTTCCCCGGCGTGCCGAACAACACCTACGTGACGGATGTCGCCGCTTCTCCGCGCGACGTGAACACGGTCTTCGTGGCGCTCAACAACTGGCAGCGCGGAGACTTCAAGCCGTACCTCCTCAAGAGCACCGATCGCGGCCGCACGTTCACGTCCATCGCGGGCAACCTTCCGAACCGGCATCCGGTCTGGGCGATCATGCAGGATCACGTCAACGGCAACCTCCTGTTCGCGGGAACGGAGTTCGCGCTGTTCTTCTCGCCTGACGGCGGACAGCGCTGGGTGCAGCTCCGCGGTGGTCTGCCCACGGCTCAGATCCGCGACCTGGACATCCAGAAGCGCGAAACGGATCTGGTGCTCGGCACGTTCGGCCGCAGCTTCTACGTGCTCGACGACTACTCGGCACTGCGGGGCGTCACGGCCGAGTCCTTGAGACAGGATGCCGCGTTGTTCCCGCTGCGTCACGCGTATCAGTACACGCCCCTGTCGCAGTATCGCGGCGCCGACGGCAACCTGACGTCGCCGAATCCGCCGTACGGCGCGATCTTCACGTATCACGTGCGCGAGGCGCTGCCGCCCGGGACGTCGCTCGCGATCCGGGTTGCGGACGCCTCCGGGCGGCAGGTCCGGAACGTGACACTCACCGCCGCGCCAGGCGTCAGGCGTGTTGCGTGGAATCTCACCGGAGAGCCACCGGCGGGAGCCGAGGCAGCCGGCGGACGCGGCGGACGTGGCGGCGGCGGAGGGCGGGGCGGCGGTGGCGGCGGCGCGCCAGTCGCACCGGGCAGATACTTCGCTCAGCTCGTGAAGATCGCGGGTGACACGGTCACGCCTCTTGGGACGCCACAATCCTTCGAGGTAAAACCGCTTCCTCGATAGCAGAGTGGGTATTTGGTGATTTGGTGATTTGGTGATCTGGCGATTTTCAGATCACCCAAATCACCAAATCACCAGATCGCCAGATACCCAAGATGTAGAGAATCCACCGACGTCTCCGACCTTTAGGTGAACCCCCCATCTAAGCAAGGATGGGGAAGAATCACCAAAGGGAGAAGCTCCAATGAAGTACATGTTGATGATGAACGCCACTGGTGGCGGCGCGTACCAGATTGCGCAGTGGCCGCCGGCCGACATCAAGGCGCACATCGCATTCATGGTCCAGTTCAGCCAGAAGCTGCATGAGGCCGGTGAGCTCGTGGGCGCCGAGGGCCTGGCCGGACCCGAGGAAGCGAAGCGCATCCGAGCCGGGCAGGACGGCAAGCCCGTCACTGACGGCGTGTTCCCGGAGACCAAGGAGTTTCTCGCGGGCTACTGGATCGTCGATGTCGACAGTCCCGAGCGCGCGTACCAGATCGCGGCGGAGGCCTCAGCGGCTCCCGGCCCGGGCGGCGCACCGATGAACATGCCCATTGAGGTCCGCCAGGTCATGAGCGGACCGCCGCCGGAGTTCACCTAGGACCAGTGATCGATCAGTTGTTGCGGGAGGCCGCGCCGCACGTCCTGAACGTGATGTTGCGGCGCAATCGCGACTTCGCCGCTGCTGAAGATGCCGTCCAGGAAGCGCTCCTGGCCGCCTCGCAGCAGTGGGTGAAGTTCGGGCTGCCCGAGAATCCGCGCGCGTGGCTGATTACGGTCGCGTCGCGCCGGCTGACGGATCAGTTTCGGAGCGAGGCGGCGCGCCGCCGCCGCGAGGGCGACGCGCTCGGTCTCGAGCCGGCCGGCGCCTTCGTCGTTCCGGCGCCCGACGAGGGAGTCGCGGCCGAGCGCGACGACACGCTCGCGCTCTTTTTCGGCTGCTGCCATCCCTCGCTCTCGACGTCATCGGCCGTCGCGCTGACGCTGAGAGCCGTCGGTGGACTGACCACCGGTGAGATCGCCCGCGCGTTCCTCGTGCCGGAAGCCACGATGGCTCAGCGGATCAGCCGGGCGAAGCAGACGATCAAGGCGTCGGGCGTGCCGTTCCCGGCGCGGGCTTCGCGACTCGAGGCCGTTCTGCACGTGCTGTATCTCGTCTTCAGTGAAGGATACGCGGCGAGCGGCGGCAGCCCGGTCCATCGCGTCGAGCTCGCCGACGAAGCGATCCGGCTTGCGCGCATGCTCGCAGCCGATCTGCCGGATGATGATGATCCTGAAGTCTCTGGCCTGCTCGCGCTGATGCTCCTGACCAACGCGAGGCGCGCGGCCAGGACCGGTCCCGACGGAGAGCTCGTCCCGCTCGAAGAGCAGGATCGATCGCGCTGGAACCGAGTCGAGATCCAGGAGGGCACCGCGCTCATCGAGCAGGCGCTGGCGAGGGGCGCCGTCGGCCCGTACCAACTTCAGGCCGCGATCGCCGCGCTGCATGACGAGGCGGCGTCCGCGGACGCGACCGACTGGCCGCAGATCGCCGCGCTCTACGGCCTGCTCGTGCGCATGACCGGCAATCCGATGGCCCGCCTCAGCCACGTCGTCGCGATGTCAATGGTCGATGGACCAGCCGCGGGCCTCGCGCTCCTCGACCGGCTCGAACGCGACGATCGCATAGCCGGCCACTATCGCCTCGAAGCCGTCCGCGGCCATCTCCACGAGCGCGCCGGCAACCGTTCCGCGGCCGTGACGCACTACCGCGCAGCCGCCAGCCGCACCGCCAGCATTCCGGAGCGCAACTACTTGTTGATGAAGGCCGGCAAGCTCGCGTAGCACTCCGCACCCGGCACTCCGCACTGGTAGCCGCGTCGTGTACGATTCGCCCCAATGCGCGTCGACATGATGCGCCGCGTGGATCGATGGTGCGGCGTTCCGCTCTGTTTTCTGCTCACGGTCTGGCGCCGGCTGGCGGGTGAGCGGCGGGCCGCATCGTCACCACGCCAGATCCTCTGCATCCAGACCGCCGAGATGGGCAGCCTGGTGCTCGCGCTTCCGGCGGTTCGGCACCTCGAACGCGCGCACCCGGGTGTTGTGGTGCACATGCTCGTGTTCAGGACGATTGCCGGCGCCGTACCGGCGATTGGGCTGGCGCCGGCCGAACGCGTCATTGCAATCGATCCGTCGAGCCTTTTCACGATCGCGCGCGACACCCTGCGTTTCATGGGCGAGGCCCGGCGGCGGCGGATCGACACGGTCGTCAATCTCGAGATGTTCGCCAGGTTCGGCGCGCTGCTTGCGTACCTCTCGGGCGCGGCGCGCAGGGCGGGTTTCCATGCGTTCGGTCATCCCGGCCTTTATTGCGGCGATCTCCTGACGCATCGGGTCATCTACAACCCCCACATCCACACCGCCGAGGCGCTTCTGACGATCGCGCGCTCCTTGGAGGAAGACCCGGCGCACGTTCCGATGGGAAAGCTTGCCCGCCGCAGCCTTGGCGAAGGCGGGTTCCCGGGCGGCGGAGGTCTGAGTGTCAGTCGCATGAGCTCGGATGCCACCGCGCGAGATCGCATGCAGACGCGTCTCGCTGCCGCCGCGCCGGCGGCGGTTGGCAGGCGTCTCATCGTGATCAATCCCAACGCCAGCCAGCTCATCCCGATCCGCCGGTGGCCGATCGAATCGTACGCGGCGCTCGTCGCGCGTCTCCTCGAAGACCCGAAGAACGCGTGCGTGCTGACCGGTACCGCCGACGAGCAGCCCGATACCCGATTCATCGTCGACCGAGTAAGAAGCGATCGCATCGTCGATCTGGCCGGCAAGACGACGATCGGAGATTTGCTGGATCTGTACAACGTCGCGGATCTGCTCGTCACGAACGACAGTGGTCCCGCGCAGATCGCCGCACTCGCGAGCGTGAAGATTCTGGTCTTCTTCGGGCCGGAGACGCCCGCGCTCTACCGCCCGTTAGCCGAGCCCGAACGCTGCCGCGTGCTCTATTCGCAATACGCCTGCAGCCCCTGCGTCACCGCCTTCAACCAGCGAAAGACCGACTGCACGGACAACCAGTGTCTCAAGGTCATTGACGTCGAGACCGTTCACCGCAACGCGCTGGAGATGCTCGTTGGGTAGGCCCACGGCATGGTTGGGCGCGGTCCTGGTCTTGACCGCCATCGTCTACTCATCGTCCTTCCAGAACGCATTCCTGAATTGGGATGACCCGGTCAACGTGACGCAGAATCACTCGATTCGTGCGTTCTCGGCGGCCAACGTCCGCGTGTGGTTCACGGAACCGCTGCTCGGGATGTACAGCCCGCTCGTGTACGCGTCGTTTACGATCGACCACGCCATTGGCGGACTGAAGCCGTTCGTCTATCACGCGACGAATCTCGCGCTGCATCTCCTTGCGGTGCTTCTGGTTGCGAGCATCGTCCGCCGGCTCACCGAACAGCCTGTCGCGTCGGTAATCGCAGCGGCGTTCTTCGCGGTGCATCCAGCGAACGTGGCGGCGGTCGCGCCCATCTCCGTACGCAGCAGCCTGCTGTATGCGGTGTTCTATCTCGCCGCCTACCGCGCGTACCTTTGGTACCTCGATCGACCGTCCGCGCGGCGATGGCTACTGTCGCTCCTGCTGTTCGCCGCCTCCGGTCTCTCGAAATCGGCGGCCGCGGTGTTTCCAGTTCTGTTGGTTCTGACTGACGTCTCGCGCCGGAGAGAGCTCGATCGCAGAAGTCTCGTCGAGAAGATTCCGTTCGTCGCCATGGCGCTGGCGATGGGTGCCGGAACGCTTCTGCTCAGAGACGATGTGGTGACGGGGGATCCGCTTCGCACGACGTGGATCGAACGGGCGGCGCTGGCGGGATTCCAGCTTGGACGATACCTGCTGACGTCGGTTGCGCCAGCCGGCCTGTCGCCGTTCTATCCGTATCCCGAACGTGTCCACGGCGCTCTGCCGCCGGCAGTCTTCGTTGTGTCCGCCGTCCTCGTGGTCCTCGCGTTCGTCGTCGCGAGATTCCGTTCGGTTCGTGCGCCGCTGGCGTTCGGGCTCGCGTTCTTTGTTCTTCACCTCGTGCTCGTCTTGAAAGTGGTGCCGGTGGGCGAGGAGTTCACCGCCGATCGATACCTCTATCTTCCAATCGTCGGCCTGTGCATCGCCGGCGTCGACCTGTTCCAAAGATTCCCCGATCGCGCGCGTCGGATTGGCGGCGCCCTCGTGATCGTCGCCGTGTTCGCGTTTGCGTGGCACGCGTACGCGCGCAGCGCCGACTGGCGTGACGACATGGCGTTCAACTCGCGGATCCTCGAGCACTATCCGAGGACGGCGACGGCGCTGGCGAATCGGGCTGCCGCGCACCTTCAGGCCGGTGACGTGGAAGCCGCCGCACGCGACGCCACTGAAGCGATCCGCATCGACTCCTCGAACGCGCGTGCCTACTTCAATCGCGCGACGGCGTCGATGCTCAAGGGCAAGCCGGCCGACGCCCTCGCTGACATGAATCGCGCGATTTCTATCGACCCGCGGCTGCCTGCGTCGTTCGAGCTGCGCGCGCAGGCGCGGCTCAACATCGGCGACACCGCCGGCGCACGCGATGACGCGGACAGGGCGATCGCGCTCGCACCCGGCGGCGACGAGGTGTTCAAGTCGTTCGTGACGCGCGGCCTCGCTCGCGCGATGCTCGGGGACGGTCCGGGCGCGATCGCGGATATGGACCGCGCGATTGCGCTCAATCCTGCCGAGCCGGCGCTGTTGCAGAATCGCGGCCAGGTGCGCATCAACTTTGGCGACCAGATCGGGGGCTGCGCCGATCTGCGCGCGGCCGTCGCGCGCGGCCGGACTGAAGCGGTGGCGTTTCTGGCTGCATGCCGTTGAGCCCTTCGGAACCCGGAACCCTGCGCCCTGAACCGACGACGTCCGCTTCGATTAGACTTGAGTCGCCAGCCCGCCAGTTTGCAGTGACGCCATGCGCATCGCCGCTACGTGTTTGACCGTCTGCGGGCTCCTTGCCCAGCAGACCGCGCCGCCTGCGCAACAGCGCCCGCCGGTGTTCAGGGGCGAGTCTGTTCTCGTCACCGTTGACGTCTACCCGCATCGCGACGGCCGCATCGTCGAAGGCCTGAAAGCCGATGACTTTCAGATTCTCGAGGACGGCAAGCCTCAGACGGTTGAGAACGTCGAGTTCGTGCGCGTCGAACCGAGCTTGTCGGAATCCGAACGGCGCGACCCGAACACAGTCAGGGAGATGGTGGCGCTCGCCTCCGATCCGCACAACCGCGTCTTCGTCGTCTTCCTCGACCGTCTGCACGTCACCGTTGGCAGTTCTCACGCGACCCGGCGGCCGATGGTGGACTCACTCAATCGGATCATCGGGCCGAATGACCTGTTCGCGGTGATGACGCAGAACACCGATCCGCGCGCACTCACGTTCGGGCGGCGGTCGATCAGCGTCGAGGAGCAGCTGACAAAGCACTGGACCTGGGGCGAACGGGATCGACTCGGGCCGGATCCGACTGATCCGATGGAAGACAACCTCAAGAGTTGCTACGAGTACAAGCCGCCGCTTCCACCGGACCAGTTACTTCGTCCCTGGTACGTTGACGACAATGGCCAGCGGAGGCTGCTGTACCAGCTCCTGATCGACCGGCGCCGCGAAGATCGGACGCTCACGGCACTCGAAGGTCTGATTGATCGTCTCGGTGGACTGCGCGAGGCACGCACCGTCGCCCTCGTCGTGACCGAGGGTTGGCGGCTGTTCCCGCAGAACCGCGCGCTAGAGAACGAATTCAAGGAGTACGGTCCCTCGCTGCCACCGGTTGGTGCTTCCGGAGGGCGGGTCACGCTCGGAGACAGGACCGCGAGCGGCAACCACTCCCTCATGTATACGAAAGAGTGTCAGGACGAGCTCGCCCGGTTAGCACAGATGGAGAACGAGCGCCGATTCCAGGAGCTCATCCGTCGGGCCAACCGCGCCAACGTGAGCTTCTATCCAATAAACCCGATTGGTGTGACGACTTTCGATGCGGACCAGACCGCGCGCACCATTGTGGCCGACGATACTAGTGGGAAATTGGTCATCCAGAGTCTTGGTCCCCCCGATCTGGCTGAGGACGGCGTTCGGCTACGGAGCCGCGCCACCGCCCTTCGAACGCTCGCCGAGAACACCGACGGCATCGCGGTTTTGAACACCAACGACATCGGCGCCGGCATGAAGAGGATCGTGGACGACGTGTCGGCGTATTACCTGCTCGGGTACTACTCGACCAATACGACGCACGACGGCAGGTATCGCCGTATCGACGTGAAGACGAAAGCGCCGGGCCTCACCGTGCGCGCGCGCCGGGGTTACGTCGCGCCCAGCAACAAGCCTTCCCGGGAGGTCTACACGCCTGCGCCGTCCGGATCGCCGGCTCCCGCGGGGATTGACGACGTGCTTGGCGAGCTGTCGCGATTGCGCACGTCGGCGGACGTGTTCGTGCGCGGGTCGCTCACCGGCGATCGAGCGAGCATCGTCGTGGAGATCGCGTCATCCCGCGCCGGTTCGGCGGCGTGGGCGAATGGCGCCGACGTTCAAGTGACGGTGACACCGGCTGGCGGGGCGCCGCTCTCTCCCGTGGCGGCACGGTTCGAGGCGAACGCGCGCGGTGCACTCGTCACGGTGCCCGTGCCGGTCACATTCGCGGCCGCCCGAGTGGTCGCCAAGGTATCGGGAGCCGGCGAGAGCTTCAATGAGGCTGCCGAGATCACACGGGCGGAGAGCGCGATCGTCGGGAACGCGATCCTGTTCCGCGGCCGTCCGGCAGCAACGTCACCGCTCAAGCCAGTCGCCGATCTCCAGTACCGGCGGACCGAACGAGTGCACATCGAGTGGACCGCAAACGGCGAGCTGGATCAGCGTTCGGTCCGCCTGCTCAGCCGGAACGGACAGCCCCTTGCGATTCCCGTGGCCCTGACCGAGCGCGAGGCCGACGGCAGGAGAGTCGTGGCAGCCGATTTGAATCTTGCACCACTCAGCGCCGGCGAATACGTCATCGAGCTCACGGCTGGGCGAGGCGCGGACACCGTCGTGCGCCTTGTGGCGTTCAGAGTGGTTCAATGACCCTCGAGATACGACGCGGACGACGGCAACGACGCCAACCTCGGAATGCCGGAGTTGGCGGAGTGCTGGCCGTGGTCCTGGCGATCGCGGGCGGGTTGGTTGCGGCTCGTCAGCAGAATCCCCAGCAACAGCGCCCGCCGGTGTTTCGCGGGGAATCGGTGCTCGTCACCGTCGATGCGTATCCCCAGCGCGACGGCCGCATCGTCGAGGGGCTGAAGGCCGAAGACTTCCAGGTTTTCGAGGACGGCAAGCCGCAGGCTGTCGAGAATCTCGAGTTCGTGCGCGTCGAGCCCGTGCTGTCCGAATCAGAGCGCCGCGATCCGGGCTCCGTCGGCGAGATGCTGGTGCAGGTCGCCGACCCGCACAATCGAGTCTTCGTCGTCTTTCTCGACCAGTTGCACACCACGCTGGATGGATCGCACGCCACGCGGCGGCCGTTGGTTGATTCACTCAACCGAATCATCGGCGAACGGGATCTGTTCGGCGTGATGACGCAGAACACGGATCCGCGCGCCCTCACATTCGGCCGGCGGCTGATCAGCGTGGAAGAGCAATTGACGAAGTACTGGACGTGGGCGGAGCGCGATCGCGTGGGCTGGGATCCAACCGACCCGTTCGAGGCGATGCTCAAGCGCTGCTATGAGTTCAAGCCGCTCCCAGGCCTCCCGCCGTGGCTCATCAGTGACAACGGCCAGGAGCGCTACCTGTACGAGTTACTGATCGATCGGCGGCGCGAGGATCGCACGCTGACCGCGCTCGAACGCCTGGTCGATCGGCTTGGAGGCATGCGTGAGGCCAGGACGGTCACGCTTTTGGTCACACAGGGGTGGCGGCTGTTCCGCGAGGATCGTCGCATCGCCGACGAATCGAGGCATTACGGCGCGCAGTTGCCGCAGGTCGGGTCTTCTGGCGGGCGGCTCACGCTTGGCGACCAGTCTCGCAACGCGGAGTTCAACGCCGACATCAAGGCCTGCCAGGCTGAGCTGGTCAAACTGGCCACTCTGGACGACGACCGCCGTCTCCGGGAGCTCACTGACCGGGCGAATCGCGCAAACGTCAGCTTCTATCCTGTGAACCCCGCGGGCCTCACGATGTTCGATACACCGATCAGCCAGAGTAAGCCTCCCAGTCTGGAGGAGGATGGCAACCGCCTTCGCAACCGGCTCAACGGAATGATGACGCTGGCGGGCGCCACCGATGGCATCGCGATCGTGAACACCAACGACATCGCCGCCGGGATGAAGCGCATCATCGACGATGTGTCGGCGTACTACCTGCTCGGGTACTACTCGACGAACACGACGCACGACGGCCGGTACCGGCGCATCGAGGTCAAGACGAAGACGCCCGGTCTGAACGTGCGCGCGCGCCGTGGCTACTACGCTCCGAGCAACAAACCCACGCGCGAGGTGTTCACGCCGGCGCCGGCCGGCTCCGAGCCGCCGAAGGGGCTCGAACTTGCGCTTGGCGAGTTGTCGAGATTGCGAACGTCGGCGGACGTCTTCGTGCGGGGGGCGATGACCGGAGATCGCGCGCAATTGGCCGTCGAACTGGCGTCGTCACGAGCGGGAATCTCGCCGTGGAGCAACGGCGCCGACGTTCAGGTGATCGTGACACCTGAAGGAGGCGCGGCGGCCGCGCCGGTCAGCGCGCATCTCGAGGCGGGCACGCGCGGCACGCTCCTCACGGTCCCGGTGGCAGGTGTCGCCGCGGCCGCGCGTGTGGTCGCGAAGATCTCGGCCGGCGGTGAAACGGTCGAGGAGACGATTGAGATCAAGCGATCAACCCCCGGTCTTCTCGGTGAGGCGATCGTCTATCGCGGCCGGCCGGCGGCGACATCGCCGTTGCGGCCGGTGGCCGATCTGCACCTGCGTCGCACGGAACGGATCCATGTCGAATGGCCGATGACCGGCGACCTGGATCAAAGGTCCGCACGCTTGCTCAGCCGGAACGGCCAGCCGCTCGCGATTCCGGTCGGGGTGACTGAGCGCGAGACCCAGGGAAGAAAGGCCGTTGCGGCCGACCTCAATCTCGCGCCGCTCAGTGCAGGCGAATACGTTATCGAGCTGACGGCTGGCCGTGGCGCCGAGACTGTGGTGCGCCTGGTCGCGTTCAAGGTGCTCCAGTGATCCGGAGACTCGCTGGGTATTCGGCGTTGCTCTTCGTTGCGAGCGGATTGCTTCCCACAGCCGCCGTCCAGAATCCGTCGCAGCAGCGGCCGCCGGTTTTCCGTGGCGAGTCGGTGCTTGTCACCGTCGATGCCTATCCGCACCGCGACGGCAAGATCGTCGAGGGGCTGAAGGCCGAGGACTTTCAGATCCTCGAGGACGGGAAGCCGCAGACCGTCGAGACTGTCGAATTCATCAGAGTCGAGCCCACGCTCGCGGAGGCGGAGCGGCGTGACCCTGATTCCGTCGGCGAGATGCTCAAGCTCGCGGGCGATCCGCACAACCGCGTGTTCGTCGTGTTCCTGGATCAACTCCACGTGACAGTCGATGGATCGCGGGCGTCACAAAGGCCGGTCGTCGACACGCTGAACCGGATCATCGCGCCCAACGATCTGTTCGGCGTCATGACCCAGAACACCGATCCCCGCGCGCTGACGCTCGGGCGACGGCTCATTTCAGTCGAAGAGCAGCTGTCGAAGTACTGGACCTGGGGCGAGCGCTATCGTTCCTCGACGGATCCCGCGGATCCCATGGAAGAAGCGCTGATCGCATGCTACAAGTTTCTGCCCAAGCCGCCGAACTATCCGCCGTGGTACGTAAGCGACAACGGACAGCAGCGCTACCTGTACTCCGTCCTCATCGATCGGCGACGGGAAGACCGCACGCTGACGGCGCTCGAAAAGCTCGTCGACCAGCTCGGCGACATGCGCGAGGCGCGGAGCGTCGTCATCATCATGACCGAGGGCTGGCGCCTGTTCGAGCGCGACACGGCCCTGGCGAATCAGGCTGGCGAGTTCGGACCGGCGCCGCCTTCTGTCGGCACGGTCGGCGGGCGTCTCGGAATCAACACGCGCGATCCCAGGGAGGCCATCGGACCCACCAAGGACGTCAGGTTCTGCCAAAGCGAGCTCGTACGGCTTGCCGACCTGGATGACCAGCGGCGGCTTCGCGAGCTGACGGTGCGCGCGAACCGCGCGAACGTGAGTTTCTATCCGGTGAATCCGGCGGGCCTGCAGACGTTCGACACTCCGATGAGCGAGCGAAGCCGCCCGCGACCGATGGAAGACTTCAACCGCCTTCGCGGGCGGGACGATGGGCTGCTGACGCTGGCGGAGAACACCGACGGCATCGCCATCGTGCGCACGAATGACGTCGCCGGCGGCATGCGGCGCATCGTCGAGGACGTGTCGGCGTATTACCTGCTGGGGTACTACACGACGAACGTCGCACATGACGGCAAGTACCGGCGCATCGACGTGAAGACCAAATCCGCCGGTGTCACCATGCGCGCCCGTCGCGGCTACTTCGCGCCGAGCAACAAACCGCTTCGCGACGCCATCGTGGCGGCGCCGTCCGGACCAGAACCTCCGAAGGGGATCGACGACGCGCTCGGCGAGCTTTCGCGCTTGCGTGCGTCCGCGGATGTGTTCGTGAGAGGCACGATCGCCGGCGATCGCTTGCAGTTGGCCGTCGAGCTGGCGTCGACGCGCGCCGGCGTCTCGCCCTGGACCAACGGCGCGGATGTTCAAGTGATCGTGACACCCGAAGGCGGAGCGGCGGCCGCGCCGGTCACCGCGCGTCTCGACGCAGGGACGCGCGGCACCCTCCTCACGCTGCCGGTGGCAGGTGCGGCAACCACCGCGCGTGTGGTCGCGAAGATCTCCGCTGGTGGTGAAACGGTCGAGGAGACGGTCGAGGTCAAGCGATCGAACCCCGGTCTTCTTGGCGAGGCGATCGTCTATCGCGGCCGGCCGGCGGCGACGTCGCCGTTGCGACCCGTGGCCGATCTGCAACTGCGTCGCACGGAACGGATCCACGTTGAATGGGCAATGACCGGCGACCTCGATCAGCGATCCGCGCGGCTGCTCAGCCGGACCGGGCAGCCGCTCGCGATTCCCGTCGCGGTGACCGAGCGGGAGATCGACGGCAAGCGGGCGATTGCCGCCGATCTGAATCTCGCGCCGCTGAGCGCGGGGGAGTTCGTGATCGAACTCACGGCCGGCCGTGGCGCGGACACCGTCGTGCGCCTCGTGGCTTTCCGCGTGATCCAGTAGACGTGTAACAACGAGGCAACCCCACTCGCCGTTCACGACGCCGACTAAAGACGCCCGGCGCGGAGACTCCACCGGTCAGCGGCCAGCCACGGCCGGGCGATTTGCAGGCGGCGAAGCTGGCTCCCTTCTTGCTAAGCCCCTCCGGTTGATGACGTCCCTATCCGCCTGCGTTCGCCGAGGCGTCGTCGCGTTGACCGTCTTTGGTGCGCTTGCCTTGAACACGGGTATCGTCCTCGCGTCGCCCGCGCAGGCCAGCCCCGCGGCGCCGGGCGCGGCAGTGCCGGTGCCGGAGCCCTCCACGCTCATCATGTTGGGCGCCGGTCTTTTTTTTCTCGCGTACGGCCTGAAGCGCCGCAAGAGAAAGAACTAGCCTCCCGTTCCGCGTTGCGCCGGGGTGCTATTCTCCACAGGCCAGCACCTGCTCGAATAGTTTTCGTGGAGGCCTCGTGAAGGCTCCTGTTGTTCTCCCGCTCGTCGCGTCCATCGCTCTGTCCACTTCGCTCCTTGCCGACCAGCAGAAGCCCGTCTTCAGATCGGAGGCCAACTACGTCGAAGTGACCGTGCGCGTCACCGATCGCGTTGGGAAATTCATCGACGGCCTGACCGCCGCGGATTTCCAGGTCCGCGAGGACTCGCGGCAGGAACGCGTGGAAACGCTCTTTCAGATCGACCTGCCGACACGGTGGGATGCGTCGCCTTCGCGGCGGACCGTGCTCTATCGGCCGGACATGGCGCGCGCGCTCCAGGTGGCCGAGGGCCGCGTGTATCTGCTTTTCATGAATTCAGTGCAGGCGCAACACGTGGCGCTGACGCGCCGCATCGCGCGCGACTTCGTCGACAACTACCTGATGCCCGAGGACATCGTCGCGATCTGGAACCAGAGCGGCTCCGGCGTCATGTTCACGAACGAGCGACCGATTCTGCATCGTGCCATCGACACGTTTCTTGGCACGAGCGATATCCTGACGAAGCCGGCCGCCGGCACGAACGACATGGGCCGTTTCGACACCAGGATTACCTCCGCGCTCAAGTGGTTCAGCAGCGTTCAGGGCCGCAAGAAGTCGATGCTGCTGTTCTCGGCCGGCTGGGCGGGCATCGCGCCCGTCATCTCGGATCGCGCGACAACCATGTCGACGCAGACGGATCTCATCGACCGGTCCGATGTCCAGATCTATCTCATTGACACGCGCGGCCTCGTGGCGACCACTCCCGTTGCGGTCAGAACCGGTGTGGACACGTACACCGTTCAGCCGGACACTCTTCTTGGCGAGCTGGCCGAGATGCGCTGGATGGCCGAAGAAACCGGCGGCTTCGCCATCACCAACATCAACACGTATCGCGACGGTTTCAAGCGCATCGTCGACGAGAACAGCTGCTACTACGTCCTCGGCTACCAGTCCACGAGCCGGCGGCGTCCCAACTGGGACTATCGCGCGATCAGCGTCAAGGTGACGAAGCCGGGACTGAAGGATGTCAAGGTGCAGGCGAGGAAGGGATATGTGGCGAGGTAGTTCAACGACGCCAACGACGCCAGTGACACAAACGACGCCAAGTTAGAGCATTCCCTCACGCTGCATCTCCTGCGCGCGGGTCGGATCTGCGCCTGCGACGCAACTTCTCGAGCGTGGTGGCCCGGGACTTGATGAAGATCGCCCTTAGCTCGCGGGATTCCTGCCGGAGCCGGGAGACGGCAGCCGCGGGTTCCCGGCGTTTCGTTTCGAGCACGTCCAGCCACAGCTCGGACTCGTCGGCCTCCTCGATAACGACTGACAGTTTGGACGCGAATTCCCGACTTGACCGGGCCCAGCCGGCGGCACGGTAGTTCGCGGCCAGCCCGGTTCCGGCCCTGAGCAGTTGTGGTCGCACAATCCGGGCAAGGTCGTCGTTGCCGATCTCGAGACAGAGATCGATCACATCCATCGCAAACCGCCGCGTCCGCTGTCGAAGGTCGTCTCCAATCATGAGCGACAGCTCAGGCAAAGGAAGGACCAGGTCGGCGGTGTGGAGTTGTCGTTCTTCTGCGCGGCAGGCGTGCACCGGAGGGGAACCGCCGGTACCGTGAGGCATCCCAATGTGGCCGCGATGTTCCCGCAGCTACCCGTCAACATGGCGTCGTTAGTGTCGTTGGCGTCGTTGATAATGAACGTAGTGATTTCTTTCTCCAACGTTTCCAAGCAATACGGCAAGCAGGTTCTGTTCGTCGACGCCTCATTCCAGTTGAATCCCGGTGACAAGGTCGGCCTTGTGGGGCCGAATGGGTCGGGGAAGACGACGCTGTTCAGGATGATCGTCGGCGAGGAATCGCCGGACAACGGCGACGTGTCGGTGCCGAAGCGGCTCACGATCGGCTACTTCCGGCAGGACATCGAGGAGATGTCCGGCCGGTCGGCGCTCGACGAGGCGATCGCCGGGAGCGGGCGGGTCGGGCTGCTGCATCACGAGCTCGAGGAGCTCCAGCACGCGATGGCGGATCCTGCGCGCGCCGGCGACATGGACGGCATCCTCGCGAAATTCGGCGAAGTGCAGGAAGAGTACGATCATCTCGGCGGGTACGCGCTCGAGAGCCAGGCCCGTGAGGTGCTCCACGGGCTCGGGTTCGACGATGCGTGGATCGACGGTGACGTGGGCGCGCTGTCTGGCGGATGGAAGATGCGCGTGGCGATGGCGCGCGCGCTGCTGGGGCGGCCCGATGTGCTGCTGATGGACGAGCCCACGAACCACCTCGACATCGAATCGATCCTGTGGCTCGAGAACTTCCTGAAATCGCTGCCCGGCGCGCTGCTGATGACGTCGCACGATCGCGACTTCATGAACCGCATCGTGACGCGCATCGCCGAGATCGATGACGGCGAGATCACGGCGTACTCCGGCAACTACGACTTCTACGAACGCGAGCGCGTCACGCGCGAAGCGAATCTCGAGGCCGCCTACGCGCGCCAGCAGGCCAAGCTGGCGAAGGAGCAGCGGTTCATCGAGCGGTTCGCCGCGCATGCCGCCAAGGCCGCGCAGGTCCAGAGCCGCGTGAAGGCGCTCGAGAAGATCGACCGCATCGAGCTGCCGAAGAAACGGAAGGTCGTCAAGTTCGACTTCCGTCCGCCGCCGAGATCCGGCGACGTGGTGGCCGTGATCGAGGGCCTGGGCAAGCGATACGGTTCGCGGACGATCTACGACGGCTTCAATCTCACCATCCAGCGCGGCGAGCGCTGGGCCGTGATGGGCAAGAACGGCGCGGGAAAGACGACGCTGCTGAGGATGATCTCGGGCGCGCTCGAGCCGGACGCCGGCCGCGTGAAACTGGGCGCCAGCCTCGAGATGGGCTACTTCGCGCAGCAAGCGCTGCAGATCCTGGATCCGGAACTGACGATCGAAGAGCAGATGCTGCGCGACTTCCCGAACGACTCGATTGGCGTGCTGCGCAATCTTCTCGGCGCGTTCCAGTTCTCAGGCGACGAGACGGACAAGAAGATCAAGATGCTGTCGGGCGGCGAGCGGACGCGGCTGGTCATCGCCCGCATGTTGTTGTACCCGCCGAACTTCCTGGTGCTCGACGAACCGACGAACCATCTCGATCTGGCCACCAAGGAGATGCTCATCGAGGCGCTGGGCCAGTTCGAGGGCACGATGATCTTCGTCTCGCACGACCGGGCGTTCCTGCGCGGACTGAGCAACCGGGTCCTGGAGATCCCGGGCGCGGAGAGCACCGACCACACGCCGCTCGTCTATCCGGGTTCCTACGTGGAGTACGTCGCGCGCAGCGGCCACGAGGCGCCGGGGGTGCATGCTTAAATTTGGCGATTTGGTGATTTGGTGATTTGGCGATCTGGCGATTTGGTGATCTGGTGATCTGGCGATTTGTAGGTCGGTGCTAAATCACCAGATCACCAAATCACAAATCACCAGATCTACTCACGTCTTCTCCGGGTACAGCCGCTCGAACTCCGGCTCTCCATGAAGGATCGCGAGATCCGGATCGCGCCGTGCCCAGTCGGAGTCGCCGAATCCTGCGGCGTGGGCCTTCGCAAGCACGCCGAGCGCCTCGGCCTTCCTGCCGAGCCGGCAGTAGGCACAGGCGGCGTTGTAGAGCACTGATGCCTCGTCCGGCCGGAGAAGCATGGCCAGATTCACTTCGCGCAGGGCGTCTTCCGGCCGGTTGAGGATCGCAAAGTCGATCGCGAGCGCGACCCGTGCGCGGACGTCCTCGGGGACACCCTTGAGATGGACCTCGAGCGCCTGCGTACGGCGCTGGCGGATGTTGCGCTCCGCGTCCTTCTTGCCGAGCGCACCGAGCGCGTTCTGGATCGGTGAGTAGACGTTGTAATCCTCGCCGGCCGCCTGAATCAGGGGCTCGGCAATGTCCGCGAGTTCCTGATATCTGCCTGATGTGAACAGACAGCGGCCGATGAGATAGGGTGCGCCTTCGCAATCGGGCTTTCGCGCGAGCGCCTGGCGCGCGATGCGGACCGCCTCGTCATGGCGTCGTCTCGTATGCAGTACCCATGCGCGCGCGACCTCGGCCTCCGGAAGCTCAGGTCTCAGCGCCGTCGCCTGCTCCGAGGCCGCCTCGGCCCGATCCATCCAGAGGGGCTGGCGCCCATAGTTGTAATGGTGGAGCGCGGCGGCATTGGCCATCGCGGCGTACGCGTGCGCGAATCCGCCGTCCAGTACCACTGCTTGCTGGAACATCTGATATGAGAGCTCGAGATCCTGACGCGTCATCCGGCGGGCATGGCTCTTTGCGCGCAGGTACAGGTCGTAGGCCTGCAGATTGTCCGTTGGTTTCGCGGCGAGCGCCGCGCTCTCCTGCGGACTCAGCGTGACGCGCAGTGCCATCGCGATCTTGCGCGCGATTTCATCCTGCAATTCGAAGACATCCTGGAGCTCGCGGTCGTACCGCTCCGACCACAGCGGGAAGTCGGTGCGCGTATCGACGAGCTGCGCGTTGATGCGCAGCCGATTGCCGGCGCGCCGCAGGCTGCCCGTGAGCACGCACGACGCCGACAGCTGCTGGCCGATCTGGGCGGGCGTGACCGTCTTGTCACGGTAGGCAAGCACGGTGGCGCGCGAGAACACTCGGAGGCCCTTGATCTTCGAGAGCTCCGTGATGATGTCCTCCGTGATGCCGTCGCGGAAATACTCGTCTTCCTTGACGCCGCTCAGGTTCTCGAAATACAGCACGGCGACGGAGGCCTCGGCGGCTTTCGCCGGGCCGCTGCCCGGTTCTACACCGCTCGTGCTGCGCTTCGGTCCCGAGTCCAGCTTGCGACGCAGGCGCTGGAGATCCGTCTTCAGATCCGTCGCGGACTGGTAGCGAAGGCTGCGGTCCTTCTCGAGCGCCTTCTCGACAATCTGCTCCAGGCCTGCCGGCGCCGCCGGGTTCACGTCGCTCATCGGCTTCGGATCGCGGTTGAGGATCGCCTCGAAGACCACGGCCTGCGTGTCGCCGTGAAACGGCAGCACGCCCGTTGCCATCTGGTACAGCAGCGCGCCCAGCGAGAAGAGATCGGTGCGGAGATCCGTCAGTTGTCCGCGGGCCTGCTCCGGTGACATGTACGAGACCGTGCCCATCGCCGTGCCCGGAGTCGTGAGATCCGCCGAGACCTGGGTTTCGTCAGCCGGTCTCGACGCACCGCGCGGGCTGTCGAACTTCGCCAGCCCGAAGTCGAGCACCTTCACCTGTCCACGGCCGTTGATGATGACGTTCGCCGGCTTGATGTCGCGATGAACGATGCCCTTCGCGTGCGCGGACTCGAGGGCGTCCGCGATCTGGATGCCGATGTCGACCAGCGCAAGCGGCTCGACCCGCTGCCGGTTCAGCAGCGCCGACAGCGACTCGCCGTCGAGCAGCTCCATCACGATGAAGTGCTCCCTCTCGTGCTGGTCGATGGAGTACACCGTGCAGATGTTCGGGTGATTGAGCGCCGACGCGGCCCGGGCCTCGCGCTGGAAGCGCTCGAGCGCCTGCGGATCGCGGCTGAGCTCCGGCGGCAGGAATTTCAGCGCCACGCGGCGGCCGAGCTTCGTGTCTTCGGCTTCGTAGACGACACCCATTCCGCCCGCGCCGAGCGAACGGAGGACTGTGTAGTGAGAGACCGACTGGCCGATCATTTCTCTATCGGGGGGCTTCGCCCCGCCGAACCCCCCAGCGCCGATCGCTCGCGGGGCCCCAATGCCCCGCTCCGCTCCGGCGGCTCACTCGCTTGCTCGTTCGCATCGTTTATTTGACGAGGCCAAACACCGGCGAAGTTGGCACGACGCGGCCGGGCCCATAGAGTACCTTACCCGGCCGTGCGCCCGTATGCGCGCCGTGATCGATGACGACCTGTCCGTTGACGATCACGTAGTCGATCCCCTCAGGCGACAGCCTCGGCTCCTCGTACGTCGCCTTGTCCTGCAGCTTGTCGTAGTCGAAGACGACGACGTCCGCCCAGAGGCCGTCGCGGACGGCGCCGCGTCCCGCGAGGCGCATCCGCGTGGCGGGCCATGAGGTCATCTTCCGGACCGCTTCTTCGAGCGTGAGGACGCCGCGCTCGCGCACGTATCGCGCAATCACCCGCGGAAAGTTGCCGTACGCACGCGGATGGGTCAGGCCGGTCGGATCCTGGCCGCCATCGGCCGCGGCCGCGCCGGCGTCGCTGCCGATGCTGGTCCACTTGAATTGCAGCGCCGTCTCGACGTCCGGTTCCGTCATCATGTGGTAAATCGCCATGACGCGGCCCTGGCCCTGGGCGACGAGATCGAACGCGGTGTCGGCCGGGTCTTTGTCCAACTCGGCGGCGATGACGGCGATGGACTTGCCGTTGAACTTCGCGTTCTCCTCGTTCCGGGCGTTGGCGAGAACAACGCGATGCCACCCGCCGGCGGCTTCGACCAGGTTCGACCAGCCCGGCAGTCCGGACACGATCTCCGTCTTCAGGCGCGCGCGGATCTCCGGATCGGCGAGCCGTTTGACGAGCTCGGCACGTCCGCCTTCCTGCGCCCACGCCGGGATCGTGGCTTCGAGTCCGGTGCCACCGGCCATGTAGACGTACATGTCGGCCGCGACGTCCACGCCGCGCGCGCGCGCGGCGTCGATCGTCCGCCCGGCCTCGCGCATCAGCGTGCCCCAGCCCGGCTGAAACGCCGCCTTGAGATGGAAGATCTCGACAGGCAGTCCGCCCTTCTCTCCGATCGTGATCGCCTCGGCGATCGCCGCGATCAGGTCCTTTCCCTCGTCGCGCATGTGCGTCGCGTAGATGCCGCCGTACCGTCCGGCGACCCTCGCCATCTCGACGAGCTCGTCGGTCGTCGCAAAGCTGCTCGGCGGATAGATCAGCGCGGTGGTCATTCCCATGGCACCCGCCTTCATGGCGGTCTCGAGGATGGTCTGCATCCTCGCGATCTCGTCGGCGTTGGGGGCGCGTGCCGTGTTGCCGATCACCGCGTTCCGCGCCTGCGTCTCGCTGAAGTAGCTGCCGAAGTTGATGCTGATGCCTGACTTCTCGAGGCCCGCGAAGTACTCGGCCACGCGATCGGCCGCGACGGGCGTGCCGCCCTCGCCGCCGATCGCCGTCGTCACGCCCATGCGCAGCTTGTTCTCCGCGAGCCCGTTTCGGGGAAGGACCGCGCCGGACTGGTCCATCATGTCGATCCAGCCGGGCGATACGTACCGTCCGCGCGCGTCGATCTCCTGCCGGCCCCTGCCCGGTACCGCGCCGACGGCAACGAACCGTCCGTCCTTGATCGCGACGTCGGCCGCGATCCACGGATTGCCCATCCCATCGAGGACGCGGCCGCCCCTGATGACGAGGTCGTAGTCGGGAGATTGTTGCGCTGCGAGCACAGCCGCGCCACCGAGGATGGCGAGCGCGGGAACGACCAGACGCCGAAAAAGCATGCCGGATTATGCACACAATGGAGGCATGCAGAAGCGGTGGCTCGAGGCACTGATCGTCGCGCTGGGACTGGCCGTCGGGGGAATGTTCATCGGCGGCGGGATCGCCAAGGGCCGCACGGCCGATCGATTCGTGACGGTCAAGGGCGTGTCCGAGCGCGAGGCCAAGGCGGATCTCGCGCTCTGGCCGATCCGGTTCGTCGCCGCGGACAACAACCTCGGGCTCGCGCAGACGAAGATTACCGAAAGCGCCGACAAGGTGCGCGCGTTCCTGACGAAGTACAAGATCGATGCGTCGACCGTCGAGCTCCACCAGTACAACGTCGTCGACACGCAGGCAAATCAGTATTCCTCGCGCGATTCGGCCGTGCGATTCATCATCCAGCAGACGATCATGGTCCGCTCCAGCAATCCCGACGTCGTGTTCGAGGCGAATCAGCGGGTGAGCGAGCTCGTCACCGCGGGCGTGGTGCTCAACTCGTCGGGCGAGATGGGCGGCGGCGGGCCGACATACCTCTTCACGAAGCTCAACGAGATCAAGCCGCCGATGATCGCGGAAGCCACCGCCAGTGCGCGGGAGGCGGCGACGCAGTTCGCGAAGGATTCGGGCAGCGCGCTCGGCGCCATCCGTCAGGCCACGCAGGGCTACTTCACGATCCTCCCGCGCGACCAGGCGCCGGGAATCGAGGAATCACAGCAGCGACAGAAGGTCGTGCGGGTCGTGACGACGGTGGAGTACTACCTGAACTAAGGAGGGCAGAGGTCAAAGGGCAGAGGTCAAAGGGAGGCTAGACCTTCGCCCTCCCTGTCCCCTCTGCCCTTTGCCCTTATTTGGGCGCCCAGCGCGCGTGGAACGCCCGCGCGCCTTCGGCCTTCACCTCGACCGCGACTTCCTTCGCCGATCCCGAACGCTTGTAGGTGACGAGGTACTGCGAGCCGATGATGTCGGCGAGCGCCTTGACCGCACCCTCGATTCGGGCCACATCCGAGACGTTGAGGCGGATCCCGCCGCTCATCGGCATGACCTCGCTCATGAGACTGTCGCGCATTCCGCTGGCGGTGCCGCCGTCGGCAAACGAGACGCCGTACCAGGCTACGCCGTTCTTCTGTAATTCGCTGACGACATTTGATTTCTGGACTTTGCTGCCTTCCGAAGCGGTCAGCGTGTTGAACGACACGATGGCGCGTCGCGTCTCGGTGCGCTTGCCGAGTGCCTTGGCGCCGTCGACGACGCCCTCGAGCAGATTGGATCCGGCCGCGCTCACGCCCGAGACAACATCGCGGGGTCGAAGCTTGCCGGCCTCTTCAGTGAGCGCCGCGGCGTCGGTGAGGAACTGCGTCACCGGCACTCCGGCGCCGCCGAACTGCCACAGCGAGATTGACGACCCGGGGACCTTCGCCATCATCGCGGCGATGAAACCCTTCGCGGTCGCTTTCAGTTCGTTCTGATAGATCTTCATGGTGTCCGTGGTGTCGGCGAGCAGCACGACGCTCACGGGCCCGGACGCCGGCTCGACCTTGACGATTTCGCGGTCCTTGCCGTCCTCTTTGATGCCGAGGTTGGCGGCGGTGACACCCGGGATCGGATTGCCGGTCTTGAGATTCATGACCGTGACGAGGATTTGTTTTTCGTCGGACGACTGCCGTGCTCCGGCCGTCGCTCCCAATGCCAGCAGCAGTCCAAGTCCCGTCACCGACCAGAACGCTACCTTCTTGATTGCCGTCGTCATCGTCAGCCTCCTGGCAAAGTATAGTGCGGGTCGGACACCCTTCAGAGGAGCCTGCCCATGCTGTTCGTCACGTTGTTCGTTTTTCTGATCCTGATCGTGGTTGCAGCCGTGGCGGCCCGTGGACTGGGATCGCCCGCGGTTGCCGCCCAGCTTCGCAAGATTGCGTTCGTCGTCGGCGGCGTGGTTGTCGTCCTCATGGTGTTGAGCACCGTGACAGTGATCAAAGCCGGCCACGTCGGCGTCGTCGATCTGTTCGGTCGGGTGTCGGGCACGACCCTCAAGTCCGGCCTGCAGGTGGTCAATCCGTTCGCCCGCGTCGTCCAGATGTCGATCCAGACGCTCGAAATGAAGGAGACGATGGAAGTGCCTTCGAAGGAAGGCCTGACGATCCGCATCGACATCAGCGTGCTGTATCACCTGGATCCGGAAAAAGCCGCCGATGTGTACCGCACGGTCGGCGAGGACTTCGTGGGCGTGATTCTCGAGCCGCAGTTCCGCTCGATTACGCGTGGCGTGACCGCCAGCTATGAGGCGAAGGCGCTCTATACCTCGGAGCGCGAGGCCGTCGCGAAACTGATTCTTGTTGACCTCAAGCAGCTCGTCGAGTCACGCGGCATCGTCGTCGAATCGACGCCGATGCGACAGCTCACGTTGCCAACCAAGATCACCGCGGCGATCGAGGACAAGCTGAGCGCCGATCAGGAAAGCCAGCGGATGCAGTTCGTTCTGACGAAGGAAAAACAGGAAGCCGAGCGCAAGCGCATCGAGGCGCAGGGCGTCGCCGATTTCCAGCGCATCGTGACGGACGGCATCAGCGACAAGCTCCTGCAGTGGAAGGGCATCGAGGCCACCCAGGATCTCGCGAAGAGCTCCAATGCGAAGATTGTCATCATCGGTAATTCAAAGAACGGGCTGCCGCTGGTGCTCGGGGACGTCAAATAGGAGGCCGGGTCGTTAGACCCGGCGGCACCGATGCGACTCAAACACCTGGTCATTATCTCGTTCGTTCTCACCGCGGCATGCGGCCCTCCGCAGGAGGCGCCTGCGCCTGCCTCCACACCCGCGGCCGCGCCGCCGGAGACGCCTATGCAGATCACAGAGAAGTGGCGGGCGAAGCACGAGACCGACTATCGCCGCGACTGGGTCTCGATCGCCGGGCTGCATCCGTTCAAGGACGGTCCGAATACCGCAGGCAGCAGCAGGAAGAATGACATCGTCCTGCCGGAGCCGGTGCCGGCCGCGATCGGCACCTTCATTCTCAAGGGGCAGGCGGTACGATTCGAGCCACGCGCCGGCGTGGCGGTGACGTTGCGCGACCAACCGGTCACGTCGCCGATCGATCTCAAGGACGACGGTGCCGCCGGCGCCGATGAGCTGCGGATCGGCGACGTGAGGTTGGTTGTCCATGTGAGCGGCACAACGCGATCGCTGCGCGTGCGGGATCCCAACGGCCCGCTGGCGAAGGGTTTCCTGGGCTTCGCATGGTTCCCGATCGACCTGCAGTACCGCGTCGTCGGGAAGTTCATTCCGGACACCACGCCGAACCCGTTGCGCGTGCCTAATACGCTCGGCGACATCGACGAATACAAGACCGAAGGTGTGGTGGAGTTTCAGCTGGCCGGCCAGACTCTGCGACTGCGGCCGTTCACGACACGGCCGAAGCGGTTCTATTTTGTGTTTCGCGATGCGTCGAGCGGACACGAGACCTACGAGACGGCGCGCTTCCTCTACGCTGATCTCGCGGACGACGGGACGAGCGTGCTCGATTTCAACCAGGCCTATAACCCGCCGTGCGCCTTCAATCCGTTCACGACGTGTCCGATTCCGCTGCGGGAGAATCGCCTGCCGATCAAGATTCTGGCGGGCGAGAAGGCGTACCCCGTGAAGGTGGAGCAGAAAGGGCGGTAGGCGCCGCTTTCTTCTTTCCTTTGAAGAGGTTCAAGCCGAACTCCGGAGCGGCGACCGTTCCGCCGACCCGGATTGGCAGCACGGCGCCGGCGCCATGCTTGCTGAAGAACGGGTCGATGACCTTGAGCAGAATCGATTTGAATCCGGTCATCGTCTGCGACACGCGTGCCTGCAGCCGCAGCTCGCCGGTGAATCCCAGAAGCTCCCCTCGAAGGCCGTAGGAGCCGGCGAGGTGCACCTCGGCGCCGCGAACAGCGAATTGAAAAGTCGGCAGTTGAAGAACGCCATCCCTCAGGGAGAAGTCGCCGCTGAACTCCGAGAGCACATTGTCGATGGTCATGTCCTTCGGCTGTCCCCGGCCCTTGCGGCTGAGCTCGTCGACTTTGTCCTGCACGGCGTCGCTCGCGAAGCTGCCTCGCGTGATTGTGAACTTGCCGTTGAGCCGCAGCGTGTCAATGACGGGCTCGTCTCCCGGCGGCAGCTCCATTCGGGCCGCCAGCCGGAGGCGGCCTCGCATCGGACTCGGGCGTGCGCTGACGACGAGCGTGATGAAGTCTTCGAGTTGCGCCGAGTCGGTCCTGACGTCGAAGCGGATCGTCTTGCCGTGCGCTCCACGCCTGGCGGCGACCTCGCCTGACGCCTCCACAGGAGAATTCCCGAGCTTCGCCGAGACGCGATCGAGATACGTGTTGCCGTTCGTGCCGTCGACTCTCGCCGAGAAGGTTGTCACGAGGGGCATCGGGTGGCCGCCGGTCTCCACCGAGAAATTGACCATCTCGGTCTTGCCCTGGACGGCGATCTGATCGAGGCTGCCGCCGAACGAGCCGGTGGAGTCGAGCGCGCCGCCAATCCCGTTGAAGACCGACATGTCGGCCTGTTTCAGCGTGTAGTCACCTTCGATGTGTGTCTTGCGCGGATCGTCAGGCATCCACGGACCGAGCTTGCCCGTGGCCGCCACCATGCCGCGCGGCTTCGGATTCAGTACTCGCGCCTCGAACCGCGCCGGTTCCGTCGTGGAAAACTCATTGAGCCTCGCCACCTCGATGTCGAACATGAGAGGGACGCCGTCCGGATCGTTGGGCGAAATCACCAGGTTCGCGTGAGTGGCTTCGATCGTGTCGATGGTCAGCGGCCGCCATCGCCTTGAATTGGCGGAGGACGCCGGCGTGCCGGGACCGGGCGCCATCGCCTGCTTGAGCGCGCTTCGCGCGTCCGGAGGCAGCGTGACCGTCAGGCCGTCTATCGTTACGGACTTCACGTTGCCGTTTCGAAGCCGCGTCAACGTCGTCGACACGGAAAAGGTGGCGATGGTCACAAGCGGCGCCGTCGTCTGGTCGCCGTTGCGCCGCAGCGCCAGGCCGCGGCCCTCGACCCGCACCGAAGGGAACAGCTTGACGTCGAATGACTCCACGCTGAGCGTCGCGTCGAACAGGCGTTCGAGATGGGCGGAGAGCTCGGACCAGACCCAGCGGGAGAGGGCCGGCCTGATCGCGGTGGGTGTGGCGATCGCTCCAGCGAGTAACAACGTCACGCCGACCATCACGACCATGCGCCGGCGAGTCATTCTTTCCTGGCTCCACGCATGACAGACCAAGAAGCGTGCCACGGAGGAACGCGATCATCGGTGGAGGATTCCGATGTCGCGCTCCTGCTCGTGGGTCGCGCGCTTCCTAAAACTACACGCCGGCGGAGTGGCCTCCATCAGTCGCATGCCCTTCAGAACCGAAAGAGATAGCCCACGCTGAAGTGGACTCGAGCCTTCCAGCCGTCGTCGGTGAGGGTCTTGAGTCCATCCGTGGTGGCGCTGAGGCTTGACTGCCGGCCGGTTGCCGACGGGTTGTTGCTGAACTGGACCCCCGGGTCTCCTCCGGTGAAGATCGAGAATGCCGGGGATCCCTGGAGGACGTTCGGTTTTGCGTCCACAACCGTGTCGGCCCCGGACGGTCCGGCATGAATGCGGACGTCGACCTTCAGTCCGCGCCTGGGCGACTTGCCGAGAAAGGCGCCTCCACCGACGGTCACGACCGGCGTCGTTCGAGTGACGGCCCGAATCGTCACGACATCCGTTTCGTCCATTGGGAAGACTCCGGCGAAGTCGAAGCGGTAGCGGCCCGTGAGCACCGCCTGCGGCGGCGTGCCGTGATTCATGACAGCGCCGGCTCCGGCGACGACGTACGGCTGCAGGTGGCCGCGCGGTGTGAGATCGAGCCTGACGCCTGCGGTCAGGCGAGTCTGCGCGTTCGACCCGTCATCGGTCGCGACCGACGAGCTGACCGTCCGATTGCTGGTCTGGCCGGTCGCCAGCATGGCATTCCATGCCGGAGTGAAGCTGGCGACCGTTGCGTCGATCGCAGCTCGCGCATCGGTTGTGACCTCAAGCGCGGATGGAACGTAGGTGACATCGACTTCAGCGGAAAGGCGCCGGGTGACCTGGCGGCTGACGCGTGCGCCGATCGTCCCGGTAGCTCTGCTGCCGATGATTCCGCGCTGCAGGGCTTCGTCCATCGGGGTCATCCGCGTGCCGCTCCCGAAGAAACCGAGTGCCGAGTTCAGGACAACCGGTCCGTCGCCGAAGTACCACGAGGACACCGACCGCGTACTGCTGTTGCCGCCGCGTCCTCCTCCACCCGGGGTCAGGGCCGCGCCGACGGGAAACTGGTCGATTCCATGTCCGGTAGGTTTCGTTCCGCCGGCCAGGCCACCGCCATGGACCTCAACCTGCCATTTCGCCCCGGCAGGAGGCGGCGTCGGGCTTGCCTGACCGGCAACGGCGGACGCCGGGAGCGCAATTGACAGGGTCGTGCAGACGAGAATCACTCTGTATCGAGCCGTCATACGGACCTCCATTCGTTGAACTTGGTCCAGCGTAGGGGCGCCGTCTTCGCGAGTCATGAGTTCCCCGTGAACTAACACTGAAGAACGATGAATCCCTTAGAATCCGTGACGTAATGCGAATTCTACTGGCGGGTGCGCTCATCCTCTCTGCCGGGCTCGTGACCGGCGGCCGGGACGCCGGGAACCAGGCGGGCTTCGACCTCCTCATCCGCAACGGCCGCGTGCTCGACGGCACCGGCAGCCCGTGGTTCAGGGCGGATGTGGCGGTACGCGGCGACACGATCGTGAACATTGCGTACCGGATCGAGGAGCCGGCGGTTCGCGTCATCGACGCCGGCGGCGCCGTCGTGAGTCCGGGTTTCATCGACACCCACACGCACGCGCGCCGCGGCCTGAATGAAACCCCGACTGCGGCGAACTACGTCCGGCAGGGCGTGACGACCGTCATCGAGGGCCCCGACGGCAGCTCGCCCGTGCCCCTCGCGCCGTTTTTTGCCGATCTCGAAAAGCTGCAGAAGTCCGTGAACATCGGCGCTTTCATCGGCCAGGGATCCATTCGCTCGCAAGTGATCGGTCCCGTGGACCGCAAGGCCACGCCGGACGAGATCGCCAGAATGGAAGCCCTCGTCGAGCAGGGCATGCGCGATGGCGCGCTGGGCCTCAGCACCGGTCTCTTCTACGTCCCTGGTACATTCACACCGACGAGCGAAGTCATCGCGCTCGCGCGCGTCGCCGGCAGGTTCGGCGGCATCCATACGTCGCATCAACGCGACGACGCCGCGAAAGTGCTCGACAGCGTGCGTGAGACCATCGCGATCGGCGAGGAGGGACACCTGCCCACGCAGGTGACGCACCACAAGATCATCGGCAAGGCCAACTGGGGCCGGAGCACGGACACGCTGCGTCTCATCGACGAGGCGCGCGTCCGCGGCGTGGACGTCACGAGCGATCAGTATCCGTACACGGCCTCGAGCACGAGCATTTCGTCGGCGCTGTTGCCCGCGTGGGCGCTCGAAGGCGGGCAGCAGGCGCAGCGGGCGCGATTCAAGGATCCCGTGATTCGGGAGAAGGTGCTCGTCGATATCGTGAAGATGATTCGTGACGAACGCGGCGGCGGCGATCCGAAGAACGTGCAGTTCGCGAGCTGCGGGTTCGATCCGAAGCTGAACGGCCGGACCCTCGCGGATGCCGTGAAACAACGCGGCTTCCAGCCGACGCTCGAGCGCGCGGCCGAGACGACGTTATGGATTGTCGAGCAGGGAGGCTGTCAGGGCATCTTCCACGCCATGAGCGAGGACGACGTCGTCCGCATCATGCAGCACCCGGCGACGATGATCGCGTCGGACGGGGAGGTGCCGGCCTTCGGCCGCGGGAATCCACATCCCCGAAGCTATGGCACATTCGCGCGGGTCCTCGCGGTGTACGTGCGCGACAAGCACGTGCTGACGCTGGAGGACGCCGTCAGGCGCATGACCTCGTTCCCCGCCGCGCGCATCGGGCTTCAGGATCGCGGCATCCTGCGCACCGGCATGAAAGCGGACATCGCGATTTTCGATCCGGCACGTGTCCGTGATCGCGCGACCTTCGATGCGCCGCATCAGTACGCCGAGGGGTTCTCGTCCGTGATCGTCAACGGACAGCTGGTGTTCGACGGAACGGATATGACGCCTGCGCGGCCGGGGCGGGTGATCTACGGACCTGGAAAGCGGTAGGGGTCCCGTGGGCGTGACATGTTTCCTCAAGCGTTCGACGTAGGGCTTCCCGGCTGGTACCACGTCTTCACCTTCGGGGTATTGATCCCGTTCGCCGTCGTCCGCAACTACCGGCGCATGGCCGGGAAGTCGATGCCGTTGCCGGACCGAATGCGGCATTTCCGGACGACGACGGTGATGCTTTCATTGTTCACGGGGCTGTCCGTGCTCGTGGCCAGGGCGGAGTGGATCGATCTCTTCAGATTCGATGCTTCGAGGCTGCCACAGGGTTTGCTGGCGGGCGTGGTCATGTTCGCGGCGGCCATCGCGTTCATGCGGCCGCGCTGGCGGCGCGCGGTCGAACAGCGCCGGCGCGTCGTGTACCTCTTCATGCCCGACAACGCGACGGAACGAGTGTGGTGGATTGTCGTTTCGACCCTCGCGGGGATCGGCGAAGAAATTACCTGGCGCGGCGCGCAAACGGCGCTGCTGGCCTCTCTCACGGGCAGCTTCGTGCTGGGGGCGATCCTCTGCGCGATCCAGTTCGGCATCGCGCACTACATGCAGGGCTGGAAATCAGCCGCCATCATCACCGTCTTCGCGCTGGCGTTCCAGGGCGTTGTCTGGGTGAGTGGTTCTCTCTACGTGGCGATGCTCGTGCACGTGCTGTACGACATCACAGCGGGATTGACCTATGGACGGCTTGGCCGCGAGCTCGGCTACACGCCCGCGGACGTGCTCTCAGCGTCCTGACAGAGTCCGTCGCGGTTCCTGCGAGCTGTCGTTGTGATCCAGCCAATTCAGAATCTGCGCGATGCTGCCGGTCGCGAGTGCGACGCTGGTGTCCGCGGCACCGTAGTACAGATTGATGCCGTCGCCATCCGCCGCAATGGTGTATCCGCACGGGAACGTGACGTAGCCCACGTCGCCCTCGCGCTCGTAGTCGATTTCCGGACCGAAGATCCAGGAATCTCCGCGCAGCAGGCAGCGTTCCGGATTCTCGATGTCCAACAGGGCCGCGCCGAGGCGGTACAGGCAGCCCGCCGCCGTTCGCCGGACGCCGTGATAGAGCATCAGCCAGCCGCGCGGCGTTTCGATCAGCGGAGGCGAGAGGCCGATCTTGTTGGCGTCCCACCACGAGCCCCGGCGCGCCCGGAGCAGCAGGCTGTGCCCGCCCCAGTTGCGAAGATCCGGCGAGTAGGAAATCCAGATGTCCGCGGTGGGATCGGTGTAGGGACGATGGACCAATGCGAAGCGGCCGTTGATCCTGCGAGGCAGCAGCGCGGCGTCCTTGTCATCGGGTTGCATCACCAATCCGTACCGCTCGAAGGTCTTGAAATCCTTCGTGAGCGCGAGCGCGACGCCCGGGCCGGCCTTTCCGAAGGCCGTGTAGGCCACGACGTAGCCCCCGAGCTCTTCCACGAAGGTAATGCGTGGATCTTCGATGCCCCAGAGTTCCTCCGGATGCCCCTGCGGATCGGGGAGCAACGTCGGTTGAGCATCGACCACCCAATCGGTGATGCCGTCGGCCGATCGCGCGGCGCAGAGATGCGAATGTCCGCGTCGATCCTCCGCCCGGCAAAGGAGCAGCGTGGTGCCATCGGCCAGGCGCGTGGCGCCGGCATTGAACACGGTGTGGACCGGGTACGGCCAGTCGTTGGCTGTAAGGATCGGATTGCCTGCATGCCGGTGGAAGAGCGTCTCGAAGTGGGCGGACGCCATCAGGATGTGGCCTGCAGCGTCGGCACCGATTCCACTTCCGGCTGCTGCACCGCGCGCATTTCGCACAGGGCGAGCAGGAAGGACAACGTCGACTCCGCTCCCTGATTCCGGTTCGTGCGGTCCGCGTGCAGCCCGTCACGGCATCCGCCTGTGGACGGGTCATACAGCCATTGCTGCAGGTCGTTTCGGCCGAGGAACCAGTCGAACGCGCGGGCGGCGTGTGCCATCCAGCCCGCGTCATGACTGGCGCGGGAGGCGTCGAGACAGGCCGACACGATCGTGCAGGCTTCGACCGGCTGTTGATCAAACACTGCGGCCGATCCTCCGCGCGGGAAGAAGCCGTTGGATCCGATTGGCGCGAACTCCCTGTCGCTGGACAGCTGCACCGACACGAGCCATTCCAGGGAATGCACGCCCGCCTCGACCATGTCGGCCTGGTTCATCCGGGAGCCCGAGACGATCAACGCTTGCGACATCCGCGCATTGCAGTACGTCACCGAATCCTCGAACCACGGCCACTCCTTCCGGCTGCTTCGCTCGAAGAGGGCCAGGAGCCTGTTCGACATCTCCGCACGCAGTGATTCGACGGCGCTGTCGCCCTCGAAGGCGCGCAGGTACTGATCGATCCCCAGTAGCGAGTACGCCCACGCGCGCGGGCTCGTGAACGCCGTGATGGCGGGGCGCGCCGCATGAAACAGCTCGCTCGCGAGGCTGTACCGCCCGGGATCGCTGGCACGCCCGACGACGGCGCCGAGAGCCCAGAGCGCACGGCCGTGACTGTCTTCGGAGCCGGCCGCCTCGAGCCACTGCCGGCCGTACGAGAGGAAGTTCCGGAACCGCCCCGTCGATCGATCGAAGGCGTAATTCACAAAGGCGAGATAGCGGGCGGCCAGCGCGCGTACCACCAGCGGATCGTGGCTGCCGGCCTCTTCGATGAGCGTCATCAGCAGCAGCGCTCGAGCGTTGTCGTCGAGGCAGTAGCCGTCGTCATACCGCGGAACGTTGAAGACCGCGTGCTGGAGGATGCCCGTATCATCGGTCATCGCCCGAACGTGCCGCAGGTCAATCTCAGGCCAGCCAGCCGGCCGGCTCGCGAGCGTCTGCGATCGGAACGAGCTCCGGCGCCGGCTGGTCTCGCTGGTCAGCGCGCGCGAAAAGCTCTCCACGTACCGCCGCGCTACGGCCGGCCAGGTCATCGTCCGGCCGTACGCGCGCGCCTGCCTGCACATCGCCTGTGTGCGGTCCGTGTCGCCCATGACGCCGATGACGGTGCTGGCAATCGCGTCAGAGTCCTTCCACGGCACCAGCAGGCCCCGCCCGTCGGCCAGGATCTCCCGCGCGTAGATGTAGGGTGTCGAAATGACGGCTTTCCCAGCGCCGATCGCATACGCCAGCGTTCCGGACGTGATTTGTTCCGGATTGAGGTAGGGCGTGATGTAGATGTCGGCGGCCGAGAGAAACTCCGTCAATTCTTCCTGGCTCACGAAGCGGTTGTGAAAAATCATGTTGCCGTCGACGCCAAGCTGGCGGGCGCGTGCCTCGAGCATCAGCCGGTAGGCTTCGCCCTCTCGTGCAACGACGTGCGGATGCGTCGCCCCGAGGACGATGTACACCGTGTCCGGATTGACCGCGAGAATCGCCGGAAGGGCCTCGACGACGTACTCGATGCCTTTGTCGGGGGAGAGGAGGCCGAACGTCATGATGACCGTTTTGCCCTCCACACCGAGCCGTCGTTTGCTGTCGCCCGTCTCAGGCACGACCGGAATCCCGTGAGGAATGAGGTCGATTTGATCGTCAGGAATGTTGTGCACTGTCCGGAGCAACTCGGCGCCCGATTCGCTCATGACGACCAGGCGCTCCGACAGCTTCGCCAGCTCGTCGAGGACGAGGCGCTGCGCCGCATTCGGTTCCGACAGAACCGTGTGCAGGGTCGTGACAATCGGCATGCGCAGGTGGGTGAGTATCTCCAGCAGATGAACTCCGGCCTTGCCGCCGAAGATCCCATACTCATGCTGCACGGACAGCACATCGACCTGGTTGACGTTGAGGAAGTCGGCAGCCCGGCGGTACGAGCTGAGATCGCCCTCGCCAATCTCGAACCGCACGCGTCCGGGATAGGCGTGCTGGTGGCCGACGTCGTTCATCGCGATGACGAAGGCGTCGGCGCCCGGCAGCTGGCCGACGAGCGCGTCAGTCAGATGCGTCGTGAATGTAGCGATGCCGCAGTGCCGCGGCAAATGATTTCCGAGGACGGCGAATCGTTTGAGCTGGTCGACGCCCATGATGCGTTCTCCTTCACGACGGGTGTGGGGCTGTGCGAGCGAGCGAACGAGCGAGCGAACGATCGCGAAAGCGAGCTATTCCTTGGGCGCGGCGCCTTCAATCTCGTGGATCAGGTGGAGGGCTCGCTCGCGAAGTTTCGCGGCGTCGCGTGCGATCTTCAGTTCACCGCTTCGTTCCAGACGGGGCACGCGGCGATCGAGCGCGGCGATGAGTTCGTACAGATCGATCAGCATTTCCTTCGCCTGAACGCAGTCCCCCGCGGCGGTCGTCTTCATGAGGCGCGCAATGCAGCTTCAGGCACGGTGATCTCCGAGTCTTCGGATCGATCACGCGCCATCAGAATTGGTGGGCGCAAAGGGTCCAGCGGGGCGGGCGTCGAATAGAACCGACCCGTTGATTATATGCGATTGGTGAACGCGGCGTCAGCCGCGTTCACCCAAGTCTGGCCTTCCTGCTCGCCGACTCCGCCGCCCAGCGCGCGCGGTTGATGCTGCCGAGCGGCGCGCTTGCCGGCGTCGAATGCTCCGTGACGTCGATGAACTGCGCCTCGCACGCCTCTTCGCTGAACGCCGAACCGCGCACCAGCGTGAGGCGGCCGACGACGTGGAACGGCGCCTGCGATTCCTTCCAGGGAATGCTGGCGTTCTCGATCCAGTAGCTCGTCTCGCGGCGCCGGAACCAGCGCCGCATCTTCCCGGTGTCCAGAAGCTGGATCCCGAAATCGAAGGCGCTCATATGTTCGTCGTCGGTGACATGACGGACGATTTCGTTCTGGAGCTCGTTCGACGTCCCGTCGAGCGGTTGTCCCGAGTTCCCGCTGCACGGTATCGCCGTGTACTTCACCGCATCGGCGCCGCCGTGACAGAACGGCACCGTGCTCCAGTAACGCGTCAGCTGATACGGGGTCTTCGGCGGCCGGCTCTGGATCATGCCCAGAAAGATGACCCTCAACAACGCCATCTTGTCCGAGAGCTTCAGCGACCGGAAGCCCTGGAACGGGCTGGGCGCGTTGGCGAATTGCACGAGCGCGGCAAACGCGTGCGCGTCGTTGATGGGGAACGTGGCGGCGTTGTTCAACGCGAAGTCCTGGCGGCCGCCGCCGGGAAGCTCCACGGCGAACGAACATGCCCGCACGTCGCCGACTTTGTCCTTCTGGATCTGTGAATTGCCGTTGGCAAAACGAACCGTGGCCTTGTAGACGCCTGGTTGGGCGAACAGGCCCTGCGCGAGTCTGCCGGCGAGCGCGGAATCGCTGATGGTCTTCTGCACGTCGAAGACTTCGAACGTGCCGCCGACGCATCGGCCCTTCGCGTGCGTGCCGCGGCGCAGCGGACGATCCTGATCGGCCGCGTACTTCGCCTGCAGCGCGAGGACGCCGTCGCGGATCTTCTGGATGTCGTCCGGTTCCTGCGAGCTGTATTTCGCCGCATTGGCGCCGACGGATCGCACGAACAACAGCAGGCCGCCCGTCGTCAGGAGGCTGATCAGCACGAACGGCGCCCAGTTTGTGGGGGCGCCCGGGAAGGCGGTGAATACGATGTCGGAGTCGGCGGGGACGCCGGCCTCGGCAAGCGCTTCCGCCGTGGCCTTCGGCGGCGCGGTGAACGGCTCCGTGAAGGTCTTGATGTACTCGATGATGTCGTATCGCTTCTCGTCGTTGAGGTCCTTGTAGACCCAATCGAATTCGTGGCCGGTGTTCCAGTTGCCCGCGATGCGCGTGTCGAACGTGAAGAGATCCAGCCCAGGCGGAAGGTTGAACTTCGTTCGATCGAGCTCCAGGCCGAGCTTCACCGGATCGTAGTCGCGCTGTCCGGTGTAGAACGTCACGGGCCGCTCGGCGGCGGGCAGGAGCAGATGGTAGAGCGTGGGCACCGATCCGTTGTGCAGGAACGGCGGCGTCGCCCAGATACCGGCAAGCGTTTTCGATCGATACACCTTGCGGCCGCGGCTGTCCGCCCATTTCTCTGAATCGAGCAGCGTCGCGCGGAACGCCGGATCCCATTGAGGTCCCTTGCGGATCTGCCGGGCCTCGAGCGCCGCGATCTGGGTCGCGGTGAGCTTCATCTCCGCATATGCCTTTTCCTTGACCTTCGTAATTGGCTCAATGGCCGCATACGCGAACGGTTTCACCGTGCCGTCGGGCGTCGTCACCGGCCGTTCGAATCCGATGGCCGTAAGCGGGTCCGTGCCGGCCTCGGCAAGCGTATGCAGCTTGTAGGACCGCATCAGGCCGTCCGACACCCATTCCTGGTGACACTTGGCGCAGGTGTCCTTGAACAGCTTTTCACCGCGTGCGGCCCGCGCGCGATCGATCGGCGGAAAGAAGTCAGGCCACTCAGGCGGCTGCAGCTTGTACGCGAGCTCCTCCATGCGGTGGAGGTTGTCGACTCGCACGGTGCTGTTGTAGTCCTTGTCGAAGAGCGCGCCGACGCCGAGCGCCTGCCCGATGTTCCGCTCCATGACCGAGTTCGTGTTCGCGCCCCACTGCAGCCAGCCCGTGTACATCAGGCCCCAGATATGCGGCAGGCTCACCGGCGCGTCGGCCGGCAACATGTTGCCGGGGATGCTGCCGAAGAACTCGTCGCGGCCGATCCCGAAGGCGTCGAGGCGGCCGTAACCTTCCTTGACGCTGATGTTGAGGGAGTGCGCCAGCACCGGCACGGCCTTCAGCACGTTGAGCCGCGCGGCGAGCAGGCCGCGGTTCTGCGTGAACATCTCCATGATGCGACTGAGCGTCGACTCGTCGGGCCCGGCGGCTTCGTCGCCGCCCTGTTTCATGAGGGCGCGGCGTGCCTTCCGGATCTCCCTTACGCGGCTCCAGAAACGAAGGAGACGGCGCGGCGACGACAACGTGTCCTGCGTCACCGTCCCCATATCCGCCAGCATGGTGTTGACGAGCACCATGTTCGGGCCGCCGTCGATGCGCACAGCGCGCCTGCCGTACTGGAACTGACCGACATGGCACGCCGTGCAGTTCAGGCCGATCATCGGCCAACCTGAGATCTTCGATCGGCCCCACGAAATCCCGACGGGCAAGCCGTATGGATTGCCTGTGCTCTTTGGATCCGACAGGAATCCGTACCGCTCGATGTTGTCCATGAACGGCCGCGCCTGTAGCTCGCCGTCGGGGCCGATGCTCTCGACCTCGAGGGCGAGGAACCAGTCGAGCGGGAAAATTTCGCCGCCTTCTGACAGGTGGTAGAACGTCGAGCGCTCGGTGCTCGACAGGCCGTTCCATCCCTCGGGCGAGATCGGCGGCGGGAACGCCGCGGCTACGCGCACCCGCGGACCGATGATGCCGGTCGACCGCAGGAAGACGCCGGCGGCGATGCCGACAACGAGCGTGGTCAGAACGATGAGTGTGGTGCGTCCTCTCATGACGTCAGGCTCCAGGGCGAGTAGCGGCCTCGTACAGTTCGCGGGGATCCGCGAACGTGCGGTTGCCGCAGAGCGAAGCGACGGTGTGCCAACCGAGCGTGCGGTAGCTCTCGAACTCGGCGGCGCCGAACCATTGATTGACGGTCGACTGGTGCGGGAACGGCGGATTCGACTGCGCATAGTTCGCGACGTCGATGGGCTCGTCACCGAGAATCGTGGGCTTGATGTACACCAGCACGCCGTTCGGCATCGCCGGATCGGCGTCGCGATAGTTGATCGTCGCTGCGGCCCAGCGGCTGCGCCGGCCGGCGGCGACCGACGGTCCGATCTCGACACCAGAGGGGAACGTGATCGACACGCCGAAGTCGATGCGCACTCGGCGGCTGAGGTTGGCGAGATCGCCGAACGCGAACGACGGATCGGCGCCGGCGTCGACGATCACGATCGTCCGGCAGCGGCGGCGGATCATTTCGTACGCGCCGAGGTTGTCGAAGTGTCCTCCGTCCGAAAGATTCACAAACGGGTTGGTGTCCGTCGTCCGCGCCACGAGCTCGTTCAGGAGCGGGCCGGCGCCGAAGCTCGGCGCGGGCTTTGTCCAGGTCTGGCTGCCCGGCACGCCGGGATTGCCCAGCCATTCGCCGAGGCGGGCGTTGAACAACGTCAGCAGGAACGTCTGCACCGGGGAGGCAGCCGCGCCCATGTTGGAATTGGCCGCCGCGCCGGAGGTCGTGATCGCGTCCCCGAGCGTGATGCCGCCGGCGTATTGGGCGGACGGCCGGTAGCCGACGCCGTCCGCGCCCGAGTGCAACGCCGAGAACGTGAACGGGCGCGCCTGGCGTTCCGCCGTGGCCAGTCTCGTGTTTGCGACGGTGTTGAGCGTGGCATTGACGACGTGAAACGGACGGCTCAGGGTCGCGAGCTCGCTGATCCGGAGGTCGTCATTCGCGTCGAACCCCGTGAACGGGCTCGGATGACGTTCGGCGCCCGACCGCGAGGCTCCCAGGAACGTGCGGACGAGCCTGAAGCGATACATCCCGTGCAGGGAGAAACGGTTGACCGCGATGATGTGACCGAGCCCGAGACCGAGGACCACCAGGAGGCCGAGCCCGATCAGATCCTCGGGCAGCGACGCGCCAAGCACGTGCGTGTGTTCGGACAGGCGAAGGCGCGCGTGCACCGCGCCGAGCAGGACGCCATTGGCGTCCGATGTCAGAACGAAGAGGGCCAGTGTGACCACGGGAGCGGCCATCGACGCCACCAGCGACTTCAGCCATCCGGCTCCGGAAATCACCGACAGGACGGCGCTCGTTCGTTGCGCGACGCCGGCGAGCACCGCGAGGACTCCGAGTCCGATTCGTCCAGACAGGTGGGTGACGCCGATCTGATCGAGGGCGGCGTTCAGGGCGAGCGGGCCCAGGATCACGACCGCGCTCACCGCGAACCAGGTCGCCGACGAGATCAGGATCCACGCCCCCGATCGCGCCCACCACTCCCGATCCTCGTCCGTCATCTCGCGGCTTGCGAGGCCGATGAACAGCGCGATTTGCAGAAAGAGCATCGCGAGTGAGCCGGTGAGATCGAGCACCACGAAAGCCTGGGGCGCGTTGCTCGCGACGAAGCTGGCGAGCGCGTGCACCTGCCAGGCGGCGAACCGTCCTGCGGCGCCGGCGACCGCCGCCGCGATCCAGATCCGTGGCTGCCAGAACCGCCCACCGAACACACTGCCGGCCAGCCACGGCAGCATCATTCCGCCCGCTGATGCCAGGATCTGCCAGCCGCTGGTGGCATCGAGTCCGAATTGCGGCGCCCAGAAGCGGTGGACGCTGAGCAGCACATGGACGATCAGCACGGGAGCCAGGAACCAGCCGAGGAATCCGCGCAGGCCGTTGGGACGACGGCCGAGGCTCGGCAGCTGAAGCGCGGCATAGGTGCCGGCGATTGCCACGAGCACCATCAACAGAATCCAGCCCGCGCTGTACCAGGCTTCGAGTGTTTCGTGCGACACCAGTTCCGGCTGAGAGGGCAGTCCCAGCAGTCCGAGGTACAGCCGCGGCAGCATCGCCGCCGCGGCGATCGCCGGAATCAGGATCAGCCAGTTGACGGCCAGGTTGCGGAGCATGGTGCCGACGAGTGTCCAGACGTCAGCCGACAGAACCCCGGTGTGCGGCGTCAGGTACTCGATGAACGCACGGAGACGCCCGAGCGGCGGAGGCTCGTCGCCGTCAGGCGACAACCCATCGAGGTTGAGGCACGGATCGGGCTCGCTTTTCGCCTTCGCTCGAACCCGCCACGCGGAGAGCCACCCGCCGGCGTACCCGCCGCCGGACACGGTGGAGAGGTAGTCGAACTTGTCGAGGACGCCGGCGCGTGACAAGGCCTGCAGCACGCCGAGACTGAAGCTTGCGCTGCGGACGCCGCCGCCGGAAAGGCAGAGCGCGGACGACGATTCTCCAGGTGTCTTCTTCAGAGCGGCGCGCTCCTCGGCGAGCACGCGATCAAAGCGCAGCGGTTCGGGGCCGGCGACGTTGGGCGTACTGGACACGGGCGTCAGCCGATCTCGTCCAGAGTCTTGCGCGCGTTGACGAGGTCGGCGGTGGTGTGACCCTCGGAGAACCAGTCGTAGACAGGTTTGAGCGCCGCGCGCGCGTCATCGGTCCTCTTCGCGGCCGCGAGCAACCGCGCCAGGCCCGTCGCGGCACGGAGCTCGAAGATTCTGGCCTGCTGCTTCGACGCGTAATCGATCGCCTTGCGGTAGCTCGCCTCAGCGTCGCCGGCGCGGCCCGATGCGGCCATCAGCTGTGCGTGCGCACGGTGGAGCTCGGCGATGTAGCCGCCCTCGCTCATCTTCGCGGCATGCTCGAACGCTTCTTCTATCGCCACGCGGCTCTCATCCAGCCGTCCGGCGAAACAAAGCAGCTCCGCCAGCGCGCCGAGAAACGCGCTCCTCACAAGGCCGGAGCCGATCGCCTGCTGAACGGCGATGCTGTCCTTGAGCTGATCGATGCCCTTGTCGAGATCGCCCAGCAGGGCGAAGGCCACGCCCTGAAACGCGCGGCCCCATTCCTTTTCCTGCGCGAGGCCGTATTCCCGCGCTAGCTCGATCACTTCGTTGCCGAGGCCGACAACGTCGCCGGCCTCGCCGCGGTTGAGGTGCACGCCCTCGAGCACGAGGAGCGCGAACGCCAGCGTCATCGGCTGGCGCTGGGACCGGGCGATCGCGAGCGTCTCCCGGGCCTGCTTGAGCGCTTGATCCGGATAGCCCAGCACCAGCGTCGGCCGGCTCAGCATCGCGCGGGCAATCATGCCGGGGTCGAGCCCGTACATTTGCGTGTACGCGAGATGCTTGGCGGGGTCGTGCAGGCGGCTGCCGCGCTGGAGCTTGTCGCGCGAGTCGACCATGTCCCCCATGAACTCGCCGCACACGCCGACGAGGTGATAGCCGCCGATGATGAACGCCGGATTGGCGGACTGTTCGGCCATCCGCATCACTTCGTCGGCCTTCTCCTTGTACTCGCGCAGGTTGCCGCGAATCGCGTAGAAGAGCGTGAGCGCCCAGAGCACGGGGACGAGCTCCGGCGGATCGGCGAGCTCGTGGCAGAGCTGCCGCGCGCGCGTGAAGACGGGCTCGAGCTCCGGCGCGGCCCAGCCCTTCAGCATGCGCAGCGCGTGGCCGCGAATCATCTGCAGGCCGAGCTCGAGCTGGACGCGCTGCGGGCCATCCGGCAGCCCGCGCAGGCCATCGAGTCCGCGCTCGGCCAGCGACAACGACTCGCGGAAGGCGTAGAGGTTGCCCGCCTGCCGGGCGGCGACGAAGTAGTACTGCGCGCTCGACGCGAAGTCGCGCGCGGCCTCGAAGAGCACCGCCACGCTCGCCGCCACGCTGTTGACGCGCCCACCGTGATGCGTGACGAGCGACCGGGCCACTTTGCCGCTCAGGGCCGCGCGCCGCGCGGGCTGCAGCGACGCGTACAGGGCGTTCTGATACAGCACGTGCACGAAGCGGTAATCTTGCGTCAGGGTCAGATCGGGAAACTCGCGCTCGGCGCCGCGCTCGACGAACACGTGCACGCGCGCGAGCACGTCCAGCCGATCCTCGACGTGCGCCGGTTCCATCTCGGCCGCTTCACTGACCGTGGCCGTGTCGAACTGATGGCCTTGTACCGCGGCCGCCAGCAGGAGCTTCTTGTCGGTCTCGCTGAGCTGCTGGATCTTGCGTTCGATCATGCTGCGCACGGACTCCGGCAGATCCCGCACCCCGCCTGCCTCCGTCGACGACACTCGCCACCGCCCGCGTTCCTCGACGATGCGACCCGAGTCGCGCAGGTAGCGCACGAGATCCGCCATGAACAGCGGGTTGCCCTCGGTCTTGGCGTACACCTCACCGGCGAATTCCGGCGGGAACACGTGCTCGGAGAACTCGAGCGCGAGGTAGTGGCTGACGTCGGCCGCGCTGAGAAACTGCAGCGACAGGTCTTCGAGCAGGCCGCGCGACCGCAGCTCGCCCCGGATCTCGAGGAACGGGTGCTGCCCGAGGGCCATTTCCGACGGCCGGTAGGTGGCGAGAATGAGCAACCGCGTGCCGCTGAACCGGCTCGCGAGGTAGTTGAGCAGATCCACGGTCGACGCGTCCGCCCAGTGCAGATCGTCGAGAAACAGCACGACGGGCTGCGCCCGCGCGAGGTCGTGAAGAAACGCACCGGCCTCACGCTTCAGGCGTTCCTGCGACGCCGCCTGGGCTTCGAGGCGCATCGAGCTGATGCCCGACTGCTCGCTGAGGCCGGTCGCGACCTGGAGGTACCACGTCGGCGCCACCGTCTTCATCAGCGTCTGCACGGACGTGCCTGTGTGGCGATTGAGCAGATGATCGAGCGCGTCGAGGATCGGCAGGTACGCTTCGGATCCGGCCAGCCGCTCGGAGCAGCGGCCGCGGGCGACGATCGGCCGATCCGGTCGAGCGACCGCCTCGGCCAGGAAATCCTCGACGAGACTGGTCTTGCCGATGCCGGCCTCGCCCGACACCGTCAGGAGCAGCCCGTTGCCCGTACGCGCCCGGGCCAGCGCGCGCCGGAGCTGATCGCGCTCGGCCTCACGGCCGACCGTCGTACGGCGCGGCGCGGCAGCGGTCGGCGACGTGAGCGTGTCGCCCGAGGCCATCAAGGTCAGGGCTTCTTCGATCTCACGCGACGTCGGCCGCTCGTCCGGATTCTTCGCGAGCATCCGGTGGACCAAGGCGTCGAGCGGCGGCGGCGTCGATGGAATGAGCCGCGCGAGCGGTACCGGTTGCTCCGACAGAATCGCCGCGAGCACGGCCATGGCCGTGCCGCCGACGAACGGCCGCTCGCCGCTGACGAGTTCGTACAGCGTGACGCCGAGCGCGAAGATGTCCGCGGGCGTACCGATGGCGCCGGCCTTCGCCTGCTCCGGCGCCATGTACGACGTCGTGCCGACCAGCTTGCCGGGCTCGGTGACCTGATCGGATCTCGATCGTGTCGTGTCCGACGAGCCGGCGACGTCGACCATGCGCGCCACGCCGAAGTCGAGCACCTTCACGTACCCGTCGCCGCGCACCATGATGTTCTCGGGCTTGATGTCGCGGTGGACGATGCCGGCGGCGTGCGCGGCGGAGAGCGCATGCGCGACCTGCCTGACGACATCCACAACCGCGGTAAGCGGCGGCCGCTCTTCGGTGCCGACCATCGCTCGGAGGGTGCGGCCCTCGACGAGCTCCTGCACGATGTAGTGCCCGCCGTCGCCGGTGTCGCCGACGTCGTGGATCGTGACGATGTTGGGATGATTCAGCGCGGAGGCGGCCCGGGCCTCGCGCAGGAATCGCTCGACGTCCGCAGAGGCCGCGCCCGAATCCGAGCGCATCACCTTGATGGCGACCCGGCGGTTCAGCCTTTCGTCAAAAGCCCGGAAAACCTCGCCCATCCCGCCCTGACCGAGGCGGTCTTCCAGGCGGTAGTGGCCGAAGGAGGTCGGGGTCATGCCGGAGCAGACGGACTATATATAATCCCGTCGGCCCATGGGTAACCCTAGCGTCCCCCAGCAGGGCGCCGGCGTTCGCGTTTTCCACCTCGCCAGTCACTGGCGATCGCTCGTCCGTCGTCGCGACGATCACGACCCCGTCATCGACGGTGTCCGCGCATTCGCAATCATCTGGGTCATCTTCTTCCACATCCCGTTCTTCCACCTCGGATCGTTCACGACCGAAGCGTTCGCGCTCTTCATGGGACCGTGGACGCAGTGGATGGGCCGCGGCGACATGGGTGTGGACCTGTTCTTCGTCATCAGCGGCTACCTGATCGGATCGATCCTGCTCGACGAGTACAGGGCGACCGGTGGCCTGCAGGTGAAGCGCTTCTACGCGCGCCGGTTCCTCCGGCTGATTCCGGTGTACGTCGTCGCCATGCTTCTAGGCGCGCCGCTGGTTCACAACATTCCGAAGTCGGCGATCCTGATGGAGTTCCCGCCGTGGATGAACTTCGACACCATCTGGGCGAACCTGCTCTACGTCAACAACTTCCTGCCCATCAACGGACAGTACATGGGCTGGTGCTGGTCACTCGCGATTGAAGAGCAGTTCTATCTGATCTTCCCGGCGTTCATCCTGATCTTCATGCGCTTCCGGCCGAAGCTCCAGATCCTCGGCTTGTTCATGCTGCTTTCGGGCGTCATCCGCTGGATCATCATCGACCGCCACGGCTTCATTCCGCCGTTCCTCGACACGCCCGACATGCCGTCGTGGGTGGATCGGTTCTCGATCGAGTATCAGAACCTGTACACGCGGTACGCCGGGCTTCTGTCAGGTGTGATCGCCGCGTACCTCATGGTGTACCAGCGCGAGCGCGTGCGGGTGTTTTTCACGCGGACCGCGCTCGTGAACGTCCTCTCTATTCTGGCGGTGGCGCTGATTATTCCGACGGCCTACTTCGCGCTCGCCTCGCCGCTCTTCGCGTCAATTCCGCGCCGGGCGGCCGAGCTGTACTACTCGCACCATCGCGACGTCTTTTCGATTTGCCTGATGTTCCTGATTCTGGCGGCCATCCACCGTTCCGGCGCGGCCGGCAAGCTGCTGCGATCGATCTTGTCGGCGAAGGTGCTCTATCCGATCGCGCAGATCTCGTACTCGCTCTATCTCGTTCACGAAGCGGTGATGCTCTGGCTCTTTCCGAAGACCGCCGCGGCCTGGGGCCCGTCGCTCGGCAACTGGACGGCGCTCTGGGCCGGCGCCGCACTCGCCGTGGTCACCTCTGTCGTCTTCGCCGCACTGCTGTACCTCTTCGTGGAACAGCCCTGCATGCGCGCCCGGTCCCTGCCGGGATTCAAGCGCTGGACGGAGAAGACGCGGTAGGCCCTACGACTCGTCGCTGGATTCGGTCAGAGCTTCGTAGTCGTCGCCGCGCTTCTGGAGCCACGCCCGCACGTCGTCGTTGTGGGCGATTGTAAGAGCGTGGTGGACGGCGTCTTTGAACATCCTGACAACCGCCACGTACTCCCACCACGGACCAGGTCCGATGGGTGCTAACGCGCGGCCGATCAGGTAACCGGAGTGCACCTTTGTGACGGTGATGTCTCCGGGTTGGCAACAAGTTTCCGATCCGAGGGGTTCAAGTGGTGGGGTCACGTAGTACTGCAATGGCAGTACCGATCCGCTCAATCTACTTGCGCATTGGCGGCTTACGTTTCTGGGATGCGCTCTCGCCGACAGATGCCTGAAAGAATAGTGTGGGCACTTCATTACGTACCGGTGTAGGCTGTCGGCCGTCATGCCCAACCGGCCCTGCCCGAATTGCGGAGCCGATACGAAACGCCGCCTGGACATCAGCGACGACGCGCTGGTGAATTACTACCGCTGTGCCAGCTGCGGACACGTCTGGACCACAAAGAAGGACGACAGCGATCCGGTTCACCACGTCACTCCCCTGAAACCCAAGGAGCCGCTCGAGTAAGGTGAACAACGATCTCCTCCGTCACACACTCGCGACCCTTGCTTATCGCGCGGAGAAGGCGCTTCGTGACGCGCCCCCGGCCTTTGGCGCGTTCCGGCTCGCTGAAGGCAGCCGGACCGCGGTGGAGATCGTGTCGCACATGGGCGATCTCATGGATTGGGGCGAACGGATGGCGCGCGGAGAGTATTCCTGGGAGCCGAAGCCGACGGACTACTGGGCGGTCGCGTGCGATCGGTTCTTCGCGTCCATCGGGTCCTTCGACCGTGCCCTCGCGTCGTCAACCTTCGAGAAGTACCCGCCGGGCGTGATCTTCCAGGGGCCGATTGCGGACGCGCTGACGCACGTCGGCCAGATTTCGATTATGCGCGGTGCTGCGGGCGCGGCAGTGCGGCCGGAAAGTTACGCGCGCGCCGACATCGCGGTCGGCCGCGTCGGGCGGGAGCAATCGGCGACGCGCAGGGAATTCGACGGCGACGCAAGCAAAAGAAAGTAAGCACGAGCGGCTTGCATCGCCGTCGGCAAGTTCAGAGCGTAATGGCTGCGATGTCGGCCCTTGCCTGGATCCGCGCCCGGTTCGCCTCCAGTGCGGCGTTCACGTCCGGCTTGATCTCGCGGATCGCGGCGGCCAGCGTCATCTTCTCCTCGAGCACCCGCTGCTTCAGCACCATGAAGGGAATGCCGAGATTGCGCGCCGCGTGGGCGACCGCGGCGAACTGCTCGCCGTCGCGGAATCCATCGGACGCCATCTTCAGATTCATCCCTTCGTTCAGGACCGGCTTCAGAAGCCGCTGCAACTCGACGGTTGATGCCGCGATCGGCCGCAGCACCATGGCGTCCTCGCTGGCGCGCACACGTGCTGCCGTACGGTCCGGCTCCGGCGCCGGCGCAGGTGCGCTCGCCGTTTGCATCACGGGCTCAGGCTCGCCGACGAGCGACGGCCTGACGTGCGGGCTGACCCAGACACCGAGAGCGAAAGTCCCCAGAAAGCCGAGAGTTAGTGCGATCGTTTTTCCGCTGCTCATGGCGGTATCCCCCTTCGGTTCAGTGCTCTCTACTGCAAGAACCGTGTCAACGGGGCCGTCAGCGGGAATCGCGCAAACTACGCGGGATTCCGCGGTTTCTGCCGAAGACCGGGTAGTTTCTCCCTCGCCAGCAGGTGGCGCGTGCGTCTGGATATGATTGGACTCGCGGATGTCCTTCAAGCCCAGATCGACCCTCCCTGAGACCGCGTTCACGCTGCCGGCGCGTTACTACACCGATCCGGCCCTGTTCGAGCGCGAGCTCGACGTGTTCTACCGGCGCAAGTGGGTCGGGGTCGCGCGCCTCGAGGAGCTTCCCGAGCGCGGCTCGTGGATCACGCGCACTGTTGCGGGCGACAACATTCTGATCGTGAGGCAGGACGGCGACGGCGTTCGGGCGTTCCACAACCTCTGCCGGCACCGCGGCACCCAGTTGTGCGACGCCGAACGCGGCGAGTTCGCGGGATCGATCCGGTGTCCGTATCACGCGTGGACGTACGACTATGAGGGCCGGCTCATCGGCGCGCCGCACATGGACGGTTCGCCGGGCTTCACGCGCGATGAGTTTCCGTTGAACGCCGTGCGCGCGGACGTGTGGGACGGTTTCGTATTCGTGTCGATGGCCGCGTCGGGCCCGTCATTGGCGGACCAGCTGGGGGCGCTGCCGGACAAGTTCCGTCCCTGGGGAATGGCCGGCCTGCGCCGCGCGCACCAGATCGTGTACGACGTCGCCGCCAACTGGAAACTCATCGTCCAGAACTACAACGAGTGCCTGCACTGCCCGACGTTGCATCCCGCGCTGAACAAGCTCTCGCACTACCTGAGCGGTGAGAACGAGCCGTTCCGGACGAACTACATGGGCGGGCGTATGGATCTGAACGAAGGCGCGGCCACCATGTCGATGGATGGCACCTGTCCGCGGTCGCCGCTGCCGGGACTCTCGGAGGACGACCGCCGCCACATCTATTACTACTCGGTGTTCCCGAACTTCATGATCGCGCCGCACCCCGACTACGTGCTGACACACACGCTCTGGCCGCTCGCGCCGAACCACACGCGGATCGTGTGCGACTGGATGGTGGATCCGGCGGAAGCGGGGAGGCCCGCGTTCGATTTCTCCGACGCGACCGCCTTCTGGGATATGACGAACAAGCAGGACTGGCACGTCTGCGAGCTCGCGCAGGCCGGCATCAGCTCGCGCGGCTACCGCCCCGGGCCGTACTCCAACCGCGAAGATCTGCTCTACGCCTTCGATCGCTTCATCGTAGGGGAGCTGGGCGAGTAGGCGGCTCCGATCGCGCCGAACGACAAATCCTCGGCGAGCGATACAAGGTTCGTGCTCCGTTTGTGCGTCGATGTTCAACGACTAGGCGCTAGTTACTGTTAGTCCTTCCGACGCCCATGCAACCGAGAGTCGGCCCACGTTTCGTTACGGTGATTTGCAGCGAAGAACTCGGATTGCCGACTGGTTCATTGGCCGAGTTAGACAACCAACTGCGGCAGCTCCCTCGACAGCCCGTCCTCGTCCGATGCGTCAGTCTTCTCAACGCACTTTCGGCCGATCGAACGAATCACTTTCGCGAACTGAATGCGTCGTACATCGAGGCGATGGCCGCGATGGGAGTCCAGGTCGGGAGACTCAAAGACGAATTGAAAGAGCGTGATTCAGTATTTCTTGAGCCGTTCCAAGTCTTGTCGCTGTTGCGGCGAGCAATGGCTGTTTGTCCGGAGTCGACAGACCTCGACCCCAACTCAGTCCCGGGTCTCCAGGTCCTCTTCAATGCCTTGAGATTCGCCGCTGATGTGTCGCGGGTCAAAGAAGTCCCAAGTTCACCTAGGGGCACTACAGAACGTTGGCTCGAAGTTGCGGCTGGCCTCATGCCAAGGCTTTGGCTTGGCGAACAGCCGAACGTCAATCTGGTCTTGGCCCGGACAAGGATCATGCTTCGCGCTGCAGAATCAGATCCCAAGCTCGCACCGAAGGTGGCGAAGCTGAAGAGCCGAATGCTTGGGGCCGTAGGCTTGAGTTTCGATGACGTAACGACCTTGGCGATGTTTGTTTCCTACTGGTCGGGAGTGCGGAAGCTGTCGGACATTTTCAGTAATCCGACGTCAATCATGTTCAACCCTGAGACGTTCCTTGCCAAAACTACGATTTCCAAAGCCGCCTTGGAGAGTTTCTTGACGAGGACTGCCCGCGTCTGGAGCGACGTCATCGCTGATTCTGAAATAGGAGGCCCAATTGGTCATCTGCCGTTCCGTGATCGGCCATTTCTTCGGTTCCGCAATGGCACCGTTGCTGCCATCATGCCAGAGCTCGTTGCAGAGAAGCTCTCCGGGGACATCTTTTGGTGGTTGAAGGATCCCGACGTCGACCAACAGGACATGTGGCAAGCGGACTGGGGCCAGATCTCGGAGGAGTACATCTTGCGTGTACTTCAACGAATTGCCACCGGCTCACATGCGTCACTTTTTCCGCGGATCCAACTGCGAACAGGCGAGATCGATGCGGCGGTCTGCTTCAAGCGTCATCTCGCACTCGTCGAGATTACAACCAGCCGGATCGGTGACCCGGCAGCAAACTCAGGGGATACAAATGTCCTGCGTCAGGCGCTCAAGCGCACCTTCGTTGGGCGGGAAAGACTAGGTCAAGAACCATATCGGGAAGCCGTTCTGCAGCTGGCGCGAGACATCGACTCCGTTCTCACTGATCGAGTGTCGCAAATCCCTCTGCCGAACACCGACATTCAGCGCCTCTATCCGATCATGATAGCTACAGACAAGCGTGTCAGGACGCCCGGAGTCTGGCAGTTGCTGGATGCGGAGCTGCGTGAAGCTCTCAAGGCAGAGCATGCGACCAAGGTCGCGGCACTGGTTGTCTTGAGCGTTGAGGATCTTGAGGAAATGGATCAGGCCGTTCGCGATCGGCCACTGGCCATGGCTGGAAGCCCGCCTGGAGTCTTCAAACTTCTACGGCGTTGGGACTTCGACCGAGGTGTCGCGCCGAGCTGGTGGCAGTTCATACAGCCTCTGTATCCAAGCTACCGCCGTAACAGTTTCTTGGACGATGAGGCGAAGGGATTCGGTTCGGAAATCGAAGATAAGTTCTGGGATAAGAGTTAGAAGCCCACTGAATAACGGCGATTGCCTCCGGCGTGATTTCACACTGACGCCCATCGGGCCACTCCGAAGGCGGCGGGCCATCAGGACTCAGCCTGACCCACGATCCCCGAGTCAGAGTCGCTGGTCGACGAGGGATCGGATCGCGCGGCGAATCGAACTGCCGCGAGGGCGCCAGTCTGAAATCCGAGCGGAGGGAGGGAGGCGTGCGAGCGCCGCGCCTGAGTGGATTGCAACTGGGCCGGCGCGATGGGCGTCAGTCTGCAGGCCGACCGGACGGCGCGAGGATTTCGAGCGGCATGTTCGCCTGAGCCGGGCGATCCGATCCCTCGTCGACCGGCGACTGATCCCGCCGAGCCGGGACGTCAGCACTCAGTCGGACCCACTCCCGCCGCCGCTCAGGCTCGCCTAGCCCTTGCGGCATCCCTCGGCGACGACCTCGATGGCCTTGACGGCGATGACTCTCACATCGCGGCCGGCGCGCTTTTCAGTTGTCAGCGAGCCGGTCACCTGCGCCGTCTTTCCGGCGGCCGCCGGAACCGACGCGTTACCGGGCGCGTTCAGCTGATAGATGAGGGACGTCCCGTCCGGCTGCGACACGATGACCTTGTAGATGGCCGTGCTCGAGGCTGCATCGCGTTCGATGCAGCCCGTCACGGTCACCGAGTTGTCCTGAAACACCGCGCGGCGCGCCGAGAGCGCGGCGCCCGAGATGGCGACGAGCGCGAGTGTCTGCAACACGGTTTTCATACGCATCGACGAACCTCCCTGGTTAGTACCGGATAACGAAGATCAGATCCACGCCGCCGCGATCGGTGCGGCGCGTTGCGTGGGCCTGGAGCGTGCCGCTGGCGACGCTCGTGACGAATCGCAGCAACCGGTTGACTCGATACTCCAGCGTCACCATGCCAACCTCGCTGTTTCCGAACTGCTGTCGCAGGCCGAGCAGGATCCGCGAGCCGAGCTGGCTCCCGATCACCACGGCGCCGGCGGTGTCCTCGGTGGGTGCCTGGATTTCAAATACATCGAGGTTGAGCGCGCGCCCGATCGAATCCGCGAGCGGGGAAGCGATCGCGCCGGCGGCCATCGCGGCGGCGCGCTGGCCGAGGTTCACCTGCTCGGCGGAGCCCAGCGCGCTCACGGGCTGGTTGAAGACGATCAGCGAGAGGATGTCGCTTTCTTCGAGCGCGGGCCGGCTCGAGAGCGTGAGCTCGGGTGTGCGCGCGCTGCCGCGGAGGTGGACCTGGGCCGTGACGCCGGAGATCTCGCGTGTCGCATCGACGTTGACGATGGGATCGGTAAGCGGCCGGCCGCCCGGGAAGCGGAGATCGCTGCCGCGTTCGATCTCGAACCTGCGGCCCTGGAACGAGTACGAGCCCTGGACGACCTCGAGTGTGCCGCGCACGCCGACTTCGGCGCCCGGTGCCTTCGTCACGTCGAACGTCCCGCCCGTGATGATGTTCATGTCTCCAAGGCCGAAGCCGCTGCCGGAGACCCTGAGATTCCGCCCGCGAAGTACGAGGTTGTCCGGCAGGTGGATTTGGACGTTGATGTCAGCCTTCTCCCACGGCGTCTGCACGCGGACCGCGGCCGCTTCCGCTCCGGGCGCCCCCTGTGCCGTCGTCGAGTACGGCCGCGCGACCGTCTGCTCGAGCAGGTTCGCGACCTCGATGCGTCCGGATTCGAGCGTGGCCGTCCCGCGCAGTACCGGCGCGCCCAGATCGCCCGAAAGGCGAAGGTCGGCGTTCATTTCCGCGGTGCCGAACTGGTTGGCGAGCACGCTGACGCTCCGCCCGTGGATCTGGATGTCAACCGACCGATTCGTCACGCCCCGCCGGATGTCGAGGTCGCCTGTCGCGGTCAGCTCATCGCCGTTGACGTCCGCCAGCCGCAATTGCCGGACCGTCATGCGGCCGTCCGCGAAATCAAGCGCGGCTTCCACGCCCTGATATCGCACGCCCGTGCCGAGGACCGTGAACGCGCCCTTCGTGAGGCCGGCGTGCCCCGCCAGCATGGGATCCCCGATCGAGCCGGTCACGCGCAAGTCGACCGACGCGTCACCTGAGACCTTGTCGATCTCGTCGGTGAACGCCTGCACGAGCCCGAGATTCACGGGCCCGCCGGTAATCTTCAAGTCCATCGTTCGGCCGGCGTCAGCGCTCGCGTTCAGCGCAATCGTTCCGGTCGCCTTCAGACTCGCGCCGGCGGACTGGTTCAGAATCGCGTCGATCGTCGCAACGCCTTCGGTGTAGTTCACGCGCCCCTGCACTGATTCATACGCAACGCCCTGCACCGATCCATTGGCAACGGTGACGTCGCCCTCGACGACGGGGGCCGCGCGGTTTCCGCGGACGGCCACCGTGCCGTTGACCTTGCCGGTGAGCTGCCGATCGCCGAGCAGGATGCCGTTGATGTCAGCCACGTCCACGTCAGTGAGCTTCAACTGCAGCGGCGATCCACCGGCCGCCTGGGGCCCGGCGCCAACGTCAAAGCCGCCCGCGACCGCGATTCGCTGCGCTCCCCGCGCGAGCGTCAGATCGCGTACGTCGATGCGATCGACGCCGTACTTGAGCACCGCCTGCTGGTTCGCAGGCATGCTCCATTCGATCGCGCCGGTGGTGAGTGCGAGCTGGCGCAGCAGCAACTCGCGCGCTTCAGGCTGGAGCCGAAGCTGGCCCTCGACGCCGAGCGTTCGCGATTTCTGCTCGGCCCGGACGTCAATCGCCATTTCTTTCGGCCCGCCGTCCGCCGTTGCATTGATCTGCTGGATTTCGGTGCCCTCGACCGTGACGAACGACGCGTCGCCCTTCACTCTCCACGCGAGGCGGTCGACGATGCGATCCGGCCACTCGACCGTGAACGTCGCATTCGTCGTGAGCGCCGTCAGACTGTCGCTGTACGCGACCTCATGGAGAGAGAGCGAGCCCGCCGCGGCCGGAGACGCGAGCGTGCCGGAGACGGTCGCATCGACGGTACCTGCGGCAAAGACCGGCCGTTGGAGCACCCGCTCGAGAAACGCACGATCCCGCACGTCCGCCTTGAGCGTGATGCCCGCGCCTCCTGCGGATTGGCGAACTCCGAGGCCGCCGGTTGCCGTGATTGTCGCGTCGGCCGTTCGTGCATCGAGCGTGTCGATCGTCAACGCTCCGCCGAGCAATCGTGCGCTCGCCGTAACGGAATCAATGCTGATGCCACGTACGATCGACGGACCGAGATCCGCACGCCCGCCGAACTCCAGATTGTCCTCGGTGATCGGCTGGTCGATGTCGTTGATCGCGAGCCAGCCGTCGAGGTCGCCCGCGGCTTTGAACGAATCCCACGGCAGATCGAGCGTCGTGTTGTTGAGCTCCGCGAACGTGCCTCCGGCAGTAACGACGAGCCGTCGTTCTTCGAGCGACACGAGTGCGTTGAGATGTTGCACGCGAGTGGCGGAGATGGTGGACGCTGCCAGGGCCGCTCCGCCAATCAGAAAGTGAGGGGCGCCGGCCGATGTGCGGCCGACGACGAAGAAGTCCCCGGAAAGATCGCTCGAGAAGCGTGGCGTGGAGAGCGATGCGACCTGGAGCACGCGGCCGAATCGCTCCACGTCGACATGGCTCGCGATGCCGACTGCGGCGTACGTCGTGACGCCATTTTCCGAGTCGATGGCCGCGTGCGTGCCCGGACCAACGGTTGCGCCCTCGACGACGCCGCCGGACAGGATGCCGTGCGCCTTCCAGTGCTGTTTCGAAACGGATGTTTCAAATCGTCCCGAGACCTGGGTGTCCAGTTGCGGCAGCTTCAGCGTTGGCGGCAGCTTGCGCACGTCGAGCGACGCGAATGCTCCGCGTCCGTTGAAAGTGGCCGCGCGCCCGGGCTTCGCCCATTGCCATGTGCCGTGAACCGTCGCCTGCGCTCCGTACGCCGACACGTTCGAGTCGAAGATCACGGCGCCGTCGATGACGCGCCCGCTCGCGTCGATCCGATCGGCGGAATAGCCAAGCGCGCGCGATCCAGGTCCGGAAAAACGGAAGGCGATCTGCCACGGACGTCCACCGGCCGGCAGAACGGTCCGCGTTGTGACGTGACCTGTGATGTCGCTCGCGAGATTGGGTGCCTCGAAAAGGGGAGCGAGATTGAGGCGCCTGGTGTCGAAATCCGCGTCAATGATTCGGGTCGCGCCTTCCATGTGACCACGCGCCGTACCGCCGATGGCCATATGTTCGGCAGCCGCCGAGAACTGCACCTCAAAGTTCCTGAAATTGTCGGACGCCGATCCGCGCAACTCGTGCACCGCAAGACCAGTGGCGGCGTCGAGTGCATTGAGCGCCTGGACGTCGAACGAGACGGTGCCGCCAGATGCTCTCAACGACGACGTGAGGTTCACGCCGGTCAGGATCCGCGGCCTCGCGGACGTCCGGTCAACAGTGACCGTCGAGTCCACGAGCTCGAGGCTGCGGACGAATACGGTCGGCGGCTTGCCTCCCGGCGGACGCGGGCGCGTGAGATGCGTGACGTTCCAGCCGGACGGCGTTTCCACGATCTGGATGCTGGCGCGCTCGATGACCACGCGATCGACGATCCAGCGGCGCTTCGCAAGCGTGATCGGGTCGTAACGCACGCGTATCCGATCCGCGTGCACCACCTGACCGTCCCGATTCGTGAGCTGGAGATCGTCCAGCGTCACTCCTGTCCACAGGTTCCCGCCCAGGCGCCCGACGCGTAGCTCACCATCGAGCACGGTCGCCAGCTGCGTCACCAGCTTCAGCCGAAGCCAGTTCTTGAACCACTCGCTCTCGCTGATGACGCCGACGGCCGCCACCGTGAGCAGCAGCGCGACGAACAGCGTGCCAGTGAGCCGGCCAAGCCGGCGGAGGCGGCCCATGGTCAGAACGTATGCCCGAGGTTGAAGTGCAGACGCCAACGCTTCGTCGACGGCGCACCATTGATGAGCAGGTTGGGGATTGGTGTGAGCTGGCGCGCGAGATCGATTCTGATCGCGCCCACCGGCGTCAGATAGCGCAGGCCGATTCCGGCGGCCCATCTGAGGTCGCGTGGCTTGATTTCAAATCCGCCGGCCCAGACGTTGCCGCCGTCCACGAATCCCACCAGACCCAGGGAGGCCGGACGAGGCAGCGGCACTCGGAGTTCCGCGGACAGGTCCAGTACCGTTCGTCCGCCGATCGGCCGGCCCTCATCGTCGAGCGGGCTCACCTCGAAGCGGCTCCAGCCGCGCAGGTGCGCCGACCCGCCGAGGAAGTAGCGCTTCGAGAACGGCACGAGTGAGACGTTGCGGGAGGCGATCGTCCCCGCCTGCGCGCGCACACCGAACACCATCGGGCCCAGCGGCAGGAACCCGCGCCCTTCGCCGCCGATCTCGATGTAGTTGTACGTGCCGCCGAGTGAGTGTGACGCGAATTCGAACTGCGCCGATGACATGGTCCCGCGCCGTGGATTGGCGGCGTTGTCCAGCGCCTGCCGCTCCAGGCTCAGCTCGATTGTGGCGAGGCCGCCCGAGGCGCGGCCGGTGTCCGGATCGAAGCCGAGCGCAATGCGCTCGTCGCGACGCGACTGATCCGCCAGAAACTCCTGGGTGATGCCGAACCGGATGCGCTGATACGCGTAGGTTGCCTGCGCGCGATAGCGGATGGGCGGATGGGCCGACGATGAGGCGCGCTCGGTCTGATAGGTGAGGCCGTAACTGCCGCCGTACCGCTCCGAATCGTAGGTGAGCTGTTGCGTCCGCCACGCGGTCGCGCCGATTCTGGACGAGAGACCGCTGCGCCAGGCGTACGGATCGATGAGGCCGAGATCGATGCCGCGTTCGATCGCCGAATACTTGGCGTCCACCGTCGCCTGTTTCGCGCCGCCATGGAAGTTGAGGTGCTGCCACGTCAGCGTGCCGCGCGCCAGCTCTTCGGAGCCGTAACCAATACCAAGACGGAGCAGCCGCGGCGGGCCCTCGGTGACGGTGACGGCCACCGGCACGGACTTTCCGTCCGCGGCATCGAGTCGAGGAGTGACCACGGCGACTTCGAGCAGCTCGAGCCTGCTCAACTTTCGCTGCGATCGCGCGATCAGCCGCTCATCGAAGAGCTGGCCCGGCTTGAATGCCAGCTCGCGGATGATGTTTTTTTCCTGCAGTGTCTCGAGCCCCGTGACCGCGACGTTGCCGAAGTTCATCTGCGCGCCCGGGTCCGCGCGATAGGTGACGATCACCAGGTTCGCGTTCGCGCCCGGCCGCTCGCTCGCGTCCACGACGGCGAGCGGGTAGCCGCGATCGCGGAACAGCCGCGCGGCCTGATCGCGCGTCGCGCGCACGAGGTCGCGGTCCCGGCGTCCGCCCTGCTTCAGCGGCAGCGAGTCGAGGGCGGACTTGCCGTCCGCAGGCAGTCGATCGAAGCCCTCGAAGTTGACGGCCTCGACGAGCACGGGCGCGCCCTCGTCGATCGCGATGGTGACGTGCACCCCGTCCTTTTTCGCGTTGAACGTCACGTCGATGTTGGTGACACGCGCGCTGGGAAAGCCGCGGTCGGAGTAGAACGCGACGATGCGCTTCAGATCGGATTCGAATTCGGCGCGGTCGAAGTAGTGCTTCGGCGACCAGGGCAGCCAGCCGCTCTTGCGCGTGGCGAGCACGCCGGCGAGCGCGCCGCTGTCGAATGACTTTGTTCCCGTGAACGAGAGCGACAGGACCTTGACGTCGCCGACGTTATGGCAGGCGCCGGTGAGGAGGGTTGCGACGAGCAGGAACGCGAGTGGGCCACGCATGGGGTTTGCCGTTCAGGGCGGTAACGATGTAGTTGCAAGAGTACTGCCACAGTTCGGGACGGATTCACGACCGGCCGGCCGTCGCCCCTCGGGGAGGCAGGACATCCCGGCCGATCGGCTGGCTATTTCTTACGCGTCTTGCGGGGAACTTTTGCGCCCTTTTCCCGGGCCTCGCTCAGCCCTATGGCGATCGCCTGCTTGCGGCTCGTGACCTTTCTGCCGGAGCTGCTTCGCAGGGTCCCTTTCTTCCGGCGGCGCATCGCCGATGCCACGCGCTTCGTTGCGGCTTGTCCGTATTTGGCCATCCTGGACGCCCCCTTCGCCGGCAGGAACATCAAGAGAGATGCCACGATGGTTCTGCAGCAGAACACCAGAGGCGTCCAGGGTGTCGTTTTGACCGGAGCGCGCTGGGTCACTGGGCGCCAACTTCAGGGAAACCGCTACCCATGTACCGGCATCCGGCCAGCCCTCACCATGAGCGACCGTGGCACTCGACTTGCTCCCTTCGCCGCGTGCGGATCGCACAGATTTCCCCGTTGTACGAGAGCGTGCCGCCGCTGGTCTATGGCGGCACGGAACGCGTCGTGTCCTATCTCACCGAGGAACTCGTCCGCCTCGGTCATGACGTCACGCTGTTTGCGAGCGGTGACTCACGGACGGCGGCGAGACTCGTGCCTGTCGTGGAGCGGTCGCTGCGGCTCGACACCGATTCAGTCGACTCTCTGGCGCATCACATTCTGATGATCGAGCGCGTGCGGCAGATGGTGCACGACTTCGACATCGTGCACTTTCACATCGACTACCTGCACTTTCCGGTGAGCCGTCTGATGGGGCTGACGCAGTTGACGACGTTGCACGGACGGCTCAACCTCAAGGACCTGGTGCCGCTGTACGACGAGTTCACCGACATGCCGGTCGTGTCCATTTCGGACAGCCAGCGGGAGCCATTGCCGCAGGCGCACTGGCTCGGCACCGTGTATCACGGCCTCCCCCCCGATCTGTTCTCACCCGATCCGCACGCGCGCGGCGACTACCTGCTGTTCGTGGGCCGGATTTCTCCAGAGAAGCGCGTTGACCGGGCGGTGGAAATTGCGCGCCGCGTCGGCCTGCCGCTGCGGGTCGCGGCAAAGATCAGCGACGTCGACCGCGCCTACTTCGATCGCGAGATCGCGCCGCTGTTCGAAGAGCCGTTCGTGGAATTCCTGGACGAGGTGAACGATCACGAGAAGGGCCCGCTCATGGCCGGCGCGCACGCTCTGCTGTTTCCGATCGACTGGCCGGAACCGTTCGGCCTCGTCATGATCGAAGCGATGGCCTGCGGCACGCCGACCATTGCATGGGACGCGGGTTCTGTCTCCGAGGTCATCACTGACAACGTCAGCGGCTTCATCGTGAACAGCCTCGACGACGCCGTGTCCGCCACCGAGCGGGCCGCGACGCTGCCCCGCGATCGCATTCGCAGAGAGTTCGACGAGCGCTTCACCGTCAACCGCATGGCAAAGGCCTATCTCGACATCTACGGCGCGCTGCTCGGCCGCCCGGCCGACACGGTCGCGGCCGGCACCGGTCGAAATGACTGAAAAACGCGGTCCCCGGACACAGGCACAGCAGGTCGAAACGGATCCGTTCTACATCCGGACCGAGACAACAACGACGGACGAGCTCAGCCTGGTGCTCAAGGAAGGCGACACGTTCGTCGTGCTCGATCGCTACGGTGAGATTCCGCACGTCCGGGAAGGCAAAGAGGGGCTGTATCACGGCGGTACGCGATTCCTGTCCAGGCTGACGCTGAGCTTTGGTGATGTCCGAGGCCTGCTGCTCGGCGCCGCCGTGCGCGGCGACAACGCCGCGATCGTCGTCCATCTGACCAATCCGGATCTGACGGTGGACGGCGAGATCACCGTGCCGCGAGGTGCGCTGCATCTTTCCCACACACTCGTACTCGTCGGCGGTGTGCTGCATCACCGGCTGCGCGTGAGGAACCATTCGCTCGCGGCCGTGACCCTGCCGCTGGATGTGCGATTCGATGCGGACTTCGCGGACATCTTCGAAGTGCGCGGCACGACGCGGGTGCGGCGCGGAGAGCGTCTCGATCCAATGCCGCTCGCGGACGGCCTCGCGCTGAGGTATCGCGGGCTGGACGGCGTGTCGCGCCGGACGCGCCTGTCCCTGGAATCGCCCGCGAGCCGCCTGTCGCACGACAGCCTGCGGTTCATGTGTTCCGTGCGACCGCACGGCGAACAGGTGTACGTGTTCAGCTTCGGCTGTGAGGAAGACGAGGCCGTGCCGCAAGTGAGCTTTCCCGCCGCGGTGGACATCGTGACAGCCACGCTCGAGAAGAGGCGCGCCGAGTTCTGCGGGATCCAGACGTCGAACCATCAGTTCGACGAGTGGCTCACGCGAAGCACGTCCGACCTGTGCATGATGACCACGCCGACGCCGTACGGCGAGTATCCCTACGCCGGCGTGCCCTGGTTCTCCGCGCCGTTCGGGCGCGACGGCCTGATCACGGCATTCGAGACGCTCTGGCTCAATCCGTCGCTCGCCCGCGGCGTATTGTCGTTTCTGGCCGCCACCCAGGCCACGGTCGAGGATCCGGATCGCGATGCGCAGCCGGGAAAGGTCCTTCACGAAATGCGATCGGGCGAGATGGCCGCCCTCGGCGAGATCCCCTTCGATCGGTACTACGGCACGCACGACGCGACACCGCTCTTCGTCATGCTGGCGGCGGCGTATCACGAGCGGACGGACGACACCACCTTCATCAAGAGCATCTGGCCGTCGATCGAGCACGCGCTCGCCTGGATCGACCAGCACGGCGACATCGACGGTGACAGATTCGTCGAGTACGCGCGCCGGTCACCGACCGGGCTGATACAGCAGGGATGGAAGGACTCCTTCGATTCAATCTTTCATGCGAACGGTGATCTCGCGCAGGCGCCGATTGCCGCGTGTGAGATTCAGGCGTACACGTACGCCGCGTTCCGGGGCGCGGCGGCGCTGGCTGACGCCGTCGGCCAGCCGCAGCTCGTCGCGGAGTACGCAGGCAAGGCGACGTCCCTGTTCGAGCGGTTCGACACGGCGTTCTGGTGTGATGCGATCGGTTCGTACGCGCTTGCCCTGGACGGCGACAAGCGGCCCTGCGAAGTTCGTGCGTCCAATGCCGGCCACGCCCTCTTCGCGGGCGTCGCGTCGCGCCGCCGCGCCGGCGCGGTCGCCAAGGCGCTCATGTCGCGCGAATCATTTTCCGGTTGGGGCATCAGGACAGTCGCGACGTCGGAATCGCGCTACAACCCGATGGCGTATCACAACGGATCGATCTGGCCCCACGACAATGCGATCATCGCCGCGGGTTTCGCGAGGTATGGCTATGGGGACGCCGCGCTGACCGTCCTGGAGGGCATCTTCCACGCGACGATGTCGATGAACCTGTACCGGCTGCCCGAGTTGTTCTGCGGATTCGCCCGGGAACCCGGCGAGGGGCCCATCTCGTATCCGCTCGCGTGCGCGCCGCAAGCGTGGGCATCAGGCTCGGTCTTTCTCCTGCTGCAGTCGGTGCTCGGCCTCGAGATCAAGGCCGGCAGCCGCGTCGTGCAATTCACACGGCCGCGGTTGCCGGACTTCCTACGCGAAGTCTGGATTCGCGATCTTCGCGTCGGCAGCGAGTCGGTCGATCTCGCGCTGGTGCGTCACGACAGCGACGTCGGCATCAACGTGATTCGAAAGACCGGCGGCGTCGAAGTCATCGCGATCAAGTAGGCCGGGCCTTCCGCCTTCCCATGAAGCGTCGGCGGCCCGGCGCGCCCGCCTACTTCGTCGTCGCCGGAACCGGCTTCTGATCGATGTCACGGAGCCACCGGTCGACCTGGCGGCCGGCTTCGTCCTTCGCCACGCCGTAGCGCTCCTGAACCTTGCCGATGAGCTGCTCGGCCTTGCCCTGGACCTGGTCCAGGTCGTCGTCAGTAAGCTTGCCCCACTGTTCGCGCGCGCGGCCTTTGATCTGGTTCCACGTACCCTGAAGCGTGTCGCGATTCATGATGTGATCTCCTTCCTTATTTCGCGTGGGGCCCCACCCCCACGCGCTTTTCTTCCGGACGCTCGGCGCCCGCGCTACGCGCGGGGCCTCGCGGTGAGTTCGCGTGGGGCCCCACCCCCACGCGCTTATCTACTGACGCTCGGCGCGCTCGCTATGCTCGCGGCCTCGCGATGTGGCGCTACGATCGGCGCACGGCGGCAAAGGGTCGCGCCGTTTCGTGATCGGTGAAGTTGACAGCCCGTTGCTCGAGCAATGCCTCGACCGGGCGCGGTCCGCTTCGGGCGGCGACAGGTGCGTGAGCTGGTCGCCGCCGGCTCCCGCCGCCGCGCTTGGTTGCCAGGCGCCGGCGCTGCTTGTCGAGTGAATCGGCGCGGGCGCTGGCCCGCATGGCCTTGCGCTCGTCGTAGCCGTCGAACACCACGCGCGGACGCGTCGTGGGTTCGAGGCCTGAGTCCCAGGTCTTCCCGCATCGGTCGCAGTACCACCGTGCGTGGTCGCGGTCAGGTCCGCTGCCTCGCACCGGCGGGAGGAGCGTCGCATGCCGGTGAGTGCACCGGACCGAAAGCAGCCATCCGAGCCCGGCCACTGCGGCGATGGCCGCGCCTCCCGGCCCAGACCACTGGCTGACCGCGATCGCCGCCGCCAGTGTGACGCCGATACTTCCGACAAGCAGCCAGGGGTGAGTTCTCATATCCATTGCCTCCTCGCGGCGAAAGACGCTGGCTATCGAGCAAGCCATGTGCCACGGTACGCTGGTCCGGACAACCGTGCGCTCGTAGGGAGTGAGCAGCCAGGTGCTCATGATCGGATGGTCAGGTTCATACTGATGGCGGGGGACGGGTGATGACTCGAATCGCAATCCTGCTGCTGACGGCTTCTTCAATATTCAGTGTGGCTCCGCGCCAGTCCGGCTCGTCGGCCAGCCTGCCTGACGGCCGCAACATGACGATGCCGGCGGTCCTGTCGGGACAGTCGCCCGACTTGAGCTCGGGTTCGGTCACCGCCGGTGAGGTCGATGTCGAAACAGTCGTGAGCGCCGCTGGAACGGTGACGCACATGCGTGTGTCGAGATCGACCGATCAGACCGGCGTTCTGGATCGCGCTCTGGTTGAAGAGCTGCGGAACTGGCGATTTCAGCCCGCGAAGAACTCCAGTGGCCCGATGGCATCGCTGGTCCTGATGCGCTTCGCGGTCACAAAGCCCAGCAGCGGCGCGCCGAACGTCGACGCAAGAGTGGCGACGGTCGATTACGTTCCCGGTCCGGAGCGCTGGACACCGCCAGCGGGAGGCGGCGTCGGGGCTTCAGGCCCACCGTCAATGCCAGGAAATGGAGTGCAGTGGCCCTCGGTGATCAGGGAAATCAAGCCCTCCTACACTCCGGACGCGATGCGCGCCAAGGTGATGGGACAGGTAGAACTCGAGGTGATCGTCGCGTCTGATGGAACGGTTGCTGCTGCGAGGGTCACGAAGTCACTCGACTCCACCTACGGCCTCGATCGGGCGGCGCTCGTGGCCGCGCGTTACTGGTTCTTCAAACCTGGAATGAGGAACGGCGTCGCCGTGCCGACGACGGTCGGTTTGGTGCTGGAATTCCGACTCCACTGAACCAGCGAACCGTCGATCGCCAAATCGCCAAATCGCCAGATCACAAATCCAGAATCTTCCCCGGGTTCATACGGTTATCCGGATCCAGCGCGCGCTTGACGTCGCGCATGACGCTCACGCCAACGCCGTGCTCAACCTCGAGAAACCTCATCTTGCCGGTGCCGACGCCGTGCTCGCCCGTGCAGGTTCCGTCCATCGCGAGTGCCCGCATCACCAGCCGTTCGTTCAATTTGCAGGCCTCAGTGAGCTCGGCCGCGTTCGTGGGATCGAGCACGTAGAGCAGGTGGAAGTTGCCGTCGCCGGCGTGCCCGACAAGGCAGATCGGAAACGACGCGGTGGCGTTGTCGCGTTGCGTGTCGATGACGCACTCCGCCAGTCTCGAGATCGGCACGCACACGTCCGTCGTCCAGCACTTCGATCCCGGGCGGAGGGCGACCGCCGCGTACAGCGCGTCGTGGCGCGCCTTCCAGAGCCGCTCCCGCTCCTCGAGCTTCGTCGCCCACTGGAACGCATGACCGCCGTGGTCCGCCGCGAGTTCGGAAACCACGCGCGTTTGTCCGGCTAGATGCGCCTCGTCCTGGCCGTGGAACTCGAAGAACAGCGTCGGCGCGACGGTGTGGCTGGCGTGGGCGTACTTGTTGATCGCATCGATCTGCGCCTCGTCGAGAAGTTCAATGCGGGCCACGGGCACGCCGAGCTGCACGACCGCCATTACGGTATTGACGGCGCCCTCCATCGAGTCGAACACACAGACGGCGGCCGCGGTCGCTTCGGGTAACGGATGGAGACGCAGGGTCACCTCCGTGATGAGCCCCAGCGTCCCTTCGGATCCGACGAAGAGCCTCGTCAGGTCGTATCCCGCGGATGACTTCCTCGCTCGAGTGCCGGTGCTGAAGACGCGGCCGTCGGCGAGCACCACCTTCAACCCGAGGACGTTTTCGCGCATCGTGCCGTAACGCACCGCCGTCGTGCCCGAGGCGCGCGTCGCGGCCATGCCGCCGATCGTCGCGTCGGCGCCCGGATCGATCGGAAACATCAGCCCCGTGTTTCGCAGCGCCTTGCCGAGCTGCAGGCGTGTGACGCCCGCCTCGACCGTCGCGTCGAGATCGTCCGTTCCGATCCTCAGGATGCGGTTCATGTTGCGGAAGTCCACGCAGATGCCGCCCCGGAGGGCGTGCACGTGGCCTTCGAGCGACGTACCCGCCCCGAACGGAATCAGCGGCAGGCCGGATTCGCGGCTGACCGCCGTAATCGCGACGACCTCGTCGGTGCTCGCCGGGAAGCAGACGATGTCCGGGAGCGCAGGGGAGTGATACGACTCCCCATGGCTGTGGTGCTCACGGACAGATGCGGAGTCAGAGACACGGTCGTCAAGGACAGATCGGAGACGATTAAGTACCGGTTCAGGGTTCATGGTTCATGGTTCAGGGTGACAGGTTCGCTCACACGGTTCCCGGTTCCCAGTTCACAGAACCGGGCACGCGGAACCAGACAAGCGAACCCGGCACCCGGCACCCTGAACCCTGAACCGACGAAGTCAGCGCCTCACCACCGGCAAGAGTACATGTGACGCCGATCTGGACGTTCGGAAGATACGGTGCGTTGCCTTCTGAAAATCCGACGCCTTGGCAATGAATATGTTGTTCACGAACGTCTGCGGATTCCGGTCGATCAGCGGGAACCAGGAACTCTGCACCTGGACCGCGATCCGGTGCCCCTTGAGGAAACTGTAGTTCTGCGTGTGCAGGCTGAAGGTGTAGTCGAGCACGGCGCCGGGCGCGATCGGTACCGGCTTTTCGAAGCCCTTGCGGTAGCGGCCCCGGAAGACCTCGTTCGACACCATGAGCTCGTAGCCGGACATTTCGACCGGCCGCGCCTGTTCGGGGTACACGTCGATCAGCTTCACGATCCAGTCTGCGTCGCTGCCGGTCGTGGAGGCAAACAGCTTCGCGATGACCTCGCCGGCAATCGTCACGTCCGCATCGAGCGCCGGCGTTTTCCATGTCAGGACATCGGGCCGATCCTCAACGAATCGCTGGTCTTCGGTAAGCCACGTCGACCACTTCGATCCCGGGCCGTACGTCATCTGAATCGGGCGCTGGCGGTACGGAACCGGATGCGCCGGATCCGACACGAAACTGTCTGCCGCCGTTGACGGCGCCTCGCTCGGCGCCGTCCACATCAGCCGGCTGTTCGCTCCAAAGTACAGTGGCCTGGCGGCGACCGACGCCTTCGGCGGCCACGCGTCCCACCGCTTCCATGTGTTGCCGCCGGTTTCGAACGTCAGCGCCTCGGGCAGGTCGAGCTTGCCCTTGTCCTTGAGAAAGTACGCGAACCACGGCGCCTGCACCTGTTCGCGGAAGTACGTCGACGTTGCGCTGCCGAATTGAATCGGCCCCAGCGCCTCACCCGTGCCGCGTGACCAGCCGCCATGGTTCCAGGGACCGACGACGAGATGGTTCACGCCGGCCTTGTCGTGTTTCTCGAGCGCGTTATAGATCGAGACGGGCCCGTAGAAGTCCTCCTGATCCCACCAGCCCGCGACGTTCAATGTGGGCACGGTCGTCGTTCGAATCGACGGAATCATCGTCTGGCGTTTCCAGAACTGGTCGTAGTCAGGATGCGCGACGTAGTCGTTCCACGTTGGAATCTTTCCTTTGAGGTAACGCTCGTTGATGTTGCCGAGCGGACCGACGTCGAGGTACCACCCGAAGAGGTCGAAACGATCGAACGCGAACTGTTGCACGTCCTTGCCGCTCTCCATCATCGCGGCGTACTCGAAGCCGTAGCTCAGGCGGAACGCGCCGTTGTGGTGGAAGTCGTCCCCGAGCCACATATCGGCGGGCGACGCTTGCGGGGAAATCGCCTTGAGCGCCGGGTGCGGCTCGAGCGCTCCCATGATGGTCGTCCACCCGTCGTAGGAGATGCCGAGCATGCCGACGCGCCCGTTGTTGCGCGGGACGTTCTTGAGCAGCCACTCGATGGTGTCGTAGGTGTCGGTGCCCTCGTCGAGCGGCGAGGGATTGCCGGGCCCGCGCGGCGGCCGCTGCATGACGAAGGTCCCTTCGGAGCCGAACTTCCCGCGAAGATCCTGGAACACGAAAATGTAGCCCTCGTCGGCCACCGCCTT
>DATNEY010000060.1:0-6568 GCA_035606665.1 Vicinamibacterales bacterium | reverse complement strand
CTTGGCCACCGACGCTTCGATCAGCCCCGCCGTGTCCTTGGCCGCCTGCGCCGAGCGCTGCGCCAGGTTCCGCACTTCGTCGGCCACCACCGCGAAGCCCATGCCCGCTTCCCCGGCGCGCGCCGCTTCCACGGCGGCGTTGAGCGCCAGGATGTTCGTCTGGAACGCGATCTCGTCGATCGTCTTGATGATCTTCGCGACCTGCTGGCTCGACTCCTCGATCGCGCTCATCGACGCCACCATGTCGCCGAGCGCGCCGTTCGAGTTGCGCACCTGCGTGTCGACGTTGGCCATCAGGCCCGCCGCCGTCTGGGAGTTCTCCGCGTTCTTGCGCGTCATCGACGCCATCTCTTCCATCGACGCCGACGTCTCTTCGAGCGACGCCGCCTGCTCGGTCGCACCTTGCGACAGCGACTGCGACGAGGAGGCAATCTGACTCGATGCCGACGCCACCTGATTCGCGCTGCTGGTGAGCTCGGTCACCGCCGTCGCGATCTGTTTCGTCGTGGAGGACGCCGCGCGAAACGCAAACACTCCCGCGCCAGTCAGCACGACGAAGACGCCGAGCGCGCCCCGGGTCGCCCAGGTAGCGGTTGCCGCGAAACTGGCGTCGGCGGTCCTGATTTCGGCGTCGAGTTGTTCCCTGGCTGCAGCCTCGAGCGCTTCGATGCGCTTCACCTGCTCGCGGCGGGTGGGCATGTACTCGTTCCAGTAGATCTTGCTCGCTTGTCCGAGGTCGGTCTTCGCAATCTCCATGACCCTATCCTCGAGGGGATCGAGAATGTCATCGTCGGTCTTCGCGATGGCCGCGGCCAGTACCTTGGACTTCTCGTCCATTGGCAGCTTCTCGAGCGCGTCGAACGCGAGGGTCGCGTCGGCGTCCGCGGCCTTCTTCCGCGCCAGCTCGTCGGTCTTCGTCTGATCGAGCAGGAATCCCCTCACGGCATCGCTCATCGTGATCGTCGCGGCGAACGCCTTGGAGGTGTGGTGGTTGATTTCACGCAGCTGGTCGATCGTCGTGAGACGGCTCTGTCCCGTGCGACTGACCGAGAGGAGCCATGCGGTTGCGCCGATAGCGACAGCTATCGCGAGAAACGAGACAAGCGTCAGCTTTTTCATGGCTATTTCCTGCCGAACGGCAGTTCGTAGGAGAAGTATCCGAGCACGGCCGTATCACGAGCCGCGCCGCGGGTTACGGGCGCCGCAAGACCGACGACCACCTGCTTCTCGCCGATGTTCCAGCCGGTGCGAAAGCCGGGAGCGAACGTGCGCGTGATTTCGCGACCGCCAACGCCCGGCGCGGACTCCACGAAGGTCTCGAACATCACGTTGAAGAGCGGGGACACCGCGACGATGGCGCTGGCCGCGAAGAACGGCGTCGCGATGTCCTTCTCGAACGTGCTGCCGACGTTGGCGTGCACGTACACTCGGCCCACGGCCTTGCTCACCGGAAGATTCACCTGCCACGCAATGCCGTCGGCCCAGCGGCGTTCCGCCGACGTCGGGACCATCACGCTCAGACGCGGGGAGATCGCGGCGCGTCCCGCGCCCTCTTCCGAGAGCTGAAAGCGGTAATTGAACATCAGGTCTCCCGCGGAGCCGTTGCCGCTGGCGAACCCGAACGGCATCGTGAACGACGCCTGGTGGCGCATCGACTTGATCGGCCACTCCTGCGTGAACGATCCGTCCCAGACGCCGTGTCGCGAACGCGACATCACGAAGATGTTCTGGAAGATTCCAGCCTCCTGGTTGAACGCCTCTTCGACGAGGAACGAGTTGTCCGTGATGCCGAACTTCGGCTCGGGCTTCGACTGGGCGAAAGCCACGGATGTGAGAGTCGAAACGAAAACGGCGACGGCGAACAGGCGACGCATTACTTTCCTCCAGCAGCCACGAAGGCTGCGCTTCCTCTATGCGGCTTTACGAATGTAGCTCTTTTGTGGCGGCACGGCGGCAAATTGCGGCGCGGCCTTGCGGCCGGCGCCGTTCACGAGCGCTTTGATGCCATCGACAGTTGCCAACGCGGTTTCGGCCTGCGCGCTCAGCTCTTCGCTGGCGGCGGCGCTCTCCTCGGCTGTGGCGGCAGTCGTCTGGGTCACCTTCTCCATCTGCGCGATGGCTTGCGACACCTGATCGATCCCCTGCGCCTGCTGCCGGCTCGCGACACTCACTTCCTCGACGAGGGTCTTGACACGGCCGACGCTCTCGGTGATGGCCGCGATGGACGATGCCACCTCGCTGACCTTCACCGCCCCGGCTTCCGATCGCTTCACGGAGGCTTCGATCAGGCCGGCGGTATCCCGGGCGGCCTGCGCGGCCCTCTGCGCCAGGTTTCGTACCTCGTCGGCCACAACGGCGAAGCCTAGGCCCGCTTCTCCCGCGCGCGCCGCTTCGACCGCGGCGTTCAGCGCCAGGATGTTCGTCTGGAACGCGATCTCGTCGATCGTCCTGATGATCTTCGCCACCTGCTGACTCGACTCCTGAATCGCGGACATCGACGTCACCATGTCGGACAGCGCGCCATTCGACGCCCGCACCTGGACGTCCACGTCCGTCATCAGGCCCGCGGCCGTCTGGGAGTTCTCGGCGTTCCTGCGCGTCATCGACGCCATCTCTTCCATCGACGCCGACGTCTCCTCGAGCGACGCGGCCTGCTCGGTCGCGCCCTGGGACAACGACTGCGACGAGGTCGCCACCTGCTCGGAGGTGGACGCGACTTCGCGCGCTCCGCTCTCGAGCGCGCCGCTGATGGCGCCAAGCGGTGCGGTGATGCTGCGGGAGATGAACGCGACGATCGCCAGCGCACCGAACCACGCAATCAGGCTGGTCGCAACGGACTGCCAGCGCGACGTCTGAAGGCTGCCCAGACGAGCGGATAGGAGAACGTCGAGCTCATCAACGGCGGTCTTCCACAACCCCGCGGCGGCCGTTCGCGCGGCTGGAACCGCGCCGATGGCTGCGGCCGCGTCGGTGTGTTCGAGATGGTCGATCACGACCGACATCGCAGCGCGGTACGCTTCCGTGGACGCGGGCAGATGACGCTGCAGCGTGTCGCTCGCGCCATTGAACCCGGCATCTTCCTTGAGCGCCGTCTGCACGTCCGCCAGGATGCGATCCCGATCCGCTTCCTTCATCCATGCCGTGGCAACGGCGAGGCGCGTGCGATCTTCAGTTGACGCTTCGTTCGCCAGGCCCTCGATCGATGCAGCCACCGCATCCAGACGGTCCTGCGATTGCGGAATCGCGAGCAGTACGGCGTCCATCGTGTAGTAGCTGTCCAGATCCGGATCGAGAATGAGGTTCGAGGTATCGCCGGCGTGCGTCATCATCGTGCGCACGTCGGCCATCAGGTGCGCCGACTTCTCCGCCGCGACCTTCATCGTCCGCTCGGACGACAGCGCCTTCCACTCGCCCGTGACGGTCTCGATCTTCACGTGCGCGCGATCGCGCAACTCGAGGCCCTCAGGCGTGAACTGCAGGTCGGCGCCAATCTCGCTGGTGACCTTCTCGAGATCCGAGAACGCAGTGTCGATGCGACCGCGAACGGCGTCAACGCGCGACGTGTCCACAGCCGCGCCGGCCGCCGCGCGTTCCGCAAGCACTCGGTACTCGCCCAATCCGGCGAGCGCGGCGTCCAGCGGACGCAGATACCGCGTCCCCTCCAGCTCGAGCTGGCTGAAACGGATGTCCTGATTGATGTTGGACACGATGAGCCACAGCATCACGCCAATCGGTAGCGTGAAGACGGTACTGATGAGTACGAGTCGTCTGGAAATTCGCATGCGGGTGAGCATTAGAAGATCACCAGCGCGTTGAATGCCGTCGTCGCCTGAAAGCGACGCGGTTCGTTGACGCCCGTAAATACGACATGGCTCGAGCGATCCAGACGCGCCTCACCTCGAAGGACCAGGTGATCTCCGGCCTTGAACGCCGGGCTGAACGTCATGGACACGAGTGACTGCGAGACGCCCGTGCGCGTGCCCTGCGGATCGGAAAACCACTCGGCGCGCACCGCGACGGACGCGACAGGCGTGATCTCGGTCTTGACGCTGCCGGACACGCCGTACCACGTGGCGGTCGATCCGCCGGCAGCACCGCTCTCCCGGCCGAGGTCGGCACTCACAGTGAGGGTCGTGCCCGGGCGCGGTGTGACGACCGAAACAATGTCGATGAGATGGCGGCGATCCGCGCTGTCCGCTCGCTCGGGGCCGCCGATGTAATTCAGGAACATCGTCGCCGTTTTCGACGGCTTGAGCGCAAACTGTACCCCCACGGATTTGGCGCGGTTGTTGTCACGCACGTTGTCCCAGCCATTGACGACCATGACCGTCGCCGACACCGCCGGTGTGAACGTGTAGCCGAACCTGACACCCGTGTGCGTGAACGGTTCGGCGAAACCAAAGAGCAGGCCGCGGCTGTACGTATCACCGAAGCCGTCGAAGCCCTCGATGACCTCCGCGCCGACGTGCGTCGTGAACTTGCCCGCATCGACACGAATGCCGTGGCCGACTTCGGCCACATAGCTCAGAAACGCCTGCTGGATGTCGAGATCTTCCGGCGACACCACGCCGGTCGACGGGTTTCTGAAAAGCCCGCTCGCGGCCGAGATCCGAGGAATCGAGAACCCGGTGACGACGTCGGCGCGATAGCCGAACCGGCCGGGTTCGGAAGCCGATCGCTCAACGACCAGCTCAGCGACATCCAGCCGGAACCGCCGGGCGACGCCGTCAAACACGCGTAGTTCGTTGGGGCCATCGACCGGCCGATCGAATCGGTACGTGTATGCAAAGGAAGCGAAGCCGTGAATCGAGGTGCGCTTCTCGGCGTCCGCGCCCGTCGACTGGGCCAGGACTGGCGTGACCGTCGCGCAGAACGCAACGGCGGAAACGATGAGTGTACGGATATGTGGATTCATCTCGGCCCCCCAGGCCAAGGTCCGGCCCACCCGCGTTGGTGGAAACCAGAGTTCTTGGAATCGGCACGGGCGGCGCGGACTTGACGCGGACTCCGGTAGTCGGCGGGCTTCAGGCCGCCGCGGGTCCGACGGCCTAAAGGCCGCCGGCTACCTGATCCAGATCCAGCGAATCACGCACGGCCTGGGCGAGTTGATGCAGGCTGTAGGGCTTCAGCAGAAACGATGCGCCGCTGGCCCCGGTTCGATCGTGTTGGGCGAAGTCCTCATGGTAGCCGCTCGCGTAGATGACGGGCAGTCGCGGGACGTCTTCGCGCAAACGATCCGCGACATCGAACCCGGTCATTCCGTCGGGCATGACGACGTCGGTCAGCAGCAGATCCACCTGCTTGCCGCATGCCAGCCAGGCTTCAACGGCTTTCGGGCCGCTCGCGGCATCGATGACACGATACCCGTGTCGCGTGAGCGCCTCACGCACCAGCGATCTCAACGCGGACTCGTCCTCGACGAGCAGCACGGTCTCGCGGCCTTTCGGCGCGGGCGCCGGCGGCGCCGGCGCTGGCACCAGCGGATCGGCAGATGGCTGGCGCGGACACCGCGGAAGATAGATCTCGAAAGACGTCCCCTTGCCGACTTCGCTCGCCACCTGAATCCAGCCGTTGTGCTGCTGCACGATGCCGTAGGTCGTCGCCAGCCCAAGACCGGTACCGCGTCCGACGTCCTTGGTCGTGAAGAAAGGCTCGAAGATGCGGGGCAGGTGTTCCGGCTCGATGCCGGCGCCGTTGTCCGCGACGGTGAGACAGACGAACTCGCCCTGGCGGGCGCTCGCCGTCCGTTTGGCGGCCTCGGCGTCCAGCGTGACGATGGATGTGGCGATGCGCAGCGTGCCGCCGCTCGGCATCGCATCCCGGGCATTCACGGCCAGATTGAGCAGCACCTGGTCGATCATGTTGGTGTCCGCGTGCACGCAGGCCGGGCGCGATTCGTAGACGCATTCGATCGTTACCTGCTCGCCGAGCATGCGTGGGAGCATGCCTGTCAGCGCCGCGACGGTCGCATTGAGATCCGCGTCCCGCATCTGCATCGCCTGCCGGCGGCTGAACGCCAGCAGCTGGCGCGTGAGCTGCGCCGCGCGCCCGCCGCTCTGGGCGATGTCCCGCACGGCCGCGCGCGCGGATTCCGGCAGCGCCGGCTCCTGCTCGAGCAAGGAGGCCTTGCCGAGGATGACCGTCAGGAGGTTGTTGAAGTCGTGGGCGACGCCGCCGGCGAGCTGGCCGATCGCGTGCAGTTTCTGCGACTGACGGAGCTGTGCTTCGCTCTCGCGCAACGCGCGTTCGGCGAGCGTCCGTTCCAGTTCCGCGGTGACGCGCGCCGCAAGCACATGAAGAATCGTCCGCGCCACGTCCGGTTCATCGATCGGCGCGGAGTGGAGCAGTGCGATCAGGCCCAGCGGAGTACGGTTCGCGGTGAAGAGCGGAATCCCCATGTAACTGTCCGCCCCCAGATCGACCAGGGCGGTGTAGAGGGGAAATCGTTGCTGCACGCCGCTCGGCCAGTGGAAGAAGTCTTTACCGGCCACTTCTTCGCACGGTGTGCCGCGGAGGTCGTACGAGAAGTCGTCCACCGCCTGGCCACGGTGTGATAACGCGATCGTCT
>DATNEY010000054.1:0-138284 GCA_035606665.1 Vicinamibacterales bacterium | reverse complement strand
GTGCCGTGGTCGTGGAAGATGACCACGACGGTCTCTCCCTCGAGGAACCGATCCTTCAGCTGCAACAGTCCCGCGATCGCGGAGCCGGCGGAATTGCCCGCCCAGATGCCTTCCTGCCTGACGATTTCGCGCGTGTAGATGGCGGCGTCGCGATCGGTCACTTTCTCGAAATGATCGACGACGCTCATGTCGACATTCTCGGGAAGGAAATCCTCGCCGATACCTTCAGTGACGTACGGGTAGATCTCATGCTTGTCGAGAATCCCCGTCTCCTTGTACTTCTTGAAGACCGATCCGTACGTGTCGATGCCCCACAGCTTGATCTTCGGATTCTTCTCCTTCAGGTACTTGCCGGCGCCGCAGAGCGTGCCGCCCGTACCGACACCGACGACAAGGTGGGTCACGCGACCGTCGGTCTGCTCCCAGATTTCCGGTCCGGTCTGTTCGTAGTGGGCCTGTGAGTTCGAAAGGTTATCGTACTGGTTCGCTTTCCAGGCGTTCGGCACTTCCTGTTCCAGCCGGGAGGACACCGAGTAGTACGACCGCGGATCTTCCGGATCGACGTTCGTCGGGCACACGATGACCTCTGCGCCGAAGGCGCGAAGGGCGTCGACCTTTTCCTTCGATTGCTTATCCGTCGTCGTGAAGATGCACTTGTAGCCCTTGACGACCGCGGCGATCGCGAGGCCCATGCCGGTGTTGCCGGACGTGCCTTCGATGATCGTGCCACCCGGCTTGAGCTTTCCGCTTCGCTCGGCATCCTCGATCATCTTCAGGGCCATGCGGTCCTTGATCGAATTGCCGGGATTGAAGGTCTCGATCTTCGCCAGCACGGTGGCGCTGATGAGGCCGGCCGGAATCCGGTTGAGGCGGATCAGCGGCGTGTTGCCGATCGCATCCAGAATGTTGTCGCCGATCTTTTTCGTCAAAGCCGATCTCCCAGTCACATTCTATGGTCCTTGTCACACGGGGATCGCTAGGCACGAAGATAATTCGGGTTGCAGATCATGAAAACTCCCGTTCTCCATGTCGCGTGTGCTCCGTGTTGCAAGAACACAAGCGTGAAAGGCAGGTGACCATCGGCGGCCGCGCGGCCGCCGATGATCAGCAGGGGAGGTTGACGTGCAGTGTGCTGGTGCGGCCGGCTTCCCCGGATGTCCGGAGCGTGCCGCCGCACTTTGCAGCGTGACGAATGAGGGAGGCGGAAGTGACGCAGGGGAGCACGCCGTACCCGGCCGCGGTGGCCGCGAACGTCGTGTTGAGAACGAAGCTTGAATCCGTTTCAAACGAGGTACCGATCGTCAGCCGGCCACCCAGGGGCAGGCACGCGGACGCAGCGCTGACGACGTCCAGCACGAGCTGCTCGATGTCCTCTTCGCCGGCGGCCACCGGCTCGATCGAGCCGAGGTCCAGTGTGAGCTCGATGGCGCCGCCCGCGATCTGCCGGACGGCCGGCTCGAGCCGTTGGATCGCGTCGTTGAGCGAGAGGTAGCCCGCAGGCTTCGCCTGCTGCCGGCTGAAAGTCAGCAACTGGCGGACGAGCGCGGACGCGCGCTCCGGATCAGCGGCTTCAATCTGAGGTGCCATTTCCGCGGCGAGGCGCCCGGCCGATTCCAGGCGGCGCGCGAGCAGGAGCTCTTTCTCCGCCGCGGCCTGGCCGGACAGGTCGACGAAGAGACGTTCGATCTCGCGACGACCGCCGTGCGCTTCCGCGTCGGCCAGCGTGACGGCCGATGTCATGACGCGAACCGAACGGCCATCCGCACGCCGAAGCGTGGACGTGACGCGCTCAACGGGCTGGCCCTTGTCGAGCCGACGCACGACCTCCGCGTGATCCGGGGTGCCCGGGAATGCGCCCGTGCCGCCTGCCGCGACAGCCGCATCCGCGTTCTCGTAGCCCAACAACGTCGCGAACGTGCCGCTGCAGCGAAGCAGCCGTCCCTCGGGTGTGAACACCGCGTGGCCGGTGAGCGTGTTCTCCGTGAGCCGATCCCGTTCGGCGACGCGCTCGGCGAGCTCGAGCTCCAGGCGTCTCTGCAGCAGCAGGGTGTTGTGGGCGATCTGGTGCAGTCGGTCGGCCGCCTTCGCGACATCCTCCCTTAGGCGGCTCACCTCCGCTTTCGCGTGGTTCTCTTCCTGCGTGAGCGTGATTTCGAGTACGTGCCGGCGCTCCTGCTCTTCGCGCAGTGCGCGTGTGACGCTGGCAAGCTCCTCGCGGTCGCGGTCGCGCAGCGCGCGCTCGAAGGCCTGCGATTCGCGCAGCTCGGCGGCGAGCTTGTTGGCCTCTGCCTCATCGATGATCGACACGATGGCGACGGGCGATCGATCGCGGCGCAGCCCGGAGATGAGTGCCAGCGCCTCTTTTTGCGGAACCGACGCCGCCACAAACAGGGCTCTCACGCCAGGGTTTGTCCGGACCGCCTCCAGGGCGCCGGCGGCGCCAATGACGGTGACTACCTCCAGGGACGGGCCCAGCCCAACGAGGTCCGACAGGACCCTGGCCCCGTCCGGGGCGTCGCCGGTCGTGACATAGAGGACTTTCATTTGACTGCCGGTGGGTAGGGGGCAAGTCGGATGCCAGGCGTCGGCAGGGTCAGGATTGTTCGCGAAGTGCGGTCTTCGTGCGGTTTCCTGACCGGGCTCAGGCCATCTCAGGGTGTGCCTGTCACGGAAGTGTCTGCCGCTGACAAATCTGTGTGATTTTTTCATCACCAGGCGAAACAGTCCGTATTTGCTGGCGTAACTAGGGCATCGGAGCTTGAATGAGTCGGCTATTAGCAGTGCGTCGGGCGGCGTCGGCCGCGGCTTCGCTAAGTTGCAAGCGGTGCGGGCACCAGTGGATGCCCCGCATGAAGGACGTCCGCATCTGTCCCAAATGTAAGACGGCCCGTTGGGACCAGGCCAGAAAACCTGGCGCGTCACGCTAGGCAGCGTGACCTACACAGCGACAAAGGCCCTGGGGTCCCAGGGCCTTTGTCGTTCTTGCCCGCAGAGCCATGGGTCAGACTCCTGCAGTTCGGCGTCTGACCCCGTCGCTCTACGTAAACCTACAGGTAAACTTTTAAGTAAACCTACGTAGGTAAACGTATGTAAAATCGGCGGGCCAGCCATGCGACTGCCTGCCGGCCTTCGCTTCGCGGTAGCTGCGTCTCTTGTCCTGACGCTCGCCGCGTTCAACCTCTGCTTCCGTCTCGGCAGTGAGCCCGTCGCGCAATGGGACGAGTCCCTGTACGCGACGAGCGCGCTCGAAATGATCGGAAGCGGCGACTGGATCGGGACGACCTTCAACGGGCAACTCGACTACTACAACTCGAAACCGCCTCTCAACGTGTGGCTGCTCGCCGCGGCGTTCAAACTTGGCGGCATCAATCTGATCGCCCTCCGCGCGGCATCCGTGGCCGCCGCGTGGTTGACGGTGCTCGTCCTCATGCTCTGGGCACGCCGCTTTGCCGGCGAGGCCGTGGCCGTCATGTCCGGCCTCGTGCTCGCGACTTCTTTCGGGTTCCTTCACATCCACTCCGGCAGGAGCGGAAATCCCGATGCAATGATGTCGCTCCTTCTGCTGCTCGTCGTCGTGGTGTCCTCGACGTCGGAGCGGCACCCATGGCGGATCGCCTGGCTCGGGCCGCTGCTTTGTGGCGTGTTCATGTTGAAGGGCCTGGCAGTGCTGCTGCCGTTGGCCTATCTCGCAGCAGTAGCAGTGGTGCGCAAGAGGAAGGGGAAGTCGCTGGCCTGGCCTCCAGCGTTGGCGGCCGCGGGCCTGCTCGTCCTGCCGGCCGCGGCGTGGGCACTGGCGCGCTGGCAGGTTGACGGATGGCAGTTCCTCCAACTGCTCCTGACCCAGGATTTGTACCTGGCCGCGACGCAACCGCTCGACGGGCATGCGGGTTCGCTGCTCTATTACGCCAACGTCCTTCAGCGCTATCAGTACGACTGGCTTCTGGCCGCGTTCGTCGCGACCGTCCTGGCGTGGCGCAATGTGCGCGCCGGGGTGGCGAGCCTTGCCGGCGTGGTGAGAACCGGCGAGGGGCCCGTCTTTGCGCTGGTGGTGTGGTCCGCGGTGACGCTGACGGTGATAACCACGATGCAGACGAAGCTGTCGTGGTATGCGAACCCCGTCTATCCGGCGTTCGCGCTAGGCGTGGCGTGGCTCCTTGGAAAAGGCCTTTCGATCGACTGCGGACCGCGTCGTGCGGTTGCCGCTGTTGCGATCGTGTCCCTGCTCGTGGCACAGGGAAAACTGATGTGGCACCCGCTGCAGAAACACCGCCTCGAGGGGACCGTCCAGGGCCTCATCATGGCCGTGCAAAACGATGTCAGCGGCCGTTCGGTCTACCGAAATGCCTGGCCGCTCGACGATGCATTTGTCGTGCGCGGGATCGGTGGGGCATTTCCTGCACTCGCCACTGACGTTACGAGCTTCCTTGAGGTAGGTGCGGAGGGAGACCTGCTGGTCGCCGACGCCGACCTGTGGCACCCGAACCTCGAACGCCTCCTGGCGAGCGGCCGCTACGGCATTTTCCGCCGCCGATAGCCGATCCCCGTCGCTGCGCTACACTCTCCGGCGACCGTAGACACAGGTGGAGGTGCCCTCGTGCGGAGACTCGCATTGTGCGTGTGTCTTGTATTGGCGTCGGCAACGCTGCTGGCCGACGACCATGTCGTCCTCTTCGATGAGGACGTGGACTTCACCGCGTTCAGGACCTTCGTAGTGGGCGGTGGCCGGATGAAGAGCGAGCGGGCCGAGCTCCAGTTCCCGGCGGTGATGGCGTCGCTTGCCGAGTCGATCCGCGCGGGCCTCAAGGCACGAGTCCTCAAGGAGGCGTCCGATCGCCCCGACCTCCAGGTGGATTTCAGTGTGACCGGCGTCGACTATGCGATTGGACCATTCGGCCGTGCGAACGTCGTGAGCGGGGGGCGCGGCCGTCGCGGCGCACCCAGCGGCGGCGCCGCCGTGGATTTCACGGAAGCTACGCTCGTCATCGACGTCACGGAGGTGCGGACCGGCACATTGATCTGGCGTGGCGTCTTCCACGACACCGAGAAGGACGCGCAGAAGCTGGCGGAGGCGCTGCCGAAGGACGCGGCCACGCTCGCGGCGGAGTATCCGCCGAGGAAGAAGTGAGGAGGACCTCATGAGACGCGTACTCTTCGCTGCGCTGATCGCGCTGCTGCCGGTGGCGATTCTCGCCGACGATATGAGCGTGTCGGCCGATCCGAAGGCCCGGTTCGACGAGTTCAAGACGTTCGCGTTCAGGGATCGCAAGATCGCGAGTGATCGGCCCGAGCTCGACAACCGGCTGTTCGTCAAGAAACTGGAATCGGCCGTGCGTACCGGGCTTCGTGCGAAGGGGGTGACGGAGGCCGGCAGCAATCCGGATCTCTTCATCGACTTGATACTCGTGGGCCAGGACATCAGTACGGCGATGGCGCCGCCGGCGCGCGGTGTAGGACCGCAGCCGCTGCGTTTCACCGCCGGCACGCTCACGATCGACATGTCGAGACCCGGCGAGACCGAGCCAGTCTGGCGCGGTGTCTACCGTGACGACGAGACGACGGGATCGAGGCTGGTAGAAAAGCTCCCGCAGGACGCGGGCAAGCTCATCGACAAGTATCCGAAGCGAAAGGCTCAGTGAGCGCACCCATATACTGTCCCGGATGCCGCTTCCGCTGATTCTGGGGCAGGCGCTCCCACTTCCGCTTTCAACGTATCCAGACCGGCCCGAAGCGGCCCTGCTCGACGTCCTGCGCGAACGCGTACATCTCGAGCCCTTCAACGGCGTCGCGACGGCGATCTTCCTTCTCGCGGTACTTCACACATTCGCCGCGGCGCGATTCACGCGTCTGGCCCATGGCGTGCAGCACCGCGCCGACGACCGCGCCCGCACCGCCGGATTTCCGCTGAGACCGTCCGTCGGTGCCGGACTGCTGCACTTTCTCGGAGAAGTCGAAGTCGTCTTCGGTCTGTGGGCCGTGGTGCTCTTCGTCGCGATGTTCGCCTATGCCGGATGGGCGGCGCCAACGCACTACTTCAATGAGGCCGTCAACTATACCGAGCCGCTCTTTGTCGTCGTGATCATGGCGCTCGCGTCGAGCCGGCCGATCATCGGGCTCGCGGAGCGCTCGCTGAGGCTGGTGGCTCGGGCGGGAAGGGCGACGCCGGCCGCGTGGTGGGCGTCGATCCTGACCATCGGCCCGTTGCTCGGATCGTTCATCACGGAGCCTGGCGCGATGACGATCAGCGCGTTTCTGCTCGCCCGGCAGTTTTACGATCTGCAGCCGGGCGTGCGGTTGAAATACGCCACGCTCGGCCTGCTCTTCGTCAACGTCTCAGTCGGCGGCACGCTGACGCACTTCGCGGCGCCGCCGGTCCTGATGGTCGCGCGCGCGTGGGACTGGGACATGGCGTTCATGTTTACGCATTTTGGCTGGCGGGCAGCGGCCGCTATCGCGTTGAGCACGGCGGCCTATCTGCTGGCGTTCAGGCAGGAGTTCTCCGAGCTTGCCAAGCGGCGGCCGATGGAAGATCGAGAGGAGCCCGATGCCCCTGCGCCGGGAGCGCTGCTGCCCATGCCCGCGTGGCTGACGATTGTCCACGTGGCGTTCATGGTTTGGACGGTGCTGACGGCCCACCATCCTGTGTTCTTTGTCGGCGGCTTCCTGATCTTCCTGGGGTTCGCCGCGGCCACGAGCGCGTACCAGAGCCGGATCGATCTGCGGCCGCCACTGCTGGTCGGCTTCTTCCTCGCCGGACTCGTCATTCACGGGGGCCTTCAGGCCTGGTGGATCGCGCCGGTGCTGTCGCGCCTGAGCGAACTCCCGCTGTTCATTTCTGCCACGATCCTGACGGGGTTCAACGACAACGCACTCATCACCTATCTCGCTACGCTCGTTCCGTCCTTCAATGATTCGCTCAAACTCGCCGTCGTGGCCGGAGCGGTGACCGGTGGTGGTTTGACGGTGATTGCCAACGCGCCGAATCCGGCGGGTCAGGCGATTCTGAGCCGGTTCTTCGATGGCGCTGTCTCGCCGGTGAATCTCATGATCGGAGCGTTGCTGCCGACGATCATCGCGGCGCTGATGTTCACGCTGTTCTAGGGCTTCGCAAGGTCGCTCGTCCAGGTCAGCGCCTCCGCGTAGGCGGCGGGAAGATTCGACGCATCGAGTCGTGCCGCTTGCGCGAACGCCTCGCACGCCTCCCACTCGCCGCGTTCGTACGCGATGACGCAGTCGAGCACCTGCCTCGTCCGGTTGGGCTCGCCAAGCAGTGCGCCGCGCGCCTCGGCTGAAAGAGGAAGCTCCGCGAGGATTTCTGCCATCGGCCGCCCGAGAATCGCGTCGAGCATCGAAGAGACGCCCACGAGGAACCCTTCTTCGGTGAGTGTCCGGCTTCCGCTCGTTTCCGCAAGCCGCTCGCAGCAGCGCCCGCGAATCGTAGCCGTGACGACGAGCTCGGAGTGGGTGTGCTCGTTCAGTCCCGCGAGCGCCCACAGGGTGGCCCAGCGGCGGACCGTATCGCGGCCGCGAAGCACGAGGGCCTCGTGGACCGAATGCACCGTCGTCTGAAGCGCCGAGGCGGCGGAGTTGATCGTGCGCAGGATGCGATAGCAGAGCGACGCGTCGTGTTTGATCAGCGACTCCAGCTCGTGCACGGAGATCTCCGGGTTCTGGAGTGCGCGCAGGAGCCGCAGGTTGGCGGCCTGATGGCCGGGGACGGCGCGGCCTTGCGTGATGAGCGGCCGGCCGAAGAAAAAGCCCTGGAAGTACGTGCAACCGCGGCTGACGGCGTAGTCGAACTCGTCCAGGGTCTCGACACCCTTCGCGATGATGGCGGGCCGGCTGTGTCCGGCGACGGGTATCTGCCTGCCGGCATCGGCAAGTTTGCGGACGTCTACTTTCACGAAGCTGGCAAACGGCACGAGGTCAGCGGTCCATTCGGTCGCGACGTAGTCATCGATCGCGAGAGCGTAGCCCGCGCGCTTCAGCTCGGAGCAGGCGTCGATGACATCGCGATCGGCTTCGACGTCTGCTGCAAGTTCCAGCACGACGCGTCCTGCCGGAAGTACGGCCGGGATGCCTTCGAGCAGCAACCGCCGGCTGACACTCATGAACGCCCGTCGGCCTCCCGTAAGCGTCTCGAGGCCGATGCCCAGCACGGCATCCGCCATCGCCCGGGCGGTCGTGTAGTCGAGCTGATGGTTGCTGGCATGTCCACCGCCGGGCGGACGGAATGACAACTCGTAGCCGAGCACGGCGCGATGGCCGTCGAAGATCGGTTGCCGGGCAACGAACGTGAGGATGGATGCAGTAGCCGCGGGGCGGGACTTCGCCATTACGCGGAGTAATCGGCCCCGGCCGCGCGGGCTTGAATCGCGAGCATCCGCGGCGTTGCCTAGCGGTCTTTCTTTGCGACGATGAGGGTGTACCAGGGCTCGGATTTGAATTCCGTTGGCCGCTTCGGAGTACCGAACGAGTTGGTCTTGAGCGTCAGCTCGCCATTGACGACCTCCACGATGCCAATTTGCGTGCTGCCCACGGCGACGCCCTGGTTGATCGTCATGTCGATCTCGGCTGGTTTCTTGCGCGTGTCTACCCTGAATGTGCCGCTCTCTTTCACCTGGCCGTTGGTCGTGACGGTATAGGTGGTGCCCTTGAAGGTCATCGACGACTTCTGGCCGAGGGTCGAGAGTTTCTGACCGTTGACGCTCTCGATCGTCCACGAACCCTGCAACGCTGCCGGCAGGGCGGAAGGCTGTGACGCGGACTGAGGACCGGAGCTGAAAGTGAGAATGGCGAGAGCGAGGAGCCGGTTCATGTGATGAGGAGTTTACGACTGGACTGAGCCTCAATCTAGGCACTTCAGTTCACCCTCAACCAGAGATCTGACAGGTTCCCGAGAGATCGATCCTGGCCTCGTTGTTGCTCATTGGCGGGACGTGCGCGGAGAGACGATCCCGCGACTCGAACCGGGGGCCGTGGGACTTCTATTCAGGGGGCACCTGAATGTCTCCCGGCTTCCCGGTTTGCTCACTCGCGCACGCCGGAGCTGACCATGAACCAGTTCTTACTCGACGTTTTGACTGCACTCTCATTTCTCCTGATCCTCGGGGTTCCGTGGGCCGTGTTCCTCAGGACACCGGCACCCGAACGAACGCGGAGTCCCTGGTGGCTGCCATTCTGCGGCGCGGTCGCGACGTGGTTCTATTTGGTCGGCACCGGACACCTCCGCGTCCTGTAGCGCGCGCCCGTTCTTCACCAGCCGCATCGACCGCCGCGGTATCGACAGCACCGCTTGGGTCGGCCGGCGTATCAGCATCCGCGACTACCTCAGGGTCTTCGACATCAGCGCAAGTCGGGACGTCGCCCGCGCTGCGCAGGTAGCGAAGGACAGGCACCCACCATCGCGTTTCGCGCGATGGTGGGCTTCTGGCGTATCGTCCGCTCGTGCGGACTCGCCGCGAAGGATTGTGCCCAGCTGACCCCTCTCATAGGCATGACGCGGCAGCCTGGGGTCCGGGGATGACGTCTCCGGATCGACGATATGGATGACACCGAGCTCATTCAGCGCATGCGATCCGGCGACGAACACGCGTTCGATGAATTCTTCAATGCGTTCTTTCCTCGCCTGTTCCGCTTCGCGGTTCGGCGGCTTGGCAACGAAGACGCCGCCGAGGACGTCGTCCAGGCGGCGCTCGTTAGCGCCATGCGGAAGATTGCCTCGTGGCGCGGCGAAGCGGCGCTCTTTACCTGGCTCTGCACGATCTGCCGCCACGAGATGTCGGCCTACTGGACCCGCACGGGCCGGCAGCCAGTCACACTCCCGCTCGACGATCATCCCGACACGCGTGCCGAGCTCGAATCACTCGCGCACGATGGAGCAGGACCACATGCCGAACTCGAGCGGCACGATCTGTCCGACCGTGTCCGGCTCACCCTGGATCATCTGCCTCGTCCGTATGGCGAGGTTCTCGCCTGGAAGTACATCGAGGGTCTCTCGGTTGCCGAGATCGCCGAACGGCTGGGGTCCACGGCTAAGGCGGCCGAGTCCATGCTGACGCGCGCCCGGGTGGCGTTTCGCGACGGTTTTCAAACGCTCGCGGGAGAGCAGTCATGACATCAGAAGACCAGGTGGCCCGCCTTGTGCGGTTGGCCGGCACGAGCGATCCGATCACAGCTGAACGGGTCGCACGTGTGCGCATAGCGGTTCACGGCGCCTGGCACGATGAGTACGCCGCCGGCCGCGCTCGCCAGGCAACGACACGCCGCCGCTGGCTCGCGGCAGCCGGACTACTTGCCGCGGCTTCTGTTATTTCCGTATTTGCGTTTTGGGGGCCGATCCGCAAGCCGGCGCCCGTACCGGTACTGGTCGCCCACATTGACCACACCACGGGCTCGCCCTTGACATTTACCGCGGGCAACGCGGTGATGTCAGGTTCCACGGTGCCGACGTCCAGCGGCACGCTGGCCATGACGCTGAGCAGCGGTGTGCATCTCAGGCTGGACGCCTCGAGTACTGCCCGTGTGGACTCGGCAACCGACGTCACGCTCGAGCGGGGTGCGGTATATGTGGATTCGGCTGACGCCCATCCGACTCAGTCTGGCGCGTCGCCGCTCAGCGTCCACACACCTGCCGGACTGGTCCGTGACATCGGCACGCAGTTCGAGGTTCGGCTATCTGACGCGGGAATGCGCATTCGGGTGCGCGACGGACAGGTGCGTGTCACCTACGCGAACGGCGTGGACGCCCTGGCGGGCACCGGCGAAGAACTCTTCACAACGGCGGGCGGATCGGACCGATCAATCAATCGCCGTTCCGTTGCGGTAACGGGAAGCGAGTGGGAATGGGCCGAACGCGCGGCGCCTCCGTTCGCCGTAGAGGGAAAGACCCTGGGCGCGCTCCTGGACTGGGTGAGTCATGAAGGTGCGTGGACGGTGACATTCGCCGACCGAGGATTCTCGGGCGTCGCGCGCGAATTCGTGGTCTACGTCAGAGCGGACCTGCTGAGGGGATTGACGCCCGCCGAAATGCTCGACGTCGTCCTGCCGACCTGCGGGCTCCGTTACCGCATCGATCGCGATCGGGTGGTGATCGAACGGGGGGCCAGCAGGTGAGAACCGTGTTCGTCCTTTTTTTCGTCGGTTGGTGCACGACCGTGTTGCCGGCCAGAAGCGAAGGGCAGAAGTACGCCGGCCGTCCGCTCGGTGACGTCCTCCGCGAACTCCAGCGTGCTGGACTCAACATCGTGTTCAGCTCCGGGATTGTCCGGCCGACAATGAAAGTCCTCACCGAGCCGAAGGCGGCGCAGCCGAGGTTGATCCTTGACGAGATTCTGCGCCCGCATGGCCTGCAGGTCCGATCAGGCCCTCGGGGCACCCTCCTCATCGTGCGCTTTTCCGAGCAAAAGCCTCCGCCTGCGACAGTGCCCGGACAGGCGGCCACCGGCGCCAGCACGGCCCCAGTCGGCCCCGAATTCCGTGAGAGCGTCACCGTGTCGGCCCGCCCGCCCTCCACGGGCGAAGATCCGCCGGGCTCGGCTTCTCCAATCGTCGATGTCAAGAACGCGACGGTCGGAACGACCTTCGGCGCTGACACGTTGAGCGACATCCCCAACCAGCGCGACATCTTTGCTCTGCTTGCCCAGACACCGGGTATCACGATGCCCCGCGCTGACGTCGGCGGCAACACTGCGGGCACGCAGTCGGCATACCGGGCGTACGGTTTGGCTGGCCAGTCGATCACGACCGTGGACGGCGTCAACATCACCGTTGGTTCCGCCGGCGTCGGCGCGTATCTCGATTACGGTGCGATGGCTGAAGCGAAGGTCGCCGCAGCGGGTAACTCCGCGGAAGTTCCGGTCGCGGGCGCCGTGGTGACCACGGTGATCAAGAGTGGAAGCAACACGCACCACGGCGAGTTGTTCGCCGACGTCAAACCCGGCGGCGGCAAGCGCTACACCGGTGCGGAGGTCTATTTGCTGTATCGAGACCTCAATGGCCAACTCGGTGGCCCGTTCGTCAAGGACAGGTTCTGGTACTTCTTTTCAGTCCGCAATCAGCACACTGCGTTCAAGACGGGAATGTACGACAGGCCGGCAGCGCAAGGCGGCGAACCAGGTCAGCCGTTCACCACTGAAACTACGGACTACACCCTCAAGCTGAACCATCGCCTCAACCGCACGAGCACCCTGACCTTCATGACGCAATGGGGCAGGAAACATCAACCTCATCGGCTCGGTTCCGGCGTCAGCGCCTATCAATACGTTGTCGAATCGACGGCGTTCCAGAACAGCTGGAGCGAAATCGGCAAGGTTGATTTGACGCGAGTGCTCAATAGCCGCGCGACGCTTGACGCCTCAGTCAATATTTTCGCCACCCAGTTCCCGCTCAAGGCGCATACCGACAAGACGCCAATCATCGATGATGTGACGTTCGCCCGTAGCGGCGCCTACAACACGCCCAGCTACACCGAGGATCGGCGCTGGCACTACAACACGAACCTCAACATCCTGGCCGACCACCACGACATGAAGATCGGCTTCATGTATCACTGGTACGCCCCGCGATTTACGTCTTACGGTGCTCCAGGGCCGGCCGGTACCGCGGGTCATTTCACCATCACGACGACAAACGGAGTGCCCAGCTCGTTCTCGACAGACAACGGACCGATGTCAAGCGTGAACGTCCTCAAAAACCATGCGCTGTTCTTCCAGGACAGGTTTCAGCTCACGTCGACACTGACGCTCAACTACGGCATTCGTTTCGATCAGTACCACAGCTCCTATCCTGAGCAGAGGTTCGGCCTGGAGGGTGGCCGGCCGTGCGACGACGATGTCGATTGCGACGCCGGTCCGTTCGCCGTCCAGACGGTCACGCCGGCGCGCGACGTCGCGTCGTTCAACACGCTTGTTCCGCGAGTCGCCCTCATCCACGACCTCTTTGGCAACTCGAAGACGGCCCTGAAGGGAAGCTGGGGCAGATACTCGACGAATCCGGCGGAACTGATTTCCTCGCTGGTGAATCCGATCGAGCTCATCACCAGGAAATACGCCTGGGACACCACCTACCTGACGGCGAATCCCGGCGTTGCCGCCACCCGGATCACGCCGGCGTATGTCGCGACGCTTCAGCCAATCTTTGGCGGCGCGCAGCTGACGCCGGCGGCCGTGGATGCGAAGTTGAAGGACTCATATACGGATGAATATGTGCTCGGAGTCGAGCAGGAGGTTGCCAGCGACCTGCGCGTGTATTCCAACTTCATCCGGAAGCGGCAGAAGAACGCGTTCGGCCGATATGACCGGCTGCGCACGTTTTCAACCTACTCTCCGGTCCAGGCCCTCGATCCTGGCCCCGACGGGGCCATCAGGACACCCGACGATCGGACAATTACGGTCTGGGAAACCGGCGTGCCTCCGGACACGACCGACTTCTACCTGACCAATAAGCCGATCGGCGACACCTACAGCACAGTCGAATTTGGCGTCACGAAACGCATGAGCAATCACTGGCAGCTCACCAGCAGCTTCGATTGGACAAAACGGGATTTGTCGTCTCTGTTTGCCGAGGATCCGAACACCGTGTTCTGGAACTCGAACAACACTCAGACGACGGGCTGGACGCTCAAGGCATCGGGAAGCTACCTCTTCAGCAGAGGTCTGATGATCAGTGCTTGGTACAACGGTATGAAGGGTGAGCCCTACGGCCGGCTTTTCACGGTGACTGAGCAGAATCTGAAGCTTGCGAATCCGAATCGGACGACTCCGCTGGTTCAGGGCAACATGACCATCATCGCGGAAAAGGCCGGCTCGTACTACCTGCCCGCCGTCCATGTGATCAACGTGCGGGTGCAGAAGGAATTCGTCATCAAGAGGTCGCAGCGGCTTCACCTGATGTTGAACCTGTTCAACGTCGCCGGCGCCACGACCGTGACCGGCGTCAACCAGGCCACCGGCACGAACTTCAACCAGCCGACGATCAACCTGGGCGGCGCCGTCGTCCGCTTCAGCATGCGATACATCTTCTGAGGCGGTATAAGACCTCGGGAGTCGTTTCTTGGGAGAAAGGGAAATGCCAGTTTCCGTGCGCAACTCAAGTTTCCGCCTGGACCCGAAACGACTCCCGAGGTCCTTTGTTCTGACTGCGTTTCTCCTGGCCGTCGGCATCGAGGCCTCCGCGCAGGAGTTCGCCGGCAACATCTACGGAAGGATCGTGGACCCGACGAATGCGCTTCTGCCTGGCGTCTCGATCACGGTGGAAGGGCCGGCGGTCCAGGGCCAGCGAACCGCGCAGTCGGAGGCCAACGGTTCGTATCGCCTGTTGTTCCTGCCGCCGGGTGAGTACCGGGTCACCTATCAGAAGGCCGGGTTCAAGAAGGTCGTCTACGAGGGCGCGAAGGTCGAGGTAGGCAAGACCATCACCATGAACGTGACGATGCAGCTCGCCGACCTCGGGGAGGCGTTGGTCGTCACGGGCCGATCTCCAATTGTCGATGTGAAGAACGCGACAGTCGGAACGAACTTCGGCGCGGCGATGTTGAGCGACATCCCCAACCAGCGGGACATCTTCGCACTGCTCGCCCAGACACCCGGAATCACGATGCCGCGCGTGGACGTCGGCGGCAACACTGCGGGAACGCAGTCAGCATACCGGGCGTACGGGCTGGCGGGCCAGTCAATCACCACTGTGGACGGCGTCAACATCACCGTCGGTTCCGCCGGCGTCGGCGCCTACCTCGACTACGGCGCGATGGCTGAAGCGAAAGTGTCTGCCGCGGCAAACTCCGCAGAAGTTGCCGTCGCGGGCGCCGCGGTGACCACGGTGATCAAGAGCGGAAGCAACACACACCACGGCGAGTTCTTCGCCGACGTCATGCCGGGCGGCGGCAAACGCTACACCGGTGATGAGCTCTATCTGCTGTACCGCGACTTCAATGGTCAGCTCGGCGGCCCGTTCAAGAAGGACAGGCTCTGGTACTTCACTTCAATCAGGGCTCAGAAAACCGCGTTCAGGACCAGGATGTACGACAAGCCGGCGGATCAGGGCGGCACACCAGGCCAGCCGTTCACCACGGAAACCAACGATTACACCCTCAAGCTGAACTATCAACTGAGCCGCAGGAGCACGCTGACGTTCATGACGCAGTGGGGCAGGAAGCATCAGCCCCATCGGTTCGGTTCCGGCATCAGCGCCTCCACATTCCTTGTCGAATCGACGGCCCTTCAGAACAGCTGGAGTGAAATCGGCAAGGTTGACTACATGCGGGTGCTGAGTAACCGCGCGACGCTGGACGCCTCGGTCAATATTTTCGCCTCCCAGTTCCCGCTCAAGGCGCACACCGACAAAACGCCGATCATCGACGATTTCACGTTCGCCCGGAGCGGTGCCTACGGCACTCCCAGCTACACGGAGGAGCGGCGCGTGCACTACAACACGAACCTCAACCTCTACGCCGACCGCCACGACATGAAGATCGGCTACATGTACCAGTGGTACGCACCTCGATTCACGGGGTTCGGCGCACCGGGGCCGGCCGGAACCGCCGGCCATTTCACCATCACGACGACAAACGGAGTGCCAAGCTCGTTCTCGACAGACAACGGACCGGTGTCAAGCGTCAACGTCCTCAAGAACCATGCGCTGTTCTTCCAGGACAAGTTTCAGCTCATGTCGAAACTGACGCTGAATTACGGCATTCGCTTCGATCAGTACCGCAGCTCCTACCCTGAGCAGAGGTTCGGCGTGGACGGTAACAAGCCGTGCGTCGACGACACCGACTGTGAGGTCGGTCCATTCGCCGTCAGGACGGTCACGCCGGCGCGCGACGTCGTCACCTTCAACACGCTGGTCCCACGAGTCGCGCTCATCTACGACGTTTTCGGCAACTCGAAGACAGCCCTGAAGGTCAGTTGGGGCAGATACTCGACGAATCCGGCGGAGTTGATTTCGAACCTGGTGAATCCGATCGAGCTCATCACGAAGAAGTACGCGTGGGATACGAGCTACCTGACCGCGGTGCCAGGGGTTGCCGCAACGCGGATCACCCCGGCGTATGTCGCCACCATTCAGCCGATCTTTGGCGGCCAGCAGCTCACGCCGGCGACGGTCGATCCAAACCTGAAGGACTCGTACACCGATGACTACACGTTCGGAGTGGACCAGGAGATTGCCGGCAACCTGCGCGGCTATGTCAATTTCATTCGGAAGCAGCAGAAGAACGCGTTCGGCAGATATGACCGGCTTCGCAGGTTTTCGAACTACACCGCGGTCCTGGCCCTCGATCCTGGTCCCGACGGAGCCATCAGGAGCGCCGACGACCGGACCATCACGGTCTGGGAGACCGGCGTGCCTCCGGACACGACGGACTTCTATCTGACCAACAAGCCAATCGGCGATACCTACAGCACCATCGAATTCGGCGTCACGAAACGAATGAGCGATCACTGGCAACTGACCAGCGGTTTCGATTGGACGAAACGGGATCTGTCGTCGCTGTTTTCCGAGGATCCGAACACCGTGTTCTGGAATTCGAACGATACGCTGACGACGGGCTGGACGCTCAAGGCGTCGGGCAGCTACGTGTTCGGCAAAGGCCTGTTGGTCGGCGTCTGGTACAACGGCTCGAAGGGCGAGCCCTACGCCCGCTTTTTCACGGTCACGCAGGAGTACCTGAAGTTGGCGGACCCGAATCGGACGACGCCGCTGGTGCAAGGCAACCAGTTCATTGTGGCGGAGAAGGCCGGAACGTACTACTTGCCCGCCACACACGTCATCAACCTGCGCGTGCAGAAGGAGTTCGTCATCAGGAAGTCCCAGCGGCTCCATCTGATGTTCAACATGTTCAACTTCGCTGATGCCAAGACCGTGACCGAGGTCTACCAAAGCACCGGGCCGTGGTTTGGACAGCCGGCCGATCACATGGGCGGAACCGTCGTCCGCATCAGCACGCGATACACGTTCTAGCGATGCGAACCCACCTTCGCTCGTTCGGCTCCGGCGGGCAGGCTGTGTTGACGACGGCCGCCCTCCTGGTTGGGAGCGGACTCCTTGTCGCTCAACAACTGCAACTGAAGAGCGGCGTCCTGCTGATCAACGTGGTCGCGACGGTCGTCGACGGAAAAGGCCGGACGATACCGAATCTCACTGTGGACGACTTCATCATCGAAGAAGACGGCCAGCCCCAGGAGATCAAGCTCTTCCTGCCATCGGCGGATCTTCCGATCAGCATCGGCGTGATTATCGACGCGAGCTTGAGCATGCAGAGCAAGGTCCGCACAGCTCAGCGCGCGGTCGACCGTTTCTTGTCGGTAATTCATAAGGACGATGAGATCTTCGTCATGACCTTCGCCCAGCGGGCGTCGCTCATCGCCGACTTCACCTCGGATCGCACGATACTCACGAGCGCGCTGCTGAGCGGGGTGAACCTCAGCGGTGGTACCTCGCTGTACGACTCGCTGTACCAGGCGCTGCAGAAAGTGCAGCAGGGCCGCCATGAGAAGAAGGCTGTATTGCTCGTCACCGACGGCGAAGACACCACGAGCGCCGCGCGCTTTGACAAGGCTCTGCAATTCATCCGCGAGGCTGAAATGCTCGTTTACAGCATCGGGATCAAGGGAGCACCGGGTTTCGACATGGGAAGCGACATGATTGGCGCCTCGGGCGCGGCCACACGGAACAGCACCACGGTCGATATGAAGGTCCTGAACCAGTTCGGCGAGGTGAGCGGCGGCCGGGCATGGGAGATCTCCGAGGCCTCATTCGGCAAGAACATGTTCGCCGTCCTCGACACGCTTGCCGCGGAACTCCGCAGCCAATACAGCATTGGCTACTACCCGAACCGTCCGAAGAAAGACGGCAAGTGGCACACCGTCCGCATACGCATGAAGAATCCTGACTACGTTGTTCGCGGCCGCAAGGAATACCTGGATAAGTGAAACAGGCATCGCTACTGTTCGGCATATCGCTGGCTCTCGGATGTGGCGGTCCAAGCACACCGTCCGGTGGAGGTCCAGGCTCGGTCGCGCTGCAGCCGTGTCCCACGTCCGGGTCGGGCGCCGTCGCCGCCGCGGGAAGATGCTGGGTGTTCTCACCTGCTTCGGCCGGAGCGAGCTCGGGCGGACAAAATGCCAGCCGGATGAATTACGCGCTGGAGCCGTCGGGATCGGCGAAGGGCACCCTGGTCGTGCTGCTCAATGGGTCCGGTTCGACTCCGTCGGAGTTGACGTTCAACCCGGCTCAAAACCTCTTCGTCGCTGCCGCGGCGAGTGGCAACCACGTTCTCGCCGTCGCCTACCGGAGTGATGTCGCCGTCGTGACGATGTGCGGCAGCCGCCCCGAGTGCTACGGCGCCTCCCGAAGTACGTTGGTGAACGGCGCCTTCGCGTCAGACGCGGACGGCTCGCTCGCTGATATTCGTGAGGATGAGGGAATTATTTCGCGGATCGATCAGGCACTTCGAGCGCTGGCGGCGTCACGGCCCGGCGCCGGGTGGGACGCTTTCATCAAATCGACGGCGACTGCACCGGCCGACCGCATCGCCTGGCAGCGAATCATCGCGGCGGGTCACTCCCAGGGCGGCGGGCATGCCGCGTACCTCGCCAAGCAGTTTCCCTTGATGCGGGTCGTACAGCTCTCATCAACCTGCGACGCAGCCGCCGGCGTTCCAGCGCCCTGGACGGCGGCCAACTCCAACTGGGTCGCCTCGCCTGCGGCGGTGTTCTTTGGTTTCTCGGCTCCGACGATCTTCACCGACGGTGTTCCGACCGGCGGCGACCTCAACTGTCCGTACCATCTGGCGGTCTGGCAGAACCTCGGGATGCCACCGTCGCGCCAGGCAGACGACGCAGTCGTGTGTGCGGGAGTCAACTCACACGCCGCCCCGATCGTCTGTACGGCGAACTACCCGCGATGGATTTCGTTGTTCCAGTAAGGCGGAAGTCGTCGACTGGACCCTGAGCGCGACTCAAGTCTCCCTGGCCGCGAACAACCCTCGCCAATCAGTCGGACGCCCCACCGAATTCCTGGCACTGCTCTTGCGTTTCAGACGGTAACAACTGGAGGTCCCGATGCTTCGCAAGTTGACAGTGATTGCCGCGCTCGGCTTCGCCCTCGTCTCGACGCCCGCGCTGGCTACTCCAATCCTGCCGTCGGCCACTGGAACGATTGCTGCCAATGGATCACCGTGGCCGTCGCTGACGGGCCACCATTTTCACTTCGGGATGGTGAATGCCGGGGAAATGGGCGTCGAAGAGGAACGGGGCATCGTCGAGTTCAACCTCGCCGCGCAAGGTGCTGCGGGCTCTGTGCTGTTGACCTTCGACAATGTGCGATATCTCACGTGTTGCGTGGGCATCACCGGTGGGAACTATCTGATCGGCATCTACTCGTATACCGGCAACAATGCATCTGACCTCAGCGACTTTCAGGCGCCGGGTACGTTCATTGGCTCGTTCTCGACGGCGGGACTCACAATCGGCACTTCGTTCTCCTTCGACGTCACGTCTGCTTTCAACGCGCACGCCGGCGGCAGCCTCGGCTTCCGGCTTCAGGCGATAAGCGATCCGTCGGACACGAGCTACACGTTCGGCAACTTCGCGCTCACGACAGGGGCGGCGCCGGTGCCTGAGCCGGGTACGTTCCTGCTGCTGGGGACGGGCCTTGCGGCCGCGGTGGTTCGCTTGCGACGGCGTACTTAGGTCCTAACTCGGCAGCTATCGGAGCACTGTGAGTGGGTCGGATTTCGCCGCGCGACGCACCGGGCCGAGGCACGCGAGACCCGTGACGACCATGATCGTCACAGCTGTTGCCGCATAGGCGAGCGGATCGCGCGTCGGTGTGTCGTACAGAATGCTCTCGAGGGCGCCAGCTGCCGCCATCGCGCCGGCCAGACCGATGCCGAGTCCGAGGGTGGTCAGCCACAGGGCCTGCCAGAGCACAAGCCCGTAGAGATGTCGCGGCGAGGCGCCAAGCGCCGCACGCAATCCCAGCTCGCGCCTGCGCATCGATACGGCGTGATTGATCACGCCATAGATGCCGATCGCCCCGAGCGCGAGTGCGGTCGACGCGAGCAGCGACACGAGGAGCGTCGTGTACCGCTCGTTCGCGACGGAGTCACGTGCAATGGCGTCGAGCGCCGAGACGTTCGAAACCGCCAGCTCCGGATCAATCGCGCTGACTTCCTTTCGAAGCGTCGACTCGAGTCCCGCGGGCGGCGCGCCGGTGGATCGCACGACGATGTTCATCAAGCCCCAGCTGTTCTGCGAGTGGGGCACATAGAACTGCCTGGACGCCTCCCGCTCCACAAGGCCGGTATACCGAACCTCGTCGACGATGCCGATGATTTCGCGGTAGATGTTTTCGTCACGCCAGGAGCGGACCCGCTTGCCGAGCGGATCCGTCGAGCCGAACATGCTCTCCGCAAAACTCCTGCTGACAATCGCCACGGGCGTCGTGATCGACTGGTCGGCAGACGTGAACGCGCGACCGCGGAGGACCGGGATGCCCATGGTGCGGAAGTAGTCCGGGCTTACGACATTCCATTGGGCACTGACTTCCGGCCCGGCCGGCGGCTCCGCCCAGCCCTCGAGCAGATACACACGACCGAGGCCGAATCCTCCGCCGCCGACTGGTACGAAGGACGTCAACCCTGCGGCTTCGACGCCTGGCGCGTGCGACAGGCGATCGACGACCGTCCTGAAGAACGCCTCGGATTGGGCGGTGGTGGCATACCGTCTCGGCAGGGAGATGCGTCCCGCCAGCACCCGCCCCGCGTCGAAGCCCGGATCGATGTGTTGCACACGCCAGAAACTACGAAGGAGCAATGAAGCCGCGATGAGCAGGACGACCGCGCCGGCGACTTCGCCCACGACGAGGGCCCGGCGGAGCATTTGCACGCGTCTCGATGTGCCCGCGCCCGCCGAGCCGTCCTTGAGTGCGGAGCCAAGCGGAACGCGCGCGCTGGCGAGCGCAGGCAGGAGGCCGGACAGCACAACGGCGAGCAGTGTCGCGGCCATCGTGGCGGCCAGGACCCGCGGGTCGATGGCCAGGTCATTGATGAAGGGCGTGTCCGCGGGCGCGATGGTCTTGAGTCCGCGTACCATCCAGTAGGCGAGCGCGACCCCGGCGCTGCCGCCGGCGGTGGCCAACAGCAGGCTCTCGACGCCGAGCTGGCGGACCAGACGCCACCGTCCGGCGCCAAGTGCGAGGCGGACGCTGAGCTCGCGCTGACGGCCGAGCCCACGCACGAGACCGAGATGGGCGAGGTTCGCGCAGCCGATCAAGAGCACCGCGCCGACAGCTGCGAGCAGAATCCAGAGGGCCCGCCGCAGATCCGGGGACACCATGGCCTCACGGAGGGGCCGGAGTTCGTTCGTGTAGGCCCCGCGCGATCCAGGGAAGTCCCGTGCGACGCGTCCAGCAATCACGGCGAGTACCGCGTTGCCCTGCTCGATCTGAACACCAGGCCGTAACCGCGCAACCGACTGGAAGATGAGATTGTCCCGGCGGGTTCTTGTCTCCTCGTCGAGCAATGCAGGTCGCAAGGGGATGAACAGCTCGCCCTGCTCGGGCCAGGCGACTCGTGCCGGCAGGACACCGACGATCTGAAATGGCGTGCCTCCGATGCCGACGGTACGGCCGAGGACGTCGGCGCCGCCGAACAACCGCATCCAGAGTCCGTGGGAGATCACGGTGACGCGCGCCGCCTTCGCATCGTGATCTGACGGGATCAGCAGACGGCCGGCGGCCGGTGTGAGCGTAATGACGCGGAAATACTCGGGCGAGACCTGAATCGCGTTGATCCGATCGGGTCGTCCTGCGCCAGTGAGATCGATCGTGATCGTTCGCCACAGGCTGACGGCTTCGAAGACCGCAGTTTCGCGCGACCAGTCCGCGTAATCTCCATAACTAACAGAGTCGCCTGGCTCCTGGCCCTTCTTGACGCTCATGGGCACGACGAGGCGATCGGCGCCGGCGTACGGCATCGGCCGCAGCAGCACGGTATCAACCGCGGCGAATATGGCGGTATTGGCGCCGATACCCAGCGCGAGCGTGAGGAGCGCGACAATCGTGTACCCCGGCGATCGCCAGAGCAGGCGCAGCGCCAGCCTCAGATCGCGCCGGAAGTCCGCGAACCAGCGTGGCTTCGTTCCTTCCGGTGACACCGAGGCATCGCCGGTCCATCGATCGGCAATCAATGCTGGAAGTGACCGCCGGGCAGAGACGATGTCCCGCGCCAGCCGGTCGCGTTCGGCGGGCAGCGCCGCGACGGCGGCCTCGAGCGCCTCCTCGGTGGATCGGCCCTGCGCGAGCGCTTCGGTATACAGATCGGAGAGATGCTGTGCGAGCTCGTTGAGGATTTCGGGCTCGTGCTCGAGTTCGAGCGGCGGGATGCGGTCACGAACAATCGAGCGCCAATCCGGATTCACAAGGCCTCCTTGCCTGCCGGCGTCTACACGGACGAGAACCGGGTGACACGGTCGAGAGCGGTCACGAGCGTCTGCCATTCACGGCGCTGCGCGTCGAGGGTGCGGCGGCCCTCCGGTGTGAGCCGGTAGCAGCGACGGCGGCGTTCGCCGGCCTTTTCCGTCCAGCGTCCCTGGATCCAGCCGCGGCGTTCCATGCGATAGAGCATCGGGTAGAGCGACGCGACGTGAAAGCGAAGCAGCCCGCCTGACGCCGCGTCGATGCGCCGTGCGATGTCATAGCCGTGGCGCGGGCCGCCTTCGATGGCGGCGAGGACCATCAGCTCCGCGCTGCCCTTCTTCAGGTCGTGGTGTGCCGGGGCCATATGTGGTTCGACAACATAACCTTGGACGGATCGCCGGTCAACCGGTTAGCGTGCGGGCTGGCCTGCCGTTCGACTACGATCCTTGACCGATGGCTGCGATGCATCGGTTCGGATCGGTGAAGGAGTACATCGCGTCGAAGCCCGCGGGGGTTCGAGTCGTTCTCGAGCGTGTGCGACGGGCCATTCGCAAGGCTGTCCCCGGTACCGAAGAGGGACTCTCGTACCAGATACCGGTGTACAAGCTGAATGGCGTGCCGGTGTTGTATTTCGCCGGCTGGAAGGCGCACTACTCCCTGTACCCGGTCAGCGATGGGCTCGTCGCCGCCTTCGCGCGCGAACTGGCGCCGTACAAGCGAAGCAAGGGCACGCTCCGGCTGCCGCTCTCCGAGCCAGTGCCGGAGAGGCTCATCGAGCGCATCGCGCGGTTCCGAGCCAGGCAGCTCACGACGCGCGGGAGAGCGAAGGGATCGCGCCAGGGACCGGTTGCCGAGCTGGAGCGAGTTCGGCGCATGACTGCGATGCTCCCTGGCGTGTCGGAAAAACTCTCCCACGGCATGCCGTCATTCTTCATCGAGAAAGACAAGGGCGTGTTCGCCTCGTTTGTGGACAACCACCACGAGGATGGCGGCCTGGCCGTCTGGCTGCCCGTCCGGGAAGGCCTCCAGGCACTGATGATCCAGGACGCACCCGGCACCTACTTCAAACCACCGTATGTCGGCGCGAGCGGGTGGGTCGGCATCCTTCTGAATCAGATCCGTGACGACGCGCTTCAGATCCACCTGCGCCAGGCGTGGGAGCTCGTGACGCGGAAAATGAAAAGAAGGCCCTGGCGCTAGCGAACGAATTCCCTTCGGGCACGCACTGAGACGCCGGGGCGCTTCACGGCAACACGGACCATGTGGCGCCCGCGATCTCCTGACGGGTCTACAGCGAAGCCGACCAGGTACTGTCCCGACAACTCGCGAGTGAGGCGACCGAACACCCCTTCAGCGCCGGCGATACGCCGGAGCATTGCTCCTCCGGTCGCCGACGCCAGCGCGACCAGGCTGTCGCGGTCCACTTCCTCCGCGAGGCTGGAGGCGCCTTCCGGGGAGATCATCGGTGCGTCAGCGGCGACGACGTAGAAGACCACGCCTGAGAGTGATGCCCGCTGCGCAAGGTCCGCGATACTGACAGACTGATCGAGACGATCGGTCAGATAGACGATGGTGCGGCGGCCCGCGACGGCGTTGAGCCGGCCGATCACCATGTGCAACGCGCTGCGAAGCGCGAGCTCATCAGTTGTTCCCGCCGACCTCGGGTCGTACGATCCGAGAACGCGCCGCAACGCGGCACTGACAGGAGCGCGGTTCGTGCCGAGGTCGAGCGACGGCTTCGCAACCGGCAGTACGAGCGATCCCACTGCGTGTGACGGTGGGAGCCGCTCGAGAAATTGCGCAGCGGCATCGAGTGTTGCGCGCGACGTCCCAACCCGAAGGTTGTCGCGATCGGCGACCACAACCACGCTGCTTTGCTGCGTCCCATTCTCCGCCTGGTACTCGGCGGACAGCACCGATCGCGGCTTCCCATCGACGCGGATCTCGAAGTCGTTCACGGTCAGGCCCATGATCGGTGCGCCCAGCCGGTCGACGACCCGCACATCGACAAGAATCGCGTCGCTCGAGCCACTGCCGGCGGGCTGCTGCGGAGTGAGTTGGCCCGCCGCTACGACAACGGCCGTCCAGACCGCGAACGGCAGAATCCTGAGCACGGCATGGATCATATCCAGAGCCGCGGCGGCCAGCGCGCGATTCTAGAACCGCCGCAGATACGACGCCTTCAAAAACAGTCCACGATTGATCTGCTGGAAGTCGTTGGAGACATCGTCGTATCCCTTCTCGAACAACGCTCCGTAGCCGACGTGTGCCACGGTGCCCGGCACGAACTCGTAGGAGGCGAGGAAGTCCGTCAGCAGCCGCAGCTGTGAGCTGTCGTAGCGCCCCAGCACGCGCACCAGAAAGTGCTTGTCGAACTGGTACGTCGTCCTCGCATTCACGATGTTGATGGCGTAGATCTGCTCACCGCTCGATGGCCGCCAGAAGCGCGTACGGAAGAAGTCGGAGCCCAGAGAGAAGTGCTGGTTTGCCTGAATCGTTGCTCCAATACTCACGCTTTGGGATCGGCCCTGGAAGTGGTTCGTATCGCCGTAGAAGATGGCTGGCCCGCGGTTGACGCTGCCCGACAGGAACAGCCAGCGAAGCGTCTGCATGTTGCCATTGATGTTGAAGTCGCGGCCGATGGCATACCGGGTCGCCCGCCAGGGCTCGTGGCCACGGCTCTGAGAGATGTTGAAGAACCCCTGGCGGGTGACCCTGAGCCTGATGCCGGCATGGATGAGTTCCTCGTTGCCGTCCTGGATCCGGTCCCGGCCTCCGCGCGCGAAGACGAACGGGTAGATGCGCTGGAGCCACTTCGACTTCGGGTAGAAGTTGACCTCGGCGTACGTCCATACCGTCGAGAATCCGACTCGATTGAAGAAGGCCGTTTCCATCGAAAAGTTGCGGTCGTAATGCTCGGCCTGGGTCAGCGTGAACCAGCGGCGGGTCGCATAGCTGTAGGTCGCCTGCGCCGTACTGCCGGTGTGCGTGCCGACGTTGCTCCCCGATGTCCGCGATCCGAGGAACGAGGCATTGACGCTGTGCTTCGAAAAACGCAGGGAGACGTCGCCGCCGGCTACGAGGTTGTCGCGGCCATCGTTATTGGTGTGCGTCAGGATGCCGCCGACGTAATCCGATCGCCGCAGCCCATGCGACACCCGCGCGACCGTCGTCACTTTGTTGGGCACATCGAAGGGTTCACCGTTACTCGTGAATGGCGGTGTCGGACTCTCATCGACGGCATTCAACACTCCGAACGCCGTCTTTCCAATCGTTCCGGTGAGCTTCGATCCGTAGATCGGATCGACGATGCGGCGCGTATGCACGGCGGTCCGCATATTGCTGTCACCGCCGGTGCCGGCAATGTTGAACAGGCCGATGCCTTCCATGAAGAAGGGCCGCTTTTCTGAAAAGAACACCGGAAAGCGCTGGTTGACCGTGATCTGGAACGCGTCGCTCTCCACCTGGCTGAAGTCGGGATTCACCGTCGCGTCCAGCGTGACGCCTGAGGTGACGCCGAACTTGCCGCTCGCGCCGACATTGAACGCATCTGCGCCGGATCCCCACCGGCTCGGGCTCTCCCTCTGCTGGTTGACGCTGTACGTCACGCTTGGCAGCACCTCGACCAGGCGGCGCGGCTTCAGGTTCTCGAAGACAAGCCGCGAGGGTCGATCGAACACCCATTGTCCCGGCAACATCTCGGGCCAGGAGTACGAATAGCCGATGCGGCTGACCTTCCGAAAGAAGACCAGATTCATGGGAACAAGATCCGCCGCCGAGAAGCGCAGCGTCTGCAGCGGAATCTGGAGTTCGACGATGTAGCCGTCGGCGGTGGTTCTGGCGCCGCTGAACCAGACCATGTCGGCGTCGAACTGCTCGCCTGACGCGGACGTGTTGAGCGCGTCCATCTGACTCGCGCTCGGGTTGGTAAACAGGTGATAGGCAGCCTGGCCCGTGGCCGCCGAGTCGAGGCTGATCGCGATCCAGTCGTCGCTGAAAGACGAGTCCCGCCTCGCCACGTTCGTGCGAATCTTCTCCGGTTCGTTGTCGAAACAGTGGAACGCGAAGTAGATGTTACGGTCGTCGTAGACGATGCGGACTTCCGTCCGATAAGCCTGCGGCATGTCGTCGCCGCGATTGGGATTGTAGGACTTCCACTCGCCGGTCGGCATCGGGACCACCGATGCCCATGTGGCGTCGTCGAGTACGCCGTCAATCTTCGGTGGCGTTGACGCGCGCGAGACGCGGTACCCGCTCTGAGTCTGACTCTGGGCGGACGCCTGCCCGGCAATACAGAGACACACGGTGGCCAGGGCGATGTATTTCATTCGAGGGTTAGACGCGACTTGGCGGATACGGGTTGCGTGGCTCGCAGGCCAGAATCACCAGCGGAGAGGCAAGGCCGGCGCGGATCTCGGGCGAGGTCAGTTCCAGACGCCCTCCGGCTGCGCGTGGTATCGCGCTGCCGGAGGCCGCCATCGAGTCAGGTTCGCCGGACGATCAGCTTACCCGGGAACGCATCAGCACGTGCTTTCGCAGTCGCTGTCGCAAGCAGGCAGTTTCGGCAAGCAACGTTCCGCTGGCCCGGCCTCATACGAACACACCAGGTATGCGCGATGCACGATCCCGGCGCTCTCCGGGAAGAGGAAATCGCCGATCGTGATCTGACGCTCATCGCACAGGAACGGGAACGGATACTCGATCACGCCGTGGAAAAGGCACGGCCAGTCCTCGCTGGCCACGCACGTGAGGAAGTATCGTTCGCAGCACTCTTCGCTGCCGTCCTCGCATTCGCAGTCGCGCTCCGGCACGAACTCGATTTCGTGGTTCCGCACGCTGCTGCAGCCTTGGGCCTCGAACCACAGTTCGACGCGCCGCATGCGCACCGGCCGCTGGCCGGGCAGGTAAGGGAACATCCCCCTGCTCATGCGCAGCGTCAGCGCGCGCGTGCAATCTGGACGTTCGGGAGCCGGCACCGTCGCCCTGAACCGCTGCCAGGTATCGGCGAAGTCCTGCCGCCAGTCGAAGAAGCGCAGTCCCGCGCCCGGGAGCAGACAGGATGCCGCGGCCCAACTCGCCTTGCGCAGCATGGAACCGCCTTCGCGCGAGGTGTAGCTCAACTGAAAAATCAGATCGCTCACCGTGTCGATGTCAAAGGCGTTGGTCTCGATCGGCAGCTCGATCCGCCAGCGGCTGACGGCCCCGGCATACTCGAACGGCAGATAGCGCTCGTCGCGGAAATTGAGCTCGAACAGTCCCGCGTCGTTCTGTCCCGTGGACGTGGCAATCGCTTCCGTCGCGCCGTATCGCTTGACGATACGAGGATCCTCCTTGATGGCCTCGTAACGCAGACGCTCACAGCAACCACACGTGCACTCGCCCGGACAGCAGTCCTCGACGTCGAGCAATGTGGGTTCGATGCGGGTCGCGCTGCTCAGCAGCGTCAGCTTGCAGTGAACCCCCGTGAACGGTCCCGCGACCGACGGGATCGTCAGGCTCACGGACTTGACGCGGCGCAGGTAGTGCCCAGGGTACTCACGATCGAGGCGCCATTCCGGAATCTCGATCTCGCACCGGCCGGTCGCTTTCAATTCCAGGAACGCGAGCGGGAAGTCCAGCCGGAGCGACAAGCGCGTGACGAGCTCGTGCTCGCGCCGGTTCTTATCGAAGTACGCCTTTTCCATCGTGCGGAGCGATGTAGACAGACGCTCGCCCGCCAGCAGGCCCTCGTGTAGTCCGTCCCAGACGTTCGACGGCAGGTAGGTGTCGGTCGTCAGCTCGCGTTCGAGTTGGAACGCGCGCTGCGCCTGTCGCGCCCAGCACCAGGCGACCTCGAACATCTGGTGATGGAGCGCCGCCATTTCCTGCTGCATGAACAGGTAAAGGGCGTGGTTGGTGAACTTGTCGCGGAGGAAGTCCTGGAGCTCCGCCGCCTGCTGCTTCTGCTGGACCAGATTGTTCAACTGACGTTGGGCGGAGTCGCGCTTTCGTTCCGCACCCAGGATCTGGCGCTCGATTTGTTGAATCTCGATGTCGAGCACCGTGACCTGGAAGATCCAGTCGGCCTCGCGGCGATCCCATCCACCCTCGGTGAGCGACAGGCCCGCCTGAGTATTGGTGATGTCGGCCACGGTGTAGAGAATCCTGGCACCCGCCGCAAACGCGTGCGCCAGCTTGGTGCCGATCGGCATCTGGAAGACCGACACGGGGGTCGACGCGATGCCGGCGACGCCGGTCGTGTTGTCGGGAATCAGATTCATCACTTGTCCGACGCCTTCGACGACGTTGCCGGCAGCACGCGTGGTCATCGAGACGCCGGTCAGGTTCTGATACGCCTGCTCTCGCGGGATCAACCCGTTGGCGATCAGGTCCGCGTAGTACTGCCGGCGCGCCTGCGCCGCCAGCTTGGTCTTCTGGAGCGCCTGCACCTGCCAGTCCGCTTCGCGGAACTCGAGACGGCGGATCTCTTCGGTCAGGTTCAGCATCTGCCGCTCGTGCGCGGCGCGCATGGCGGCGAGGAACTCCGCGTCTCCCTTCTCGATCGCCGCCAGCAGCTCACCGCCGAATCCGCGTACTTCATTCGCGGTCTCGATCGCGCGCTCGATGAGGAACGGGAAGCGGTACGGACTCGGCGGACAGCAGCATCCGTCGTCGTCCAGACAATGCGCGGCCGCGGTCTTCCAGCCGCGGCGTACCGGATTGTCACCCCAGTACGACGTATCGACGTGAAGGACCCCACCGGTCAGCCGCGCCTTCGTCAGGCAGTGATGCAGCGCGTCGAGCTGGTCCTCGACGCGATCGTAGATCTCCATCAGGCGCGGGTTCAAAGGCGCGAAGCGGGGGAGGAACGCGGTCACCGTCTGCGGACCGGTGCCGTCATCCTGGCCGAAGATCGTCCGGGGCCGCTCGCCGAGGAACCTGGACACCGTGTCGAGGCGCAGACGCGCGATCGCGTACGCCTCGGGTGAGTGGCGGCACATCGCGGCTTGCGCGTGCTGCAACAGCGTCTCGAGATACGCCAGGATGATGCTGCGCTGGCGGGACGCGAGATCGCTCTTGACCAGTGTGTCGCAGCAGGGATCCTGATCGGTGCGCACGATGCCCCGCGTCGAACGCGTGGCGACCGGTGTCGATGCCACCGTGTTTGTGCTGGGATTTGCACCGGTAGGATTGTTCGAATCTACTGGCGTACCGGGGATTTGCGGGTTTTGCGGTGTCCGGCAGGTCGCCCACCGCAGATCCTTGTCACCGGGCGCGAAGTACAACTCGTACCATTTCAGCGCGGCCTCGTAGCGGCAATGGGCCCGAAGCGTTCCGGCGACGGTCATCGCCGTCGAATACATCGAGGGTTCGAGGGGCGCGCCCGGAGTGAAATAGAGGAAGAACGGATACGCCGGCAGCGACGGCGGGAACGGTCCCGGCGCCGGCGGCGTCGAGACCACCTCTGGCAGCACGACGGCTGTGTCCGGCGCGATGTCGTAGCGGAAACCCCACGGCGACGTGTCGGTATAGCCGGGACGCGGCAGTATTGCGGCGTTGGTGATCCGGAACCGCAGGGAATCGCCGTCGCGTCCGATGAATTCGAGCTCGGCGGCGCCGCCCGCGGCATTCACGTGCGCGCCGTCGTCTGTATACCGCGGCGTTTGAAACTCGCCGTTGTGCACGCGGCACCATGCGAGCTTGACCATCGGCTGCTTCGGCCAGAGCAGGAGCTGCGGCAGCCGATCGCTGCGATGCCAGTCCGACGTCATGTCGGCCGCCACGACGCCCCAATCCGCATCCTGATACAAGGCCGGGTCTGCCGGATTGAGAACTGCCGGATCGTAGTACTCCGAGTTCACGAGCCAGAAGTAGTACTCGTCCATCACAGGTGGATGCACGCGTCCGCATTCAGCGCAGCACGCTGAACCGGATGTCTGCGGCGGCATGAACGACGACGTGGCCGGGGGCTCTCCCGCGGCGGCGATGCGAAGGAAGCGCGTGCCGAGGCGCACCGCTGCCTGCAGCCAGAGCGGCAACTGAGGCGAGGCTGTCGTGGACGGTACATTTGCCGGCGGCATAGTTGTGGCCAGAGCAACTCCCGCGACGTTGTTCGTGCCGCCTGGCGTCTGGCCGGCGGTGAGGCGGCGCGGCGACGGCGCGAGCCAGCTTGGCCTCGCGTGGCGCTCGGGTCTGCCCATCAATCCGAGGTTCTCGGGTTGCGGCACCTGTTTGAGGTGCGACGGCTCGCGGTGCTGCAGTTTGAGGAGCGATGGGTGCGCCGGCCAGTACGGCGCCGGCCAGTATTCCATGCCCCCGGGTTCCGGCGCCGTCAGCGTGGCGCGGCGAAGCTCGGACTCGAGGAAGCGGAACGCCTCGGTCTGAACCGCGCGTTCGTGCTCCGTCCACTCGACGTAATTCTCCCCGTACAACGTGCGCCGGCGGCAGGCCTGCCAAACGCGGAACGTCGCGAACAGCTTGTCCCACGCCGACGCGAACGCCGGCGTCACCGCGAAGACCGGCTCTTGCGAGAGCCGAGCGCGCTCGACGAACGATTGCACCGCGGTGATCGCCTCTTCGATGCGGCTCGCTTTCTGGCAGATGCCGGCCTCGACGTCGATCAGCAGCAGCGCGCTGAGATCCTTCGCGGACGTCGCGAACGTGCCGGGCACGAACGGCAGCGGCACGCGGTTCATCCTGGTGAGATAGGCCACCAGGGCGTTTCGCGCGCGCTCGCGCAGTAGGTTGTTCAGATGCTCGATGTCGGTGTAGCGGCGCGGATGGCCGCGCTCGATCATGCCGTCCCGGTAGAACCTGGTCAGATTTGCATTGCCGGCGGCCATTGCCGCTGACGTGCTCGCGGCCCAGACATCGGGCTCGGCTTTCGCCAGGTCGAGAGGTACGAACGCCTTGAGCAGCCGCTGAACCCATGACGCCGCGCGCCAGACACGGATCGCCCAGCGATCGTCCGACAGCATTTTCCAGTCGACGGAGACGCCGTCGTGGAAGTCGAGGACGAGCGCCGCATGATCCATGTCGACGCCGAGATCCATGAGCAGCGGCACCGGATCGGCGAGCTGTTGGTTCGAGGCCTCGACAAAGCAGAGCCAGGCCAGACGTTCGGTCCGTTTCCAGACCGCCCGCCGCATGACCGTGTAGTCGTAGAGTCGCTCGAACCAGTCGAACAGCGCCTGGCGGCGCTTGATCGACGGCGTGGCGCGTTGATCCAGCGGCGCCGGCGGTTTGCGCTCGGGATCGCCGTTGTAGGTGTCGCCGATCGGCAGAAAGTTGAAATCCAGAAACGCGCGGTGCGACGTGAACGGCGCGCCAGGCACGTAGGTGACGCCCGCGAACAAGCCGGGCGACGACAGCATGTATTCGATCTCGGACACGTTCGCCCGCGCGACGAGACGGGCGGATAGACGGAGTCGATGACAGAAGAGCAGCGCCTTGAACGCACGCTGATAGGTGCGGCGGATATCGCGCAGACTGCTCGTGTATTGCAGCGCCAGGTAATCCTTCGCCGCAGGCATTGCGGCCGCGGCGCCCGTCAGCGCACCCAGCGAGACGTCGCGATAGAGGCGCTCGACGGGCAGCTCGGCGATGCAGTCTCCGGTATCGGGCCCTTCATACTTCACGGTGAAACCGGTGCGCGCTCGAGCTAGCTCGTGCTGCTCGTCGAATTCCGGCGGCGATTCCTCGAAGTCGATGTCGATGAAGTACGCGCCGCGTTTCAGGTGCAGCGGGCCGGAAACGCGATCGGGTGCCTGCTCGTCGGCCCACCGGTAGTTCAGCAAGCGGAAGGTCTTCTGGCCGCGCCGCAGGTTGACCCGCCACTTGTTGTGGCTGCATTTCTCGAAATCCGGCTTCTCGCAGTCAGGCGTCGGCGCCCCCCCGAAGAACGTGTACGTCCCGGATTCCTCGACGACGAGCACGCCGGTCCACCGTGCCGTGAAGCCTTCGGCGCCCGCGAGCGGCAGTCCATCCGACTCGCGAAGCGCCAGCCCGTTGCGCAGCAATGCGAACTTGAGTTGCGCGGGCGGCAGCGTGAAACTCAGGTTCGGAGCGACCGTCGGAACCGGCGCATTCCACTCGTTGCCCGTCGGCGAGAACACCGTCATCGGTCCGCGCAGCTCCGGCCATGAGATCCCGCTCGCGCTCTTCACCTCGCCGAGCAATCCCGTGCCCGTCAGGCCGGTCAAAGCGGCGAATGCTCCGCCCGTCGGCTGCGGCCACTTGAAATTCGCCGGCGGCTGTCCGTTGTCATGTTCCCAGGCCGACGCCGCCTTGTTCTCGTCACCCAGGAGGCGGCGAAGCAGCAGCCACGCGAGATCTGTCTCCGCGGCGGTCCCGTCAGACGCATAGCCCACGTGACCGGCAAGATGTTCCGCGATGATGCGAGCGCGGCGCGAGAACAGGACGAATGCGCGGCGGAAGTACTCCCAACGCTTGTTCTCGTCCGCTTCTTCGACAAGCGCCTTTTCCGCGGCGGCGAGGCTCGGGAACAGGAAGGAAAACCGTGCCAGCTCGACGCGCGGCTCGAAGTACAGCTGCTGCACGGCTTTCCGTTCGGCATCCGTCAACTGTTCGATCGCATTCAGCTTGAAGAGCACGTCTTCGTCGCGGAGCGGCAGCGCCGTGAACAGCTTCGTGGCGGCGGCGTCGTACTGGAACGGGCCGTTGTGCGGGAAGTTCCACATGCTCGCTACCGTGGCCGCGAGCGGGGTGCGATACTGGCGCGCCTGCGGCGCAGCGGCAAACCCGGCGCGCGCGAGCATCTCAGGAAAGAAATGTTCGCCGAGCTCACGCAGCGGATCCGCGCCCGCGGCAGGCTCGTAGCCGAAGTCCGTCCGCATCGTGGCTTCGAGACTGGTCCAGGTCACGGCGGCGGCATCTTCGTCCGTCGCTTGAACGTCCAGGAGCTTCCGCCTCAGTCTCCACAGGTCGTACGGATGTCCCTCTTCGGGGAAGTCGAACGGTTGATCGAGCGCCTCGTTCCTGTCTTGCTGGAAAAACGGATCGTCACCGTCCAGATGCTCGTCGACCGAGAACAGGTACAGCAGATCACCGGTCGTGAATGACGAGCCGTAGACCTTCGCCAGAATCTCCGTGAATCGCAGCGTGCTGGTCGGCGCCGCGTGCCACGGCCGCGCCGCGGGATCGAAGCCGCTCAGCAGCGACAGCGTGTCGAGGTTGTCGTGCAGGATCTTGATGAATTCCGGCGGACGATGGCGGCGGTGGCTGCCCGGCTGGCGCCCGGGGGCGTGTTCGCGCTCCGCACGATCTTCGACGCGGCCGAGCAGATGGTTCACCGCCCAGTCGAACGACGAGGCGGGCGTGGCGGCCCACAGGCCGAGCAACCGCGTGCGCGTGGCGCCGCTCGCATTGGGCGCGGCCGCGGGATCGACGCCGAGGTCGAGCCGCCATTCGTCGCGCAGGATCTGGAACGCGGCGAGCTGCCGGATGAACTCCGGATTGACGTTCGCGCCCTGGAACAGTTCAAGCACCAGGCAGATGTCGCGCAAGTCCGCAAAGCTGTAGCCGGCGCCGCGAAGGCACTTGAGCGATCGCCACAGACGGATGAAGACCATGAGCCGCCGCAGCGCATCTTCAGGCGCCGCCGGATTGACGAACGTGATGACCAGGTCTTCTGGGCAGCAGGGCTCGCAGTCGGGGAATCCCGTGTTCGGCGGAGCACCCGCCGTCCGGCGCGCGCCGGTCGCGGCCGTGGAGACGAAGGCGCGCGTTTCCCGCTCGAACTCGACGAACTTCGACTTCCAGAGCTCGAGAAACTCGCAGTAATCCAGTCCCGTGCGGTCGAGGAACTCCGGCACGTGCACGACGATCGACTTCCAGTCGACGCCGTTGATCGTGTCCGACGGGAAGCCGTACATCTTGCGCAGGTCGGTGGCGTCGATCGCATCGACGTACAGCACCTGGTTCTCCGCTGGCGAGAGACCCAGGTACTCGATCGCCATGTCGATGCGCACCGGATACCGCCAGAGATGCTTCTGGAAGTCGACTGCCTCCTGACTCGCGTCGATGGCGAATTCAGTGATCTCCTCGCGAAACGTCCGCATCGTCATGAATCGCGAGGTGCCCATCGCGCACAGGTACGACCGCGAGATGTCGAGCGGCTGCGAGTAGGGCAGGCTTGGCGATGAAAAATCGACGGCCAGCTTGGCGTAGGCGCCGGGCTTCTTCACCGGCGTCGCCGGGCTCGAGTGCTCGGGCAGCGCCGCGAACAACTTGTCGGGCGGATGCCCGGTGGCGTCCTCGCCCGCGTCATCATGCGGGGCCCTCAGCGTGTGCCCACCCAGCGTGGTGCTGGCGGTGTCATAGACGACGCCGGGCGCGCCGTTGTCGGCAACATCCTCGAGATTCTCGTTGACGATGTCGATTAGCGGCAGGGCAGTGTGGACGTTCGCCGCCGTCGCATGAAGGTTGCCGAGTTGACCGCGCCGTGGCGCGATCAGCGTGCCGAGGGTGGCGCCGTTCGCCAACGGGTGTTCGCACGTCGCACCGACGCCGGTCGCCAACAAATCCTGCAGATACTTCACTGGTCCGAGCGGCGACAGGTGCCAGGGAGGGATGCAGTTGATGAGCGATCCATCCGGATTGATGGGTGTGAACGGCCCGGCTGGGGCCGGTGTGGGACCCGCGACCGATCCGCCGGCCGCCGCCTGAATCAATGCCGCAAGCGGATACGCGACCGTTCCCGTCAGCGCGTACTCGAACTCAGCCGCCGACAGCGCCTGGATCTGCGCTCGCGAGGTGAAGCCGCGAGCGTAGAGCGCTTCGATGAGCGAGAACTGCAGCGCCGCGGGTCCGACGCCGGTCGTCGCGCGCAATAGTTCGTCGATTGTCTGCAGCGCGTCGAGCAGCCAGGCTTGCGCGTTCGGATCGCCGGGAAACACTGCCTGCAGCCCGTTTTGGATGGCGGGCGCGTTCCAGTTCGCCACCGGAAACGCGAATCCGGGAACGGCTGCGAGGAAGGCCGCGAGCGGATCGCCCGCGGCAATCTCGATCGAGAGCGGCGTGCCAAGCGCGCCCGCCGCCGGCACCGGCGCGAGCGACTGCACTTCGAAGTACTTGCGCAGCTGACGGACGAACGCCTCAACTCGCTCCTCGGGCGTGCCCGGATTCGTGAAGTCCGGGAGCAGACCCATGTTCAGGGGTAGAAAGAACCCATGCCAGTCTTGAACCGTCCGCGTTTTCAGCGCGCCGACGGTCGCCACAGGGATCGCCTTGATCGCGGCGATAAGCGCCGTTGTCGTGGCGGTCACGACCGTCTGCTGCGTAACAACTGCGAGGACGAGATCCAGGTGCCCGGGGACGAGCGGGATGGGGAAAGGATTCTGCTGCCAGAACAACACATCGATAGATGCGCCCATTTCCGCGAGCCAGGCGTTCACCAACGTGTCCACGTCTGCGTTGAGTGGGCAGAGCGATGGCCGTTGCACCTGCCCGCGTCCGATCGCGGCCAGTCGGCGTGCGGCGTTCTCCGGCGACGTCAGCCCCTGGACGATGACGTTCGTGTCGATGGCTGCCTTGATCGACGCAACGGTGCGCGACTCGTCCTCGTCGATCGCCATCTGGTAACGCTGGTCGGCCGTGACCTGAGTCGCCAGCACGGCGGAGAGCGCGTAGAAGTAGTCCGCCGGGACCTCGAAGTCGAGCGTCAACCCACCCGCGTCTTCGATCACGACGTCCGCCTGGCGGAACGTCGCGCCGGGTGTCGGCGGCGTGCCTGTTTCAACCGGGAAGCGCATACCGACGCGCCCTGGATTGCCGCTTCTCTGCTCCGCAAAGACCGCCGCTGACGCGGCGAAAACGTACTGCGCGAGGCGATCGGAGTTGGCGTTCTGCAGCGCGTAGAAGCCGAGCAGGCTGGCTTCGTACTGCTTCCGGTCCATGTCCGCCCGTTCGCGATCGTCGTTGCTCATCGACGGGTCGCCCGGCGGACGGGTGTACATTTCCTCGAGCGAGCGATTGTTGGGCCGGTCCGGTGCAGGCGTGATCGTGCGGTTCCAGATGATTTCGCGCGCGACCTGGCGCGCCTGCGTGGCGGTCAACGGACTGCTGGTGTCGAGCGTGGCGCCTCCCGCCGGATCCTGTGCCAGCACCTTGTTAATGGCGGTGCGCAGGGAGGCGAACTTCGGCGGTGTACCGTCAGCTGGCAGTTCGACAAACGCAGCATTTGGATCGAGCGCGATGCCGGGATCCGGCAGCGTCAGCACCACGGCGGGCGGCTCGACGGTGATGTAGGTCGACGGATTGTTCGAGAGCGGCGCGTTCGGCTCGACCTTCACGTTGAAGTCGATGCGTTCGTAGGCCACGAGCTGGTTGTTTTGCCTGATCTCGAGACGGAGGTCGGCGGTGTTGAACTCCGGCACCGGCGGGGCTAGTTCGATGATCGCGGTCGCAACGGCCTCGCGGTGCACATGCGGAATCGGCGGGAACCCCACAGGGTGGTCGGAGAGGTGCTGAACGATCTTCTGAGTGGCCGGCGTGAACGCTGGGCCGACTGCGTTCAGGCCGGTATTCGGGAGCCATGCCCCGGTCGCTTCCCCGACCAGCGTACCGCTCGCCGTGTCGCCGAACGACAGATCGAACGCACGGATCGACAGGTTGTTCAGGTAGGTTGAGAAGTTCGTGCCGGTCGTTGGTTTCATCGGCACGAGTCGGACGAGGATCACTTGTGGCATGAGCGTGCTCTTTTCTCTGCTGCTGTTAGTGCAATCTATTGGTGCGCATCACCGCATCAAAAGTAGTGCGCTTCTGTTCTCAGTCCCCCAGATATCTCCATTCCAACCGCCTCTCAAAAGCGGCGCGGCGAGCTCCGCCAGCATTCCAGTCGTTGTCCGGATCCAATGCGCCCCCTCTACCGTGACATTGAGCACAGAAGGGGTTGACGTTCTCTCCATTGCGGTAGCGCTGGGTGTCTCGCTCCATCAACACCGGATCGATGGCGATCCAGCCTCGCGGCCGCATTTCATAGATCATGATCGGAGCCGCAATGATTCCCCCGACGGCGGCGCACGATCCGCCCAGTGCGACGAGACCTGCCTCGCCCATCCACGCGCCGCCGATCATCATTCCGCCGCCGACCAGGCTGGCGCCGCCGCTGGTCACCTTGCCGACGGTGACGATGCCGGGGTCGTGCTCGGTATCGATGCTGGCCAGCATGAACACGCCCCCGACCCCATTGAGTGCGCCGCCCCCCGCGGCGAGCCAGCGCGTTCCCGAGCTCATCCCGGGCGGAGGGGCAAACGGAGTCGGACCCGGGTCGCCCGTCATCATCCATCGGGCCTGTCTGCCGGCCTCGATGGACACCTCTCCGGCGGAAGCGCCCGGATTCGCGGCGCGGATCTGAGCTTCAATCTCCGGGATGAGATATCGGTCGGCGAACCGGTGCTCGTTGCCGTACACGCGGCCGGTGCCGTCCAGGATCGAATAGCGAGTCTGCCCACCTGCGGGATCGGTCAGTAGCGTCGTGGCGGGCCCGACCGAGGTCGCATTCCACGGCCCCGTCGCTCGCCCACTGGTTTGCAGCGGCGACATGTTCATGTTCATCACCGCCGGATCCATGTTCGACGCCGCCGCGCTCAACTCCTTCGTCCAGTGCTGCGCCTGCGTCCCTGGCGGCATGACGTTTGCGGCTCGAAAGGCCTGTCGTCCCGCGGCGGCTTCTGCAGCGAAGTCGGTTCCCGCCGGTGCCAGCGCGAACGTGCCGGGAGACGATGTCACCGGGGGAAGGGTTGGAGTCAGGAAGCTCGCTAACGTGGAAGAAGCGTTGCTCGCCACGACGAGGTCCGATGAGTCGGGCGCGTGGCACGTCATCGACTGATCGTCGACGGTCGCCAGCGTCGGATCGAGGCAAGACTGAGTGGTCGGGTCACACTGCGTGCCGGTCGAGTCGGTGAAGCTCAGTGGATTGCTCCTTCCATAGACATAGGGATTGGGACCGTCCACGAGCCCGGCAGGATCGGTCGCCGTCCACCGGCCCAGCCAGTCGGCGTAGTACCTTGCGCCGTGGTAATAAAAGCCGCTCTCTTCGTCGCGTTCCTTGCCCGTGTAGCGATACCGCTTCGCCGCCTCCGTCTGGCTGCGCACGGCTTGGTAAGTCGAGCTGCCGTAGGGCGCGTATTCCTCGTACGAAATAATCTGTCCTTCGTCATCCAGCTCGAGGCTGGCCGAACCGAGGTGGTTGCCGAACTGGTAGCGGATGAGTTGACGCGACGATCGATCACTCCCTTCCGTCTCAAGCGTGCGTGTCTCGACGAGGGCGAGGCGCCCTGTGTCGTCCATCACATGCAGCGTCTCGCGCTCCAGAGTGACCGTATTGGTACCGATGGGCCCCCGGTGCTTGCGGAAGATCTCGAAGCCGCCGATGTAGAGACGCTCTTCGGTAAGACCCGGCGCCTTCTCCCACACTTTGCGCACGCGCTGGCCTGAAGCGTCGTACACATAGAAGGCCGTGCCACCGCCACCCAAGTCCGTCTGGCGCAACTGGTCTTTGTAGTCCCAGTGCATGTTCGGCCCGGGCATGCCGCCGCCCAGGTGTGACATGCGCAGCTCGTTCCCGTGGGCGTCATGCAGGTGCGTTTCCGGCTGCGGAGTGTTGCCCGCGGGGTTCAGCGTCGTGCGAGTCAGGCGGTTGCTGTTCTTGAGCAGCGTTCCGTCGCTGCCGTCTTCGATCAGGCTGCGTTCGAGGTAGTCATAGGCGCGCGTCCAGCCCGCATGAGCAAGGTCATTGCCACCGTGCTGCATCTTCAGAAAGTTGCCGACGGCGTCGTACACGTAGCGCTCGATGTATGTCCCCATCGCGTTGCCGTCGTTCGCGGCAAAGCGTCCCGCCGCATCGGCACTGACGAGGCCCACGGGACTCGCATCGTTGCCCTGCCCCAGATGTTCGCGGCCCGTGGCCTGGATCAGGCGATAGAGCGCGTCGTACGTGTAGTCGTTGCTCGGCTCGACGCGCGTGTTCCTGAAGTAGACGGTCTGCTGTGCGTCGTCCTGGATATGGGTGATGTTCCCGGCCGGGTCATAGGTGTAGTGCAGGTTCTGCACTTGCTTTCCTGGCCAGCCGGCAACGGGAGGCTGCGGATCGTCGCCGGGGAAGTCGGCCGACTTGCGCCGGGTCAGCAGTTGAGTGAGCCGGAACGTGAGCGGGTCGTAGCTGGAGGTGGTGCTGGCGCCATTCTTGAACTCGATGAGCAGGCGCTGTCCCTTGGCGTCGTAGTCGATGTTAGTGATGCCGACGGGTGACGGCGCTTCGTGGGCCGGGTCGAGCAGCGCGCCGGGCTCTGCCCCGCGCTCCAGCCATACATCCACCCGCTCCAGAAAGTTCGCCTCGTTGAATACCGGTTGGATCACGTTGAACTGGCCGCGCCCCAGGCTGCTGCGAGGCGCGATGGACTGGATGGGGCGGTTCAGCGCGTCGTAGCGAATGCTGCCCTCGAAAAACTCATCGTCCAGCGTCGGGTTCTGTAACCAGTCGGGGATGGCGTTGTAGTCGCGGAGCAGCCGCCGCGTGCTGCGCAGCTGGTTGCCCTTGAAGTCGTACGCCTCTATCGGGTTGTCGTTTGCGTCGAGTTGCGCACGGGTGGCCACGCCGGCGGAATCGAAATGCCGATAGATGCGGGTGCGCAGGTTGAGCGCTTCGGCGTTGGGCACTGTCTCGCCGTACTCGACCTTGTCGACGAGAATGTCGCGATCGAGGGTGCGGGGATCGGACTGAGCGCTGGTGCCGCGGACAATCTGCTCCACGGCACGGCGCAGCACGTCATACCGGGTGGTGAAGTCGTGGCCGCGGCTGTCCCAGGCGCGGATGGGCTTTCCGGCCGCGTCGTTCAACACCCAGCGCGCGCCGGCTTCCATGCTGAACTGGTAGACGCGGCTGCCGAGCATGTCGTAGGTGGAGCGCATGACGATACGCCCGAGCGGGTCGCCTGCCTGCTGTATGGAATCGCGCGCGGCGCGCTGGTTGCCTTCGATGTCCAGTTCGGCGCGGTTGGCGACGCGCTCCTCGCTGCCGTTGAGGTCGTGTCCGGCGCAGACGACGCGATTGCGTGCCACCGTCAGGAAGGGCCGGCCCAGAGCATCGAAATACGCGGTCGTCGGCGTGTCAGCATGGGCTGCGGCGCACTCAGCGGCTCTTTGCTCGTCCGTTCCCAGCGCGCCGCCGATGCGCTCGGCATACCACGTTTGCCAGCTTACGGGCTGAGTCTCGAAGTACTCAGCGACATAGCCGCTGATGTCCGGATCGGTGCGCGGATCGCCGGTCTGCGCGTTGCGCGGCGCGCAGGTGTCGTTGACGTCGTAGGTGATCTGCTGCCACGGATCGACAACCACCTTCTCGTAAGTGTGATTGGGATGCAGCGTGGCGACGACGCGCCCGGCCGGGTCGTAGAACAGCACCGGGCTGACGCCGATGCGGACATCGAACTCGAAGCGGTGGGTGTCGGTGAAGAAGGGCTCGAACTGGCGGACCGGCTTGCCCTTGTTGTTGAACACCGTCCAGCCGCTGCCGACCCAGCGCGGAGCGCCCGCCGGCCCGGGCTCGGCCTGGATCTTTTTCTGGATCTCGCGGCCCAGGCCATCAGAGCAGGTAAAGCTGAGCTGGATCTTCAGGCCTTGCTGCGGCAAAGGCCTGCTCGCATGCGTTTCGCGGGTCAGCATCGCGGCGCAGGCCGGCTGCCACCAGGCAGGGTCGTGAGGGTTCGCCTGCCGGGTGCGGCGGAAGCGGTCAACGTCGTAGACGATGCGCGTAGTCGCGTCTTTCAGCAGCGCCGATGCGTTGGCGTTCGGATCGGGCGCGTCGAACAAGCCATCCAGCTCGGCTTGCGTGAGGTCTGCGGCGAAGCCGGTGAGTGCGTCACCTTCCGCCGGCGCAGGCAGCGGCTTGCCCATGACCGCGGTGCCCACCGCCATCCCCAGGGTATCGAAGACGACTTCAGTCTGGTTGCGGTTGGAGTCGTTGACCAGGCGCGGTTGCAGGACGCGGTAATCGTTGGCGTTGACGGTGACTCGATTGTCGAGTGCATCGCACGTCTCCGTCATGAGCAAGTCGTAACCGTCGAAGTCGACGACGGAGCTCGCGCCGAGAGGACCGAGATAGCGACGCGCGAGGAAAAAATGCGCGCTCGCTTCCGCCAGCTCGTCTGCGGGCGCCACTTCTCTCAAGTGATAGAACACCCGGCCAGAAGGGATCCACCAGTGGCCGTTGTTATCGAGGTCGACGTAACCGCCCGTCGAATCCCCTCGTCCGCTCACCACGATCGCCGGATCCGGCAGCAACGCTTCGGCGGACTGCCCCGGACGAGGACGCTGAAACACCTGATCGAGGAAGCCCGGGGTGAAGGCGAGCTTGTAACTCTCACCGGCGAGGCAAAGCGATTGAATTTCCCCCAGCGGCAGGAGCCCGCTCATATCGTTGCGCCGATAGAGCGTTCGCGATCGTTTGACGGGCCGCCGCCGCTGGCTTCCCGAGGCCGTCGCTTCGTAGGCGACTTCCGGCGCGGAATACTTGTGGCGCAGACGACCTGGGTTTGCCGGATCGGGCTCGACGAAGTCCGAGGCTTGAAACCGGCCGCTCTTGCCGGTGGCCGTGTAGGCTGTCAGCTCGAAGGTCGTCGTCTCGCACGCCAGTGGATTACGTTGCGCGTCGGGCAATGTGATGGCGTGGGTATAGCGCGTCTCCGAATAGCTCAGCAGCGCTGACGCCTGCCGGTCGCGATCCCATTGCGTCGACAAAGGCGAGGCGCGGCGACCATAGGCGACGGCGGCCTCCTTGAGCGGGTTGCCAAAGTCGTCGACTTCCAGCGTGAGCGCCTGTTGAACGCGGGGATCTTTCGGATTGCGCTCGTAATGGTAGGTGATCGCCTCGCGCGCATGCGTGAAGAACACCGCGTAGCGATTGAGCCCCCGACGCTGCAGCACCCGGATCTTGAAGTTCTGCTCTACGACTGTGTACGGCGATTGTGCTCGCCGCACTTGCGCAGCGGTCGCAAGAGGACCCCCGGCGTCGTCTGCGTAGACCTCCTGGCGCAGCAACGAGCCTTTCAGCGCGCGAGACGCTTCGCGCTCCTCTTCCGGGGTCAGGCCCGGCGGGAGGATGGTGTCGTCAAGGAGCTGCGCGCGCGCAGCGCTGAGAGTCAATCCAGGCTCTCGAAAGTACTCGTCCTCGAAATGACGCGAGACGCGTGGCCCACCGGGCCAGATGCCGGTGTGGAACCAGGACTTTGTGTGGACAGGCGGGACGTTCGATTCCGCACCGAGGTTCGAGGCCGGAACTCGGCCCCCGTCGAGCGCCGCGAATTGCTCCGTGTCCCACTGTTCCACCATGCCGAAACCCCGGAACTCGCGCTCGACGCCGTCGTAGTGGCCATGGTGGTAGGCGAACCGGGTCACGAAACGGGTGCGACCGACGTGGTCGAACGTCTCCATGCGCTCGACGACATGCACGGGGAACGGCAGACCCGTGATCCACGGCCGGCCGGCCTCTCGATCCGCGAGATAGAACTTCGTCGAGGACGCGTAGGTCAGGCGCGTTTCGGCGCCGAGCTGATTCTCCCAGCGCACGAGCAGGTGCGGCTTCTCGCCGTCCATCAGATCGATGTAACGCATCGGACGCCACGCCAAACCAGGCAGCGTCGTCGACCAGACCAGACAGGCCGTCCCCCGGCCCAGCAGATCGACGACGTCGAGCGAGACACCGTCGGTGAGAATCATTTCGTCGATGAAGCGCGGCGCGCCGAGTGCGTTGCCGCTCTCGTTGAGGAACACTTTGACGTCTTCGCGTCCGGCGTAGATCAGATCCGTCGGGCCCGATCCATCCGTGTCGGCGAGGCGGAGCCGCCGCGCATCGAAGACGCCCTCCTCATCGAACCACGGCGAGCCGTCCATCGTAACTTTGGGTCCGAAGTGGCCGTGACCGAGGTTCTGCCAGTAGCAGACCTCACCGTTTCGTATGCGCACGAGGTCGGTGAGTCCGTCGCCCGACATGTCCGCGAGAAACACCGACTGGTCCGCCTGTCCGAGCAGCACGCGCGGGCCCCCTTCGTCGTTCCACGGCACACGGACGCGGACGGCTTCGCCGAACCCGCCGTCGCCGAGCGACGGATGCCAGGTGATGGCCTGGTCGTCGGTAATCAGAATGTCGGCGAGTCCGTCACCCGTCAGGTCGGCGAGACGGAGGTTTGGATCCGTGAAGTCGACGACCGGGACCGAGCGGAACGGACGGAACGGCGTCCAGCCTGCGGAGTCGGTCCGGTCGAAATACCCCCCCGTACCTGGCGCGAGCAAGGCGAATTCCAGCCGTCCGTCGGCGTCGAGATCGATCAGTTGCGATCGGCCGCCTTCGAGCGGCGGCGCCTCGGCGACCGCCTGGACCGGACCGAAGCGTCCTTCGCCGCGGTTGGGTTTGTAGAACCACGCGCCCGCCTGAGCGGTGAGCACACCGGAGATGCCCTCACCATCGAGGTCCGTCCACTGATAGCCCTGTCCGGCAATGCCGGCCGGCAGATTCTCGAGGCTTTCCCGCGGTACATCGCGAACGGCCCACGTGCGCGGCGCGGGATCGTCGAGTGGGCTCTCTGAGTAGTGCAGCAGCAGCGCAGGCAGCGACCGGCGTCGGTAGGACCCGTCGTCGAGCCGTCGATACCCGGACTGCGTGACGCGCGACAGCCGCGTACCGGTTGGTTTGTGTTCGTAGTCGAGATCGACGCCGCGAACAAGCGTGCGCGGTTCGCCGAGTTGTTCCGGCATGCGATGCGCGATGAGGATGCGCCGGCACAGTCGATAGGTCCGGATCTCGAACCCGGCGCGCGACATAGAGAACGGGTCCATGCGCGCCGCACGCGGCCGCGGCGGATCGTTCGTCCAGCGCACACGTTCGAATCCGTCGGCATCGGGTTCGTGCACGAACGGCTCGTCGCCGTAGTCGAAGACGACTTCGAACAGCCAGCCGGTTGTCGCGTCGATAGGCGGCCGTGGAATATGGCAGCGGCGGGCAGAGGCAGTCGACGGATCAACCAATACCGGTTCACGGTTGCCATACCGGATGCGTTTCAGATAACGGTTTGCGGCGCGCGATCGAAATCGCTCGTTCGGCCGGGTCGCATCGACCCCGTCGTCTCCTTCGGCGGCGTATTCGTACTCGATGGCGTTGCCGCGGTCGTCATAGCTGCGGCAGACCAGCCAGCTAAACACCCGCTGCGCGTCGTCCGGGTCGGCGACGCGCGATTCAGCGGTCTCGCCGTACACCGTCAGAACGTTGTCGCGCGAGATCGTGCGCCAGTGCGTGTCGCCGTCCCCCACACGGGTCCAACTCTCGATGCGCGCGAAGGTACCCTCGATGCGTGGCCGATAGCCGCGCACGAAGTAACCTTCCCTTATCCGGTGCGCAATCCACGGGCCTTCGTCGGCCGCGATCGGCACCAGGTCTTCGGATCCGGACAGCAGGAAGATGTCGGCGACGGCATCAACTGTCGCGATGTCAGCCGGACGGCGCGCGAAGGGGACATAGCGCGGAACTCCCTTGTCCGTCCGCCTCGAAATCGAAGGTACTCCCGTTGACCACCCCAGGCCGTAAGGGCCGTTGCCGGATCCGGAGCTGTAAGACAGACCGAGCGCGGGCTGGAATTCGCCGCGGCTCTTGCTCAACGGAATAGGAATCGACAGCGTACCGGTGCCGTTGGCGGGATTGGTCTGGAACTTCTCGCCCAGGCCGCGGATAGCGCCACCGCCCTTGGGCAAGCTGATTTGCGGCGCCGCAAAGGGCGATGCCGTTTCGGGCGACTGCTGGTCGGCCATGGCCTATGACTCTCGAGGAGTGAGACTGTCGGCGAAGCTACTTCGCCTTGGGCACCGGCGGCGGACGCACCGGCTGGCGCGGCTCCTCACCAGTCATCGCCGTGAACTCGGCGCGGGTGAGATTGTGCTTGTCGCCGTTCGACAGCTGCAGCACCGCGTACACGTCCGCGTCTTCCTGCGGCTGGACTCGCACGCTGACGATTTGCTCCTCGTTGAGGAAGAGACCCGGCTTGATCTCGGTCAGCTTCATCGTTGCAGCCTTTCGCGGGCTCGGCGCAGTCGCCTCGTATGGCACGGGGACGACCTTGCGCCCTCGAGTGGGTTTTGACTTTTCGCTTTGCGCGCGTTTTTTCACCGTCAGCGTCCCAGCATCAGTTTCTTGACAAAGATACTTCGGCGCCCAGACGGACGGCTGAAAACAGCCCGTCCGGTTGGGAGCACAACGCTAAAGATCCTTGGAACCCATGCATAGTCTGCCAACTACGCACCTCTAATCAAGAGGAATCAAGAAGCTATGCTTCGCTTGGCCCATAGTCAGACACGGTTAGCGCGTAGCCGCAGAAGGCTAGAGCCGTTTTCGCTTCGGTGTAGTGGGCGAAAACGGCTCAGCGGTTTTGCCTGTCGAGGGCGGGGACCATTTGCACAAACCGCCTTCGAAGCGCCCTCAAGTGGCGCCCGAAAGCGGTCTAGAAAACGACGCTAAGTTGTTGACTCGTAATACTGGTGCGGAAGGGGGGACTCGAACCCCCACGGGATTGCTCCCGCCAGCCCCTCAAGCTGGTGCGTCTGCCAATTCCGCCACTTCCGCAGTGACTGAGGTACGTGCCGGCGCGTCTAACTGCCGGAGCTGCGGCCCGCCGGTGGCGTGGGCTTGGCCGCAGGAGATGTCGCCGGTTTGCTGCCGCTGCCGGCTGCTGGTGATGTCGTCGGCGCCGGGGTCCCGGTCGTCGCCGGCGCTGGCGTCGAACCGCCGGTCGCCGGTGTCGCCGCCGGCGTCGTCGTCGGCACGACGCCCGGCATCGGGAGCGCCGGCGCGGCCGGCGCAGACTGGGCCGGGCCCTGAACACCGCTCACAACCGAGCTTCCGCCGCTCCTACCCATGATGCCAAGGCCGAATGCCCCGAGCATGAAGAGGGTGCCGAGCACGGCCGTCGCGCGGGTCAACACCGTCGCGCCCGCGCGCGCGCCGAACGCGGTCTGGCTGCTGGCGCCACCGAAGGCTGCAGCGATGTCGCCGCCCTTACCCTGTTGGAGCAACACGACGCCCAGCAGAAGCAGGCAGACAAGCACATAGATTCCGGCAAACACGAGGTACATAGACCCCACAGTATACATTCGAGCATTGGGTGATTTCGAGATTTGGTGATCTGGCGATTTCACAGCCCTGAAATCACCAGATCGCCAAATCGTCAAATCACCCAATCGCAGAAGCCCTGGTCACTATCTCCCCAAACGACCTGACATCCAGGCTGGCGCCCCCGACGAGCGCGCCGTCCACGTCCGGTAACCCGATGAGATCGCGGATGTTGTCGGGCTTGACCGACCCGCCGTAGAGGATGCGGCAGGCCTCGGCCGGCGTCCCGCCGAACCACTGCCGGATCCGGCCGCGGATGTGCCGGTGGGCCTCGTCGGCCTCGGCCGGCGTCGCGTTCTTGCCGGTGCCAATCGCCCAGACCGGCTCGTAGGCGACGAGCGCCGCGGCGATCTGATCGGCCGTCAGTCCGTCGAGGCTGGCGCGAATCTGTCTATCGAGAACCGCGAGCGTGTCGCCGGCCTCGCGTTCCGCCAGCGTCTCGCCGATGCAGACGATCGGTGTGAGCTCGGCGCCGATAGCGGCGCGTGCCTTTCGATTCACCCAGTCGTCGGTATCGCCGAACAATCTCCGCCGCTCGGAGTGGCCGACGATGACGTGCGTCGCGCCTGTGGCTTTGATCATCGGCGCGCTGACTTCGCCGGTGAACGCGCCTTCGCGCTCGAAGTAGAGGTCCTGCGCCGCGACGGCGATCGGAGTATTGCGGGCGGTTTCGGCCGTTGCCGCGAGTGCCGTGAACGGCGGCGCGACGATAATCTCTGTCTTGCTGCTGGCTTTGGCGACCGCCGTCAATTCACGGACGAACGCCACCGCGTCATGAGCGGTCTTGTGCATCTTCCAATTGGCCGCGAACACCGGAATCCGCACGTCAGTGCCCGCCGCCCGCCTTGCGTTGGAGCGCGACGACGCCCGGCAGCGCCTGGCCGCCCAGGAACTCGAGCGACGCCCCGCCGCCGGTGGAAATGTGCGTCATCTGATCGGCGACGCCGGCCTGCGTTACCGCCGCGACCGAGTCGCCACCGCCGATGATCGTCGTCCCATGGACGGCTGCGACGGCCTTGGCGACGCCGATTGTGCCCTTCGCGAATGCCGGCATCTCGAACACGCCCATCGGACCGTTCCAGACGACGGTCTTGGCGCGTTGAATCATGCCGGCGAACTTCGCGACGGATTTCGGCCCGATGTCGAGGCCCATGCGATCGCCGATGGCTTTGTCGCCGACGTCGAGCGTCTGGCTTGGCGAGCCGGCCTCGAGCTTCGGCGCCACCACGTGATCGACGGGCAACTCGAGGGCGATTCCGCTGCGCTCGGCGCGGTCGATCAGACCCTTCGCGGTGGCGACGAGATCGTCCTCGACGAGCGATCGCCCGACGGGAACGTCCTGCGCCTTGAAGAACGTGTACGCCATCGCGCCGCCGATGATGAGGCCATCGACGCGGCCGATGAGGTTCTCGATGACTTCGAGCTTGTCGGAGACCTTCGCGCCGCCGAGGATCGCGACGAACGGGCGATCCGGCGCGCCGAGTGCCCGGCCGAGATACTCGACCTCATCGGCCATCAGGAACCCAGCGGCGGCTTCGGCGATGTGACTGACGATGCCCTCGGTGGACGCGTGGGCGCGGTGCGCCGACCCGAACGCGTCGTTCACGTACACGTCCGCGAGGTCTGCCAGCGCCTTCGCGAACGCCGGGTCGTTCTTCTCTTCCTCGGCGTGGAAGCGCAGGTTCTCGAGCAAGATGATGCTGCGCGGATTGGCGGCAATGACTTCAGCAACCGCCGGGCCGATGCAGTCGGGCGCGAAGGCCACCGGACGGTGCACGAGCGTGGAGAGGCGGTCGGCGACCGGTTTCAGCGAAAAGTCGGGATCCGGCTTGCCTTTGGGCCGTCCGAGATGCGACGCAAGGATGACGGTGGCTCCGCGCTCGAGCGCGTACGTAATCGTCGGGAGCGCCGCGCGAATGCGCGTGTCATCCGTTATCTTCCCGTGCTCGATGGGGACGTTGAAATCGACGCGAACGAACACCCGCCGCCCGGCGAGCGAAAGATCCCGGATGGTGCGCATTTACAGTCCCTTACCAGCCATGTACCGCAGCAGGTCGACGCAGCGGCTCGAGTAACCCCACTCGTTGTCGTACCAGGCCATCACCTTGACGAAGTCGGCCGCCATCACCTTCGTATAGGACACGTCGAGCATCGCCGAGTGCGGATTGCCGCGGAAGTCGATTGAGACGAGCGGCGCCGTTACATATTCCAGGATGCCCTTGAGCGGACCATCGGCGGCGGCCTTGAATGCGGCGTTGACCGACTCGGCGGTCGCGGATTTCGACACGATCGCGTTCAGGTCGACCACCGAGACGTTCGGCGTCGGCACGCGCAACGCGATACCGTCCAGCTTGCCTTTGAGCTGTGGCAGCACTTCGCCCACGGCCGCCGCCGCGCCCGTCGTCGTCGGAATGATTGAGAGCGCGGCCGCGCGCGCGCGGCGCAGGTCCTTGTGCGGCAGGTCGAGCAGGTTCTGGTCGTTCGTGTAGGCGTGGACGGTCGTCATCCAGCCCTTCACGATGCCGAACGACTCGTCGAGGACTTTCGCGATTGGCGCGAGACAGTTCGTGGTGCACGACGCATTCGAAATGATCTGGTGCTTCGCCGGATCGTACTGGTCGTGATTGACGCCCATGACGAAGGTGGCGTCCGGCTTCTTCGCGGGCGCGGTGATAATGACCCGCTTTGCGCCGGCCGCCAGGTGCTTGGCCGCATCCTCACGGTTGGTGAAACGCCCCGTCCCTTCGAAGACGACGTCGACGCCAAGATCCTTCCACGGCAATTGCGACGGATCCTTCTGCGCGAGTACCCGGAACTCGTCGCCGTCGACGGAAATGCGGTCGCCCGAGGCGGTGATGTTCGCCTTCAGGTTGCCGAGAATCGAGTCGTACTTCAATAGATGCGCGAGTGTCGCGGCGTCCGTAAGGTCGTTGACCGCGACGATGTCAATGTCATCGAAGGGAAGGGCGGCGCGCAGGATATTGCGGCCGATTCTCCCGAACCCGTTGATGCCCACCTTGATGGCCATTCGTTCTCCTCATGCATGATCGGCGGGGACCCCTGCACCCCGCCTGGCTCACTGCGCTACTCTCGCGCTTCGACGCTCGCTCCGCTTCGTTCGCACTAGCGTCCTGATCGCTGAAACCTAACCGGACAATGTTACTTCGTAGGGTCAAGCCCGGGGTATCATTTTTCTGCCGTGCACGCGCTGTACACCTTCCTGATCGTCGTGCTGGCGATCCTGCTGTCCCCATGGTTCGTGTATCAGGCGATGCGATACCGCAAGTACGTCGGGAACCTGGCGCAGCGCATGGGGTATCTGCCGGTCAGCTTCAACCTGGACGGCGACGAATCCATCTGGATTCATGCGGTTTCGGTTGGGGAGGCCCTGACCGCGAGGGCCCTGCTTGCAGATTTGAAAGCGCGGTACCCCAACCTCAAGATCTTTCTCTCGACGACCACCCTCACGGGGCAGGAGATCGCCAGGTCGCGCATGCAGGAAGTCGACGCGGTCTTCTTCTTTCCGTTCGACCTCCCTCCGTTCGTGAATCGCACCCTGCGTCTCGTCAAGCCGCGCATCTTCATCATGATGGAGACCGAGATCTGGCCGAACCTCCTGCGAGCCTGCAAGAAGCAGGGCGTCAAGACCCTGCTCGTGAATGGCCGGATCTCGTCGCGGTCGTACCCACGCTACCGGCTCGCCCGTGGCCTGTTCAAGCGTGTGCTCGTCGATGTCGACCGCTTCTGCATGCAGAGCGAGGAATCGGCGCGGCGGATCATCGACATCGGCGCCGATCCACAGCGCGTCACCGTGACCGGCAGCCTCAAGTTCGAATCGCTGGACCTGCCAGGCGCGGCGGCGGGCCGCGGGCCTGGACGCGTGCTGCGGTTCTTCCGCATGCCGGCGTCGCGGCCGGTCTTCATCGCCGCCAGCACACTCAAAGGTGAAGAGGCGCCCGTGCTTGCGGCTTTCACGGCGGCGCGACGCACCCACCCGGCTGCGCTCCTCATCATCGCCCCAAGAAAGCCGGAGCGATTCGTCGAGGCTGAAACGCTCGCGCGCGCGGAGGGGCTGCGTGTGGTCCGGCGCACCGAGCTCGCGATCGACGCCGAACCGCGGGCGGACGTAGTCGTGCTCGACACGATCGGCGAGCTCGCGCATCTTTTCCAGGTCGCCACTGTCGTGTTCGTCGGTGGGAGCCTCGTGGATCAAGGCGGTCACAACATCCTCGAGCCGGCGGTGCACGGCAAGCCGACGGTGTTTGGGCCGCACATGGAGAACTTCGCCGAGATCGCTGAGGCGTTTCTGAGAAACCAGGCCGCCGTGCAGGTCGGCGACGCCGGCGAGCTCGCAGCCACCGTGGTGCGGCTCTTCGGCGACTCGGTCGAGCGCGCGCGCCTCGGCGCGGCCGCCCGAGCGCTCGTCGAAGCGAACCGCGGCGCCAAACCTCGCACGCTGGAGGCAATTGCGGCGCTCGTGCCGCTGCCCGGCAGCCGCGGCGTCGTCACGCCGTTCCGGCGATAGGCGATAGAGGACACACTGCCTCCCGTTGTCAGCATCGGCAACCTGGCGATGGGTGGGCGCGGCAAGACGCCCCTCGTCGCATACCTCGCTCGCAAGCTCGTAGCGAACGGCGAGCGGCCGGCCATCCTGACGCGCGGCTACGGCAGGCAGAAGGTGGAAGACGGCGTAGTCGTGGTAAGCGACGGCGAGCATCTCCTCGCCGATCTCGATCGATCAGGTGACGAACCGTTGATGCTTGCCCGATCCATTCCCGGCGCAATCGTGCTGGTGTGCGAGCAGCGAGCCATCGCAGCAGCGATGGCAACGCAGACGTTCAGAGCGACGGTCCTGCTGCTTGACGATGGTTTTCAGCACCGCGCGATGAGGCGCGATGTTGATCTGGTGATCGTTGCGGCTGAAGATCTGCGCGCCCGGCGTCTGCCGTTCGGTCCGTTGCGTGAGGGGCCTGGCGCGTTGCGGCGCGCCAGCGCCGTCGTGATCGACGGGGAGATGAGCCCGGCAGATCGTGCGTCGTTGCCCGTGCCGGCGTTCACGATGACCCGCACGCTCGGCGGGCCCACCCCGATTGAGCGCGGGAACTCGGCTCCGGCGCCTGGCGCGAGTGTCGTCGCGCTGGCGGCAATCGCCCGGCCTGAACGGTTTTCGCAAGCGCTTCAATCCGCTGGATTTACAGTCCTGCGGTCCCTGACCTTCCGGGACCACCATCAATTCTCTTTGCGTGATGTCGCCGCCGCTGCCTCTGCGATGCGTGAGTCCGGGGCGTCGGCGGTCCTGACGACGGAAAAGGATGCCGTCCGGCTTCTCCCATACCGTCCCTTGCCGGTGCCCATCGCCTACGTGCCGCTGACGGTTGGTTTCGATCCGGCGCAGGGGTTCGATCGGTGGTGTGCCGAGCGGCTCCAGGGGATCCGCGCGTGACCGCTGGTGTGCGGCATGCGCTCGAGTACCGGCTCGTGGCGATTGTGCGCGCCATCGTGCGCGCGCTGCCCGAATCGCTGGCGACTGGAACGGGCAGCCTGCTGGGCCGCCTGTTCTTCCTCTTCGATCGACGCCACCGGCGGATTGCGGAGCGCCAGTTGCACGCGGCGTTTCCGCGGAAGTCGGCGGCCGAGTGCCGCGCGATCGCCCGTGCCACGTTCGGGCACTTCGGCAGACTCCTGATCTCGGTGCTGAGATTCAGCGGGCTCTCGCGCGAGCAGATGCTGGCGCGGGTTGAATACGAGGGCGTGGACCGCGTGCGTGCCGCGTTGTCCGCCGGCAAGGGCGCTCTGATCTTCACGGGCCACTTCGGATACTGGGAGTTGCAAGGCCTGGCCCACGCCCTGGCGTTGCCGCCAATTTCAGTGCTCGCCCGGCCACTCGACAATCCGCGCCTGCACGAATTGCTGGAGCAGATCCGCTGCTGCACGGGAAACAAGGTGATTTACAAGCAAGGAGCGCTGCGACGGGTGCTGCGCGCGCTCGAACAGAACGAAGGCGTGGCGATTCTCGCCGACCAGCACGTGCAGGGTGAGGACGCCGTCATGGTGGACTTTTTCGACCGGCCGGCCGCGACGGCGCCGGTGCTGGCGACGTTGGCGCTCCGCACGGGAGCCCCGCTGATTCCGGCCTTCGCTCTCCCGCTTCCGGGCGGCCGCTACCGGATGGTGTACGAGCATCCGGTCGAGATGCCGAAGGCGACGTCAGAGGATCCTGTGCGGGAGATCACTCAGAAATGCACGGACGTTCTCGAGATGTACGTCCGGCGCCATCCGGACCTGTGGTTGTGGATGCACCGCCGATGGCGGACCGAGCCGGAGAAGGAGCAGGGCGCGGCATGACGCGGCTTCTGGTTCGGGCGCCGAACTGGCTGGGCGACGCCGTCATGGCCATTCCAGCGATGGCTGCCATCCGCGCGGCCTCCGCGGACGCGCACCTGACGGTGGCGGCGCCGGCTTCCGTCGCGGCGCTCTTTCAGGAAAACACTCCGGTCCGTCAGGACGCCGTGCTGACTCTTCCAGAAAAGAGCCGCGACGTCTCGACAGCGCTCGCGGCCGGCAGTTTTCAGACGAGCATTCTGTTTCCCAACTCATTTCGATCGGCGTGGCAGATGAAGCGCGCCGGCATTCCGGAGCGTTGGGGATACGGGGCCGCCAGCCGCGGATGGCTGCTGACGCGCGCGATCGCCCGTCCGTCCGGGAAAGGCCCGCTGCATCAGGCGGACTACTATCGCGAACTCGTTCGGGCGCTCGAGATCGACTGCGAGGACGCGGCGCCGTCGCTCGCGCCGTCGGAATCGAGCCTGGCGGCCGCCGATAATCTGCTGCGGCGTCATCGCTGGCCGGCCGGCACGCGTTTCGTTGCGGTGATGCCGGGCGCGGCGTACGGAGAGGCGAAGCAGTGGCCGGCGAGCCGGATGGCCGAAGTCGTCGCGCGCCTCGTCCGGGAGTGCGGGGTAAGGTGTCTTGTCCTCGGTGCCGCGGGCGATCGGTCGGCGGCCCGTGCGATAGAATCCTCGCTCCGCGAGCGAGCACCGCAGGAGGCGCCGTTCGTGCTCGATCTCACCGGGCAGACGAGTCTTGGCGTGCTCGTCGCGCTGTTGTCTCGAGCGGCCACGTGCGTATCGAACGACTCCGGCGGCATGCACGTCGCCGCGGCGCTCGGGCGGCCGGTTGTGGCGGTGTTCGGTCCGACCGACGAGCGGACCACCCGGCCGATCGGCAACCACGCCGTTATTACCGAATCCGTGTTCTGCCGGCCCTGCATGCTTCGTGACTGTCCCATCGACCACCGCTGCATGAAGCGGATCGATGCGGGCCGTGTCTTCGACGCAGCGGCCTCGCGCCTGGCCGCCTCCGGAGCCTGACATGCGTCCAGCCGTGTTTCTCGATCGTGACGGGACGATGATTCAGGACGTCGGGTATCTGAGCCGTCGCGAGGATCTGCAGTGGTTCTCCTGGACGATTGACGCCATCCGCCTGCTCAATCGCGCGGGATTCGTCGTGTGCGTGACGACGAATCAGGGCGGAGTCGGCCTGGGTTTTTACGAGGAGCAGTTCGTGAAGGATCTGCACCGCGAGATGTCAGAAACGATCGCGGCCGCGGGCGGCCGCGTCGATGGCTGGTACTACTGCCCGCACTATCCCACCGCGGTCATCGATGCGTTGCGTATGGACTGCGACTGTCGCAAGCCCAAACCGGGCATGATTCACCAAGCGACGTCTGATTTTGCGATCGACCTCGAGCGTTCCTACGTCGTGGGCGACAAGATCGGCGACGTCGGGCTGGCCGCTGCCGTCGGAGCCAAGGGCGTGCTCGTCAGGACCGGCTTCGGAGAGTTGGAGCTGCGGCGGCGCGACGGTGCGGTGCCCGGCGCGACGCACGTCGCGCCGACCCTGGCCGAGGCCGCGGCATGGATTCTTCTGGACGCCGGTTTTCCGAAGGAGCGGGCGTGAAACTGGAAGCGCTGATCAAAGCCTTCAAGCGCGTGAAGATTGCCGTCGCGGGCGATCTCGTGGCCGACGAGTTCATCTACGGCCAGATCGATCGCGTCTCGCGCGAGGCACCGGTACTCATCCTCAAGTACGACGCGACCGAAATCGTGCCGGGTGGTGCCGGTAACGCCGCGAACAATGCCAGTGCTCTCGGTGCGCGCGTGAACGTGATCGGCATCGCGGGCCGGGACTCGGTCGGCGATCGCCTCGTGCAGGTGCTCGGCAAACGCGCGAACGTGTCGGGAATCGCACGCATCAAGGGCCTCGTGACACCGGTCAAGACGAGGATTCTCGCCGGGGGCGTCCACTCCGCCAAGCAGCAGGTGGTGCGTATCGATCGGGCCGGTGACGCGACGCCGACGCCTGCGATCCGCGCGGTGGAGACCGCGCTGGTCAAGGCATTGCGCTCGTCGGACGCGATCATCCTGTCTGACTACGGCGCGGGACTCATCACGCCGGCGTCTTGGAAGCGCGCGCTCTCCGCCGCACGCGTGCGACGGATGCCGGTCGTCGTGCTCGACTCCCGCTACAACCTCACCGGGTTCACGGACGTGACGGCGTGCACGCCGAACGAATCGGAAGCCGAGGCGCTCGTCGGCTTCAGGATTGGCGAGAGCGGTTCGCTGCTCGAGCGCGCGGGCCGGACGCTGCTCAAGCAGCTGCAGTGCAAGGCCGTGCTCATCACACGAGGCAGCCGCGGCATGGCGCTGTTCGAGCCGGATCGGCCGACAAATCACATTCCCATCGTCGGGTCGGATCAGATCGCGGACGTCACGGGCGCGGGCGACACGGTGATTGCGACGTTCGCCCTGGCGCTCGCGGCCGGCGGTTCGTTCGTGGATGCCGCCCGCCTCGCCAACTTCGCCGGCGGGCTCGTCGTCATGAAACGCGGTACGGCGACGGTCGATGCCGACGAGCTCATCGGCGCGGTCCGCAGGGGAGACTGACCGTAACGATGGGACGCGTGGTCACCGATCGAGAGCTCGCTGCGCTGGTCGAAGACGATCGTCGTGCGGGACGATCCGTCGCCTTCGCGAATGGCTGCTTCGACATCCTGCATGTCGGCCACGTTCGCTACCTCACGGGCGCCGCAGCCGAGGCCGACCGGCTGGTCGTCGCCGTCAACAACGACGAGTCCGTTCGCGGGCTGAAGGGCCAGGATCGGCCGGTCATGCCGGAAGCGGCACGCGCCGAGATGGTCGCCGCGCTGCGTGGCGTCGACTACGTCGTCTTGTTTGGCGAGCCGTCCGTCGACCGCCTGCTCCGCGAGATCAAGCCCGACGTCCACTGCAAGGGCACCGACTACACGGTCGACACGGTTCCCGAGCGCGAGACGGTTCGAGGCTACGGCGGACGGATTGCGATTGTCGGCGACCCCAAGGATCACTCAACGCGCGAGCTCCTCAAGCGTCTGGGCAATGCGAACGAGCCATGCGAGTGAGCCGCGGGACCGGAGCGGGGCAGTGGGGTCCCCGCGAGCGAGCGCGTGAGGGGGGCGCGGCGGGGACGAAGTCCCCCCGCATATTGATCGTCCGCCTTGGATCGCTGGGCGACCTCGTGCATACGCTGCCCGCGGTCAGCGCGATTCGACGGGCCTGGCCCCACTCTGAAATCGACTGGCTGGTCGAAGCGCCTCACCGGGAGTTTCTCGAACTCGTACCGGTGATCTCCTCGCTGGTCGTTCTCGAAAGACGAGGCGCCGGCGCCTGGATCGACGCCATTCGCGTGATGCGCCGGCGGCATTACGCGATGGCGATCGACTTCCAGGGGCTGGTCAAGTCCGCGTCGCTTGCGCGTCTATCGGCGGCGACACGAGTCATCGGTTTCGACCGCGCAGGCGTACGTGAATCGCTCGCGACGATGTTCTATTCAGAACGCGCCGACGTGGCAGAGGGCGGGCACGTCGTGCGCAAGAATCTGGCCCTTGCGGCCGCGGCCGGCGGCACAGGGGAGGAACTCGAATTCCCGATTCGCGCCGTCGCTTCTCCCATCGTCGAGGAGTTCGTCGCGCGCGACCCGCGCCCGTTCGTACTGATCAATCCTGGCGCGGCCTGGCCGAACAAGCGATGGCTTCCGGATCGGTTCGGTGCGGCCGCGCGATGGGTGATGGAGAGTCGAGGCCTGCCGTCGGTCGTGCTGTGGGGGCCGGGCGAGCAAGGTGCCGCGGAGGATGTCGTGCGTGCGTCCGGCGGCGCGGCGCGTCTGGCGCCGCCGACCAGTCTCAAGGATCTCGTGGCCCTCGCGCGTCACGCGAAGCTGTTCGTGTCGGGCGACACGGGTCCGTTGCACGTCGCATCCGCGGTGGGCACGCCGACCGTCTCGATTTTCGGACCGACGAACCCGATGAGAAATGGCCCATGGGAAACGGCAGATGTGTCGGTTTCTCTCTATGAATCCTGCCCGTGCCACTACCAGCGTCAGTGCCGCCTCGGGCCGGGCGAGTGGTGCCTCGGACGAGTGACAGTCGAACAGGTGACCGGCGCGATCGCGCAACGGCTGCCGGGGTAGACATGCTGAAGGTACTGGCGCGGCTGCGTGTTCCCCTTGGGTTTGCCTTCGCCATTGCGGCGTTCTACCTGGCCGCGCCCACGCAGACGTCCATGTGCCTCGGTTTTGCGATTGCGGCCGTGGGAGAGGCGCTGCGCATCTGGGCCGCGGGCCACATCGAGAAATCGCGCGAGGTCACGCGGTCCGGACCGTACCGCTTCGTGCGTCACCCGCTGTACCTCGGCTCTTCGATCATGGCGCTGGGGTTTGTCGTCGCCGCGAGGAATTGGTGGTGCGCTGTAATCGTCGCGGCCTACATGGGACTGACGCTGACCGCCGCCATTCGCACGGAGGAGGCGACCCTCGACGCGAAGTTCAAGGGCGAGTACTCGGCGTACAAGACCGGCGCGGCTCCGCCGGTCGAACGGGCGTTCAGCTTTGCGCGCGTCCGCGCGAACCGCGAGTACCGCGCGGTGATCGGTCTCGCGATAGGAATGGCGGTGCTGTATCTGCTGCGGTGATACGAGCCCGGGGCTCGTTTCCGAAGAGTCAGGGGGAAACGAGCCCCGGGCTCATAGCCGTCGGCGGCGGATCCGGCGTCACCGTGAACGGCACTTCTGCGAGTGGCACACCATCGAATTCCGCGACGGCCCAGTACGTGCCAGGGCGATCCAGCGTCAGCGTGAACTTGAGCGGCAGGATTACCATCTCACCGGGGTCGTTCACCATCGTGTCGCCCTCGCCAACGTATTGAACGTCGTCGTCGGGTCTGCGGATGCCCAATCTGCATCGCACCTGCCCCGCGCCGCCCGCGTTCCAGAGTCCCATTGCGAGCGTCAGCTCCACCGTCGGCCACGCCTCGGCATTCCATCCGGCGAGTCCGGTCGTCATCTGACGCAGGTCGGTCGGCCGCTCTGGGTCGTACTCCTGGCAGAACATGGCGAAGGCGATCGTGAGACGAGGCGAAGACATGGACACCGGAGTCTAGCCGAAGAGCCCTCAGTAGCTGAGAAACGACACCAACGACGCCGACTTTAGCCGTGCGGCCCACCACGTGCGCGGGAGACATGGCGCGCGCTTCGAAGAATGTGACCAAGGGACGATGCGGAGATGTGTGGACTGGTCCGCAATTAGCGCGGAGCCAATGTAGGTGTGCAGGAAGCCATCGAGTGGGCATGTCATGACTAGCGACGGAAGTCTCGGGCCCAGTGACTTGCCCCTAAAGACCCGCCGCACGGATAGTCTGAGGTCACCTGGTCGTAGTCCATCGTCTGCGCGCCTTGACAGTCCCCCGGGCCGAAGCGTAAAAGAGCCTGCGCTCCACGCATTCGGTCCAATGAGAGCTCAGCCGTTGGTAACGATTGTCACTCCGACCTTCGGCAGGACCGAGACCCTCCTGCGTGCCGTCGCCTCGGTCGCCGCACAAGACTGGCCGGCGATCGAGCATCTGATCGTCGGCGACCGCTGTCCGCTGCTGCCCGCGCTCGAGAAGCGCCTGCGCGAGATCAACCCCGAGGTGCGGGTGCTGCACGCTCCCGACTGGCGGAGCCCGCACGCGGAGTACCTGTCGGCGCGCATCGCCAGAGCGCGCAACATCGGGATCGCCGCGGCCTCGGGCGAGTACGTGGGGCATCTCGACAGCGACAACACCATCGATCCGGATCACGTCTCGTCGCTGGTGCAGCTCCTGGAGGCCGAGCCGGGGCTCGCTGGCGCTTCGTGCTTCCGAAAGCTCATGCTGCCCGACGGCAGCCCCTACACCGACCCGCTCCATCCGTGGGACAAGGACGCGGCGACGGCTGAGCGCACGTACCGCGATCTTGCGGCACTTGGGGTCTACCAACCCGGCACCAACCTGGCGGCGGACAGGCTGAGCGTCGGCGGCAAGCCATTCGGGCTCGACGCCAACGAGTTCTTCTTCCGTCGCGTCGAGCACCTGCGGTACCTCTTCAAGACCCAGTACAGCGAGGAGGAGCGGGCGGCGGGGCTCGGCGAGGACGACGAGCTCTCGCTGCGGCTGCTCGGCGACGGCGTACCTTACGGCTGCACCGAACGCTACACCGTCAACTTCTACCTTGGCGGGCGGTTCACCGAGCAGACCCTCACGGCGAGAGGGGCTTGAGCGCAGCGTCCTCGCCATGAAGATCCTGATGCCAGTGGCGGGCCGGGGACGGCGCACGCAGGGCCGCGCCGCTGGCCTGCCGAAGTGCCTGGTGCTGGCGGCCCAGCGCGAGTTGCTGCTCTGGGCGCTGGAGTCCATCCACCACCAGCCGGAGGACCTGGTCGTCGTCTACCACGAGTCGCAGCGCGACGCGGTGGTACCGGCGCTCGCGCGGCTGCGGCCGCAAGCGACGCTTGTCGAGCAGCAGCACGATCTCCGCGGTGCCGCCGACACCGTCTACTGCGCCGCGCCGCACATCGCCGCCGCGGATCAAGTGGCGATCATCGACTGCGACTTCTTCGCCGACTCCGCCTTCCAGTGGCCGGGCTGGTCCCGCCGGCCGATCGACGGGTCCATCCTCACCGTGCGCTCCGACGACCCGGCGAAGAGCTTTGTCACCGAAGCGGCCGGCTGGATTACCGAGATCCGCGAGAAGGAGCCCATCTCGAGCGACGCGGTAGCCGGGATCTATCACTTCAGTTATCCGCGCGATCTCCTTTGGGCCTTGGAGACCCAGTTTGCCGCCGGTCTGAGGACGAATGGCGAGTTCTTCGTCTCCGGCGCCATGCAGTTCTACCTGACGCGCCGCCCCCGGGTCGAGATGGTGCGGGCAACGCGCTTCGTCGATCTCGGCGAGACGGAGAAGATCGGCCGCTTCGAGGCCGTCGTGCGGGCTGACGGGGCGCAGCGGGAGAGGACGGACAAGGAGCTGACATGATCCCAAAGAGCAAAGCCCCTACCGCGACCGAGCGCTCCGCGGCCACCGTGCTGTCGCCGGCCGATCACGAGCACTTCATCGCCCACGGGTTCCTGGTCTTGAAACGCGCCGTGGGACCCGACGTGGTCGCCGCCGCGCTCGAGAAGTTGGCTTTGCCCGCTCCCGATACGAGCAGCCCGGAGGTCGAGGCCTGCTGCAGCGAGACGGTGGCCGCCGCGGTCGCCGAACTCGCCGGGCCGCGATACGTGCTGCGCCATCGCTTCAGCGACCACCACCCGCGCGCCTACGACCCGGACGCGGTTTGGCGCTTCCAGCAGATACACCTCGACGACGACTACCCGACGCTCGCCCCGTCCGACTGGGTCGTCTCCTCATTCACTTTCCTGACGCCGGTTCGCCCGCGCGGCGGGGCACTCGTCTACATCGACGGCTCCCATCGGTTCTACCGCACCCTCATGTCGGAGACGCTCGACCGCTTCGCCCCCAACGCTGATCTGACCGGTCTCGGCGGCGAGGGCACGGAACTCCTGGCTGAGCCGGGAGACGTGCTCGTCGTGCACCACCTTCTGGGCCACTGCGGCACCAACAACGTCGCCGACCCCGAGCACGTCCGCCAAGTGCTGCTGTTCCGGTGGTACCCGGACCGGCGCGTCGCGCCCGGTCACAAGCCGTTCGACGACATGTCGACGATCGAGAAGTCGCTTTCGAACCGCTACCTGGCGGAGCGCTTCGGTATCCGCTTCCGGTTCCCGGAGGTCGCCGCCGGCGCGGCTCACACTCTCCGCGATGGCTTCGCCGGCGAGGCCGGTATCGTCGGCCAGGCGGCACTCCACATACGCGGCGCGAGCCGGCTGCTCGCCATCGACCGCGCCGACCCGCGCCGGCTGCGCCACTTGGTGAGCCAAGACCTCGTGAGTTGGAGACCGGTCGAGGACGTCGACGACGCCGCGGGGCTCGATCTGAGCGGCGGTCCGCTCGCCGGGTTGAACGCGCTCCAGGCCGGTGATCGCACGTTCCTCTGCGCGACGCGCGAGGACGCTGGCTCGACGCTGCTTCTCGCCAGCGACGACCTCGCACGATGGGAGCGGCTCGCCGAGTTCCCCGACAGCCGCGGTGGCCAGGTCCACTTCAACGGCCTAGGGGACGCCACTCGCGTGGCCTGGGGGTGGGTCGTCTACCTCGTAGCGGGTGACGGCTCGGGGGTGAGCTGCCGCTGGAGCGGCCCGCTGGGAGACGGCCGCTCCTGGAATGCGACCGACCCCTTCCTCATCGCCCCCGCCGACATGGAGGTCCACGACATCCATCTTGCCTCGATCGCCACCGAGGAGCATTTCGGCGTCGTCGTCGATGTGGCGCCGGCCGGCGAGCCAGGCGCGGCTGTGCCCTGGGCCGCGATCACCGAGGACGCAGGTCGGATGACCGGGACACTCGTGCCGCTCCGCTGGTCGTCGCCGACCCCGCCGCGGAGGATCCGGCCGTTTGCGCGCGCCAACTACTACTGGCTCGTCACCTACATCCGAGAGCAGGGTGGCCGAGACCGGCTCTTCTGGGGCGAGCTCGACTGGCGACGGGAGCCGCTCGAGGTAGTGGAGATCGAGGGCCCCGACGCGATGCGCGCGGCGGTCGTGACCGTGGGCATGGACCTCTGACCGGGCGCGGCCGTGGGTCGTTTCCCGAGCCAAAGAACATATGACCAAGGCCGACGACTCCCGGGTGCTGCTGGTGGCCCACCGCGCGGCGCCAGGCGGCCAGCCGGCGCTGACCACGTCCGCGGGCATCGCCTTGGGGCCGCTTTTCGGTCGTCCTGTACTCTTCTGGGCGGTCCGCGAGCTGGTACGCCGCGGCCGACGGCGCTTCGTGTGGGCCGCCAGCGGCCGGTCGAGCTTCCTCGAGGCGCTCTGCCGCAGCGTCATCGGCCCCGGCGGGGATCTCCGCGTCGTGACTGTGGCCCCTGAGGCCCCAATCGCGGAGGCGGTGGCTTCGTGCCGGCGCATCCTGCCGGACGGGGCGCCGGTGGAGGTGGTCGGCCCGGCGAGGCTCGAGCGCCTGGCGCGGGCGTCGCTCGCCCGCACTGGCGCGTTCGACGGCGACGGGCGCTGCGCCTCCGGAAGTCCCGAGCCGGCGCGCCGGTGGACGCACGGCCCAGTCGTGCGCGAACGCTCCTTCAACACGTTGGTTTACGACCTCGGCGCCGGGGTAGTCACCAAAAGCAGCCGACGGCCCGCCTCGCTCGTGGACCAGATCGACTATCTCCAGCGCCTCCCTCCTCACCTCGCCGTCTTCTTCCCGCGCGTGCTCGACGCCAGCCGCGATGCCGAGCGTCCCTGGCTGCGCATGGAGTACTACGCCTACCCATCGCTCAGCGAACTGTTCCTCTTCGCCGACTTGGAGGTCGCGGTCTGGGACGACATCTTCTCGCGGCTGCTCGACGTTGTGGCTGGGCGCTTCATGACCGAGCGCGCACCATCTCCACCTGGGGTGCTCGCCGAGATGTATCTCGGCAAGACGGCGCGCCGCATCGCCCGGGTCGCCGGGCCGCCGCTCCTGATGTCGCTGCTCGCCCGACCGGCGGTGGTGGTCAACGGCCGGCGGCTCGCCGGGGTCCATGCCTTGTGGGACCGGATCGAGGCCGCGGTCGGCGCGCTCGACGAGCGCTTCACCTGGTCGGTCATCCACGGCGACCTCGGCTTCTCGAACATCCTCTTCGACCTGCACAGCGGCGTCTGCCGCTTCGTCGATCCGCGCGGCCGCTTCGGCGCGCCAGGCATCTATGGCGATCCACGCTATGACGTCGCCAAGCTGTATCACTCGCTGATCGGCAACTACGATTCGATCATCAATGATCTCTTCAGTGTCGTCGTAAAAGGCGACGACGTTCGCTTTGACGTCCACGCCGCCACACGTCAGGCGGAGGTTCGCCGTTGCTTCGAGCGAAGGTTCTTCTCGCTATTCGACAGGCGGGAGATCACGCTGATCACGGCGCTGCTGTTCCTCAGCATGCTGCCGCTCCACGCGGAGAGCCCGGATCGGCAGGTCGCGATGTACCTGCGGGGCCTGCAGTTGCTTAACAATGCTCTTGGGAAAGACCCTTCGTTGAGACTGAAAAGAAAATGAAACAAGTTTTGTTGGTCGTAGCGCGGGACGAGGCCTGCCCCCAGCGAAGGGCGATACGGTCGCAATCCTCGCCACTTCAGGCGCAGCGGGAGCGGCCGTCTATTGCCCAGGTGAACCGCGAAGGATACCGAATTCGGCCAGTCGTCTAATCAACGCGTTGTCCAGACTGATGCCATACCGCTGTGCAGCGATATTCGTGATTTCCTCGGCCGTGGCATTGTCAACCTCTAACAGACATGCGAGTAGACGGCGGTCCAGCTCCCGTGGATCCGTTGTGCGGTACGTGCTGACCATCACGCCGCGCGGCGTGGTGCCGAGCAGTTGCATCGGCCCCAGCGACATCCGCGCCGGCATGTCCTGACTGAGCATCTCGACCGATGTCGAGTGGACGACGGAGCCGAGCGCGCCGACTTCGGCGCCGCAGATTGCGACGACCTCAGGCCATGACAGCGATGCGACGAGCCGTTCGCAGTTGATGAAGAACTCGACCTCTCGGTTACGCCAGGGCCCCCACGATTCAGCCGGCACCGGCTTCGGGTTCGTGCTGCTGGTCTGCCGATTGGCGGGCTCGCGCGAGAGCCGGTCGGGCTGAGACAACGGAGTCAGGAGTCCCGCAGGCGCGATCCCCAGCTCCTTCGCGCACCAGACGGGCAGACGCTCCTCGATAGCCAGTAGCAAACGCTTTGCTTCCGACCAGAAGCGTTGACCGAGCGGTCCGCTCGAGATCTTGCAGAAGAACGTCATGCACACGGCAGGTCGGTGCCGCCAAATCTGACAACCGCCGCTGCCTTCTACGCCGGTGGCCTCTGACGTGTAGTAAGGACACAACAAACGCCCGCTTTGCCCGAACTGGTCCCGGTAGTGCAGGTAGGACACCTGATAATCGAAGGGCACGTTGACGCCGCGCGGGTTCGCCTCAACTGATGTGGCGTATGCGGTCAGCGGATGGCGGCTGAGCTGACCCTCCGCGCTCGCGTCGTTGAGAATTCCACCAACGGTGTAATTCGGCAGAGCGGGCCAATAGGTGCAGCACTTTGCTGAACTCTTGTACCAGTTTCGGCCTTCGCCTCTCGGAGCGCCTTCAGGCGCGCACATCGGGCAACGGGAACAGTTCGCCATGGGCTCAGGCGGAACAGACCGCTCGAGAATGGTCTCGAGCCAACGTTGGTTGTGATTCGGCATCACGGACCTCCCTCAGGTGCGTCCGACGCTCGCTGATCGCTCATCCTTCGTCAGGGTGGCGTCACCAACGAGGCGTTCAATCATGTCGGAGGGGATCGACGGCGGCGGTACTTTGAACGCAAACCATCGCCGGACCTCCAGGTCGACACCAACGTCGTTGATGTAGCAGCGAAGCGCGGCTTCGAGGCCTGGACCAAAAGCACCGTAGTTGACGCCGCCCGTTTCGCTGGTTTCGAACGGGAGCGCGTAGTCCACGAAATCCGGCTTGGCTCTGGGAGTCAATTGGAGGCCGTGGTCCCAGGGCTTTCGTCCAATCGGACTGTATTTCGTGGGAACGAAACGGTGCCAGAACCCGGACGCGAGGCATCGAGCCACGAACAACTGGCGGACGCACTCGAGCGAGTCGATGATCTCTTGCGCCGTCTGGCCCGGATACCCATACATGAGATAGGCATGAACCGCCACGCGTGCGTCCCGGAAGTGTCCGGTCGTCCGGGCCACGTCTGCCACGGTCGTCCCCTTGCTCATCAGTGCAAGCAGACGATCCGAGGCGACTTCGAGACCGCCGCTGACGCACACACAACCCGACTCCGCAAGGAGTGAGACAAGGTTCGGCGTGAAGGCGCGCTCGAAGCGGATGTTGCTCCACCACGTGATCGCCACTCGCCTTCTCAAGAGGGCTTCCGCAACCTGCCCAAGCAACCGTGGTGGAGCGGCTTCGTCCACGAAATGGAACAACCTGATCGAGTTTTCGGATATCAGTGCTTCGATTCTGTCGACAATCGCTTCGGCTGGCGCCGGGTCATAGCGGCCAATGTAGTCGAGACCGGTGTCACAGAAGGTGCATTTGCCCCAGTAGCATCCATGCGCCACTGTGAGCTTGTTGGCCTTGTCTCGAGCCCAGGGGCCCGGTATCGGGGTGTGCAATCCGATGTAGCGGTCAATTGGTAACCCCTGGGCCGTGGGGGCTGGCGCCACGCCGGGCCGGATGTCGCGTTCGCGGGGAGTAGAGATCAACTCCACCTGGCCGTCGCGGCGGCAATACGTTCGCAGGAGATTGTTCCGCTCACGCCTTCCGGACAGGAACTCGAGTAAGCACAGGAGGGGTTGTTCCCCATCGTCGAGGACGATGTAGTCGAAGTAGTCGAAGACATCCGGGTTCGATACCTCTCGGAGGCAGCAGCTGACAAACCCGCCCCCGGCGACTGTTGTGATGCCGGGGGAGAACCGCTTGGCCTCCGCCGCCAGGCGGAATGCGCCGTAGAGGTTCCCGCCGAAGGGCACAGTAAAGCCCAGCACGTCCGGTTGGTGCTCGATCAGCGCGTCGTCGAGGACGTCTTCCATCATGTCGTCGAGAATCGTGCGGTGCTGCAGTGCCCGAGCAAACGTTCCGAAGTCTGCAGCCATCTGGGCAGCCTCGAGCCCGAAGCTCTCCAGATGGAAACGCGAATCAAGTCCGTCCCGTATCGCGCATTCAACATCGCGCAGGAACCCGGTAGCCACGTAGGCCGCCCGATCGTGAATACCCGCGGAGCCGAACAGCCACGTGAGCGCATCCGGCTGAACTGCGAGGTGAGCTTCCTGCGCTGCCGGCTCTTCGTGGCGGGCGGTGAGTCGCCGGAGTCGCTCCACGCCGAGGTGATGGTCGCATTGTGCGGCGAACCGCGAATAGGAACCCCGCGGTAGAAACGCTCCGCCCGCGATCCGAGCCGCAAGTCCCGGTTCGTGACCTTGAAGGAAGCGCACAGCCAGTTCGCACCTTTCGACGAAGCGGTCGGACTGCGCCATCAGAAGTCGAACTGAATTCGGTGTGCCCGTTCCACCGGGTACGGGGTAACGGCCTCTCAACGCCTCGACAATTCGGAGCAGACCCTGGCGGGAGAAGATACGCAGAAGCAGCAACAAGGACGCATCAGCCTGGGAAGCCGTCCATCCTCTGGCGCGTAGGAAGCCCGTCAGGTAGGTCGTCGATGGGTAGTGCGAGTTGGGTTCGCAAATCGGCGGCACCACCGAGAGAAAACGTAAGCGCGAGATCGGTTGGGGACGCATCGACTTCACAGCCAGTCCAGTTGCCTGTCGTGGTGATTCGAAAACGCGAGAAAGAGCGCCTCGAGACTGCGAAACTCCCCGTTCACGGTCTTGATCGGCTGGTCCGTCTTCAGGCAGTTGATGTCTCCCTCCCAGACCAGACGGCCGCCCTGCGCGATAATCCCCACCCGTTCGCAAAAGTGTTGCGCGATCTCGAGGACGTGGGTGGTGAGGAAGACCGTGCCGCCACGGGCCACGACACGACGAAGCCATGACTTCATAAGGGCCGTGCCGTCGGGGTCGATCGATTCGAAGGGTTCATCGAGAAAGAGCAAGTCGGGTCTGTGAATGACGGCTGCGGCAAACGCGACGCGCTTGCGCATCCCGTGGCTGAAATCCGCCAGCCGCTTGCGGCCTTCGTCTTCGAGATTCAAGGCTTCCAGCAGTTCGGCGACCCTCTGTCTTGCGGTCCTCGCATCCAGTCCGAACATCCGCGCGCTAAACATGAGGAACTCGGTCGCATACAAGCCGTCGAACAGCCCGAGGGCTTCCGGCATCACGCCGAGCCGGCGCCGCAACTCGACGGCGTCCGAGTGCATCTCCTCACCCAGGAGGCGAATCCCGCCCGAGGTTGGGTCGAGCAGCCCCGTGAGACAGCCGATCGTCGTACTCTTGCCGGCACCGTTCGGTCCAAGGAAGCCAAACAACGAACCGGACGGGACCGAGAGCGTGAGGTCGTCGATGGCGACCACAGGCCCAAACGTCTTTCGAAGGTGAATCGCCTCCACCGCAGATGGAACGCTCATGACTGCAGCACCAGCGCATCGAGTATTTGCTCGCGTCTTGCGGCGAGCACCGAGGCCCCGTGTCGCAGCGTGAACGCGTATGACAGGGCGGCGGCCACGACCGCCAGCGGTACGACCCACCAGAAAGCCAGCACTTGTGCCTCGCTGAACCGGGTGAGTGTCATGGGCAGGCCAAAAAACAGCGCCATGGCGACGATCAGCAGCGCATTGGCTGCCGGTGACAAGCGGTTGCCGAACGTCGCGTCGAAGGGAATTCGGCTTGGCGAAAGAACCGTGGTCCAGAGACCGAGCGTATGCAGGGATAGTAAGCCGGCTATCGCGGCACTCAAGAGTGCCGCGCCCTTCACGAAACTCAACGGGATCGGCGACAGTGCGAACCAGCATGCGGAGCCGATGAGGATCAAGAGCACACCCGGGAGCAGACTGACTAGGGCGATGGTGCGGAAGACTTCTCGCATCGGCACGGGAACCAGAAAATAGCGAACGAACCCTGTGCCGTCGAATCCGAGCAGATTCATCGAGAGGCCACCCGTGGCAAGGAACGCCGTCGCCGGCGCGACGCCGAGCATGAACAGAAAGGCCTGCTCGGAGCGATCCCATGAGCTCATCGTTAGAGCCACGAGCGGCAGCGCCAGCGGATAGTTGAATCGCGTCTGCGGGCTGCGCAGGTAGTAGAGCAGGACCTTCGTGGCCAGCGCCGTCCTTTCAGGACCGACCAACGCCCCAAGACGCTGCGACATACGGTTCCAATGCGGGCTCGCGAAGGTGTCCCAGGCTCCGGCAGGACGGCGGATGCGTAGTTGGTCGAGGCGCGCCAGCGACATCCAGAGCGCGGTCGCCCACGCGGCCAACAGGATGAGTCCGACGAAGTCTCCTGCGACCGCAACGCCTCGCGCCGCCGCAAAGGGCGGCGTCACCTCGAGGAGCCGCTGGCGCGCGCTCGACGACGTGAATGTCTCGAGAACGCCACTCAGAGTCGGCACGAGAATCAGGAGGGCGATGACCGCTAGAGTCACGATGAACGATCCGCCTCGTCTGGAGGTGCTCGTCTCGAGGATTCGCAGAAGCAACTGCGATGTGAGGTGACAGATCTCGGCAAAGAGGAGGGCCGCCGGAACGGCGAGCCAGGGCGACGCATTTCCAGAGGCCACGCTTCCGAATGCGACGCCAAGCGCCAATCCCGCCACGACAATCCACAGGGGACCGAGCGCGCCGATAAGTTGTTCAGCTGCGAACCGCGTTCGAGTCGTGATCGGATACCGTCGCAGCGACGACCGTGAAAAGACCTCCGATGTCCCGGCGTTCAGCAGCATTCCCGCCGGAATCGAGCCGACAAACACGATCGTGAATAGAAGGCGCGCCAGGGACTCGCCTCGACCAAGCCGAGAGGCCGTGATCTCGGCGACGCCGCCGCCGAAGGCGAGGACGGCGATTGCCAATGCCACTGTGACGGTGGACAGCACCAGAAGCACAATCCGCCCGTTGCGCGATCGCGCTTTGGCCCAGAGCAGGCGATAGCGCAGGGCTATTAGTGTGCCTAGGAGGTGGGACTGCCGTACGGCCTGACCACGCTTCAAGATGAGGGCCACCCAATGTCAACGCGACTGCAAGAGAAGAGCCACTGGATATGCTTTTCGATCTCGCCAGCGCCACGCAAAGCGCCGCCCGACGCGGGCGTCGCGCGAAAAAACCAACACACACGTCGGGAAATTCCGCGACGACACTAGTAGCGGTCAGTATGTCGACGGTCTCAGTCAACGCGAAAGTGGAACCAACTATTGGTACTTCTATTGCTGACGCGGCATCAACCGACACGGACTATCCCGGTCGGCCAAGTGAGGTGTTATGCCAGATCCAAACAACGTCACTACGCCAGTGGTAGCGCTTGCGGACGGCGAGGGATGCTGCCCGACCAGTCTGTGCTTTGCAGGCTGTGCCGGCGGCTGCGGCGGGTTCTGTTATACCTCCGGCGGCTGGACGTTCTTCGCCGCTTACGGCGTGGCGGACAAAGGCGCGGATTGGGCCTGCGAGAGCCTTGGCTCGGCTCCGGTCGAATCTGAGTAGGAGTGCTATCGAGAGGGTAGGAGGATGGGTGGCAACGATCGACGTCGTTGCCGCCCGTCTGTGGCCGGATTCCGGTTTGTGGGGAGAACGTCCATAAGGGGGCTATGTGAAACGTGTCACGATCACTGTGCGCTCTGGCAGAGGCCGACGTTACCTGTACGACGACAAGACAGGATGCATACTTCCCTGGAGCGATCTCCGCGAGGCGATCCTGCGCTCGAAATGTGCCGCCGGCGCGGCCGATCCCGAGCCAGCCAATCCGAGTGCCGACCCCGGCGACGTGGCGGCCGAGACGCGATTCATCACTGAGTGGTTCGACAAGTACGGGGCCTTCATGCGTGCCTCGGACAAGCCTGCCCCCGTGCCGTCCGCGGACGCCCTGGTCGCGCTGGTCGGTGCGCACTCGAGTCAACTGAATCTGACGGTAACCGAGGCCTGCAACCTGCGGTGCCGGCACTGCGTGTTCTCGGGCGCCTACCTCTACACGCGGACGCACTCAGCGGCCGTGATGTCGCCAGAACGCGCGATGCGGGCGCTCGACTGGTACGTCGAGCTCATCGAACCGCAGCGACGACAGCAGCGGTCGAAGGTATTCGGCCTGTCCTTCTGGGGCGGCGAGCCCCTGCTGAACGTCGCCGCAATACGAGCGGTGCTCGAGCGCGTCCGGACCCTGTACCCCGGGCTGTTCGCGCCAACCATGACCACCAACGGCACGCTGCTGACGCGCGCGAACGTCGCGCTGCTCGTCGACCACCAGGTGAATCTCGTCGTGAGCATTGACGGACATGCCGCCGAACACGACCGGCGGCGCGTCTACGCCTCCGGTCGCGGGTCGCTCGATCTGGTTCTTGCCAACCTGCGTCGGATCAAGCGAGACCATCCGGCCTACTGGGCCGACCGGATGTCGACGCATCCCGTCTACGACGCCTCGACAGACCTCGTCAGCGTGGCTGAGTTCTTCGAGCAGCACGCCGATGTGGTTCCGCGAGTGGCGACAATCGGGGGAGTCTCGCTGAAGGATCTCGTCGCCGGAGGCACGGACCGATCCTCGGACGGCGGTGCCGAGTACGTCGGCACCGTGGGTCGGTTGAGAAGTGACTTCGATCGGGCGAAGACCACGAACGGCCGGATGAGCACCTACACCGAAGCCTTCGGGAATCTCGAGATGTCAGGTCTCCTGTTCCGAAGCCGGTACCTCGACCGGTCGCTGCCCTTCATGCCGTTCACCGGCAACTGCCTGCCCGGGCACAGGGTCACGGTGCGTGTGGACGGCACGCTCGATCTCTGTGAGCGCGTCAACCAGTCGTTCCCGATCGGCCACCTCGAGTCGGGCGTGGACGGCGAGCGCATTCGTGCCTTGCTCGACGAAACCCAGACGAAACTGATCTCTGGTTGCTACACATGTCCGGCCACGCGCATGTGTCGCGTGTGCTTCGCGCAAACGCTCGGGAACGGCTGCCTGGAAGATCTCGCCGAGCAATGTCAGGCATCCCGCAGGGCGGCCGTCCGCGCGCTCCAGCGCTTCGTGACGATCATGGAGACGAATCCACAGGCAGCACTGCAGACCGAATGGCCCGAGTTCGCGGGCCGACCGGGGGATGGAGCGTGAATCATGCCGATGTCAATGCGCCGTTACTTTCGGCTCGCGAGCGACTGCATCCTGGTCCAGGACGGGAAGAATGGCGTGATCTACGCGGTCTCGGAGGGACGCATCTATCTGCTGGATCACGCCGCCTATCAGCTCGTCAGCCGGGCGGAACGGAACGAGCCGCTTGACGAGTCGTCGATCGGGACGCATGGGCGCAGACTGTTCGAATGGCTTCGAGACAACAGTCTCGGATTCTTCGACGACGAACCGGCCTATGTCGACAGGCTCTCCGCGTTCGGCGCGACCGCCGCTCTCGGCATGGACCCCCGCGCGCCGCTGATCATGCATCAGGTTGATTGGACGATTACCAGCCGGTGCGCACGATCGTGCGCATTCTGTCCTCGCGGTCCTGCGACCGTGGTTTCTCAGGCATGCATGACCTGCGTGCGGCAGCGCGGTACTTCCGAGTCCACGAACCCGGTCGCCAATCTCGCGTCGCGCCTCGATGAGGTGGTCGACCTCGGCACCCGCGTGCTGCATATCCGTGGTGGCGATCCGTTCGCAGTTTGGGACCGGCTGACGACCCTCGTCCAGGCCGCATCGTCGAAATTCGGGCTCGCCGTAACTACACCCGGCCTGGGCCGGAGTGAGGATGAGATTGCGGCGTTCAGCGCGGCGAACGGGCTCAGGCTCAACCTTGTCATCCTGGCTGACGATATTGCCGACGCTCTGGCGGATGGTCCCAGTGACATCTTTTCGCGGCAGATGTCGGTGCTCGACGCTCTCGCACGAGAACAAGTGTCGTTCGGCGTCACATGCATCGTGTCGTCGAATACCGCGCGCGAGACCGAGCCTTTGACCCAGTTCATCGCAGCGCGATGGAACACGACGCCGGCGTTTTCGGAGGTATTCGAGGCTTCCGCGACCGGGTCGGCGACCGCTTCGGTGTTCGCAGCGAAGAAACAACTCACGGGTTGGAATTCCCTCGGCGAATGGTTCATTCGCTCGCACCGGAACAAGTGTCTCTTCGGCCGCTGTGAACTCGGCCTCGACGGGCGTATTCACCCGTGTGCAGGTCTCGATGCCTGCGGCAAGGCCGCCGGAGACGACCGGTTGGCGCCCGTCATCGCTGCCAGTGAGCTTCGTGACTGGTGGATGGGGCCATCTGAGCGGCTGAAGGGCTGTAGCAAGTGCAACTTGCGATACGGGTGCCACCCATGCACGGCCGCCGCACTGCACACGGCGGAGAACGGACGCCCGCAGTGTTGTCCTCTCGATCCCGCGGACGAGATTGAGCCGGCAGCGCTGCCTTGGCGCTCCGCCGACAGCGTCAGGACGATTCGGCTGGAAACGAGTACATCGTGAGCCTCATCCACCTGGATGGCGTCTCCAAATCGTTCGGCGACACACGGGCCTTGTCGAATGTGACGTTTGCCGTGCCTGAAGGTCAGATTGTGGGTTTCATCGGGCCCAATGGCTCAGGCAAGACAACGGCGATCCTCACGATCCTCGGCTTCTATCGACCGGACGAAGGCTCGGTGTCCGTGCTCGGACATGATCCACTGACCGAATGGCCGGCGATCGGCCGCGACATCGGCGTCTCGCTCGAGCACCAGGGATTGCAGGATGCTCTGACGGCGACGGAATCTCTCCGGTTTTTTGCGGGACTTCTTCGTGTGCCTCGCGCCGACATCAACGAGCGAGTGGCCGCTGCGCTCGCGACCGTGGGAATGACGGCCCACGCCGGCGTGCGGCTCCGCGGATTCTCGAAGGGCATGCGACAACGGATCGTGCTTGCTCGATGTCTCCTCAAGGCGCCACGCTGCCTGATCCTGGACGAACCGTTCGACGGCCTCGACGTGGAGGCGCGCCGAGTCATCACCGGCGTGTTGACGAAGATGGCCGCGAACGGCGTTGGAGTGTTCGTGACGTCGCACGATCTCCATGAAGTCGATCGGCTGTGCCACCACGTCGTGATCGTCGATCGAGGCCGAGTGGTCGCCGCCGATTCGCCGCGGTGCATCCGCCGGGCTGCAACGCACGGGCGCACGCTGCTGATAGATGTTGGGTCCATGCCTGCCGGTCTCGACCTCGAGCAACTGGTTGCCGGAACGGACTTTGACGCCGGGAGGAGGCAGCTCCGTGTGGACCTGGGCGCGTGCGGTCGCGCACGGGAAGCAGTCTTGCGGGACTTGATAGACATGGGTGTGTCGGTCGAAGCGGCCCGGATGGAAGAGGCCAGCCTGGAGGACGCATTCCTCGCGCTCACACATGGAGGCGACCGGCCATGACCGCACAACTCCTCGCCGTGATCACGAAGGAGTTCACGGAAACAGTTCGAACCCGCGTATCTCTGTTCATCCTCGCGTTCATTCTTGGAATCTCCTACCTGGGCGCCCAACTGCAGAAGATTCAGGCGGCGGCTGGTAGCCACCCCTCGGTTGCTGCAACCGAGCGTGATGTCACGACAGGTCTTGTGATGCTCGCCGTCGTCCTCATGCCGGTCGTCGGCCATTCGATGCTGGCGAGAAGGATGCTCCGAGAACGTCTGTCCCGATCGCTCGTGCCCATCCTGGCAACGGGGGTTCGCCCGAGCGTCCTCTGGGCCGGCAAACTCCTGGCGGCGGCGGCGGCGTGCTACCTGGTCGTGGTTGCGTGCTTCGTCTTCGGCGTGGTCGGCGCGAAGGTTCTCGACCTGCCGGTGCGCCCCGTGCCGGTCGCGATCGCAGGCCTTGTCGCGGCGCCTTTGCTTGCGCTCGCACTGCTCGCGATTGCGTCGTTCATGAACTGGACGCTTCGTTTCGGCCTCATCTTCGTCGGTCTGCTCACTTGGGGCGTCGTCGGACTCATTCCTCAGGGCGCCGTCGATCTGATCTTCCAGCCGACGGCGTTGGTCACAGCGGTCGTAGTCGCGCCCGTGGCGTTGATGATCGTTCTCTCTGTTCTAGCCATGGGCATCGACCGACTGAGCCGGAGCTACATCGCGGGACTGTAGGCGATTGTGGCGCGGATAGTCGCCGAAGGGCACAGCTCTACAGTCCAAGAGTCTGCGAGACGATCTCTCACAGTCGCGCGATGCGGCTTGGTGGATGCGCTCCGTCAAGCGGAGCTGGATCAGGTTATCGCGCCACAACTGGTGAATGATGCAAGCAAATGGCTCGTGCGGATACTCGGACGGTTGACCAATGGGTTCGTGCTGGACCCTAAGGAGTGGCCGGGGCTGGACGACTTGGTCAGGACAGCCACACAGCACTGGCATGAGGCGGTGATCGAGCTGATTGCCCGGACCGCATCGTCGAACGCCGTCCTCGGGCAGTATCTCGATGTGGGCGAATCGCATACAAGACAACTCACGTCCGTTACATTCGGCATATCGGACATGCACGACGCTGGGCGATCGGCGGCCATTCTCCATTTCGGTCAGCGCAAGGTTGTCTATAAACCTCGTGATCTCCATCCGGAAAACCTGTTGACGGCAGCCTTGGGCACGGCCAGCCGGGAGGCGTTGGGACTCGACACGTTCGTCCCATGGATGGTCTGTGCGAATCAATTCGGCTTCATGGAATTCGTGGATCACGAACCGTGCGTCTCGCGCGAGGCCGTCGCGCTCTGTTACCGGCGCTACGGCGCTCTCATCGCGATCGCACATGCCATGAGCGCCCGTGATCTGCACGAAGAGAACGTCATCGTCCACGCCGACTCGCCGGTACCGGTTGATGCCGAGGTGATGGGGGGCGGCAGGCTGGCGCTCTCGCCAGGGTTTCGCGATTCCGTGAGAAATGGGGAGGCGCACTTTCGCGAGGCCCTTGGTCTGCAGGCATCCGTGCTGGACAGCCTGTTGTTGCCGGTCGTTCGCACTCTCTCCCCAAGTCGAGAACGACCGAGCGGAAATCGCGCCACCGTCGGCGCGCTTGCGCACGGTGCCGCTCTCCGAACGAGTTTGCCCGTTTTGAACGGGGAAACCTGTCTCCCCGCGTCCTTTGTCGAAGAAGTCCTCGATGGCTTCGATCGAGTCGGCACGCTATGTGCGCGCGGTGGCAGCGAGACGGCCGCTATCATCAGCCAGCTGCCCTCGGTGAAGTCCCGCGTCGTCGTGAGGCCAACCGCTGCGTACGAGCTGCTGCTGACGAGATCGCTCCGAATCGAGTGCCTGGAGAACTCGTCAATACGACGCCGACGCATCGAAGACGATCTCAGGGAGATGAACCGGGAACGGATCGACGCCGTCGATGGCTTTGTCTCGGGCGAGGTGGCGGCTCTCATGACCGCCGACATTCCGCGGTTCACGATGACTTCCGTTGGGCCTGGGTCTCCAGGCTCCGAAGGGATGGGCCTGCAGCGCCGAGGCGACAATTCCGCATATGGCGCCGGCGAGGACCTTCAGCGCCGCAGCATTCGGCAAGCGCTGCACGCCTCCGCAGAGATTCGTTCGACGGCGGTTTCGACGCCTGCCGGATGGGAATCCGCTGCCGTCCGCGTCGCCGAATTTCTAGCCGCCACGACTCAACGTCTGCCCGACGGCGCATCGCGAGTGTTCGCCGGCTACTGGCCCACGGCAGGCCAGACACTGGCGCACATGAACAGGGAATCTCTATTCGACGGTTGCGCGGGAACCGCGGTGCTCCTGGCAGATGCGTCGGCCGTTGCGGGCCGGCCGGAATGGGCTGAGCTGGCTCTCGAGTATGTGCGGCCGTGCTTCAACGGTCGCGTGCCGGCACAGATGGCGTGCGACGGTGGTCTCGCGCGGGGCCTCGGCGGCCTCGTATATGCGCTCGTACGGATCGGGCGCGCGTGCCGGCGCGAGGAGTGTCTTGATGGGGCTGAGGTGCTCCTTGATCGGTACGCGTCGGATCTGGTCGGTGGGACGTCCGACAACGATCTGGTCCACGGCGCGGCCGGACTCCTGCTGGCCCTGCTGGCGTTTGAGCGCCATCGACCAGGTCACGCCGTTTCGGCGCTCGTCAACCGGGTGGCTGGGGAGGTCACGAAGAGATGCTGCTCGGATCCCCGACCGGCCGTCGGATCCAGGCCTGACTGTTTTACATCTCTCGGTGTGGGCGGTATCGCCATGAGCCTGGCGGCCTGGGCGAAATCGCGCGGAGACCGAGCCGGCGCCCTGTTGGCGCGAAGCTGGCTGGACTCCGCTCCGAGCCATGGGGCGGCAACTCCGCCCGGAGGCCGCGACCGGGCATCGCAGGATTGGACGTGGTCCGGTGGACGCTCGGGACTCCTGCTCGCTCGATTGAAGGTGTGTCAGGCGCTCGACGAGCCTATCGCCGGAGACAAAGTCAGCGTGGAGATCGGCCAAGGGCGTCCGAGCGATGTGTTGGTGGCTTTTCGGCCGGGCCTCTGCCAAGGAACGGCTGGCGCTGTCGATGCCCTCGTTGAAATCCGCCGCAATTACGCGTCGCCGGATCTCTGCGAGAAGATTGAGGCCGCCGCCCAATTACTTGTCGAGTTTGTTTCGAATGGTCCTCTGGATACCTTCGATGGCTCCTTGTTCGGCGGACTCGCCGGCACGGCCCATGCATTGCTGAGAGCTGCCCAACCCGATCGCGTCAGTTGCCTGATGTCATTTGAGTGAGCCATTTGAACCGGTAGTGGCCGACGTCCAGCTCAGCGAGTAATTCCTGAAAGTCCTGCCAACGGCACGATCAAATCCCACGAAGCGTTGTCGATCAAGGAGGTTCTCAGGCCCTGCACAACCTCGAGCGCCAGCCCCGCGCCCGCGAGCAACAGAAGGACGAACATCGCGAACCTCGCCGTTCCCGGCGTCGACCGAAATGACTTCATGCACCGGTCCACAACCAGCGTGAACAAAAGGATGGTGGCCGGCGTCACGAGAATCGCGTATCGAAGCAGTTTTGAATAGCCGAGGGCGCCAAGACTGACGTTCGCGCCGACCACAGCGGCGATCCAGATCATCAATCCGAATCCGAGCGCCCTCGAGGCGCGATCTCGCCAGTGGAACGCCAACAGCACGAGTGATGGCCCAATAGTCCACAACACCTGCGGCAGGAGTTCTAGATACACCCAGGGTGACCGCATTTCGGTGACATAGCGTACGAACAGATTGTTGCGAACGAGCTCGGGCGAGGGCCTTCCTGCCCAGACCGGGAAGGCCGTGCCCGTCAAGTGCCACTGCCATAATTCCCAAGGCAACTGACACGCTAATGCAATCAATACGAAGTACGCGCTCGTTCGGAACAGTTTTCCCGGCCGCTCTCGATGGGACGTCACGACGGCCAGGGCCAGAACCCCGGGGACGATGAGAAATGCCGTCAGTTTGATCAGGCTGGCGAATCCCAGTAGAAGTGCACCGACGGCCGCCAGACCAGTACGATCCCGCCTGAGACCCAGCAAGAAGCACGCTGCCGCTGCCGTGGAGAAGGCGAGAAGCGGACCATCCAGCCAAAACCGACCGGTGACGTTCGCCATGATCGGCGAAAAGGCCGCCAGTATTGCCAACGCCAACACGGCCAGGCTGTCGAGTGCAGGAATGATCGTCCAACCAATAATGACTAGGCCGACAAAGAAGATCGTATAGCTGAGGAGTTGTGCCCAAGCGTAGCCCGCGTCGCCAGCCAGTCGATGCATCAACCAGAAGAACGCAATGCCCCCGGGAGGATGAAAGAAGACGGGACGATCGTACTGTTCTCGAACAATCCAAGGTTCATCGAGGACCCGATGTCCCTGAAGCGTGTAGCCCTTGCCAGCATCGAGTTGTTGAACGAGCGCGACGTAAATCTGCTCATCGTGCTCCATGTTCGTCCCGAGCGCCGCCGGTCGCCAACGAGTCTCTGAACTCAGAAGCTTCGTACCCGCGTAACTCGGCAGGTTGAGGGACTGGTACCGGACGCAGAGGCCGAGAACGAAGATAACGGATATCGCGGCTAGGGTTGAAAACTCGATGCCCGGCCCGTGTACGCGCTGCGTTGGCGAGATCGACCCATTCTTGACCGCCCGTCCCGCCGCTGCCTGCTGTCTTCTGCTGCGTGCCATCGCCTGACCGGGAGTCTAGCCGAGAACGTTTAAGCTGCCGTCAGACAAGAACTTGTCGGCTGCAGTTCGTTACGAATGCGTCGACCCGGTCAGGGCACGACACTCCAGGAGCAAGCTCGCGGCCAAAGGGCGACCACGACCTTGTTACCTAGCTGCGTTCGATGAGGAAGAGCGAATCATTGGCAGCCCGGTGCGCCAGCTCTCGCAGACACTCCTTGGAGTCCGGCACGAACCTCTGCCTCAAGATGAACAGTCGAAGCGGAACAAAGCGGGAATCGACCGGGAGACCCGCCCGCTCGAATAGCCTGGCACGCGTTCGCGGATCTGATATTGCCAGATGACTCGCCAGCGTGGACCCGTCCTCACGAGCTCTCGACAAGGCTCTCAAGAAACGCACCATGTCCCGCGTATCCTTGGCGCCGACGCAACAGCCGCTGCAGATTCTTCGGAAGCCACTTGTACTGACGCCGCATGCTTTCGCGACATCGGCCTCGGTGCTTGGATCCTTTCCTGCTCGGCAGGATCGCATCACCAACGCAGCCCACCGCTCGGATACCGAGTCAGCCCCATAGTAAATCGGTCGATCCGAACCAGCACCATCGTGGATGCCCCTGCGCTTTTCAATCGCTAGCTCCATCGCGGCGCGGAGTCGAAGGGGATCCAGGGGCTTATCGATGATATCGGTGGCTCCTTGTTTATATCCGTGTCCGGTGGACTCTGTGTTCCAGAAACCACTAAAGAGGACAAACGGTATGCCGTGATCTCGCTGCAGGGCCCGACCCAGCGCCACACCATCCTCGAGGGCGCCCAACCGCCAGTCAATGAGCGCGGCGTCTATATGAACGGATGCGAGTACAGTCATCGCACCAGCCGCGCCCTTCGCCGTCCAGACGGTCATTCGAAACTCCTCGAGGGTACGACGTACGCTCGCTAGAACGTCCTCCTCGTCGTCGACCACTAGTACGGCCGGCTGCGTCGAGCTGATGCGCGATTTGGACATGTAGATCGCCAGCGCTAGCTCCGAGCAGATTGGTGCCCGTGCTCACATATCGTAGCAACTTCCGGCCTTTCAGCCTCACTCGCTAGTCTGCTCGGAAATTCGAGCACCTTTTACAGTGCTCTCACAAAAAGCGGTCAGTTATTGCCTTGCATCAGAGGAGAAATGAGCCTACCTTCCATTTCAAGCGCCAACAAGCGAGATGTAGCTGGCAAGCAGTATCAATCGAGGCGGTGGCCATCCTTGCCTATGTAAGAACGGCTGCGATAGGCGATAGAGAGTATCAACCCGCGTCGCTCGACTGACTGGAGGGTGTCTGATCTATGGAACGAAAGCACGGGAAACTGCGAATCAATTTCGAGGCGCTGCGAGTGCTCAACGAATCAGAAGCTCGAGCGGTTGCCGGGGGCGGAAGTGACTGGACCGTGTGTGTCTGTCAGTCCGACCCTTGTAATGAAACAAACGACACGTGTGACAGCCCGCCCAATCCGATGACACTGTGCCAGCCGTGTGAGGAAACACAGGTGTGCACAAGTCCATCGTGGTGTGAAGGCTGCGGAGGTCCGACGATCTTTACCTGCTCGACCTGCACCTGCTACACGTCTCGCTGCACCGACAACTACGTGACCGACTGCTGTGGCGGCACCTTCTGGTGCACGCAGGGTTGCACGAGTTGCTGCTGACCTGCGTCGGCTAAGACAGGATGTGGGGCGCTACGGCCGCGGCCGTAGCGCCCCACGTGTGCCCTGGCGATCCGACGACAACCTGAAGACAGGGAAATGCCTACTGGGAAATGGGCCCCCATCATAGAGGGCGGCGATAGCCGCCCGTATGCTGAAGCGATAGAAGAGGTCGCAAGGGCCGTTGAGCGCGTACCCACGGTCGCGACCGACTGGGGTCCAGCTTTGTTGGAGTTGTACTACGGACAGTCGGCTGGTCGCGAAGACCTCCTTGGTAGAAGTGCGGCTCGGATCAACAGCGCAATCTCAGCGCTGACGCAATTGCGCAAGACCGGTCTGTACGGAGGAATGGCCGGCGTCGGCTGGCTGACCGCCCACTACGACCGGCGCCTGGAGCAGGTCGCAGTGCCTGAGGCGTACGAAGAGTTAGATCGGGCGCTTTTGGCATTTACAAACCCTCGCCACCCTCACTTTCACTACGACCTGATTTCGGGAGTTGTCGGGTTCGGCGTGTATTTTCTCGAGCGACAGCCAAGCCCCGTAGGGCGTGCTGGCCTGGAACTGGCCGTGACGACTCTGCTGAAGTCCGCCTCCAGGGTGGGAGACACTGTGACTTGGCACACCCACCAAAGTATTCTGCCCGAGAGCCATCGTGAGATGGCGCCCGCCGGCTATTTCAACGTCGGCGTGGCACACGGCGTCCCTGGTGTGGTCGCGTTGTTAGGTGAGGCGTGGCGTCTCGGCATTCAAGGCAATGAGGTCAAGGCCCTGACCCTTGGCGCAATAAGGTGGGTCCTCAATCAACGCCGAGGTGACGGTTCGTTTCCGAGCTGGGTGACGGAGCAGGAGGCGTCGGGAAAAGCGCGAGTGTCGTGGTGCTACGGCGGTCTCGGTCTGTCCGTCAGCCTCCTTCAGGCAGCCGAGGCCCTGGGCGCGGAGGAACTCAGAGAAGACATATTGGCGATTGCTGAGCATGAGTCGCGACAGCCGATAGGTTCAGGTGTCATAGACGCGGGCCTGTGTCACGGCTTCAGTGGGAATGCCCATTTGTTCAACCGGCTATTTCAGGCAACCGGCCGGGAGTGTTTCCTGCTCGCAGCACGCCGATGGTTGGACGCCGCCCTGCAGTTCAGGAGACCGGGGGTGGGAGTCGGAGGCTATCAGTCGTGGCAAGGTCGTGATCGATACTGGGAGGATGACGCGACGTTTCTAACAGGGGCGACGGGTACTGCTCTCGCCTTCCTCGCGGCCACAACCCCTGAGCCGCCTGAATGGGATTCGGTGTTGCTATGTCGGTGCTGAAGTGACTCCACCGATCCGGCCGTCAGGCTTTTTCCTGGCTCGTTCGCCCCTGCTGCCGTTTACCGCGCTAAGTGAGCTGACTGAGATGCGGGGGAGCGCCCCCGGCATTGGCTCTTCGGGGCAAGGGAGACCGTGGACAGAGCGTCTACGGGCGGTCTACGGCAACCCGGTACTCCAAGAGGCCATCTTGCTGGGTTCGGCCGCGCTGCACGCCGCGTTGAGTGATTGGGCGGCTTGCGCGGGTGAGGACCGTAAGACCGAACTGTCACTCTATCGCTATTTGGCTCGCATGGCCGGCCGTCCGACGCCATTTGGCCTCTTCGCTGGTTGTTCGTTTGGCCGGATTTCGCCCACAACCTGTCTGGAGATTGGCGACATCACGGGTTACCGGCGAAGTTCGAGTCTGGACAACGGATATCTCTTTACGCTCTGCGATCGGCTGGCTCGAGATCCTGCGCTTCGCGCGACGCTTCCGTATCGGCCGAACTCATCGCTGTACGAGGGCGCTGGCCAGTGGCGGTATGTGCAGGCCCGAGCTGCGCCTGGGGGAGTCCGCCACACCCTGATGATCGTGGATTCCGATGAGTATCTGTCCGTCGTCCTGAACGCAGCGGAGCCGGGAGCCACTCGTTCGCAGCTAACCGACGCAATTGTCAATTTCAGTCCCGAGGCCGGTATTGAGAAAGATGAGGCCAGCGGGTATGTCGATGAATTGATCGCGAGACAAGTACTGGTGGGACCGCTAAGCCCTCTCGTCACCGGTGAGTCTGCACTTGCGGATCTGGCCAGAACGTTGCGTACGAGTGGCGGCGCCGCAGCAGTCGTCACCGTTCTCGATGGCGTGCGAGAGGCTTTGGATCAGGCCGACCGGCAGCCGCTGACCGAGCCTGCTGAATATCAGAAGGTGCGCTCCGCGCTGAAGAGTCTTGGCGAAGCGCCAGAGCCCGCTGGACTCTTTCAGGTTGATCTAATCAAGCCTGCGCCGAAGCTCGCGCTCGGTGAGAAAGACGCCGCGCAGATCGGAGAAGCGGTGGCGCTGCTGCACCAACTGACACCCAGACCGCTCGATTCGTTACGGACGTTCAAGGAGGCGTTTCGAACTCGATACGACCACCGCGAGGTACCGCTGGTTGAGGTGTTTGACGACGAGATTGGGATAGTTGTCGAGGGCTTTAGCAGCCAGCGGCAGTTGACGCCACTCGTGGTGGGACTGCCAGTTGGGGGCGCCGCTGATGGCGCATCCTCCCGAACGTGGTCACCCCGCGACGAGTACTTGCTCAAGAGGGTACGAGAAGTCGAGGGGGACGCAGGCGTCGAGGTGGTGCTGACCCCACAGGACATAGAGTCTCTGTCGGTCCCGTCGCCGTCACCTCTCCCGGATGCACTCGCGGCAACAGTGACTGTTGGTGCATCGGGCGGGGAATCCACGTTCGTACTCCGTTGTGCTGGTGGCCCATCGGGAGCGGGCATGTTTGGGCGGTTTTGCAGGGCCATGCCAGAGCTCGAAGGCGCCCTGCGTCGACACATCGCGCACGAGGAGTCATTTCGTTCCGATGCGGAGTTCGCTGAAATTGTGCACTTGCCAGAGGGACGCCTGGCCAACGTGATCGCCCGGCCTGTATTGCGGTCGCACGAGATCAGCTATCTTGGGCGGTCGGGGGCGCATCAGAGCGCGCAATTGACGGTCACTGACCTGTTGGTGTCCATTCGCGACGATCGAGTCATACTGCGGTCTCGGCGCCTCAACCGCGAGGTTGTGCCCCGACTGTCGAATGCCCACAACTTCAGACGCGGCTTGCCGATATATCGATTTCTGTGCTCGCTCCAGTCACAGGGTGTGTCGCCCTGGCTCGTATGGAACTGGGGAGGTTTGGAAACTCTAGACTTCTTACCCAGGGTCCGGCATGGCAACGTTGTGTTCGAGCGCGCGCGGTGGCTCCTCGGCAAACCGCTTCTTCTGCGGCTATTCCAAGGAGGGCAGTCAAGGGAGCGAACCGCGTTCGACGAGTGGCGACTGAGCGCCAAAATGCCACGCTGGGTTCTCGCAGCGGAAGGTGACAACGAACTGCCGCTTGACTGTGCCAGCGAGTTGGCATTCGAGACCCTCAAACAACTTGCGGCGAAACGAAGTCCACTGAAGCTGGTGGAGATGTTTCCCTCGCCTGACATGCTCTGTCTGAGCGGCCCGGAGGGCACGTTCAGCCATGAGCTGATCATCCCGTTCGTCAAACCCAGCCCGCAGGTCTCCACGCCACCTTCCCGCGAATCGATCCCCTACGCCGTTCCCTCAACGACATTCGTCAGGCGATTCGCGCCGGGTTCTTCGTGGACGTACATACAGCTGTTCGCGGGCCCGGCTGGACTCGACCGTTTGCTGACGACGCAAGTGAAACAGTTTCTCGATGATCCTGATGTTGGACGCGATTCGCCTTGGTTCTTCGTTCGGTATTCCGAACCGCAGTGGCATCTCCGACTTCGGATCCAACATCCGGAGCCGGACCTCGGCACGAGCGTGCTGGCAGCGGTTGATCGCGCGTTTCGCGATGTGCTGGCGTCTGGCCTGTGCAGCCGGATCGGCCTCGATACCTATGAGCGTGAAGTCGAGCGATACGGCGGCGAAAAGGGAATCGTGCTCGCCGAAGACTTCTTCTGGCGAGATAGTCAGACCGCGATCGAGGTTCTCAAGACTCTGCCGGGCGACCTCGGGCTCGACGAGCGGTGGAGAGTGTGTCTCATGAGCTGGAACTTCACGTTCGAGCACCTGGGCTTCGACCGCCAGAAACGCCTTCGGCTGGCGCGCCAGGCCCGACTGAGCCACGCCAACCTTTTCCGCGCCGACGTTGCCACGAAACGCTGGCTTGGTGGCAGGTTTCGGAAAGAACGTAAGCGGCTCGAGACGCTCTTCACCGCCGCTCGCGAGGGTGCGTTGGCGGAGTGTGGGGGTTCCTATGCCGCGTTGGTCAGCGGATCGCGGTCTTCCTCAGACTCCCTGGCAAGATTGAAATCCGCGTCATCGCTCGGGCAGGTGTCAGTGTCCCTCGAGGACTTGGCGTTCAGCCTCATGCACATGCAAGCCAATCGGCTCCTCAGGGCGGATCATCGACAGCAAGAATTCGTTCTCTACGACTTTCTGGAACGGCTATATGAGTCCCAGATTGCCAGATCCAGGTCTTCGGTTTCACTTGCCTGACACATCCACGTCGTCCCGGTGCCGGAATGGCCGCCTCCACCTACTTCGGCGCCCGCCGCTCGGGCGCTGAGCGGCGCGAGCTGGTGAATACCAAGGCGACACCGCCGAAGCGCCGGCCAAGTTCGACCAGGCCGATTGTGCGTCTGCCACGGGATGGATCGATCAACTCCACGGAATCCCGGCACGCAGACTCCATCACAACGAAATGCCGCGTCCCCCAATGCAGGATCGTTGCCGGAGGCAAGTCAAGCACTTCGTTCGGCGTCAGCCGAATCGCCACGCCCCGGAGGCCATAGAGGCGCGCTGCGTGGAGCAAGCAAGCGGCATTGGTGCCCGTCGAACCCAATTCGGTTTCCCGTCGGAGCCGCTCGACGGATGTCCGCTTTCCAAAATACTTCAACACGATTGCCAGCGACACCGGACCGCAGTCGAATGGACTGGTCTGCAGAATTACCGATAGAGCACGTCTCGTTGACAAACCCATCATCCTGCGATCAGCGACGCCGTGGCCGCAGATACTCGCCGACCGTAGAACCAGCGAGGAGCCACCTAGGTGACCTGTTCAGTCGCCGTGGCCTGTTTCGACGGCATTTGAGTGAGTCGCCCGTTCGTCAGCGGCAGTACTTTGTCTACGAGCGCGATCAGCTCCGGGTTATGCGTTACGACAATAACAATATGGTCCCGCGAACGCGCCCTCAGATACTGGGCGGTCCTTCTCTCCGCCTCGATGTCGAGAGACGCCGTGGGTTCGTCCAACAAGTACATCGAACATCGCTTGAAATACAGCCGAGCTAACGCGACCCGCTGCCACTGTCCCCAGGACAGCTCCTTGCTCTGCGGAAACAATTGGCCGAGTGTGGTGTCGTAGCCGGCTTCCCAATCCTTCATGAAGTCCGCGACGCCACTGTCCTGTGCGGCGCGTTTCACAGCGTCCTCGTCGATCAGCCTCTGCACGTCGCCCACGCCGATGTTGTCGCGCATCGTCATGGAATAGCGAACGTGATCCTGAAACATCACGCTGATCTCTCGTTGGAGACTCCGCCCACTGAACTTCGATGCGTCTTGCCCATTTATGAGGATTCGCCCGCTTGTTGGTACTGCCAGGCGTGAGAGCAGCCGGATCAGCGTGCTCTTTCCTGAGCCGTTCGTGCCGACGATAGCGATGCTCTCACCTCGCCGAGCAGTGAACGAGAGAGAGTCCACGGCAAGCTTGCCATGTGAAGGATAGCCATAACTGACATTGTCAAACTGAATGGTGTCGATGACGCCGCGCCACTCGTCGCCTTCGTCCTTTCGGCTTGACGGAAGCGCCAAGAATTCGGCAAGCGTGCCCATGTGGAGGAGGTTCTCGTATAGCCCGGCGACACCCGCCAGTATCGCTGCCAGCTGCGATTGGACGTATCCAATTCCCATGGTCAGCACGGAGAACTCGCCAACCGAGATCTGGCCCGCGGCGGCTTGCCGGACCACGCTCAGAGTTGCGCCGATGATCAAGGCTGTGGATGTGATCGAGGCCACGACGGTCCACGTGGTTCGGGCCACGGACAGCTCCCGGATCTCCGCGGTGATCCGCCTGCGATAGTGTTCCCACCGACCCAGCAAGAACTCCTCGGTGCCAGCCGCCCTAATCTCCTTCGCCGCGTGTTCCGACGTCAGGAGCGACGCTAGATAATTCTGTGCCCGTAACTCGGGCGCTCGACGCCTGCCCTGTCTGTAGGACAGCACTCCAAATCGATTCGCAACAAGTACGCCGGGCACCGCCGCCAGTGCAACGATGAGGAATACGCCAAGACCCAGTCGGCTCATGAGGGCGCCGACTGACCCGAGAACCAATAGGCTCTGTCCAACAGAGACCAATTGAAGGCAAATCATTACTGGCCTGGAACCAACTTGACCGAGTGCGGTCCGCAAGGTGTCGTGAGTCTCCGAGCGTTCAAAGTGCTCGAGATCCAAGGAGACAGCCTTGCGAAGGATCATCAGGACAGAGCGATTCTGAACATCGGTCATCAACAGCTCTTTATAAGATCCATTGAGGCCATTCAGAAAGGCAGAGGCGCCGGCGAGTAGTACCTGCAGCGCGAGGAGCCAGACCATCTGGCGATAGGTGCCCTCGATATTCGGCCGGGACACAGCTTGCGCCACGGCGTCAAGGAGATGCTTGCCAATCCAAAGGTTCGTCACCGGAATCGCGGACGCCGACAAGCTGAGAGCGGCGACCACCATGAAGAGGGCTGGCCTGGTATTCCAGACGATGTGCAGCGCAGTCGCGACGTGCCGAAAGGCATTCACAACGGCGCGTGCGCTCTCAATGAAGCGGCCGATATTCTTCATCGCGGCTCAAACTGTGGCGCGAGGTCGGCGCCGGTCCCTCAAAGTCGCTCAACACTACTAGTTCGCTGAACGCTAGTAGTTCGCAGGCGAGTAAACTACATTTGAAAGTATTGTGCGCGGATCACAACGGCCGCTGCAATAGCCTACGAGTAGGTCGTGTCTTCTATCTCTTGAGTCGCTTTTCCGCCCAACCCATCCGGTCCGTCTCAAATTGATAGATAGCCGCCCTGATGTATTCAGCGTCCGCGGTGGTCTTCACGGACAAATCGGTCGTAAGCCATTCACGCTTCGTACGCTCGAATTCAGCAATCGTGAGACTGATCCTTGAAGTTCGACTGCTCTCCCCGACAACGTTGCCGCGCCCATCGTCCGCCAGGACCGCAAGGGTCAACTCAGCGACGTAGAGATCGCCGTTCCTGACAAAGTCCACCAGCCATGGATCGAACGCCACGGCCACATTCAGCGACCCGCTTGCCGTCGCCCGATTGTCGGCGGTCACGTCGAGCCGGATACCCCACGGGGAGGGTGCGGTAGGCACGCGAGCCGGATTCGATAGCCACTGGGTCAATTCTCCAACCCTCGACGCCGACACCGCGCGCCGAGCGTCCTCCGGTTTCTCCTCGGCCGGTCGCGCTTGGTACGCGTGCCGATACGAGAGTTGGACGCCTTGGCGTGCTATCGAGATGCGAATGTCGCGGTACTGATCTGGCGCCGCATCGCGCGACGGATAGTAGCCGAGCAGATAGTGATGGCGGGTCGCTCGTTCCAACGCAGCAAGTGGCTTCTCGGCAAACTGAAAGAACGCCGAGGTGCCGCCGGTTTGCTCCGCGGTTACTTGCTGTGCCTTGCGACGGAGCAGATCCTCCAGGCGACGTGGGTCTAGCTTGCCGGTCACCAGTGTTCCCTGTGCCATGTCCTGACCGGGCAGACCGCCGGCGTGAAGGAAATGAAGTGCCGCCCGTGCGCTTGTGGCTTGCTGGAACCAAAAGTTCTGGAGACTCTGAACTGAAGCCTCGGTCCATCCGGTGGGGAAGGGATGTTCCGTGACGATGACTACGTGCTTCTCACCGTTGACGGTCCGAAGGTATCCCAGGGCGGTTCTCAAGTAGCTGAGGTCGTTGTACGGTCCGGGCTCCCGGCCGCGCCCTCCTGCGAGATCTTCAACGTCCAGCCGACCCCGGCGAAAGAGATCATCAATGGAGGCGACCGTGTCTGGCTTGAGCATGCGGGGTTGCGGCCCACGCTGGTCACGACTAAGAAGCTCCTCGGTTCGTATGTGGAGATCTCGATACGCTTCGAGAAAATCCGCGACGGCTTCATGGTCTGTCGTCGGTTTGATGATTCGGTTGTAAGCCACAACGGCCACTCGATCCGGGCTCACAAGTCTTGCGCGAACGAAATCGACGGCAGCCTGGACGGCTTTGGTGGGGAGGTTGAGCCGCCCGCGTCCGAGCAGGATCACAAAGAGTCGGCCAGGCTCTAACTTGTCATCCGCCTCCAGGGCCTGGAAGTGAGCGAGTTCCTGTGCTCGTCCGTCCTCGCGGACTTCGAAATCGGCTTTGGTGAGACCGCGGACCGGGTTGCCGTCCCTGTCGACCACGCGTACCTCCACCGGCACGAGCGTGACGCCAGTGCGGAACTGTGGAGGCTGCTGGGACGGGAGGGAACGGGTAGACACCAAGTGCGCAGAAACGAGCGAGGCGCCGACCAACGCCATGACTAGTCTGCGCATGTGGTTGTCAAAGATAAGTATCGCCCAGAGCTGTTGCCGAACTCCAGAATCAGCCGCCGAAGGACTCGATAGTACGGGCTGTCGGAGAGTCTACTTACGCCCTGTCTACTTGACGGGGAAGCTTACGCTTACGCTATCAGGTCCCGTGGGAGTCTTCGGTCCGGTCGTCCAAGCACGTCGAGACAAGGCCCAACGGCGGCCGAGGCGGTTCCATTCGAGAACGGCTCGACCGATCGGTCGAGCTTTCTACTACCTCGCGAGCCTCGAGCTCAAGCGCCCCTGCCAGATGCGGCTAGGGATTTTGGCCTGCGCACGCGGTCGCAGGAAGGACAGAGCGAATGAAGGGCAAGTGGAGATTCGTCACTCTGCCCATCTAAACCTTGGTCCTCAAGAACGGCCCCTCGAAGAATGGTCTGAATCTGACTGCCAAACTGTTCCTTCGTCATCTGGTACATTCCGCCCCGAGCTCCCTCAAAGCGACAATTCCAAGCAGCCAGTGCCTGACCAAGGCGCATAGCCTCGACGAGTTCAGGCGTGGTGATGCCTCGGAACTTGAGAACTCCCCCACGCGCTAGGCTGTGGATGAGACCTGCGGTGCACCAATCTCCCGATCCTGCCGCATCCTTTACATCTTCACGAGAGAACGCCGCAACTGAGGTCCAATTCCTCGTTGGTGCCTGAGCCAGACGGCTGCGGTATCGCAGGCCGGAACGTCCAAGCGTCTCAATCTCGAGGAGTACTCGATCCCGTTCGCCTCGCCCAAACGGCACATCCGCGATGTCTCTCAATCGCTCATGGGAGTACTTAACGATGTGCGCGACCGTATATGCCTCTCGGAAGAGTCTGTGATCGCCGACGGATGAGGGTTCAAAAATGATCACCGCACCACGGCGACGAAGCTCAGCAGCTATGATCAGAACGGCCCTGGAGACTCGATCAAAGAAGAAGGCCTTGGCGCCGCCTAACTGTTTTCGCAGTTGGTCGGCCGCCGACGACAAAACGGCCTTGTACCCAGGCAGGTGAGCTCCGCAGGTTGGACACCGCCAAGAGAACGTGTGGTACAACTCACCATCATTCCGCCGACGGATCCGCTGGACAATGACTGGCGTACTTCCCTCGCTGTCTCGTTTAATTAGGTCAGTCAGGACCCCAAAAGTCTCAAGGTCTTCGACCACGTAATCTGCGGCCGCCCCAGGCCCGAGGCGGGCAATTGGGCGTGAACGCCAGCCCAAGTAATTGAGAATGGTCAGAACGTTGCCGCAGGTCCCGCCGGCGAAATACGAAGGTCGATCTCTATCTTGTGCGAACACGATGTCGAGGGCGAGTAGGCCCATCCCAACCACAGTCGGCGATGACTGCATCGAGCGAAGATTCCTAGACGGCATCGCAGTCTCCCGTCAGCCAGAGGCCGAACAGTTCTGGGTTCGGCACGCCATCGTCGAGCCGATATCCCTGCGCATCAACGTGCGCAATCCCAACCGGATAGTTGAGCAACTTGAGTTCGTAGGCCGTCAACAAAGCCCCAAGCGACATTAACTTGCTCGACAAAGGCGATATCGCAACTCGGCAGCCTCCGAGAACCTTGAAGACATCCCCGTACCGCAGTACCGCGCTTCTTAGCCGTCTGTAGACTTCAAAAGGGTTTTGTTCTGAAGCATACAGAAAATTCCGGCCGTCAAGATGAAGCTCGTCGAACAGTTGTTTTTGGTACTCGAGAACGAGGTTGTCGGCACGCCGCGGATCTCTGGACGGTGACGGTAGGACCGCGCACACTTCATCGGGCTTCACCCGATCTTGAATTCGATCGAATTGCGTCTGTTTCCGTTCACCAAGCATTGGTAACCATACTTTAGGAGTAGCGACACCTTCCTCGTCAAAGCCGCCGCCGAAAGAAGCCAGGAACTCGGCCTTTTCATCAACGCCTTCTTCGTGAATGCTTGAGTCGTAACCGGGGTCCTCAGCAACGAGAACATGGAGGTTCCCACGGCTTGACTTCTCACCGTTGTGGTCCAGCAGGTACAAGAGTCTTGCAATGAGCGGGAAATAGACGGTCCGAGGCATCGCAGAAATGTCTACGATGACATCCGTGTAAGGCGCGAGCTGCTCGGCTGACCCGAAGAGATCCCTGGCACTCTGAGACGAAATCCGTCGACCTTCGGCTGACCAGAACTCAATGTCTCGAACTGTCACTGTGCCGCGTCCTGCGCTCATTGATTCAACGTCCGCCCAATTGCGAGTCACCAAACCCTCGTGTCTTAGTGACGCGGACATCGGGCCTTCCAAGAAATTGAGCCCAATAACATCTCTAGAACCATCACCCCCGATACTCAGGATCGTCTGCAGTCCCAGGGTCGTTCGGGGGTCAAACCCCCTTCCAACGACGAAGAGAGTGGAGCGGGTGACTGTGGTGAGGCGCTCAGTCCAAAACTCCCGCAGCCGCGCCTCGCGCAACAACACGTAATACTCCCAACGGGGCCGATGGTCAGTCATAGCCGAGTTCGTCCTGTCGTGGGGGCGCAAACGGATCATTGACCCAGCGACAAAGCTCATCGAGCGGCCGCTCCTTATACAAGCCGTACCCCAGTGGTAGGTCGTAGTAGACGCACAAGAGCCTGTTGAGATTCAGGACCATCCAGAGCTCACCCTTGCACTTGTAGTCGAGATCAGCAACGAGGTAGTTGTGAGCCAAGCCTGAGGCTAAGAGATCCGCCAGCCTTGCGTAATCAGGACGGCGCGCCAGTGTCTCGGCAGTTTGCAGTTGGCGCCGCTCGCTCATTCTGAGCGCCGTTCCGCCAACGCCAGGATCGTTTGGCGCTGATGGTCGGTAGGTGTACCAGGTGCTCCAGCGTCCGACCGAATCAATGAAAGCTCGTAATTCCCGACCGTGCCGAACCCGATTCGGTATGTCCTCCCAAAACGCCTGCGCTGCCTTTTTCATAAGGCCGTGCTGTCGGCGTGCCGAGAGAACTTGCGTGCCGCCACGCAACAGCTCGCCGGCAAGAACCTCTTCGAAAATAGATGCCCCCAAGCCTAAGAACTGTTGAATGTTCAAGGACGCCAGGCGGGCAATACGATCGGCGCCGTAGTAATACGGTAGAGAAAACTCTCTTGCTAGAAAAAGTTCCGCGGCTTCCCGAGCCGGCGAATCGTCTTTCTCGTTCAGTTCGCGGGGATCCCTCGGCGTATCGTCAAACAACCCCTTTTGCGGGCGTCGCAATACTCGTTCAATTAGGATCTCAAGGGTGCGCCACCCCATTGCCTGTTCACGTGGTGAACCAACTTCGGCACGGCGGGCCTCGTACCAGTCTCGGAACTGTGGATCGCTACCGACACGCGCTGCAACGCGGGCTTCAACGACAGCGGCCGCGCGTTCGAAGATTGCCTCATAGCTTGGACCGTTCAAATCGTCTTCCAAGCAAGTGCGGAAGATGTCGAGTTCAGTTTCCGCTGACGCGCTGGCCCGCCTGTCGGCGAGACGCATGACATGACGCTCGAAGCGTTCGTGTCGTCGCCGCCAGAACCACTCAAGCTCGATCGGCGCGTCGTGATCGCGACCTTCCTCAGAACCAGAAGCCAGCAATTCCTGCGTGCTTAGTGCCTCGAACCGTTCAGCGATCCAGATTCCAATCGAGCTTCTTGCTTCCACAACGCGCTCGATTAGCAGACTGCGTTGGGATGTCGTAAGCATATGGATGTCATCCATCATGATCACGATGCGCTCCGCAACTGTGACTCCAGCGATCGTTATTGCAGAGGGTCGAACTATGGAGAGAGCGAACAACGCATCATGGCCCGGCAAAGACGTCGCCTGCATCGGCCCAAAGCTGTCCAATTCCGCGCAAATGCTTCGTTCGATATTTCGGGCCCACCGATGAAGCGTGCCTCCGGAGCTTGGGAGCTCTAGGCCGAAGGGCAGAGCCTCGGGATCCAACGCGACGGCTATCTGGATCTGGTCGAGATCATTCGGGTACTCCAGGCCCTTCAAGAGCAGGGCGCTTCGTAGAACAGCGAGGATGATCCGAGCATTCAGAAGCCCGAGAAACAGTCGCGTTTTCTGCGCTCGGTCGACAGGTAGGTCTTCCAGGACGGCGTAATTTCGTCCGCAAAGCAGTGTTACGCCGAGCAACTGCGGCCCCTGCTCACCGATGGCGCCGAGGCCTTGGACGCGTCCGAACAACTCCTGCTCGTTATTCCGTCTCGCGTGCAAAGTCCTGAGGACTGTGGGCGTAAACAGGCGTAAGAGAGATGTCTTGCCGCCACCTGCCGCACTTCGGATCAATTGAACCGTGCTGGGCAATCCTCGCTCCGTTAGGACATCGAGGATGCCGGGTTCGAACAGCGCCAGAAACTCAGTGTCTGTATCGATGTTCTCGGAACGGCGCAGTCGAAACGGATTCCTGGATTGCCTCATGACACTTCCGAATGTCTGCGAACTCGCGGGAACAAGCCTCGAAAATGCAGGTCTTCGTACGACATCAGGAGGAAAAGCGAATTGTTCGGCGTGTTGTGATGCAACACCAACGGAAGTCCGCAGTCACCATATCCGTAGCGTGAGTCTGGCGCGCCGCCCTTTCGCATGTGGACATCATGAATGGCCGGGTCGTAATATCGGTCGTCGTTAATGAGGCGATGTATCGGATCGCTACCGGAGCGCCCGACACGAAAACCGTTTGAAAGAACCTGAACGGCGTCGACCGACCACTTAATATTTTTGCTGCCCCACGTGCTCGCTGACGCCTGGCGCAAATGAAGGACTGCTTGCTCTGTGGCGAGGTATAACAAGATGATCACGTCAACGGTTTCCAGATCAACAAGTTTTCCTACTGCTGAGGAATCGCAGATGTTGTCGAAGAACGCTTTGACTTTGCCTCCTCCAGGCGCGGCTGCCGGTAACGAGTAGTAGCTGGTGCCGCTGGCGGAAAAATCATCAAGGAGCACCAACGTTTTGAAGCGACGCTCATCGTCAGTCACGGGTCTCTCTAGAATCGTCGACAGGTGCTCGTCTAGTTTTGTCAAGAGCTTCCCGACGCGATCGTTCGAGAGTTCATGGGTGTGGGAAATCTGTTCGTGATTCAGTGCCCCAGCATTCGCTCTTCGAAAAACATCGATTCTTGCGCCGTCGCTGAGCCCGAGAAAGAGACACTGCCGCTGTCGCACCAAGAAATCAGTGCTGTCAGCAACGATGCTCGGCTGATACCGCTCCGCCAATGAAGTCGCACTGCGCTCAAGCAAAATTGGACGGATGTAATCTGGATAGGCGATTTCGACCAGGTGTCGAATCTCTGAAGACGACCAGAATATCAGGCGCTCCCTGACAAAGTTGTAGGCAATGCGCCTTTCGTCGACGCTGACGAACTGATCCAACCAAAGCGCAAGGCTTTCGATGAACCGGCTGCCGGCGAAAAACTGCTGGTACTCGTCGTACTTGTACGCGGCAAGGGCTTGGATTGTCGGCCGCTCCTGAGCGACCTCCTCAGTCGTCCAGCCAAGAACGCGGGCCAGAACCTTCTCAGCGAGACGGTCTTTCACTGCCAATCCTATTTGGGAGCGTCGAAATCTGCATTCCCTGTCGACCAGTCTTCATCGCTCGGAGGTACTGGAGGCAGGCGGTCACGCGGCGCGATCCTGCTGACGCAAGGTTCCAGCATGTACTAGGGTCAATCGAACACTCATCGACGCTCAGCGAAGGCCGTTGCGCGAGCAGCAGATAATCGTTCCCCGGGTAGCGCCCCTTGTCGCCAATACAAAGCAGGCCCGAATCCTTGTCGTCTCTGAGTTCGTGCAGACGTTGGAGAACTGCACGTTTATCTACAGCCGGTCCAAGCACATCGATCGAATGGCTGGAGCGTACAGCCGAGGTTCCTGGGATGCCCAACGTCGCAACCGTATGCTCGACGATTGTCCAGACGTCCTCCGTATCGATTGGCCGGAGTGGTTCGATGGTTATCTGGGGCAGTCTGGTCGCGATGGTCGCTAGGTGGCGTAGGGCCGTATTAGCCTTGAGGACGGTGGCAATTGGAGCCAAGGTTGCGCCTGCGGTCGGGCTGCCGTCCGGTCTGGCATCGCTCAACAAGCCAACATCGCCACCGTTGTAGTAACCGACAACAACACCAGGCCAGTGTTGCGCAGGAATTGTCCTTCGCAGGGCCTCCCGTACGGATTTTCCGCGACCGGTTGCAATCCCGATCAAAACCCCACGTTGAAGTAATCGAACCAGCTCTGCCGCTATCGCTGGCTGCAGTTCACCAAAGCGGTCGGTCTCCCCGCAGAGAGTACCGTCGTAATCAAACACCACGCCCTTGAAATGAGACTTGAGAAGGGTACGCCTAAAACTGTCATGCGCTTCGCGCCAGTAGGACAGCAATCCATCAGCGGACAACCGGTCGACGGACTTACCCGTCTTCCGTTCAATCGCCACGAGATCAGGTGGACGAACTGAGCGTCTCCCGAAGGCATTGAGATGATAGAGCCGACGGCCGAACGAAGGGACGCCAGGTCTGCCTGGATCAATGTTCCGCTTCGTACCCACGCCTCCTGTCAGATGGATAACTCGCCCAAGGGCTGCGATCGTGGCGACCGACCCAGAAAATGGGATGTCCTCACGAACAACTGGGACGGATCTGGGGATCAACGCGAGGGTGGCCGAAGCGAGGCGGTCGTCTTCCGGCGTTACAAAAGCCAAAACTGAGGTCGATTTTGGATGCTTCGCGAGCCAGTGGTGCCTACCATGTGCAAAGTTTCGATAGTCGGCGATCCAGACATTCTGCAATGCCGCTTCCGTGAAACGGGACTCCAGGTCGACGGCGGCGACTCGTGTCGATGGTCCGTATAACACCACCAATGTGTTTCCGGTCCCGGTCTGAGTCATCCGTTTGTTTAATGCTCGTATTGCTTTCGCCGGAACGAGGTCCGTCCATTTGGGCGGAAGATCAGTGCGTTGTCGGGAAGTGCCTTCGTACGCCCTGGCCAGCATTACCACCAACGCGAGCAACGAATTCGTCGCGAGAAAACCATCTCTTTCGACGGGCGGCTTGAAGTCGAGGAAGTCGACGTTTGCGAACCGCCTTGCACGGTCCGCGAGCGGACTCTCCCTTCTCAAGCACAATACCAGGAAGGAGCGCGGATCTCGGATGGCCGTTTGCTCAACGGTTCCGAGAACGTCGGGATGCCGCCCGCCAGCAGATGTCAGCAGCACGGCAACGTCCCTTAGGTTCAATTGAGTCTTTAGAACCTCCAGGGGTGTCGCAGCTATGGCGACCTTCTTCCGAATCTCGCGGTGCATACTCGCGGCGAACTCCGCGACCGTCAGTGAACCGCCGGACCCAATAGCGAGGAGGGGAGATGTTGTTTCTGGGAAGCGCACCAAGGCAGAAGGCAGATCGATGGTGTTTGCCCAACTGTAAGTCTCGCTTAACTCACTGAGTTCCGAATCGTATGGTCTTCCCACCGTTTGTCCTTAAGATCGTGACAAGTCGTTGCCTGAACAAGAGACTGGTTCTCCGATGTTTCAACACCGGAATGACAGACCAGGTCACTCGGTCCTGCCTCGTCCAGGGTGATTATGTCCCTGTGTGAATTCAAGCTGCCTTCGAAAGCCGGTTCGAGCGGCACATCGGCCTAAAGTGCTCGGGCGTCAAAGGCCAGAGGTCAGGGCCTGGGAGGGGCCAAATCCGGCACCGGCGGCCCGCGCCGCTGTCCGAACGTTCGGACAGCCGGCGGCCGGGCAAAACCCGGCCGGTTGGTTTTTCTAGGAAAATGGCGGGGTCGACGGGACTCGAACCCGCGACCTCTGGCGTGACAGGCCAGCGTTCTAACCAGCTGAACTACGACCCCGCGAACGAAAGCTCAAAGTACAAAGTTCAAAGTTCGAAATACCCCGCAACCCATCGAACTTCGAACTCAGAACTTCGAACTTCGCATTTGGTGGGCGGTACAGGGCTCGAACCTGTGACAGCCGGCGTGTAAAGCCGGTGCTCTACCACTGAGCTAACCGCCCACGCCGACAGCAGATGATTATGGCACTCGAACGCGACGGCCCGCAACCCGCCTTCGCGCCCCGCGCTACGGCGCGCAAGCTCCACTTCGCGCCGTGCGCTTCGGTGGGCAAGCCGTTCCCGTCGTTCCCGTCGTTCCCGTCGTTCCCGTCGTTGGATAATGTCTCCTCATGCCGCTGGCATCCGTCGTCGGCCACGCGCCCGTTGTCGCGCTGCTCAGGCACGCCGTTGGCCGCAGCCGCGTTCCGCAGACCCTGCTGTTCGCCGGTCCTGAGGGCGTCGGCAAGATGGCGACGGCGATCGCGCTCGCAGAAGCGCTCAACTGTCCGGTACGCAGACAATCCAGCGGAGACGATGCCTGCGGCAAGTGCCAGACGTGCCTGCGCATCCAGCGCGGCCAGTTCTCCGATGTGACCGTCGTCGATCGCGGCGACGATGCGACGATCAAATTGAAGGTCCTGCGCGAACGGGTGCTCGACGTCATCGGCTACCGGCCATTCGAAGGCGAGCGCCGCGTGTTCGTGATTGCGGCCGACGATCTCCGCGACGACGGCCAGGACGCGCTCCTGAAGACACTCGAGGAGCCGCCTCCGTCGGCGGTCTTGATTCTCGTGTCGGCCTTTCCTGACTCGTTGTCGCAGACGGTGCAGTCGCGCTGCCGGCGCCTCCGTTTCGGGGCGCTCAGCGAGCGCGAGGTCGCCCGGATTCTCGTGGAGCGGACAGGCACCGATCGGGGCGCCGCCAACGGTCTCGCGGCCGTGTCGGGCGGCAGCGTGACACGCGCGCTCGCGGAGCAGTCTGGCGACCTGGGCGGCGATCGGGACGCCGCCCTGGCCGTGCTGGCGGCGGCAAAAGGAAACGTCACCCTTCAGATGAAGGCATCTGCGACGTTCGCAAAGAATGATTCCGATCGGCGCGACCGTGAGGCGCTCGGCGCGCGTCTGGACGTGCTGGCCTCGCTGCTGAGGGATCTTGGCGCGCTGGCGGCCGGGACCTCCGACGGACTGGCAAACGGAGATCTGGAGGGCGACCTTCGGACGCTCTCGTCCGCGTTTCCACTGTCGCGTGTCACCGCCGGCTACGCGTCGCTGAATCGCGCACAGTCCGCGCTCGAGCGCAACGCCAGCCCGAAGATCGTCGCCGACTGGGTCGCCCTCCATCTATGAGCGCGGCCCTGCCCGTTGTCGCCATTACGGCCGGCGATCCCTCTGGCATAGGACCGGAGATCGCGCTCAAGGCGTCGACTCATCCCCGCGTCGTCGCAGCGTGCACGCCGAGGCTGTACGGTCCGACCACCGCGACAGCGATAGCGAGTTTTCCCGCAGGCGTTGTCGATGCAGCGTCCGCGCGTGCCGCCCACGCCGCCATCGTCGGGGCAGTCGAGGACGCCAGGGCTGGACGCGTCGCTGCCGTCGTGACCGCGCCCATCAACAAGGAAGCTTTTGCCCTCGCCGGATTCCCGTGGCCCGGGCATACGGAGCTGTTCGCGCATCTCTGCGGCGTCGAGCACGTGGCGATGATGTTCTGGTCGGAGCCGCTGCGCGTGGTGCTCGCGACCGTGCATGTCCCCCTCAAAGATGTGCCGTCGGTGCTGTCGGCGGAGGTGCTGGGCCGGACCATCCGCTTGACGGCAGCTTCACTGCCGCGATTCGGCTTTTCCCAGCCGCGAATCGGTGTCGCGGGCCTGAACCCTCACGCCGGGGAGCACGGTCTGATTGGGTCAGAGGAAGAGCGCGTCTTCGTTCCCGTGATCGCCCAATGCCGTCAGGAGGGCATCAACGTCGCCGGCCCGTATCCGGCGGACACTCTTTTTGTCCGCGCCATGAAAGGCGAGTTCGACGTCGTCATCGCGGCGTATCACGATCAGGGATTGGTGCCGGTGAAATTAGCCGCGTTCGGGAAGGCGGTCAACGTCACCCTCGGCCTGCCCATCATCCGCACGTCCGTCGACCACGGCACGGCATTCGACATCGCCCGAAAGGGAATAGCGGATGAGGGAAGTCTCGTCGAAGCGGTTCTGCTGGCCGCGAGACTCGCCGGGGCTGAAGCCCCGGCCGACGGACGGACTTAGAGCGGCCCGTTAGGGCCGCCGGTGCCGTTCAAGGTCCGCGTCTACCATCATCCTGACGAGGCCTGCGAAGTCGACGCTGGGCGTCCAGCCGAGCGCCTTCTTCGCCTTGCTCGGATCCCCCAGAAGCTGATCGACTTCGGCCGGACGCATGAAGGCCGGGTCGATGCCGACGAAGTCCTGCCAGTTGAGCCCGGCGTGACCGAAAGCGATCTCGACGAGCTCCCTGACCGAGTGCGTCTCGCCCGTCGCGATGACGTAGTCGTCGGCCTGCGGCTGCTGCAGCATCAGCCACATCGCGCGGACGTAGTCACCCGAGAATCCCCAGTCGCGGTGCGCGTCGAGGTTGCCGAGCTTCAGCTCCTTCGCCTTGCCGGTCTTGATTCGGGCGACGCCGTCGGTGACCTTGCGGGTGACGAATTCGAGGCCTCGGCGCGGTGATTCGTGGTTGAAGAGAATGCCCGACACCGCGAACATGTCGTAGCTCTCGCGATAGTTGACGGTGATGTAGTGCGCGAAGGCTTTCGAGACACCGTACGGACTTCGCGGATAGAACGGCGTCATCTCAGTCTGCGGCACTTCGCGGACCTTTCCGTACATTTCCGACGACGATGCCTGATAGATGCGAATCGATTTGTCGACGACGCGGACGGCCTCGAGCACGCGCGTGACGCCCTGGGAGTTGAACTCCCCCGTGAGCATGGGTTGATCCCACGAGGCCGGCACGAACGACATCGCCGCGAGGTTGTAGAGCTCTAGCGGCCGAACCTTCTCGAGCACGCGGATCAATGAAAGCTGATCCAGGAGGTCGCCAGGGATCAACGTCAGCCGATCCCTCAGATGATCGATCCTCCAGTAGTTGTCGGCCGAGAGCCGGCGGGTGAGGCCGAAGACCTCGTAGCCTTGCTCGAGGAGGAGTTCGGCGAGATACGAACCGTCCTGGCCGGTGATCCCAGTGATGAGCGCGCGCTTCGCAGACATAGACCACGAAAAGATATCACCGTTCGCAATCTCGGCAGCCGCGCCGGTAGTATCTGCCGATGATTGTCGTGGTGGGCGCCGGCGTCGTGGGGCTCGCGAGCGCGTACGCGCTCGCGCGTCGTGGTCTGCCGGTCTGCGTTCTCGAACGGCACGCGCGTCCGGGCCTCGAGACCTCGACGCACAACAGCGGTGTGGTGCATGCGGGTCTGTACCATCCGCAGCAGTCGCTGAAAACGAGACTCTGTCACGACGGCCGCGAGCGGCTCTATTCATTCTGTCAGCGGCACCGCGTTCCTCACGTGAAGTGCGGCAAGCTGATCGTGGCCGGGCCGGGCGAGGAAGGCGACCTGATCGATCTCGAGAAAGGAGCTGCGGCAAATGGCGTCCGCCTCGAACCGCTGACGGCCACTGAAGTTCGCCGCCGGGAGCCGCGCATTCATGCCGCCGCGGCGTTGTGGTCGGGCGAAACCGGCTGGGTGGAAGCCGAGGCGTTCGTCCGTGCTCTGCTTGACGAGGTTGTGCGCCTCGAGGGCATCGTGCTCTTCGGCACGCCGATCGCCGGCGTCGAGCACGCCCCCGGCGACTCGCTCGTCGTCGTGACACCCCGAGAGCGAATCGAAGCCGAGACGGTGATCAACGCCGCGGGACTGTTCGCCGACGACGTGTCGGCGCTTGCGGGCGGCGATCGATTCACCATCTATCCCTGCCGCGGTGAGTACGCGGAGCTTGCGCAGAAAGCGCGGGGCCTGATCAATGGGCTGGTCTATCCAGTGCCTCACGCATCCGGACACGGACTCGGCGTTCACCTGACGCGGACGCTCCAGGGCGCGGTCTGGATCGGGCCGACGATTCGGTATCAGGAAGGAAAGAACGACTACGAACAGAATCGCCTGCCGCTGCAGGATTTCCTCGAACCAACACGGCAGTTGCTACCTGAGGTCACGCTTGATGATCTTCGTCTGGCAGGGTCGGGGATCCGCGCGAAGCTGCATCCACCGACCGAGCGCTTCGCCGACTTCCTGATCGGGCGTGACACACGGGTGCCGGCTCTCGTTCATGCAGCCGGTATCGATTCGCCAGGGCTGACGGCGAGCCTGGCGATAGGCGAGTACGTCGCGGGCCTCATTCTGCGCGCGTGATCTTGAGCACGTGACGCTCGAGCGCATTCTGCCAGGAAGGCATGGTGATGCCTTGCGCGGCGAGCTTGGCGCTCGATAACGCGGCAAACTTCGGGCGCTCGGCGACGAGTTTCGCGCTGGCGACGGGGACATCGACGATCGGCGCATTCGGGCGGTCGACGAGACGAGCGAGTTCGCGCGCCAGCTCGCTCCAGGTGGTCCAGCCGCTGTTGACGCAGTGGTAGACCCCTGACGGGGATTTCTGTTCGACCAGCGCCAGCGTCGCCGCAACCACGTCCTCGACAAAACTCGGCGAAACCGTTCGATCGACGAAGGCCCGGACTTCACGCCCGGCGAGCAGATTCTCGAGGATGCGATCGACACTGCTGCGCGCGCGCGGTCCGCCAAAGAGACTCTCGACGCGAAGCACGTAGTGAGAGGCGACGCCGCAGGCGAACCACTCGCCGAGCAGCTTCGACACCGCGTACGCGCCGCGCGGATTTGGCGCGTCCTCCTCGGTGTAGGGACGATCGGTGACGCCATCGAAAACAAAGTCGGTGCTGAAGTGAACCAGGGTCGAGCTGATCTCAGACGCCGCCCGGGCGAGCGTGCGCACGGCCCACGCGTTTGCGACCAGCGCCGCGGATGGGTCCTTTTCCGCGCCGTCGACGTCCGTGTAGGCGGCACAGTTGATGATCAGATCCGGGCAGATGCCGGCCACGGCATCGAGGACGGCATTCGTATTCGAGAGGTCGAGGTCGCCGCGGCCCATCGCCACGACCTCGTGCCGGCCGGCGAGTTCGGCCGCCATCGTCTGGCCAAGCTGGCCGCCGGCGCCCGTGACCAGAATGAGCTGCCTCATCTATTGGAACTGTCTGGAACTGTTGCGGTAGAACGCGGCAATGCCCGCCACGACATGCCGCTGCTGCGCAGGCGTGAGCTCGCCGTAAATCGGCAGAGCGAGCGACGTCGTCGCTGCCCGATCGGCGATGGGGAAGCTCCTGCGCGAACTCTCGACGTTCGCAAAGCATTCCTGACGGTGGAACGGGACCGGGTAGTAGATCTCCGTCGATACCCGGACCGCGGCCAGATGATCGCGCAGTCGGTCGCGTTCCGGCACGCGGATCACGAACTGGTTGTAGATATGTGTGGTACCGGCCGGCTCGACCGGCAGCTCGACGACGTCCTGGAGATTGAAGTCGTGGAAGAGCTGACGGTAACGATCGGCATTTGCCCGCCGCGCCGCCGTCCAGGCGGCAAGATGCGGGAGCTTGACGCGCAGCACCGCAGCCTGCAGCGCATCCATCCGGAAATTGCCGCCGATGCGCGAATGGTAGTACTTCGGCTCGGCGCCGTGGTTGCGGAGCAGCACCATTTCGGCGGCCAGCTTCGCGTCGTTGGTGGTGACGAGACCGCCGTCGCCGAAGGCGCCGAGATTCTTCGACGGAAAGAAGGAGAAGCATCCCGCCGCGCCCATGGCGCCGGCCTGACGTGGACCGAAGGTCGCACCGATGGCCTGGGCGGCGTCTTCAATGATGGGCACGCCCGACTCCCTGGCAACCTCGAGGAGGGCAGGCACATCCGCGCACAGTCCGTACAAGTGCACCGGAAGGATGGCCCGTGTCCGTGGAGTCATCGCGCGGGCGACGCCGTCCGCGGTGACGTTGAAGGTCACCGGGTCCACGTCGACGAATACCGGGGTGGCACCGAGTCGCGACACGCAACCGGCCGTAGCGAAAAATGAGTACGTCGGAGTGATGACTTCGTCGCCCGGGCCGATACCGAGCGCCATGAGCGCCAGCAGCAGCGCATCGGTGCCGGAGGACACCGTGATGGCGTGGCTCACTCCTATGGAAGCGGCAAGCTCCCGCTCCAGCGCATCCACCTCGGGTCCCAGGATGAATCGCTGGCTGTCGCACACGCGCGTAATGGCCGCGAGGATCTCTTCGCGGATCGGCGCGTATTGGGCTCCCAGGTCGAGAAGGGGCACGGTGATGTCGGCGGCCGGCGGTGTCACGGTTGCTTTCACGGTTGCAACCGCCGATTATACCCGCCGCGACTTCACGGCCGCGCGCGTCTCGCGGTCGGCTTCGCGGCGCTTCATGGTCTCGCGCTTGTCGTAGGTCTTCTTGCCTTTCGCGAGGGCAATCATCACTTTCACGCGGCCCTTGGCGTTGAGATACATCCGCAGTGCGACAATCGTCAGGCCCTTCTCGGTCGTCTTGCCGATGAGCTTGTTCAACTCACTGCGGTTGAGCAGGAGCTTGCGCTTCCGTACCGGGTCGTGCACCGCGTAGCCGCTATGGCTGTACTGGCCGAAGTGCGCGCCCAGCAGAAAGGCCTCCGCGCCCTCCATCCGGCAGTAGCTTTCACGAAGGTTGACGCGTCCCTCGCGTGCGGACTTGACCTCGGTGCCCGTGAGGACGAGCCCCGCCTCGAACTGTTCGAGCAGGTGGTAGTCGTAGCCGGCCTTGCGGTTGTCGGCAACGATCTCCTCGGCCCGCTCCTTCCTGGGACTCATGTGGCGGGGGGCGGGTCCAGCAATGGGTACGTCGCGTCGCGTTCGTTGATACTCGTCGGCGGGCCAAGCGGCCACTGAATGCCGAGCGCGGGGTCGTTCCATCGCACGCCGCGTTGGTGCGGCGGGGAATAAGGCGCCGAGACGAAATAGAGGACGTCCGTGTCATCCACGAGCGTCTGATAGCCGTGAGCGCAACCGACGGGCAGGTAGAGCATCCGGCGATTCGCGTCTGAGAGCTCGCAGCCGACCCATCGCCGGTAGGTCGGCGAGTCCGGCCGAAGGTCGACCGCCACGTCGAAGACGGCGCCACGGATGACTCTGATGGTCTTGGCTTCGGCGAACGGATCCGCCTGAAAGTGCACGCCTCGGATCGTGCCGCGCCGATGCGTTCGCACCAGGCTCGCCTGGGCGATGTTCGTGCTCAGCCCGCGCGCGGTGAATTCGTCGGGCAGCCACGCCGGCACAAAAGTGCCGCGGTCGTCATCGAAGGCGACTGAGTCGATGATGAACACCCCAGGAATTGCGGTCTCGATGAACTTCATTCAGTCCGGCCGGAGGTGAAAACCTCCGGCGGCGATTGTATACGGAGAACCCGGGAGGACGCTCGAGACTAGAACGACGATGCGGCGGCGCCGGCCACGATCTTCAGTTCGGTGCGCTTGTACGTTGGGACGATTCTCCGGAGTATGGCAAGCACGCGAGCGGAGTCCTCGGAGTTGGCGGCGTTCTCCAGCTCGGCGATGTCCTGCCAGAGGCTCGCCTGGGGCGGCGCTCCCTTGATGACTTGAATCTTTCCTTCAACCCGGCTCAGAACGTCTTCCTCTTCCATCACCAGCTCTTCGTTGAGCTTTTCGCCTGGCCTGAGGCCGGTCACCACGATGGCTATGTCCACATCCGGAATGCACCCGGCCATCAGAATCATCTGACGGGCAAGATCCATGACCTTGACCGGCTCACCCATGTCGAGCACGCAGAGGTCGCCGTAGCGTCCGTAGCCTGACTTCAGGACCAGACCCACCGCTTCCGGGATGGTCATGAAATAGCGGCGCATTTCCGGATCCGTAATCGTGACAGGACCGCCTGCTTCGATTTGCTGACGGAAGAGGGGGACGACCGAACCGTCGGAGCCCAGGACATTGCCGAATCGCACTGCGCAAACGTGCATGCTGGACCGGCGGGCCACATCGCGGCTCATCAGTTCACCGACGCGCTTCGTGGCGCCCATGACGCTTGTGGGCGCCACGGCCTTGTCAGAAGAGATGAAGGTGAAGCTCTCAACGCCTCGCCGCTCCGCGGACAGCAGAACGTTCCGCGTGCCGGTCACATTGTTCTTCACGGCTTCGCTCGGGGCGGCTTCCATGAGAGGCACGTGCTTGTGCGCCGCCGCATGGAAGATATCGTTCGGCCTGAACTGCTCGATTATCGAGTCGATACGGCCGCGATCGCGGATGTCGACGATCTGGATAGCCAGGCGATCGGGATGCAGCCGCTTCAGACGCTGTTCCAGCAGGTACAGGCCGTTCTCGTTGATATCGACGCCCAGAACCTTCTCAACGCCGAGCCCGAGCAGCTGCGTGCATATCTCGCTGCCGATGGAACCGGCGGCGCCGGTGACCAGCACGCGGCGGGTCGCCAGGGCCGTGCGCTCGTGCGGCTCGAAGACGACGGGTTGTCGCGCGAGCAGGTGTTCCGGCGAGAGGTCGTGAAGCATGCTTGCCGGTCCGCGTTCCTGGAAATACACGTAGGACACGGGAAGGACTTTGATGTGAACGTCCAGTCCCGAGCAGGCCGCCACGACCTCGCGGACGACCGATGGCGACGACCGCGGCACGGCGATCAGAAGGGTGCTGATCTGGAGGCGCGCGATGACCTCCGGCAACTGGGCAACACCGCCCAGCACGTGGCGCCCGTTGACAATCTTGTTCCACATCGCCCGGTCGTCATCGATGAACCCATGGACCTGGTAGCGATGCCGGCCTGAGCGCTGAAGATCCCGGTAGAGCATTTCTCCGGAGGCCCCCGCGCCGACGATGAGCGTTCGGCGCGCATCGCCGCGGCGCAGACGGCTGATCTGCGTCCAGTACGCCCAGCCGAGCCGGGGCGCGAAGCGCACCCCGGTCATGCCGAGCACGCTCGCCAGCATTTCCAGAACAACGACGGACCGCGGCGGCGCGAGAATCTGGGCGAGATAGATCACCAGTACGAACACGCACGTGCCGATGCCCGCGGCCGCGACGACGCGAGCGCCGTCGTGAAGCCCGGCCAGACGGAAGGACCAGCGATGCAGCTTGAGGATTCCATTGGTCACGACACGGGCACCCACAAGGAGTGCGGTGTACTGGGGCAGCAGACCGAGGTACGTCGGCTCGATCGCTCCGTCGAAACGGAGGAGCATCGCCAGCCACAGGCTTACGGTAGCGATGATCGCATCGACAAGAAAGACGGCGCCGAACCGAATCGCGGGGTGATCGAGGCGACTAGCGTCGAAGGATGGAGGAGAAGTCGATGATCCCACGTCCGTAGTGCGAGTATAGACCAGCTTCACCGTGCGAAAGTTACTCCGTCATCCCTCGCCTCGACTCGGCGAGCGGACCCCAGGGCTGAGGCGCAGCCGATCCAGATCCGCGTCGACCATCATGTGGATGAGCTGGACGAAGCCAACCGTTGGCGCCCAACCCAATTCGGCGCGTGCACGCGATGCGTCGCCCACGCGCGGCGTGGGCTCGGCCGGGCGGACCAGCGAGGGATCGGAGCGGACATGTTGTCTCCAGTCGATTCCGACGTGTGAGCAGGCCACTTCAACCAGTTCTCCGACCGAACGCGTCTCTCCCGTGGCGATAACGTAGTCGTCGGGTCGAGGTTGTTGAACCATCAGCCACAACGCCCGGACGTAGTCACCTGCGAAACCCCAGTCTCGCCGCGCATCAAGGTTGCCGACCGTCAAGGTGTCCGACAGGCCGAGCGCGATCCTCGCGACGCCGTCCGTCACCCTGCGGCTGACGAATTCCAGCCCGCGGCGTGGCGACTCGTGGTTGAACAGGATTCCTGAAACGGCAAAACCACCGTGCTGGGTTCGGTACCGGATGACGGCGCGATGGCCGCTGGCCTTTGCGCAGGCATACGGCCCGACCGGATTCAATGGCGTGGTTTCCCGCTGTGGGACCTCGGGAGACTGGCCAAAGACCTCGGCGGACGACGCTTGGCAGAATCGAATCGACCGATCGACGGAAAGGATCGCGTTCAGGCAGCGTTCGACTCCGCCGCCGTTGAGCGCCATGGCGAGCTCGGGTTGGGTCGCCGCTGCGCCGAGGGACGTGACCGCGGCGAGATTGTAGATTTCCTGTGGTCTGACCTCGTCGATGACACTCTTCAGACTCTCATCGTTCATGAGGTCGGTTGGTATCAACGTGATCCGGTCCGCGAGATGAGCGATGCGCCACGGGTGGTCCGTCGTGCCGGGCCGTGTCAGGCCAAAGACGTCGTATCCGTGCTGCAGCAGCAACTCAGCGAGGTACGAGCCGTCCTGCCCGGAAACGCCCGTCACGAGTGCGCGTTTTGAAATGCTCACGCGTCACTCATTCCATCACAGGTGTTTTGACTTTGCCTTCTGCGTCTGGCACCATCACGCACTGGTCATCACGTTTCCTTCCGCGCTCACCTGACGGAGACCTGGAATGCATCTCGTTCATCGGAAGACCTGCCGAGTCTGTGGCTCCTCGGCTCTTACGAATGTCATCAGCCTTGGGCATCAGTGCCTCCAGGGGTCGTTCGTAAAGCCGGGCAAGGAGATTCCGCCGACCAGAGAGATCCTGACGTCGCTGGTGCGATGCGATCCAACCAGGGACGAAGGCGCATGTGGTCTCCTCCAGATGGAACATACGGTGCCGCCGGAGATCCTCTACTCCGCCTACTGGTACAGATCGGGTACGAACAACACGATGCGCGCACACCTCCAGGGAGTCGTGGAGGAAGGTCTCGCGATCCTTGACGCGAAAGGTGGCGTTGTCCTCGACATCGGGTGCAATGACGGCACGCTTCTCAAGTGCTACCCGTCGTCCTTCGCGAAGTTTGGTGTCGACCCGTCCGACATCGCTCAGGAAATCGGGGAGGACGCGACGGTGATCCAGGACGTGTTTCCGTCCCAGGAACTGGCCGCCAGGCTGGGCGAGGCACGGTGCGACCTGATCACGTCGATTGCGATGTTCTACGATCTCGAGGATCCGATCGCGTTCTCCCGGGCGATCAAGGCGCTGCTGGCGAAGGACGGGATCTGGATCTTTGAAATGTCGTACATGCCGACGATGTTGCGCATGAATTCCTACGACACGATCTGCCACGAGCATCTCGAGTACTACAGCCTCGCGGTGATCGATCGCGTGATGCGCGCCGCGGGCTTGAAGGTGTTCAACGCGGCCCTGAATACGATCAACGGCGGCAGCATCCGGTGTTTCGCCACCCACGCCGAGAACTTCAAGTACAAGTCAGACAAGTACGCGACGAACCTGAGGAGCCTGCGGCAGGACGAGTTCGATATGGAGCTCGACACCGACAAGCCCTATCGCAACTTTCAGGACCAAATCAATGTTCACAGGGAAGAACTGAACAAGCTCCTGCGAAAGCTGAAGAAAGATGGCAAGTCCATTCATGTCTACGGCGCGTCGACGAAGGGCAACACCATCCTCCAGTGGTGCGGAATCGACAATCGGATCATCGACGTCGCGGCCGAGCGCAATCCGGACAAGTACGGTGCGATGACGCTCGGCACCGATATCCCGATTGTGTCCGAGGCCCAGTCGCGCGAGCTCAAGCCCGACTACTATCTCGTGCTGCCCTGGCATTTCAAAGACGAGTTCCTGCAGCGAGAGCGGGATATCCTGGCCCGCGGAACGTCGTTGATCTTTCCGCTCCCGTCCATCGAGATCATTTCAGGGGCCGCCACTCAGAGCCCGTGAGTCGCCTGAGAAAGAGCCTGTCCGCCAACTTCCTCGGACAGGCCTACGGCGCGCTGATGGGCCTGGCCTTTGTCCCTTTCTACGTGAAGGGGATAGGGATCGAAGCCTACGGGCTCATCGGCTTCTTCATGACCTTGCAGGGCCTGCTTCAGGTTCTTGACTTCGGCCTGAGCCCGACCATGAATCGGGAAATGGCCCGCTATTCTGTTCAGCCTGAGCGGGCTGCGGAAGCCCGCGATTTTGTGCGCAGTGTCGAGGTCTGCTACTGGGCGATCGGCCTGGTCATCGGCCTCGTCATTGTTTGCCTGGCGCCGGTGATCGCAAAACACTGGCTTCAAGCGAATGCGCTGCCGGTCAGCGTCGTCGAACGGACCATCGCGGCGATTGGCATCGTCTCCGCCCTGCAGTGGCCGCTTTCGCTGTATCTCGGTGGCCTTCAGGGGCTGCACCGGCAAGTCGAGCTGAACACGGTGCAGATTCTCGCGTCCACGCTCAAGAACGCAGGCGCGGCGGCCGTGATCTATCTGGTGTCGCCGACGATCACTGCCTTCTTCGCCTGGCAGATCCTGGCGAGCATCGTTCAGACGACCGCCATTCGAAGTCTGCTGTGGCGCTTCGTGCCGGGGCCCAGGGAATATCGTCCGCGTTTGCGCCTCGATCTATTGAAGGATGTCCGGCGTTTCGCGGTTGGCGTCGGTGGTGTGGCCGTCTCCTCGCTGATTCTGACGCAGCTGGACAAGATCATTCTCAGTACCCTCCTCACGCTCGAGCAGTTCGGGTTCTATTCGTTGGCCGCCAGCGCCGGCATGGCCGTCGGGGTCGTGGTGACACCGGTGTTCAGTGTTGTCTTTCCGAGACTGTCATCCCTTGTGGCGTTGGGTGACGAGGCGGCCATCGCCGGTTTCTACCATCGCGGCGCGCAGGTGATGTCGGTCATCGTCCTGCCGGTGGCGGGTGTCCTCGCGGCGTTTTCTTATCAGATCATGTGGTTGTGGACTGGCAGTGCGGGGACCGCCGCGCTGACCTCTCCTGTCGTGACCGCTCTCGCGCTCGGAACTGCGTTGAATGGAGTGATGTCGGTCCCGTGGGCGCTCCAGTTGGCGTATGGCCGGACGGATCTTGCGTTGCGCATCCACGTGATTCTGCTGACGCTGATCGTGCCGAACATTATTATTCTCACCAGATGGTATGGACCAATCGGCGCGGCGTCGGCCTGGTTACTCCTTAATAGTGTGTATCTTGCAATCGGCCCGACCTGGATGCACCGTACGATGCTCCGAGGCCACGGCACACGATGGCTCGTCCAGGACGTGGGCGTTCCGGCGCTCGCGGTGGGAATCGTGGTAATCACCGCTCGACAACTCATGCCACCGACGTTGCTCCGGTGGGAGATGCTGCTGGTCCTCGGTGCCGTATCGCTCGTTACGCTGGCCACCGCGGTGTTCTCGGCGCCGGCGGTGAGGTCCCAGGCGCAGGCGTTCTGGAGAACCGCGACGAGCCGGTCGTGAAATGACAGAGCCGCCTATCGACAGTTCCACCGAGCACCGCATCGCGTTCCAGCGGGCGCTCTCCAGAGCGTCTGGTACACGGATGCAGCGCATCATGCGCCAGCCCGTCCGCCTCATCGGTGCCGAGTTGCTTCTCCGGATCGCGCGGCATCGACCGGACGGCATCCGGATCAAGGCCGATCTCTTCTGGGGCGGCACCATGAACGTGGTGTTTCCAGAGCTGATGTCAAACAGTCTGTTCCGTTACGGCTTTTGTGAAGAGGACATGACGGTGATGCTCCTCACCGTCCTGAAGGGCGGTATGACCTTCATCGATATCGGGGCGCATTTTGGCTACGCAACGCTGCTCGGCGCCGCTCTTGTCGGCGACAAGGGACAGGTCCACAGCTTTGAGCCGACGCCAAGCACCTTCAGACTTTTGCAGCGGAATGCCGGGCAGATGCGAAACGTCACGGCGCGTAACATGGCGGTCCATTCGCGCAGCTGCACGATTCCATTCAACGACTTCGGGCTTCGTTTCTCCTCTCACAATTCCTTCTTTGAAGCCCGCGCGGCGACGGCCCGGCCGGTCGCACGGAGTGTGACCCCGGTGGCGGCGGTCTCACTCGATGAGTATCTGGCTGAGACGAAGGCGGCTCCCGATCTCGTGAAGATTGATGCGGAGAGCGCCGAACATGAAATCCTGCACGGGATGACGAAGACGATCGAGCAGCACCGGCCCGCGATTGTGATGGAAGTCGGCGACCTGCAGGTTGAAGGGGCGGTGCAGAGCGCCCAGCTCGTGCAGTTCCTGGCCGACAGGGAGTACGACGTCTTCAGCTGCGTTGACGGTGAGCTCAGGCGGCAGCCTGCGGAGCCTTCGTACGCCCCGGGTAACCGCCTGTTCGTGCCACGCGCTGGACGCGTTCGGACATACCTGGCTTGACATGGACATCGCGCTGACGGTCTGCATCGCGACGTACAACCGCGCGAGTTTTATCAAGGAGACGATCGAGAGCATCACGTCTCAACTCGAAGACGGCGTGGAAATCCTGGTCGTCGATGGCGCGTCGACAGACAACACGTCTGAGGTTGTCGAAGCATTGGCACGACGGTGCCCGGCCCTCAGGTACGTGCGCCTGGACAAGAAGGGTGGTGTCGACCAGGACTACGACAGGTCCGTGGAGCTCGCTCGGGGGGAATACTGCTGGTTCTTCAGCGACGACGACATTCTCAAGCCGGGCGCGGTAAGAGCTGTCCTTGGGGCGATCCCCGGTGGCTATTCCGCCATCGTCGCCAACGCGGAGGTGCGCGACGTCAAGCTCGCGACAACACTCAGCGAGCGCCGCATGCCGCTGTTGGAGAACCGGGACTATGCGGACGATGAGTCCGGGAAGGAGCAGTTCTTTCGTGACGTCGCCGCGTATCTGAGCTTCATCGGCGGCCTCATTGTCAATCGCAAGGTCTGGCTCTCGCAGGAACGCTCCCGCTATCACGGTACAGCGTTGGCCCACGTCGGGGTGCTTTTCGGTGGGGCCTGGCCCGGCAAGGCGCGTGTCCTCTCCGATACGTGGATTGCAATCCGGCTTGGAAACTCCGAATGGGTGGGGCGCAGGTTCGACATTTGGTTGTTCCGGTGGCCGGCGCTCGTCTGGTCCTTCGAGAAACTCTCCGATGCCAGCAAGGCGATGGTGTGCAGGCGCCAGCCATGGAACCGCCTTCGGACGCTCGTGTTCTACAGAGCGCTCCGGGTCTATGACGAGGGCCGGTACCAGGAACGGTTACGGCCGCTCGTGCCCGGGCGCGCCCGCCGGGCAATGATGGCGGCGATTGCGCGCATGCCGATCGCGGTCGCCCGGCTGGCCGTGATGACGTACTGCTTTCTGCGCCGGGATCGGATGACGCTGTACGTTCTCCGCACTGATGGTTCAGGGAAGAGAAGATCGTGACCGTTGACGCCCGATTGGAAAAACTGGTGGCCGCGTTGCCGGCGGTGCTGTTCATCGCCTCTGTCGGGACGTTCGTCCAGTCATACCTCTTCATCAAGCTGGCGTGCCTCGCGCTCTTCCTGATCGGTTCGGCGGTGGTTCGCGTCCGCCAGAACGACATCGAGATCTATCCGCGGATCGCGTGGTTCTTTCTTGTACTGTGCGGCGTCGGCATCCTTGCCGCCATCGTCGGCTACAGCAATGGGAACAGTACGGTTGCGGTGGCAGAAGGACTGAGGCTGCGCGTGGCTTGGAGCCTCGCGTTCATCATCATCTTCACGCTGATTCGGTCCGACAACTCAATCGGCAGTTTTCACTCGGCGCTGGTCCTCGCGGGCATCCTCATCAGTGTCATCAACATCATCGGCGTGGTCGACGCGGCGTCCTTGCGGCTGATTCCATCGACCGTTCGCAAGGAACTGGAGATGTTCGTCGGTTTCCACGACGGCTACACGCAGATCACCAGCAATAACATTGGCACGCTCTTCCTGATCGCGCCCTACCTGGTCAGTCTGCAGTTTCGCGCTGACGCCGCCGGGGTCAGATCCGGTTGGACGAACGTCGCGCTCGTGCTCTGTCTCGTGGTTGCAGCGATGTCGGGCCGTCGAGGGTTGTGGGTGGTCCTGACGCTGACGCCGATCCTGGTGCTTGGCCTCTCGATCCTCACGAGGAGCGTCGGCAGTCTTCGACCTGTCGCGCGACGTTTGCTCGTCGCCTACACTCTTGCCGCCGTGATCGGCGGCGGCCTGTTCGCCTTTACGTCCATTGGGCTGGGCCCGGTAGGCGAGTTGGGGGCCGTCGCGCGCTTTCGCTCGGCATTTTCGTCGCAGGACATTCGAGCCATCCAGCGCAGGTACCTTCTCGATGCCTTCATGGCGTCTCCGTGGGTGGGATCGGGGTTTGGTGGCTACGCCGGCTATCTCAGAAATGCCGAACGCCCGTGGTCGTACGAGCTGACGTACCATCAGATGCTCTTCAACATCGGGATCGTAGGCACGACTGCGCTGGTGTTGGTCTTCGGCGTTTATCTGATTCGAGTCGTTCGGCTGCTCACGGCATTTCGCACGGAGTCTGCCATCCCGTTTTGCTTGCTCATCGGGTTGGTCGGCCTGTGCATGGGCGCATACTCCAATCCGTACCTCGGGTCTTTCGACTATCTGTTCTTTGTGGGGCTCCTGCCGTATCTCTCGACGTTCGGGCGCGGGTTCGGCCCGTCTTCGGCGCCGGCGCCGGCTGCCGGGACGTTCACGACAAGGATGGATTTCTGATCGCCAAGCGAGTCATCAGTGTCTTCAGGGCGGGAGGTGTCACCGGTGTGCTCAGTGCCATCGGGCGGCGCATCCGCACGCCCTGGGTCCAATGCTTCTCCGAGTGCCGGAGGGTTGTCGAACGCCGGGCCGGTCTCGAGATCGGCGGGCCGAGTCCTATCTTCGCCCGTGGTGGGTTGATCCCCGTCTACCCGCTCGCGGGCACGATGGACAACGTCAACTTCGCCAGTCAGACAATCTGGGAGGGTGCCATCAAGGAAGGCGGAACCTTCCGCTTTCACCCAGGCAAGCCGGCCGGAGTGCAATTCATCGGCGAGGGCGCCGACCTCCGCATGATCGCGGATTGCGCGTATGACTTCGTCCTGTCATCGCACATGCTCGAGCACAGCGCGAATCCGCTTGGTGCGCTGGCGGAGTGGCGCCGGGTGCTCAAGCCAGGAGGAGCCTTGATACTCGTTGTCCCGCACAGGGACGGCACGTTCGATCACCGGAGGCCCGTCACGACGTTCTCGCACCTTGTCGACGACTTCACGCGCAGTACAGGCGAGGATGACCTCACGCATGTCGAGGAATCCCTGGATCTCCATGATCCCTCGATGGATCCGGACGCACACGGGATCGATTTGCGCGAGAGGGCCGGCCGAAACCTCGAGTTCAGAGCATTGCATCATCACGTGTTCGACACCCAACTCGTCGTCAGTGCAGTCGAGCATGCGGGATTCGAACTGTCAGCTGTCGAGCCTCAGCAGCCGTATCATGTCGTCGTCGTGGCGAGGCGTCCCGCCGATGGAGTGCCGGCGAAAGCGTACTCCGCGGACAACCTGCGGTCGGTTCTTCGCAGCAGCCCGTTCCTGACGGATCGAAATCGGTCGTGACCGGAAAGGACGTGCTGGCGGTCGTTGTGAGCTACGACGGGTTGCAACAGACAGTGCGTGGTGTGGAGGCGCTTCGCGGGCAAGTGGGTCACGTCTACATCGTCGACAACGGCTCACAGGCGCCGTCTCTCGCACTGCTCGAGGCCCTCGAGCAGGATGGCTACGTGACGGTCGCGCGTCTGGGCGAGAATCTCGGAGTCGGGCACGCACTCAACCTCGGAGTTCGGCAGGCCCGCGACAAGGGATTCGGTTGGCTCCTGACGATGGACCAGGACAGCGTCGTTGATCGAGGCTTGCTGGCTGCCTACGAGGCGGCCATCCGCGCGGACGCTCGACAAGTCTGCCTGGCGCCGACAAGGATCAAACAGGGAGAGGCACCGAAGAATGCGGCCGGCCGCGAGGTCAGGTACGCCGTGACGTCCGGCAACCTCGTGGCGGTCGGCGTGTTCGACGAGATCGGCCCCTACGACGAGGGCTTTTTCATCGACTGCATCGACTTCGACTTCTGCCTGCGCCTGCGACGCGCCGGGCACACGATTTTCAGGGCGGCGGGTGCGCTCATGCAGCACACATTGGGGGACGGGGTCGATGTGCCGGAGCCGGTCAGGAAGTTCTACGCCCGGCATCCTCCCATTCGGCGGTATTACATGTACCGAAATTACCTGTACCTGATGGAAAGGTACTTGCTCGCGTTTCCTGGGTTCATCCTGAAGCTGGGCCTGCTGCACGTGGTGCTCCTTCCGCTCATGGCGTTCCACGACACGCAGCCGGTCGCGAGTTACCGCGCCGTCGGCAGAGGGATCCTGGACTACCTGCGGCGGCGTACGGGGCCCGCCATGGAACGGTCGCTGTGAGAGTCGGATTCGTCTGCACGAACTACAACAACTCGGCGCTGACGCGAGCGGCGATCGAGTCGCTCCGGGCGAGCGCCAGCTGGAACCGCGTCCGCGCGGTCATCGTGGACAACCATTCGCAGGAATCCGACATCGCAGCCCTCCACGAACTCGTCTGGCAGCACCCCGGCGTCGAGTTGATCCTTCACCCGGAGAATGCGGGGTATTTCCCCGGTCTGAACATCGGCATCAATCACCTCCGGACCAAGCATCAGGACATCACGCACATCGTGGTCGGGAACAACGATCTGGTGTTTCCGGCAAACTTCGTTGAGAAGTTCGATCTTCATGCCGACGTCTTCCACGACTGGGCCGTCGTCGCGCCGGACATCGTCACGCCGGAGGGCATCCACCAGAATCCACATGTTCTCTATCCCGTGAGCCGGGCGAGGAAGCTCGTTTGGGACGCGTACTACTCGTCGTACCCGACCGGGCTGCTCATCAGCAAGCTCGCGGCGATGGCCAAGCCCTTCACAGCGCGCCAGGAAACGGCGCCTGGTGGTGATCTCCACAGGCATTCGGGGCCCATCGCGCAGGGCTATGGCGCGTGCTACATCCTCGGCCCCCTGTTCTTTGCTCACTTTCGCGGCCTCTACGCGCCGACGTTCCTGATGCAGGAGGAGTTCTTTCTGCAGGAGCAACTGTCCGTAATCGGACAGATGACGTACTACGATCCCAGGTTCGTCGTGCACCACCGGGGGCACGCGTCGACAGACGCAATTCCCAGCCGGCACCGCTGGGAAATCGCGCGGGATGCTCATCGCGTCTACAAGCAGTACCTGGCGTCGTCAGTGGAGGAACGGCGCCTGATCATGCGGGCTGCGAGTCGAAGCGCGATAATGACGGGTACGGGTAAGCAAGCTCCTGATGGGCGCGGGGACCCGGGTACGCAGCAACACATGAAGAAGCGGCCCTATCAGATCTGCACGAACTGCGTCATGGACACGACGGACTCCAAGATTGTCTTTGACGCCCAGGGTGTGTGCGATCACTGCGTGACATTTCGCAGGAAGACTTTGCCGAACTGGCATCCGGACGAGCGAGGGCGCCGCCAGCTCGACGCGCTCGTCGAGCGGATCAAGGCCTCGGGCAAGGGCCGGGACTTTGACTGCATCCTCGGGATGAGCGGCGGCATCGACAGCTCCTATCTGACCTACCTCGCGAAGGTGGAGCTCGGGCTGCGGCCGCTCGTGTTCCATGTGGACGCCGGATGGAACTCACAGGAAGCCGTCAACAACATCGAACAACTGGTGGATGGGTTGAAGCTGGACCTGTTTACCGAAGTGATCGATTGGGAGGAGATGCGCGACCTGCAGCTGGCGTTCTTCAAGGCCGGCGTTCCGCACATCGACTGGCCTCAAGACCTGGCGTTCTTCGCGACGATGTACAAGTTCGCCCACAAGTACGACGTCAAGTACATCCTTACGGGCGCGAACCTCTCCACGGAGTGCATCCGGAACCCGGTGGAATGGATGCCGTTCGGCGACACCGTGCAGCTGCGCGACATCCATCGCCGATTCGGCTCGCGGCCGCTGGCCACATTTCCACTGAGCAACATTCTCTGGCACAAGGTGTACCTGGCGTACGTCAAGAGGATCCGCGTGGTGCGGCCGTTGAACTACATGCCGTACATCAAGTCCGACGCCATGAAGCTTCTGGTCGAGAAGTTTGGCTGGCAGCCGTATCCGCAGAAGCATTTCGAGTCGCGGTTCACGCGGTTCTACGAAGGCTACTGGCTTCCGGCGAAGTTTGGGTACGATACGCGGCGGGTCCAGTTTTCGAGCCTGATTGTGACGGGGCAGATGACCCGCGAGCAGGCCCTCGACGAGTTGACGCGGCCGGCCATCGACGAAGAGACGGCCACGAGGGATTTCGAGTACGTTGCCACGAAGCTGAGGATCTCCAATGACGAGCTGCGCGGCTACCTGGAGGCGCCCAAGAAGGGCTACCGCGACTATCGATCGCAGGAAATGGTGTTCAGGGTCGGGGCGGCCGTCATGAAGGGCCTTGGCCTGGAAATCGGCGGCAAGCGGTGACGACGATCGTCAACTATGGCCTGGGCAACGTTCGGGCCATTGCCAATATCTATCATCGGCTTGGCATTCCCGCCCGGCTGGCGACGACCGCCGACGAACTCGCGGGCGCGGAGCGCGTCATTCTCCCCGGCGTCGGCGCCTTTGACTGGGCGATGACCAGACTCAATGAGTCCGGCATGCGCGGTACGTTGAACGACCTCGTCCTGCGCGATCGGCGGCCGGTGCTCGGCATCTGCGTGGGCATGCAGATGATGGCGCGCGGCAGCGATGAGGGAAAGCTCGAAGGGCTTGGCTGGATCAATGGCCAGGTGAAGCGGTTCGACGAGAGCACGTTTACGTCCGATACGCGACTACCGCACATGGGATGGAACGACGTCGTGCCGAAACATGCCGACGGGCTGTTCAACGGCCTCGAGTCTCCCGCGCGATTCTACTTCCTGCACTCGTACTACTTCGCTCCGGACATGTGTGACGACGTGCTGGCGTCGACGGAGTACGGCGGGCCGTTCGCGTCGAGCGTCCGGCGCGGGAACGTCTGGGGAGTCCAGTTCCACCCGGAAAAGAGCCACGCGTGGGGCATTCGGCTCCTGCAGAATTTCGCGAGCCTCTGATCGTGCTTCGTCCCCGCATCATTCCCTGCCTGCTGATTCGTGGCGGAGGACTCGTCAAGACTGTTGGATTTGGCCCCGGAAAATATGTGGGCGACCCCCTCAACGCCGTCCGCATCTTCAACGAGAAGGAAGTCGATGAGCTGACCGTGCTGGACATTGATGCGACGGTGGAGAAGCGCGAACCCAACTATGCGCTCATCCGGGACATCGCGTCGGAGTGCCGCATGCCGCTCTGCTACGGCGGTGGTGTCACAAAGGTCGAGGAATTCCAACGCATCGTGAGCCTCGGCGTGGAGAAGGTCGCGATCAGCGCGTCCGCCGTGTCGAATCCGGGCCTGGTCTCGAAGGCCGCGGAGACGGTTGGTGCCCAGAGCGTGGTCGTGGTCATGGACGTCAAGAAGGACGCCGGCGGCTACACCCTGCGGACGCACAATGGCACGCGCACGACAGATCTCGAGCCCGCGGGGTTTTCTTCGCGGATGCAGGAGCTCGGCGCCGGCGAAATCGTCGTGAACAGCATCGACCGCGACGGTGAGATGAAGGGATATGACCTGGAATTGGTCGCGCGAGTGCGCGCCGCGACAAGTCTCCCCCTCACGATCCTCGGCGGGGCCGGGTCAATTGACGACATAGCATCGCTTGTCAGGTCATACGGAATCATCGGTGCGGCAGCCGGCAGTCTCTTCGTTTTCAAAGGCGTTTATCGCGCGGTCTTGATCAACTATCCCGGTCCCGTCCAGAAGGATGGCATCATCGCGGCCTCACACGGACGCAACCGGGAATAGACCTTGAAACAGATTCTTCAGAACCTGGGTTCGGGCGAGACGATGCTTGCGGATGTGCCGGCGCCGGCCGTGCGTCCGGGGCACCTCCTCATACGCACGGAAGCGTCGCTCGTGTCGCTCGGCACCGAACGAATGCTCGTGTCATTCGGGCAGGCCAATCTGCTCGAGAAGGCCCGCCAACAACCGGAGCGGGTCAGGCAGGTGCTTCAGAAGGTCCGCACCGATGGATTGTTCGTCACGATCGACGCCGTTCGAGCAAAGCTCGATCAGCCCCTTCCACTCGGCTATTGCAACGCCGGTCGCGTCGTGGCAGTCGGCGCCGGCGTCGGCGGATTTGCGCCCGGCGATCGCGTCGTCTCGAACGGGCCACATGCGGAGATCGTCTGCGTCCCGCGGAACCTGTGCTGCAGGATTCCTGACGGGGTCGATAGCCGTGACGCTGCGTTCGCTGTCGTGGGCGCGATCGGGCTTCAAGGCATTCGTCTGGCATCGCCCACCGTTGGCGAGACCGTCGTCGTCGTGGGCCTTGGCCTGATTGGCCTGCTCGCGGTGCAGATCCTCCGGGCCAACGGCTGCCGGGTGCTCGGCACCGATCTCGATCCAGCCAAGTGCGCGCTTGCGCGTGAATTCGGCGCCGAGGCCGTGGACGTCAGCGCCGGAGGAGATCCGGTGGCTGCGGCCGAGACTTTTTCCCGCGGCCGGGGGGTCGACGCCGTCATCATCACGGCATCGACAAAGAGCGCCGAACCGGTCAGCCAGGCCGCACGAATGTGCCGGAAGCGCGGGCGGATTGTGCTCGTCGGAGAGGCCGGCCTCGAGCTGAATCGCAGGGAGTTCTACGAGAAGGAGCTGAGTTTTCAGGTCTCGTGTTCGTACGGTCCCGGCCGGTACGACTCGGACTATGAGCAAGGTGGCCACGACTATCCGCTGGGCTTCGTCCGCTGGACCGAGCAGCGTAATTTCGAGGCCGTGCTCGACCTGATTGCCTCCGGCGCCATCACCACCCGCGCCTTGACGAGCCATCGCTTCACCCTGGAGAACGCCCTCGACGCCTATGCGCTCGTCACTGAGGGCAAGGGCCTCGGAATCCTGCTCGAGTACGCGTCCGCGCAGCCCGACGTCGAGCCGTCCCGAGTCGTTCGGTTGCCGCCGCCGCGTGCCGCGAAGATCGATCAGGTTGTCGTGGGACTGATCGGCGCCGGCAACTACACCGGACAGACACTGCTGCCGGCCCTTGCAGCTACGGGCGCGCGGCTGAAGCTCATCGTGTCGGCCGCGGGCGTGACGGCGGCGCACCTGGGACGGAAGTTCGGCTTCGAAGAGGCCGGCACCGAGGCCGCCGCGGTGTTCGCCGATCCCGCCATCAACACCGTTCTTATTACGACGCGGCACGACAGCCACGCGCGCCTGGTGACGGATGGCCTCCGTGCCGGCAAGCGCGTATTCGTCGAGAAACCGCTCGCGCTGACGGAGGCCGAACTGAGCGGCGTCGAAGCGGCCTGGGGCGCTTCGGATCATCCGTTTGTTCTTGTGGGTTTCAACCGCCGGTTCGCGCCGCACGTTGTCACGATGAAGGGGCTACTTCAGGCCCGACGCGAGCCCAAGGCGATGGTGATGACCGTGAACGCCGGCGCCGTCCCGGCAGGCCACTGGACACTCGATTCAGCGGTCGGCGGCGGACGAATCGTCGGCGAAGCCTGCCACTTCATCGACCTGCTGTCGCACCTGGCGGGCTCCCCGATCGTGTGGGGCGAGAGCACTTTCCAGAGAATCAGCGGGGAGCCGGGCGCCGATGTTGCGAGTCTCCAACTGCGATTCGCCGACGGCTCGATCGGTACCGTTCACTACCTGGCCAACGGCTCGAAGGATTATCCGAAGGAACGACTCGAGGTTTTTTGCGGCGGCGGCGTCCTGCAACTCGACAACTTCCGGGAGTTGCGCGGTTTTGGTTGGCCCGGACTCAGAAAGCAGGCGCTCGCGCGACAGGACAAGGGACACCGGGCGGAAATGGAAGCCCTGGTGTCCGCCGCCCGGGCCGGCGAGCCAAGTCCGATCCCCTGGGAACAGGTGGTCAGCGTGTCACGGTGGAGCATCCGCCTGGCGAGGGAGGGGAACGAAGCCAGTGCCGCTGATTGACCTGATCGCCGGAGCGCGGCCGAACTTCATGAAGATCGCCTCCATCGTCGATGCCCTCCATCGCCGGGCCGAGGACCAGGGCCGGCCGGCCGGCCAGGCTCCACTGACGTATCGACTCATTCACACAGGCCAGCACTACGATCAGACGATGTCGGGCTCGTTCTTCGAACAGCTCGGCCTGCCGCAGCCCCATCTCAACCTGGAAGTCGGATCCGGTACCGCGGCGGAGCAGACGGGCGGCATCATGGTTCGCTATGAGCAGGTGCTCGCCGAACGCCGTTCGGACCTCTGTGTCGTCGTCGGCGACGTGACGTCAACCATGGCGTGCGCGATTGTTGCGAAGAAGGCCGGTGTGCCGGTGGCGCACGTCGAGGCCGGGATCCGATCGGGTGACTGGTCCATGCCCGAAGAGGTCAATCGGGTGGTCACTGATGCCGTGACCGACTACTTCTTCACCACGAGCGACGCGGCGTGCGCTCATTTGCGGAAGGCCGGCGTTGCCGACGAGCGGATCTTCTTCGTGGGGAACACCATGATCGACTCGCTTCTCCGGCAACTACCGAACCTGCGCCGCCCCGCGATCTGGGATGATCTCGGCCTGACGCCGCGCGGCTATTTCGTGCTCACGCTTCACCGCCCGGCGAACGTCGACGCTCCGGACACGCTCGGCGCCCTGCTGAACGCAGTTGTCGCGGGCACGCGCGGGCTCCCGGTGATCTTTCCCGTCCATCCCCGCACGATGAAGTCGCTGGCTCCACTTGGGCCACTCAAGCCGGCACTCACGATCACGCCGCCACTCGGTTATCTCGAGTTCAACTATCTCGTCCGCGACGCCCGGGCCGTCATCACCGACTCAGGCGGAATCACCGAGGAAGCCACCATTCTGGATGTGCCTTGCTTCACCCTGCGGGACAACACCGAACGGCCCGAGACGGTTACTGTCGGTACGAACAGGCTGATCGGGACGAATCCCGCGAATCTCGCACCGGCCTTTGATGATCTGTTCGCGGGGAAATGGCCCGCGGGACGCGCGCCCGAAAAGTGGGATGGCAAGGCCGGCGTCAGGATCGTTGCCGCACTCGAGCAAGTGCTGTATCGGCGTGAGCTCTGATCGCACATGAACCGGATCAGCTGGGCCTGGCAACTGCTGCGGCTGATGGGACCCGGCTGGGTGTCCTTCCGTGTTGCCTACGCGCTGCGGCAGCGAGCAGGGTGGGACGCCTGGCGCACGCCGGTGACGAGTTGGGACGCATTGCCGGTAATTCCATCGGCCGGCGCCTGGCCCCTCGGTGGCCGTCTCTTCGTTCCTCGTTCCGGCAACGCCGATGCACCGCTGTTCGCGTCGTGGGACGCGCACGGTGAAGATGTCCGCGCGGTTGCTGCGCGGATCAACGCCGGCGAGTTTCAGTTGTTCGAGCACGATTGGGTCGCGCCTGGAAGCCCGCCAGACTGGCATCGCAACCTTGCGACTGGGCAGCGCGCGCCGGCGACCGGCCATTGGAGCCAGCTTGATGAGTTCGGCAGCGGCGACGTCAAGCTGGTCTGGGAACTCAGCCGCTTCGCGTGGGTGTTCCCGCTCGTCAGGGCCTTTCGCAGGACGAGTGACGAGTCGCTCGCGGAGTGCTACTGGCGGCTCGTCGAACACTGGAGTGCGCACAATCCGCCGAACGCCGGGATGAACTGGAAGTGCGGCCAGGAGACGAGTCTGCGCGTCATCGCCTGGTGCTTTGGACTTCACGGGTTCGCCGCGACGAGAGCGCAGACTCCCGAGCGCACGGCACTACTAGCGAAGATGCTCGCGGCATCAGCACATCGAGTTGCCGCCAACCTGCACTATGGCCTTAGTCAGCGCAACAACCACGGAATCAGCGAAGCCGCCGGGCTTTGGACCGTGGGGATTCTGCTGCCCGAGTTTCCAGACGCCGCCCGTTGGCGGGAACAAGGCCGCCAGGCGCTCGAGAGCCAGGCGCGTTCCTTGATCTACGACGACGGAGGGTTCGCACAGCATTCCGTGAACTACCACCGGCTGATGCTCGAGGTCTTTCTGTGGTGCATTCAGCTCGGACGCGCCAATGGGACGGAGTTCTCGGCTGAACTCCTGGGTCGCGTCCGAAGCGCCGGCAAGTGGATCGAGGCGCTCCTCGATCCTGACACCGGGCGCGTTCCGAACTGGGGTTCGAACGATGGGGCACACATTCTCCCGCTGACGAACTGCGGATACCTGGACTACCGGCCTGTCGTTCAGGCAACAGCGATGGTCACCGATCGTTGCCGGGTGTTGCGGCCCGGACCGTGGGACGAACTCGCCTGGTGGCTCGGCTGCGCGGAAGCTGGTGCGGCAGACTGCGAGCCTCGCGCGTCGATCGCGATGCGTCAGGACTTGCCGGACAGCGGCCTCACCGTGCTGAGGGCGGGTGAAGCGCGCGCCATCGTGCGGACCGCGCGCAAGTTCCGGCATCGGCCCGCGCAGAGCGATTTACAGCACGTCGATCTCTGGTTCGGAGGCGCCAACCTGTTGCGGGATACCGGCAGCTATCGGTACAACTCGAACGAGCCGGCGGACGCGCTGTTCAAGAGCGTCGTGGGGCATAACACCGTGGAGTTCGACGGTCACGACCAGATGCCCGCGCTCGGCCGTTTCCTCTACGGCTCCTGGCCTCGCGGGACCGTCCGGCTGTCGCCCGATACACCCGGTACGGTGAGTGCTTCGTACGAAGACTGGAAGGGCTGCCGCCACGAACGGACGGTGACGCTCGCTCCGGATCGTTGCATCGTGATGGATCGGCTGGATGGATTCCATCGGGAAGCCGTTCTGCGGTGGCACCTTGCCCCTGATGAACACTGGCACGTGGACGGCTCCACATGTGTCGGCACCAGGACGTCGATTCACGTAACGGCTGAACGAGTCACACTCGCTCGGCTGGTGGAGGGCCGCGAGTCCTTGTTCTACAATTCCGCGACACCAATCAAGGTGTTCGAGATTCGCGTGCCCGCACCGAGCGCATCCATTCAGTCCGAGATCATCCTCGCTTCAGTGCGGGCGTGAAGGTTCTCTACTTCCATCAACATTTCACGACCCCTCGCGGGGCCTCGGGCACGCGGTCCTACGAGTTCGCGCGCGCCCTGCTGGCGAAAGGCCATTCGGTGACGATGGTGTGCGGTGCGAGCGCGCTGGCCGGCCTTGGCGTGCCCGTGGAGGGGAGGCGATGGACGCGCGTCACCGTGGACGGCGTTGATGTCCTCGCGTTTCCGCTGTCGTACTCCAACCGCGATGGCCTCGTGCGCCGCGCGTGGATCTTCCTGTCGTTTGCCCTCCGCAGCATCTGGCTTGCGTTGCGTGAGGACTACGACGTGGTGTTCGCGACGTCCACGCCCCTCACCGTCGCGCTCCCGGGGATTGTCGCCAGATGGTTCCGCCGGAAGCCTTTCATCTTTGAAGTACGGGACCTGTGGCCCGACCTGCCGCGCGCGTTGGGGATGACAAACCCCGTCGTGCTGGGTGGGATGTCGCTGCTTGAATGGTGCGCCTATCGGTCATCCGTGGCAGCCATCGGACTGTCCCCGGGAATTGCCGAAGGCATCCGGCGCCGCGCGTCCGCCACCCTGCCCATTGCGATGATTCCGAACGGCTGCGACCTCGACCTGTTCCGGCCGGAACTCCGCCGGCCGCTGGCGCTCGAAGGGATCGCCCCGGGTGATTTTGTCGCGGGCTTCACCGGTGCACACGGCGTCGCGAATGGATTGGATGCGGTGCTCGATGCGGCCGCGGTGCTCGTGCGCAGGGGCGATCGCCGAATCAAGTTCGCGTTCATCGGCGACGGAAAACAGAAGGACGGACTCGCAGTCCGTGCGCACCGCGAAGGATTGTGGAACTGCTTGTTCTTTCCACCCGTGCCCAAGACCGATCTCGCGGCCGTGACCGCCTCGCTGGGCTGTGGTCTCATGATTCTCAAGAACGTGCCGGCCTTCTACGACGGGACATCCCCGAACAAGTTCTTCGACTATCTGGCGGCGGGCATTCCCGTCTTGAACAACTATCCGGGTTGGCTGGCAAGGCTGATCCAGTCGGAAGGATGTGGCATCGTCGTAGCGCCCGGCGATCCCGAGGCGTTCGCCGACGCGCTGCAGGGCATGGCGCGCGATGCCGGTCGCTGTGTGGAAATGGGTGAGGCAGGCCGCCGTCTCGGCGAGCGCGAGTTCGCGAGGCAGGAATTAGCAGCGAAGTTTGTCGAGTGGCTCGAGCAGCACGCCGGCCGACCCGGCGAGGCGCTTGCAGGCGCGCGAAGAGCGGAAGGCGGTTGATGAGCTACGGCTGGTACGGCCGCTGGGGGAAACCCGCACTGGACATCGGCATCAGCCTGCCGCTCCTGGTGGTGGTGTCTCCGGTGATTCTGTTGCTGGCCGGTCTCGTGCGGGTCTTCCTCGGATCGCCCGTGCTGTTCCGTCAGGAGCGGCCTGGCCTGCGCGGCAAGCCCTTCGTTCTGCTCAAGTTCAGATCGATGAGGATCGAGCGAGACGGCACCGGCGGGCTCCGGCCAGACGCCGATCGCATGACGACGTTCGGCCGTCTGCTCCGGCGCACCAGCCTCGACGAGCTTCCGGAGTTGTGGAACGTGCTTCGGGGTGACATGAGCCTCGTAGGGCCCAGGCCGTTGCTGATGGATTACCTGGCTCGGTACAGTCCCGAACAGGCGCGCCGGCACGAAGTGCGGCCCGGTATCACCGGCTGGGCGCAGGTCAACGGACGCAACGCGCTCGCGTGGGAACCGAGATTTGCACTGGACGTGTGGTACGTCGACCATATGTCGCTCTGGCTCGACGTCAGGATCATTGGACTGACGTTGTGGAAGACACTCTTCGGCGAGGGGATTTCGGCGCCGGGCCACGCCACGATGGACGAATTCCAGGGATCGAAGTCGGATACAGATGGATCGACGCGAGGGGCACCCTAGTATGCGCGTTCTGGTGATCGGCTGCGGTGGGCACGGTCAGGTCGTCGCCGACATCCTCCTGCGCATGAACGAGCTCAGTGCGCCGGTGACTGTCGTGGGCTTCCTGGACGACGACGCCGCGCAGACCGGCAGGCGATACCTGGATCTGCAGGTCCTGGGGAAGGTGAGCGACCGCCGCGCCGTCGAACACGACGCCGTTGTGATTGCGGTCGGCGACAATCGCGTCCGCCAGCGGCTCGCTGCCGAGTTCACGAGCGACGGCGAGCGTTTCGCAACCGCGCGCCATCCATCCGCCGTGATTGCCCCGGACGTGTCGATTGCCCCCGGGACCATGATCTGTGCTGGAGTCGTTGTCAACACCGGTTCGGTCATCGGCGCTCACGCGATTCTGAATACGGCCTGCTCGGTCGATCACCACAACCGGATTGGAGACTGCGCGCTGATTGGTCCGGGCGTACACATGGGCGGTGACGTTCGCATCGGGACGGGGGTGCTCATCGGCATCGGGTCGATCGTGATGCCCCAGCGTCAAGTAGGCGAGTGGACGGTCGTCGGCGCGGGGTCCGTCGTGACGTCCGATCTGCCGTCCGGCGTGACGGCCCTGGGCACGCCGGCGCGAGTTCGATGACCAGCGGAGCACAATTGAAACGGATTTATCTCTCTCCACCTCACCTTTTCGGCAACGAGCAAGCACTGGTCGCGGACGCATTCGAGAGCAACTGGATTGCGCCACTCGGTCCACACGTGGACGCATTCGAAAGGGAGTTCGCCGGAGTTGTCGAGGTGCCGCACGCGGTGGCGCTGTCATCCGGGACGGCGGCGATCCATCTCGCGCTCGAGCTTCTGGGCGTCGGACCGGGCGGGCATGTCGTGTGCTCGTCGTTGACCTTCAGCGGATCTGCCAACCCAATCCGTTACCAGGGCGCGACGCCGATTTTCGTGGACTGCGACACGACGTGGACGATCGATCCCAACCTGCTCGAGGACGCACTGAAGCGCAACGCCAGCGCAGGAAGGCGCACGGGCGCAGTGATTGCGGTGGATCTCTACGGTCAGTGCGCGGACTACGACGCGATCGTGACGATCTGCGATCGTTACGGCGTGCCACTCGTCGAAGACGCAGCGGAAGCGCTCGGGTCGACGTACGGGAACCGTCCGGCCGGTGGATTCGGCCGCATCGGCATCTTTTCGTTCAACGGCAACAAGATCATCACGACGTCAGGCGGGGGCATGCTGGTGTCCGGGGAGAAGACCCTGGTCGATCGCGCAAGGTTCCTGGCGACCCAGGCGCGCGATCCCGCTCCGCACTACGAGCACTCCCACATTGGGTACAACTACCGTTTGAGCAACGTGCTTGCGGCGATCGGTCGTGGTCAGTTGAAGACGCTGCACGAGCGCGTGGAAATGCGTCGCGCAATTTTCGATCGGTACGTGGCCGGCCTTGGCCGGCTGCCAGGCTTGGAGTTCATGCCGGAAGCGTCGTTCGGGCGCAGCAACAGATGGCTGACGTGCCTCACCGTCGATCCCAGTCGTTTCGGCGTCGATCGCGAGACGATCCGGCTGGCTCTCGAAGCGGTGAACATCGAGGCGCGACCCGTGTGGAAACCCATGCACCTTCAGCCGGTGTTCGCAGGGGCCATGACGGTCGGTGGTGAAGTGTCGGAAGGTCTGTTCAGGGATGGCCTGTGCCTGCCGAGCGGGTCGAACCTCACGCCGGATGAACAGGCACGCGTCATACAAGTCGTGTCGGGCCTGTGCAGAACGTTGGCGGGTTAGCGAACGACGGCTTTACCGATTCTCACGAGCGGCGCGGTTTCGCCGGCAGAAGGCGCAGCGGCGAATTCCACGAGCTCGAACCGTCGCGATCCGGCGGGGATGATGAGCGTCACCGTATTCCACGCGTTGCCTGAAATCGAAAGACGGGCCAGTGGGTGGCCGCCGATCGTTGCAACCAACTCGAGGGGGTCGCGCGCCACATCCGTGCGCCTCATGGGCAACTCGATAGTGCGGCCCGTGGCGGGCAGGAAGAGGGCGAAGGATCCCCCCGCCTCGCGGAAGCGCTGAACGTCATCCGTGTGCCAGATTGACACTCCGAAGCCGCGGTGTTCGAACTCGCCGGCGTTCCGCAGGGTAATCGCTCGAGGAACTGCGCTCACGATCAGGCCCGCGGCGGCCGTCCACACGAGCCAACGAGGTACTGCCGGGAGTTTGACTGGTGCAAGGCCGACAAGGATCCCGGCGTATTGCCAGAACACGAACGAGAACTCCGGCACGAGCAGCGGATGGCCGGTCATCCAGGTGCCGACAGTCGCGACCACGGCGGCTATCAGAGCGCCGCGCAGCGGATCGGCCCCGCGTGCCTGAACCCCGGCCATCAGAATCACCGCCAGCCACCAGACCATCGCGCCGAGGCCGATCACTCCCTGCTCGGCGAGGACCTGCAGGAAATTGTTGTGGGCGTTTTCGTGGAAGTTTGGGCCCAGGCTGCCGTTCAGGTACCCCGTCGATGCTCCGTAGAACTGCGTGATGCCGATGCCGAAGATGGGGGCGTCGGTGAACATCTGGAGTCCGGCCTTCGCGAGAAGCACTCGCGCGTTGACCGAGTTCTCGATGGTGCCGTTCCGGGCTGACGGTTCGCGGAGGTAGGTGGCGAGCCAGACGCCAGCCCCGATTGCGACGACCGAGGCGCCTGTCAGCATCACGCGCCGGTATGTGAAACGCCGGACGGCGAGCCAGCCGAGTGTGGCGAACGTCGTGACCACCGCCAGCACCATCGCGACGCGCGAGCCGGTGATCCACAGCCCGAGTGCGACGAGGAGGATCAGCAGCCCGACGCCGATCCGCCGGAGCCACGGTCCCGTCATCAATCCCACGCCGGCCACGGCCGCGAGCAAAAGCGCGGAAGCCGCTGCGTGCACATCCGTCTGCATGCTGATCCGGCTTGTCATCAGGAGTCCAGGCAGCGCCGCGCGTGCATCTCCCGTACGGAACGCGGCGGCGACGATCGGCTCGAGGTCCAGGATCGCTGCCGCGGCATGTCCGGCCAGCGACAGCCTCACGAGCGCCCACGCAAGTTGAGGCGTTCGTCTGACCGCCATTTCCGTCGACCAGGCCAGCACTGCGCACTCGGCGATCACGATCGCCGCGATGAGCGGCACCCACACAACGGAGCCTTGCGAGGCCTCGCGGCTCAATAGTTGTCCGAGAAACCCGCCCTCGAAGAATCCGCGCGCGAGCGGCGCCGCTGTGACTGGGATCGACGCCAGCGCCGACGCCATCGCGACCGCCGCGACGAGAATCCCGGGCGGACCGATTCGGGAGGGACCGGCTGCTGCCGTGCCGCGCAGTAACGCGCCGGCGCCCGCACTGAGCGCCATCTGCTCGAGCAGGTGACCGCTGAATCCCGGTCCGCCACCCAGGAGACCGGCGATCGGCATCGAAATGGGAGCCAGGCCCGCGAAGATCAGCGGCCCGGCTTCCGGCTTCAGCAGCGAGGCGAGGAGCACCACGGCATTGAGAGCCTTCGCCCCGGCGGGCATTGGCTGCAGAAACCAGTACGCCTGAAGCAGGCCGATGACGGCCAGTGCCGCGTGCCGGCCAACGCGCGAGGCGAGGGCACCGCGCGTCACAGGGCTTGCCGCCTAGGCAGTGGCGCGCCGCTTCATCACGTCGTGGATGATGCAGCCGGCCGAGACGGTGACCATCGCAAATCCGATGAGCAGCAGATACGCGAACAGCAGGGCCCGGAAGGAGATCGACAACTGGGTTTGGCTGCTGAAGGGGCCGGTGATTGTGTAGAGGCGCGCCACCGGGTTGAGATTCTTCGTCGAGAGTTCCTTGTACAGATTCACGAGTTGGTCAGCGCCTTTGGCAATCGCTGCAAACGCCGCCTGGCTTCGCGTCTTCACGAGCGCAATGAGCTCCGGCGTTCCCGTCGATCGGCTGCCGATCCCTTGTACGGACTTCACGAGGTCCTGGTAGTAAGCCAGCTCCTTGTCAAGGAGTGTGACCTGCGTGTTTTCCTTGATGACCTGGTCGGTCAGTTTCTGGCGGTACTCCATCTCGCTCTTCTGAGTCGTTCCGGACATCTCGACCAACCGATCGAGGAACGACTCGCCGAACTGCGGGATCAGTGCCGGCGTCTCGAATCCCTGTGGGCGTGCGCTGCCGTTCTTGGAATCCGCGGCCACGCGTGAGCCGCGAAGAGCCATGTAGTCGGCCAGCGAGTTCTGCACCGCACGCGCGCGGCCTTCGGCGGCCTGCTTTTCCAGCTGGCGCTGGAAGACCTGCGTCGACGCGTACAACGTCAACAGCCGCGCGTTCTTGGTGACGCCCTCCGATCGGATGATGCCGAGCAGCGGCTCCAGTTCGAACCGCAGGGCATCTTCGATGTTGGCGCGGATCTCCGGCAGTGAGACGCCGTCAGTGACGGTACGGAGCGTGAGCGCACCAGGAATCTTCTCGAGCTCACCAATCGTGTCGATGATCCGGACGGCTTTTGAACGGAGCAGGTCGGCGGCAACCAGATAATCCTCGTGCTCGAGGCTTTCCTTCGACAGAACGCTGCTCGACAGAATGGGTAGCTCGTACTTCGTCGCCCCCATGCGCTCGGCCTGGACGGCCCAGGTCGACAGCGTGTCGCTGAGCACCTTCTCGGCCAGGGCGTCGGGCAGCGTCTTGAATCGCTCCTGCCATCGCAACGTGAGGGAAAAGACCGGGTCCTTGATCGCTTCACGCTTCTGAATGAACTCGGCTTCGGTGCGAGCGCGGTCGACCGCGCTCATCCTCGGGTCCGACAACCTCGACTGGTACTCCTGCACGAGCAGGTCCATCCGGGGATTGGACCGCTGAATGAACAGCGAGTCCTTGAAGTCCTCGTACGTCCCGTACTTGGCGAGCTCACCTGAACTCACCACCTCGGTCACCACGGGCGCGCCCACGATTTCGCTCACGCTGAACGGCGTCTTGTTCGGGTATCGGTTGTCGGACGCGCCTTCGAAGAGGAGCCGGAACTGCAGCGACGCGATGTGCTCGGACGGGAAGAACAGCGCGGCGGCCAGCACCGCCAGCACGAATGCCACCGATACCGCGAAAAACGACATCCGAATGAACGTCCGGTAACGGCGTAAGGTGTCGAGGTATGGCCGCAATGAGATGGCTTCGCGCCGGTCGTTCTGCGCAGTGCTCGTCCGATCTCCTGACTGATCGTCCATCGGCGTCGTCATTCGCGCAGCAAAAGGCCGGGCTAGTCTAGCGCTAAACTGAGCGCGTGTCTCCCCGCGTTTTCGTCGCCGGCCACGGCGGGCTGGTCGGTTCGGCCATTCTGCGCCGCCTGCAGGCGGAGGGCGTCAAGGACATCCTGACCGCCACGCGCGCACAGCTGGATCTCCGCGACCAGGCCGCCGTCAACTACTGGTTCCGCGCGAACCGTCCCGACTACGTTTATCTCGTTGCTGGAACTGTGGGCGGCATCCTCGCGAATTCCAACAGGCCGGCGGAATTCATCTACGACAACATGCTGATCCACGCGACTGTCGTACACGCCGCTCATCTGTACCAGTCGAAGAAACTGTTGTATCTGGGGAGTTCCTGTATCTATCCGCGCGATTGTGCCCAGCCGATGACGGAGGAACAACTTCTGACCGGCCCGCTCGAGCCGACGAACGAGGCGTACGCCATTGCCAAGATCGCCGGAATCAAGCTGTGCGAGGCGTACCGCAAGCAGTATGGCGACAATTTCATCTCCGCCATGCCGACGAACCTCTACGGCCCCAACGACAATTTCGACCTGACCAGTTCCCACGTCCTGCCCGCGCTGATTCGCAGATTCCACGAGGCGAAGATGTCGGGTATCGACGAGGTCGTGATCTGGGGCACGGGCAGTCCCAGGCGCGAGTTCCTGCACGTCGATGATCTCGCCGATGCGTCGGTGTTTCTGATGAGCAACTACGATAGCCCGGCGCACATCAACGTCGGCACCGGCCAGGATCTTTCCATCCGTGAGCTCGCTGGCATGGTCGGAGAGATCGTCCATCCCGCCGGCAGGATGTCATTCGATGCGTCGAAACCGGATGGCATGCCCCGCAAACTGCTGGACGTCTCCCGGCTCCACGCACTCGGCTGGCGCCATCGCATCGACCTGCGGGAAGGAATTGCTGCCACCTACAAGTGGTTCATCGAGCACTACGACGTGCTGCGCACCGGCCGGCCTCCGTCCGCGCTTACCGCGTAATCAGTCCCTCGAGCGGACTGCTCGCCGACGCATAGCGCTTCCTGGCAATCCGGCCAGCGCCGAACGCGAGGCGCCCGGCGATCACCGCGTGCTTCATGGCGCCGGCCATCGCCACAGGATCCGCGGCGCCCGCAATCGCCGTATTCATCAGGACAGCGTCCGCGCCGAGTTCCATCGCGACGGCGGCATCCGACGCCGTGCCGACGCCGGCATCGACGATGACCGGCACGCGCGCCTGTTCCTTGATGATCAATAGATTGTTGGGGTTCTGGATGCCGAGTCCCGATCCAATCGGCGCCCCAAGCGGCATCACTGCCGCGGCGCCGGCGTCCTCGAGCTTGCGGCACGCAATCGGATCGTCGTTCGTATACGGCAGGACAACGAAGCCTTCGCGCACGAGCTCACGGGTGGCGACGAGCAGCGCCTCGTTGTCGGGGAACAGCGTCCGTTCGTCACCGATGACCTCGAGCTTGATCCAGTTCGAGAGTCCGGCCTCGCGCGCAAGATGGGCCGTCCGAACAGCTTCGTCGGCCGTGTAGCAGCCAGCGGTGTTCGGAAGCAGGAAGATCCTGGACCGGTCGATCCAGTTGAGCAGGGAAGCCGCGCCCGTCGCCGACAGGTCGACCCTCCGGACGGCGACGGTGACCATCTCGGTACCGGCCGCGAGGTGTGCCGCCTGCATGATTTCGTGGGACGGGTACTTTCCCGTGCCGACCACCAGCCTCGAGGTGAACGTTCGGCCGGCGATGGTGAGCGCGTCGATCATGGTGGCCAGCTTAGATCAGGTGACGACAGGTGAGGACAGGGGACGACGGGTCTAACCCCCACCGACGAACGAAACAATCTCGACTTCGGCCTCTGCCGGGACCGGCGTCGTGGCATAGAGGTCGCGTTTCACGACTTTCCGGTTGAGTTCGACGGCAACGATGCGGGCGTCGAGGCCGAGGAGGTCAAGGAGGGACTTGACACTGGTGCCCGGCGCGAGGTCGTGACGATCGCCGTTAAGAATAATGTGCATGTCCGTGACCTCCAGATAGTCCATCACAATTGACTCCGCCAGACCCGTCCGCTATCTTTGCTTGATCTTTCGGAGCACAAGCTCCGTGCGAGGGGTCTCTTGAGCGGGTTCCTGCCAGTAGTAATCATGATTGCACTCGGTGCGGGGTTTGCCGCCGGGTCGGTCGCGCTCTCGTTGCTGCTTGGACCCAAGAAGCCGACGCCGGAGAAGCTCGCGCCGTACGAATGCGGGATGCCAGCGGTCGGTGATGCCCGGGAGCGCCAGTCCGTCAAGTTCTACCTCGTCGCGATGATTTTCCTGCTCTTCGACATCGAGGCGGCCTTCCTTTTTCCGTGGGCCACGGCGCTCTCGAGCCTGGGCATGATGGGTTTCATCCAGGTCGTGTCGTTCTTCGCGCTCCTCACGACGGGCTACATCTATGTATGGCGCAAGGGCGCTTTTGATTGGAGCCGGGAGCGACACCGATGACCGCGCGAAGTGCGAGCGGAGCGAGCCTTGAGCGCGGGCGAGCGGGGGTGGGGCCCCGCGAGCATATGAAGAAAGATGACGATGTCTGAACAAGAGCTTCCGATTCTGACGACCTCGGTCGAGAAGATGGTGCAGTGGGCCCGCCGGTCGGCCATCTGGCCGGTGACGTTCGGTCTCGCTTGCTGCGCGATCGAGATGATGGCGATGAGCTGCGGCCGGTACGACATCGCCCGCTTCGGCGCGGAAGTCTTCCGCGGATCGCCTCGTCAATCGGATCTGATGATCGTGGCCGGCCGGTTGTCACGCAAGATGGCGCCCGTGCTGCGCCGGATCTACGACCAGATGCCCGAGCCCAAGTGGGTCATCTCGATGGGCGCGTGCGCGAGCTGCGGCGGCGTGTTCGATAACTACTCGATCGTCCAGGGCGTGGATCAGGTGGTGCCCGTCGACGTGTTCGTGCCCGGCTGCCCGCCGCGGCCGGAGTCGCTCATCTACGGCATCGTTCAGCTCCAGCGAAAGATTGATCGGTCGAGGATGAGCGCCTAGGCGCGCCGTAGGTTCATGGACGCACCCGCGCTCGTTGAACTCCTCCGCCAAGCCGTCCCCGGCGCGTCCGTCGACGCGATCGAGGCCGCTGACGGCATGCCTGCGATCTCCGTCGATCGAGAGCATGTGGTGGACGTCTGCCGCGTACTTCGCGACCATCCCTCGCTCCAGTTCGCGTTTCTCGTGGACGTCACGGCGGTCGATCGACTGCCGCAGGCGCCCCGGTATGAGCTGGTCTATCACTTCGCATGCCTCGGCGCGGCGTTCACGACAGCAGGCGCGGCCCAGGCCGCCCCGGCCGCACGGTTGCGCATGAAGGTCTGGCTGCCCGCGGAGGATCCCCGGGCACCAACGGTGACGGGCGTCTATCCGACGGCGGGCTGGTCCGAGCGCGAGCTGTTCGACCTGTTCGGAATCTCGTTCGATGACCACCCGGATCTGCGTCGCATTCTGATGCCCGACGACTGGGTCGGGTATCCGCTGCGCAAGGACTACCCGGTGCAGATCCGCAAGGAGACGTCGGGTTGGTCGCCGTTGCAGATGACGCCCGAGGAGTTCGCGCGAAACGTCCGGGCGGGTCGCGAGGAAGCCGCCCGTCAGGCGCACAAACCGGGGTCGCCCACGAAGTGACGCCGATGGCGCGGTGGAATGGCTGAGCGCGAGGTTGAACTTGATGTCGTGCGGGCGACGTTGGGTGAGGCGGCCGATCTGCACCGCCGCGTGTCGGATGCCCAGGCCGCGGCCATCGTCGAGGCCGTGAGGGTGATGCGAGAGGCGCTTGGTTCGGGCCGGCACGTGTGGGTGTTCGGGAACGGCGGCAGCGCCGCCGATGCGCAACACTTCGCCACGGAGCTCGTCGGCCGGTTCGCCCGCGAACGGAAGGGGCTGGCGGTAACGGCGCTGACGGCGGACACGGCGCTGCTGACGGCGGTCGCCAACGACTATGGGTTCGAGCAGGTGTTCGCCCGCCAGATCGAGGCGGTGGGGAAGCCGGGGGACGTCGCGATGGGCATCACGACAAGCGGCGCGTCGGCGAACGTGAATCGCGCGTTGCAGAAAGCCCGCGACGCGGGACTCCGGACGATTGGATTGACCGGCCGCGACGGCGGCGACACCGGCCGGCTGGTGGACGTGCACGTGAATGTTCCGGGGATGACGAGCCCGCAGGTGCAGGCCGTGCACCGCACCGTGATCCACGTGATGTGCGAGTTGATCGAGAGAGCGCATGCCTGAGTTACACACCGAGACGATGACGGTCAACATGGGGCCGCAGCACCCCAGCACGCACGGCGTGCTGAGGCTCGTGCTGCAGCTCGATGGCGAGACCATCGTGTCGGCCGAACCCACGATCGGGTTCCTGCATACCGGCATCGAGAAGACCGCCGAGCAGAAGAAGTGGCAGCAGGTCATTCCGCTCGTGGAGCGGATGGACTACCTCGGTCCGCAGTCGAACAGCCTCTCTTACTGCCTCTCGGTCGAAAAGCTCATCGGGCTCCAGATGCCGGACCGCGTGACGAACATCCGCGTCCTGATCGCGGAGCTGAACCGGCTGTCGTCGCATCTGGTCTGGCTCGGCACGCACGGCATGGAGATCGGCGCCGTGTCCGTGATGCTGTACTGCTTCCGCGAGCGCGAGCAGCTGCTCAATCTGAACGAGATGCTCGCCGGCTTCAGGCTCTTTCCGTCGTACCTCCGCATCGGAGGGCTGCGCGAGGATCTGCCGCGCGGCTTCCACCAGGCGTGCCGCGAGTTCCTCGACAAGTTCCCGTCGAAGCTCGACGAGTACCACAAGCTCCTCACCAAGAATCACGTTTGGCTCGGCCGGACGAAGGGCGTCGGCCGCCTGTCCAAAGAAGACACGATGGCGATGGGACTCGTGGGCCCGCTCGCCCGCGCGGTCGGCATCAACTACGACGTCCGCAAAGCGTTCCCGTATCTCAATTACGAAACGTACGAGTTCGACGTGCCCACCCAGACGGAGGGCGACGTCTACGCGCGCTATCTCGTGAAAATGGAAGAAATGCGGCAGAGCGTGCGGCTCTGCAACCAGGCGCTCGCGCGCATCAGTCCGACCGGCCAGTACGACTGCCGGGATTTCCGGTACGTGCCGCCGCCGAAGGATCGCGTCTACACGGAGATGGAAGCGCTCATCCAGCACTTCCTCCTGTACTCCCAGGGTTTCAACGTGCCGAAGGGCGAAGCCTACGTGCCCGTCGAGGGCCCGCGCGGCGAGCACGGCTTCTACGTCGTGTCGGACGGCACCAACCGGCCTCTGCGGGTCAAGTCGCGGGCCCCGTCGTTCATCGCGTGCCAGGCGCTGCCGAAGATGATCGTCGGCGGCCTCATCGCCGATGTGATCGCGGTCATTGGATCCACGGACGTCGTGATGGGAGACGTTGACAGATGAGTTTCCACCCCACCATGGACTACGGCCGCGGGCATCACAAGTCCGCCCGCGCGATTCCGGAAGAGGGTCCGGCGTTCGCCTACACCGCCGAGCACCGCGCCACGCTCGAGGAGATATGCACGCGCTACCCGCCGGAGCGCCGCAAGTCCGCGATTCTCTACGCCCTCTTCATCGCGCAGCGGCAGCAGGGCTACATCACGCTGAACGCGATGCGGCACGTGGCCGAGGTCATCGGGTGCACGCCCGCCGACGTCGAGGACGTCGTCTCGTACTACGTGATGTTCTTCACGCGCCCGGTCGGCAAGTACGTGCTGCAGGTGTGCCGCACGCTCTCCTGCGGCCTCATGGGCGCCGAGCGCGTGACGCAGGAGCTGTCCCAGGTCCTTGGCATCAAGCCGGGCGAGACCGACGCGTCCCGCGAATTCACGCTGCTCGAAGTCGAGTGCCTCGGCGCCTGCGACAAGGCGCCGGTCGTGGGCGTCAACGACGACTGGCACGAGTGCCAGGATCCCGACGATGCAAGAAAACTTATCGAGGGTCTTCGCGCGCGAGGCGCAGCCTCGCTCACCGGCTGTCACATGATGCTGGAGAAGAAATGACGACTCCGCGACATCGCGAAGCCCCGAGCGTAGTGAGGGTGCTGAGCGTCCGGAGACAAGCGCGTGGGGGTGGGGCCCAAGCAATGATGACTCCGCGAGCGAGTGAGCGTAGCGAACCGCGAAGCATCGTAGCGGTTGGGGGTGGGGCCCCAACCGCAATGGAAAAAAGATGACACCGCTGCTGACAAGACACGTCCGGACGCCGAACGGCGAGACGCTCGCGTTCTATGAAAAGAACGGCGGCTACCAGTCGCTGAAGAAGGCGCTCGGCATGACGCCCGAGGCGGTCGTCGATGCGGTGAAGGCCTCGGGCCTGCGCGGCCGCGGCGGCGCTGGATTCCCGACCGGCATGAAGTGGCAGTTCGTCGACAAGAAGTCGCCGAAGCCGAAGTACATCTGCTGCAACGCGGACGAGAGCGAGCCGGGCACGTTCAAGGATCACGTGCTCATGGAGCGCAATCCGCACCTGCTGTTCGAGGGCTGCCTCATCGGGTGCCACGCGATCGGCGCGAAGGTCGCCTACATCTACATCCGCGGCGAGTTCTACCACGTGCAGCTCGTGCTCGAGGCTGAGCTCGCGAAGGCGCGCGCGGCGGGTTACGTCGGCCGGAACATCTTCGGCACCGGCTTCGACTGCGAGATCTACATTCATCGCGGTGCCGGCGCGTACGAAGCCGGGGAAGAAACCGCGCTCATCGAGTCGCTCGAAGGCAAGCGCGCGCAGCCCCGCATCAAGCCGCCGTTCCCGGCGGTCGAGGGCCTCTGGGGTTGTCCGACCGCGGTCAACAACGTCGAGACGCTCTGCAACGTGCCGCTCATCATCGAGCATGGACCCGAGTGGTTCGCGAAGATCGGGCCCGAGAAGAACGGCGGCCCGAAGCTGTTCTGCGTCAGCGGTCACGTGGTGAAGCCCGGCGTGTACGAGTCGGACATGAACGTGTCGTTGCGCGATCTCATCTACGACCCGAAGTTCGCCGGCGGCATTCGCGACGGGCGCAAGCTGAAGGCCGTGATCCCGGGCGGCTCGTCCGTGCCGTTGCTCCTGCCGGACCAGCTCGACATTCCCGCCAGCTTCGACGGCATCGCCAAGGCCGGCTCGCTCCTCGGCTCCGCGGGCATCATCGTCATGGACGAGACAACGTGCATGGTGTGGGCGGCGGAGAATCTTCTCTACTTCTACAAGCACGAGTCGTGCGGTAAGTGCACGCCGTGCCGTGAAGGCGGCGACTGGCTCCACCGCTTGCTCGGCAAGATCGAGCGCGGGGAAGGGCAGATGCGGGACCTCGACCTCCTCACCTCGGTGGCCAACAACATCATGGGCAAGACGTTGTGCGCGTTCGGCGATGCCGAAGCCACACCCGTGCTGTCCACCATTTCCCTCTTCCGCGAGGAATATGAAGCGCACATCCGGGAGGGCCGCTGCACCGTGCCGGCCCCGTGGCGCTCGAGCTCGCGCGTGATGGCGGCGCACTGATGGATCCGCGGCTCATCGCGCAGCTCGGCGTTCTCGGGTTCACGTTCTTCATGCTGCTGAACTCGGCGGCGGTCCTCGTGTACATGGAGCGCAAGGTCGCTGCGCTCGTGCAGCAGCGGTTCGGCCCGTTCCTGGTCGGGCCGAAGGGCCTCCTGCAGCCGCTGGCCGACATCATCAAGCTGATGATGAAGGAGGAGCTCCGGCCGCTCGCGGCCAACAAGTGGCTCTTCTATCTCGCGCCGGTCATCTCCGCGACGGCGGCCTTTGCCGCGTTCTCGGTCGTGCCGTTCGGCGCGCCGACGACGTTCTTCGGCCTGCTCGACGAGCCCGTGAATCTGGCGCCGGCGGACGTGAACGTCGGGCTGCTGGTGATCTTCGCCATCACGTCGATGGGCGTGTACGGCATCGTGCTCGCGGGCTGGAGCTCGAACAGCAAGTACTCGCTCCTGGGCGCGCTGCGCGCGTCGGCGCAGATGATCAGCTACGAGCTCTCGTACGGGATGTCGTTCGCGGCGGTCATCCTGATGGCGGGCTCGCTGTCGCTCGGCGACATCGTGAATCAGCAGAGCGGTTACTGGTTTCACGTGATCCCGAAGTGGTACATCTTCCTGCAGCCGCTCGGATTCTTCATCTTTCTCACGGCGGGCGTGGCGGAGACCAACCGCGCGCCGTTCGATTTCCCTGAAGCGGAGCAGGAGCTCGTCGCCGGCTACAATACCGAGTACAGCTCGGTTCGTTTTGCGCTGTTTCCGCAGGCCGAATACATCAACATGGCGACCATGTCCGCGGTTGCCACTGATCTGTATCTCGGAGGCTGGCACACACCGCTCATCCCCGACTGGCTCGGGTGGCTCGGGTTCCTCGGCAAAGTCGGCATCATCCTGTTCACGTATATCTGGACGCGATGGACGCTGCCGCGGTATCGCTA